>CAYPDF010000010.1:16588-177883 GCA_964409415.1 uncultured Ohtaekwangia sp. | reverse complement strand
TCGAACTTTCAACAAGACCGAATCGGGCCTTTACACAGTTAATTAGACACTACCGATCGGATGCGAAACGCATCCAGTAACTTTGATAGTTATAATCAGAACCAGCTGCTAGTAGCTGTGGGTTGTCTTTATCTGGTGAGCGGGTGGGGTCAAAATCATTTATTAATTTAGTATATTCATTGCTATACGAGATGCGAGCGCTCGCATTGTTTTGAAACCTTATATCATAAGAAAGACGTATAAGCTGATCTGTCCGACCATTATTATTCCAAAAATATTTGATATTTGTTTCTGGGCCGTGGTTGTTTATTATTCCTTTTTTCGGATAAAACTTATAACCTATTTTTGGTGTGATACTATTAATATTGGTTCTTTTTACAAATCCCACTTCGGCATTATAATTCTCACCAATTAAAGTATGATTCCATTCTACCTCCCATTTTTGCGTGCTATAACGCAAGGAGGCTCCATGTGCATATTGTTTACCGGGATTTTGTTCCTGAAAGCTCTGATGATAGAAAATTTTACCTGTCCATTTATTGGTAATTGAAGCAAGGTTGTAGTCCAGGCCTACTACTCGGTTGTATTTCACGGGTTCTTCAAATAATTTGTCGGTAAAGGTGCCATTAAAGGATTGCTTGTTAACAACAAATGCGGAGACATTTGATCTGCTAAATACCTGTTGTTGCACTGCAGCCACTGTATAGTTAATACTGGGTAATTGTATTTCTTTATCTTCGGCAGCCTGCATGTTGAGCAAGCCTACGCGTAATCTCCTGTTTAGTTTGCCATTCAATCTAAATCCACCGTAGATTTTATTTTGCACATTAGACCCTGTTGAAGTGTCAATGGCTACACCAATTCTTCTTGAGAAAAACGGGCGAGCATCTTCTGTTCCAAATGCGGCAAAGAGATCTGCATTTTCAAGAAAGAACTGTCTTTTTTCAGGAAAGAAAATCTCGAAACGATCAACATTAGTTACCTGCTTGTCCACCTCCACTTGTGAAAAATCAGGATTGAGTGTTAAATCCAGATTAAGGGAGGGTGTAAGTGCAATCTTTACGTCACCCCCTATGGCGCTTTGAAAGGATGATTCAGTACCCTCTTCAAAATTTTTATTTACACCAGAAGAAATAAAAGGGATGATGGAAACATTGGCTCCCGGTTTCGGCAAGGGTTTATCCCAAATCAATTCTCCGGTATAAGATAAAGAATAAGGCCTAAAGTTTCGTGGCACTCTGTTCCAGGTGGCGCGCTCGTTGGTTTTACTGTCTACGCGATAGGCATTGAAATACCATTTGGTAGAACCTTCAGGAAACCTAATTGTTTTGAAGGGGATAGCCATCTCTGAAGTCCAGAATCCATCTCCAATGAAAGATTCACCCTTCCATTTATTGTCCCAATCTAAAGAAAAATCCTCCGATTGATTTCCTCCATTAGCCACCAATCCTTCTTTTTGTACGCCAAGGGGATTAATGCCAAATGAATAAGCATTTGTCTGATCCATAAATGGATCCAACAGGATATTTACACTTTCAATACCTGACCCCCTGAAATCCCTGCGCTTTGAAAGGATAACGAATTTTTTGGCCGGCTCGAGATCATTACATTTGGTGCCTACATATATATTGGTTTTATCATAGGTGAGATAAATTTCACATTGTGTATCGGATAAGGAAGAGTCGTAAGGGTAGGTTTGATAAAAGTCCTTAGCTGGAGTAATGTTTTTCCAGACTGGTTCATCAAGTATCCCATCAATCTTAATGAGCGCATTGGTCTCATTAATATTTATGGTCTTCCTTGAGATTTCCTGTGCAATGGCTGAGGTAGCCAATAACCAGAATAAAGCTATTCCAATAGATGATCTCAATTCACGCTTATTTTCGCGTAAATTAATTTGATTAGCCCATCAAAGTGGAACTCACTTGATAAATGGTCTTAAGACTTTATAAGTGTAGTCTCGAACCTGATTACGGGTAAGGATATTGCTTTAAAATCAAAACAATTTTAGGAGTACCTCAGCGATTCTCGAGTAAGTAGGAAGTAAAGCTACGCCCGTCTACTTTGGTGTATTTGAAATCTTCCTCTCCTCTGAATTGGACATTTTTAAGATTGAGTGGAGTGTGGAATTTGGTGTATTTAAAATTGGCCAACTGCATAAATGCCGCTGATTGAAAAGATGCACCTTGAGGGAATTCTGCGTATTTGAAATTAGCATCATCGCGAAAATTGACATTGGCGAAGTGAGGAGCACTCGAGAATTCAGCGTATTTAAAATTTGCTTCCCGGTTGAATATCGATCCGCTGAAGTCAGCACCTTCTTCAAATTCTGAATATTTGAATTCACTTTTTCTTTTAAATGTACAGTTTTGGAAAACCACATCTCCCTCAAAGTGAGCGATAAATGTGTCATTGTCCCGCTCTACATAATAATAGGCAATAACATCATCCGTGAAAGTACAGTTGACAAACGTGAGTGACCCTTCTACCGTACTCTCATACATGTCGTTACCTTTGCTAAAGAAATCAAAGGAAGATTCTGTATGTCTCCTGTTATGCAAGTCAGTCAAATCGAGATACCCTTCAATAGTCACGTCTTTATAAGATACAGCTCTGCCCTTATTGATCTCATCAATGATATCCTGAGCTTTTATCGTATGTTGGGCATACGTTGCGGTGGCAAATAGTGTCAAAATGATGGTAAAAATATTGCGCATTATAAGTTGTGGTTAATTCGTTTGTGGCTATTCCTCAACTAACATGCCAGTTGGAAAATGAAGTTATAGCACCCTAATAAAGGTTTTTAGCGATTGGAAGAATGCGAAAGTGTACAGATATGTACGATATCGCACAATTGATTAAAATATTTTATCTTAGCCTTTCAGCAAATATTAATTAGTGAAAATTGAATCATGGTAGAAAAAATGAATTGGGAATCCATCCCTCAGGAAGAGGTGAACCCGTCTATGAAAAGAAGAATCATCACAGGAGAAAAAATGATGGTTGCTAAAATGAATTTTAAGGATGGGTTCATAGTGCCCTTGCACCATCATGTTCATGAACAGATCACACAGGTTGTCTCCGGTAAAATGAGATTTTGGTTTGGGGCAAACAAAGAGCAACAAATGGATTTGGAGGCCGGTGATGTGGTGGTGATCCCTTCTAATGTACCACACGAAGCATTGATGATCGGTGAAGTGGTGGAAATTGATTCATGGTCGCCACCACGCGAAGATTGGTTGGATGGTACGGACGATTACTTAAGAAAATAGTGGAACTGGGTCTAAAAGATAAGGTGGCTTTTGTGGCTGCCTCAAGTCAGGGTTTAGGCAGAGCAGTAGCGATGTTGCTGGCTGAAGAAGGGGCAACAGTGATTATTTGTGGAAGAAATGAAGAAAACCTGAAGAAAACGGAAGCAACAATTAAATCAAAAGGTGTACGCGTGCTGGCAATTGCCGGTGATTTGTCGGTTGCGAAAGATCGCGATTATATTATAACCAATACATTAAAGGAGTTTGGTAAGGTGGATGTGCTAGTGACGAATACAGGCGGCCCCCCATCTGGCCCCTTTGAATCTTTTAGCCAGGAGGACTGGGAAAAAGCTACAAAACAGTTATTGGGAAGTGCCGTTGGTTTGGTGAATGGATTTTTACCGGGAATGAAAAAACAAAAATGGGGGCGGATTATCGCTATTACCTCACAAGCCGTGAAGCAGCCTGTAAACAATTTAATTTTGTCCAATGCAGTGAGGGCTTCCGTTGCAGGTTTAATGAAATCACTTTCCAATGAATTGGGACAATACAATATAACTGTAAATAATGTGATGCCGGGTTACACCCAAACCTCGCGACTGATTAAACTGATAGAGAATAACCCATCGATGGCCAATGTAACCTCTGAAATTCCCTTAGGACGTTTTGGAAAGCCGGAAGAGTTTGCCGCAGCAGTAGCATTCTTAGCGAGTGAGCGTGCGGGTTATATCACAGGAGTGTCTCTTGCGGTGGATGGTGGGTGGATAAAAAGTATTTTATGAGATTTTCGATTTTCTTTAAATTTTTGAATGTCATCATTTTGGCAACGGTACTTTTCGCATGTAACCAAACCAACTCACCTTCAGGAAGCTTTGACGTGTTGATTACTAATGGGACTATAATTGATGGAACCGGAGCAAAGGGATTTTTGGGTGACTTGTTAATTCGAGCAGATACCATCGCATTTATAGGTGATGTTGACAAGGCGAAAGTGAATGTGGGTTATATTATTGATGCAAAAGGAAAAGTGGTAACTCCCGGTTTTATAGATGCACATGCGCATGGAGACCCAGTGGCTAATGCAGACTTTCAAAACTTTAGAGACATGGGAGTAACTACCATTTGCCTGGGGCAAGATGGGTTTAGCTATGAATCTGAAAACATCTCACCCTGGATGACTCAAATAGATTCTACTGGATTGGGTGTTAATGTACTCACCTTTGTGGGTCATAGTACATTGAGAGAACTATCGGGTACCAATTATTCTCCTCGACCTACGGAAGAACAACTTGCATCCATGCAGGAAATATTGAGACAGAGCATGAAGCGTGGTGCTTTTGGCCTAAGCACCGGATTAGAATACCCACCTGGTTATTTTGCACAGGAGGAGGAACTGGAAACCCTTGCTAAAGTGGTGGGTGATAACGATGGAATTATCATGAGTCATATGCGCAATGAAGATGATGACCAGATTGAAAAGTCGATTCATGAATTGTTGCTCCAGGGAACATTCGCGCCTGTTCATATTTCTCATTTTAAAGTAGTGTATGGGAAGGGTGAAAAAAGGGCAAAACACTTATTGTCTATTTTGGACTCAGCCAGAATGGAGGGAATTGAAGTTACTGCTGACGCATATCCTTATACCGCAAGTTATACTGATATTGGAATTGTATTCCCCGATTGGGCGAAGGCTCCGAATAACTTTAAAAAGGTGAGGGCTTCTCGAAGAAGTGAGCTAGAGGATTATTTAAGAAATAAAATTATTAGGCGCAATGGTCCGAAGGCTACCCTATTTGGTGATGGGCAGTGGCAGGGAATGACTTTGGCGCAAGTAGCTGATTCGTTGCAGATGCCTTTTGAAAAAGTATTGATTGATGTGGTAGGGCCTGAAGGTGGATCAGGTGCCTATTTTGTAATGGATGAAGAATTGGAGGCTGCGATCATCAAGGATTCACTTGTGTGTATTTCTTCTGATGGCTCGCCTACCATGCACCATCCAAGAGGGTATGGCTCATTTGCGAAAATCATCAGGCATTATGTAAATGAAACACACAGCCTTGAACTGACTGAGGCCATTAGAAAAATGACTTCACTGCCTGCGGCTATCATTGGGTTGGAAAAAAGGGGCGAGGTGAAAGTGGGATTTAAGGCTGACCTCTTAGTATTTGATCCTTTAGCAGTAAAAGACAATGCAACGTATGAAGAACCACATCAATTTGCTGATGGTTTTGAATACGTGATCATCAATGGCCACATCACAAAGTCTCCTGATACAAAAGGGAGTAACCGATATGGGATATTTATTCGTAAGGAATAATTAATAAAAGATGAACATAAGAAAGGCAGAATTAAGTGACCTTAGGTCTTTGGCTGAATTGTTCAATCAGTATAGAGTTTTTTATAAAAAGGAGTCTGATCTTGAGGGCGCACAATTATTTCTTAAAGAAAGAATTGAAGGAAACGAGTCGGAAATTTTCGTGTCATTCAATGACGAAGGGATTATGACGGGATTTACTCAGCTCTATCCACTCTTCTCGTCTACCCTTATGCAACGTTTCTGGCTGTTGAATGATTTGTATGTAAATGCGAGTTATCGAAGGCAGGGCTTTTCTGTTGGTTTAATTGAAAGGGCGAAAACACTTTGCCGTGAGTCCGGAGCATGTGGAATGATGTTGGAGACTGCAAAATCGAATGTTGAGGGAAATGAGCTTTATCCAAAAACTGGATTTGAGTTGGATATTGATCATAACTATTATACTTGGAGTATATGATAATAAAATAGTAGGTCAATTAAATAGCAAAATTATGAAAAACGAGAACTTTAAAGTGAACCCAAAAGATTTTGAATTAATAGCGCAACTCATTCAAAGTGATGCCAGCCCAGTGGGCATTGATGCGAAAAAAACGCATGTAATTATTTTGAATAAGTTGCAAGAGTTGTGTGAAAGGATGGAAAGAATTGAGCAAAAATTAAATTAGCTCGCCAAAATGGGTCAAAGGAATATAGTGAATTTACGTGGTTATCTGTACGTTGGTTTAGGAATTGCTTTTTGTATTTATAGAGTAACCAACACGGTAACATGGGGGACCTGGGAATTTATCGAACTGATCGCGGCACTGGGAATGACTCTTATTGGAGCTTATATTATTATTAGAAAGTGAATTATTTTTAATCGTTACCTTAACAGGGTGGTGATGTGTGTAGCAGATACCTTATAAAAAAAGAGACGGTGACCGACATGATAGCCACCGTCTCAATTGCGAAGAGTACTTTACACCTTTATTGCAACTTCACTTTGGCCTCCTTGCAACCATTCAAAGGTGATTTTATTTATTCATGATTCCATCACCCTCTTTTCGGGAATTTGTGGTGAATAATCATGTCTGGGTTTCATTGCGGTATGAACATATTTATTGCCTTCTATGTTATACACGTTCAATTCCTAAGAAATATCAAGTATGAGTAATTCAATTATTAGTATAAAGCCATTGAGCTTTCCATGGGAAACCAGCGACCCATTTTTGTTTTGCGTTCACCATGCTGATTTTTACCCGAAAGGAAATGATCACATGGGGCCGGATGCATCGCTGTCTGGCAGAAACATAGGCAATGATTTCACTATTAAAGATGGATGGCGGATGTATCACGGAAGTTCAGTACCCGGCTTTCCGGCTCACCCACACCGTGGTTTTGAAACAGTTACGATAGTGACTAAGGGTTTGGTAGATCATTCTGATTCCCTGGGTGCAGCTGGCCGGTTTGGCAATGGTGATGTGCAATGGATGACAGCAGGCAAGGGTGTTCAACATTCAGAGATGTTTCCTTTACTTAATAATGAGCAAGACAATCCCCTTGAACTTTTTCAGATTTGGTTGAATTTGCCTAAAAAGAACAAGCTGGTGGAACCTCACTTTGCTATGTTGTGGAATGAAAGTATACCTCAGCAGAAAGTGGTGGATGAAAATGGAAAGAAAACATCTGTTAAAATTATTGCTGGACATTTAGGAGAAATGAAGGCGCCAGATCCTGCTCCAAACTCATGGGCCAGTGACAAAGCCAACGATGTGGCTATCTGGATTTTGAAAATGGAGGAGGGTGCTTCGTTTAAATTGCCAAAAGCAAGTGCAGATTCTAACAGAACACTATATCTCTACGAAGGTGAGCACATCACCATAGATGGGGAGCATATTTCCAATTATCATTCGGTTGCCATAAAACCTGATACTGAAATAAGAATTGAAAATGGCGCTAAGCCTGCTTCTATTTTATTATTGCAGGGAAAGCCAATTGGAGAACCTGTGACTCAATACGGCCCTTTTGTAATGAACACCCAATCTGAAATTCAGGAGGCCATGGAGGAATATCGACAAACTGAATTTGGGGGATGGCCATGGGAAAGTCATGATCATGTTCATCCTCGAGAAAGGGGCAGGTTTGCCAAACATGCAAATGGCAAAGAGGAGATCAAGGATTAAACGGACTGGGTGAGAGGCAATTGGTAAATTCCTTTTATCTTGTGTGATAAATAATTTGCTGTGACTAGGCTAGTAATTGTTCTGTTGTGCTTTACATTCTTGCAGTCATGCAAAGAAGATGAAGATCCAAAATTGTATTCTGTCTTTGATCTGGATAGCCCGCAATTGGGAGTGACAAAGACCATTTGGTTGTATCTCCCTGGGGACTATAGTCAATCCAACAAATCCTATCCCGTTATTTATTTCTCTGATGCGCAATGGATTTTTGAAACCAATCCTAATTACAGCCAGGAAATGCATGTGGATGAGATGATGCGGGAGATGGAACGCGATGGGTTTGAAGGGGCAATCGTAGTGGGTATTGAGAGTAATGAAGGAACCCGTCATAATGATTTTAGTTTGTACAGAAATAAAAATTTGTTAGGTGGAAATGGTCAGGCCTATCTCGATTTTTTAGTACATACACTGAAACCTAAAATTGATGCAACGTACAGAACCAAATCCGATCGGGAGAATACTTGTATCATGGGGGCAAGCCTTGGGGGACTAGCTTGTTTTTATGCACTGACTGAATATCCGGATGTATTTGGCAAGGCAGGGCTTTTTTCTGCGGCACTTCATTTTAATGCCGACTCAGTATTTAGTAAAGCTGCCAGAGGAGAAGTGAGGTTAGATGCGAAAATCTACGCAGTGGTGGGTGCACAAGAATATACCAATCTGGTCAATTTTCCTGAGGACAACCAAAAACTATTTGATATTCTGAAATCCAAATCAAGACCTCCTGAAAATCTGTTATTGAAAATTGATGCAGATGGTGAGCATAAAATCTGGTATTGGGAGCGAGAGTTCCCTGGAGCTATTCAATTTCTTTTTTAAATAATAATTATGAGATTATATTTTATTGCACTTGTCGGAACTATGGCCATAGCCATTATAAGTTGTGAAAAACCTCTCCAGCCTCATGAAGGTTATGTACAAGTGACAGGAGGAAAAATTTGGTATAAGGTAATTGGCAACGGAACGGGAAAACCATTAATGGTCATGCATGGTGGGCCTGGAGGAAGAAGCTGCGGTTCTATTGAAGCCTATCAGGTCCTGGCCAATGATAGACCCATTATATTTTTTGATCAACTGGAATCAGGAATGTCAGATCATCCCAATGATACAAGCTTGTGGAAGGTTCCCTATTTCGTGGAACAGGTAGAGGCACTGCAAAAAGAATTAAAGTTGAAGAGCTTTCATTTATTAGGTAGTTCATGGGGAGGTTCTATTGCTGTAGAATATATGGTCACCAAAAATACGGATGCCATAGCTTCTGTTATTTTTTCCGGACCACTGATCGGAACACCTCAATGGATGAAAGATTCAAAAGTGTTGATCTCAAGGTTGTCTCAACCCGTTCAAGATACTATTAATAAATACGAAGCGTTAGGTGATTATACCGCTCCTGCCTACCTGGCGGCTACCGATACTTTTAATGTCACCTTTGGGTCAAGGAAGAAAGGTCCACGAACGCCTGTCGCTGAGTGTGAAGGTGTTCCAGGTTCGAATCGTGCGATCTACAATTATATGTGGGGTCCAACAGAATTTAATGCAACGGGCACGTTGCGTGATTTTGATCGGGTGGCAGATCTGCCGGCCATCACCAAGCCAACGCTTTTTATTGGTGGTGAATACGATGAGGTGTTGCCCGAGACACTTTATTATTACCAAACGCTCGTTCCTGGTTCTAAGGTAGCCATAGTACCCAATGCAGGCCACGCCAAAACGCGTGACAACCCTGAGGACTACATGAGATCGTTAAGAGAATTTCTGGCAGGGGTTGAATCCAGATAACCGCTTAAATTAAGGGAGATTGCATTAAATAAGGTAGATGTGAAATACACCTCGATTATTAAGACTTAATTCGATTTCTTTCTCTTTATACCCCTCACCGCTTCGGCAGTCCACGGATCGTCCGGCCAACTGTGTTTGGGGTACCTGCGTTTCAAATCTTTTCTTACTTCAAAATAAGTGGTGCTCCAAAAACTTTTAAGGTCTGAAGTAATCTGAACAGGTTTATAACCAGGGGACAATAAATGAAGTACACAATTGTTTTTCCCGTTGTTCACTGTAGGTGTGTCTGCCATTCCAAATACCTCTTGTAGTCTAACCGCTATTACCGGAGGTTCGCCAACTGTCGGATAGTTGATCTTAATAGTTGATCCACTGGGAACTTCAATTGAGGTAGGGGCTAAGCGATTAAGTTCTTTTTGTTTTTCCCAGTCGAGGCTATTGTTCAAAATGGATAACAAATCAATTTTTTTCAGATCATCAGGTTTCTTTACATCATTGAGGTAAGGACTAAGCCATTCTTCGTTGGTAATTAATAAAGTGTGCGTACTTACTTCCGGCCACTCTTCCTCAGGATTCCATTTGCGCAAGCTCAACACGCGGTTTTGCCATTGCTCCACGCCTTCATTAAATGAAAGTAACCTTTCTCCTTCCTGCTTTATGGCATCTGAAATGGCTTTTGATAAATGTTTTGGATCGGGTGAGGGTAAAGGTTTTGATTGTAAAACGATGCTGCCTATGCGAAGATCTTTTGTAGCAATCAAACCACCTTTGCGGGTGTCCCAGGTGATCACTTCTTTTTCTTTTACCAACGGAGCGAGGTCTTTGGGGTTGAGTGGAGCGGCCATGAATATTTTACCCATGCCATCCCGAGCATTAACGTGGGCGATGGAAAGCCAGGCTTCATGTGCCAGATCATCGCGATGACCAGCCATGACCAATTTGCCATTGGCCATTTGAAACTGTGCATTGTTGCCCGGTCTGGCACAAGCTATGCGCTCAGGGTAGGCATAGGCCAATAATACCCCGGTCTCAAACGGATTGAAGGTTCCATTGTCAGGCTCAGCGTCAAATAATTTTCGGTAGGATGCCGCTATCTTTTCAATGCGGCTAAACTTATTTCCTAAATTATTTTCTTTCCTATGACGCCTTAATGCTTCAATGCGAAGATTAATATCTATTCCGGAATCACGTGGCAAAGGATCGCGCTCTTCTAAAATTGCGGCAATGTCGGTTGCTAATTCAAGTGTGTCGTTTTCATCAGCCAACACCAGCATGTGTGCAATGCGGGGATGACAGGGAAGTGAATGAATTTTTTTTCCGTGTTCTGTGATTCTTCCATTCTCGAGTGCATTCAATTCATGCAATAATTCAGAGGCTTGTGCCACTGTTCCTTTAGGGGGAGGAGTTAGCCACGTGAGTTGGTTGATGTCAATAATTCCCCATTGTGCCATATCAAGGACAAGGGAGGAGAGATCCGTTTCGAGCATTTCAGGCGAGCGATGTTCCGACAGTTGTGCTTGAGTGGCTTTCGTCCATAATCGATAACAGGTACCCGGCCCCAGTCTTCCTGCTCTTCCTGCCCTTTGGTCGGCAGCATCCTTGGAAATCATTACTGTTTCCAATCTTGATAGTGCAGAATTAGGGTCGAATCGGGAAGTTCTTCCATAACCGCAATCTACTACAGTGGTAATGCCTTCTATGGTCAAACTGGTTTCAGCAATGGAGGTGGCAAGCACTACTTTTCGCTTACCGGACTTGTTAGGCATGATGGCTGCCTGTTGTTTATGAAAGGGGAGTTGTCCGAATAAGGGGTGTATTATAAACCCCCTTAATTCTTTTTTTAATAACTCCTCACATTTTCTTATTTCTCCTTCTCCCGGAAAGAATGCCAAAATATCTCCCTCTTTTTCTTTACTTGCTTTTGAAATAGCACGCGCCATCAATTCAGGAATCATGAACATGTCTACTCCGGTTCCGTAATGGATGTCAACCGGGTATTGCCTTCCCTGACTGACCACGGCAGGCGCCTTTAATAAATCAGTGAGCTGAGGCATATCGAGTGTGGCGGACATGATCATGATCCTCAGGTCAGGCCTCAATACTTGTTGTGCTTCCCTGCATAAAGCCAACGCTACATCCGCATGAATGCTGCGCTCGTGGAATTCATCAAAAATGACAAGTCCGACACCTTCTAGTGAATTGTCGCTATGAAGCATTCGCGTGAGAATGCCTTCAGTCAATACTTCGATTTTTGTTCGGTTGCTGATTTTGTTTTCAAAACGGATGCGATAACCAACAGTATCTCCTACTTCTTCACCAAGCAACGAAGACATTCTGGCGGCTATTGATCGGGCGGCTAACCTTCGCGGCTCCAACATTAAAATTTTATTCCCTTCCAGCCAGGGTTCATGCAATAGGGCGAGTGGAAGCAGGGTACTTTTTCCTGCTCCGGGAGGTGCATTGACGATGAGGGTATTTCCTGCCTTGAGATTGCCTTTAACATCATCAATTACTTCCGTAATCGGTAAATCGATATGAAATGGGTCAAATGGCAATGTGTACCAGTAAGGTGAGGTGCGAAATTAAGAAATTATCAAATCAACGAGGCAATGGAACACTGTTGAGTCGAGGCCTCATTTTTTATACCTTTATTCGATGTTTAGATATTTTATCTTTTTTGCGCTGGCGCTAACGCTGGGCGCGTGCTCTCACTCCATTTCCAGATTCTACCCGGAGATTGTTCCTAAAAAAAGCGAGGCCGTTCTTTCAGTTCGCCCCGATTCGAAAAGTGAACTTAATGTATTATACCTGGGTAATGGCAATCTCGTATTGGAACGAAATGGGGAGGCGATCATTACGGATCCTTTTTTCTCTAATCAGAAATTGCTAAAGTTACTTGGAAAAGTAAAAACCAACTCATCTCTTTATAGTACGTGGAAAACTAATTTTGAATATTTCTTATCTCCATCTGTCGTAAAGGCAGGATTGGTTTCTCACACCCATTATGACCATGCCATGGATCTGCCGTTGCTTTTGGAAGATCATTACTTCACCAATATGAAAGTGGTGTATGGTAACACCTACTTACCAAAAATCATGCAAAATTTCAAAAAGGAGGGAGTAAGATTGGAAGCTCTAACCAAAGAACAAGTATATGATCCAACGACTAAAGATAAAGTGTATGAATGGATTTCAGTGTCACCAAATATTCGGGTTCTTCCCATTTTATCCAACCATGCACCCCATACAAAAAGAAAATTATTTATGGATAAGCCGTTGAAGGAACAATATTTTAAAGAGCATTTAATTTATTCCAACAGCAAGACCAAGGCCTTCAAATGGTCAACAGGTGAAACGTATTCATTCCTGATGGACTTTCTTGGTTCGGATACCCTACGTGTATTTATTCAAACTTCCGCCAGTGAACATCCATTTGGGTTTCCACCGGCTGAGGAGTTAAAAAAGAAGGGAATTGATTTGGCTATTGTTTGTTATGCGTCTGCGCCCAATGTAGACGACTATCCCAACAGGCTGATTGATTTTATTCACCCCAAAAAATTGATGTTCGTGCACTGGGAAGATTTTTTCCGCAAGCCAAAGTCATTCTACGATCAGCGATTGGTGCGCAGTACAAACCCTAAGAAAGTAAGGAAACAAATTGATCGATTGGGCAAACCCAATGATTTCTTTATGATGCCACTGCCGGGAACAAGGATTAGAGTGAAGTATTGACTAGTTCACCTTAATCAACTCCACCTCAAATATCAAAGTTGAAAAGGGAGGTATTTGTGCCCCCGCACCGCGTTCCCCGTAACCCAATTCGTAGGGAATGTAGAGTTCCCATTTATCTCCTTCGTGCATAAGTTGCATTGCTTCTGTCCATCCACTAATTACCTGACTCACACCAAAGGTGGCTGGCTCACCTCTTTCCACAGAGCTGTCGAAGACAGTTCCGTCAATAAGTTTTCCGGTATAGTGTACTGTTACACTGCTTTCTGCTGTAGGCATCTTTCCTGTGCCTGATGATAAAACTTTGTATTGCAGTCCACTTGCAGTCACATTGACCCCTTCTTTGGTTTTGTTGGCCGCAAGAAAGTCAACCCCCTCTTTTTTCAATGCTTCTATTTCTCTTTCCATGGCCCGGGTCATGTAAGGTTGCACTATGGCCATGGCCTCCTCTTCATTCATTTGGGTGGGTAAGTCGTTCAATACATCGCGCATACCCTCATTAAGAATCTCCACTAATAGTGAATCTGATCCTTGCTTTTTGAGGTTAGAAGCCATCAGTACTCCCAATCCGTAACTGGCTTTTTCGTGTTCGTTGTTCAGCTCGGCTTTGGGTGGGTTTTTAATGGCCTCAAGTTCAGAACTCAAGCTCTCCACCTCAGCTTTTAACTTAATTACTTCAGCCTTAAGTTCTTTTTTTGACTGGGCAGATACCAGTTGACTCACAAATAACAGCCCTATTAGTATATAACGCATGATTTTCAGTTTAAACGAGGCGCAAGAAACGAAATACTATCTATAATTAATAGAAGGAAAGATAAATTCAGCCAATACTTATTAGAAAATGCGCCATTCTTTAATCTGATCGATAAAAAGCATCACAGAACGCGGATAAATTATTATACAAAAAACAATACCCACTAAAGCCCCATAAATATGAGCGGCATGATTGATATTATCCTTTCCCCTTTTTCCATAGTAATAAGAACCAATGATATAGGCTATTCCGAAAATAAACCCTGGAAAACACAGAATGCCATAAAGACATATGTTTTGCAGCGGTTGAAAAAGAATAGATGCAAAAATGATGGCTGCCACACCACCAGAAGCCCCTAATGAATTATACCCTGGGTTGTCTTTGTGGTTGAAGTAAGAAGGCAAATCGGAGATAATGATGGCCAGCACATAGAGCACAATGAAAAGAATTGGCCCTGCGGCACCAAATAGATAACTGAAATAATACTCTACTACCTGCCCAAAAAAGAAAAAAGAAAACATGTTCCACAGAAGGTGCGAAAAGTTGGCGTGGACAAATCCGCTGGTGATCAACCGGTAGTATTCCCTGTTTTTAGAAACCTTGTAAGGGTTCAATAAGAGTTTGCCGAGTACTTCCGGCTTATTGAATGAATACCAACTGATTACAGTGGTAATACCAATGATCCAATAGGTTAATGCCATAGAGGTCGTTAATTTGAATTTTCGCTAAGGTGACAACTATGGTAAAGAGTTGCAAATGGAGCGGTTTTTTAAGCTAAACCGATATATCCTCAGTGCATTCATAACTTTTTGAGTTTAGCTCAAAGGATAACACAAATTAACGGAAAATTTCTTATAATGAATTCAAGAAATCTTTGATTACCAGAATGCAAACATGTCCTACTCATAAACGATGCCATGCCACCCATGAACTTGCAGAAGAAGCGCTCATTGGTGCACATATCGCTTATAACTATGGTAAGGGTAGCCGCCCTGTGGCGGTATACAAATGCGATCAATGCGGTCAATATCACCTTACTTCTCAGGGCGAAGTAAATTCCCGTTTACAGAAGATGCTTGACGAAGGGGAAATCCAAAAGCAAAAGGAAGCCAATTGGTGGGAAGGAAAATTCAGGAAAAAGTAGTAGTAATAATAAGGTTTTTGGTTTTTGTGATATGCTGCAATGCCTGTATTTTAGCTATCTTGTACCAATACCCAATTGACTAGTCCTACTTTGTTATTCGTATTTTTTGCCCTAAGCGCTGTAGAACTAATTGTATTTTCACGAACATGAACAAAACAAATCCATTTTTTAAACAGGTCATTTTTCAACGTGTCTGGAACCACTTAAAAAAGAACAACCCCAGGGCTAAAATCAGCAACTATGTTGTTGCCAAGGAATTTTATAGAATAAGAGTAACGACCACACACTTATTTAAGGATGCCTTGTTAATTGGGCTAGGTATTTTATCTGCAGGATTTGGATTGAAAGGATTTCTCTTACCTAACAATTTTATTGATGGCGGAGTTACGGGTATCTCTTTATTGATGGCAGCAGTCACAAAATTTTCTTTGCCGCTACTGATCATCGTCATCAACTTGCCGTTTATGATTTTGGGTTATGCCCAGATCGGCCGGTCATTTGCTTTTAAAAGTATCGCAGCCATCGTAGGCCTTGCGATAGCAATTGCTTTAATAGATTATCCCCTAATTACTTCTGATAAGCTACTAATTTCTGTGTTTGGTGGTTTCTTTCTTGGAGCGGGTATTGGCTTGTCCATTAGAGGAGGAGGTGTGTTGGATGGTACGGAAGTATTAGCTATCCACCTCAGTAGACGCACCGGCCTTACCATTGGTGATATTATTTTAGTTTTTAATATTATGATCTTTTCTGTAGCGGCCTATCTGTTGAGCATCGAAACTGCACTCTACTCTATCCTGACTTATCTGATAGCATCTAAAACGGTTGACTTTATAGTGGAAGGTGTGGAGGAGTATACAGGTGTTACAATTATCTCATCGCATAGCGATGAGATAAGGATAATGATCACGGAGCAATTGGGGAGAGGCGTAACAATTTATAATGGAAAACGAGGTTTTGGAAAGAAGGGAGACAATTTAGACCCATCTGATATTGTGTACACTGTAATTACACGATTGGAAATAGCCAAGCTTAAGACGGAAACAGAAAAAATCGATCCACATGCCTTTATTGTAATGAGCAGTGTAAAAGACATCCATGGGGGAGTGATAAAAAAACGACCTTTAAAATAACTTTAGATGCATTAATGGTTCTCTTATTGTGACCTCGGATACTTTCTCCTTTTACCAGGATGCTACTGGTCAATCTTTTTTGGTGGGAAGGAAATCAGACAATTTCAAAACAATCAGCACTTTTTCTTCCTGCAATGCGTTTTAACAAGTGCCCTGTAACAATTGGACTTGGTGCCGAAACCCATCAATAAAAAGTGGTTTGAGCCAGATAAATTTAAGAAAGCAGATTCAGGTACGCCTTGAAGAAAAGCACAAGCTGTCTAGTGCTCGCAAGGGCTATTTTATACTATTGCTGGTGGCCAATAGCCTGATCATGCTAACTTTTCTTGGAGTATCGCTTTTGTATAACGCGCATAGTATCTCCATCCCCAATGACTTTCTAGCCTCCTTTGCTCTACTCATTCTGTTGACTGTAGTAATTTGGAAAGCCAGATCATATGTCAGACAGGACGATTTGCTGACTGTGACAGTGTACATAAAGGTGGCCCTGATCATCGTTGCCCTGGTTGTACTGATGCTTATTTCCGGAGCCTATGAAATATTTGGTGAATTGGAAACGCTCCATCGCTTTAGTTTTGGGGCGCTTATTATCTTTTTGTTTTTTTATACATTGAATATCCTTTTTACGGTCGGTGCATTGTTTGCGGTGCTGAAGAAACTGAAGCAATATGAAATCCATTCAAGAAACATGGTAGATATCAATCGGCTTTTTGTGTTGTCAATATTTTTGTTCATGGCACTGACTCTATTTGTTTTATTAACAGGTTTATGAATAACCAATTTTGGAACGAGCGATACAGCACACATGACACGGTTTACGGACATGAACCCAATGTATTTTTTCGGGAGCAGTTGTTGAAACACAAATCAGGTAAGCTTTTATTGCCAGCAGAAGGAGAGGGAAGAAATGCCCTGTTTGCGTCACAACTTGGATGGCAGGTTGAAGCATTTGATTTCAGTGAAGCAGCAAGAGGAAAGGCATTGGCCTTGGCGCATCAATTTGAAGCCGACATGGAGTACAAGCTAGCCAGTATTCAAACCATATCGCTTCTGCCCGATGCCTATGATGTCATTGGATTAATCTATGTTCACCTTGAGAGTGATCTGCGCAAACATTTTCACAGTCAATGTATCCAAGCCGTGCGCAAGGGAGGCCACATTATTCTTGAAGCTTTTTCAAAAAAGCAGCTCACCTATTCATCAGGAGGACCAAGAGACGTAAACATGCTCTACACATTAGGGCAATTGCTGGAAGATTTTGCAAGCATGAAGATTATTTACTCCAGTACTGAAGATGTGGTGCTAAACGAAGGTGCTTTTCATACTGGCGTAGCATCTGTGGTACGCCTGGTAGCTCAAAAAGATTAGATGTTATCTCAAGAATCAATATGTATCTTCTTTGCGCCTTGCCTGCCGGAGCGATCTCAGTCATTATTTGCCAACTACTATAGAGATTATGAGCAGGGTTTAATATTTTACAACCAATTAGATAACCGATGCAAAAATTATACACTTATTTAGTAGCTTTGAAAATGCCCTGAAACAGGGGCATTCGTAAACGTTTAAATATTATTTCCATTCATTCAACTATATTTTCAAGACAAATTCAGATTGATTCATTTTTTTAATTTTGAAGTGAATTAGTCGATGTGTGTTGACTAGCACCTGTAAATTTCAAATCATGAAAAAACTATTATACTTCTCCCTGGCACTGTTATTAGCAGGAGCCTGCAAACAAGCATCGGACACCAACACTAAACATGTTGTCATAACAGGAATAGATGACACTAAAAATCCTGGAGATGATTTTTTTACGTACGTCAACGGCATCTGGTACGATACTGCTCAGATACCGGCCAGCCAGGCGGGTGTAGGCTCTTATTCCTTTATGAATTACCCGCAGCGCATGCGTCTGCAAGAGATTTTGGACAGCGTGTCGAACGCCAATAGCCCGGCAGGAAGCATCGAACAAATGGTAGGCGATTTTTATGCCTCAGGAATGGATACAACTGCCATTAACAAACGTGGCTATGAGCCGATCAAACCTATTCTGGCTCGCATTGATGCCATTACTGATGTACCTTCGTTGTTGAAGTTGGTGGTTGAAGAACAAAAAGTGGGTGATGGCTCTATCATTGGTTTTTATGTAGGCCCTGATGACAAAAAGAGTAGTATCAACATAGTACAGTTTTATCAAACCGGAATTGGTTTGCCGGAAAGAGGTTATTATTTCAAGACTGAACCTTCAACACTCGCTATTCAAAAGGCTTACAAGCAATATCTCACCACTTTGTTTGAATTGACAGGGACTGATGCAGCTACCGCTGAAAAAAATGCAACAATTACTTATGAAATAGAAAAACAATTGGCTACCGCCCACAGAACGAATATTGAACTACGAGATGTGAACGCCAACTATAATAAAATGGCTGTCACTGCTCTTGCAAAAAAACAGCCCAATGTAAGGTGGACTAATTTGTTGAATGATTTAGGAGTAAAAGTGGATTCAGTTAATGTAGGGCAACCTGCGTATTATGACAAACTGAATACGATGTTGAAATCTGTTCCTATCAATGATTGGAAAATCTATTTAAAAGCCAATGCGCTGACCTATTATTCAAATTTCTTAAGTCAGCCCTTTGTTGATGTGTCTTTTGAATATACAAAAGCACTGACCGGACAAGCTGTGAAGAAAACACGTGCCGAAGAGATGACGCAAGCCGTGGACCGCTCCCTCGGACATGCACTGGCACAGTTGTATGTAAAAAAATATTTTCCTGAAGCTGCCAAGAAGCGGATGAGGGTGCTGGTTGACAACCTGAAAAAGGCTTTTGAAATACGCATCACCAATTTGGATTGGATGAGCGATTCCACTAAAACAAAAGCAATAGAGAAGCTGCATGCCTTCACTGAGAAAATTGGGTACCCTGATAAGTGGAGAGATTACAGTAATGTAGAAGTGAAGAGAGATGCATATTTTGAAAATCGTTTGTCGGCCAATAAGAATGACTATCTCTATGGCATTGCCAAAGTGGGACAGCCTGTTGACAGAACCGAGTGGCACACCACACCACCTACGGTAACGGCTTACAACAACCCTCCTTTAAATGAAATTGTTTTCCCTGCCGGTATTTTGCAACCTCCTTATTTCGATTTGAATGCCGATGATGCACTTAACTATGGTGGTATTGGCATGGTGATTGGCCATGAAATCACTCACTCGTTTGACGATCAGGGCGCACAGTATGACAAAGACGGTAATGTAAAAAACTGGTGGACAAAAGATGACTATGAAAAATTCAAAGCAAGAACACAACAGGTGATTGATCAGTACAATATGTTTACCGTACTTGATTCTGTCCATGTAAAGGGTGCCTTGACCGTAGGTGAAAATACGGCAGACATTGCCGGAGTGGCCATTGCCTATGATGCCTTTAAATTTACCGATGAGGGAAAAGACACTACTAAATTGGATGGCTTCACACCCGATCAACGTTTCTTTATCTCCATAGCAAGAATATGGCGTGTAAAAACACGGGATGAGTTTATGCGCATGTACGTAAACACCAATCCCCACTCACCAGCCAAGTGGCGCGTGAACGGACCGTTGATGAACTTTACACCATTTTACAATGCATTTGATCTACAGCCTGGGGATAAGATGTATAAACTCGAAAGTGAAAGGATTACGGTCTGGTAAGGGATAAAGTAGAAGAAGGGTAGAAATTTGAGAAGGAATCTGTGGATACAATATTCACAGATTCCTTTCATGTTAGGGTAAAATGGAGCCAAGAACCTTTAACAATCTTTGCATCAGATGCCAGTGCTTTCTGCGGCTAAACTCTGAAGCCTGATCAATTTTTGATCCTGTCAGCTGCTATTTACCTGTGTTTATGAATTCAATGGCTTTATCCAATTGCGAGATATCAAAGTATCGCTCTTCGTATCCTTTTTGCAATCTTTCAAAGAAAAAATTATCAATGGGTACCAGTGCTTTTACGATTTTGGAATGTGCCACAATAGCAAGATTACCCATATGCTTGTAATTTCTTAAAATCCATATCATGTCTTCCATGAATGCTTTTGTACTGCTATGACTTATTTTCATTTCATCAAGTTTTATTAGCACATTTACATGGTCATTCCCTTCATCAATTTTCTCTGTAAAGAACTTTTGGACTAGTTTTTCATCTGTTTCTGTAAAGCCATCGATTACTTCAATGGCTAAAGCATTGCCTTTAAATGTTTTTAATTTCTCAATCATAAATTTATTTTTTATGTGTTATTTTAATTGGATGCAATGCCTACATATTTAGTGTCTGCCTCCCTGTATAAGTCACTAAATAAAGTAACTATTTTTTTGTTTTTACTCAAGTTGTAAAAACTCAATGAGAAATTTTAGTAACTCTGGGTATCAGGCTTCTGATAATCCTCTACGAGAAACGCTGAATAGGATTAGCATGTATAAGTTGAATGACCCACGGTCTCCACCACAATCAAATGTTTTCAACAAACTTTACAAATACTTTTTTATGAAGCTCAAGATCCAGATTTGGAGAAAGTGCTACACGCACAATATAATCTTTGTCGCCTTCTTTAGTTGTTCCCTGGGTAGATGTTGCAGGTATTGTCCAGTAGCAACCTTTTAATTGGCCATAGCTCACACAGAACTTGCTTTCGTTAGGGATTTCGGCAATCATTAAATTGATTAATTTCAGATTTAACGCCCTCTTGTATGATTCTTTTTCTTCATCCGTATTGCCTTTCGTGGGGAGATCTAAGGAAAACACGGAAGGTGTAAATCCCTGGTGTGCCAATTCTTCTGAAACAAAATTGATTTTCGCGGCTGGTAAAGTATCGTGGATGAAGTTTACAAATTCACGTGTATTCTTGTAAGCGTCCTCGATTCTTTGATTCATGGAAGGCAATTGTTTTGCCAATATTTCAATTTGAAGAGGGGTGGCCTCATTATCGCAAAGCCGGAGATGCTTTTCTATTTTTTCCATCAGGGCTTCTGTTTTATTATTTCCTGCACAGTAGCCCGCAGTGCACAATCCGCCACTTGGAAACTTCGATCCGCTGGCATAGGAAATCGCCCTGACCGTTGAGAGTATTTCGCCTTCTCCTAAAAAGTGTACGTTAGGACAAAATGTTTGATCTAAAATAAAAACCGGATCGATAGCAATTTTACCATTTGCTGTTTTACGCGTTTGACTTAACACCTCTTTTAGTTGTATCAGGTCTGGAACTTCAACCCTGGGATTGGTTGGAATCTCTGCGATGATGTAAGGGATAGCATCTTCCTTAGCAATTTTATCTAAAACGATATCAAGGCTTTGAACCATATCGTTTCCGCCATCAACAGGCAAATCCACCACTTCAACATTATCAATGCATGCGGCAACGCGCCTGGCCTGGTCATTGGTTCCGCCATAACAATTGGGAGGAACAATGAATTTAATGGCCTTTCCCTTATGGTTTTCCAGTGCATCGTCAATTAGCCCCATCATAATCGCATACTGAACAGACAGTCCACTGGAACCAAGAAGAGGCTTGGTAATTGTACCGGTAATCTCTTTGATCGAATCTAAAACACGGGTTTTGTTTTTCTCAACATCGCGGTAACTATCAGGATTTTTTAGATCACTTAATGAAGCCCTGGCGACTAGCGTTTTTAAAGCCACAAGACAATTGGCCGGTGTCATGGCAATGGTCTCCCTTCTTCTTACATGCTGAATTTCTGATATATAACTTTCATTTTGCTCGCCATTGACGAATACAACACTTCCAAGGTGAGCGTAAGTACAGATGTAAAAGTCCATGTTGGGAGAAAGAGCAGGAGTTACAATTTCATCTTGTTGCGAAATGAAAACAGTGCTGTGGTTGTTCCGATCGCTATCAGGAACACTGATCTCTTCCGGTTTCGCAACCTGCTTTAGCTCAAATGGATAACCATAAACATTTTTCAAAACCTCAGCATCAAAATAATCGGGCAGTTCACCTGTGTAAATGATTTGGGTGTTTTTATGAGTTAATAGATTCTTTCTTAGGATGGCCAAAACAGGAACCGTTTTGGATGAAAAACTGATTACATTTTTGGGATTGAGATGCTGCAGTTTGGCAATGACCCATTCCAGTACACAAGATAGTGGATGACCCAATCGAATATAATCATAGGCAGTGGGTAAATTGTTTAGTGCCGCCCCGATAGCTACTGGGGTAGCAGAATTATTATTCTTATATAAGTGTTCAAACTGTTCTAAAAATTCAGTTTTGGCCAATTCTTCATCATAAATATCCAGTCGATGGGTGGTTAGGTTCAGCCAGTCAGCGGGTATATTTTCTAATACCGCTTTAAGAAAGTTCAGCATTTTATTGTCTTCCATGATTTCCGCCTTTAGATAGGCGGGCAAAGATACGTTAATATGATTTTTTAGAAGTGTTACTAGGCCTTTTGTTGCGTTGAGCCTGACGACCGCGTATGTTAGGTGAGTCACCCTAATAAGTCACTACCAAAATTGCGTTTTTTGTGTTTCCGTTCAAGATGTGAAAAAACTATTCGATGCGCTTTTAATAGCTTTCGAGTGACTCTGAGTAGGATTAAAGAGCCCCGGACAATGTGGTCATCTAACAAGGTGACACTCTGCTAAGGAAGATTTCCCACGAGGAGAAGTAATCAGTTTAGGGACAATTTGAGGCTTTGAGAATTCAAATAACTTTGGACAAATGGGGAAAGGAAATAGACCACCCTTCACATTTTAAGAAGAGCCAAATCTCCCGCTACTCTAAACTGACCCTTAAAGCAAATCTGCTTATTAAGGGCTCAAACCCTCATTCTTAAAATAAACTGCAATTAAAAATGAAATATGTAACCATTTTTACTACAATTACGAATAATATATAAAACCCGCTCATTTCAATGAAAAAAACAAAGCTTGGTGAATTTGAAGAACTGGTACTCTTAACCGTAGCCGCGCTCCAACAAGATGCTTATGGGGTGGAAATTAAAAGAGAATTGGAGGAAAGAATGAAACACAAGTTAAGTGTTGGCTCCATCCAATCCTCACTCAAACGGATGGAGGCCAAAGGTTTTCTTACTTCACAATTTGGAGAAGCAACTCAAAAACGTGGCGGTAAACGCAAACGCATTTATGTAACCACTTTGCACGCAATAAAAGTGTTGGAGGAAATGAAAGAGATTCGTGCAGGACTCTGGAGAGCTATTCCCAACCTTGCCTATGAACTAAAGTTGATATGAAAGCAACTGAATCCGTGCAGCCACCCCAATGGCCTTTAAAGGTCCTTCGATTCTTTTTGAAAGAAACGCTCCTTGAAGAGATTGAAGGTGACATGGAAGAAATTTTTCAAGAGAATGTTGAGCAATTGTCACTCAAGAAGGCGAAAAGAATTTACACGTGGGAAATGGTAAAACTGCTCAGGCCAAACTTAATGAGGGACCTTGAATTTCTTCAACATATCAATCAGCTACCCATGTTCAAAAATTATTTTAAGGTTTCGATAAGAGGATTGATGAAAAATCCCCTGAACTCCTTCATCAACGTGTTTGGCTTATCTGTGGCCATAAGCTTTTGTGTTTTTGCTTATGCATTTGCGCGATGGACCTACAACCGCGATCAATTTCATGAGAATAAAAATTTAGTTTTTCTAACCACATTTTATGCTTCTCGTGATGGCGTACAGCAACAATATGGGCAAACCCCACGGCCACTTGGTGAATTGCTGAAGCAAGACTATCCACAAATAGAAAAAGTTTGCCGTGTGGAGGACAGAGATATCATTGTAAAACACTCGGATAATGTGTTTAATGAGCGCATTCGCTACACCGATCCAGACTTTTTGGAGATGTTCACCTTCCCTTTAAAATGGGGAACATCTAATTCGTTAAAGGATGTAAACAGCATTATCTTAAGTGAGCCCATGTCCATCAAATACTTTGGTGAGAAAAACCCAATTGGTGAAAGTATTCTGGTAAAATTCGGTACTGATAGAAGCAAGGAATTTAAGATTACTGGTGTAGCAAAGGCTTTTCCTGTTTCACGAAGTTTTGATTTTAATTTTCTCATCAACTTTGAAAATCTTCGTACTTCCGAACTCAACTACGACTTTCATGATTGGGCTACTTTCCTGAATGCCACTTTTATCCAGGTCGCAGATCCTGCCGACATCAAAGTCATTGAAAGCGGAATGGAGAAATATAAAAAGTTACAGAATGAAGCGGTAACAGAAGATTGGGCTATTGAATCATTCACGTTTGAGCCGCTTGCAACCGTTCACTTAAAAACAGACAATATCAGAGATGATATTTTCAGAGAGGGTACATCCAGCAACGAAGCATCCATTGGCTTTCTTTCTGTAGTAAGTCTTTTGATGCTCACACTAGCTTGTTTCAATTATATTAACATTGCCATTGTATCAGTTGCAAAAAGGCTGAAGGAGTTAGGTGTTAGAAAAACCATTGGGGCTACCAGAAGGGTAATCATTGTTCAATTCCTGTCAGAGAATCTGGTGGTTACATTTTTTGCGTTGATGATTGGACTGGGGCTGGCTTGGTTGGTGGTTATTCCCTGGTTTGAAGGATTGTGGAATTTCAGTATGGGCTTCCGCTTCAGCGATCCTAAACTGTGGATTTATCTACCTGCGATTTTATTGGTTACGGGTATCATTTCAGGAATTTACCCTTCTCTTTATGTGTCGAAATTTCAAACAATTAATATTTTAAAAGGCTCGGTAAAATTTGGTCACAGAAATCCTACTACCAAAATTTTCCTTGGGTTTCAACTGGTGTTGGCGTGTGTCTTTATTACGAGTGCCGTCATGTTCACACAAAACACCAACTATTTAGCACATAGAAGCTGGGGTTATAGTAATCGCGATGTGTTGTATGCAATTGTTCCCGATGAATTGTCGTTCGAACAACTTAATGCGGTAATGGCACAAAACCCAAAAGTGCTTTCTATATCTGGTTCGGCTCAACATATCGGAAAAAGGCACCAAACAACTGTAATTCATTTTCCTGATAAAGAATTCGAAGCGGACATGCTATCTGTTGATGCAAATTATTTCAAGACGATGGGCATTGAATTAAAAACAGGTCGACCTTTCAATGACCACGAAGGAAGTGATAAACAAGCAGCAATAGTAAATGAAACAATGGTGAAGAATTTGGGTTGGAACAATGCCGTTGGCAAGCAATTCAAAATAGACAGCATTTCTTATGAGGTAATAGGTGTCGTGAAAGATTTCCATAGCTATAGTTTAGAGAACCAGATTAAGTCAGCATTTTTTACAGTGGCGACTAAAGAAGGTTATCGTTACCTATCACTAAAGACAAGTCCCGGAGCGGAACAAGAGACTTATGAATTGCTTAAGAGTGCCTGGATTCAACTCTTTCCGGAAACTCCTTTTACTGGCGGCTATCAGGAAGACGTATGGGGCAACTACTATACTCAAATTGAAATTCACAGTCATGTTTGGCGTGTGTTTGCAACGGTTGCAGTCTTGCTGGCGGCCTTAGGCCTGTATGGTTTGGTTACCTTGAATGTTTCGGGCAGAACGAAGGAATTCAGCATACGGAAAGTGTTGGGTGCAAGCACAAAAAACATTGCAGCCAACATTACCAATCAATATTGGATATTGTTTGCCATAGCCTTGGCCTTTGGCACCCCGTTGAGCTACTTCTCCATTAAGGCCGTGCTCGACTTTGCTTACACCTATCACATGCCGATAACGTTTTGGAGTTCAGCCTTCGCTTCCATGCTGCTCATTTTTGTTTTATTGTTAACCGTCTCTACTCAAATCAGAAAGGTGATAAAATCAAATCCAGTGAATGGATTGAAAGTGGAGTGATGAAATCTTAAATAAATTAATCAGATGGTAAATGAAATTACTTCACGTAAAGGAACAGCAAGGTTTGCCGGCTTATTATATCTGTTGTTGGGAGTAACCTCCGCTCTTGAAATGAGCATCCCTTCAGTGTTCATCGTACATGGCGATGCCGCGGCCACAGTTGGCAAGATTACGTCTTCTCAGCTGCTTTACCGACTTTACACCGTTAGCGGTCTGGTCTCGCAGATCCTTTTTGTCTTTCTGGTGCTTACTCTGTATCAATTGCTCAAAGGAGTGAACAAGAGACAAGCTTCGTTGATGGTGGCACTGGTTCTCGTTCAAGTGCCGATGGCGTTCGCCAATACGCTCTGTGGGCTGGCTCCACTCGTATTGAATAATGGGGCTGAATACTGGTCAGCATTCGACAAACAACAACTCGATGCCATGACTATGGGATTTCTAAGCTTGCAAGACTACGGAACCAGCGCGATCACGGCTCTGTGGGGTCTTTGGCTCTTACCCTTCGGGGTTCTCGTTTATCGATCCAGGTTTATTCCCAGAATTTTTGGCATCTTCCTGATCATTGGCTGCTTTGGTTGGCTGCTCATTAGCATCACGTCTTTGCTCTTCCCAGCTTATGCTCGGATTGCTGATCAGTTCAGGATATTGGCTATTGGAGAGATGTTGATCATTCTCTGGCTATTGATTAAAGGTGTAAAAAATAATATACCAACATTTGAAAACCAATAATGAACACATATCCAAAATATTTGTAAAGCTACTGGGAGACTAGCTCATGTTACTATTCTTGTTGGTTAAAAGAAAAGAGAGACAATAAGACGGAGCAAAGAAATAGTTGAATGGCCATCATTCAGCAAACAACCACTAAAATTAATGCAAATGGAAAATGAAATTACTTCGCGCAAAAGAACAGCAAGGCTTGCTGGGCTAATCTACTTTGTTTGGATATTAACGGGCATCTACAGCATGTTTTATACACCAGCGCAAATAAAAATGCGAGGCGATGCTGCTACAGCTGCTCAAAATATTCTGGCCAATGAATTTTTATTTTGAACAGGCATAATTAATAGTATTCTAAGCAACACTATTTGGGTGTTTATGGTCCTGCTTCTTTACCGATTATTCAAAGAGGTAAACGAACGTCAGGCGAAGTTGTTGGTTGCGTTAGTGATTGTGCAAATTCCTGCGGTTTATTTTATGGAGGCGCTGAATATTACTTCCCTCATGATTTTTAAAGGTGAAATACTGAGAACATTTGCGCTTGACCAGGGGCAAGATTTGGCGATGCTATTTCTTAAAATTAACGATTACGTGACTTTGATATTGGAAACTTTCTGGGGCCTTTGGCTTTTCCCCTCCTGCCTTTGTTGGTGTTGTGTGTAAGCAAAGCGGGACGGCCCACCAACAAACGGGGTGTCTGCCCTTCACCTGCTCACCCCTCATGGTGCGTTTGCAATAATAATTTCCTCCTTCATCAAAACAAAATTAACGAAAGCGTCTGTTATCCAAGTTCATCTTGCTTGTTGGTGAACCACGCTATATCTTGCGCTCAACACCAACAAGAGCGAGGTAACCAAGTCTCAGAGTCCTCTGCGAGTGACGCTGAATAGGACTAACTTGTTCAGATTTTCTGTGTTATTTCACGCGGTGTGTCAAACTGCCTGTTGGTTGCAGGTGGTTTGATGTCACTGATTTTCCAATATATTTATTACTACATTTCCTTTTTTATGAAATTTTTCGACATAAGCATGAGCCTCTCTGATTTGTTCAAGCTTGTACCTCCTGTCTATCACTGTTTTTAATTTTCCGGTTTCAATCATTGTTTTCAACACCAACATATCATCGGGATTTGATTTAGGCATGCCCGATATAGATATATACCTTCCCTCTGGCTTTAATAATTTTTTGCAGGCAGATTTTGAAGCTTTTCCAACGGCATCAAAAACAATATCGAACCTTGTTTCCGTTTTTGTGAAATCTTCTGTTGTGTAATCTATCACTTTATCGGCTCCGATAGATTTTACCATGTTTATATTTGTGGTACTGCAAACCGCTGTAACTTCAGTTTCATAATATTTCGCAACCTGAACAGCAAAAGTGCCAACACTTCCGGACGCACCATATATTAATAAGTTATCTCCTTTTTTTACTCCAGCTCTTTTTAAAATTCTTAATGCAGTAAGTCCCCCAATGGGAACTGAGGCAGCTTCTTCAAATGTCATATTTGAAGGTTTGATGGCAATCACATCATTTACCGTTAGACATTTATATTCTGCATAAGCTCCGAATTTGAATCCACAAGAGGCAAAAACAGGATCACCTTTTTTGAATGAGGTAACTTCCTTCCCAGCTTCTTCAATGATTCCGGCTAATTCAAATCCAAGTATTTTCACCCTTTTGGGTTTGAATAACCCAGTAATGAATCTTGTCATAAATGGGTCAGCTTTACGCATGCGCCAATCTCCGGCAGTTACAGTTGTGGCATACACTTTTATCAATACCTGATTTCCCTTGGGCACAGGCTTTTCAATATCTTTTATTTTAAGAACATCTGGGGGTCCGTATTTTTCATAAATAACTGCTTTCATTTTTGTACTTTGTTAATGTTATATTTATTCAGGACGGGTCACTTTAATGTTAGCCGTTGAACAATTTCGTTATATGAACTTTCATATTGACTGAATTTTTTCTCAAGGGTCATATCTCTCCAGTCATAATAATTTCGCTTACAAAATATCTTGTCACGTATTCCTTTCTGTTGAATATTCTTTCTATATCTGTCAGCATAGTTAATAACGTGTACGAAGCTGTCCGTAGCGAAATGCTTTAAGTAAACTACTGGGACAATATGTTGCTGTTGGCCTTTAATGATTCAATTAATGTCTATGTTGAGCGTGGTAAGAATTGGCTCTTTTGCTTGCTTTGGTGTCGTAATGGAAAGTGCGGCAAGTAAATGTGCCAATGCGTGATGGCCACTACTCTGTCCACGCGGCATTGTGCATAACGTTGGTGTATCCAACATATGAGTTATAGAAGTCAGATACACTTGTATATCTCCTCAAATTTAGGGTTTTCACCTTTATTTTCCTTACCCTTATGCAAAAACCTTAATTCCATACCCTATGAGCCGTGGCGGCCGGTAAGGGCGGGTAACTGCCCCTTATATGCATAAAACCTATGTCCAATAATTTACGGAACTACAGGGTTCAGGGTGTGCCCGGAAGTAACTTCCGCGCTAGTGAGGAGCCGGTAACTAGGTAACTATTTCCCCATAAAAGCAAAAACCCCTGCAGATATCATACAGGGGTTTTCAATTGATTGCGAACACTTTCATCTGACTGGGGGTTTAGTGAAACTTACATCCGTCATCTGATCGGCTTCCGTACTGCGTGGGCCAAACACTACTCTGACATAATGCTTGATGGCGCTCGCGTTGTTGATCATGGCACCGTTGCCTTTGTACAACAACCTGTCGCGCTGCATCATCGCAATTTTCAGAGCTACCTGGGCCTTGTGCACTTCTTCGTTCATGTGCTGCAAGTTGGCTGCCTTCTCCTTCAGAGCCTGTATCATCAGATCGGGCTCATGGGTGACATACATCGGTAGGGCTTCCACCATTTGCACCAACTTAGAGAAGTTACTGGCTTTGGCCAAATAGCTGAGCTGTGCAAACCCACGGGCTTTCAGCGGTTGCTCTTCACTGTCCTCGCTGAGTACCGGAGGTCTGGGCGTTGCCCGTCTGCCGGCTATCAGTCTGGTGTAGTAGCGTGCATCCTGGATGGTAGGCTTGGGTACCTGCAGGCTCAGTAAAGTGCCTACGATTCGCTGGGCTTGTACATCCAGTTTTTCAAACGCCATACTCCGGTCGTTGACAATGCTATTGTAAGCGTGTCGCATTTGTGAAACATGTTGCAATGAACTTTGTGCTTCTTTGAGCAAAGCTCTCATTGCGTTAAGCTGGAGGGTTTGGCGTCCAGGGTTATACGTACCTCCGTACCTGCCTACCGCAGGCAGGCCCGGTGCAGATGTCTACTAGCCTGGAGTAGCTTTCCACGTTTTTCGCATGTGACATAACATTTGTTGTTAAATTGTTATACATACTTATTGAACGGGAAAACCTTCAATAAAGGTTTCGTAAATAAGAAAAAACTTTTAAAATATTTTTAATTTTTTTATTAGCCTCCAAACCATCTTCTTTTTCGATCCAGGGAACGGAAGTAACTTCCTCGCCAAGGTGAGTTTTATGGTCCCGGCACGGAAGTAGCTTTCACGCCAATGGACTTCCACTGCCAGGTACACCTCTTATATCACCTGGTCCACTTGTTATATTGACTTTCGCATGTCTTGCATCGGCAATCTCATGTCTTCCAGAGCCAGGTGCACTTCCTCCAACGACTTTCGCACGTCCTCCATCACGAGGTGCCCTTCTTATATCGCCAGGTCCACTTCTTACATTGACTTTCGCATGTTTTACATCATGAACCTCACGTCCTCCAGAGCCAGGTTCACTCTCTCCAACGACTTTCGAATGGTCTCCATTGCGAAGTTCACTTGTTACATCGATTAGAATCTTCTAATTGTCAAGAGTCTACTGATTACCAACCTTCCGAATACTGATTACTGGATACCGAATACCGTCCCGATTGCTATCGGGAACCAACCTACCGACTCTAATCCAACCTCGTAGAAAAATTATTATTCCTCCACATCTTCGACACTTTACCGTCTTTCTTCTCAAAGGTAATTTTCTCACCCAGGGTTTTGTCTTCGCGTATGCGCTTAAAAGTGTCTCCGCTTACATGCTGAAGCAAGGTCATCGCCTCATCGGGATTGTCTGTCGGCAGTCCCATGATGGCCAGATCGCCATACCAGGGCACTACCACAGTTTCCGAACCCCACGGCTGTGCACTGTAGCGGCCGGCATAGGTCTCCAGATTAACATTGGTCTTTTTCGATATCTTATCCTTAGGTACTTTGTTCATAATGTGGCGCAGCTCGCGGGCAAACTTCTCCGGACTTTCCCCTCCTGCATTGATCATCACCGCATAGGCCATTTTGTTTTTGGCATCCATCTGTAAAGTAGTGCGGTATCCCGGGCACGAGCCACCATGACTGACCAGGGTGGTGCCATCGTCTTGCGAAACCACAAAGCCAAGCCCCCAGTGTGTATCCCAGTCGGGATCTACCCACTGCACCCTGTGCATTTCTTTCAGGGTAGAAGATTTTAGCAATTCACTTCCTCCTTTTTCCAGCAGGCGGAATTGCCAACTGGCAAACCTGCCCAGGTCTTCCACATTGGAAGAATACCCAGCGGCAGCGGTGATGCCCTTCGCATCAAACAAAGCGACCTTGTCACGGGTGCCATCGCGTTTCATGGCTCCGTAACCTACAGCCAGCTCTTTTCCCCATTGCTCTTTCGACATATAAGGATGGGTGTTGGCCAGGCGCAGGGGTTGCAAAATGTTTTTCTCCACATACTCATCATAAGGCGTTCCTGAAATTTCTTCAATTACTTCTCCAAGCAATGACATGCCCAGGTTGCTGTATTGGAAATAAGTAGAGGCGGGATACAAAGTTTCTTGTCCACCCAGTTTGCTGTTGACCTCTTCTTTGGTAGGGAAGGGAAAGTCCGGACCCGTCCAGTAAGGAGCATCTGCCTCCCTGGGCAAACCAGAAGAGTGGGTGAGGAGTGAGCGAATGGTGATAGGCCCACTGTCTTTATATTGTTGTTGAATGTTGAAAGACGGTAAAACGGATTTTATTTCATCGTCCAGCCTGAGTTTACCGGCATCGTACAATTGCATAATGGCCACGGATGTGAATAGTTTGGAGATAGAGCAAATGCTGTACAGTGTACCGGGGGAGGCGCTCACATTGTCACTGGCGTTTCCATAAGCTTTGCTCCAGATGATTTCCTGATCTTTGACAATAGAAGCGGAGATGCCGGGCAGGTGCTGGTAGTCGCGCTGGGCTTCCATCCATTTTTCAATGAGGTTGAAAGCGTCTTTGTTGATGTCTTGTTGGGGTTGTGCCGAGCAGGATTGTAGTGTCACCAATGCCAGCAGCAGGAAGGAGGATATTTTCTGAAACATGAGTTTTTTTTGTGAATGAATATAGGGAAATTAATAAGTAGTTTTTAGTTGTGAGGGGTGTTTTTGAACCCTTTTCACTTAGCGCGGAAGTTACTTCCGTGCTTATGAAGATTACTGAATACCGATTACTGACCCACTGATTACTGAATACCTACTACCTAAAAATAAACCCATCCTTCAACGGGTCTTCCGGATCAATAATAAAAGTATGCTTCCCAGTAATATGTGCGGTTCCCTCCACCTCTGGGATCACGGCATCGTACGAACCAAACTTTGTTATCTCTTTGACGCTGCACTTGAATACGCTTCCTACAATACTTTCTATCACCATGGTTTCCCCGATCTTGATGTCACCCCTGGCATAATGCAACGCCATCCTCCCACTTACTCCTGTTCCCGTTGGACTTCGGTCTACTTCGCCTTCAGCAAAAATGCAAACGTTCCTGCTGTTGGCATTTTTAGTTAATGCTGCCCCCGTAAAAATGGTACCGTAAAGGAAGTTAAGATCGGCTTCGAAAGGATATTTGAAAGTGAATGTCTTCATCACCGCACGTTTAATGGCCATTCCCTTTTCGATCAATTCATCATGGTCATTGGCAGTCATACCTATTCCTATCTCGTCCGCATTCACATAAGCATAAAAGGCACCACCATAAGCGATGTCATACTTTACTTTACCGATGCCATCTACATTTACTGTTTGATCCAATGCCTGCACAAAGGAGGGGACATTAATAAAGGAAACGCTTTCTACTTTGTTGTTTTTAATTTTTGCTGATGCTCGAATGAGACCGGCAGGGGAGTCGATGTTCACGGCAGTGGTATTCCCTTTTATAGGTAGCATCCCACACTCTAATACTACTTTGGTTACCGCAATGATGCCATGACCGCACATAGTGCTGTATCCTTCGTTATGAAGAAAGAGTACACCAAAGTCTGCTTCGGAAGTAACGGGTGGTGTGATAATACAGCCATACATATCGGCATGACCGCGCGGTTCCCACATCAAAGATTTTCTAATATGATCAAAGTTTTCCTTCATGTACCTGCGTCTTTCCAGAATGGTATTTCCCTGAATGGGAGGCAACCCACCGGTAATGACTCTAAGCGGCTCTCCTCCGGTATGGGCATCAATAGTTGTAATTTGCAGATCGCCTGTAGGTTGCCATGTGGCCAGGTTTTGAAATCGGGCTTGAAAGGTCATATTCACTTGTTGTGATCGAGGTTATTAAAATAAACCAATAATTATCTAATATTGAATTAATATTACTAAACCTGTTACTAAGCTAAATCTATGAAGGGCATCCTCAAAAGCTTTTCGCTTATAATTAACTACAAGACATTTATTGTCACCGCGCTCTCTATTATCAGCACTTATTTTTGTTACCATTTTAATCTGGTAGCCTCTTTTCCTGATATGTTGGTGGGTGTGGCCATTGTGTTTCCGGTAGTATTCTCAATTGGCTCTGCGTACAATAGAAGGGAGAATGCGTTGCAGCGCCTTGCGGATTTCAATGGGCATGCGGTGGCGCTGTATTATGCTACTCGTGATTGGCCTACCGATAAGAGCAGCGACCTTCCAAAGCGGATGCGGGAATTGATTAAGCAACTGCTCCAATTGATGCGGGAAATGTTGGCTGAACAAAAAATGGACCACTGGTACGACAATGAGATGAAATTGTATCAACAGTTTTCAAAATTATCATCGTACACAATGGAGATGCGAGACCTGGGCGTACAAAGCGGTGAGATTTCGAGGATAAGTCAATACGTAAGTAAAATGATCATCGCCTTTGATAATATGAAGGTGATTCACAATTATCGAACGCCCGTCACACTTAGGGCTTACAGCAAAGTATTTATCTATGTATTCCCCATAATTTATGGCCCCTATTTTGCCAATAGTTTCCATACCTATTCCCCGCAGCTGGTGTACGTGATGCCTATTCTGTATAGCTTTATTTTGGTAAGCTTGGATAACATTCAGGATCATTTGGAGAATCCTTATGACAATATAGGGGAAGATGATATTGACATCAACGCTGAGGCGACAGATCGGTTATTGGATTAATTGGGACAGTCCCCCGTCTTGGCGATGGCTTCCATGTAGCCCAATTCCAAAGCTTTGTTAAAGTCTTCACAGGCACCTTTCTGGTCTCCCTCACTCTTTCGGGTAATACCTCTGTTGAAGTAAGCGGATGCATAATCCGGGTTCAGGCGAATGGCCTCATCAAAATCCAGTAAGGCCTCCGATCCAAATCCAGCTTCGTCTTTTACATTGCCTCTCATCACGAAGGCTTCAATGAAATTGCCATCCATTTCTATCGTGTTTGTAAAGTCGCTAATGGCATTCGGGAAATCATTTTTTAGATAAAATACAAGACCTCGGTTAAAGTAATAGTCCGCCTTGGCACCATGTTCAATGGCTTTGGTGTAGTAGGTAATGGCCTGGTCATAGTCAGGTAGCTTAGAATAGTAGTTGGCCATGCCATAGTATGGACCAGCCAATTCGGGCTTGGTCTCAATGGCACGCGCATAATCCACTATTGCACTGTCTGCATTCCCCATCGCCATCCACGTGTCAGCCCTGAGGTTGAAGGCTTCCCCATAGTCGGGGATGATAGTCACTGCCATAGAGAAATCCTGAATGGCTTTTTCATGTTGGTTGAGATTGAGATAAGCATCGCCTCTATAAAAATACAATTCAGCGTCTACATTTTCATGAGTGAGTTCGATGGATTTGGAGTAGTCAGCAATGGCACCCTCAAAATCATTAAGATTAAATTTACTACTGCCCCGTGTATAATAAGCATCACTGTTTTTATCATCCATCGCAATTACTGAATCCAGAAGGCTGATCGCACCTTGATAGTCTTCTTTATCAAATCGATCGGAGGCAGCCTTGTAGAGTTCTTTAGAAGATTTGCTGCAGGAGAATATTACAGCAACGATAACAAAGGCAGTAAGTATTCTTGTGGTCATAATTTTTTTATTTTTTGGCGGCAAGCATTCTTTTAACAAACTCATCCATTTGACTGTTTTCAATCCATCGTACTACAGCCACGATGTCATTTTCAGGATCAACGTACACCATGTTGGTGCCATTGCCTATGTGTACAAATACTTTTTCAGGAGCGCTGGGAAGGAATTTTTTGTTGATGTTCAAAAACCAGTTCATAAAACCGTAAGTGGGCTCTGGTGCTGAAGGTGTTTGTGCCATTTTATTCCACTGCTCCGATACCAATTGACGATCTTTCCATTTTCCATTGTGTAAGGTGAGATAACCAAAGCGAGCCATATCATAGGCGTGGATGTACATACCGCCACCCCAGTGGCCACCCCCTGTCACCGATTGCACAGCTTTTCCATCTAATACAATCCATGAATTTTCGTAACCATACCAACGCCAGGTATTGGATGCGCCAATAGGATCCATAATATTTTCTCTCAGCACTTCCGGTAGAGGTTTCCTCCACACGCTTAAAGCTGCCAAAGCCAATGCATTCACACGGGTATCGTTGTATTCATATACTGTACCTGGTGTGTTTCTTTTTGTTAACCACTCTTCATATTCCTTGCTGGGTCGATCGGCCCAGTCAGGTTTGCCCCACAAGGTGCCTTCCCAGTCGCTGTTTTGCTGAAGCATTTGCCTCCAGGTGATGGTGCGGTTGTGGGGTGTATTAAATAAGTCAATGAAGTCTGACTTCTTATCAAACTCATCTGCTTTGTTGCCAAACGGTATGGGATTATAAGGTAAAATAGGAGGGACGTATTTATAAACTTCGTCATCAATGCTATTGATGAGTCCTCGATCATACGCCAAACCTACTACACTGGACAAAAAGCTTTTGGTGACGCTGTGAGTCATGTCTATTCGATAGGGTTCTCCCCACTCTGCAATCACATAACCGTTTTTGATAATGATACCCGTTTGATCGCCACGGTCTTTGATGGGGCCGATGGCATCGCCAAAAGGCTCTCTTCCAAAACTGCGGTAGTGGTTTAACTTTAAATCCCGGGGTGCGCTGGCCTCGTTGGCGATAGCAAAATCTACAGCTGCTTTGAGTAATTCCGGATCCATCCCCACATCAGCCGGTTGTTTGGTTTCCCATACTTTGTCAGGATAGTAAACTGCTGCCGATTTGCTTTTTGCTTTTTGAGCAGCAACAGGAAGTGTAAATAGGAATAGAAGTATCGTAGAAATTAATATTGTGCGAACCATGATTTAAATATTTTTGACCTTTCTAAGGTAATAAAACAAATTGAATTTTGGATTCCAGGATCCAGGATCCAGGATCCAGTACCCAGACATGGCCGGAAGTTATCTCCGTGTCCAGCTTAATTACTTCTCCGAAGGTTTTATAGCAATCCCCCTTACTCTGGCGCGGAAGTTACTTCCGTGCCTACCACCCGACTCGCTCTACTTCTCCGAGGGCTTTATAGCAATCCCCAACTCATCCAACTGTTCTTTAGAAATAGTAGACGGTGAATCTATCATCACGTCCCTTCCTGCATTATTTTTAGGAAAGGCAATAAAGTCTCTGATAGAATCAACACCTCCAAAGATGGAGCACAAACGATCAAAGCCAAAAGCAATGCCACCATGTGGTGGTGCGCCAAATTCAAAAGCCTCCATCAAAAAGCCAAACTGTTTTTTTGCTTCTTCATCAGTAAACCCTAATTTCTTAAACATCAATTGTTGGGTAGGCCTGTCATGAATACGAATGGAGCCACCTCCAATTTCTGTTCCGTTGATCACCAGGTCATAAGCGTTTGCTCTTACTTTTCCCGGATCGTTGTCCAGTAAAGGAATGTCTTCCCTTTTTGGCGAAGTGAAAGGATGGTGCTTGGCATGATAGCGTTGAGTGTCTTCATCCCATTCAAACAATGGAAAATCAAGTACCCACAATACAGCAAATGTATTCCTTTCACGAAGGCCCAATTGATTGCCGAGGTGCAGACGAAGCTCGCTCAACGCTTTTCTTGTTTTCTCTTCCTCCCCAGACATCAATAGCATTAAGTCGCCAGGCTCTGCATTCATTTTGTCTGCCCAGGCTTTTAATGCATTCTGATCATAAAACTTATCTACAGATGATTTGAAAGTGCCATCCTCGTTGTAACGAGCGTATACCATTCCTTTGGCGCCTACCTGAGGGCGCTTTACATATTCTGTCAGTTCATCAATTTGTTTGCGTGTGTACCCTGCACATCCTTTGGCACAAACACCCACTACCAATTCTGCATCATCGAAAATGCCAAAGCCTTTGCCTTTGGCTACATCGTTGAGTTCCACAAACTTCATCTCAAAACGTGTATCCGGTTTGTCCGACCCATAATACTTCATGGCGTGATCGTAGCTCATGCGGGGTACTTCAGCGATGTCTATTCCTTTTACTTGCCTGAACAAGTGGCGAATTAATCCTTCAAAAATATTGAGGATGTCTTCCTGTTCTACAAAAGCCATCTCACAGTCGATCTGTGTAAACTCTGGCTGGCGGTCGGCACGCAAGTCTTCATCGCGGAAACATTTTACGATTTGATAGTAGCGATCAAACCCAGATACCATCAGCAGTTGTTTGAAAGTTTGAGGAGATTGAGGTAACGCATAAAATTCTCCCTGGTTCATTCGGGAAGGAACCACAAAGTCACGCGCCCCTTCGGGTGTTGATTTGATAAGTACCGGTGTTTCTACCTCAATGAAATTTTGTGCATCAAGGTAAAGCCGTGTTTGCTGTCCCATTTTATGGCGCAGTTGTAAACTTTCCCGTACCGGATTCCTTCTTAGATCCAGATAGCGGTATTTCATGCGGAGATCATCGCCACCATCGGTTTCATCTTCAATGGTAAAGGGTGGCGTTTTGGAGGAGTTAAGTATTTCTAATTGCTCAATTCGGATTTCTATATCTCCTGTCGCCATCTTGTTGTTCTTGGATTGGCGCTCTACCACTGTACCGGTTGCTTTAATTACGAATTCGCGACCACAGTCGCGCACGGATTTTATTAACTCAGGAGCGGTTTTGCCTTCTTCCAGAAATAATTGGGTAACTCCATATCGATCCCTAAGATCGACCCATAGCAAACTTCCCTTATCGCGCACCCGCTGCACCCAGCCGGTCAAGGTTACTTGTTGATTTACATTATCTATCCGCAGTTCACCGCATGTATGCGTTCGTAACATCTATTTTTCTGTTAGATTTGAGGGTGCAAATTAACAAAAGCTTGAGCGTTTATTAGATGCCCAGGCTTGAATTAATGCCATTTCTGATCATCACGACCAACGGCTGAAGGTTTGGTCTCATTTATGCTTAAATAACACTATGATAAAAGTCGGATTACTCGCTTTTCTATACCTTCTTTCCAATGAGAATGGGCACAAATTGGTGAAAACCAAGATTGCCCATGATATTACTGTTTCAATCCCCACTGAACTGATGGAGATGACTCCGGATGATATTGCGTTGCGCCATCCCTCCGTGAGAAAACCAATTGCGGCTTATTCCGATGCCGACAGGGTCATTGATTTTAGTATCAAGACCTCTGCTACCCGTTGGCCGGATGCCGATCATGAGATGTCTCAAAAATTTTTCAAAGCAGGAATATATAATTTGTATGATAGGGTGGATATGATTGACGAAGGCATTCGGGAGATTCATAAAAAAGAGTACGTCTTTTTTGAGTTTGACTCCAGAATCAATGGAGACAAGAGAGCGCTGGGTGAGGAAAACTCAATCCTAAAATACACTTATATAATGTACCTGGTTGAAAAGGGAAGAACACTGGTCATTACCTTCAGTTGTCCTGAGCAATTAAAAGAAGAATGGCAAGAAACGGCTCATGCGGTAATGAATTCCCTTATAATAAAGTAGTTTGTTGATTTTAGCTTCTGGCAAGTATGATTTATGGATTTATATACGGATGAATTTTTCATGCGGGAGGCGTTAAAGGAAGCTAACAAAGCTTTTGACAATGGTGAGGTGCCCGTGGGAGCGGTGGTAGTTTGCAATAATAAAATCATTGCCCGAGCGCATAATCAAACAGAACAATTGACAGATGCTACTGCCCATGCTGAAATGCTGGCCATCACATCGGCTTCTAATTATCTTGGATCCAAATACCTAAGTGAGTGCACTCTTTTTGTCACACTGGAACCTTGCATAATGTGTGCGGGGGCATTGTATTGGACACAGCTAATGAAATTGGTGTATGGAGTATCAGATGTACAAAGAGGATTTTCTTTGTCCAAAAGTCCAGTGTTGCATCCTAAAACCGCTATCGTGAAAGGAGTGAAGAAGGAAGAATGCAAAATACTGGTGGACGATTTTTTTAAACGCATCAGAGAATAGACTTTAGCGGGTTTATTCATTTTTCAACGATTGTACGGGATTGACATTCGCGGCAGCAAAAGATTTAAAGCTTACCGTTAATGCTCCAATAAGAAGGCTGATCAAACCCGCGTAAATAAACATAGTGGGTTGTAGCGAGGTTCTAAATTCAAAATTATTTAACCAGTCTTGCATTAAGTAATAGCCGAATGGTATGGCGATGACGAATGCGATGAGAATCAATTTGGTATATTCTTTCGAAAGCAAAAAAACAATCTGCCATACGTTTGAACCTAATACTTTTCGTACGCCCACTTCCTTGGCACGCTGTTCTGCCGTGAATGCCGAGAGCCCGAATAACCCGAGGCAGGAAATCAGAATAGAGATTACAGCAAAAATGTTAACCAGTGTGCTGGCAGTTCGCTCACTCGCATAGCTTTGTTCCAGCAACTCATCAGTAAACTTATATTGAAACTCCATTGAGGGGTAGAGCCTTTTTGTGACCGATTCAACTTCACTTACCCCTTCACTTATGTCTCCCTGCAACCTAATCATCATGGAAGTTGATCCGCTGGGGTGCATACAGGTAATGATGAGCGGTGAGATAGGCTCATGCATATTGCTCATGTGGAAGTTTTTTACTACTCCAATGATCTGTCCGTTTATCCCCCAAAAAGATAATTTTTTACCTATTGGATCATCGAAGCCCATGAGCCCGGCAGCTACTTCGTTGATGATAAAATTGGTTGAGTCTTTATAGTCCCTGGAAAAAGCACGACCTTTCACCATTTTCATTCCCATAGTTGAAATGAAATCTTCATCGGTCAAAATAACATTGATCTCGTATCCGGCCGCAGGATCTTTTCCCTCCCAATTGGCAGAACTTGTGGACCTGCCATAAGCAACAGGGTTACCGGAAGTTCCTGAAACTGCTTTAACATGACTAAGTTTTAATAATTCCGTTTTATAGGCATTGAACTGTTGTAACGAGTCTCCCTCCAGGCGGACATCAATAAGATTTTCCTTGTTTAACCCCAGATCTTTGTTAAGTACATAATCAAGTTGCTTGTAAATTACAATGGTACCAATGATGAGTAAAATGGAGATGGCGAATTGAAAGACTACTAATCCCTTTCTTATCAAAGCAGCGCTACGCCCCTGATTGGTACCTCCTTTTAGCGATTTTATAATATTGAAGGCGGGCAGGATGAATGCCGGGTAGCTGCCGGACAGTATACCGACCCCTGCAATCAATCCTATGATTACACCCCAGGTCATGGGTTGGGTAAAGTTAATGACCAGGTTTTTGCCGACCAGTTGGTTGAAATAAGGAAGCACTACAAACGCAATGCCTACAGCTATTATCACAGCGATGGCGGAGAATATTAATGCTTCAATAATAAACTGAACAGCTAAAGATGACCTTTGCGCACCCATGGCTTTTCGTAGACCTACTTCTTTGGACCTACGGTCTGCCCTGGCAGTGGTGAGGTTCATAAAATTGATACAGGCTATTAGTAAGATTAAAATGACCACACCTGTCATAATGTGTACATAGTCGATGCGTCCGCCATTGGCTACACCATTGTCGTAATTTGAATAGAGGTAGGTATCTTCAAACTTCTGTATGATCAATGTCTCGTCACCGGCATTGCTGGCCCCCACGGTGTGGGTTTTAATTTCATCAACTATTCTATTGGCCACCGCTTGCGCTTTTTGTTCATCGTCAACGGTAAAAAAAATACTAAAGGCTCCGTTGCCCCAGTCATTCACCCAATCATTATTGAGTATGAATTGTTCAGCAGGCATGAGCCAATCGAATTTGAGTGTGGAATTGGTGCCCGGATCATCAAATACTCCAGTTACTCTCATTTCATTTGATTTTTCAAGTAGGAGTGTTTTGCCAAGTGCGGCCTGCCATTGAGTTCCGAAATAGCTAATTGCAGTACTTTTTGAAATAATGATTGAATTGAGATCATCTAACGCGGTAGTTTTGTCACCTACCAGAAGAGGAAACGAAAAAATATCTAAAAATTCTGGCGTTACATAGCGCCCCGTTACTTTGGATGCTTTGTCACCTTCTCCTAAAGTTTTTTCCATCGGCCAACTATATAATGTCACCTCATTTACTTCAGGGTATTCCGCGTTCATCAGGTCTGCAGCCGGTTTGGGGATAGACTGTGTTGTTGTAACGTAGCCACCGGATTGTTTCATGTTGCGGAATAGCTGATAGATATGTGTCCCATTGGCATGAAACTTATTCATTGAGACTTCATCATTAATCCACAGAAGGATTAGAATACTGGATGTGATGCCGGTGATGAGTCCCAGTAAATTAAGAAAGGTATAGCCTTTGTAAAGCATGGCGTTTCTTCGGGCGATCTTTAAGTAATTGGGCAGCATAAAGTTGAATTGGTATGGGAAACTCAGTCTTTGTACAAAAGTTACAACATCACTCACATTAAATGGTATTTTTTGGGTGAAAGTAAGCTTGGGTTATTACTTTGAGTGTTACTTCGTTGCCATATTCTCAATTAATCGACAAATTGCATTCACAATAATCAAATCAATAAACTAAAGAATGCCCTATGGCTATGGAATTAAAAGGAAGAGTGATTCAATTGCTTCCGCTGCAATCTGGAATGGGAAAGAAGGGACAGTGGAGAAAGCAAGAATTTATTATAGAAACACAAAGCCAATACCCCAAGAAAGTTTGTCTCTCTATCTGGGGGGATAAGATTGATCAGTTCGGTGTTACCGAAGGGGATGAAGTGAACGTGGGTATAGATTTGGAAAGCAGAGAGTACAATGGGAGATGGTACACTGATGTACGCGCCTGGAAGGTAGAGAAGGGCACTGCAGGGGGAGGAGACACTTTTTCACCACCACCACCCATGGACGAACCTGATAATGCGGGTGGGTCTGATGACCTTCCGTTTTAAAAACAAATAAGGCTGCCCTATTGGACAGCCTTATCTTTATGCTTTTTCTTTCTGGTGTAGTTTCTTCTTTTTCTCCTCTACACGTTTTCCATTTTTGTGCTCCCCAAGAATGATTACATCTTTTGTGTTTTCATATTGCTTTACGGCCTGCATCATTTCCTTTTCAGTATCGCGGATAATGATAATGCCCGATTTTGCACCCTTATTGCGGATATCCAGGTAGTAACCATCTTTCTTCTTCTTGGGTAATATAGGGGGTCTTCCCATAGTTTTAGCTTATTTTAATGATGAAACAAACGAATTTCAATGATAAAACTCCTTCTTGGCAGGTTTGGTTCAGAAGTTGTTTTTGAGTTTTAATGGGCTTTTCTGCTTTTTTTAACGAAGTCGTGCAAAATTAGTCATTTTATGGCAAAATTCCTTGTATTTCTTGACTATTTGCTCTATTAAAACGCCTTTTGGAGGCTGGAATTGTGCAGGAGTAAATATTTTTATCCTTCGTCAGGATTCCCTTAGTACACAGCCTGAATATGGTAACTTTTGTTGTTGAAGCTGAATTTCTCCCCTGGTTCTAGGTTTAACATTCTAGCTCCTAACGGGGACACTGGAGATAGGCAGATATAGGCCACATCATCCAATATTACTTGTCCTGCACTTAAGGAAATATAAAACCAACCATTGTCGGTTTGAATAAGACCACCCAGCTGAGTTTTTGTTGTTTCTATTTCTGCTGAGAATTCGTTCAGTACCCGCTTTAATTTACCGGCTTCTGATAATTGATTGGTACTTTTTTCTATCTCCAATTGCGCCATAGCCCTGGCCGTTTCGTATTTATCACCTGCACTACTTTTGGTTTCTTCATTGGCGGAGGCCTGCGCTGAGTTGATCTCACTTTGTGCTAAGGCGATTTTATTGTCGACCCATTGCTGACAATATGCATAGAGTTGTTGTTTGATCCTTTTCAAGGATTTTTTCGTCTAATAATGAAACAATCAGAAAACTGTTCCATTCCTATTTTGGGATAATAAGCTGCCGCAGCAGGGGCAGCCAGTAATATTAATGTAGTGAGATGACCTGCAACAAAATGGGTTTCGTCAATTAGTTTTTTTCCAATTCCCTTTTTTTGATAATCTGTATCAACAGCCAGGTCTGAGAGGTAGCAACAAAACGAGAAATCTGAAAGCGCGCGTGATACACCTACCAATAAGTCGCCATCCCAGGCGGTAATAAGTATATTTCCATGATCCAGCATTTTCTGAATTCGATCCGGGCTATTTACAGGTCTGCGCTCATCCAGTGTAGATCTTTTGAGTACATCAATAAATTGAGAACTTGAAATGGTTAGGTCCGATCGGTAGGTTATGTTCAAAGGTGGATTGGTTAATAGAATAACATGTATTTAAGTTCTATCATATTTTAACAATGTAGTTCCATTGATGTTTATCTTCCACCACTCCGGTTCTAATATCCAACAATTGTTTTTTTACTTTCAATTGAAAACTATTGCTGTCTGGCAGCGGGATGGTGTAGTCTATTCCATGAATACGAATGGATTGGATAGGGGCAACTACGGCTGCAGTACCCGCACCGAATGCTTCTGTTATTGATCCATCCTTAAAACCTTTCTCCAGCTCTTCCAGTTTTATCCTTCTTTCTTCTGTAGGAAAATTCATTTCTTTGGCCAGTGTGAGTATAGAGTCGCGTGTAATGCCATCAAGAATCGCAGTATTCAATGAAGGGGTAATAAGCTTTCCATTGACAACAAACATTACATTCATCATTCCTACTTCATCAATGTATTGGTGATCTTTATGGTCTGTCCACAGTACCTGATCAAAACCTTCTTCTTTGGCCACCTGAGTGGGGTAGAACGCACCTCCATAGTTACCGGCACATTTTGCAAAGCCAGTTCCGCCTTCAGCTGTGCGAACATAGTGATCCTCTACTTTCAATCTGTAAGGTTTACTAAAGTAAGGCCCCACTGGAGTTGTCATGATGATAAACTTATAAAGGTCAGAGACTTTTACACCAAGACGCGCTTCGGATGCGAAGACAATAGGCCTTATGTAAAGCGCTGCACCCTCCATAGCTGGAACCCACTGGTGATCCAACTCAATTAATGCGCGGAGTGTTTCCGTGAACATAGGTTCACTTATTTGGGGCATACACATCCTTGCCAGCGACTTGTTCATGCGGGCATGGTGTTTTTTCAATCTGAAAATACTGATGTTGCCATCTTTCATTTTGAATGCTTTCATCCCTTCAAAGATGGATTGTCCGTAATGAAGAGATAGCATGGCGGGGCTCATCGGGAGATCGCCATAAGGTATTATTTCCGGCTCACCCCAGTTTTTGTTGGCATAGTTAGCAACAACCATATGATCTGAAATGTATTTGCCAAAATCGAGATTATTAAAATCAACCTTTGGAAATTGGGATTGGTTGGTGTGTTTTATTGCAATTTCATTGGGTGTTGCCATTGCCATGTCTGTTAATAGGATTAAATATATCTAAATTGTTATGTTTTTTGATACCCGATAGTTCAATAAGGGCAACGTTTTTTCATTTCTTTGGCCACTTCCTGAGCATTGTTATCCCTTTTGTTCAATTCTGTAATGATGTTTTCGTAATCCTCTTTTTCTCTGTTTTGGGAGAGTTTGTACGCAGCTTCGATCTGTGTAATTGTAATTTCAAAGGCCACAATACCCCGTATCTCTCTTTCCAAATAGGAAGGAGTCATCTTTTCTATCGTCACGGGATTGACGGAATCAGCCTCATAACGATCCATTAATTGTTTCAAAGAAATTTTTAATTCATCTCCTTCTATGATCCTGAGGTGACCGTACACATGCACTGCAATATAATTCCACGTGGGAACATTTTCGTGGTTATACCAGGAGGAGGAGACGTAAGCGTTTGGACCTAAAAAGACCACCATTACTTCTTTCTCAGAAGAAAAGTGTTTCCACTGCACATTTCCTCTCGAAATATGGCTCGTCAATTTTGTGCCATCACTATTGAGTATGAAAGGAATGTGAGTAGCCCAGGGTTTGTTGTTGACATCGCTTACCAACATTCCAAAGCTATTCTTTCTGATAAACTCCAATTGTTCCTCTCGATTATTGTTCCTGTAATCTTTGGGTAAATACATGTTAATATTTTTTTAATTCAGGATGAATTCTATGATTTTATTTTTTATTGCTACTTTGAAGTACCACTTCCAAGGCTTTCTCAAATGATTTTACAGAAAGATCCACATCCTTTTCAGTGGTTGCCCAGGAGCATACACTTATTCTTATCACTTTTTTTCCATGCCAGGTTGAGCCGCCCACCCAACACACTTTTAATTCTTGAATCTTGGAGATGGTTTGAGTTGTTATCTCTTCCGTTTCACAACCAACCAACACCTGGTTAAACACCACTTCGTTTAAAATATGGAATCCCTTAATTTCTTTCAGGCCTTTTGAAAATTGAATGGCTCGTTCGTGAAATCCCTGGATCATTTCATCCAGTCCATCTTTGCCTAAGTATTTAAGGGCTGCCCAAAACTCTATTATCCTGGCGCGTCTGGACATTTCCGGAGTGTATAACATCCCATCTCTTTCGTTACCTGTAATAATATAGCCACCGATCATGTGGAGTGACGAAACCAGGGCTTCTTTATCTGCACACAAAATAACACCTGAGTCGTAAGGTGTGTTTAATGTTTTATGAGCGTCTACTGTCCAGGAATTTGCAAATTCAATTCCATCAGTCAAATGTTTTAGTTTTTGTGAAGCTTGTGCCCACAAGCCGAAGGCTCCATCAATATGAACCCATGCTCCTAGTGCCTGTGCTTTTTGACAAATCGATTTGAAATCGTCAAACGCTCCGCTATTTACATTTCCAGCCTGAAGGATGAGTATGGTATTATCGCTTAATGCCGGTATTAATTCCGGAATAATTCTACCTTGATCATCTACATCCACCCATTCAATATTGGATTTCCCAATGCCGGAAAGTGAAACTGCTTTCAGTATAGTAGAGTGCGCATGCCTTCCTGCCACTACCCTGATTCTGGGGGCGTCAAAGAGTCCTTTCTCTGTAATGTCCCAACCCTGATTTTTCAATATCCTATACCGGGCTGCTGCCAACCCACAAAAATTGGCCATGGATGAGCCACTAACAAAGCCAGCGACCGTATTTAAGGGTAAGTGAAAAAGGTCTACCAGCCATTTTTCAACGATGGCTTCAAGCTTGGCTGAGATGGGAGACATCACCTGCATGGCCGATACCTGATCCCAGAATATGGATAGGTTTTTAGCCGCCAGGCTTACAGGGAGCACACTTCCCGTAACGAAACCAAAGTACTTGCCACCCATGGTGGCCACCGTGGCCGGTGATCCAAATTGGTGAAGCAAGTCAATTACTTTGCCAGCATCTTCAGATTGGGTTGGCATTTCCTCGGTAAATTTTTCCAGGTCGTCCAGTGCCTGGTTTTCCGGAAAAACGTTTCTATCAAATACTTTCGAAAGATACTCAAGGCCGTAGGACTGGGCCTTTTCAAAGAGGCCAGATCCTACCTCCGAAAACATCCTTTCTTGTATTGATTTTTTTGTAGTCTTCAAAGGGCCTTTATGTTTTCGAATTTAAATTCAGGAATTCGCCATCTACAATAAACAGCAAGGCTCCCTCTTTTGTAGATGACCTATGTTTGCTCATCTGGTCACTTACATGATAGCTCATATTTTCTTTGAGTACATGACAGGTACCATCTGCTAATTCAGAAATTAATTCACCTTTAATACAAAAAATAATGTGTCCGCGTTCACACCAGTGATCTGCTTTATAACCGGGGGAATACTCTACCAATCTCACCCGCAGGCCTCCATGATCAATGGTTTTCCAGTAGGCTGTTCCTTGCTCGCCAGGATGTGTCGTTACTTTAACTTTACTCCAATCAATGGTTTGATACGGTATCGGAAGCATTTATTTGGAATTAGCTGACAATTGTGATTTCCATAGATTTCTAAATTGATAGCCACGGTTTACAATGTAAACTCCTGTCAAAGTAATTCCAATGGCAATGGCTACCCTCATGTTTAATGTTTCTCCCAATACAGCCCATCCCAGGATAACTGCTACAATAGGATTAATATAAGCATAGAGTGTAACAATAGTAAGGGGTAGCGTTTTTATTGCATATACATAAGAGCCATACGCTGCCACTGATCCTATTAAGATGAGGTATAAAAGAGAATAAACCGCGTTGTTGCTCCATTGCAAGGCATTCAAATCGTCAAATAGCAGGCTGATGGGTAGTAGCCAGATCCCACCAAAGAACATTTGAAGACCGGCATTTAGAAACGCATTGGTTGATTGGTTTTTGCGCTTCATCCAGATGCTTCCGGCTGCCCAACCCAGATTGGCTAAAGTAATAAAAGCAATTCCCCATGCGTAGCCCGGCACTGAAAAGCCACCCAGGTTATCGCTAAAAATTAAAATAATACCACTTAGCCCAATCACCAGTCCTATCACAATGGGCAATGTTGGTTTTTCGTCTTTTGCAACTACGAGGTTAATCAGGATTACCCAAATGGGTACAATAGAACATATTATGGCAGTCAATCCGCTCGGTACATATACCTCAGCCCAGCCTACTAATCCATTCCCCATGGTGATCATAAAAAAGCCACCAATTGCCTGCCCCACCAATGCGGATTTATCAGGTAACTTTATCTTTCCAAATAGGAGTAAGCTGCCTACAAGTAGAATGCCTGCAGTAATTTGCCTTATGGCACTGAACAAGAAAGGAGGGAACTCAAGCACACCAATTCGGAGTGCCAGATAGGTTGTTCCCCATGCAATGCAAACTATTGCCAGTGCCAAATAAGGGAGGATCTTGTTGTCACCATTGATCATTTTACCACACTGGTTTCTAGATATCTTCAGTGCGCCTCAAAGTTGGTGCTATTATCGAATTGATAAACAATTTTAGTTTATTATTTTTTTTTTGGAACTGGGAGTGTAGAAACTATGGGTGAATTAATAAAAGCAGGAAAAGGTAAACTTTTTACCTGGCTACTTAGTTAGTATATTTGAAGACAGTACATATATATTTTTCACTTTTAAACATAGCTGATCATGGCATTTACACTTCCCAAACTTCCATATGATTTTAATGCATTGGAACCACACATTGATACACGCACCATGGAAATTCATCATGGAAAACACCATAATGCATACGTAACGAATTTAAATAAAGCCATAGAAGGTACGGATGCTGCTAAATTAAGCATCGAGGATATTTGTAAGAACATTTCAAAATACCCTGTGGCCGTTCGCAACAATGGTGGTGGGCATTATAACCACAGTTTATTTTGGACGGTGATGGGACCCAAAGCAGGAGGCAATCCATCGGGAGCCCTGGCAGATGCTATCAATGCAGCCTTTGGTTCTTTTGATGAGATGAAAGCAAAATTCAATGCAGCTGCTGGGGGTCGTTTTGGCTCTGGATGGGCGTGGTTGATCAAAGATGCCAAGGGAAAATTGGCCATTACCAGTACTCCTAACCAGGACAATCCTTTGATGGACATAGCTGAAGTAAAAGGAACGCCAATTCTCGGTTTGGATGTGTGGGAACACGCCTATTACCTACACTATCAAAACCGCAGACCGGATTATGCTGCTGCTTTTTGGAATGTGGTGAACTGGAATGAGGTGGCAAAAAGATTTGGAGCGTAGTGTAAAAACGCAAAGGGCACAAAGTATTCGCAAAGTTCGCCAAGAGAGATTTCCCAGGACGAAATGCTTTTTAGACTCCTGTGAAAGCAGGATAAGTATGGGTTGAATTACTCAAAGAATTTTAGCCTTACACTTCTCTTCCTTTTCAGGGAAGGCCCAAGACAAGTTGGTAACTATATCTAATTTCTTGCACTTGCAACGTTGAGGGTTCTTTGTGTTCTGGAGTGTTTAGAAAATTTAAATGCAAAGGGCACAAAGGACTTGCAAAGTTCGACAAGACAAGTTTTTTGTTGCCACAAAACCGTAGACGTGCAAAGATTCGATATTGATTAAGGATTTAGGACACTCTGGAAATAGCACATAAATTTTCACTTAATAACATACCCCAAGCCAATCCTTATTCCAAACTCAGTACTATTGATGTAAAAATCACCCATCCCTTCCAGGCGTAAGTATTGTGTTAAGGCTTTGGCATATCCCCCTCCAATGGCTACATCATTCGCTCCGATCAATCCTTTAAATTTTATAAATACATTTTCGTTGGCATACCAGCGGGCACCCATTGCAAAAGAATTTTTTTGATTGGACCAGATTTCTCCTCCAAGTCCTACCGCGAAATGCCTGACTACGAAATAGTTTACCTCAAGGCCTATTTGAGATTTTTTAAAGAGACCCGAATTATCTGTCTTTATGAAATCCACCCCGCCACCAAGCATGATATCGCCTGTGCTTTGTGCGGCTACTAAATTCGTTAAACCCAAAATAAATGCAACGACTAAAAATTTTCTCATAATGGGGTTGTTAAAAAGTATTTCATAGTGGTACAAAGTTAATCCCTTTCTTCAATCAACTTTTGTAAGGCTATATATTCATCCCTGAGGCGTGCAGCTTCAATGAATTCAAGTTCTTTGGCAGCCTTCTCCATGGCTTTTTTAGTTCTTTCAACCATTTTTTTCAACTCATCGGTACTTAAGTACGCAATTACAGGATCCGCGGCAAGCGACTTTTCTTCCTCTTCAATATAGTAACGTTTGGTTGTTTTTTTGGAGTCAGCTACCATTGTTTGCCCCATTATCGACTCTTTTGATTTCAATATCGTCTTAGGGGTAATGTCATGTTCAATATTGTAGTCTTGCTGTGTTTTCCTTCTTCTGTTCGTTTCATCAATTGCCAATTGCATAGACTCTGTAATTTTATCAGCATACATGATGACCTTGCCGTTTTCATTTCGCGCTGCACGGCCTATCGTTTGTACCAGTGAACGTTGATTGCGCAAAAAGCCTTCTTTGTCGGCATCGAGAATGGCAACCAAAGACACTTCTGGCAAATCAAGCCCTTCTCTTAAGAGGTTTACGCCTACCAAAACATCAAATATTCCTAAACGCAACTCTCTCAGAATTTCTACGCGGTCTAGCGTTTTTACTTCAGAATGGATGTACCGACACTTAACATTCGCTCGCTCCAAAAATTTGGTGAGCTCTTCTGCCATTCTCTTAGTCAAAGTAGTAACCAATACACGCTCATGCTTTTTTACACGTTCATCTATTTCTTCCAGTAAGTCGTCAATTTGATTTTTACTGGGCCTCACATCAATTTCCGGATCCAATAGTCCGGTAGGGCGAATTAATTGCTCTATCACTACACCTTCTGATTTGCGCAATTCATATTCTGAAGGGGTAGCACTTACATAAATTACCTGATTCAAAATGCTTTCGAATTCATTAAAGGTTAAAGGACGATTATCCATAGCGGATGGTAGCCTAAACCCGTAGTCTACTAAATTAACTTTGCGGGAACGGTCACCTCCCCACATGGCCCGCACTTGTGGTATGGTCACATGACTTTCATCTATTACCATTAAGAAATCATCGGGGAAATAGTCGATAAGGCAGAAAGGTCGTGCGCCTGCCTGTCTTCTGTCAAAGTATCTTGAATAATTCTCAATGCCGCTACAATAGCCCAACTCGCGCATCATTTCGATATCGAATTCAGTACGCTCCTTAAGTCGTTTGGCTTCTAAATGCCTTTTCTCGGCACTGAACATTTCTACTTGTAAAACCATATCATCCTGAATCTCCCGAATGGCTTGTTGCAGCATGTCTTTGCCTGTTACAAAAAGGTTAGCAGGAAAAATAACGGCTACCTTTTCATCGGATATTTTTTTTCCGGTAAAGGGATCGATCAATTGAATAGCTTCAATTTCATCCCCAAAGAAATAGATACGAACTGCATAATCCGCGTAAGCCAAAAAAACATCTACCGTATCGCCTTTTACCCTGAATGTGCCGCGTTTAAATTCTGCTTCCGTTCTATTGTATAAAATGTCTACCAAGCCAAACAGCAATTGATTTCTTGGAATAGTTTCCCCCGCAGTAAGTTGAATTCTATTTTTTCCAAATTCTTCCGGGTTTCCAATTCCGTAAATACAAGAAACCGAGGCAACTACGATCACATCTCTTCTTCCTGAAAGCAGGGAGGAGGTGGCGCTAAGTCTCAATTTTTCTATTTCATCATTGATAGAGAGGTCCTTTTCAATATATAAACCTGAGCTGGGAATGAATGCTTCTGGCTGGTAGTAGTCATAATAAGAGATGAAGTATTCCACCGCATTCTCTGGAAAAAATTGTTTGAATTCACCATACAATTGAGCGGCCAATGTTTTATTATGACTAAGCACAAGAGTAGGCTTATTCACTTCAGCCATTACATTGGCAATAGTAAATGTCTTTCCTGATCCGGTTACTCCCAGAAGGGTCTGATGCTGTTCACCGGACTGCAAACCTGAAACCAGTTGCTTAATGGCAACAGGTTGGTCGCCTGTAGGAATGTATTTACTGGTAAGTTTGAAATCCACTTTCTCTTACTAAGTAGAATTTTATATTTCAACTGTTCCAAATCGCCCAGGCTTTTTCGGCCTGAATATGCAACATCTCTAATCCGTTTTTAAAATTAGCGCCCCGCATTTCTGCTTTTTGTAGAAATTCTGTTCGCGCAGGATTGTAAATGATATCATAAACAAAATGTTTTTCCGTTAGTTGTTCATAATTAATGGATGGATGCGCATTTGTATTTGGAGACATCCCCAAAGGGGTGGTATTTATTACCAGGTTACATGCCGATATTCCATCACTGACTTTCAATTCTTCATAGGTATAATCCCCCTTTGATTTATCCCTGGAAACCAACTTAAAATCAATTTTTAGTTCTCGCAGGGCTTGCTGTACTGCTTTTGATGATCCGCCTGTTCCCAGTATAATAGCGGAAGACCCTTTAGGGTTTGGAAACCATTTTATCAATGTTTCTTTAAAAGCGATACTATCTGTGTTGTATCCATAAAGTTTTCCATCCTTAATTTTGATCACATTGACAGCGCCAATCTTTTTAGCCGAATCATCAATTTCATCCAGAAGCGCCACCACATCTTCTTTGTACGGAATGGTAACATTGAGTCCACACATTTCTGGGTTATCCTTCAGCAACTGCTTAAGGTTACTGATTTTTTTTAATTCATACAGGTCATAGTGGTAGTCGCGAAGCCCTTCCCTGAAAAACTTTTCATCGAAAAAATTTTTAGAAAAAGAATGACTAACAGTGAGACCAATTAAACCGAACTTCTTTTCCATTTTAAGGTTTTGTTTTAAATGCAATCGCGAGTTTTTCTACAAATACAACGATTAAAATTCCGAGCGCAACAAATAGTATAGCCTGAAATACTTGTGGGTCATGTCCGGTTTTTTCGAGATACTGCCCAGGCCAGATACTTTGATCAATCGCGGGTATTTGTTTCCCCTCAGCGTTCAATCTGAATGACAGCACTTCCTTCCAGGGCCATACTTTATTGAGCGAGCCAAGCATAAAACCAGAAAGCAAAGCCAAAGTAGGAAATCGGTGGTGCGTTAATATCCAACTTAAGAACCTGGAGAAGGTCAATAATCCAATAATGCAACCCAGAGCGAAAACTCCCACAACAGCGAGATTAACTTCAACCAGTGATTTGATCATGAATTCATATTTTCCGAGCAGAAGCAATATGAAGGCCCCGGAAATCCCAGGTAAAATCATTGCACAAATAGCCAACGCGCCACAGAAGAAGATAAAAAAAAGGCTTGAGGACGTTTGAGCAGGGGAAATGATCGTGATCCAATAGGCAATGGCAATACCCGCTGACCCTGCCAATACTGAAAAAAGGGTCCAGACTTTTACTTCTCGCAAAATCAAGGGGGCCGAAATAAGAATTAAGCCGAAAAAAAATGACCAAACTGGGATAGGGTAGGTGACCAATAAGTAGTTCATCAGCTTGGCAAAAGAAAGTAGGCTTGTTAAAATCCCACCCAAAACAATGAGAAGAAAACCCCCGTTTATTTTTCTCCAAAACTCACCCCACTTAAAATGTTGGAGTAATTGAATTGCCTCCACATCTATCCTCCTTATCGAGTTGATGAGTTCTTCATAAATACCTGTAATGAAGGCAATGGTGCCTCCGGATACGCCTGGTATTACGTCAGCTGCACCCATTCCTATTCCCTTTAAGTAGAGGAATAAATAATCTTTAAAACGTCTCAAATGAAATTAGTCTGTATAAAACGGGGGGGCATTGTTGCCCCTCTTTTGTTCCAGGCCAAGAAAATGAAGAAATGTATCTCCTCTCAGGCCAAGCCTTATTGTTTCTAACGGGATTACTTCATTAGGTGCAATGTTACCCAAGTTTACATTGGCGCCAAGAAGTTTAATAAACCAAACCTGTTGTGCCTTTTGTGGCGCTTCCCATATAATTTTTTCAAAAGGAATTTTTGTAAGTATCTCCTGTACCAGCCCTGATCTAACTTCTCCGGTGGCACGAAAGAGCCCCACGTTTCCACTTTCTCTCGCTTCACCAATTACTTTCCAGGCACCAGCATCCAGCTCTTTTTGCATTAAGTCAATCCATTGATAGGGAGGAATAATTTTCTCTGCATCCTTGGATCCTACTTCTGACAATACAGTTACTTGTTCTGATAATTTGGAGATGTAGTCAAGTTTCTTGTCGTGGTCCAGATCAATAGAACCATCCGATACTTCAGCAAACGGCATGTCGTACTTATCCAACACTTTTCTATAGTCATCGAATTGATCTCTAATAACGAAAGCTTCAAATAAGGTGCCGCCAAAGTAACAGGGAATGCCAGCGTCTTTATAAACCTTTAGTTTTTCTTTTAGTACCGGTGTCACATATGATGTGGCCCATCCTAATTTGATAATATCAATGTGCCCGGCAGAAATAGATACAAGATCTTCCGCTTCCCTTATACTAAGGCCTTTGTCCATTACCATGGTAAATCCAATTTGCCTGGGCTTTGCGGTTCGCTCAGGCAGATTCTTAAGTGTGTAATTCATTAGTGGTTTTCTTTTCTAAATTGATCAATAATCTTAAAGAGCGCCTTTTGGGTTTCTGGCTTTGGAAAAAAATCAAAAAGCATACGGTGCCCTTCAAAATCCAAAATTAGGGCATTTTCAAGATAATTAAAGGCTTCTTTAAACTTACCGTCTTCAATTTGATAAACCGCCATACGATAAAGAAAATCAGATTCATTGGGGATTTCCGCCAATCCTCTTTCAAGAATTTCAACTGCTTTTGAGTATTCGCCTTGCTCATAGTATATAAATGACCAGTTAAGCCAAATTTCTTTGTCGGTTGGCCCATACTGACTGGCCTCTTCATATGCGCTAATACTTGAGATCGTATTTCCAATCTTAAATTCTGCATGAGCAGCGGCTTTCCAATATTCTGCATTCTGGCTATTGAGTTTTATAGCCTTATTGAAGAAATGGAGTGCCTGATACCATTTTTCCTGTTTCTCTAGGCAACTGCCGGCTCCAAACCAGGCCTCATCATAGAATGCATCAAGTTTAGCAGCCTTTTGAAAGTATTTTAATCCTAACTCAAATTGTCCAAGGTTTTCATAGGCCGCACCCATCGAACAATAAACTTCAGGGCTGGGGCCTTCAATATCGATGGTTTTTCTAAATGAATTTAGTCCTTTAGTGTATTGTTCCAGGTTTAAGTAGGTATTGCCCATGTTAAAATAAGCAGACGCAAATGTATCATCAATAGCCACTGCGTATTCATAAGCATTAAGCGCATCATTGTATTGCTCTAACTTATTGCACACAATACCCAGGTTATACCATGCGGCTGCAGAGTACGGATCTTCATCAATGAACTTTCTATAATAGGAGAGACTACTCTCCAATTGTCCAACTACGTCAAGGCAGAATGCCAGTTCATATAATGATCCTTCATGGGAAATATTTATTTCAACTGATTGCTTATAGGCGTTGATCGCTTCCTCATATTCTCCTAAACTTTGATGAGACAAACCGATGCTATAATAAATTTCATCCGCATCTTCATCGGCAAAAGATAGTGCCTGCTCATATAATGATATGGCTTCTTTGTGTTTTCCTTGCAAGGAGAGAATGGAACCTGTAGAAAAATATATTTCAAGGTCGGTAGGATGAAGACTTTTTGCTTTTTCAAGCAACTCCAATGCCTGGTCATAATCTTCGAGGTTGGAAAGAATTTGGGCTTTTACGGAAATTAACTCCGTAGAAAAAGGGTAGAGTTGCATTGCCTGATTAACCGCTGTGAGTGCCTTTTTATATTTAGCCTGATCGAGATAGAAGTCTATGATTGTTTCGTAAGAATTGATATCAAAAAAATCATTCGCACTCTTCCTGAGGCTTTCCTCAAAGCGTTTGATCAACTCTTCCTCTTCTTCTCGTTTCCTGAAATCGTGGGCCATTATATAAATGGTTTTCCTAAAGTAGGTAAAAAAACCGTGAATCAAATGAATCTATACATGCAAAGGTAATCCCATAAAACATGGGCCACAAGCTTGTTAATTTCGATTGTTTATCGTACCGTTTTGTAAATAGTAGGAGCAACACCATTCAAGTGTGTCCTCGATGGCCCGAAACCCCATTCCAAGCTTTTTAATGGCCTTTTCATTGTCGTAAAAGAATCTTTCATTCGCTCCTCTTGCCGATTGAGGGGTAACCATGGGCTCGTTTCCGGTAATAATGGATCGGGCAGATTCTACCCATGCAGCAACTGATATGAATGGGCCAGGTACCTTTATCCAGGGGGCCTTTTTATTAAAGTGTACAGCTATTTTAGTTAGTATATCTTTTATTGATATAGCCCCTCCGTTTGCAATATATCGTTCACCACTTGCCTTGTTGTTCAACAATATGCTGATCATGGAAACTACATCTCTTGCATCCACATAGTTAATTGCACCTTCGGTGTAGAAGGGTTTATTTTTCCATACGTACTTAAAAAGTTGGGCACTGCTTCTATCCCAATTGGATTGAGATAATATCACGGAGGGATTGATGATATCTATTTCCAAACCTTCTTCCTGGCCTCTGAAAACTTCCAGCTCAGCCAGGTATTTAGATTCGGCATAATCAGAATTCAGTTTGCTATCGACCCAATTATGATTTTCATTAATGTTTTTTACTCCTTTATGCCTACCCAGAGCAGCTACAGAACTCACATGAATGATTCTCTGGATACCCAAACCAAGGCAGGCATTAACCACATTCCTTGTGCCCTCCACATTGATTCGATACAACTGTTCGCTATCACCCGATCTAAATGAAACCAGAGCTGCCGAGTGAACCACTGTAGTTGCACCTTTCAGAGCAGCGTGAAGTGCGCCCACATCCAAAAGGTCCGCTTCTTTCCATTCCATAGGGAGATCGCCAAGCAGAGAGGTATCCGATTGGGCCCGCTTGATTCCATAAAATGGAATAGTATCAGCTGCCAGCCGGTGGGCCAATCTGCTACCTAGTAAACCATTCGCACCTGTTATAGCAATCATAATGTTTATAAGGACCTGTTCAGTAAAGGCAACTCAAGAGCTCTTTTGAAATACTTGTTCTTGAATGTATCCTTAAGTATATCCATTTGAATTTGATTATGACAATCGCTTCCCAAAAAACTAACCCAGCCTTTTTCTATTAGTTGATTGGCAAGCTTCTGAATGGGCCTTGAATAGGCGCCAATGATTGAAGGTATATTTATTTGAAATAATACCCCTCTGTTTTTCAGGTCTTCCACTTTAAGGAAGTTATTAACTAAATACTGGTATCGCTCAGGATGGGCCAACACCGGCTTATATCCTAACGTGGTGACGGAGAAAATGAATTCCTTTAACTGAAATGGCTCAGTGAGGAAGTTAGTTTCAAATAGAAGATAGTTGGCGCCAAAGGTTAATAATTTTTCCCCCCTTTTTATTCGCTCTATGAGCGATTCATCCAGGTAATACTCAGCTGCGGCCTCAATAGGAATATTTATATTTTCACTTTTTAAATATTGTTTTAACAATTCGAGTTTTTTGATAATGTCACCCGATTCATTGCGGTAAAAATCATTCATTACATGGGGTGTGGTAATTATCTTTGTGTACCCCAAATCAATGAATTGACGGATAAGCTGCCCTGACTCTTCCAGAGACTTCACCCCGTCATCTAACTGTGGAAGTAAATGAGAATGAATATCTGTTTCGAGCGGGGCTAAATTGACTTGCGTTTTTGATTTAAAAAATGAGAACACTATCTTTTCATCAATTTCCTAAGAAAACCTCTATCACTCTTTTCTTCATAGTATCCATAGCCATAAGCTTTACCGTCAGTGGGTAGTGCATTTACTACGACAGCCACGTTATTGAGTTTGTTTATTTTAATTATTCTGGTAAGGGTGTTGATAAATTCTCTTTTCGAATAATTGGCACGGAGAACATAAATAGAAATGTCTGATATTTTCATCACCATCACTCCATCGGTCACCAGACCAACAGGCGGTGTGTCCATTATGATGAAGTCGTACTTTGTTTTCAGGTTATTCAATAGCTGATTAAAGGCGTCATTGAGAAGAAGCTCGGATGGGTTTGGAGGATGCGGCCCTGCGGGGATATAATCAAAAGAGTCAAGCGAAGTTTTAATAATACAATCACTCCATTCATGCTTCTTTATTAGTATTGTACTCACGCCTTTAGACCCATCTTCTATTGCAAATGGGAGGTTTTCTTTCACTTTGCGCATATCAAGATCAACTAACACTACCTTCTTGTTTGACATGGCTAACACACCACTTAGGTTCATTGCAAGAAATGATTTTCCTTCACCCGAAACAGTCGAGGTAATGCTAATTGTTTTTTTATTTCCTCCGGATGTAAAAAAGTCAAGACTGGTTCTCAATGTTCGGATGGCTTCACTTGCCATTGATTTTGGATTTTTCAAAACGATAAGGGAATCGCTATTAGAATGCTGGAGTACAGGGATGGAACCCAGCACAGGAATAGAAATGTTTCGCTCTACTTCCTGAATGCTGATTATTTTATTGTTTAGCAAATATAAAATACCAATGAGAAAGAAGTTGACTACTAAGCTAGCAACTAATCCTATCCCCAATATCATTAACTTTTTAGGTGCAATTGGAATGGATGGCAACGTAGCAGGCGAGAGTATTTTAAAGTCGGGTGTGTTACCGGCTTGTGCAATTTCAAACTCCGCCTTGGACTGCATCATGGACAGGTAAAATTCCTCATACAGTTTATAAAATCTTTGATTTTTCGAAAACTGAGTATTTTTGTCAGGCATGGAGGCGAATTGTTTTTCAAGGCTTTCTTTTTTACGCTTCATGTCACTCAGGCTTTCCAACCAATTTTTTTTAAGACCAGTCAATTGATTAAAAACCTGATCTTTTAATGCATTCAATTCATTTTCCTTTTGTTTAAATGCAAACGTATTCTCGTTATAGGATAAGGACAGCCGGTCTCTATCAAGAAGTAGCTTTTTCAAAACCTCCAGGTCCTGGTTTAAATAAGAAGGTAGAAATTGTTTTTGAGTGATTGATATTTCGGGATTATCAGAGGTAAGATTTTCAATAAGTGAATTCAATTCTATCAATCTTTTGCTAAGCTCAAAACGTTGTGAGTCAATTTTGTTGATAAGGTATATTGTTCTTTTGAGATCTTCCTCCACATTATTACTCTTGTTGAGTAGGGTGAAGCTTTCGAAATAATTCTCAAAGTCTTCCATTTTATGCTCTACTTGTAAAAGTTCTTTGTTAAGCCAATCAATTTTCTGCTTGTTCGTCAGATTTTTTTGCTCATTGCTATAATTGATGTAGAGTGAATCAATTTTGCTGACAATGGTATGTGCTTTCAAGGCATTAAAATCTCGAAAGGAGATTTTAATTGTATTGGCGTTAAAATTTAAAGGCTCAACAGTAATGTTATCGGTCAGATATTCAAGAAGGGATTCTCTGCTATGCACTATGAAATAGTAGTCGTCAGATGCGGATGGATCAAAAGATTTTGTTTTATTTAGGATAAACTCAAACTCATTAATTGTAATAGGTTTTTCAAATGTTCCTTTGATTGCTTTACCATTCTCACCGAGTTTCACATCAAAATTTTCAGCGCCAGGGTCAAAGTCTATGTAGATGGGAATGTCAAGAATATTAGTGGGAAAATTTTTAGCCGTAACCCAAATTGGAGAGTATTTATATTTTTCATCTACCAATACCTTACCGATGCTGTAATAGCCAATATTGATATCCAGCGAGTCAATTACCCTGTTTAGAAATACTTTTGATTTTATTTGTTCAATCTCACCGGAGATAACATTAAGATTTTGATCCTCCACCAGTGTTTTGATTCCCAACTCAGTAGCATCTTTCTTAATGTCCAACTTCATTTCAGACTCTGATTCGTATACATCTTTTGTCCATCGAATGGTCAAGTAAGCTGTGAGGTTTACAATCAGAAAGACACCAATGATCCAAATGATATTTTTGCGTATTACGACCTTTAGTTTGTTCAGATCAATACCCTCAATACCATTTGTAATTCCAATTTGTTCCGGTCTGTCCACGTTACCTTACTTTAAGAAAAATAACCACTATTGAGGCAAGACTTACTACAATACTGAGAATGCTTCCATTTTCACGTATCGCTTCAGTGAATGGTCTTCTAATGGGCTCTACATAAATGATATCCCCTGGTTGAATGAGTATATTACCGGCTCTATAACCGTCAATGGTACTTAGATCAATAACGTAAACATCATCATTTCTTAAGACCCTAATGTTTTGTGCTTGCGCATTGTTGTCCAATCCTTTGCCTAAGGCCAATACTTCGGTAAGTCGCATGTTTTGATCTATTAAGGGAATTACCTGACCACCCGTGGCACCGAGCAGCATGACCCTTTTATTGGCAAAGTGTATTACCACATAGGGATCCTTAAAAAACTTTGCGTATTCCGTTTGTACAGATATTTCCGCCTCCCTTAGTGTAAGCCCTTCCAGTCTTATTTCGTTGATCATCGGAAGTTTTGCGGTACCATTTGTGGTTATCAGATAGGTGAGCTTCTCCTTTTCTCCACTCTGTATTGGCGTATTTGTAAGTTCTGGATTTGGGTCAATAATACGTTCGCCATTATTGGAAAAGATTTCGATGGTAAGTAAATCGTTTTTCTGAATGAGATAATCCTGAATAGCATCAATTGATTCTGGGGTCATTTCTTTTGGTTGGAACCCCTCCGGTATTTTGAACATTAGGTTTTGTTTGTAAGAACTACACGCGAATGTCAATCCTACAAAACCTAGCAACATTAATTTATTAATAAGAGAAGTCACAAAAAAGAGATTATTCTGGTGAAATTACTGATTTTATCAATAAATCTTCCAGGCTTGGCAAGCCCTGGTCTTTTTTTGAAATGATTGGATTTGAAATTTGCCAATCAATATTCAATTGCAAATCGTTCCATTTTATACCGGATTCATGTTTGGGATGATAAGTGTTGGTGCATTTATAATAAAAATAAGAATCTTCAAGGGCTGAGAATCCATGTGCAAATCCTGCGGGAACGTATAAGATTTTATGATTATCATCATCCAGGATACACTTAAAAACGTTACCAAAGGTATCTGATCCTTTTCTCAGGTCAACCACCACATCAAGGATCTTTCCATAAATTACGGTTACCAATTTAGCCTGAGCAAAAGGTTCAAGCTGTAGGTGCAATCCTCTTATTACACCCTTTTTTGAAAAAGAAAGGTTCTCCTGAACGAATTTTATTGAAGGGTCGAATTCAGAGAATAAGGAGTCTTTATAGAGTTCAATAAACCAGCCTCGACTATCCGGAAAGACTTTAGGGATAATTTCCACTAAACCATTTATAGGGGTCTTTTTTATTTCCATGCCCCAAAAGTAAGTAATTAAGAGGCTTTTTGTAGGGATTGGATGGCTTGCAGGTATTTATTAATCACTAGATTTTCGTTGTACTCCTCCACCATTTTGGTTCTACCGTTTATTCCGAATTTTTCCAGTACTTCATTGTCGTAGCTCGCCATCGTTACCATCTTTTCAGCAAGATCATCTGCATTCTTTATCTTACATAACAACCCGTTTACCTTGTCGACAACTACATGGTGGCACCCCGGTACATCGGTAGCAATCATAGGTTTTGCAGAACTTGCAGCCTCTAGTAAAGAGCGGGGTGCCCCTTCCCGATACGATGGAAGGACAATACAATCAGCTTTTTCAATGAATTGGCGTACATCATCAGTAGTGCCCAGATATTCCACAGTATTGTCAGTTATCCATTGATCAATGACCTTTTCTTTTATGCCACGTTTATGTTCAGGATCCTTAGCACCCAGAAGTTGGAAACGGGCATTCATTCCACTTGACTTTAGTTTTTTAACAGCCTCAATATATTCAAGTACCCCCTTATCAGTAATCAGTCTGGAGATGAGTAAAAAAGTAAAGGAATCGTTCCTTTGGAATGCCATTGGCTGGAATTTTTCCAGATCTACTCCTGACCCGGGAATCAGATCAACGGCTTCAGGGTCAACCAGCTTTTTTTCGACAAATAGCTTTAGGTCATCACTATTTTGAAAAAATACCTTCTTTGGGAATCGAAAAGTCCATTTATAGAGTTGGATAGCAATGGCAGATACAAGGTTCTTTTTTAGAAACACGGTTCCCAATCCGCATACATTATTAACTACCGGAATTTTTAGCATGGTGGCTGCAATAGTGCCATATACATTGGGCTTTACGGTGTAGTGAAGGACAATATTTGGCCTGATATTTCTATAAATTGACCATAATTCAACAATTAGAGCAAGATCCTTTATCGGGTTTGCTCCTCTGCTGTCCATCCTTACTTTATGATGAATACAGCCTGCTTCAACCAGGTGGTGCGTATATTTGTCGATTGGAGCAACGGTATGAACCTCATGCCCCTGGGCAATAAGTTTTTTTACAAAATTCAGCCGAAAATTGTAGATATTCCATGATGTGTTTAATACGATTGCAACTTTCATCTAGGCCAACAGGGTTTAGACAGGTTTAGTAGTTGTATTTAGAGTTATATTAAAAATATGTTAAAAGTAACCCTAAAGCATATACTTAATGTAAGTTCGATGTACTATATCCGGTAAAAATATACAAAAGTAACTTACCCAAAGGCATACCATAAAAAAAATAGTTAAGATTTAATAAATGTATAAGGCTATTAATGGAGGATTCGATAGCCACTAAAAAATTGAAAAGTTAATTAATGAAAGAATCAGGAGGAAAAAGTGCGGTACTTGTGGCTGTTGAAACGGGTAAAACTCTGGTAGAAATTACCAATGAGCACCTCGATGAACTTGCGTTTCTTGCGGAGACAGCGGGTATCGTGGCGATAGAGAGGTTTGTTCAGCGGTTGCCGCATCCAGATGTTCGCACATTTGTTAGGAAAGGTAAATTTATAGAGATAAAGGAGTTTGTTTTCGGACAAGGGGTGGCCAACGTGATTTTTGATGATGACCTGAGCCCGTCTCAATTGAGAAATATTGAAAGAGAATTAAATCCTAAAGACAGGGAAGGTAGCGTTAAGGTTTATGACCGAAGCCTTTTGATCCTGGAAATCTTTCTGCAAAGGGCCCAAACAGCCCAGGCACGTACACAAGTGGAACTTGCAATGAATCAATATCTGCTCCCAAGGCTTACTCGTATGTGGACCCACCTGGAGCGGCAGCGAGGTGGAACAGGAACGCGTGGGGGAGCTGGGGAGAAAGAAATTGAGACCGACAGAAGGAATATTAGAAATCAAATTTCTGTACTTAAGGACGAGCTTGAAAAAATTGACAAACAGCGAAAGACACAAAGAAAATCGAGAAGTAATATTGTAAGGGTTTCATTAGTTGGCTATACCAATGCGGGTAAATCAACTTTAATGAATTTGCTCTCCAAGGCTAATGTAAAAGCTGAAAACAAACTTTTTGCCACTGTAGATGCCACAGTTCGGAAAGTAGTGATAGATAATATTCCATTTTTGTTATCGGATACGGTCGGGTTTATTCGAAAACTACCCCATCACCTTATTGAGTCTTTTAAATCAACGCTTGACGAAGTGCGGGAGTCTGATATTTTGCTTCATGTGGTTGATGTAGCTCACCCTTTTCATAATAACCATATTGAAGTGGCTTCAAAAACGCTTACTGAAATAGGAGCTGGAAACATTCCTACTATTTTGGTTTTGAATAAGGTTGATTTACTAAAAGAACAGGAGCCAGAAGTAAATCTGGATGAGATGAAACGATTTTATCTTGAGCAAGGCTATGAAGATATTGTATTTGTTTCGGCTCATACAAAAGAGAACCTAAACGAACTGCGTAAAGTGATATTTGAGGCGGTTATAAAGAAGCATATGGCCATTTATCCAAATTATGTAAATGGAGATTCCTTTCAATTTCAAGGTTCGGATTATCCGGTTGAATCGTAAAGGTAATTTTATAACTTTGCAGCCCATTTTATTTCCATGGTCCCGTAGTTCACTGGATAGAATACCTGCCTGCCGCAGGCAGGGAAGTTTCCAAAATTTCGTTTGGGTTGGAAATGGTAAAAGAATGGAGGTTTTATAAATTATTGGTCCCGTAGTTCAATGGATAGAATAGAAGTTTCCTAAACTTTAGATGCAGGTTCGATTCCTGCCGGGACCACATGTTTTTCGCCTACGTTGTCCGAAGCATTAAAACAGGTTATTTATACAAAGGTCACAGCCAAAATCTTGAAGTGCGACTGAGACAGCATAATTCTGGAATGACAGAATCAATCAAAAAACATGCTCCTTTCGAGTTGGTATACTTTGAGCCTTTTGAAACCCGGGAAAAAGCGAGAGCGAGGGAAAAATATTTCAAGAGTGCCGCGGGGAGAAGATTTTTAAAATCAAAGATTACTTAATGTCTTAGTTCAATGCCCGCCCGATCCGAACGGTGGTAATCTTGTTCGACAGGAATCAAGCGGATCGTTCGGGCGATCCGACTGTTAATGGGGTAAATTTACCCAATCAGTTTCTGTAAACATATTCACATTTAAATTTTAAATCTCATCGCAAATATTTATTGCTAACTTTAAGATTGATTAATAGACAAAACTTTCTTGCTCGATAAGGATATTGATAAAAAATTTAAACTTGCTGATTATAACGATCAGGAAACATACGCGCATATATTTCCTATTATATATAAGCAGCTTCAGATCATTGCAAGAAGCATCCGCTTTAATTTCAATGGCCTTGAAACACTCAATACGACAGCCATTGTACACGAAGCCTATATTAAAATGGCATCCAAGAGTACACCCTGGGAAAGCCGGGCACATTTTTATAGTGTGGCAGCTAAAGCCATGCGCCAGGTGCTGCTTAATGCCGCGAGAAGCAAGAGTAGCGAAAAACGTGGGGGAGCTGTACCAGTAATTAATATCGATGATCTAGGAGATAATATCATTTTATCTTTTACAGCTTCCGAGAAATTAATTGATTTTGACAAACTGTTAGTAAAGCTCGAGGAGAAAGATTTGCTCTATGGAAGAATTGTTGAATGTCGGTTTTTTGCCGGACTAAGTATAGAAGAAACGGCTGACGCTTTACATATATCTCCTGCTACAGTGAAACGCAAATGGCAATTAGCACGCGACTGGTTATACGTACATCTCCCTAATAACCTTCTCTGATTATGCCTTATTCGATGGAGTTACTGGAAGACATCTATGAAAAATGTCTTACCCTGTCTGAAAGTGAACGCGAAACTTATCTTGAGGATGCCTGCAAAGACAATAATGAGTTGCGAGCCATGCTGACTCAAATGTTGCTGAATAGAGAAGACGCTGCGCTCCATTTTCAGGAATTACAAAGGACTATTATGGAAGGCATTCAGCCTGACCAAAAGCCTGTTTTGAACGAGGGTGAAATAGTGGGCAAATATCGCATTGTTCGCCTGCTGGGTAGTGGGGGAATGAGTAATGTTTACCTGGCCGAACGAGCTGATGGTGAATTTGAACAACTGATTGCGGTCAAATGCTTTTTAAGTAAAGATGTGTCTGAGGGCAGCAAGTTGGTTAAGAAGGGTGAGCAACAGATTCTTTCGAAATTGGAGCACCCCAATATTGCCAGGATTCTGGACGCTGGAGTTACACCCAATGGAGTCCCGTATTTTATGATGGAGTACATTGATGGGATTCCTGTTGATGTTTTTGTTCAAAGGTCTAATTTCAATCTTAAGCAAAGACTTTTAATTTTTCAGCAGGTAGCAGAATCTGTGGCTTATGCACATAGCCGACTGATACTTCACCTTGATATTAAACCGCACAATATTCTTGTTAATAAAGCAGGGCAAATTCGCCTATTGGATTTTGGTATTTCTTCTTCGATAGATGTAAATGAAGAGTGTGCTAGTGCGTTTGTTGGTACACCTTCAATAGCTGCACCCGAACAAATAGAAGGTCAACAAGTAACTGCTGCTACGGATGTATATCAACTTGGCATATTGTTGCATCAGCTTATTGCCGACAAACTACCCATTGCTACAACCGAAAATGAGGAACGCGAACTGACTCGAAGGGAGTTCTCAGCCGTAGCGACAGAGAAAGTAATCGCTACTGAAATCGATTTTGAGTTGACGGCTGTAATCGAACGTTGTCTGGAAAGAAATCCACAAGACAGATACCAGAGTGTAGTATTGTTATTGCAGGATGTTCAGAATTATTTGTCGAAACATCCTGTTACTGCGGTAAATCGTGGATCCGGCTACGCTGCACTAAAGTATTTGAAGCGCAACAAAATGGCTGCGGTCAGTGTGGTCTTGATTTTTATTTCATTGCTGACAGGGACAGGGTTTAGCTTGTGGCAAGCTCGTAAAACCAAAATTCAGCGTGATCTGGCCATTAGAAATGAAAAGGTGGCTATCGCCAATAGAGATTTTTTGATTGACTTATTCATGGAAGCCAATCCATCCATTGCAAAAGGAGATACTATGACCGTTTATCAATTTCTTGATAAGGCCTATGAAAAAACGGATACCTACAAAGGATCGGCTGAGATAAAACTTGAATTGCTAACTACTCTTGGCAGGTCGTACCGTTCGATGGGTAATTTTGGAAAATCCAGAATAGCCCTTGAGAAGGCTTATGCTGTTGCTAAAGATTCGTCACTACAAATTTCTCCCGCTTATATCCGTGCTGTTGAGCAACTGGGGCTTTATCAGCGAGACATAGGACATTATGATTCTGCGCGTATTTTATTAAACGAAGTTTTGTCGATGTATGCAGACATCAACTATCCGGAAGTAGATAGTTTTTATACGGCATCCCTTAAATATATTTCTTATGTCTATAAAACTGAGCAGAAATTGGATACGGCTAAGAAGTTAATCGAGAAAGCTATTCGTTTGGAGGAGCAACTGTGGCCTGATCATAATAATATAAACCTTGCTGAAAGCTATTATATACTGGCCGCCATTTATAATGATCAAAGTCATTTTGAAAAAGCAATAGAATACCAGACAAAATCACTGGATTTATGTGAATCACTTATGGGTTTGTACTTTCCTGGTACGTTATCGAACATAAATATGTTGTCAAGTATTCTGGCGAATGCGGGTAAATTGGAAGAAGCCTTATCTTATAATATAAAAGCTAAGCATATTGCACTAAAATTGTTTGGAGATGTTCATCATGAGACAGCAACAATCATAGACAATCTGGGTATTGCATATTTTAAACTTGCCCAATATGATAGCGCACATTATTTTTTTAGGAATGCGCTCTCCGTTCGCAGTAAATTATATAACAACGATTTAAATATAAGAACTCATTCATCATATAATAACTTGCTATCGCTATTTGCAACCACCGGTGAACAGGATTCTGCGAGAGTTTATCTTGGTAAGGCATTGCGAGTTAGTGCTTCAGGTAAAACAAATGCAAGACAAAGATCAAATACACACAAATGGGCTGGTTTTTTCTACGAACAGCTTCAGGACTATCCACTTGCGAAGAAACAGTATCAAATGTCACTGAGTGAATATCAGTCCTATTTGCCTAACGATAATACTCAGGTGATGAAGGCGCAAAGGGCATTGGAACAGGTTGACTCATTGATGGCGAGGAAAACGGCTCTATAAAAAAGGCGGACTGTTAAACAGCCCGCCTCAGAAGAAAACTATTGCAATATTATGATTGCAATAGTTTTCTTCTGTCAATGATCTGTTAATCCTGGCGCTTATTGCCTGATGGATTATTACTGAATGTATTACCGCTGTCTACTAATGTAATGGAGCCAGATGTTGTCCATATTCCGTAGGTTTCACTATTGGATATGATACTATTGGTTATTGTTAGTTTGGATCCAGGACTACTGCCAGCCATATAGATATTAGCACCACGTCCACCAGTGCTGCCACCATAAGATACTTCTGCTTGATTAATTAGGTTCTCTACGGATGGAGAGGCAATTTCAAAACCAAACCATGCGCCAGCAGCAGCAGTCAGTCCGCTAAATTTAATTTTATTAGATGCTGTGCCGTTTGCGATAATCGCACCATCAGATGGTACCCAAAGCCTTAATCCACTATTGAACAAACAGGTTACTCCAGCTTCGAAGGTAACTGTTGTGCGAAGTTCAGCGCTACTATAAAAATGATAAGGGATACTTAAGGCGGGAATGGTTCCTGCATTATTAAATCGTGCGTTGGTATTTCCGGCAGAAGCAACCTCTATAGCTTGTATTCCATTGTTTATGAATACCGAATTCTTATCCAAAACAAAAAGATTTTCAGCACCAATACGCATCGGAGCTTTATCGTTGTTATTAAAATTATTGTTTTCAAAAGCAGAGATAACGCCTGTGTTTCCGTCAATATAAAAGGCATAGCCCGCTGATTGGGAGATGCTGGTGTTTTTAATACTCAATTTCGCTGAAACATTGCTTTGTAAGTGGATTGCCGTTTTTTGTCCGCTTAATTCAGAACTACCGGCATGTAGTATATCTACATAATCAAACTTATTATTCACATTGTTAGAAGCAATACTAATGCCTTTCCAGCTGCCTTTTACTTTATCGATACCGCGAAATATGATATGTTTGGAACTGGTTCCTTCTGCTTTTAGATAAGAGCTGTTTCCGTTAAACCATAAGCGTACATCTGCTCCAGATTCTACGACTACGCCAGGATCAAACGTAACGCCAGCAGTTACTTGTATACCATTGGGGGCATAATAGTCAGGATAAGCAGGGTCATCAAAGAGATTAGGATAGACAGTATTTTGGTTTATTGATGTAGGTAACTTACCTCCGATGTAGAGTGTAACTATACCAGATGCGGTTCCACCACGCGTATCATCAACTTCAATTTCTACTTTGTATAAACCTGCTGTAGTAGTGGTAAATGTTGCATTTAAATTACTGGTGTTGGTGAGATTTGCAGCAGTTCCACTGGGCGATTCTATAATATTCCAAGAGAAATCAAGTGCATCTCCATCAGGGTCAGCAGCAATCACTGTGATGGTCTTTTCTTCCCCGGTCATTCCTATGATATCATCACTAACCTGAATAGTTGGTTGACTATTAGGAGGTTGTGGATCATCATCCGAGCAGGAAGTGTAAACAATGGCAAGCGCCATCAGGCAAATTGTTTGAATTGAATGTTTCATAAATAGTTTAAGTTTTCTTCTATCCATATACACACCCTTTTTATGAAAGGTGGCTCACTTAGAGACAAATAATCTGAAAAGAAAGTATAGCTGAACGAAATCTTCCACAGAAACACTCAATGAAATAAGTAGTGAAGTGAACCTTTCTGAATGAAAATAGATGTATGTGCGCCACAATTAAGTGCTCTACTACTTAGGGCATTTACTTGAGCAATGTGTTGAGTATTTCTTTTATCGAGTCAAATGAAGACTGACTTTGAATTGCTACTTTCTTCTTCACAATAATGGCATTTAGACTATCAGGTATGGCAATCGATTGACCAATTGATTCATTTACTGTTTCTCTGAATTTTGCAGGATGTGCTGTTTCCAAAAATATGCCAGTCTCCGATTCCTTTAACTCTTTTTTAAGACCCATGTAGGCACAGGCTCCATGTGGATCAAGGGTATATTTCGTTTTCTGATATACCTCAGCAATACAGTTTCTGATTTCACTATCACTAAACGAATACCCTATGAGTTTATCTTTTACACGATCATAGTTATGATTAAAAATTTCAAGTACCCTGGCAAAATTGCTGGGATTGCCTACATCCATAGCATTGGCCACAGTGAGTACCGATGGTTTGCTTTCAAATAATCCGGTGTGGAGATATTTTGTAATAACATCATTACTATTAGACGCAACCACAAATCGATTTACAGGCAAGCCCATTTGCCATGCGATTAATCCGGCCGTAAGGTTACCAAGATTGCCACTGGGCACAGATACGATAAAAGGTTTTGATTTGTCTTTGATCTGTTGATAAGCAAGGAAGTAATAGAATGATTGAGGTAATAACCTTGCGATATTAATCGAGTTTGCCGAGGTTAATCCGTACTTAGCCTTTAACTCACTGTCGGCAAAGGCCTCTTTAACTAATTTTTGACAATCATCAAAAGTTCCGTCTATCTCTAATGCGTGAATGTTCTTTCCCCATGTTGTAAGTTGTTTTTCCTGTGTCATACTAATTTTACCGGAAGGGTAGAGTATGACGACATTGATTCCCTCAACATCATAAAACCCACTGGCCACTGCCCCACCCGTATCACCAGAAGTGGCAACAAGGATGGTTGCTGGTTTTGATTTCTTCTCTAAAAAAAAACGAAGGACTCTGGCCATAAACCTCGCACCTATATCTTTGAAGGCTAATGTCGGACCATGAAAAAGTTCTAACGAATAGATGTCCTTTTCAACCTTAACTAATGGAATAGGAAAATTCAAAACCTCCTTTACAATTTGTTTGAGCCTTTCTTCTGGAATTTCATCTCCTACAAATTGTTTGGCAACTTGAAAGGCAATTTCATAGGGGTTTAATTCCTCTATAGTTCTGAAAAATGAAGTGGACAACTTTGGGATAGATGCCGGAAAATATAAACCATTGTCTGGTGCTAATCCTTGCAGTACAGCTTCCTCAAAACCTACTTTCGGTGATTTTCCATTGGAACTATAATACAACATCAGTCAATGATTTCAATTGTTCCTTTTTTATTAATAGGGGAAATGTAAGTGTCAAATGGTATGTTAAAATTTTGATAACTGCGTTTCATTTCCTCAAGTACTTTTTGTGCCGAAGCCTCACCCTTACAAAGAGCAAAAACTGACGGGCCTGATCCGGAAATGCCAGCCCCCAGTGCTCCAGCATCCAAAGCAGTTTGTTTAAGTTCTTTAAATCCTGGAATGGTAGCAGCTCTTGCGGGTTCTGCGATTATATCAATCATAGATCGGCCAATCAGATCATAATCGTGTTGTAACAAACCCGCTACAAGTCCTGCCAAATTTCCAGTCTGTGTCACTAAACTTTTAAGTGGCACTTGAGCGGGAAGAAGCTTTCTGGATTCAGAAGTTTTTATTTGTACATCGGGATGGATAACCACCGTATACAGTTCTGGGGGAGCTCCCAATTGCACTACATCAAGGGGATCGTTACTGCGTACTATTATAAAACCCCCAAGTAGGGCTGGGGCAACATTGTCGGCATGGAAGGCACCACTAGCAATTTGCTCACCCTGCATGGCAAATGGAATTAAGTCAAAAGTATTTTTGATGGGAGCTCCAAGTAATTGGTTGGTGGCAAAAGTTGCAGCCACAGCACTTGAAGCACTTGATCCTATTCCGCTGCCTGGTTTTATGTTTTTATATATAGTAAGGTCTATACCAATTTCAGAATCAACATGATTTACCAAAGCCTGAGCCGCAACTGAGGCTACATTTTCTAATGGGTTAAGGGGGATGGAGTCGCTTCCAACTATTTCTTTAATTCGCACGCCTGGTCTTGCACTTTGTTCTGCGAGAATAGTATCCCCAGGCTTTTCAATGGCAAAACCAAGTACATCAAAACCACACGTAACATTGGATACCGTTGCAGGGCTATACACCCTTATGGATTTACTCATCATTAAAGTTAATACACATTTACTTTACCGATGCAAAGATAAACGCATTCTCCGGAGGAAGGGCGAGATTGCACTAAAAGTGAGTACTACTTGTTCAAACTCCTAAGTCTTGCCAGTTCGGCTTCCGATGCAATGAACCCAAACGAAGCGAAACTGTTTCCGGAAACTACCTTTTCGAATATCTCAACGGCCTTGGTGGTATCTCCATTATAAAAATACCAGTTGCCGACTCCATAACCCTGTGTAGCAAGAGATAGATCATAATCTTCAGCATTTGGATCTACTGTCAGCACATCTTCGGGTTGCAGTTTACCCTGATACATTTTTAATCGCTTATAGTAAGAATCATTTTCAATAATGTTCATGGAATCTGTTATGTTTCCCAGTAATCCTTTAGCCAATTCCTCTTTTCCCTCACGTCTATAGGTCATATAAAACCAGTCTATAGTAGCCACCATCAGGTCGTCATTATTACTTGCTTTCAAACATTCAATGTAGGCTTGCTCTGCCTTCTCAAATTCGCCTTTAAGGTAATGCGCCAGCCCCAAGTGGTACCAAACATTAAATTGGGTGGAGGACAATGGCTTATTGATTTTGTTGGGGGCACCATCTGGTTCAATTTCAGGTGGGTAGGGAGGCATTAATTGAGATGCTTTAGTTAAATCGTCAATAGCGCGGTCAAACAAACGCATGGAGATAAACCGATGACCTCGATGCCTTAGCAGTTTATAGGACTGCGGGTATTTTTCAATTCCTTCACTAAGTACTTCTATAGCTTCATTGAATCTGGATAGATACCCAAGTCTGCGTCCATACCAAATATAGTTTTCTTCGGATGGGTCATTATGAAAATTTTCTTTGGCAACGGCAAGATTGCTATCCAGTTTTTGCTGTAGCTCGGGACTTCTCTCGGGCTCAAAATAGGTGGTGCCAAGCAACGAAACTACCTCAGGCGCTTTATCGACTTTCTTGTCATTAGGTATTGTACAAGAGACTAATAATGAAATTGTAAGAGCGGCCAATGCGATTTTTATCATATAATTTTTGGAAGAAATGGATAATTCTATTTTACAACCTTTAAGCTAGTCAACCTTTGTGAGTAAATAAAATGATAAATGGTGATCGGTCCATTGGATTCAACAAAAGGTTATCACTTTATCGAAACATTATAGATTACTTTTAATTATTTTTATGACAAATCGCTAAAAATAATGAAAAACATCCATCTGGCCTTGATGCTGATTACGCTGTCAGTTTCAACAATGGCCCAAAAATCTAAGAAAGAAGTAATTAAGGCAATTGATTTGAAGAGTGAAGAGTATTCTACTATAGCCAAACAAATCTGGAACTATGCAGAAGTAGGATTTCAGGAGACACAAAGCTCTGCCTTGTTGCAGGAGACACTGGCAAAAGCTGGATTTGAAGTGGAGAAAGGGGTAGGTGGAATGCCAACCGCATTTATAGCCAGTTATGGCCAGGGCAAACCTGTAATTGCAATACTGGGAGAGTTCGATGCTTTACCAGGGATTGCTCAGGAAGCAGTTCCTGAGAAAAAACCTATTGAAGGTCAGGTCGCTGGCCATGCATGTGGCCATCACTTGTTTGGTACTGCATCAGCAGCATCGGCCATTGCAGTTAAGGATTGGCTGATCGCAAATAAGAAACAGGGAACAATCAGGTTTTATGGGACACCTGCAGAAGAAGGTGGTTCGGGAAAAGTATATATGGTTCGCGAAGGATTGTTTAGGGATGTAGATGCTGTTGTCAACTGGCATCCTGGAGCTGGGAACAGCACCAGCCCAGGAACTTCTTTGGCGAATAAAACGGGTAAATTCCGATTCTATGGCGTAGCTTCTCATGCAGCCGCAGCCCCGCATCGCGGCAGATCTGCGCTGGATGCAGTGGAGGCGATGGATGCTATGGTAAATATGATGCGCGAGCATGTAACTCAGGAGACCCGAATTCATTATGTAATTACAAGGGGTGGTGAAGCGCCCAATGTAGTACCTGCTTTTGCGGAAGTGTATTACTATGTTCGACACCCTGATCGGACTGAGGTGAAGAATGTTTGGGAGAGAATAGTGAATGCAGCAAAAGGAGCAGCATTGGGTACGGATACCAAAGTGGAAATTGAAATAACTGGTGGTGTTCATGATTTGCTCCCTAATGAAACATTGGCCAAAGCGATGTATGCCAACCTTAAAGAAGTGGGAGGCTACACATTGACAGATGAGGAAAAAGCCTTTGGGATGGAGATTCAAAAAACATTTACTGGAAAAATTCCTCCTTTAGGTTCAACTCAAGAAGTTGCAGAATACCAACTTAGGGCAGGCACAGCCTCTACTGATGTTGGTGATATAAGTTGGGTGGTTCCCACAGTAGGCATGTCGGCTGCGACATGGGTACCTGGCACGGCTGCACACAGTTGGCAGGCAGTGGCCGCGGGTGGAACCAGCATTGGAGTGAAAGGAATGATGATAGCCGCAAAGTCTATGGCACTTATGGCTATTGATTTGTATTCAAATCCAGCACTTCTTGCTGACGCCTGGAAGGAGTTTGAAGCTAAAACGGTTGGGTTTAAATATGAGGCTTTGATTGGAGATAGGCCACCAGCCCTGGACTACCGAAAGTAGCTTAATTTACAAAGCAACAAACTTGGCAACTTCATTGAAAAACTTGTTACGATCCTGCCAATAGTTCCGGCTATATGTTCTTAGATGCTTCCATTTTTTTTGCTCCAATAGATTGATCATTGATGCGTGCAAGTCTTTCACTGAAGGATTTTGTCGATACAATTCGTCATCGGTTAGAATGAGGCCGACCTTATTATTTTCCATGTGAGCCGAAACATCAGCGAATGGTAGAGCATCTTTAATGAATTGCTTATCAGGGAATTTTTCGGTTCCCCATGATTCAATGATATCCTTCAGGTACCAACTCGTTTTTGTTTTTTCATTGACGTTGACAAATGGTTTGAATTGTCCATTGGCAGTTTCCATAATGTATTGAAGATATTTTTTTAACAGCTTTGGGCCATCATTTTTTGTTTCATCCACCTGAAGCTGTTCTGGGAAGATACTGGTTACCACAATAATTTTTTCCCGGGCTCGGGTAATGGCCACATTCAATCTGTTTTCACCACCCGCAACACTTAAACTTCCAAAATGAAAATGAAGTTTTCCTTTTTTGTCGGGTGCATATCCTATAGAGAAAATGATAACATCTTTTTCATCTCCCTGAACATTCTCAATATTTTTCACAATTAATGTTTCAGGAAGTAGAATTTTATGATCACTGAAGGTAGTATCGAGTAAATCCAGGATTAGCATTTGCTGTGGCGCATTGAAGCAGACTATTCCTATTTCTTTATCTGGATTGGATTTGACCATTTCTAAAACCATGGATACTATTTCATGTGCTTCAACTTCATTGGTGTTGTCCTCCCATATGCCATCTACTTTGTGATAGGCAACGGGTGATTCAGTTTGATTGATATGATCTGCGTCTGGTAATAAAGTCAGTTTTCCGTCATAAAAATATTGATTAGAGAAATCAATTAATTCCAATGATTTGCTTCTGTAGTGACTGCGTAGCGGAAGCTGCATTAGATACCGGGCCGAAAGTGCCAGTAATGAATCTACTTCAAGATCAGGATCATCCTCAGTTTCGTCTTGCCATCGGATACGGTACAAATCACTTGGTTTTAATTGCTTGTCGTCTCCGGCAACAATTGTCTGTTTGCCACGGTACATAGCTGGAATACCACGTTCTGCAAAGCATTGAGAAGCTTCATCAAAAATTACAAGATCAAACATTTCTTTTAATGGAAATATTGCTGATACTGCTTCCGGAGAAGAAAGCCAGCATGGAAGCAGTCTGAATATCTCACTTTCAAATTCGGAAATTAATTTTCTGATAGGCCAAATCCTTTTCTTTTTGGTGAGTTGGTGATGGAGATCTCGGTATGTTACCCTGTTGTTGAGTCTGTTAAATTCGAGGTCATCAGCGACTCGCTCTCTCGCCCGTAGCAAAATGATCTCATTGCTAATTTTCTGTTTTTCGACAATAAGATCCTGTAACTCCGACTCCAATAGTGAAAGTTTACCAGAAGATACTATTCTTAAAATCGGAAACTTGGTTTCCATGTGATCAATCCAAGCCAGGCAAAGGCTGTTGATAAAAGTTTTTTGAATGGCTTCAGGCTGCCAGTCAATGTGGACCTCATGTAACTTGGAAATGCTACTTCTTTCATCTGGAGTGAGCCCTTCTTTGATATTATCAAATTCACAAAGCGCATCGAAATCATTGAGTAGGCTCACTCGTAAACTTTCACTTTTTTCGGGATGTTGAGTAAGAAGAGTAATTTGGTTTGGGCTTAGATATGCATTCCATTTGATTTTTGTAATCGGTAGGGGAGCGAGTGTATGAAATAGTTTTTTCATCCGCGATTCCATTTTTGAATGACTCAGGCTAGAAAGATCAATAAAATTACTAATGCCCCTTATTGATCTGAAAATCAATTTGGCTTTTATCGCATTCTTTTGACTGTTAAACCAACCCTGTAGTTCCTTCTTATCTATTTTCTCTGGCACTTTTTTAAGCCACGATTTTGTTTTCAGCTTTGACAGATTGTGTTCAAGGTTAAGCCTTCGATCAAGTTTGGCCTCTAATTTTTTAAATCCTTTGCGATTGTTTTCAAGCGCATTACCAACTAACGCGCGCTTTATTAAAAATTTATCTTTGGAAAAGAGTTCCCAACGCATTAATCCGATTAAACTTCTTCTCGCCTTCATACTTCTATAAAGCGCCTGCTGCAACGCACCCAGTTGAATGGTGGGAAGCGAAGACTCTGGCCCTTCTTCTTCAAAACAGGATAAGACCAGGCGTTCAACATTAGCTAGCCAAAGCGCACTGGTTTCATCATCATCCTTTCCAATCATTTCCTGAAAAAAGAAAAAAGTGTTTTCGTTGTCCAGTAACCTCATCATTTCATTTATCTCCTCTTCTCTCTCCAGCAGTTCTTCACATTGTTCCCAGTCCAGTTTTGTGCCTATCTGTGTCTCAAGTTGCGTAAATAGCTCGTTGAGTAATAATGGTATTTCAATGAGAATTTTTTCAATCTCCTTCAAGTCGCTAATGCCCAGACCAACAAATGGTTTTCGGTCGATCCATAAATAATCATCCTTGCTAAAGGTTTGTGCGTAATAAGCATACGCCTTTAATCGTGTATAAAAAGGATCTATGTTATTTATGGGAAAATTCTGATATTCTTGTTTTAAATTGATAGATGTAGTTGTGGGGTCTGATCTTAGATAAAGCTCCTTTACACTTACTCCGCACTCTGAATCATTAAAAAGTGCCTTTTTGAATTCGTCCAGTTCTTCAACTATTTGATCGATACGATGACATACCTGGAGGAATTTTCGATCGAGCTGTATGGCATCCAGGCTATTGTTTTTTAACCTGTATTCATCCACGCGCTCTATTTGTCGAGCTCCCTTTGCATAAATTTCTCTTCTGTTATTTTTAAAATCATGAACCAGGGCCAAAAAATCTGTGAGTTGCAGTTCTTTAAGACGGGCATACACCACATCAAGGGCTGCTCTCTTTTGACAAACGATCAACACCTTTTTTCCAGTGGCAATGGCGTCTGAAATGAGATTACAGATTAATTGTGATTTGCCTGTACCCGGAGGGCCCTGTACCACAATAGAATAACCAATTTTGGTTGCTTTCAGAATGTTTTCCTGCCAGGCATCCATGGGAAACCCGGTAAATAATTTTTCCTCGTTTACAAGTTGAATAAAATTAGGGAAGAGTAATGACTGTTGTTCTGCCTGATTCTTACTCATAAAGAACTCTTCCAAACTTCCAACTTTATGGTTTTCAATCATTTCGACATAATCGGGAACCAAATAAGAACCTGCTTGCGGAAAAACACCTAAAACTGCTTCAGGGAATAGTTTTAGTTCCCCGTTGCCATAAAGTTCGTCAAACTCGGGTTGGGTGAAGTGTTTGAAGAACTCCAATTCATCCCTGTAATTGTCTGGATTAAAATGTATGTCGATAGAACTCTTTTGCAGTAGCTGGTAAAGGGAAGTTCGAAATACTGTACTGTCTGTGTCCATTTCTTCAAAGGTTTCCTCCATCAGAAAATCCTCTACCTGGATCTTATTATAAAAGGAATATGCGAGTAGGAAAGACTTGTTGAAAGTAATATCTGCATCTTCCCGCTGGTGAATTACCCAATTATTGTTTTCCGATTTTATTTCGACAGGAATGTAGAGCAATGGTGCACGCACCCTGGTACCATCTATGAACTTACCCCTTGCAAAAGGCCAGCCTATATGTAAATCTTTTGAACCACCCTCTTCAAAAATCAATTGATCCAAACGTTGAAGACGTTTTATTTTCTGGCTTGCCTCGTTGCTTACTGCCATCCGAGTATCAATCAGAGGACAGAGTAACTTGCCTTTGCCTGCAATAAGTGCCTCGATGATGGAAAATGACTTCTCTCCATTAAGTTGGCTCAGTGTGTGTATATCTATGAATTGCTCTGAAATTGTCCTGGGCAGGTAAATAGAGCGACTATTCCCTGAAAGGTTTGTGAGCTTTCTCAAATATGAACTTAATACGTTTTGCTCCTTGCGTGCCATCTATTACTCTATGCTCAAATACGGCCTTATGCGGTAAAATAATGCTTGATCAATCAAATCAATTTTCAAAAGGTCGGTAATCTCATTGAAACTTCCATGCTGGAAACGATATGCGACAATGGATTTAGCGATTTTTGACTGAATATATGGATGATTGGATAGTTCTGATGCGGTAGCTGCATTAATATTAAGTTGAATGGGCTCAAATTTTGGATCGATATAAAATCTGGTTTTTACCCTATTTATAACTGCAGTATCCAACCCGTAGACTTCTTTAATTTGATTTTGATCTATAAAACCACCCAATGCATTTCTGTATTTTACTATCCTGCTGGCCAGAACAGTACCTATTCCCCTAACTAATTTTAATTGTGATGTATCTGCCAAATTCAAATCCTGAGGTGCAATGGGAATATTTATGTTATTATTTGATTTCCTGGCAATGATGCGTTCGGTTGAACTTGTTTTGTGGGAAACGATACTAATAAATGGGTAAAGTTGCTCAAACAAAGCAGAGTCCATGCTATAGATCTTAAGGAGATCGTCAGGCTTTATGAATCTCCCTCCTTTGTTGCGATATTTTATTATTCTATCAGACAAATAGGGGGGTATCCCAAGTGAGTCAAAGTCTGTGCGCGTTGCTGTGTTAGGATCAAAAACAAACAAAGTAATAATATTGTTTTCTATATCCGGTGCTGAGTTAAAGTCCCAAATGGCAACGAGACTATCTATTTTGGCCTGTTCTTCATTTTCATAAATTTCAGGATGATAAAAGAAGGCTCTGTAAATTGGATATGAAAATAATATTAAAAGCATAGCAGGGAGTAAAATCAGAAAACCGTTGGTCTCGCTTCGTGAGAACCCAAATATATTTCTGATCCAAAGTCGAAGACGCTGCATAGGAATATCGTCTTCTTAAAAATAGGAAATTACTGAATTGAAACTAAATTTTGACCCAAAAAATATCAGGGAAATGAGACCTTTTTGAGCCCATCAGCCAGGGATTGCTTGATTTTCTGCAAATCAGAAACGAATTTTTGGCTGATCTCAATTTCTATTCCTGCATATAGGGTATTGCCGTAAATAGTTCTTAAATGACTGGTGAGACCATCATCAATGCCTAAATAAGGTTTATTAAACTGCACATTTGTATCCGGAAGGCTAAGTTTCAAAGTATCTTGATACGCATGACAAAAATGTGATTCTAGTTCCCGATCCGGATCAAAGAGCAGACCGATTTCGACCTTTCTTTCGGAGCCATCGTAAACAGGAGTAAAGGAATGAATGGAAAGGTGGAGGACGGGCTTCTGTAGTTTTTCAATGTTTAGCCTAACAAGCTGCCTGTAAGGATTATATATTTTATCAATTAGAAGCCTTTTTTCACTATCGCTTAAAGAAGTGGAGTACCTTGAGAAAAGTTGACTGCTATCTAAAGCGCGGTTTGCTTCAATAAGTAATCGGGTAGTGTGGCAACCTATTGGTGCAACTTGAAAATGATTCCCCAGGTAATTAGCGACATCCCAGGCCCCAGGATCCCAACCTTCATGAGAATTTAATATATCTTCTGAATTAACGAATAATGATTTATATTTTTCAGGAACGTTGTTTCCCGCATGCTCGCAGGTGATGAGTAAACCATAGGACATAAAACCACTGCTAAGGAATAAACATCTTGTCTTGCTCAAGGCATCCACACAACTTGCGATAGATGGTCTTTATTGATTGTTCTGAAGTATCCTCATCTAAGGCCCTTACAATTCTGTCAGAGAGCGTTCCTTCGTTCATAATAACAGAGAGTTCTGGTGTCCATCTTTCCAAAGCAGAATTTCCAGACTTAATGAGTTTGTTCATCACTGTTTTCCAAACCTCAATGGCGGTTATGGTGTTGCTCTTTATGCCAAACGCTGCAAGAAATTCCGGATAGGTTACTTCGGTTTTTTGCCCAGTAACCATACATTTTTCAAATAATCCTGCCATTGGATCGGTTTTAATTTTCATTTGTTCATCCAGGCTGATGAATTTCTCACTGACAAAAGCTTTAATGGTTTCGATCACCAGGTTGATAATCGCCATATCGGCAGTAGGGCATTCTTGAATGTCCATCAGCCTGATCTCGATGGAACCCCGGTCAAAGCGAGGGATGGCACCACGGGAGTTTACCCAGATAGGATTAAGCACGTTGTCAGGATCGAAAGGGGCTATGTCTGTTTTTATTTTCTCATAAATAGAGTTGAGATAATTGCGCTTTGAAAATATGGCTTCTGGAATTACTTTGCCTGTAATAGATGGTATTCGAGCCTGGTTTGTTTTATAGTATTTCAATCGGGTATCTACCATGCCTGTGAGCTTGCCATCCAAAATCGGTGAGGAGGCGCACAGCGCTGGAAGAATAGGCAATACTATCCTTACCGCGGCATGAAGTTTGGCAAATTCTTCATCATCGTAGAAAGGTAAATTGAGGTGGGTGCTCTGTAAGTTAGACCAACCGTGCCCTTTTGAATTGAAGATTTTATCATAAATCTGATAGACTTCGTTGTTGTCATGAGGCCACAGCCTGGTTTCTTGCATCGGATTCATAAATGGATGTGCTGCACCAGGCATAAGCATGGCATTCCATCTGTCCAGTATGGCATTTATCCTTTTTACATTTTCAGCAAATGCATTTCCTAATGCGTTAAAATTGGATTCAGGTTTTGTGGATTTAATTTCAACTACGTGAAGTACCAATTCGTTGGACCAGGTAACAATACCGTTTTCGAAATCACTCCCATATTCTCCCAATTCATGTTTTAATAATTCATCTGTAACAGGCTTTATGGCAAGTGTATCTTTATCTACTAACATGTATTCCAGCTCTATGCCATAGCCCTGGAAAAGATGGATGCGGGGTGGTTGCGTCATTTTTCTGCTTTAATGCGATTTAAAAATACTTCCATTATCGTGGTGTATAACTTATCTTTCAATGCTTTGTCTTCCACTCCGGCATCAATGTTAGGATTGTCATTGATTTCAATTACATAAAACTTTCCGTTTACTTCTTTCATATCCACTCCATAAAGGCTACGGCCAATCAGGCTGGTTGCTTTAAGGGCTGTTTTTAAAAGACCAGAAGGAGCCTGATCTACAGAGACTGATTCAAAGTTACCTTCTTTGGAGTCTTCTTTCTTAGCACTCCAATTTACAATTTGCCAGTGCTGCGAGGCCATAAAATATTTGCACACATAAATCACCTGACCATCAATAATGCCTACCCGCCAGTCGAAAGGAGTAGGCAGAAACTCTTGCGCAATCAGCAAGTCTGATTTCTCAAACATACTTTTTCGAATCTTTTTATACTGATCAAGATCCGTGATTTTATGCACTCCTTTGGAGAAGGCCCCATCAGGTTGTTTTAAGATAAATGGAAACCCCATTTTTTGTGGAAGGGCATCGCAATTGTCTTCCGTGATTACGTTGGCGATAGGTGTCAATATTTTATTGGCCGTTAGCAATTCGTGGAGATATACCTTGTTGGTACATTTTAGAATTGATGCAGGATCATCAATAACCACTAATCCGAGCGAGGCCGCCTTTTTTGCAAAACGGAATGAGTGATGGTTGACATTGGTAGTTTCTCTGATAAAGAGGGCATCGTATTGAATAAGTTGGTCAAAGTCATTCTTAGTAATAAACTCAACGTTAAATCCTGTCTCCAATGCAGCCTTATAAAATTTTTTAAGTGCTCTATCATCGGATGGAGGATTATTATCCTCAGGATTGATAAGAATGGCGAGATCGTATTTCTTCTTGTCAGGGCGGTAGTCTCGCTTTCTTAAAAAATATTTCTCTAACGCACTCATAAACAATGGCTTGTCATCAGGTGGCATCTCTCCTATACTGGGAGGGCGTAAGCTCTGTAAAACCCATTTAGTTTTTTTTGAAAAAACAGCTCGTAGGAATGGCGTTTGTACCAATTGAAATAGTTGCTTGCCCAATTTATTAAAGTGCTCATTACTGGTAGATCCAAAGTACACATTGAACTCTATACGATCTTCAGAAATGTTTTTAAAAGTACTTTGAATCAAATCATCGAAATCCTGCGAATCATACCGGATGATAGAAGGAAACCGAAAATCCTGAATCGTAGAAACATCCGGAAGTACTTTGTGTCCACGTGCCTCTGCCAAAAGAGATACATAGTAACCTTCGCTTTGGTACTGATAGGACTTGCAGAGGTTGAGTACTTTGATATTGCGTACATTTTGATATACCTCCGATGTAATGTAGATATTGGGTGTGATCACTTCAACATCTGTAAGGCTGAGCTTCCAATTATCTGGCTTTTCTACTACAATAAGCTTCGGCATAGCTACTTAGGTTCAATAATTAATAAATTGGCATCATAGGTCATAATACCAAGTAATATACTATTAATGAGCCTATCAAACTTGACTTTGTAATATTGGCTTTTTAACGGGTTGGGATTCATTGGATCAGCCAAATATACGTAGTCCCCTTTTTCATCAAATCCATTGATAACTACGAAGTGCCCAACGGGTTCTCCTTTTATGCTGTGGTATTTATTTGTATCCCCAATTTCTCTTGGTGTTCCGTATAAATAGGTGGCACTTAAGCCTGTCAGTATTGGGATGGCTTTCTGCAAATATTTTTTAATGAGATCTTTGTTGAGTTCTGCATACTTCACTTTTCCTCCAGCTTCCAGGAATTTAATATAAGCCTCACACTCGGTCAGTAATTTGCGCTTGGTTTTCTTATAGCGCATTTGCTTTTTCAGCAATTCGACAATTTTGCCAGAAGAGTATTGAAACCAGGTGGGGTCAAACACATTCAGATTGTAGGTATAGATATGGGCCTTGTATCCTCTTTGTAAAGCATGTTCACCCAACATTACCGCAAGCGTTCCCCCGGTCTTTATCTGCCTTACTTCCTGAATGACTTGCTTCAGGGAAATGTTGTTATCATAATGCTGGTAGAGGGCGTGAAGGCAGGTAGGGCCACAGGTCACTTCATCGGGCTGTGCCTTGATGTCAAAATTAAGAAAAAGCGCCTGGCGATTGGACATAGGAAATTTTATAATAGATAATAATTTATTAGGTCATTCTCATAAGAAGGGCAAAATTAGCGTAAAATATTTCGAACAATGGGCAAGGTTATTCCATTTATTAACTGGGTACTCCGAGTGGCCTCTGTTACCTTCTTGTTAATGAGTGTTCATCAGTCTGTTGGAGCATGGGGCCAAACTGGCCATCGGGTTATTGGAGAGGTTGCTGAAAGCCATCTGGGCGCAAAAGCGAAAAGGAAACTGGTTGAAATACTGGAAGGAGAGTCGTTGCCAATGGCAAGCACATGGATGGATGAAATAAGATTTAATCGAAAGTACAACTATATGTCCGACTGGCATTGGGTGACGATTCCTGACGGAAAGGCTTATGCGGAGACGAAGAAGAACTCTCGTGGCGACATCCTTGAGGCTATTGAGCGGATTGTGAAAGAATTACGATCAAAACAATTGACTTCCTCAGAAGAGAAAGTGCAGATAAAGATTCTGATTCATTTGGTAGGAGATATCCATCAGCCGCTTCATGTAGGTACCGGAGATGACAGAGGGGGGAATGATATCAAAGTGAATTGGTTTGAAAGTAAGTCCAATTTACATCGGGTGTGGGATAGTGAGATGATCGATGACACTCAACTCAGCTATACCGAATTGGCATTGTCTTTATCTAAGACTTCAAAAAGTAAAGTGAAGAAACTACAAAATACTTCAATCTATGATTGGGCTAAGGAGTCAATGGATTTGAGGGAGCAAGTTTATGCGATTGGCGATGGCAATCTGGGATATGAGTATTCCAATCAAAATATGAATGCTGTTCGCAAAAGATTACTGGAAGCAGGAGTGAGATTGGCAGGGCTATTAAATGAGATTTATGGATAAGTTTTTGGAGGAGTGAATATTAAAAACCGTCATTGTGATTCTTCTTTACTAGAAGGCACAATGACGGCTACTCTGTTTTCTTTCTTAACCTTTTACCACCTGGGCATTAAGGTGAATCTTTACCTCATCACTTACTACTATACCACCGGCTTCAGTTACTGCGTTCCAGTTTAAGCCGAAGTCTTTACGGTTGATTTTTCCGTTGATTTCAAATCCACTTTTGGTATTGCCATAAGGGTCATCCATCGTTCCACCATACTCCACGTCCATCTCAACTTTTTTGGTGTTACCACGAATGGTAAGGTCACCAATGAGTTTGTAATCGTTGCCGGATACCTTTTTTAGTTCACCGGAAAAGTCCATTGTTGGATGCTCTTCTGCAGCAAAGAAATCAGCTGATTTTAAATGCTTGTCACGGTCTGCCTGATTGGTATCAATGCTGTTGATGTCAAGACTGAAGGTGGCTGATGCACCATCAAAATCATCACTATCGCTTTCAATGGCACCACTGAATTTTTTAAAGAATCCGGTTACCGTTGAGATGACAAGGTGCTTTACTTTGAATTGAACTTCTGTGTGTGTAGGGTCGATTGCCCATGTAGTTTTAGTTGCTGTTTCCATATTATAATAAATTTAATTTTTCGTTTTCCTTATTGACAATACAAAGATAGGGAGGGGGTAGGGTAAGGTTGCTTGAACCAGTTTAAGGAAAACAAGAGGTTGACTTAACCTGGATTAAGTACTATCTCTCCATCAGTTTTCTTCGCACCTTGCTGAGGAATTCAGGTGTAATGCCCAGATAGGAGGCAATGAACTTCTGGGGCACAAACTGCTCCAGGGTAGGATATTTTTCAAGGAAATTTTGATAACGCCCCTCTGCTGACATGGAAAAGTTTTGTAGAATGCGCTGTTGATGGGTGATGAGTGAGTTTTGGAAGATGATGCGAAAATACTTTTCAAATTTTGGATATCGCTCCAATAATTCATCCATCTGGGCTTTGGGAATCAGCAGTACGCTGCTGTCGCTAAGTGCCTTGGTTGAAAAGATGGAAGGTGCCCCGTAAATAAAACTGTTCAGATCACCCGTCCACCAACCGGCTGTAGCAAATTGAAGAACATGGTCATTGGCCTCATTATCCGTGTAATAGGTCATCAGGCAGCCCTCGTTTACATTAATGAAATAACGGGTTACTTTATTCATGTGCTCAATAAACTCGTTTTGCTTCACCTTCATGGGAAGAAGAATGGATGTTAGATATTTCTCCTCTTCTGCATCCAGCGTAATGTGTTTCGAGATGGATTTAAATAACTGAAAAGTGTCCATAGGGTTCAATCATCGTAAAAATAACTAATGCTTCCTTAGGACACAGGGAAGAGTGAATAAGTTCGATTATGCAGCAAAATGCAACTGTCTGCTTAGGCGTGTGCGAATTTTTTCATCCAGTTCAAGAAAGAAGTACTCATTGTTCAACTTTATCTCGTCTTTGCGCTTAAGCATTTTAAAAACGGGAGCATAGAAATCAATATCTACATCGTGTTGCTTCAATTCTAATAGGCCTTCTCCGATGTGGATTAATTCCTGTCGGGAGGAGACCCTGCCAAATTTATACTCTATGTAGGTAGGAAGGTCTGACAATACGCGATCCACCAGTGCATCCCGATGCAAATTGAGAATGGATCGGATCTGAAAAAATTGGATGTTGGGATCCTGTGCCCTTACCACTCTGGCTCCCAAAAAACTGGACCGTATAATCTTCATAACCTGTTTGTTTAAAAGAATACATAAAGATAATACTAAAATATATAGTATCAACATATTTTACTAAAAATATTAGTAATATTGCTTTTGAGGCTCTTTAACGGGCTTTATTGGACCAGGCCAATAATAGTAGTGTTAAAGTTTTTGGAATAGGTTCATTGTTTTCAGACCTAATTTTACTCTATTTTAGCCCTATAAACTCTACAATTATGGCCAAAGCACAAGACGCTAGAAAAGAAGGTAAAAAGGAAGCCACCAAAACCCTGAAAGAAAAAAGGGCTGAGAAGAGAGCTAAAAAGGAAGCCAAGAAAAGAGGCGGTTAATTGCTTCCAGATAAAAAAGGAGTCATTAGGAACTCCTTTTATCTGGAATACTTGAAGTCTGCACTTAGCTAGCTATCAGAATGGGTATAACAACTTCAACATTATCCCAGCTCATCGCTATCTCACCCTGTGTTCCGCTTTCAGATTCGATCACATAGCGCAACCTTTCCTGATGTGATTCATTGACTTCGGGAGTAACATGAAGTCGCACAACATCTTCCGCTTCACTATAATCGTCCACAAGGTGTTGGTTCCAGTTTTTATTGATAATGATGATCCATTGATCCTCACCGGGAATAGTAAAGATGGCATACTTGCCTTTTGATACTAAAGTTTCACCAATTTTAATATCCTTGTCAAATTCGATACTCGTGGCTTTATGTGCGCCAGTTACCCAAACATTTCCGTAGGCTACCAGTCCACCCCAGATCATCCTGCCGCGTGTAGCAGGGGAGTAGTAGTTAATGCTAAAATTTGCATTACCGATCTTACCAACAGCATAAGCTTTAGGACTTCCTTTTAAAGTATCAGGTTCGGTTTGGGGTTGAATGACAACACCTTCTGGCATCTCAGGTTCACTTGGTTTTATTTCTTCAGCCGTTGTAGCGTTGTCTTTTTTTGAGTTCGTACATGCAGTTACCACTGCCATGCAAGTTATTATTAGAAGTATTCTCATAATGGTTTATTTATTAATGCTATTTGTATTTCTAATCCGCTCTCAATCTCAAACTATTACCGATAACAGATACTGAACTCAAACTCATAGCTGCTGCCGCGATCATTGGACTCAATAAGATACCAAAGAAGGGAAATAGCAATCCTGCTGCAATGGGTATTCCTGCTGTATTGTAGATCATGGCAAAGAAAAGATTTTGTTTGATGTTTCCCATTACCTTTTTACTGAGATTGAATGCTTTAAGGATACCCTTCAAATCCCCCTTCACCAGGGTTACACCGGCACTTTCAATAGCCACATCCGTACCTGTACCCATAGCAATACCTACGTCACTTTGAGCAAGGGCGGGAGAGTCGTTGATACCATCACCGGCCATAGCCACTTTTTTACCCTCTGCCTGCAGGCGTTTAACCTCTTCCAGTTTATCTTCTGGTAGCATGCCTGCTTTAAAATGCGCCAGGTTCAACTCGGAGGCAACGGCTGCTGCAGTATTGACATTATCGCCTGTCAGCATGATCACTTCTATACCATGCTCCTGCAGTTCCCTTATTGCTTCTTTTGTATTTTTTTTGATAGCGTCTCCGATGGCAATGAGACCAACTACTTCAGCATCAATAGCCAGGAAGGAAACAGTTTTACCTTCTTTCTGAAACGTTTCTCCCTTGAGGCGAACTTGATCAGTTAATGATGCATTGATTTCCTCCATCATTTTTTCATTTCCCAGGGCTACTTTTTTATCATTTACTGTGCCTGACACACCTTTACCAGTAGTGGAATTAAAGTTTTCCGCTTTTAGAAAATCTATGCCTTGTTCTTTTCCAAACCTAACCGTAGCATCAGCCAACGGGTGTTCACTGAGCTGATTCAGCGAAGCAATGTATTGAAGTATCTCCTTGTCGGAGAATTTTTCAGAAATAGAAATAGCTCTTTCAACAGAAGGTGTCCCTTCGGTAAGCGTACCTGTTTTATCTACGATCAGTACATCAATTTTATTCAATGTTTCTAATGCTTCTGCATTTTTTATTAATACGCCCATGCCTGCACCTTTGCCCACGCCCACCATAACAGACATGGGAGTGGCCAGCCCCAATGCACAAGGACACGCGATAATCAACACAGCGATTGCATTGACAAAAGCATACACATATTTTGGCTCAGGACCGAAGATGACCCAAATAGCAAAAGTAATAACCGCGACCACCACCACGATTGGCACAAAATAACTTGAAATCTGATCAGCTAACTTTTGAATAGGCGCACGGCTCCTACTCGCTTTGTTCACCATTTCAATGATTTGAGAGAGCAGTGTGTCAGCTCCTACTTTTTCTGCCCGCATGGTAAAGGATTGGTTACCATTGATGGTGCCCGAGTTCACCTTATCCCCTTGGGTTTTACTTACCGGAATAGGCTCACCGGTAATCATCGATTCATCCACGTGGCTTTCTCCATCTTCCACCACTCCATCTACTGGAATTTTATCACCTGGCTTCACACGCAATAAATCACCAATTACAATGTCATCAATTGATATCTCTTCTTCTTGACCATTTTTTATTCTTACTGCTTTGTTAGGAGCCAGTTTCAAGAGTTCTTTTACGGCCGAGTTGGTCTTACTGTGTGCACGTGCCTCCAGTAACTGACCCAGCAATACAAGTGTAAGGATAACCGTAGCTGCTTCAAAGTATACATGCACCGTACCCGGATCCGATTTGAATTGGTCTGGAAATATATCAGGAAAGAACAATCCAAAAAGACTAAACAGCCATGCCGCACCTGCTCCTATTCCAATCAGGGTAAACATATTGAGGTTCCATGTCACAATGGATTTATAGGCGCGCTCGAAGAACATCCATGTTGCATAAAAAACCACAGGGATAGATAAAACAAACTGTATCCAGTTCCAGTATTTTAAATCCAATACCTCATATAAAGGATTGTTGGGAACCATTTCTGACATGGCGATCAGAAATATGGGAAATGTAAAGCTTGCAGCAATCCAGAATTTTTTGAGTAATAGCTTGTAGGTTTTACTCTCGGCTGACTCGTCTACCTCTAATGGCACCAGGTCCATCCCACATATCGGACAACTACCAGGCTCATCCCTGACTATTTCCGGATGCATGGGGCAGGTGTATTGTGCACTGCTTTTGCTGCTCAAATTAACCTCCTCTACCAGGTCCATTCCACAGACCGGGCAATCACCGGGCTGATCGTAGGTTTTTTCACCCTCGCAATGCATGGGGCAATAGTAGGTGCCCGTACCTTTTCCTTTGGGACTTTTTACAGGGGAGTGATGGTGATGGTCACCGGGCAGGGAAATACTGTAGGCGCCCCCATCGTCTAGCATCGCTTTTTGTAATTTTTCCAATGGCACGTGGCTGCTCATCGTCAGTACAGCTTCACCAGATTTTAAGTCAACGGCCGCTTTTTCGATTCCCTCAACATTGTTAAGCGTTTTTTCCACGTGGCTTCGACAACCATTACAGGTCATTCCGGATATTTGATAAGTGTGCTGCATCATTTTAATGGTTTTTGTTAGCCAAAATTCGCCACTTTCGAATCAGTTCTTGTTACACAATTCGATGAATAGTTTATAGGTTTTACAAACAGATTGAAAAGCAAAAAGCCAAACAGAATTCGGTTCAACCACAAGGGGATTTTAGCGCATACCGGCTTACAATTTAAGACTGGCCACCTTCACCTTCTTCTCTGTATCATCTGTCCAGGCAAAAATTAATTCATTGCCTGATTTGGTCATTTGTGGAAACCCACTGGAGCGCGATTCTGACGAAGTTGCCACAACCACAGGTGTTCCTTTCGACCCGTTACGATTTACTTTCACTGCTTTGATGTCAGTGCCTTCCATCCAACTCACCATGGTGTTGTCAGCATCCAACATCACCAAATCCACACGTCCAATGGCTTTGCCTTCGTCTATTCTTATTGGTTTTTCGAAAGTGGCACCGCCATCCGTTGAAAAGATGACGTTAACCTGTGGTATTTTTTCGCTAACTGTAAACCAGGCAATGGCCAAGGTTTTGCCAATGGCATCTACGCGTGGACCATTCACCGGGCAAGCTTTGATCTTCCAATTATCAGGGAAAATAGTTTTGGGTGCAGTCCATTCTCCATTTACTAACCTTACGATGGACATGTCTCTGATCTCCTCATCCGATCGGTCGCGATACACAACGATGGGGCCATTGTCGGTGATGGTGGCACCAGTCTGGCAGCAGTCACAAGTTTTGTTGTCCAACTCCCACTCATCGATTTTATTTCCTTTGTAATCAATAATTGCTCCGCGTAAGCTCATTACACCATGGTGACCACCATGGCTATCGGCAGCATCCATATTTTCCATACCCTCTTTTACTGTGTTCCTACCGTCCAACCAGGAAACAAATAGATTTTCTTTATAGGGAACCATGGTGACAAACCCATGCTCCGCCCGTTTGCCGTCATCGTGAATGACAAATGAATTACTCCAATCCTTTCCACCATCGTTGGATGCAAACATTTTTATATTATAAGCAAAAGTACCAGAACCACTTTTACTCAATACATGCGAAACAAGATTTTGATTGCCATCAGCAGCAATCATAGGGTAGTCGGCCCAGTTAACAAACCAATTGTTACTTTCTGCGATTAAGGTGGGTGCAGACCATGAATCAGCATTAAGTGTAGCATATTTAAATTGATGTACTGAATCCTTTTTTTCAACCCACGATAAATAGGTCTTTCCGTTTTTGTCTGTGAATAGAAAAGGTTCAGCACTTTCCAGGCTTGCAGGCGATTCTTGTGGACTTATCACTAATGCTGCTTCTGTATTGCTCTTTTTGCCGGAACAGGAAAAAAGGATAATGGTAAAAACTGCGAGTATTATAATGCGATTCATGGTCAGGGGTTTAGTGGGTTATTAATGCGAGGTTCTCTTCGGTGCTCCAGTCTCTAAAACCTGCCTCAGAGAAAATCAGTTCTCCCTTTGGGTTAAAAATGAAGGTGGTGGGAAGTGCTACAATATTTAGCGCTTCCAGGTTTTTACTTTGCACATAGTTGAAATCGAAACCTTTTCTTTCTTTAAAACCTTCAATCAAATCCACCGATTCGTTGGAAGGGAAAAGAAATACTACATTTTTATCCTTTAGTAACTCCTGAGCTTTGGCAATGGTAGGCATTTCCTGTATACAGGGTTTGCACCAGGTAGCCCAGAAGTTGATAAAGACGGTTTTGTTTTTGAAATCATCCATGTCAACCGGTTTGCCATCAAGTGTTTGCAATTCAATCTTATACAGATCAGATTGATTTTTCTTGCAATTCTGCAGAAGGCCTGCAACGATGATTAATATTGAAATTCTTTTTATCGCGAGGATCATTTGACTAATGTTGTTCGTGGTTCATATCAGTTTCCGCTTCAAGTTTTTCAAGTGCCATTCCACACTTTGAACAACTGTCTCCTTCTTTGCCAGTTATTTCCGGATGCATAGGACAGGCATAAACAATTTCTTGTGTTTCTTCCGTTTTATGGCCTCCACATGAAGTTAAAGAAAATGAAAGCGTGGTTGCCAATGCGAATGCAATGAGAATTGAGAATAGTGAATTTTTCATGTTGTGTTTTAGTTTATAGTTATTAATTATTTAAGTGTTCAGTATTGGAAATGGTGTTATTTAAGTTCTGATTTTGTTTCTCCGCATTTCATCATTTTGTCTCCATAATAGGGATTTTGAATGGAACTGCTCTTGCTGATCCAATACGCACCCTGACTACTATTGGCCATTGGGCAAAATTGATAGTAGGCGTGCAGTCCCGAAATATTAAATTTTTGAATAGCAGCATAATAATCGACACTAATCGTTGCGAATTCTTTGCGTTGTATTTCAATGTCATTTGTTTTGGAAATAGCTTGTACAGAAGCACTCATAGGTTGTAGTATTTTCATCCATTCAGTATGGGCGTCACCTTTTACCAATTTCATGTCCACCCCTTCCAAGCTCTTTGCCAATTGGCCAGCAGCCTTTGCCGCATCTCCGGCATTTGATTTTACAAAAGCATCTTTCAGCGTAAGATAAGGCGTAAGTAAACTGCTTAGCTGTGCCTTGAATTTGTCGCTCACCTCCAGGGTGGATCCCATTTGGTGCTTGCTATGATCTACCACTTCTGGAGACGAGGGGTTCATGTCACCGTGTTGATGTCCAGTCATAACCGCACCACCTTCCGGGCTCATCATACTGGGTTTACCAGCAAGCTGAGCCGCTGCATCAATGGTAAACGTACCGTTGGTTACTACCTCCTGCCCGGGAGTGAGCCCGGCCTTGATGATATAGGCATTGCCCAGGGAAGGACCCAGGGTGACTTCATTCATTTTAAAACTTATACCTGCGTCACTGGTATTTTTAACGTACACTACAGATCGTTCACCAGTCCACATCACGGCAGTTTTGGGTACACTGATTTCAGCACCACCTTTCAACTTCGTGGTAACCAATCCGGAGGCAAACATTTCCGGCTTTAATCGGAGCCCTGGATTGGGTACTTCTACCCGTGCCGTGGCCACGCGCGTCAAAGGATTGATAATAGGATCTATAAATGATATTTTGCCTGTGAAGGTTTCACCCGGTATGGATTGTATCGTGAATTCGATTGTACTATTTTTTTTGACCCATGGAATATCATTTTCATATACATCAAATAAGACCCATACTTTTGACAAGTCAGCGACATCGTAAATTGGAGCCCCTCGCATCACGTAGTCTCCTACACTTACTCTTCTTGCCAGCACCACCCCGGAAACATCTGCAAGTAACGGAAATCTTTCCTGCGGTTTCCCTGAGGCAATCATAGCGTCTATTTGCTTATCGGTAAGTTTCCAGTTTTTAAGTTTCTCACGCGCAGCTGAATATAATTCGGGCTGTGTATCCTTTATTCGATTGGCCTCAAATAACTCTTGTTGGGCAGTTACAAGGTCGGGGGAATAAATCTGTGCTATGGTTTGTCCTCTTTGAATAACCTCACCTGTGAAGTTTACCAGAAGCTGCTCTATACGGCCGGGTAGGTGAGCGGCCTGAGATGATTTTCTTCTTTCATCAGCTTCTACTTTTCCATTTAGCCGTACCGCTTTCTCCATATCACCGATGCCCACGATGGTAGTTTGGACATTAGCAAGTTTCATTGCCGTCTCACTCATCTTAATCTCATCCGGATTAACCCCTTCGTCATCGCTTCCTACAGGAATCAACTCCATTCCACATATAGGGCAATCACCAGGTTCATTTTGTCTGATTTGTGGATGCATGCTGCACGTCCACACTTCTGTTTCACTGATGTGTTGATTGGATGATGGGGTGATGGAATGATTAGAGGATGAGTTGATAACCCACCCAATCGCCACCCCAATGATCAACATTAGCGTGGGTATTAAATATTTTCTGTAATTTTTATTTTGTTTTTCCATAATCAATGCATTTAATGTGTTGATGTGTTGATTAGATGATGAGTTGATTAGATGATGAGTTGATAACCCAACCAATCCCTACACCAGCCCCTAACATCAAGGCAGGTAAGATGTATTTTCTATAGTTTTTATCTGTCTTTTCCATATTATGAGCTTTATTAAATAATTTGAATCACTTTAATTCTTTTCATTGTCTCTTCTTGCTGGTTGCAATTATTTTATTAAGAACTTTTTGGATAGAATCCAGATCAGTAAGCAAAGACTCATCGAATGGGTAAGACTTGCTGTGTTGACATAGCCTTAACCAATACCTTGTCTCACGTGCTTCTTTAGCGCCAATCTTAAGTTTATGGATGAAGTCTGCCTTGCTTTCAGCATCCTGGGCTTCATTTGCCATTGACCCAACAGCTGTCCCTGAGCGCAGCAATTGTTTTGCTATGACATACTTCCTTTTCCCCTCTAACACTTCGCAGAAGTCAATTACCTTGAGAGCAAAATCAAAAGTTAAATGCAGTATTAAATTCCCTTCCTTTTCCATAATTTTTTATTTTTTATTTTATTTATAATCAAACAAACCCCCATCATCACATCATCACATCCTCTAATCATCACATCATTTAGCCACTAAGTACTCCAACTTCGCAATAGTGATCGCATACTCCTTTCTCGCAGTTATTTCTAATAGCTCATACTTTAAAAGTAGCTGTTGCATACGAAGTATTTCTTCAAAGCCTGCCTCATCGTTTCCATAAGCTGTCATTAGCAAAGTGATAATTTGCTTTGTCTGCGCAACTTGTTTGCTGTATAAATCTATTTGCTGTTTTACACGTGATAAATCAAAGCTTGCCATTTCATATTGAGCAATTAAGTTATTCTCTACCTCGGTTTGCATTTCGGTAAATGAAGTTTGCATCAGTTGTGTTTCTTTGATAGCTGCCTTGTACTTCTTTCTATAGATAGGAAGTGATACAGAAAACATGGCCATGTAGGCATCCTGCCCGTTATCGGTAAATGTCATCTCAGGGCGCTTTTGGGTTATGATATATTGTACACCTACACCCAGCTTGGGCATACCCTGTTTAACAGCTAACCGCTCCGCGGCTTTTGATGCCAATACTTTTTTTCTCAAGGCTTCCAATTGCGTATTATTCACAAGACTGTCTCTACTGCTGAGGGGAGTTGTTAATTCAATGGACTTGTCAACCAGCACCTCTGACATCATATCGCGATTGAGTAACTTGTTGAAAGCGATGACCAACGATTTCTTCTTTTCTTTAAGGATGTTGATATCGGTATGAATTTCATTGGTCATGATGTCCACTCGCAGCGCATCGCTTAACTGGCCATTACCATTTTGAAACTTTGAAACCGCCAAAGTCTTTAAAGTTCCTAGAATTTCTAAGTTCTCTTCATTGAGCCGGATGGATTCGTCCAGCTCGTACAGAGGATAGTACAATTCTTTTATCTTAAGGAACAGTTCATTCCTCTCAAGTTTATAGGATTCAAATGCGACCTCTGCATTTAATGTTGCAGCATTTCGTTGCTCCTTAAGCGTTCCAAACCAGGGAAACATTTGTTCCAATGAAAAATTGGCAACCTGGGCACCTGTACGTGTTTCTACCATTTGTCCAAAGGCAGACGCGCGAAAATTCGGATCTTCCAGCGTACCCATTTGCGGTACCTTTTCCATTGAGGCTTCAAACGCTGCATAGCTTGCTTTCAGTCCCGGATTGTTTTGTGCGGCCAACTCCAGGTACTCATCCAACGAAGATTGTGCCAATCCCCAAGTAATGGAGGCAACAAATAATAAGGTGTATGTGATATACCGATACATAATGATATGATTAGGTATGAATGATATTTTTATTAACTCTTTCATTTTAATTTTATAGCGGTCTCTCTCCAGAAAGCTTGTAACACAGGCACAACAAACATGGTCATGATCTGTATTGTCATTCCTCCAAACGTAGGGATAGCCATAGGCACCATGACGTCAGCTCCTTTGCCTGTGGAAGAAAGTACGGGTAGCAACGCAATAATGGCAACCGCTGCTGTCATCATAGCAGGTCTTACCCTTTTCTTACCGGCTATTAGTACAGCCTCTCTTACCGCAGCAACGGTAGTTGGTTTTCGTTCTTCAAATACCTGATGGATGTATGTTCCCATAATCACCCCATCGTCCGTGGCAATACCAAACAAGGCAATAAAACCAACCCACACCGCTACACTGAGGTTGATGGTGTGCATTTGAAACAAATCGCGCATGTTCATGCCGGCAAATGAAAAATTCATAAACCAGGGTTGGCTGTAAAGCCATAACATGATAAACCCACCAGCGAACGCCACGAATACCCCTGAAAAGTGAATAGAAGAGGCAATAACAGTTTTGAATTGAAAGTACAAGAGCAGGAAGATGATGATGAGACTGATTGGAATTACGATAGATAGCTTTTTGATGGCGCGCACCTGATTTTCATAACTTCCCGAAAATTTATAGCTGACTCCTGCAGGCACCTGCAATTCACCAGAGTCAATTTGTGCCTGGATAGCGGCTTGTGCACTGTTCACTACATCCACTTCTGCAAACCCTGCTTGTTTGTCAAAGAGCACATACCCAACCAAAAATGTCTCTTCACTTTTGATCATCTGCGGACCCCTGGTGTATTCAAACTTTACCAGTTGAGCGAGCGGTATTTGAGCGCCTGTGGGAGTGGGCATCAGAATTTTTCCCAGCGATTCAGGATCATCCCGCAATTCACGAGGGTAGCGCACACGGATCGGGAACCGTTCCCTTCCTTCTACCGTGGTACTGATTTTCATTCCGCCAATAGCAGTTTCAATGACTTGTTGAACATCCTCAACATTCAGTCCATACCGCCCGATTTGATCCCGATCGATATTAAGGTGTAGATATGGTTTTCCTACAATCCGATCGGCAAACACCGCTTCTGGCTTTACTGATGGTACGGCCTTTAGTATTTCTTCCAGTTGTAATCCAAAATTTTGAATGGTTTGCAAATCGGGGCCATATACTTTTATTCCCATGGGTGCCCGCATCCCGGTTTGCAACATGATAAGCCTTGTTTCAATGGGTTGTAATTTTGGCGCAGAAGTGACCCCCGGAATTTTAGTCACTCTGGTGATTTCATTCCAGATGTCATCAGGGGATTTTATATGGGAGCGCCAATTTCTGAAGTACTGCCCTTCCGTATCTGGAATTAATTTTTTTGCAGATACGCTGTTGTGCAGTATCTCCTCATTGGAAAGGGTATCCCCGGAAGTAAGGATAAACCGACCCTGCCGGTTTACTTTAAACCGGAGTCGATGCCCGTTTTCATCTACGGAATATTCGGGCTTGTAATTGATGATGTTCTCATACATAGAAATAGGCGCGGGATCAAGTGCTGATTCTGTTCTACCCATCTTTCCTACAACCATATCCACCTCGGGTATACTATTTATTGCCATATCCATCAGACCCACCACCCTGCGGCTGTTTTCAACTCCCGTATGTGGCATGGAGGTTGGCATAAGCAGGTAACTTCCCTCATTTAAGGAAGGCATAAATTCCGAGCCTATTCCGGGAAAGGTATGGGCCATTGTTTGCCACACTTTTGATTCACGTATACCATTGCCTACAAATCCAAAAGTTTTGTCGAAGCCAATCCAAATCACTACTCCTGATAAAATGGTGAAGAACGGCAGAAGCATGAACTTGCCTTTGTTTACCAGACACCATTTTAAGATGGGCTCATAGAAATGGACAACAGCCATTAATGCTCCCAGTATAGAACCGATTAAAATTAGTACGAACAGGTAATTCACCAACACCGAATTTTGTACCCCCAACGGCATCCATTCTTCGGCTAAGAAAAAGGAAGCAATGAAAAGGGAGAGGGCCAGGTTGATATAATCGGGATAGCTCTTGAATTTCTCCGACCATTTATGTTCCAATAAATTGTTAATACCAATCAAACAGAGCGCCAGGGGCAACAGCATATTGAAATAAATAGCAAGGAGAACACCCGCCACTACGAATGAGATGTTCCAGATCCTGCGCACTTTCTTTTTATCGTACTTCACGCCAAAGACGAAATAGGCAAGCGTAGGCAGTACCACCAGGCCGAGCACAAATGATCCGACAAGGGCATAGGTTTTTGTAAATGCAAGAGGCCTGAATAATTTTCCTTCTGCGGATTCCAAAGCAAACACCGGAATAAAGCTTACCACTGTAGTAGCCAGCGCAGTGGTGATGGCAGAGGCTACTTCTATTGTAGCATTGTGAATTACCTTCAACAGACCTTTGCCTCCCACACCGTGGTTCTCAGGCATTTCCAAATGGCGGATAATATTTTCCACGAATACAATCCCCACATCCACCATCACCCCAATGGCAATGGCAATTCCCGAGAGTGCTACCACATTGGCATCTATGCCTGTGTAACGCATCAGGATAAACGTCATGAGCACACCAACGGGCAACAAGCTGGAAATGATAATGGAAGCCCTCAGGTTGAAAAGCAAAATCAATACGACAATGATACTGATCAGTACCTCATGCGACAAAGCAGTTTCCAGCGTGCCAATGGTTTCATGAATCAATTGGGTGCGATCGTAAAAGGGTACAATGGTCAACTGACTCACTACACCGTTGGCCAGTGTCTTTTTGGGTAAGCCCGGAGCAATCTCTTTGATCTTTTCTTTTATGTTGTTAATGACCTGCAGCGGATTAGATCCATACCGTGCCACCACAACACCACCTACCACCTCTGCACCGCCTTTGTCCAGCATACCCCTGCGGGTGGCGGGGCCCAGGGAAACTACACCAATATCTTTTATGCGGACAGGTACATTGTTTTGCACGGCCACCACCGCTTTTTCGATGTCTTCTACTTTTTTTACATAGCCCAGGCCACGCACCAGGTATTCAGCCTGATTAATTTCAATAGTTTTAGCTCCTACATCTCTATTCGATTTTTGTACGGCCTCCATCACTTTAGAAAGAGGAACATTGTACGCTTTAAGCGCATCCGGATTTACATCGATTTGGTACTCTTGCACAAATCCGCCAATGGATGCCACTTCAGAGACCCCCTCGGTGGCATTCAGTCCGTAGCGTACGTAAAAATCCTGGACGGTACGGATTTCATGCAAATCCCATCCCCCTGTAGGATTACCTTCTTTGTCTCTTCCTTCAATGGTGTACCAATATACCTGTCCCAGCGCGGTGGCATCCGGGCCGAGTGATGGCTGTACTCCATCGGGTAGCAGCCCTGAAGGAAGTGAATTCAGTTTTTCTAAAATCCGCGAACGCGACCAATAGAATTCTATCGACTCATCGAAGATGATGTTGATCATCGAAAATCCGAATATAGACGAGCTTCGTATCGACTTCACACCGGGGATACCCAGTATATAGGTGGTTAATGGATAAGAAATTTGATCTTCAATATCCTGCGGAGAGCGCCCTTGCCATTCGGTAAAAACAATTTGTTGATTTTCACCAATATCGGGTATGGCATCTACCGGCACAGGGTCAGAGGGTAACGGCCCTACCTGCCATCCAAAAGGAGAGGTAACGATACCCCATGCGATGATGGTGATCAGAATGAGAACGGTCACCAGGCGGTTCTCCAGAAAGTATTTTATTATTGTGTTTAACATAAGATCAATTCGTTGAAAAAGTTAAGCAAGGCTTAAGGATCACCTTTCAAGTATGAGAAAAGTGATCGGACTAATTCAAGAATAGATCAGATGAGGAAGGATTGAATGAGAACGGGAATTTCTCTTTCAATCAAAGGAGGCTTGTAAGTAAGGTGTGCAGGATAAGTGACGCTGCTTTCGAAGTCAAGTGTTTCAATAACATGCGACAGGGTAGCAACCCATTCGCTTTGGTACTCAACGGCAATGGGTTTTAGTGTTTTTACCTGGTAGTCGTTGCCTTTGATAACGGTTTTTTCATTCTGGCAGCAGCCCTCCATGGCGCTCATGTCCTTTTTTGCCATCATATCCATGCCACAGGAAGAGGCATCTTTGAGGATGGCCAAGCTGTGCACCTGGCCCATGCAAATGTGCTTATCGATCGTGAAACTGAGCGATGACAGCAGCACCACAAGGGCCAAAAGGCTTGAAAATATGGATTTTAGGGCTTTCACAGGTAAATCAATATGCTAAGATACGGTTTTTTTGATAAATTGGTTGTTACAGGATTATGAGGAAAGTTTATAGAATTCCAATATAGAGCCAATTGACAATATTTTCAGTACTAGATAATACCAATGAAAATCTTACGCGGGAGTGAGGGTGTAAGTCTTCGTTGGTGTTCTTCACCAACGAACAAAGTGAAAGTAGCTATTTGACCAGGCACTACAAATGAGTTCCTCACCCAAATTCGTTGTACTTATTTGCCAATCGTGCCACCCTCTCCCCAAGGGAGAGGGTAAGTAAATTTCTGCTATGCGCACGTAATGAGATGGGTGAGGGATACAAATGGTAACAAGCTTTCTAAGCCTAAGCTTCGTTGATGTGCTTCACCAACATAGGCCAGGGTGAACAAGCGCTTGCTTTATATCTGAGTAATTCACTAGCTTTATCTACTATGAAAATCAGTTTTCTGTTACTGTTGGTTTTTATTATGTCCTGCGCCACGCCCAAATCTGAGTCGGACGAAAGAACAGATACACCTCATGCGGAAACAACTCCGATAGTGGTGGAAGAAATGGATCAACCGCCCCTCACGGATCCCAAAACGGTTGTCGATTATTATAATTTATTAAGATGGAAGGAAATGATCGATCCGTTTGTATTGGTAGAGCGAGGTGACAAATGGGTTTGTATCGAAGATATGGGTAGTGAATTCAATTATGAGGGGTCGTTGGATGCTGTACGCCACTATCCTTCCATTGTAGATATTAAAAATGGATATATCCAAATTGAAGATGAAGGCACGGGAGGTGGAACACTCTCCTATACAGAGGTAGCTCTATTTCGGAAATCCGATAAATCCTATCTGATCGCTTTGAATGGATATGGAATGGATGAGATAACGCATATAAATAGTGGCGGTATACCCAGATTTTATCAATGGGAAAATAATGAGTTGAGAGAAGTAACTACGGAAGTACTTCCTAAAACATCTTTGTCTCTTTTTTTTAAAGAGGATATGGAACCCATTGAATACCCTAGTTATTTTACTTTACCACAGGTAGGTAGATCCATTGAATATCATATCCAGTTGAATGATCCGAATCAAAAAGAACAACTTAAAACGGATAAAATATATATTCAATTTGATTCCGGTCAGGATAAGTTCGTATTCATCAATCCATAGTTTTCGTTGGTGATCTTCACTCAACAATCGAAGTGAAAGGCGAAATTTTTATTAGATAAATCCAATTTTTAATTATCTTAGTAACATTCTTTATAAAGTGTAACCCTCAAAAGTTTAAGGTTTCAGTTGTATATGAAGATTAAAAATTACTTTGAAGATTATATCGTAAGTAAAGGTTTAAATTAATTTCACCATGAACTATTGCAAAAATGTGGGCATTGTGTTTACTCTTTTGCTATGCAGTTGCCAGCCTCCAGCTAAAAAAGATGAGGTCATTGTAACAAACCCAGAGCCTGCTCAGGCTGAAAAAAAACCAGAATTTCCTTTTGAGGTTAAGAAGGTCAGAATACCACACAAAAGGAAAACAATTCAAGACTCACTAATAGATGCAATCACCTATGTGAAAGATACATTATTGATAAAGCAATTAATTGAACGTGGTGCAGATGTGACTAAACGAGACGAGTACCAATTTTATCCCCTTTATTGGGCTCAAGAGGAATACAGGCGACCGGAGGATTCTGTTGTTATTAATTACTTATTAAAAGTAGGTGCCATTGATCACAATGCATTACTCGCTCCTATTTTTGAACTATGTGAGCAGGGAAACTTAGATAGTATTAGATTTCTGGTAAATAAGGGATTGGACATAAATGCCCGTATGATCTGGTATGACCCACCCGAGGAAGACGCGAGTTGTTATTGTTATAAAACACTTATTTCTGCTTCCGTAAAATCCGGAAATCTAGAACTTGTACAATTTTTGTCGAATAGTGGTTCACAAATAAATTTCGACAGAAATGGAGTTCAGCCATTAGCCGTTGCGCTTCAAGAAAGGCAGTATTCAATTGCGGACTATCTAATTCAGAAGGGGGCAGTAAGAGAGCGGTCATTCGCCCTTGATGAGCCATATTACAATTTTGGAAAGAATGATACTGTATACATTGATTACCTGCTGAGAAAAAAATTCGCCTATGACTCCTACGCTGGAGAACTTGAATCTCCATTAGAACTAGCAGCCCATAATTGAAATATTTCTGTTCTTAAAAGAATAATTCCAGTAGCAACTGTTGAGCAATTAAGTTCTGCACTTTGTTTCTCAACCACAAAACAAGGAGCTGAACTTCTATTGAAAAATGGTGCTGACATTAATGCGGTTAGTTACACTTTCGGGGAAGGTGGATGCCACGATTTCCGTACACCCCTATGCACAGTTGTCGAAAAAGGTAATTTGCCATATGTTAAATTTCTGGTTGAAAAAGGAGCTGATGTCAATTTTCTAGATTCATATATGGAGGATTATGCAAATAAGGACTCGTATCTAAGATGCAGTATCAATTCCCCATTAACAATTGCCATCCAAGAGAACAAAGAGGACATAGCTAATTTCTTAATCACTCATGGAGCCAATGTGAATTTTATTATGCCACAACTATGGGAAGAAAAATACACCTCACCATTGATTGCAGCCGTTGAGACGAACAACTTTGAACTAACCCGCCTACTATTGGCCAATGGCGCTAAGGTTGTTAATGATAGTATATCAGCGTTAGATTATGTGAAGAAGTCAACTTACAGTGTGCTTATTGATGCACTTAAGAAGGCAAAATAGCCCTTGTCTTCGTTGATGTTCTTCACCTAAGCTCTTATCGGTACCAGCAGTAGACAGGTTCTCCATCTGGCATGCAAAATTCACTTAATCCACCATGGCCTTATGAGCGGGAAACGGGATTCGAACCCGCGACCCTCAGCTTGGGAATTTTAATCCATTTTCTTTCCTTGTTTATCTCTCTTTAACTATCTTTACATACATAGCCTGAATAACACGTATTTAGCTATTATTAGACTAACAGCAATATTCAGCTATTATCAATATTTGTGTTAAAGTTGTGTTAAAGTAAAATCAAACGGCTTCAATAGAGGCGATTTAAGGTATGGCAAAAAGAAATGAAGGTGAAGTTAAGATCGACCACCTTTTGTGGCGGTATAGCGCAAATAACGAGGGTAAACACCCCGTTAAATTGCGGGTAACATTCCAGCGCCACAGAAAGTATTATCAGGTGCTAGACGAAGCAAAGGAAAAGGTCTTTATGACCGAGGAAACTTACTCAATTATTGTCGGAACGGACAGAAAGAAGCTGGGGGGGAAAAACCGGAAATTGCGGGACTTGCTTGATGATGCAGTAACTAATGGCAGAGATGCAAAAAAGGAGGCCACTAATAGTGGCAAAGACCCGTTTTCATTCCCTGAGTTTGAACGTAAGCTCCTGGGTGAGGAATCCAACAGCCAATTTTTAAAATACTTTAAATCGCATTTAGATAAGCTAGGGAAGAAGGGGCAGGCAGGCACAGTTCGGGTATATGGGAGTGTATTGAGTTCTTTTGCAAAATTTCTTGGAAACAAAGACCCCAAAAACATAGTCAAGGATATAGACCCCGCAGAAATTACTCCTGATAAGTTGCAGGATTATGAAGATACACTTCGGGAAGGTGGATATAGCGACACATGGATTTCAATTTGCATGCGCTCAATACGGGCTATCTACAATCGTATTGCCGTAAAGGACGAATATCTAAAGGCTAAATATCCATTCAGCCGTAATGATTATGATGAATTGTATAAGATTCCAATTTCAACAGGACAGAAGGGGCAGACATTAACCAAAGATGAAATGATTGATTTCATTAGTGGCAAAGTTGATGGAGATAAAATCCCTGAGAATCCAATGTATAGGGCCAAGATGCTATTCTTATTTAGCTTCTATGGACAAGGCCTAAACTTCAAGGATATAGCGCTACTTAGAAATTCCAACAAGAAGGGGAATAACATTGAATTTGAACGACAGAAAACAATAAGAACACGAAAGACGGCAACGGTAGTAAGGATACCAATCACGAAGGAGCTTGGCTCCATCTTACTTGAGATAGGAAACCCAGACACCCGCAAATCCAGCTATATGTTTGAAGTTTTCGATCCAGGCGAAAGCTATACTCCTAAACAAATTGATGCTAAAGTGTTACAGTTTGTGAAAACTACTAACAAGTGGTTAAAACGCTATTGCGAGTTTAACGAGATACCCATTATCTCAACGTATGCTGCAAGGCACACATTTGCCTCTTTGGCTAAGGTGCATTTACCATTAGCTCAAATATCTAAGATGCTGGGGCATAGCAAAATTGAAACTACTCAGATATATCTAGGACGATTCGAGGACGGGGAGAATAGAAATGCTTTAAATAAGGTCTTTAAGACTATAAAAAAGAAGAAATCAGCATGAAACCTCCATTCACCGAAGATTTTAAGAAAGCATACAATAAGTATCGCAAGGATAACCCAAAACAGAAGCTACCTGAATACACACTCAAAATTGGCGTGTTATTCAATGAGTTACTTAACCACATTTGTAGTATTGCCTATCAGAAAACCGGCACATTCGATGAGTTAGCAGTGGATAATTATAAAGTTCGTGAGTTTTTGGGGAAAGCCACTAGTAAGAAAATTATTTTCCATGATGGTAATCATAAACCACAAATTCTCACTATAACGAATAGCATCCTTATCCATCTTATTGAAAAATACGCTTGCAAAATCACAAGTTCGCCACTAATGGAACCTAAAAATCCTACTAAGAACCTAACCTTGCTCTTAAAGTTAAGCTACACGGTCATTTCAACCCTTAAACTCAAGGGAATTACAGACGATCTGTTGGTAGAGTTCATAACAAACTCTGTTACACATGCTCCTAAAGGTAGTCTTTGGACAAATACTTCATTCACAAAGAAAACGAGCAATCCCAAAGCAAGTGTAATACAAATAATAAGTGTCGAAGCATTTAACAAATCCTTCCAAAGAGTTAGAGTGGCTATGGAGACACACCCCCGTTAAAAGTAGTTATAGTCTGTCCATTAATTATTTTTTATCACGCGATACCTTTGCTATGCAATGCGGATGATAACCCCGCTTGTAAGAGCAAATGACAGAAACTAATTTTAATCCCTTTGATTCAATTAGCCAAAGGCTAAGCAGAATTGAATCAACTCTTGCACTCATTGCAGAGAAGGAACAACCACAACCAGAAAAAAAATTCTACCCTGTTGCTGAAGCTGCCGAGCGTTTAGGTGTTGCACCAATTACGCTTTACCGAGGTGCTGAGTCTGGGAAGATTCCACACAAGCGTGTGGGCAGTAGATTAATGATCCCAGGAAGTTTTATTGAAAAATGAAAAATCCCGAGGTTCAATTCGGGACGTTTCTAAAAGAAAAAGGATGAGTACAAATATACAAAAATTCTTAGACGCTGGACTTTCAGTAATTCCGATTAAGGATAAAATTCCAAGCGTAGCATGGAAGGAGTTTCAAACTCGTCAGGCACGAATGGGGGAATTATCTTTCAATGGTTCTCTGGGGCTAGTGTGTGGCTTTAGTGGTGTGGAGGCTGTGGATATTGACTCTAAGAATGATCCTACTCTTTTAGACCGATTAGAAAAAACCTTTAACGACTTTGATGTTCCTAGATATTGGGTAGTTCAAAAAACTCCGAGCGGAGGGCTTCATCTAGTTTATAAATGCGAAAAAATAGAGGGCAATCAAATCTTAGCTAAGTCAAACAATCAAAAAGTCTTAATAGAAACTCGGGGAATTGGTGGATATATTGCCATTGATCCTACTCCTGGTTATGAGCTACGAGCCGGAACCTTTGAAGACATCCCTACAATAACTATTGAGGAACGCGACACGCTTTTAAGTGCATGTAGATCACTTAATGAATACTTTGAGCCAATTGTTCCACCAAAATACACACAGACCACAACGGGAACACCTCCATGGGATGACTATAATAATCACGCGGATGTTCCGGCACTTCTACAAACTCATGGTTGGACTTACCTAAGAACAGTTGGTGAGAATCAACATTTTTGCAGACCTGATAAAAATCCTAAAGGCACTAGCGGAACATGGTCGGAAGGAAAACGATTATTCCATTGTTTCACCTCCTCCACAATGTTTGAACCCAGCAAAGCCTATTCGCCTACCGCTGTTTTTGCATACCTGGAGTGTAAAAAGGATTTTTCAGAAGCCAATAAAAGATTAATGGCAGATGGTTTTGGTGAGAAGTCCAAAGACACGACTTCGACAGTGGCGGAACAAAAAGAACAATTACCCAGCCGCGAAAAGTTAAGAATGACATTTAAGTATATTAAAAAAAATACACAGCCTGCACTATTAGTAAATAACAAAACGCTGATTCATTACGGTCATGTCTACACCATTGTTGGACTGCCTGGAGATGGCAAGACTTCACAGGTTGAGGCTTTAGCTTGTACTGCATTAGGTAAACCAATGTTTGGTTATTCATTCAACTCAAATGGCAAAAAGGTATTGGTGATAGACACCGAACGCACCCCAGATGATGTGTATGATTCCTACAAAAACATCCATAAAAGAATAAAGGCCGAAACCGATTTAGAAAACCTTGTTCATCTCACATTATCCGCACACGGTAAAATCGAAGAACTAAAATCAATCCTTGAACGAGAGATGGCAACCGAGGAATTTGATCTTGTTATACTGGATGGCATCCTAGATTTTTCAGGAGGAATGAACGATGATAAGGATGCAACCGAACTTGTCAAGTGGGTACGGGCATTATCTGTAAAGCATAACACCGCAACGGTTCTAACCATACACCCCAATAAAGGAAGTGAGACAATTGCCGGACACCTTGGTAGCATGCTATACCGATGGAGCAGGGCAATACTCTATGTAAGATCAGTAAAAGGAAACAAAAGCATCAAGGAGCTGACAGGTGAACCAGGGATGGCCAAACTTAGTCATGCAGACCTTGGAGAATTTGAACCCGTCTATTTCTCATGGAATCACCACGAAGCAATGATGATGCAATGCGACTTCACCCCCACCTCAGACAGAGGTGCAATATCTAAGGCTAACAAGGTTCTTCAAAATGTCTTAGCCGATGGAACCAGACTCAGATACTCAGAACTATTAAAAAAGGTTGTCGATATGGGGCACGCAGAAGGAACGGCAAAAAGATGGATTAAGAATGCCGCAGAAAAAGAGATGCTAAATACAACGGGGGGTGTGTACTCAATTAACCAAAAATACAATGAAAACTAGGTTCACTTTTAGTATCACTTTTCAGGTACAGGTATCACCGCATTTATATATGCGGTTGATGATACTGATACCAAATTATGATCCCTTAATGAGCCCTTAATGAACCTAAAACTGATACCAAGAAAAGAAAGCTAAATGGACAAACTAAAAACACTCGCGCACCTGGACATGGAAACTAAAATGGTTAAGTATAAAAACGTACCGGCCTATGCTATCCCTCGGACAAAATACAGCGATAACACAGCGAACGCACTCACACAATCCATACTTCGTTTTCTGGAATTAAAAGGGCATTACTGTTCCCGCATTCAATCTCAGGGACAATATAACCCCACACTAGGCAAATGGACTAAGTCAAATGTTAAGCGTGGCATAGGCGATGTGATGGCCGTTATAAATGGCCGCAGCGTAATGATTGAAATTAAGGTGGGAAATGATAAACAAAGTGGGTACCAAAAGCAGACAGAACGGGAGGTAATTAATTCAGGTGGTTTATACATGATCGCTAAAACCTTCGATGACTTTGAAGACTTTTATAACAAAATAATAAACAATTAAAAATGGGACAGAAACCGATGGCAGAAGAATCATAACGGCCCGCCTGTATTGTGGCGGAACCAAAAGAGTATGCCTCGGTTTCTTTTTTATGAAAACAATTTAAACAAATGATAAAATGAAAATTAACGAAGACAAAATTACAAGATTAACGAACGCTAACGGAGCCAATATTCAGGTCGCAACCGGGAACGATGGCAAGCTTTATTTAGTAGATGCGGATTTACAACTAACTAGAGAATTGCTTCCCGATGGAGTTTATGAGTCAGAGGGGCTAGGGCCAATTAAAGTTTCGGGAGGTAAATTCATAAAGAGCCAGTATAGCTTAAAGAAAGGAATACCTCCCCGGGCAACTAGGATACCAATGCAGTCAACAAGCCAACTAATGCAACAAATGGCCGCAGAGCGGAAAGAGGAGCTTGCAGAGTGGAGGAAATCAGGAAGAATTTAAACTCAATAAAAAAATGAAAAAAATTGAAAGAGTACTGATCCATGAGGATCGAAAACAAATCGAATCAGCTAAACAATCAGCTCAAGCGAGATGCAAAAAAATCAATTCATTAGCACCAGTTTTTGAATTTGAGTCTGCAAAAGAATTTACTAACCGCACAGCCGACCCAGACAGATTAGTAAAGATGGCAATGCTACAAAGGCCAGAGCTTGCCAAGCTAGCTAAAAATATTTCTATTGATGCTCTGACCATCCCAACAGACATTAAACAAGCAGGTCAAAACCTTGATTCAATAAAACGTCAATATGGCACCTCGTTATTCGATCATTTGGTTTTCAACGGCCGTGATTGGGAAGTAAGCACAACAGCACTTGAAGACTACTTTGAAACTCAATGCCGAGTTTATGCGATTGGTGAAAATCAGGTAAAGAGACATGAAGCAGCTAAAAACCTTTGTGAATTTTTAAACTCTGAAAAATATGGATTTGGCCCATTTGAGAAAGCCAATTTTCACAATATTTTAATTGAATGGAGTCTCCCTGAAAATAAGTGGGTGCCTAACGTTAGATGGATCGTAAAATGAAGAAAGCGGAATTTAACGGTAGGACATCGGATGGAAAGTTTGCACCGGGTAATCCGGGCAAGCCTCACGGATCCAGCAAAAATAAAATGCGGGACAAGCTTAGGACGTTTTTAGATGAGCGATGGGAGGAGTTTCCAGAATGGTTTGGTGAGCTAACTCCAAAAGAAAAGGTACAAACAGTTATTGACTTAATGCCGTACGCTGTTAGCCGTTTGCAGAGTGTAGCCGCCAGCGATGGTGAGGGCAACGATATTGAGCCTAAAAGAACATTTATTGCTTGGGATAAGTTGGACGAAAAGACAATTCATAACATATTATCAAATACACATGATACAGAAAATTGAACGCATGCACATAATTGACCAACTTCCAGACGGTCGGTATAAGGTTTCAGGAATTGAAGGAACATACACTAAAGCAGAATTGGAGAGATTGAAGGCGGTGATTTTAGCAGATAGTGCAGGCATACACTTATGGGTAAAGTAATTTCTATGGAAAAAATACCAAGCACATATTTTGCCGCCAGGCTCAATGACGGTAGGGTTGCGTTGATGGGATTCGGACTTACAACGAACGGGTGTGGTTTTGACAGGTAGAGAGTTTAGCATCTATCGGGATCTGATCCATTCAGAGCGGCATGGCGATTTATACCATTGGGTTACTTTTCGCAACTATTCCCGGGAAGAAAAAGACCTTGGTTAGTTGTTGTGTTTACCTCCCAAGGTCGAGCCCACCCCTAAAAAAGGTGGGTTTTTTTGGGTTAAGACAGAAGCTACGGACTCAGCGGATATTAGTAATGGCAGGGAGGTTGTAAAGTCGAAGCCAACAACTTTACAAGACTACGGACTAAACAAAGACCAGGCCAGCACCTTTCAGAAAAGAACCCAAAAATAGCCTCTAATTTAACAATTGTGTTAAAGTTGTGTTAAAAAGCGGATTATCAAAATAAATAATTGGCAATAATTATGTCGTAACTACCTGATAATCAATGAGCGGGAAACGGGATTCGAACCCGCGACCCTCAGCTTGGGAAGCTGATGCTCTACCAACTGAGCTACTCCCGCTTGTCGCCCAAATTTGACAAATTCCAGGAACAAAAAATAAACCCGGTATTGTTTTTTATTTCTAATTGTTTTTGCCCTCGTTGGTACTCTTCATGCACGAGAATGCTCAGGTAGTTATTGGATAGCTGCGATTTTATTTAATCCCAAAATTGTCATTAGGAATGACAATTTTGCCCTCCGGTTGACGATTCCTGACGATTTTCGTAAGGAATATCAGGATTAACTCCTGATGCTACGATCAGGATCATGACCGAAGCGTCATTGACCTGATATTGAAAATGAAACCAAAACTTACTTTAATAAAATATCTCTATGTGTTTCATTTTCAATCATCAGCACGTAGTGCAAAAAAGTCTAATGACTTTTTTGGGTTAATTTTGAGCTTTTGAATTGAGAATATTGCCTCCATATTAATTATAAATTGCCCTACGTAGTCTACGTCATCGAATTGTCTAAAAAAGTATTTACCGAAAGCACCAAATTTCGGGAAGCGAACCCGCAGTTCAATGGGGTGCTGGAGTGTCTGTATGTAGGTATGACCAGCAAGACACCCAAGGAAAGATTTGAACAGCATAGGTCCGGGTACAGAAATAAGAAAGGCCACAAGCTGTCTTCCAACATCGTGCAAAAGTATGGCAGGTATCTTCGCCCCGGACTCTACAATCACATAAGCCCCATGAAGACAAGGGCAGAAGCGCTGAAGATGGAGGAAAAGCTGGCGTTGGAATTGCGAAGAAAAAGATATGCGGTATGGTTCAATTAAATATAACTACCATATATAGATTATGAGGTCATGGTAGAGATCAGATATTAATACCCTTTTATAATATTATGTTTAAGTAACCCTGACTAGATTTACGCTTTCATTTATTTAGACACCATGGCGGACGAAAAAGGGCTTAATTTTATTGAAGAAATTGTTGAGAAAGACTTAAAGTCAGGGAAGTATCAACAAATCATCACCCGTTTCCCTCCTGAGCCCAATGGATACTTGCATTTGGGTCATGCCAAGAGTATTTGCCTCAACTTTGGATTGGCAAAAGATTACAATGGAAAGACCAACCTCCGCTTTGATGATACCAACCCAGTAACGGAGGAAACAGAATATGTAGACAATATTAAAAGCGATGTGAGGTGGTTGGGATTTGAATGGGCCAATGAACTGTATGCTTCTGATTACTTCTACCAATTGTACGACTTTGCAGTTGACCTTATCAATAAAGGATTGGCGTATGTGGATGACAGTACCAGTGAGGAGATCGCATTGCAAAAAGGCACTCCGACAAAACATGGAACTGAGAATGAATATAGGAATCGTTCTGTCGAAGAGAATTTAAAACTCTTTGAAGAAATGAAGGAGGGCAAGCACAAGGATGGGGCTAAAGTGCTTCGCGCCAAGATTGATATGAAGCATGCCAATATGCTCATGCGTGATCCGGTTTTGTACCGTATCAAACATGCCCATCATCACCGAACCGGTGACAAATGGTGTATCTATCCGTTGTATGATTTTGCGCACGGGCAGAGTGATGCTATTGAAGGCGTGACCCACAGTATATGTACGCTGGAGTTTGTGCCTCATAGGGATTTGTACAATTGGTTTATTGAGAAACTGGAAATCTTTCCCTCAAAGCAGTATGAGTTTGCGAGGCTCAACATGACTTACACCATGATGAGCAAGCGCAAGTTGCTACAGTTGGTAAATGAAAAACATGTGAATGGTTGGGATGATCCCCGTATGCCTACCATAAGCGCTATGCGCAGAAGAGGTTTTACACCTGAGAGCATTCGTGATTTTTGTGAACGAATAGGAGTTGCAAAAAGAGATAACCTGATTGACTTTGGCGTATTGGAGTTTTGTGTGAGGGATCACTTAAATAAGGTTGCACTTAGGCGCATGATGGTACTTGATCCTATTAAAGTGGTAATCACTAACTACGAAAGCGGTAAGGAAGAACTTCTTCCTAGTGAAAATAATCCTGAAGATGATACGGCAGGATCCAGAAACCTTCCATTCTGTAATGAACTCTACATTGAGAGAGATGATTTTATGGAGAACCCTCCCAAAAAATACTTCCGGTTGTTTCCGGGTGGTATGGTACGACTGAAAAGTGCTTATATTATTCAGTGTGATGAGGTGATCAGGAATGCGAGCGGAGAGGTGGAAGAACTGCGTTGTACTTATTTTCCGGAAAGTAAAAGCGGATCAGATAATTCAGGATTAAAAGTGAAAGGGGTTATCCACTGGGTCAGCGCCAAACATGCCGTTCCTGCAGAGGTAAGATTGTACGATCGGTTATTCAATACCGAAGACCTCGGAGCTATCGAAGATGATTTCACCAACCACCTGAACCCGGAATCCCTGAAAGTGCAACGGGCTTATGCCGAACCTGAACTGGTAAATGCAAAAGCAGAAGACCGCTTCCAGTTTATGCGTATCGGTTATTTTTGCATGGACTATGATTCCACCAAAGAGAAGTTGGTATTCAATCGCACGGTAACCTTACGCGACATGTGGGCCAAGGAGCAAAAGAAACCTGATTGATTATTCAAGTCCTATTTCTTGAGTTCGTTCTTTAATGTTTCTATTGCAGGTTTGGCAGATTGATCATGCCTTACCAATCCCAAAGAGGACATAAATTCATAAAATGGTTGACCGGAAGATTGACCAGTGAATTGCTGGACAAAAGATGGTGACCAGTCGCGATATTTGAAGAAACTGATAAACGGAATTTTCTGGTTTCCTTGTTTGCGCCAGACATTAAAAATGTTTTGCACAAATTGATCTTGCAGTGACTCGCTACTCCCCAATGCACTGCTTGATGGATAGCCTGCCTCCTGAAGAACGACCGGTTTACCCTCCGACAAGTCAACCATAAGTTCTACATCGGCCTGGACAGTTTCTGGAGACTTTACCATGAAACCAGATGTTGTTGGGTAATAGGTGAGTATAACGACATCCATTTCTTTATTGAGGGTAATTACAAAATCTTTTTGAACATGGGAATAGCCATCAAATGTTGTGGTCACTCCAATTTGTAATTGCGGGTATTTATTTTTGATATATGTCCTTGCATCATTTATCAACTCAACAAAGGCCAGCCATTCACTCTGATGTGAGTTGAAATAAGTATCCACTTCATTACCGAGTGCCAGGTAAGTCACAGAAGGAAGAAAGGGACTAAGTTGCTCTATCATCTGATGAATCCTTTCCTTTACAATGGGGTCATTAAATGTAAGTGAAGCGATATCTGTTGGCATTTTTCGTTCACTAAGCGCCACGATTGGTATATTGAGCAGTACCTCTTCAAATCCGAGGTCCTTCAGCTTTGAAATACCAAAATAAGGATTGTTTAGAGCCCCTAAATCGTATTGTAATTCCGTTGGATTAAGACTGCTCCAGGGTGCGGCAGTTTGGGCGCCTCGCGATCCTAATTTGTAAATAGCTTCGTATTCACTGATATAATTCTCCAAAGGATCCTCTGAGCTGAGATTAGAATTCATCGAAACTACTCCAATTCCATTTGTTTGTATTGTTTCATTGGAGCAAGCTGATACTAATAAAGCGATCACAATCCACTTGAGTGTTTTCATGGCAGATAAGTTAAGAAATTCATTCCTGATAAGTTGTCCAGTTTCCGGCTTTTTCAAATTATCCTGATAATATGTTAACCACTGCTATTAACTAGTGCGACTAATTTTCTTCCACCACCATTGGAATACAATCAAACCCCAAATTCGCGCGTGTACATCACCAGGGTTAGAAGAGAATAATTGCTTTTTTAGTTTGGCAATTTCGTTATAGCTAAAGATGTTTTGATCTTCAATAAAAGATTTTGAAAGTAAATCATCTGTGATCATTGATTTCATTTCTTTTCTAAACCATTTTAACAGCGGAACTTCAAAGCCTTTTTTTGGTCTATTATAAAGCTTTGCCGGTAGCATTTCTTTGAAAGAATCCTGAGCAATCCTTTTTCTTAAGGAAGCGTTGATCTTAAAATTTTCAGGTAGACTGAAAATGAAGTTAACCAATTCGTAATCTAAAAACGGAGAACGCACCTCAAGGCCATTCGCCATCGACATGAGATCAACTTTGGTAAGCATATCATTGGGAAGCACCAACTTCATATCTGTTAACAGGATTTCATTCATTGATCCTGATCCTACCGTTTTTAATATTTCATCTTTTCTTTCCTGGTATTGTTGCTGTTGGAATTGCTCCAAAGCAGCAGGGGAGAGTAGCTGACGAGATTCCCATTCGTTTGCAAATCCTGCCAAATGCCAGTATCTTTCTTTGACACCCAGCTTCATGCCCTGCGCAAATCGATTTAATTGCCTGAACTTATTAAACATTGGGTTATTGCGAGAGTGGGGGAGTACTTTCCAAAGCCCACTTAGGCTAGCAACAAGATTTTCTTTAATGCCAGGATGCAACATTCTATACATTGCTTCATGCTTGTTGTACCCCCCTAACAGTTCATCAGCGCCATCTCCCGAAAGCGCAACGGTAGCGTGCTTGCGTGTTTCTTTGCTTAAGATGTATACTGCAATGGCGGATGAATCTGCAAAAGGTTCATCGATGTAGTCCAGTATATCATGAACGTGTTCGTATAGATCGTTATTCGTTAATGAAAATACAGTATGTTCCGTGTTGAAATGTTTGGCGACCAACCGCGCGTAGTCCGTCTCATCAAAGAAAGGTTCGTCTTTGAAACCAATACTAAACGTGTGGAGGTCAGGTTGGTGTTTACTTGCCAGGCCTGCCACTACTGATGAATCCAAACCTCCACTTAAAAAGGAACCCAGAGGAACATCGGCAACTAGCCTTCGTTGTACAGAAACCTCGAGTAAATCTTTGAATTTAACTTTTGCCTGTTCGTAAGTAATATTTTGATCAATCTTTGCCTGTGAAACAGGAATATCATAATAAGGATGAATTTCTGCCTTTCCCCGCGTTACCTTCATAAAATGACCAGGGTTCAGTTTTTTTACATGAGTAAAAATGGTATGTGGAGCAGGTGTGTAGTTGAGTTGAAGGTAGGCATGTAATGAGGTGTAGTCGATGGTTTTGTCGATGCCATAGCAAAGCATACTCTTCATTTCTGAAGCAAAAAGAAACTTATCCTCATCGATCAGGTATAACAATGGTTTGATTCCATACCGATCTCTGGCGAGAAAAAAAGATTGCTCCTGTTTATCGTAAATACAAAAGGAAAAGAAACCGTTGAGTTGGTTGAGACAATTTTCCTTTTCGTGAATGTAAAGCTGAAGTAGTACTTCAGTATCAGACTCTGATCTGAAAGAGACCCCTTTGGATTGTAGTGCAGTTTTTAATTCCTTAAAATTAAAGATCTCTCCATTGAAGACGATACAATACCTTTTGCTTTCATCCCACATGGGTTGATTGCCGGCATCGCTTGTATCAATGATAGATAGTCTTCGATGCCCCAGTCCAACAAAACCATCGGTATAAATGTCCTGAAAATCCGGACCACGTTTTGCCAATGCCTGTGTGGCGGCAGTTACATTGATCATGTTGAACTTGCCAACGAGGTTAAATGCAAATACTCCGGTTACACCACACACATTAAGGGTAGGTTAGTGAATTTGGAAAAAGAGAAAGGTCACTCAAAATATTTTACCAGGATTCAAAATACCATTGGAATCGAATACTTTTTTTATCCCCCTCATCAGGTTGAGATTTACGTCATCCATCGCTATGGACATATAAGGCCGTTTTGTAATTCCCACACCATGTTCTCCGGATAAGGTACCCCCCAGGCTTACAACCAATTTAAAAACCTCACCAATTCCTTCTGGTACTTTTGTTTCCCAATCGTGATCACTAATGTTATCGCGGAGAAAGTTAATATGAAGATTGCCATCACCCAGGTGCCCAAAACACACCGTATTAAAATCATACTGTTTGCCGATTTCTTTTATACCCGTGATCAATTTTGGCAATTGAGACCTTGGCACCACCACATCATCGGATTTGGTGACGGTTTTCCAGTTTACAGCAGGAGAAATATTTTTTCTTACTTTCCAAAGTTCTTCCTTTTGAAGCGTGCTGTCTGCAAACAAAACTTCCCCGATCTCAAATCTTTCCACCACTGCCATTACGTGTTCTGCATCTTTCATCAGTACATCCTCATCGTTGCCATCCAATTCACACAGAAGGTAGGCTCCCATGTTTTCCGGCAGTTGTGTAGTGACAGGACTGTTTAAAACTTTTTCACAGTACTCAATTGTTTTTATTCCAGCTTCTCTTTCAAAAAATTCCATTCCTGAAGGAGTGATACCTTCAATGAAGATAGCGGCAACAGCCTTGCAGGCTTCTTCGTTGGTGGTGAATGGAATGAGCAAGAGCACGTTCTTTTGCGGATAGCTACGAAGCTTAAACACGATTTTGGTAATGACCCCAAGCGTACCTTCGCTGCCACACATGAGTTGGGTAAGATTATAACCGGTAGAGTTTTTCATCACATTGGCACCTGTCCATATGATTTCTCCAGTGGGTAACACCACTTCCATGTTGAGTACGTAGTCGCGTGTTACTCCATATTTTACGGCCTTAGGCCCACCTGAATTATTGGCCAGGTTGCCACCTAAGAAACAAGATCCTTTGCTTGCCGGATCAGGGGGATAAAACAGCCCTTTCTCTTTAACAGTGTTTTGAAAAACTTCTGTGATCACCCCTGGTTCTACAGTGGCCTGTAAATTCAGTTCATCAATATTCAAAATCTTATTGAACCGCTCCATAGAAAGAATTACACCTTTATGAACAGGGAGCGCTCCTCCGGCCAATCCAGTGCCCGCACCTCGAGGGGTAAGGGGAATTTTATGCTGGTTACATATTTTTAATATTTCACTCACCTCTTTGGTTGTTCCGGGTCTGAGCACGATATCGGGTAGAAATACCAGGTCCTCCGTTTTATCGTGTCCATACTCTGCCAGGCGATCTTTATCCATAAAAAGATTTTCCTCGCCTACAATGAAGGTGAACTTCTTAATAATTTCCTCATTCAGCACAACTGAATCTAAGACTCCGGTTTCCTTCTCGTAAGCCATCAAATTATGTATCTTTGGATTGTGTATTCATCTGGAAAGCCCAAAATTACGCAATTCTATTTTCAAAGGCTCGGGGTTTTTATTCTCCTTTTTATTCTGATTTCTGGCTGTGCGGCATCGCGCAGGGCCAAATTGAAAGCCAAACAAATTGATCAGGTAATTCAAACAGCGCGAACCTATACGGGTACACCCTATAAGTGGGGTGGAACCACACGTTCAGGAATGGACTGTTCAGGGCTTTTAATTAATTCATTTCGTACCATCAACATTTCTTTGCCGCGTCAGTCTGCAGATCAGGCACTCATGGGGGAGAAAGTTAAAATGAAACAATTGAAGGAAGGTGATCTTGTTTTTTTTGCTACAGGTAAAAAGAGAAGAGAGGTCACTCATGTGGGTTTGGTTACTGAGGCAAAAGGAAAAGAAAATGTAAAGTTTATCCATGCCTCATCATCTTTGGGGGTAATCGAAACCAATCTATATACCAAATACTACCAAAAGCGCTTTCGCTTTGGCAGAAGAATAATTGACTAATTTTATTTTCATGAAGACATCCAGAAGAAAGTTTATCGGCCTTGGAGCCGCTGCATTATCGGCCTTCCCCTTCGTTAAATCATGGGGCAAGACCAAAAGCAATTTTGTGTCAAAGCCTATTGTGGTATCTACATGGAATTTTGGAATTGAGGCCAATATAGAAGCCTGGAAAATACTATCCACCAATGGCAGGTCGCTGGATGCCATCGAAAAGGGAGTTCAGGTGCCCGAGGGTGATCCTACAGAAAACACCGTGGGGTTGGGTGGATTGCCAGATCGCGAAGGCAAAGTAACTTTGGATGCCTGCATCATGGATGAGAAGGCCAATTGCGGAGCAGTGTTATGTCTTGAGCATATCGTACATCCTATCTCGGTAGCAAGAAAAGTAATGGAAGATACACCTCATGTGATGTTGGTCGGAGATGGGGCATTGCAGTTTGCACTGGAGAAGGGATTTAAAAAGGAAAAGTTGCTAACCAAAGAATCAGAAAAGGCGTGGAAGGAATGGTTAAAAACTTCCAAGTATAAGCCTATTGCCAATATCGAAAACCATGATACCATAGGCATGGTGGCCATGGATGCGAATGATAATATTTCCGGAGGTTGCACTACCAGTGGCATGGCCTATAAAATGCGCGGTAGAGTAGGCGACTCACCAATAATTGGTGCAGGATTATTTGTAGACAATGAAATCGGTGCCGCAACTTCTACCGGAGTAGGAGAGGAAGTGATTAGAATTGTTGGGTCGCACCTGGTCGTGGAGTTGATGCGACAAGGCAATTCTCCCCAGGAAGCATGTGAGATTGCAGTAAACAGGATTGTAAAGAATCAACCTGAAAACTCAAAACAAATTCAGGTAGGTTTTCTGGCTATTAATAAAAGTGGGGAGTACGGTGCTTATGCACTACAGAAAGGATTTACCTACGCAGTTTATTCTCCTGAAATTCCCAATAAATTATTTGAGGCGAAAAGTTATTATTAGTCAGAACCACTGATCCACACTGATGAATTGATCTCGCTGATATTATTTTTTTAACGATTTAATTAGTCGTTTAAATTCTAATCGTGTATTTCCAAAATTGATCAGCAAGCCAATTTCAAGTTTATAGGCTTCGAGGTAGTTGAGTGCTTGTGCAAGGTGCACTTTATCTAAGACAGTTATTGCTTTTAATTCCACAATAACTTTCTCTTCAATTAGAAAATCAACTCTCCTTGTGCCAATTTCAATTTCTTCATAATAGATGGGCATCTCTAATTCACGTGCGAAAAGTAATTTGCTTCTTTCCAATTCTATCGCGAGCGCTCTTTGATAAATCACCTCCTGCCTTCGGATCCTGCTGCCCCTTCGGCAGGCAGGCTTGAAACCCATTACCAAGGGTATTATGAACTTTCATTGCGCAACCAATAACCTTTTCTGTGATGTCGCTGTATTTGTATTCTTCCTTGATCATAGAATTACTAAATTTCGCAATTATCATAGAAATCATAAAATCAGTGTGTATCAAAGGTTCCGACAATGACTTGCGAGGTAGTCGTTTATAATATCGATTCTGCCCTTAGAGCACAAGAGGGAGGAGCTGATCGTATTGAGCTTTGCGACAATCCTGCAGAAGGAGGAACTACACCCTCTTTTGGAATGATTGAACAAGTGCGACAAAACATTAGTCTGGATGTGTATGTAATGATTCGGCCAAGAGGAGGTGATTTCTGCTACAGCAATTATGAATTTCATATAATGAGACGAGACCTGTCACAATGCCAACGTTTGAGTGTGGATGGATTGGTCTTTGGAATACTTACTGAGGATGGGCGTATTGATAAAGGAAGGTGCAAAGAGTTGATTGCCAAAGCCCGACCGTTAAAAGTTACTTGTCATCGTGCATTTGATATGACGCGCGATCCATTTGAAGCACTGGAGGATTGTATAGAAATAGGTTTTGATAGAATTCTTACCTCGGGGCAACAACCAAAGGCGATAGAAGGGGTGGGGCTAATTGCTGAGCTGGTACAAAAGGCAGAGGGTCGAATTGCCATCATGGCGGGATCGGGAGTGAATGAGGATACGGTGGCTGAAATAGTAAAAACGACTGCCGTGAATGAAATTCATTTTTCAGCAACAACATTCAAGGACAGTATAATGCAATTTAGAAACCCGCACATTGCTGCCATGGGAGAGGAGGCGGGGGCTGAGTTTAAATACCGGTCTGTCGATCCGGAACGAGTACGCAGGATTCGACTATTTGCCGAGAAGGCTAGCCTTTGATGGCCAGCAATGGGATTTTGGTCTGATAAGCCATCGCTTTTGTGAGGCTTGGATTGTATAATTTTTCAAACATCTTTCTTTCCCTGGTGTACATGGCTATCCAGTCTGCATGTACCTGAGTAGTAAATGAATCCAATGCCCTGTTAATGTTTTCTTCATACTTTACAAAGTAAGTGATGGAAGAATAGTCGGTCAATTCACTCACCCGTTTGGCAAAATTTCTTTTCAACATTACCTCTGATTCCAATGCCCCTTCATCGGTAGTGATGTGTGTGATCATCAGCTCGGCATTAAAGGCTTTGGAAAAGGTTACAAGAGTTTCGATATGATCTAATTCTTCGATATTAAAGTCAGTTGCATAAACAATGCGCTTGGGAATCTGATATGGACAATCGCGAGGAATTGCCAACACAGGGCATTTTACTTTTTCAATTACATGAGCAGTGTTGCTTCCAAATAGTATTTTATCTAATCCGCTGGCACCTCTTGTTCCCATTACCACAAGATCTGCTTTGCCCTCGTCAATTAGTTGCTCGATGGCATCTACAACACTACCCACTACAAATTGAGTGTTACAAATAACAGGTTTGTATTGATTTTGCACCAATTCACAAATAGATGCTAGTTTTTCCAGTGCCAATTTACGTGCACGACCCGTCTCTTCTGCAATAAGCGGACTGATAACATTGTATTGCGTAACTGCGGGTGTATGAACGTTAATGATCAACACTTCAGCACCAAGTGGCTTTGCCAGTTCGCAGGCATACTCAATGGCAGTGTTTGCATTTTCAGAAAAATCAGTGGGTACAAGTATTGACTTCATACAGGTTGTAGTTTGACTATACCCAAAGATATGAAGCAGGCGACAATTAAAATATGAGAAGAATCAGCCTCAGATGTGAGGATGGTCACACCTGAGGCTTTAATCAGTGAAAAATGCTATTGTTGAGTTCGATTTCCTTTTATTGGATAGGTGCCGAATTGTCCGATACTCATGGTGCCCTCAAAGGAGTTGTCTTTTATCACCAATTGAACATTGACATTGTTGGTGTTGGGTCCAAAAGTAGCTTCATAGTCGAATGACAAGCCATTGCCCTCAAGCTTTATGTTTTTCAGTGGGGTTTCTACGTTATTCCTATTGACAATAGTTCCGGAATAAGTGTCTCCATCTTTATTTAAAGTAATTGTTCCGGTGCCTCCCTGAGGAGATTCGATGGTGTAAGACCAAATTCCAACAGGGTTAGTTTCTATGGTTGGATCAGATTTTACTTCTGCCGCTTTCGCAGGTGCACTTCTTTGTCCTGGTGAAAAATTGCCTTGAGGTTGTTCTACAACAGCGTCCTGGTCGTTTCCTCCCTCTATGCCCTTTAAGTCATCACTGGAAATTGTCCTGCGGCTCCTGCGTGGGGTAGTGGAGCGTGTACTTCCTTCTATTTTTCCAAACCTTAAGTTTACATTGACTTTAAAATTCAAGTTTTGTCTTACTGTAGTGCTTTGCTGATTGATGATAGGTGAAATAGTTTCACTCTTGATGGTAATACTATTTCCTAAAAAGTTTTCAGCGCCAAATCCAATACTTCCTCTTTTGTTGGGGAGGTCCTTGCTGACGCCCAGGGAATACATGCTATATCCGCCAGATAATCCCTGGAGTTGAACCCTACTACCCCTGGCAAAACCAAAGAATTGCAAATTCCAGGTATCTGTCATTTTATAACTTCCAAACAATCTTCCGCTAACCACCCAGCCGGTATTGGAGGCATTGAACTTCGGATCGGGCACATTATTACCTAAAGTAAGGTAATAGACTTCTGAGCCGCCATTAATGGTGATTTTATCATTTAAGATCATGTTGATGTTCAGGCCTAATCCGTATGCCCTTTCATCGCCAATGTTAAGATAGGTTGTCCTCACTGTGTCACCGACAGTATCACTCAAACGTTGAATAGAATTGTTGGTATTACGGGCAAAACCTGTAAAATTTAAATTTGCACCTTTTATTAGAGTGCTATAGCTCAGTTCATAATTATCTGTGTACTCAGGGTCGAGTGACGGATTTCCTAAAGAAATGTTGAGTGGATTGGATGCTTGAATATTTGGATTGAGGTAGCGAATGGATGGTCGTTGAATCCTTCTGTTAAAGGCTGCCTTTATCATGTTATTGTTCTTTAGTTTTCTGCCAATGTTAATACTGGGAACGAATACACCATAAGAGGGGAGTGTGATATCCACTTCATCTTGAAAGAAAGCGTTTATGGTTGTGTATTCATAACGACCGCCTGCTTTAAATGCATACTTGCTTAAATTAAGTGTATAGGAAAGATAACCCGCACTTACATCCTGTCTGTAATTAAAGGCATTGGAAAGGTTAGCATTTGTGTCGATGGTATAGGGGCCCGTACCAATAGCATTAAAGTATTGATAGTCACTTAGCGCTTTTCTAATGGTTTGTTTTCCGCCAACCTCTACCAGTTGCTTATCACCAATTGGAGTTTGAAAGTCAGCTTGTACTGCATATTCTTCATTAATACTTCCATTTATATTTTTGATTCTACTGGCTATTGATAAATCATTTTCATTCAATACTGTATTTATAAAGTCATTGGTACCATCATCATTACTATACAATCCCAAAATACTTAGTTCCTTATCTTTCTGTGCATAAAGGTGGGTGTAATTTAAGTTCAAATCTATTGAGTTGGAACTGTTGTTTGAATATACATCTCGAAGACTGCTTTCATTCAGATTGCCACTCATGAATCGCTCTGTCAGTAATCTGTCCTGATAGTCCCTTGATCCTCGAGTTCCAAATCGGATGGAAGAGGTGAAGTAATTTTTTTTATTGAGGTCGTAATCTAGGCCCAGTGTATATCTGGCACGAAGGTTATTGCTCCGAGTATCGGCACCTTGTATAGTAGTAACTTCGTTAAAGCCACCCAATCCTGTGATTTGTGTATTTTCAAAACTTCCCAGCGTATTGTATCCGTATCGACCCCAACCACCGAGAGATAACCCCAATTTTCCTTTTTTATATCCCCCATTTACCCCAAGGTTTGAACCCCTGTTTCCAAAGCTGCTATAGATGCTCATGGTTGCACCTTCCAGTACTGTTTTCTTTGTGATGATGTTGATAATGCCTGAGGTTCCTTCTGCATCATATTTTGCGGAGGGCGAAGTGATAACTTCCACAGACTTAATCTCGTCTGCCGGAATTTGCTTTAATGCATCTGCGATACTACCTGCAGTAATTGTAGAAGGTCTGTTATTAATTAATACCTTTATATTCTCGCTGCCCCGAATGGATATGTTGCCGTCCAGATCTACTGAAAGATTGGGAACACGCCTTAAAACATCGGATGCATCTCCCCCTTTAGAGGTAATATCGTTTTCCGCATTGTAGATCATGCGATCTACCCGCTCTTCAATCAACGACTTTTCACCCTGTACTGTGATTTCATTTAGAACTTTTACAGATGGGTTTAAAAGCACTTGTCCAAAATCGATATTATTGTTTCTGTCTGTAATATCTATGCTTTTATTAACGGTTTCAAAACCGATAAATGATATGGCTACATTAAACTTGCCATTGGGAATGTCTTTTACTAAAAACTTTCCTTTGCCATCTGCAACGGTTCCATTAATAGGCTTGCCGGTAGATGGATCTATTATCGCGATAGTGGCATATTCTACCGGCTGATCTGTGGTGGGATCGATAATTGTACCTGAGAGCTTTCCATTTCCCTTTGTTGTCTGCCCGATGGCGAGATTGAACATTATTAAGCCGAATCCAAATAAAAATAGTCGTTTCATTAATTTGATAAATGATGTTGCTGGTTATTAAACCGCAAAGGTGAAAAATAGTTTGGCTTTTGGTGGCACTATTAGATGATTGCCCTGCTTTCTTAGACAGTTGGCGATTTTTCTTCAAAATGGCGGTTTATCCTCTAAAAACAAGTGGCTATCGTGAGCAAGGGCCAAATGGTAGAAATGACATCCAGACCGTATTTACAGTTTAATGGATGGCTTACCTTTGATGGTTAAAACCCACATTAAATGACATTGACGGCCAGCCGAAACAGGGTGCTGCTTTTACATCTCTCTTTCTGGAGTGTATACCTTTCTTTCTTTTTGTATCAGGTAAGCTCCTACCAGCGTGGTGAGGAACTTGACTGGAATCGCATACTTATTACTGTTTTTTCCCAGGTTTTTTTTGCTGCGGCTATTTCGTACATCAACTATTTCTACCTGCTGCCGCAGTTGCTGGAGCGAAAAAAGGTGCTTGGCTATTTGATCAAGTTCGTATTGCTTTTTACTGTAATCATTGTAATTCGTATCGAATTAAACCGCTATCTCTTTGATATGATGCATTTCAGAACAAACTATATGGATAGCACCCGGTTTGTAGTACAGGTGGTTACCAGTAATTTATTTGTTATAATCTTTGTGGGAATGCTCCGTTTTGCTCAGGATTGGTTTGAGTTGGATGCCAGACGAAAGGAGATTGAACACAAGAAATTGATTGCAGAACTTAATTTTTTAAAAGCCCAAATCAACCCTCATTTTTTATTTAATACACTCAATAATCTATACTACCTCGCTTATTCTAAATCAGATAACACCACAGAGGTAATTGATAAGCTCTCGAAGATGATGCGGTATATGATATACGATTCTAATCATCCTAAAGTGCTATTGAGCAAGGAGATTGAATACATGAAAAACTATGTAAGCCTGGAGAGACTGAGACTAAACAATGAAATTCCCATAGAATTTGAAGTTAAAGGAAATCTTGATGATTGTAAAATTGCTCCATTGATCTTTATTGCCTTTCTTGAAAACGCATTCAAGCATGGAGTGAGCAATGCAAAGGATGATTGCTGGGTAAAAGTGCTGGTGGAAGTAAATGGTAAGGAATGTATTTACACGGTAGAGAATAGTAAAATACAGGGTAGTAAGGAAGAAGGTAAATCAGGAATTGGTTTATCCAATATTAAAAGGAGACTTGAACTTAGTTATCCTGGAAATCATGAACTTAAAGTGAAAAATTTGGAAGATCGATATTTGGTACAATTAAAACTTAATCTGATTTGACAATTAATTGTTTAATTGTTGACGATGAACCGCTCGCACGTAATCTGCTTAGTGATTATGTAAAGAAAATCCCATATCTCAACCTGGTAGGCACTGCAGGGAATGCAGTCAACGCCATGGAAATACTCCGAAGAAACACCATCGACCTTATTTTTTTGGATATTCAGATGCCCGAACTCACAGGCATTAGTATGCTTAAAGTACTTCAAAAAAAACCGATGATTATTTTTACTACGGCCTACTCTGAATACGCATTAGAGAGTTATGAACTGGATGTAGTAGACTACTTGCTAAAACCAATCACTTTTGAGCGCTTTTTAAAAGCAGTAGAAAAAGCAAATCAGCGACTTCCAAGTACTGATGGGCCGGATAAAACACCTGAAAAACTACCTTCATTTGTGTTTGTTAAAGATGGCACTAAGTTGGTCAAAATAAATTTGGACGAGATTATTTACGTGGAAGGCTTGAAGGATTATGTAACCATTCACACCAGACAACAAAAAATTGTCAGTTTACAAAGGCTTAAAACATTAGAAGAGCAGCTTCCCTCCGATCAATTTATTCGTATTCACAATTCTTATATTATTGCACTAAATGCAATTAGCTCTGTTCACAAAGGTGAAGTTCAGATAGGATCTGTGCGCTTGCCGATAAGCGATTCCTATAAAAAAAGCTTTAAGGACTGGGTTGACAAAAATCAATTGCTGGGTGGAGGCTGAGATTTTTAATCTCGTTTGCTAGCTTGACAAATTGAAATATATTTGCACTTTGAAATGAAGTACTGCACCCAAGGAAACCATAGAGATGGAAGGTGGGTGGCAGTCGAAGTTGGGGGATTAGCTCAGCTGGCTAGAGCGCTTCCATGGCATGGAAGAGGTCATCGGTTCGACTCCGATATTCTCCACCAATTTCCTTTAACCGCAAACTACTGTCACGTTTGCGGTTTATTTCTTCTTATTAATACTTATTCCTCCCGGTGGGCAAAACTGCTTCAGGTAGTTGGTGTAAAGTGTGGATAAATGTTCAAATGTACCCTCACCTTCTGAAATGCTATGGGTGCGATTGGGGTATGCCATAAATTGAAATTGCTTGTTGTATTTAATCAATTCATTGATCAACATTTCTGCATTGTTATAATGAACGTTGTCATCGCCTGTACCGTGAATGTAAAGCAAATTACCTTTTAGATTTTTGGCATACGTTATGGGTGAACCATCAATGAAGTCTTCTTTGTTTTCCTGAGGCAGACCCATGTACCGCTCCTGATAGATATTGTCATAGGTCAGTTGATTGGCTACCGCAGCAACAGCGATACCTGTTTTGTATATTTCAGGATATTGAAATAATAAATTCAAAGTAGCAGAACCTCCGCCACTCCAGCCCCAGACGGCAACTCGATCCGAATCAACAAACCCCCACTTTAAAATCTCACGGGCTGCTTTGGCCTGGTCATCAATATTTAGTTTTCCTATTTTTCTATAAATGGATTTTCTCCATTCTCTGCCTTTTGGGGCGGGAGTTCCACGGTTATCAACAGAAATGTAAATGTATCCATCATCAGCCATATTGCCACGGTATAGTCGATTGGTACCAGTGCCGTAGACATCGCGCACGGTAGCACCTGCAGGCTCACTATATACTTGGAATATGACAGGATATTTCTTGTTTGGATCAAAGTGAGTTGGCTTGACCAACCATCCATCCATTTCTACGTTGTCTTCTGTTTTAATCTTGAAGAACTCCACATTGATGTTTACCTGAGCATCATTAAGCTGAGCATTAACACTTTGTTTTTCGTTGAGGGGTTTATGATCGGGGAGCGTGATGAGTTCCGAAATGGTTTTAGTGTGTGCATTGGAGAACTTGTGTTCTGCATATTTAGCAGTGGGCGAAATCGAATAAACATGGGTGCCTTTTTGATTTTCAGGTGAAACCATTTCCAATTTTCCCTTTCCATCCATTTTCACTTTATACAGGTATTGTTGTGTTGCGTTTTCTGGTGAGGCAATGAAATACGCCAATTGGTTTTTGGTATCTATACGTTCGACACTTATGACATCGTAATTGCCAGGTGTTAACAATGTTTCTTGTCCGTCAATAGATATTCGGTAGAGGTGCCTCCATCCGTCCTTTTCGCTCAGCCAGGGAAAATCATTTTTTGCATTCAAAAATTGAAACTGATGGCTATAGATACTCACCCAGGCGTTGTCTTTTTCAGAGAAGAATTGGTTAGCTGCGCCTGTTGCCGTATCGCAAACAAAAAGTTGGCTTTCGTTTTGTTTTCGATTGAGCTGCTGAATAATAATTTGTGCGGATGTTACCCATGACATTATCGGTATGTAATGTTGTTGTGGATCACCAGGCAAATTCATCCAGGTAATTGCTCCGGACTTAACAGTAACCACACCGATTTTTGCAGGTGATGGATCTTGCCCAACCGTGGGATATTCCACAGGATGTAGCTGTGAGTAAACGGAGTCAGTTAAATTAATCATATAATAGTCGGGAATCCTGGTTGCATCCACCTGCCAGAATGCAATCTTTTCCCCATCGGGGCTCCATTCAAACCCATCCCTACACCCAAACTCCTCTTCATAGGCCCAATCGAAAGTTCCGTTAATTAGCTTTCGCGTTCCATCTTTGGTGAGTGCTGTTATTTTTCCTGTCTCCAAATCTTCTGCATATAGATTATTACCCGTTACATAAGCAACTTGATTCCCTTTTGGCGATAGTTTAGCAAACATAAGTGTAGAGGCAGGAAATGAAGCACCGAGTTGTTTCAATTCGCCAGTTTCCCTATTCAACAACCAATAGTCACCGCGCGTGTCTTGCCGCCATACCTTAGTAGAATTTGTATAAATCAGCACTTTACTTCTATCCCCAGAAAGAGAAAAATCCCGGATCGCCAGGCTTTTCTTTTCACCTTTTGGTATTAACTCAGCATTCTCTATAAAAGGAGTTCTCCTTAGTGTTGGAAGGTCATATTGAATTAATTCATTACCCTCTAATTTATAGTATGAATTTCCATCAGGATTCCAGTTGACTTTGCTTTGAGAGTGCCCTACCTGACATCCAATAATGAGACAGAATAAAACGAGAATATGTTTCATGTGGTAATAAATTATTGAGTTTAATGTCACATGGAGTTCGCTTATCAATTATCAAACCTGAGTTTGATGATTACTTGCTCACTTCATTTCGACTTTTCGGTACTTAAATTTATAATATTGGGAGCTGAGAATTGATGTTTATTAAAAAATACTGTTACTCTTTAGAATCTGGAACATACAATGATTGAAGTCATGCATTATTTTTGTAACTTTTCAGGCTTTATTTATATCCAGAATGGCTAAACTCAAGAATATTGTTAAACAACTATCAGAGAAGGATTTTCAGTCTATACATGATTCGCTGATAGAAAACAACGCGGAAAAATCGGCATACCTACTTAAGGCATTTCGGGAGAAGAAATTGTCAGACGGTAAAATAATGGTAGAGTTGGGTGTAAATGCGAACGCATATTACACGCTCCGGTCCAGACTCAATCAGAAAATTGAAGAACACCTTCTGGAGCAAATGGAGAGTCCACGAACTGATATTTTGCGAAAGGTGGCCAACCTTAATGAGGTTTTATTTACCAAAAAAAGAACAATCTCTATAGCCACACTCAAAAAATTGGAGAAAGAACTTATTGACTATGACCTGGCCAACGAACTTACTATTGTTTATAAGTCGTTGAAGAAGATTCACATTAATAGTCCGGATCATTTCACCTATTCACAACTTTACAATCGGCATGTAGCCTACATGTTGACCGTAGACAAAGCGGAGGATTTGTTAGCTGAATACTTCAAGAAGTATGGGAACTATATGTTATCAGCTGATGAAACTGAAAAAATGGGACTCATTCTTCTCATGAAGGAGATGCAAAACGTTGCTCATTTGTATGAGTCACACCGACTATACGTTTATCAAAGCTGTATGCTCATTCACCACCGACTCTTTGTTGAGCCAGACGATACGATAGAGGGGGAGTCTATTGAGGATATCTTTGATCATGTTCAGAAGATTTTTGAAAATTATAAGCTTGATCCACTTTATTTTCATCTCAACTTGGTTTTTGAGTTTCTTAAGCTGGAATACTACAATCATTACAGGGTATATAAAGAGGCTGAAAAGTACTTTGAAGAAGTAAATGATGCCGTTACTAATTTATTAGTCAACTACCCCAACTATACCTTTTCTGTTCAGGTATTGATTTCTAAAATGGAGAGAAGTTTAAGGCTGGGTACAGAAAAAGAGCTATATACAGAGAATGAAAGTTTGTTTATCGATTTTGAGCCCGATCCACTTGATATCCCCAGGCACACCGTGTATGTGATGTACCGTGCACTCTCCAGTTATTATGTTGGAAAATATGAAGAGGCAGCAAAACTTATTAATGGGTTATTAAATGAAGTAAGTTTAAAGAAATATCCATTTGTTCAAATGGAAGTAAAGACACTTCTGGCCCTACAGTATTGCATGTTAAATGATTTTGAATTGTTTAATCAACTTGCCAATAGCATTCAGCGGCAGATCAGGATGTTTGGGAAACACGCATGTGAGAATATTCTGCTTTTTATAAAGATTTTAAGAATAGCAGTGAGTGAATCTAAGAAAGACAAAGAAGAAAAGATTACTTCACTAATTCCCAAATTACAGGCTGCCAAGGTTTCCTATTATGCGCCAACCTTGATGATCAAGATGGATGAAAAGTTTATAAGCAAACTTATTTCGCTATAAATCTAAACATCAATTTTAAGAATACTTTCGTGAGAAAGTGGCTTATTAAGGTAGAGTTTTACGTAGTTATATTTTTTGGAACGATCAAAATCCTGAGGATTAATAGAGGATGTGAGCATTACAATTTTACAGAATTTCTTTGTTTTGTTTGAAAGCTTTTCAAATTCATCCAAAAACTGAAAACCATCCATTAAGGGCATGTCAATGTCCAAAAAAATAACGTCCGGAAGTACCTCATCAGCAACTTCCAGTTTCTCAATGTTTCTCAAAAACTCAATTGCACTTTTGGCTCCAGTATGTGTGTAAATATTTTTTGCTATGGCAGCTGCCTCAATCATCTTTTGATTAATGAGATTGTCAATCTCATTATCATCGATAAGCATAACTGTGCGATACTGTTTAGCAGCCATATTGAAAAATTTAAGCGACTAAAGTAACCTTAAAGGACTTGATTTCCAAGTGTGTTAAATATCGAATTTGATACCCTGCGCAAGAGGAAGGTCATTTCCATAATTGATCGTATTGGTTTGCCTTCTCATGTACACCTTCCACGCATCGGACCCTGACTCACGACCACCTCCTGTTTCTTTTTCACCACCAAAAGCACCTCCAATTTCAGCGCCAGATGTTCCTATATTGACGTTAGCTATTCCACAATCAGACCCTGAATGTGCAAGAAACTGTTCCGCCTCTTGCAGGTTGTTGGTCATAATAGCTGATGACAAGCCTTGCTTTACTCCATTTTGATAGCCGATTGCCTCTTTCAAATCTTTGTACCTTATAAGGTATAGAATGGGCGCAAAGGTTTCGTCCTGAACGATTTGATAACTATTTTTTACTTCGGCAATTACGGGCTTTACATAACACCCTGATTCGTAACCTTTACCTTTGAGTACACCCCCACTAATCACAAAGGTGCCTCCTTCGCTTTTTACTTTTTTAAGTGCAGCCTGATAAAGTTTTACGGCCTGTTTGTCAATCAATGGGCCAACGTGGTTTTCCTGATTTAGGGGGTTACCAATTTTTAACTTTCCATAAGCATTTTTCAACCGCTGTTTTACTTCATCATAAATCTTGTCGTGAATAATGAGGCGTCTGGTGGAAGTGCAACGTTGGCCGGCAGTACCTACTGCACCAAATAATGCTCCCCGAATGGCTATATCGAGATTGGCATTTTCAGAAATGATGATGGCATTGTTTCCACCAAGTTCCAAGAGTGATTTGCCAAGTCGCTCTGCAACAGATTTCGCCACGGCTTTACCCATTCTAATAGAACCAGTGGCCGATACTAATGACACTGATCCTGATGCGGCCATCAATTGCCCAATCTTATAATCACCATTTACCAGACACGAAACTCCTTCTGGAATATTATTCTTTCTAAATACTTCACTCGCAATGTTTTGACAGGCGATTCCACACAAAGGAGTTTTTTCACTGGGTTTCCAAATACATGTATCTCCGCATACCCATGCAATCATGGTATTCCACGACCACACCGCTACTGGAAAATTGAAGGCTGAGATAATCCCAACAACACCCAGTGGATGATATTGCTCATACATTCTGTGTTTCGATCTTTCGGAGTGCATAGTGAGGCCATTTAATTGACGGGATAACCCCACGGCAAAATCGCATATGTCAATCATTTCCTGCACTTCTCCTAATCCTTCCTGATATGATTTTCCCATCTCATAAGAAACCAATTTACCTAATGGTTCCTTGTATTTACGAAGCGCAACTCCGATTTGACGTACGATCTCACCCCTTTGCGGAGCCGGAACCATTCGCCACTCCTCAAATGCAGATTGAGCCTCCTTTACTACTTTTTCAAAAGTTTTTGAGTCGCATGATTTTACCTTTCCGATGAGCTTGCCATCTGCGGGTGAATAAGACTCCAAGACAGGTCCTTGTGTATTGATCCACTTTTGTCCTGTGGAAACACCCGGGTTAGTTGCTTTTATACCTAATGTTTCTAATGCTTCTTTAATTCCGAAATTCTTCATAGTTGATTTTTAGAAGCACAAAGCTAGTCAGGATTTATAAAACCTATAAATGATGTGAGAAATATTCAATGAATTGATTTTACCAATCCACTCCAAAGACTTGCTTGTCATTTTTAGAATAGATGCCTTCCACCAAAATTCCTCCACTTTTGAAACTTAAGGTGCGGTTGAGATCTTCCACATTATCAATGGGTACTTTATCAATATGGGTAATGATGAACCCTTCCTTTATTCCTGCTTTTTTCCATTTTCCATCAGTCAATTGCCTGATCAGTATACCGCCATCAATATTTAGTTTTATCAGATTGTGATAGGAGATATCTTCAAAAGTGGCACCCTCCATCTCATATTCTACTTTCATCGCTTCAACCTTGTCCGAACCTTCAAAATTTTTCAATATGGTTCGAACAGATTTGGTTTCTCCATCGCGCATAAATGTAACAGTAATAGATTGTCCAGGGCGATTGCGTGCTACCCATTCCTGCAATTCAGAAACACTGTTTACAACGTGATTATTAATAGCAATAATTACATCACCTGAAGCCATTCCTGCCTCCTCTGCTGCACTGTTTTGGTTTACGTGGGTAATATATACGCCTTGCACCACTTTCAGACTGCGGTTCTCAGCAAGCTCTGCAGAAACATCTATTATTTGTACACCAAGCAGGCCACGCTGTACTGTTCCAAACTCCAGTAAATCATCTACTATTTTTTTTACAAGGGATACCGGAATTGCGAATGAGTATCCTGCATAATTTCCAGTGGAGGTGGCAATTGCTGAATTGATTCCTATGAGTTCGCCTTTCAGATTAACCAACGCTCCACCGCTGTTTCCTGGATTAACCGCAGCATCGGTTTGAATGAATGATTCAACCTGAAGATTATTACGATCGCGAAGTATTCCAATATTGCGTGCTTTAGCGCTAACTATTCCGGCAGTAACGGTTGAATTAAGGTCGAAAGGGTTACCAATAGCCAGTACCCATTCTCCTGGAGTGATAAGGTCTGAATCCCCGTATTTGACGAATGGAAGGTTTCTGGCGTTAATTTTTAGAAGCGCCAGGTCTGTACTTGGATCTTTTCCAATGAGTTTGGCGTAAAAACGCTGATTATTGTTCATTACCACTTCAATCTGAGTAGCTTCTTCTATTACGTGGTTATTAGTTACGATATAACCATCATCAGTAAGAATAACTCCGGAACCTGAAGATCTTGCTGGTGGATTTAGATACTGTTTAAGTGGGTTGAGACTAAATTCTCCGGAACCATAAATCGTACGAATATGTACTACGGCTGGTGTTATCTGCCTGGCAGCTTCACCAAAATTAAATCCCTTTGGAGCCCTGGTTGCCGAATCACTCGGGTAATTTACAAAGGCTGTTTTTTGTTTCTCCTGAATTGAATTGTAGGAAGGATTGAGCACATCAATGTAGCGGATGGTAAAGATGATACCCATAGATGCTCCAATAAATGCAGAAATAATTACGGTAAGGATTAATAGCGAACGTTTCATTGGCACAATGTATTTTAGGGTATGACAATCGGCCTACCTAAAGTTAACGTTAATATCAATAAAAAGAGTAGCCCTAAAAACAATAAAAAGTGCCGCCTCAAATTACCTTTTGAGACGGCCTTTTTTCACCAACCCCACTTACCTTCTTAGTTTACTTTCCTTCTTAGTTTACTTTGATCGTTGTCTTCAAGAGTTTCTTTTCATCTTTTGGAATGGTGAGTTCCAAAATGCCGTTGTTGTACTTCGCATTGATTTTGTCAGAATTCACACTATCAGGCAATGTGAAAGAACGACTGAATGACCCATAGCTGGTTTCGATAGAATGGAAGTCTTTTTCATTTTTCTCAGTGGAAAATTTGCGTTCGCCACTTATTGTCAGGTAGTTGTCGTTGACTTCTATTTTAAAGTCTTCTTTGTTCATACCGGGTACTTCCACCTGCAATTCAAAAGCCTTTTCACTTTCTATAACATCCACTTTGGGAACGAAGGTGCTTTGCCCCGAACGCTGCATTGAATCATTAAAAAATTTGTCAATTAAGCTACTGAAAGTGGTAGGGGTAAAATCATTGGGATTATAACGTATGATGCTCATAATTTTAATTTTTTAGTGGTTAAACAATCAGTTTTAAATTCACTAATCATACTATTGAAAAGTATGCCGGAGGAAATTTCACTAAAAATTAAGCCATAATGTCACGATTATCTGATATTCCTTTGGATAACCAAGACATTATGGCGTACTTTGAGTTATTCAGGAACGCTGTCTAGGCCGATCATCATGAAGGCACCCCAATAAATTGGATCGGGATATTCTGTTCTAAGTTCCTTTTTGGCTTCCGTAAAGGACTGTCTAAGATTGCCGGTGGCTAACCACTTTCTATAAAAATTGAGAATGAGTTTTTGAGTGGCCGCATCATCCACTTTAAACATACTCATGATTAAGGTTTTGGCACCGGCCACAAGAAATGCCCGCTGCAATCCGTAGACACCCTCCCCATTTGAGATTTCGCCAAGTCCGGTTTCGCAAGCACTTAGAACAACAAGATCTGTTTTGTCAAGATTGAGATTCATGGCTTCGTAAGCAGTGAGAATGCCGTTTTCTATATTGTAATTGTATTTGGTTTTGTCAAGTAGATCTCCCGCACCTTTTAATAAAAGACCTGTCTTTAAAAGTGGATTCTCTGTTTGCTCTGCTTCATTTTCGGCAATCGAATTGTCCGTAGTATTGTCGGGCGTATAGAACCCATGGGTGGCAATATGAAATATTTTTGGGCTGTCCACTTCCTTCACTTGCTCTTCAGTGGCAGCTTGTTCGGTATACTCAGAAGTTTTCCATCCCTGGTTGTTTAATAGAACCTGAAGCTGGGCTACCTCCTTTTCTGTTCCCGGTAATGCGGGGATATTTCCACTGGCGGCAGACACATAGAAAGTGGGATTGCCAAACATGGTAGCTGTATTGGATGACCCTTCAGCTTTGGACTTAATTTTTCTCAGGTAGAGATCCTTTGTGTTACTTACAATCACAATGTTGGAGTTATCGATTACATATTTTCCATCGGGTGTTGGAATGGCTTCCAGATTAATTTGATTATAAACTCCATCAGGCGAAAGGAAAAGTGTTGAATATTGGCCAATGTGACTCTGTATAGGTTCCCAGAAAACTCCGTATGAATATTGGTCTGCAATTTTTCCGGTAATACAGTTTCTGTAGTACTTAAAGAAACGGGTTTCCATATTGAGGCCATGTGGTAATTCCACTGCTTTCGGCCTTGCGTTATCATTTCTTAGGTACAGGGCTACGTAGATTACAGAATCAGTGAAAACGTGATCGTAGTATCGATACCTCACCATTTCTATCGCCACATCATTTTTTCCTAATGACTTCTGTACATTCTCATAAGTAATACGTTTATTTTCAAAATCCTGACTGAAAAGTTCTGATTTTTCACTCAGCTGCTTTTCCAGCTTTTCTACATCACTACCCAATGAAACAGGATCAATTCCATTTTCTACCAGTTGTTGCGTGCTCATGGATAGGGCATTGGTGAGGAGTTCTTTTTTCTGTAGCCAATCATTATAACTTGCTTTTAGGTCTTCGTCCTGGCTGTTAAGGATACGCTCCTTCATTTTAATGGAAGAACTCAAGAGAAGGGCTTTAGTGAGTAGTTGGTAGTTGTACACCTTTCCGCTGAGGTCTTTGAAGTCATCCAGTTGTCCAAAGGCGAGCGTATTGTAAAACTCAAAATCGGGTTTAATCGTATTCCAATATTTGGCTTTCTCCCTTTCACTTAAGGCAGGAAAATATCTTTTTATGAAGTCTTCATAATTGCTAAGGGCCTCCTCAATATTCTTTTTTGCCCGTTTATAGTCTTTTTCCATGTAATACACTTTCGCCAGCTTAGAAAGCACTTTCACATACTCAGGGTGTGACTTACTAAACGAACGATCATAAATTGCCTTGGATTGGTTATAAAAATCTTCCGCCTTGCTGTAATTTCTAATTTGATAATACACATCGCCTGTAAGCGCATAAATGCTGGCGGCATTGATGTTATTTTTTGAACCTGTTTTTGTTCTCCAAATATTTTCTGCTTGTGTTAATGAACTGAAAGCGATGTCATATTTCTTTTGTGAGATATTTAGGACAGCTACATTTTTTAAGATATCTGCATATTGTGGATTGTCTTTACCCAGTTTAGCTCCCATAATGTCCTTTGCCTCTAGCAAAAGTTTTTCTACCACAGCCGGGTTGTCTCCTTTGTAGAATTTAATTAAGGCCAGTTGTGAGAGCGATTTGGCAACTTCCACATGCGCTCTGCCAAATTGTTTCTCCTGGCTTTCCAATGCACGCTGTATATAGGTCTCGGCCTTTTCATAATCTCCAATTGTATAATAGATATCACTCAATAATTTTTGCGTAGGGGCTGTTTTAGTAGACTTTTCACCATAAACATCCCTCGCTACCCCATTTACACGAAGGGCAATCTTTTCCGCATCGGTGTAATTACCTTCCGCAAGAGTGAGGCTACCCATGTTTACCAATGGATCAATTAATCTTATGGAGTTAGCTCCATATAACTTTTCATACTCACCAATAAGGTTGACCAATAATTTTTTAGTAATGGAGTACTTACCCAGTTGAATGAATAGGCTTGATAGTTCTTTGGCGGTGCTTAATTCATCAATTCCTGCTATGTCTGATTTAGAAATCATTTTCGCAGAACGATCCAGTGCATCCTGTGCCTCATCAAACATCCCTTTGATGCCAAATAACGTGGCTTGCGTTTCAATGGCGCTGATCAGGTACATTTTTTTATCGTCTTCTTTCCGAAAATTTTCAAGAATGCTGAGGGATTTATTAAGATTTTCCTCGGCTTTTTCATAGGCACCGAGTTTAATCTGAAGCTTAGCAATATTATCGAGTTCTGCTCCATACTGATAATCCTGATCATCATATTTTGATCTGGAAACATCCGATGCCTTGTCGAGTGCTGCCGTGGCTTCCTTGTACTTGTCTGTCAGTTCATACAGGGTTGCAACATGGTTTAGGATATCAAGATGGTCAGTATGCCATGCGCCTATTTCCTTTTCTACGACATTCTCAAAACTTTCTTTATAAATAGCTGCAGCTTCAGCTAATTTATTGGTATTGTCCACATAAAAATTGGCCAATTTTATCCTGGCGAGATGAGTGAGTGGTGCCTTATCACCGTACAACTCCTTTTTAATATCAATGATGGAGTTGAGATAACCTTCAGCGTTTTTGTATTTTCTTTGTTCAATGGCAAGGTCATAGAGGAATTCAGTAATTCTGATGGTGATCACATTATTTCGAGGCAAGCCAGATGTATTGGCGAGCATATTCATAGCATCGTTCTCCAAATTGCGCGTTTTGTCCTTATTCATCTTGGAATCAAAATCAACGGCCTTTAAACGTGCTGTATAAATGCTTCCCTTTTCAAAATTGCTGTTGATCATTTTTTCAAACTCCAACTTAGTGTTTAGATAACGGGCAGAATTATTGGTACCCAACAATTGTTTTAAATATTCTTCGTAAAGCTCAACAGCCACATAATGAGAAGCCTTATGGTGTGCTTTTAATGAGTTAAGTGTGCGGCTAAACTCAAGGTCTTTTGGTAAACTATTTTTGTTACCGTTTGCGATGAGCATCTTGGCATGATACAATTGGTTTTTTATGTATGCTAATGATGTGGATCCTAGATTTTTATCAATCCAAGATGAGGCTCCTACAAATGCTGAATCCGCACTTAATAAACTTCCTTTTTCACCATAAACTTTAGCCAGCAGCGTGGCAAAGTGTGCATATTGATTAAATCTTTCTTCAGTCTCTTCCGCGCTTAACTTTCTACTTTTGAGATTTCCGTTATCGTCTACATAGGTTTCTTGTCGTAATGCTCTTCCTGCGAAGTAGGCATCGTTTTTCTTTAATATGCTTATGGACTCATTATAAAAGCCTTGTCCAGCTAATGCTTCCGCTTCCAATAAACTCCATTGTGCTTCCGTTGTTTTGTCAAATGCAGCTACCTTATCCAAAATGGCCTTTGATTTTTCCAGATATTCGATAGCCTGGCGGTAAGCGCCATTCAGATTATACAATGCGGAAATATCCAGTAAAAGCAAACCGTGCTTTTTGCTCTCTTCCTGGTTGATGGACACGCTTGCGGTAACTGCATTCTGAACATTGGTTTCAAAGTCAAACACCTGGCCTGCTGCTAATTTATATTTGGCCAATAGAGTAAAATAGGTGGGTGTATATGTATTTTGTTTGCCCAGTTTTTTGCTCGCTTTCTTGTTGAATTTTGCCAAGTACTTATTGGCCTTTGCATAATCGCCAATGGTGTAAGCAGCTTCGGCTTTTCCAATCATTTTATCCCATTTGCTCTGCGCAAATGCGACCTGACCTGCAATAAGGAGAACAATAAGTAAAGCGCCTGTTTTGTTAATCATTGACAAAGTTTTACGATTTTAAAATTTAGTGATGGGATGTATAAACAACCCGATTAAAATTGACTTTTCGCAAATTAAAGTTAAGCAAATTCAACCTAATATCTTTGCACAGACAATTGTAAATGCAGTATTGGCTCTATAAACCAAAGTTTGTAACGAAAAGATTAGGTTTAGCGTTTATTTGGCAAGTAATTTTTCCAGAATGGCTTTGGCAGATTGTGCTATCGGTGTACCTGGTCCAAAAATTCCAGCTATGCCATGGCTAAACAGAAATGGGTAATCTTTCTGGGGTATTACACCCCCCGCTACTACAAGAATATCGGGTCTTCCAATTGTTTTTAGTGCTTTCACTAATTCAGGAATTAATGTTTTATGCCCTCCTGCCAGACTGGAAGCACCCACAATATGAACATCATTTTCAGCGGCCTGTCTGGCCACCTCTTCCGGTGTTTGAAACAGTGGGCCAATGTCAACATCGAATCCCAGGTCAGCAAAACTGGTAGCAATCACTTTTGCACCGCGATCATGCCCGTCCTGACCCATTTTGGCCACCAATATCCTGGGTCTTCGTCCATCCAGTTCTGCAAACTGGTCAGACAAGACCTTTGCTTCTTCAAATTCCTTTTGTGATTTCATTTCTCCTGAATATACACCAGAAATTGATCTGATAGTAGCTTTGTACCTGCCAAATACCTTCTCCATAGCACTTGAGATTTCCCCCAGAGTAGCTCTTTTTTCAGCAGCATCGACTGCAAGCTCCAGTAAATTGCCCTCACCATCAGACGCACATTTTGTAAGGGCTTGTAGGGCCTCGTCTACCTTCTGTGGGTTGCGTTCTTTTTTAAGTTTGTTTAATCTCTCAATTTGTTCCTTTCTTACCGAAGTGTTGTCTACTTCTCTTATTTCAAAATCAGGCATATCCTCTGTTAAATATTTGTTTACACCTACGATGATATCACGACCCGAGTCTATACGCGCTTGTTTCGATGCAGCGGCTTCCTCAATTCGCATTTTAGGAAGCCCACTTTCAATGGCAGCAGTCATGCCACCCAGTTCCTCCACTTCTTCGATAAGTTGCCAGGCTTTGGCAGCAAGTTGTTCTGTTAAGTATTCTACAAAGTAGGAGCCCCCCAAGGGGTCAACAACTTCAGTAATTCCTATTTCTTTTTGAAGGTACAATTGTGTATTTCTTGCTATGCGTGCTGAATAGTCTGTAGGCAGTGCAATGGCCTCATCCAATGAGTTGGTGTGGAGGGATTGTGTCCCACCCAATACGGCAGCCAATGCTTCAATATTGGTGCGTGTTACATTGTTGTAGGGATCTTGCTCTGTCAAACTCCATCCCGATGTTTGGCAGTGTGTACGCAACGCCATGGATTTTGGATTTTTGGGGTTGAATTGTTGAACAATTTTGGACCACAATAACCTGCCTGCTCTCATCTTGGCGATTTCCATGAAAAAATTGGTGCCGATGCCCCAGAAGAAGGAAAGTCTCGGTGCAAATTTGTCTACATCAATACCCGCCTTAATGCCTGCACGGATGTAATCCAGCCCATCAGCTAAAGTATATGCCAACTCAATGTGGGCAGGGGCCCCAGCTTCGTGCATGTGGTAGCCGCTTATACTTATTGAATTGAATTTGGGCATATAAGTTGAACAATACTTAAAGATATCAGCCACAATGCGCATGCTTGAGGCAGGTGGATATATGTACGTATTGCGCACCATGAATTCTTTCAAAATATCATTTTGAATCGTGCCACTAAGTTGTGATTTGTCTATGCCTTCCTCTTTGGCGGCAGCAATGTAAAAAGCCATGATGGGAATAACGGCCCCGTTCATGGTCATGGATACGGACATCTTATCGAGCGGAATTTTGTCGAAAAGGATTTTCATGTCCAATATCGAGTCAATTGCCACTCCCGCGTTTCCTACATCACCAACTACGCGAGGATGATCAGAGTCATATCCTCTGTGAGTAGCTAAATCAAATGCAACAGACAACCCTTTTTGACCTGCAGCCAAATTTTTTCTGTAAAACTCGTTGGATTCCCTGGCTGTAGAAAAACCTGCATACTGTCTTATGGTCCAGGGCCTTACAGTATACATGGTAGCGTAAGGCCCTCTTAAATAGGGAGGAACACCCGCAGTGAAATTTTTTGATGAAGCTCTGGTGCTTTTTGAATATTGAGATTCAATTTCAATTTTTTCTGCAGTAACCGTTGGCTGATGAATTGAACTCACCAATTCAGGAGAGGCATACTGATTGTATTTTATTTTTGAGAAATCGGGTTTCATGCTTTTACTTTTTGCTGGAATTTCGTCCAGGATGTTTTGGCCAATTGATCAATGAGGCTTTCCAGATAATAGGAACCTGCTATGGGATCTGCAGTTTGATTCAAATGTGACTCTTCACGCAAAATGTTTAATACATTGCGCGCAATTCGGTCTTTAAAAAGGCTGTCTTCTTCCGGTTTTATGGTAATGGCATTGCACCCTCCCAAAATGGCACTTAGTGCAGCGGTTGTGCTTTTAAGCATGTTTGCATTTGGCTGAAAATCACGCTTATTCCATGGATTTGAAATACCTTGTAACAACAATGAATCGTCTTTATCTGCACAATAGGCTTGGGTTATCTGATACCAAAGTCTTCTAAAGACTTTGAGTTTTGCGATTTCCATAAAGAAATCAGTGCCTATCGAAAATGAGAAAGCCTGTTGAGATATTAGTTGAGCCGGGTTGGTTTGGTCTGCTTCAATAGACAGTACTCCCGAAAGCAACGCATTGGCTATTTCATCAGCCGGATCTTCTACAGGTGGAACAATATTTCCTAAAGCATGAAAGTCATTCAACCCTTCAAGGTCTTGAAGCGGAATACTTTTTGGATCAATTGGTGGCTGCCAGAATATTCCCCCAACAATTTGAGCTTTGTCAAAACCTTTAGTATTTACATATTGTACGAAATCGTGCAATATTTTTAAATGTTCAATTTTAGCAACAAAAAATATGCTGCAGGCAGACAATTCTATTTGATTAAGCAGTTTATCGATCTTTATATCAGTACCTAATGTGAACTGGATTCCATCAGCACCATTGTTTAAATGCAGTAAGGCCAATTTATTTGCCTTTTCACAATCTCTAACAACTATATCGGGTGTATTATACCAACCCCGTGGTCCCAGGTAGGGATTCTTTGATGGCTTGAGGTTATCTTCTATTAAACCTGCGGTATCATTCTTATCATAATAGGGCTTAATGATCAAATTCTTTTTTGAAATAGCAAGTGCATCAAAAGGATCTTTGCCGCCAAGCTCTTTTTTAGCTACTTCAATCCAGTTTTTAATGTCTGCTTCGTTAAATGTGTCGAAAAGACTCTCTGCCATGCGTATAAAATATTTTGAATCCCGGAATCCTCTGTATTTCAATATTGAATCTAAGTTTAGACATATACAATTTTTTTAAAATCGTTTTGGATCGTTAAGCAAATTTTTCTGATAATCAAGGTCAACTTTGACTTTTTTGTTCTTCAATTTTTTCACACCTTTGTCTCCCTTTCCCTTATTGGAAACAGAAGAAAGCACAATTGTATTTATATCTAAGTAATGGAAGTTGAAAGCGGCACCATTTGGAATGATTGTCTCGAAATAATCCGAAAGGAAGTAGATGATCAAAATTTCAATACCTGGTTTAAACCCATCGTTCCATTAAAATCAGAGAGTGATGTATTGACCATTCAGGTTCCTTCTCAGTTTTTTTATGAATGGCTTGAGGAGCATTATGTTCCTGTATTAAAGAAAGCAGTACATGGTGTACTTGGAGTTTCCGGGCGATTAGAGTATTCTGTAATTGTGGACAGTGGAAACCACCACAACCCTCCGTTAGTGGTAAACTACCCTAATGGCACTGGAATAAAGCGCAATAGTGGTTCGCAAAATCAAAATGGGAATGGGAATCTGGATGACTACTCTCCATTCAGTTTTAAGGCATTGGATCCAAGAACCGTTAATTCAAGGCTAAACCCCAACTATAGTTTCGACAATTTTGTTGAAGGTGATTGTAACCGCTTGGCCAGATCTGCCGGTGTGGCGGTGGCCAAAAAGCCGGGTGTGACTTCGTTTAACCCGCTGATGTTGTATGGTGGAGTAGGGGTGGGCAAAACACACCTGGTGCAGTCCGTTGGAAATGAGATCAAAAAAAGCCTTCCTGATAAGATTGTATTATATGTCGACCAAAACGACTTTACCAATCAGTTTTTAAATGCTTTGCAAAATCACAAACTGCAGGAATTTCAGAATTTTTACCTACAGGTGGATCTTTTGATTTTGGATGATGTACAATTCCTTGCAGGGAGAGAAAAGACTCAGGAAATGTTCTTTCATATCTTTAATCAACTTCATCAGTCGGGTAAGCAAATTATCATGACGAGTGACCGTGCTCCACGGGATTTGAAAGGATTTCAAGAGCGTTTGTTGTCTCGTTTCAAGTGGGGGCTCACTGCAGATCTTCAAGAGCCTGATTTTGAAACAAAATTGGCTATCATTCACAATAAAATGGAATCCGATGGAATTGAGATTCCTACTGAAGTTGCCGAATACCTTGCTTACAGTGTAGACACGAACCTTCGAGATATGGAGGGCGTACTCAATTCACTTTTGTTCCATGCCACCCTACTCAAAAAGGAGATTGATCTGGAGCTTGCAAAGGAAGTCCTCAAAAATATTGTGAAAGAGATTCAAGCTGATGTTAGTGTTGACTTTATACAAAAAACCGTAGCGGATTATTTTAAAGTAAGCCTTGATTCCTTAAAGGCCAAAATAAAAAAACGCGAGATCGTTATTCCGCGGCAGTTGGCTATGTATTTCTGCAAAAGATATACACAACTAACACTTGCCCTGATAGGCGAAAATTTTGGTGGTCGTGACCACAGTACCGTCATTCACGCTCTTGAATCGGTGGAGGACATGATGAAGGCCGACCCCAACTTTAAAAACTCAGTGGAAGAGCTGAATAAGAAGTTGAAACTGAGAATGGTATCCTAGCCTATTGGAGATAGAACGACAGTGGAAGTTCCTGCTTCGAGCTGGTAACGCCATAAATAAGCACTCGCCCTTTGTATTTGTTAAAGAAGTCAATAACCTCTTGTGGGTCCCTCACACGTTGCCTGTTAATTGAAATAATAGTGTAGTTTTCAGGAATTTCTATTTTTTTGAAAAGCCCGTCAGAGATTTTAAATACTTTAACACCATACTCTACCGCTTCAAGTGTAGCTCCAAGTGTGGCATCGTTGTAAAACTTACGCCTGATCAGGCTGGTTTCACCATCGCGATTTATAAGAACTAACTCTGCACTGTTCATTTTTCCATCCCTTAAATACAGAACATTGATTTTATCTCCGGGGGAATGGTGACTAAGCTCCTCTTCAAATTCGCTCTTGCTGTTGATGTCAACATCTCCCATTTTAATAATGATATCGCCAAGCTTAAGTCCGGCTGCCATCGCAGGGCCTTGTCTGTCCAACTCTGCCAATAGCACTCCTTTAAATTCTTTTACATTGGTCTTGAGATTGTATTTTTCAGCATTTTGAAAATCATACTCAATCACATTTCCACCAAAAAATGGTTTTTGAACAATACCATATTTCACCAGGTCACCCACCACTTTCTTGGCAATATCAATAGGAACGGCAAATGCATACCCTGTGTAGGAGCCGGTGCGGGAAAGAATAGCTGTATTGATCCCCACCAATTCTCCGTTTTTATTTACAAGAGCACCTCCGCTATTGCCAGGATTGATAGCCGCATCGGTCTGGATGAATGACTCGATAGGAAACTTGTCGTCAACAATATTTATTCTTCGACCTTTTGCACTTACAATACCCGCTGTTACAGTTGATGATAAGGAAAATGGGTTTCCTACTGCCAGTACCCATTCCCCAACCAATAAATTAGTAGAACTGCCTAATGTGATTGCGGGTAGGTTGGTCTCATCAATTTTGAGTACGGCTAAGTCTGTAGAGGGATCAGTGCCTATAAGTTCCGCATCGTATACTTTCTTGTTATAGATCACTTGAATTTTTTCAGCTGATTCAACCACATGATTATTAGTTACGATGTAGCCATCATTGGTAAATATAACGCCCGATCCTGAGCTCACCTGTGTTTGTGATCTGCCATTGAAGAGCATATCCCAGTAGGAATAGGAGGCTCCACCCTGAGAAATACTATTGATATAAACCACGCTGGGAATCGCCATTTGGGCTGCTGTACTAAAATCAACATTATCCAGGCTTGAATTTTCCCTTGGACTTATGATAGTTGGCCGATAGGTGCTTTCAGGATTGTATGAAGCTATGTTGTACTGCCCTTTCTCAGGTTCTAACAAATCTCCATCCTTTATTTGGTAGGTAAAGAACGTATATGCCCCAGCGATACCCGCTATAAATCCAATAACGATTGTTTTGAGTGTGTTCATGCCCAAGATGTTTTGCAAGATGTTTTGATTACAACGCTATAGTTTCCCATGAAGTTTCGAAAAACTACCTAAGATCGTTGGGTAAATATAATCCCAATTCATTTCACCGGAAGAAATGTCAGTATTCTCCATACTCCGCTTGAGTTTTTCTACTTTTACAAATTATGGGAATACGCTCGATATTGGCCCGACCATTTGCGTCTATGATTGATAAGCAGACCCGAAAGTGGGCCTCTCAACCTGGTTTGTTTCAGGAGCGCATCAGGAAAAACATTGTCTCAAGAGCAGCTAAGACGCTATTTGGAAAAGATCATCTCTTCCCTGAGTTAAAGTCTTATGATGATTTTAAGAAGGGCGTGCCTGTAAAAGATTATGAAGCATTGAAACCTTATTTCGAACAGGTAGCAGAAGGGAAGCCAGACATTTTGTGGCCGGGTAAGCCAGCTTATTTGTCCAAAACATCAGGTACAACCTCGGGCACCAAGTATATTCCCGTTACCAAAGATTCAATCCCCAATCATATCAATGGCGCTCGCAATGCATTGTTGAGTTATGTACATGAATCTGGAAGAAGTGAATTTTTGGACGACAAGCTCATTTTTTTATCGGGCAGTCCGGAGTTAGATCAAAAGGGTGGCATCAACACGGGTCGGTTGTCCGGTATAGTGAATCATCATGTACCTTCCTACTTAAGAGGAAATCAATTGCCTTCGTACCAAACGAATTGTATTGAAGACTGGGAAGAAAAGCTGGATAAGATAATTGACGAAACGATTGGAGAGAAAATGTCGCTTATTTCAGGCATTCCACCCTGGGTGCAAATGTATTTTGATAAGATACAGGCAAGAACTGGCAAGAAGATAATGGATGTATTTCCTTATTTTTCATTGTTTGTTTATGGCGGAGTGAATTTTGAGCCTTATCGGGCTAAATTGTTTGAATCCATTGGAAAGAAGGTTGATTCAATTGAATTGTACCCAGCCTCTGAAGGATTTATTGCCTATCAGGATTCTCAGCATGAGCAAGGGATGCTTTTGCTTTTAAATTCAGGTATCTTTTATGAGTTCATTCCTGCTGATGAATATTTTAATGAAAACCCCACCCGGCTTTCGATTGAAGAAGTGGAGTTGGGAAAAAACTATGCCCTGGTAATCAATAGCAACGCTGGGCTGTGGGGCTACTCCATCGGTGACACCATCAAGTTTGTTTCAAAAAACCCATATCGGATCGTTGTAAGCGGCAGAATCAAACATTTTATTTCAGCATTTGGAGAACACGTGATTGGGGAAGAAGTGGAGAAGGCAATGAAGGCTACCATGGAACAATTTCCTGAGGTGGAACTGGTGGAGTTTACCGTGGCACCCCAGGTGACACCGAAGGAAGGACTTCCGCATCATGAGTGGCTGGTGGAATTTGCCCATCCACCATCAGATTTCAATGCTTTTTCTGCAAAACTGGACGAACACTTACGCCAACTGAATGTTTATTACGATGATTTGATCGCAGGCAATATTTTAAGAATATTGGTGATTACTTCTTTAAAGCGGAATTCATTTATTGAATACATGAGATCGCAAGGAAAATTGGGTGGACAAAATAAGGTGCCCAGGTTGTCGAATGACAGAAAGATTGCGAATGAATTGACAGGCATGGCGCTGCGCTAGCTAAGGGCATATGCTGAATTGATAAAACCATATTTTAAATTTTTATAACCTGGACTGACCCCTTTCAACTTTGACACAAAAGAAACGCATCGCTATTTTAGGCTCTACAGGAAGTATAGGCACCCAGGCACTTGAGGTTATTGGGGCTCACCCCGATTATTTTGAAGTAGAGGTATTGACTGCTCAAAATAACGCTGATCTATTAATTGAGCAGGCATTAAAATTTAACCCAAATGCAGTAGTAATTGTAAATGAATCACAATATGAGAAAGTACATGCCGCACTGGATCCTAACGATATTAAAGTGTATGCAGGCGAAAACGCATTGGCGGCTGTCGTTCAAATGGAAACGATCGATTTGGTGTTGGCCGCCCTTGTCGGATATTCCGGGCTTCTGCCTACCATTAAAGCAATAGAGGCTGGAAAGCCCATTGCATTGGCCAACAAGGAAACGCTTGTAGTAGCAGGTGAGTTGATTACGTCTCTTGCAAAGGAGAAAGGTGTAAATATTTATCCGGTGGATTCTGAGCACTCCGCAATCTTTCAGTGTATAGTTGGAGAGTTTGATAATAAAATCGAAAAAATTATTCTCACAGCTTCCGGAGGGCCATTTCGGGGAATGAAATGTTCCGATTTGGCAAAAGTGACCAAAGCCCAGGCGCTGAAACATCCCAACTGGACGATGGGTGCTAAAGTAACAATAGACTCCGCTACGTTAATGAACAAGGGACTGGAAGTAATTGAGGCGAAATGGTTGTTTGGCTTAAAGCCGGTGGAAGTGGACGTGGTGGTGCATCCCCAATCGATAGTACACTCCCTGGTACAATTTCAAGACGGATCCATAAAAGCGCAACTAGGGCTGCCCGATATGCGTTTACCCATACAATTCGCAATGACTTATCCTCAGCGGCTGAAAACGGACTTTGAACGTTTTGACTTCGCAAAGTACCCATCACTTACTTTTGAGCCCCCCGATACAGAAACTTTTCGTAATCTTGCGCTGGCTTTTGAATCGCTAAACAGGGGTGGAAATATGCCCTGTGTGCTGAATGCCGCGAATGAGGTGGCTGTGAAGGAATTTTTAAAGGATAACATTGGTTTTCTGGATATGTCAAGGATAGTGGAGGAGTGTATGGAGAAAATGAGTTATATAGCTCACCCAACCTATGAAGACTATGTGGCCACCGATCGAGAGGCCAGGATAAGAGCCGCGGAGAGTGTAAAATAGTAGACTAGAGCAAAAGAAATAGTTAGTATGGAAGGAATGATTATGACGGCCCAGCTTCTGCTGAGCCTTTCGATTTTAATAACAGTACACGAATGGGGACACTTCATTACGGCCAGGATGTTCAACATCAGGGTGGAGAAGTTTTATCTTTTCTTCGATTTTCTTTTCCCGATGGCCAATGTGCTCAATTTTTCTCTTTTCAAGAAAAAAGTTGGTGATACAGAGTTTGGGATTGGTTGGTTTCCACTGGGAGGCTATGTGAAGATTGCGGGAATGGTAGATGAGAGTATGGACAAGGAACAAATGAAGCAACCTCCCCAACCATGGGAATTTCGCGCTAAGCCCGCATGGCAAAGATTGATTGTAATGCTTGGTGGGATCATTGTGAATGTGATCACAGGGATACTTATTTTTATTGGACTTACTTATTTTCTTGGAGATACCTATATTCCTAAAGACCTAATCAACAACAATGGAGGGGTGGATGCACTCACCCTGGGTAAGGAAATAGGCTTTCAAACCGGAGATAAGATTATAAAAATCAATGGGAAGGATTTTGATGATTTTCAGGAGATCATCAAACCAGACGTATTGTTGTCACAAAACTCATATTATACCGTATTGAGAGGTGGACAGGAAGTTAATATTCCTATTCCATCCGATTTTATAGAAAACTTCAATAGTAAGGAAGCTGCTGCTAACTTTTTGGCCCCTCGTATTCCTGCAGTGGTGGGAAGAATTTCGAAAGTGGCACCTTATAAAGTGAATGACAGCACCACGGTAGAAAAAGAAAGTATAAGCAGTAAAGTAGGTCTGAAACCGGGTGATAAATTTCTGGAAGTAGATGGAAAACCTGTTGCTTACCAGGATGAAGTGATCGATATAGTAAAGGCCGGCCCCCGTGATTCAATTACTTTTAAGGTTCAACGCGGTGCGGAGGTGCTCACTTTTGCTGAAAGTTTCAAGGGATATAATGTGATTGGATTTCTGCCTCAGGGATTGGATAAAAATGAATTGGCTTACGTTAATTATGGGTTTGGTGAATCCATAGGATTGGGAACTGAGCGCGCTTTTGGAGTGATCTTTTTGCAATTGAAGGCATTCAAGAAAATATTCTCAGGAGATATTTCTTTTCAAAAATCATTGTCTGGTCCCATAGGGATGGCACAAGCTTTTGGAACGGACTGGGATTGGGAACGGTTTTGGAGAATGACGGGATTGCTCTCCATGGTGCTTGCCTTTATGAACCTTTTGCCTATTCCGGCATTGGATGGTGGCTATGTGGTATTTCTGCTTTATGAAATGATCAGTGGACGCGAGCCTTCAGAAAAATTCTTTGAAACTGCACTGAAGATTGGTATGGCCATGCTGTTGATATTGATGGTGTTTGTGTTCTACAACGACATTGCCAAACTAATAACAGGAGGTTAATCACTTATTCTTAAAAATCTCAAATTCAACCCTTCGGTTGAGTTGCCTGTCTTTGTCGGTCAGCTCTACCACAATGGGTTTTGAGCTGCCATATCCTGTAGCTTCTACACGAGAATTTTCGATATTAAACGCTTCAATCAGATAACGTTTGATGGCATCAGCCCGATCCTGAGACAGCTTAAGATTGGCTTCTTCTTTTCCTGCAGAATCAGTATGCCCGGATATACGAAGGCTTAATTTTGGATGGTCTATTAAAAAGTTACCTATCTTATCCAAATCACTGTGCATACTTTCAAGGATATCTGCTTTTCCATTTTCAAATTCGAGTGACTCAAAAGCAATTTTGCTTTCAATAGGATCTGCTTCACGATCTATTTGCAATTCGCCATCCATAAAAAAAAGTTCTTCAATCCTAAAGAAATCATCTCCTTGTATAATCAATAAATAATTTCTTTTGTTAATCAGGTCAAAATTGAAAGTGCCATCCTCCCTAAGGAATTTTGGCGCCACTTCTACACCCTCATCCAAATCAATAATTGAAACAATTCCCTTTAGCGGTTCGCCTGTCTCGCTACTTTTTAAGGATCCTTTCAAAGCTACCTTGGCTTCTGGCTGCGCACCCATAGGTACTGGAAAGGAATAAAGATCCAAATTGTTAATATCTTCTTCAGTAGATCTTGCATAATAGAGGGATTTCGATTCTGAGTCGATGGTAAAATAGTATTCGCTTCCGGCCCCGTTCACAAGTGGGCCAATGTTTTTAGGTTCTTCCCAATTTGAGTTTCTGAAATAGGATTTATAAATATCAAATTCACCAAAATTGAGCGGATGCCCATTGGAGCTGAAGTAAAGCACGTTGAATTTATGATGCAAAAAAGGACTCACCTCGCTGTTGCGGGTGTTAATGATGGGGCCAGCATTTATGGCTTTTTGCCAGTTTCCTTTTTCATCTTTTACACTGAAGTAAATGTCTGACATACCGAACCCTCCGGCCCTATTGGAAGCAAAGTAAAGGGTATCCCCGGTAAGGGTAAGACTTGGGTGCGAATCCCAACCTGTACTATTTACCATGGCTCCAAGGTTTTTGCTTGCCGACCATACACTATCGGCTCCTAATGTGCTTACATACAGATCGCAGTTACCAAATGATCCCGGTGCATTGCATCTGGAAAAAAATAATTGTTTACCATCTGTGCTCAGGCATGCTGAGCCTTCATTGTAGCTTGTATTGATGGTCGTGAATTCCTGTGCTTTTCCCCAATACCCGCCTGGCATGGTGAGACTAAAAAAAAGGTCTTCATTGATTACTCGCTCACCAGCATCGTAGTGAAAGTTCCGCTTGGAAGTAAACAATAGAATATCATCTACGTTGCCGATGGTTGGCCCATAATCTTCACTCGTGGAGTTAATGTCATCCCCCATGTTAATTAGCACAGACTGGGGAGGTCTCAGCGTATCTATTTCTTTTCGCAGGTCTACCAATTCATAATAGTAGTCAAGAGGCACGTAATATTCCTTTTTATCCGTTTCGATGGAATCATACACATGGAGTAATTCTTCCACGTTAATCCCTTGCTGATGGTGTTTAAGGATGAGTTTGTAGAGAAGAATAGCTTCTCCCGGGGGCCCAAAAGACTCCGATAATTTGGCCAGCTTCCAAAGCATAGGAGCATTTTTGCTGAAATTTTCAACGCCAAAATTCCTGACATAATTTTTCAAGGCCAGGTAAAGCTTGTCATTAAGTCCTGCATTATCGTAGCGTTGAATTTGTTGGAGGGCTTTGGTGTCACTGTGAAACCTTTCTGTATTGACATTTGGGAAGTCAAATATGTCAGACTGACTGTATGAAGTAATGGAGTCATCAAGGGCCACAACACCCGCGTTTTTTAGTTTTTTGGGCTTTTTCTGAGCTTTCCCTTCAAAACAAAAAAACAATAGAATAAGGGATAGAGCTGTTAATAGGGGCTTTTTCACTTGGCAGTTCTACGCTTGCATTGGTCTCAATGCTTAAGTTTAATCAAATTTAGGTCATTTATTACGCTTTTGGCATTGCTATTGACTATACGTTGCTTCAAATAAAGTTTATTTACTAGTGGCCATTAATGTGTCAAATTGGCACGTTGTATATATATGTTTAAAACTCTCGAAATAGCACCCATTGTGCAAGACGACTCAGAAGACCTGATACAATTGATCAATCCTGAACAAGAGTCTGATCTAAAACCTGAAGATTTACCAGCGGAACTTTCCATACTTCCCATTAAGAATACTGTGCTTTTTCCTGGTGTGGTTATTCCCATTACTGTGACAAGGCAGAAGTCAATTCGATTGATTAAAAAAGCCTATCAAGGAAATAGGATCGTGGGTGTAATAGCCCAAAAAACAAAAAATGCTGAAGAGCCTACAGCCGAAGACCTTTATCAGTTTGGAACCATAGCCAGAATCATCAAAATGCTGGTGCTTCCCGATGGTAACACAACCATTATCATTCAGGGCAAAAACAGGTTTTCCGTGAAAAAATTTCTTAGCGAAGACCCCTATCTCACCGCTCATATTGAATTGCTTTCAGATATCAAGCCTGAGAAGAAAGCGCATGAATTAAAGGCACTGGTACAATCGTTGCAAGATGCAGCCTCTAAAGTTTTAAGACTTAACCCTGAAATTCCTCAGGAAGCGCAAGTAGCATTGGATAATATCCAAAGCGCATCATTTCTGATTCATTTTTTGTCTTCGAACCTTAATGTGGAGGTGAGTGATAAGCAAAAAATTCTAGAAACAAATAGCATTTTGGATCGAGGCACCTTGTTACTCAAATACATGCTGAAGGAAATCCAGATGTTGGAGATTAAATATGAAATTCAAAAGAAAGTACATACTGATATCGACCAGCAACAACGCGATTACTTTCTGCGTCAGCAAATAAGAGTACTTCAGGATGAATTAGGATTTGATGGGCCGGATAAGGAGGTTGAAAAACTCAGGGCGAGAGGTAAGGAAAAAAAATGGTCGAAGGAGGTTGAGGAACACTTCAACAAGGAGGTAGACAAACTTCAGCGCATTAACCCACAAGCCGCAGAGTTTCCGGTGGCCATGAATTACATTGAATTCATGCTTGATCTTCCTTGGATGGACTACACCCAAGATGATTTTGATTTAAAACGCGCCAAGCGAATTTTGGATAAAGATCATTATGGGCTTACCAAAGTAAAAAACAGAATACTGGAATATCTGGCCGTGTTGAAGTTAAAGCAAGATATGAAAGGACCCATACTTTGTTTACATGGCCCTCCCGGTGTGGGCAAAACCTCCTTGGGTAAATCCATTGCTAAGTCATTGCAGAGAAATTATATACGGATGTCGCTTGGTGGCGTGCATGACGAAGCAGAGATACGAGGGCACAGAAAGACCTACGTAGGCGCCATGCCAGGAAAAATTGTGCAAAATATTAAAAAGGCAAAATCCTCCAATCCGGTTTTTATATTGGATGAAATTGACAAAGTGCGTTCTGACTTTCGGGGAGATCCATCTTCGGCATTGCTGGAAGTACTTGACCCCGAACAAAACAATTCATTTTCTGATAACTACCTGGAGGTAGAATATGATTTATCTAAAGTGCTATTTATTGCTACAGCAAATTCATTGGAGACCATCCATCCTGCTTTGCGTGACCGCATGGAGGTGATCGACCTGACCGGCTATACGGTGGAGGAGAAGGAGCAGATAGCAAAGCGACATTTGGTTCCTAAGCAATTGAATGAGCATGGACTTAAGTCCAAAAAAATAAAATTTGAAAATGATGCCATCAAAAAGATAATTGAATCATATACCCGTGAGTCAGGTGTAAGGAATTTGGAGAGAAAGATTGGATCTGTTGTGCGTAATGTAGCCAAATCAGTAGCCATGGAAGAAGCAGTGCCAAAGACAATTACTTCTTCGTTTGTGGTGAAAGTGCTCGGAGCTGAAATTTTTGATGAAGAACTGTATCAGGACAATAAAACGGCTGGTGTGGTAACTGGCCTTGCGTGGACTCAGGTTGGTGGTGATATTTTATTTGTGGAATCAAGTTTGAGTCGTGGTAAGGGTGTGCTTACGCTTTCAGGCCAGTTGGGTGATGTGATGAAAGAATCTGCTGTGGCCGCATTGTCTTACCTAAAGTCAAAGGCTGCTGAATTGGAGATTGATCACCGCGCCTTTCTGCAGTATGATTTACATGTGCACGTTCCGGCAGGTGCGATACCCAAGGATGGTCCTTCAGCAGGAATTACAATGTTGACTTCATTGGCATCCAGCTTTACACAACGCAAGGTCAAAGCCAATTTGGCAATGACAGGAGAGATCACTTTGCGTGGAAAAGTTTTACCGGTAGGAGGAATTAAAGAAAAGATTCTGGCAGCGAAACGAAGCGGCATCAAAGAGATTATTTTGAGCAAAAAGAATAAGCGCGATATTGACGAAATTGAAAAACACTATATCCGTGGATTGAAATTTCACTTTGTAGATAGGGTTGAAGAGGTACTGAAGATCGCATTACTGAAAGAAAAGGTGTCAAAGCCGCTACAATTCGAGTTCACTGAAAACAAGGCAAACTAAAGATCAAATGCCCGTACTTTACTAACTTGCTTGTGAATGAAGTGGGGCTCCTTTTTTCTTTATAAGAGGCTGAATACAAAGTGGGCATTGACTATGATCGCCTTTACGTTTTTGGCGTTACACCTTGAAGCCCAATCTGATTCCAAATCTTTTGCTTCCTTAGAATTGCCTTCTAACGCTTTTATATCTGGATTAGGGGGCATGAATGTTTCAATAACAGATTATAATGTTGATCTTTTTCGGAATAATCCTGCACTTTCATCGGATACCTTGAATGGATGGGCTTCAGCTAATTATTTATTTTATTTCGCAGGTACAGGGTTATCAAGTTTTGCATATCAGCATGATTTCAAAAATATTGGGCCGTTGAGTTTTGGGATAAATCATTTGAGTTTAGGGAGTATTGATGGATATGATATTATTGGAACTCCTACCGGAACATTTAATTCCGGAGAGACCACCCTTACTGTAGGTAAGTCACATCAAACAAACCACTTTCGTTTTGGAGTTAATATTAACGGAGTGTTTTCTAATTTGGCGGGATACAGAGCAAGCGCATTGCTGGTGGACTTGGGTGGGGCATTTGTACACCCAGTAAAAGATTTAAGTGTAGGGTTAGTAATAAAAAATGTGGGAGTTGTACTCAATGAGTATAGCCCCACTAGTACTTCTCAATTACCCTTTGATGTACAGGCTGGTATTACCTATAAGCCAGAGCATATGCCGATAAGATTTTCTGGTACAGTTTATCGATTGGTTGATTATAAAATACCCTATGAACTATCGGGCAGTAATATGGATCAGGTAAGTACGTTGGATAAAGTAATGAGTCACCTTACATTTGGGGCGGAACTTATGGTTCATAAGAATGTGGGTATCCTTTTTGGTTATAATTTTCTTAAACATAAAGAGCTGAAGATGGAAGCGGCTGGAGGTGGCTCTGGTGTTTCAGTGGGAGCGTTAGCCAGGTTAAAGCAATTGAATTTTACCTTTAGTCGTGTCGGATACGTAACTGGAGGTGCTTATCAATTTTCTTTAAGCATGAATACAAATAAAATTTTAAATAGGAGATAGTTTATGATGGAATCAAAATATTTAACACCACGTCAAATTGTTGAAGAATTGGACAAATACATTATTGGGCAGGATGATGCCAAACGAAATGTAGCCATTGCTTTGCGCAACCGATGGAGGAGAATGAGCGTAAAATCTGATATCAAATCAGAAATTATCCCTAACAACATACTGATGATTGGAGCAACGGGTGTGGGTAAAACGGAAATTGCCCGAAGATTGGCAAAACTTGCTGATGCTCCTTTTGTAAAAGTTGAGGCTTCTAAATTTACAGAAGTAGGTTATGTAGGTCGTGATGTAGAAAGCATGGTGCGTGATTTGGTTGAGCAGGCGGTAAATATGGTGAAGACTCGGAAAAAAGAAGAGGTTAAGGAGAAGGCAGCATTAATTGTAGATGAGATTATTCTAAACGCACTGATTCCACCATTGAAAAACAATACGGGAATCAAACCATATCCAGTCAGCAATAGTGAAACAGCTGATGCACCAGTCTCAGATGCAGAGTTGAATGAGCGTACGCGAAATCTTTTCCGGGAAAAAATAAAAAATGGAGAGTTGGAAGATAGGAAAATAGAAATTCAGATCAACCAGAAAAATGGATCGGGTGTGGGTATGATTGGCGCGGGTATGATGGACGAAGCATCAATGATGAATCTGCAGGATATGATCAGCGGAATGCTGCCAAAGAAAGCCAAGAAGAGAAGGGCAACGGTGGCTGAGGCAAGAAAGCTTTTGTTAGAGGAAGAGGCCTCAAAGTTGATAGACATGGATGAAGTGAAAGAAGAAGCAATTTACCTAGCAGAAAACTCTGGAATTATCTTTATAGACGAAATAGACAAGGTAGCATCTGGTGCCGGCAAAAAAGGCGGCCCTGATGTAAGCAGGGAGGGAGTACAACGTGATTTATTACCTATTGTAGAAGGAAGTACGGTAAACACCAAACACGGAATAGTGAAGACGGACCACGTGCTATTTATTGCCGCAGGCGCGTTCCATATGTCGAAACCTTCTGATTTGATCCCTGAATTACAGGGCCGTTTTCCTATTAGAGTTGAGCTGGATAATCTTACAAAAGCGGATTTTGTGAGGATATTAAAAGAGCCTAAGAATGCCTTGACCAAACAGTATATCGCATTGTTTGATGCTGAGGGTGTTTCTATTGAGTTTTCAGAATCTGCACTGGATGCAATTGCTGCGACTGCATTTAATATCAATGCTGAAATTGAAAATATTGGTGCAAGGCGGCTGCACACGGTGATCAGTAAGTTGCTCAATGAATTCTTATTTGATGTTCCTGATAAAATTGGCACTAATTCCAAAATTTTAATTACCGAAGAAATGGTTCAGGAAAAACTAGCTGCCTTGGTTAAAAACCGTGACTTGAGCGAGTATATCTTATAATGTGGCGCACTTTCCTGATAGGTATTTTATCTGTTTGGTCTTGTGTGGTATCTGGTGAATCGTTTGAAAAGGATTCGCTTCGAAGCCATTACATTCACTCCTATTCGAATTATTTTTTTTTAGGGCCGTTGATAAAAAAAAGCAATTTGGAATTTGACATTGTTTCAGCTGACGATACAAAGAAATCTTATACTTTCAAGGCCAATCATTCCGTGAGTGCCGGCTTCAATATTAACCTATTCGATGTCAACCTGGGTATTGCGTTCGGTATACCCCTTGATGTCGGAAGCGAGCAGGTCTATGGGAAGAGCGAGGTACAGGATTTGCAGCTTACCGCCATTGGAAAACAATGGTTTGCGGATGTGTATTTGCAAAATTATGATGGATTTTATGTAAAGTACCCAGAGCTAGTGGTGCCCACAGGCCAGTCCTTTCCCCTACGATCAGATTTAGCCACGCGTAATTTCGGCATGTCCTTTACTTATATTTTTAATCACGAAGAATTCTCTTTACGGGCTCCTTATCTTTTTAGTGAAAGACAAAAAGTAGGAAGAGGATCTTTTTTATTCAGTTATGTACTAAGTTCTTTTACGATGCAGGCCGACTCAGCCCTGATCCCCTCTTCACGCTGGGGTGTGTGGGGCGCAGGAGCGAAAGTAAATGAATTGCGATTTACCTCACTGGGATTTGCTCCGGGGTATAGTTATACATTTGTTGCACATAAATTTTTCTTAAACCTCACGTTGGCCCTGGGCCCCGCTCATTATTGGGTGAGATATAAAGAACAATTGACTCAGGCCCGAAATGATATTCGAATTGATTTTTATTCATTGGGAAGAGTTGGTATAGGATATGATGGCGATCGTTTTTTTGGCGGATTGAGTTTTACCACTCAATCAAGAAATGTAACCTATGAGCGGACAACATTTCAAAATTCGATTGGCACGGTGCGCATAGTAGCAGGATATCGTTTCAAAGAAAAAGGTTTTCTTAAAAAGAAGGCCATTGATTTTATTCCTGGGCTTTAATTTTTCCTTTTGTTTTTCTTGGGAAAGTCGAAGAACTCTAGTTTACCACACCCATGGTTTATTTCACTCCACGATTTGATTTTAAGCTTTCCTGCTACAATACCACAAGTGGGTATGTTCATGATGTGTTCATTGAATAGCGTATTGGCCAAGTGGGTGAGTCCGGGATTATGCCCGAATAACATCACTATTTTTTGAGTATCACTCAGTTCGCTTAAAAGAGTAATTAATTCTTCTTCGTCTGCATGATAGATTCTGAGATCTGTTTTTATTCGTGCGGCCTCATAGCCGATGATGGAGGCAATTTCTTTACAGGTGGTGATGGCCCGTCTGGCAGGACTGCTCAGCATGAGATCGGGAGCCACTTCTCTTTCTTTCAATCTTTTGCCCATATGGGGCGCATCGCGCATGCCTCGATCGTTAAGGGGGCGATCAAAATCACTTAATTCGGAATTATCCCAACTGGATTTGGCATGGCGAACAAGGTAAAGCGTTTTCATGGTATTCGATATAATTTCTTCTCGGGTGCAAAGCTGAAGCAAAGCTCCCGATTACGTGAATATAATGAATGCGAATCTTATCTTTGCTCCTTGTTATGGCAAAACGATCCTTTAAAAAAAGAGCTAAGTACAGTCTTATATACTACTTTGTTCGGTTTTTAATTCTCATCTCCAACCTCATACCGCGAAGATTGTGGCTGTGGTTTTGTGGGCTGTTGGGAAAGATCACGTTTTCATTTGCAACAAAAACGCGTGAACTCATTATTCTTCACTTGGGCTTGGCCTATAGCAAAGAGAAATCCCTCAAAGAAATACTTGCATTAAGCAAGGAAACATTTATGATGTTAGGCAAGAATGCCGGGGATGTGCTGCGCGCCCGGAATGTGAAAACCATGAAGGATCTGGATAAATTTTTGATTACCCATGGTATTGAAAACTTTGAAGCAGCTACCGCCAAAAGAAAAGGGGTAATTTTTCTTACCTGTCATTTGGGCGCCTTTGATTTGCAGATTACCAACATGGCCTTGCGGGGATTAAAACCCAATATCATCGGTACTCCACTAAAAGATGAACGCCTTAACGATTTGTTATTTAATTATAGAAATGCCTATGGCGCTGTAGCGGTAGAACGCGGTAAAGAAACATTGCGATTGATCAAAGCTTTAAAGACAGCCGGATCCATTGCCATCCTTATTGATCAGGATACAAAAGTAAAAAGTAGGTTTGTGAATTTTTTTGGAATGAAAGCGGCTACACCTGTTGGCGCCACTATTTTAGCAATGAAAACGGGAGCGGCAGTAGTGCCGACTTATATATATTTGGGTGAAGATTATATGCAACACATGCACATCTTGCCAGAGATACCTTTAGTGCTCACCGGAGATGAAGAGCAGGATATGATTGTAAATACACAGAATTACACAAATTTTATAGAAGAGCAGGTGCGCGCTCATCCCTCCCAGTGGGTATGGATGCATGAACGATGGAAAACACGGCCGGGGGAGGAGATCGTGTAGAACAGGGTTCGTCTGATTGTTTCCATTACCTCGTTTTTAAATAGTGTTCTATTAATTTGTAATTTTGCCGGTCTGTAACTTTAGTTACATACATTCTGTTCAAATTCACCGTTTTTTGCATTCATTAAGACAATCTAAAATACAAAGAGAAATATGAAGAGAGTAATAGTGGATGTAAGAACTCCGCAGGAATTTGCGTGTGGCCATGTGCCTGAAAGTATCAACATACCTATGCAGGAGGTTGTACAGCGATTAGATGAATTTAAATGCATGAATCAGCCTATTATTTTGTGTTGTGCTTCCGGCAGTCGTAGTGGACAAGTTGCCGCATATTTAAATGGTCTTGGAATTCAATGTGAAAACGCGGGTTGTTGGATGGAGATAAACACAACTCACTCTATTAATTAATAATAAGATAATGTTACAACAGCTAAAAAATTTGCTGGGCTTTGGGCCCAGAATTGACTATAAAGAACTGGTAAAAGAGGGAGCTATAATTGTTGACGTTCGCACAAAAGGCGAATATCAATGCGGCTGTATTAAAGAATCAATCAATATTCCAGTTCAGGATTTGCAAAATCACCTGGGACGATTTAAGAAAGATAAAGTCATAATTACTTGTTGTGCTTCTGGAATGCGAAGTGGATCAGCAAGACGCATCTTAATGTCAAATGGTTTCAAAGAAGTTCACAATGGTGGTGGATGGACCAGTTTACAATATAAACTCCGATAGGTCTCATCACTTAACCGCTTCTGTTCAAAAAAACGTGAACCTTAGTAACTAAAGAAAATGGTTTGATGCTTTTTATCAGTTCATATACTTCTCAAACCATGCCATTATTCGCGGACTCACATCCATCAGAAGTTTCGGTTCTTGTGGTCCGTGTGGTGTACGAGGATAAACAATCATTTCCGTGTCTACACCTTTGCGCTTGAGCGCATTGTAAAACTCCTGTCCCTGTGTAAAAGGAACACGCAAATCATTTGCTCCATGAATTACCTGGGTAGGAGTTTTTACATTTTTGATTTGATAGATGGCGGAATGTTTTTCGTATTCTTTATAATCCTCCCAAAATTCTTTTCCTCCGGCATGGGCCACGATATAATCAGGGATATCGGTAGTGGTGACCATGCTTACAAGATTGGGTAAGCCGGCACCCATACTGGCAGCCTTGAAGCGATCGGTTTGAGTTACTACCCAGCTGGTCATGTAGCCACCGTAACTCCAACCCATTACAAATTGTTTGTCACTGTCTGCAATACCCATAGCCAACACATGATCAACACCGGTCATTAAATCCTGATAATCGCCAAACCCCCAGTCGCGAATGTTGGCATAGCGAAAATCTTTTCCATAACCTGAGCTGCCTCGCGGATTGGGTCGTAATACGATAAAACCTTTTTGTGCAAAATATTGTGTCATGTAGATACCAGGAGCTCCGGTATAACTCTGAGAGAAAACGCCAGCGGGGCCACCATGTATTTGTAATACAATCGGATACTTTTTACCCTTTTCAAAACCAACGGGATAGGTGAGGAGCCCTTCAATCACCATTCCATCTTTTGATTTCCAGGAGATCAACTCTGTTTTTCCTAATGCGGGTGGATTGAAATCAGCATTAACACTACTTACTTTTTTATTATTTTCTCCTTTAAGCCCGGCTGTGAATACTTCTTCAGGTGTATTTACATCTTCAAAAGTGTAGCTCATTCGGTTGCCTGATTGACTTATGGAAAATGCATTGCCGACTCCTTTCAAAGAAGTGATAATAGGAAGTTTTGAATCAGAATAGGCCAGGTAATCACCCTTAAGTGTTTTGATGTTGTTGCTGGATGGAAGTGCCAATAGTACTTGTGATGTTTTATAATTTTCGGAAACAAAAAGATAAGTTCCATCCTGTGCCCATGCCATAATATTTGCGCTACGATCGGGTGTTTTTTGAAGTTCAACGAGATCACCACCGGTTGCTGCTACTTTATAGACATCACTTAAACCTACGCGCTCGGGTTGTCCTCCTGAAGATTGAAACGCAATCCATTTCCCATCGGGTGAATACAAGGGGCTTTCATCTACTCCTGGCCTTTTAACTATGGATGTAATACGGCCACTATCTGAAGGGATAGTCGAAATGTCAGATTCAAGTCCTCCATCATTAATTGTTGGATTCGGTGCATAGGAAAAAGCAATGGTGGAACCATCGGGTGACCAATCGAATCCGTTTACATGAAAGGTGCCTGATGTGAGTTGTTTGATTTTTCGATGTCCTGCCTTATCAGGTACTACGGAGGTGGTGTAAAAGTGATTGTATTTAAAGTTTTTGTCCACAAGAATTACATCTGTCTTTTCTTTTTTACTTTTCTCTTCTTCCTTACTATCAGGATCTTTCATGAGATAGGCAATGCGAGAGCCGTCTGGTGCCCATTTGAAGGAAGAAACGCCCGTTTTTGTGTCTGTGATTTGCTCGGGTTCACCGCCCATCAATCGCATTATGAAGATTTGATTCTTGTCGTCCTGTCTGTTGGAGATAAATGCAATTTTTTTCCCATCGGGTGAGAATTGTGGGGATGAGGACGACTTTTCTCCTCGTGTATATTGTAAATCAAAGGAGCCGTCCGTTGCGGCCACCCAGATTTGATTGTTGTATTCAGACTTCTCTCCATCCATCAGAGGCACACGCACCACATAAGCAATGTATTTACCATCAGCCGAAATTTGGGTATCGGTGATGTTTTTGTACTGCATTATTTTTTCTGGTGTCCATTCATCTTGGCCATAGGAGGTATGGAAATATATTAATCCAAACAGGATGATAAATATTTGTTTCATAAGTAGTTCTAATTATTTTCCGAGTATAGTTGAAAAATTGCATTTTTTCATTAAAAATGTTACGGATATCTCAAATATGCGTGTGTAAGGCTTTGGATGGTTGTTGCACAAAGTTCAGGGAACCTCTAACCTGAAATACCTAAACCACATAGACACATAGAACACATTAGTTTACTATAAAAACCTATG
>CAYPDF010000010.1:0-16488 GCA_964409415.1 uncultured Ohtaekwangia sp. | reverse complement strand
CCCTATGTTTCTATGTGGTTAACAAAGCATTTCTCAGTGGACTCAGAATTTTGTTAGGCTATGTTCGTTCAATCCATTAATTTGTCTTTTCGTTTTAGATAATTATTAAATATATGAGTCGGTTGATTATTGCATTTTTTACGTTAGTGACCTTTTTCCTTCATGCGCAGATTTCTAAAACCGAGAAAAAGATTGTAGGTGCTGTGGATGCCCATCATCAGGAGGCACTCAAGCTGTTGGAAGAAGTAGTAAACATCAACAGTGGCTCCATGAACTTTGAGGGTGTGAAGAAAGTGGGAATGATTTTTAAATCAAAGCTTGACGCATTGGGTTTTGAGACCAAATGGGTGGATGGAAAGAGTTGGGGCAGGTCAGGTCACCTGGTGGCAGAACACAAAGGAAAAGGAAAAACATTGTTATTGATAGGACATCTTGATACCGTGTTTGAATTGGCCAGTCCTTTTCAGCAATTTAAAATGATCAACGACTCTACCATGAGCGGTCCGGGGGTAGGAGACATGAAAGGTGGAGATGTGGTAATCGTGCAAGCCATGCAGGCACTAAAAGATGCTGGTGTTTTAAAAGACATGAACATCATTATTGTAATGACAGGAGATGAGGAATTAAGCGGACGGCCATTGAACCTGGCAAGAAAAGATTTGATTGAAGCGGCCAAGACCGCTGACATTGCATTGGGATTTGAAGATGGGGATGGCAATCCGAAAACTGCAGTGGTCGCCAGAAGAAGTTCTTCGGGCTGGGAGTTAAAGGTAGAAGGAGTTCCGTCCCATTCATCTCAAATTTTCACCAAAGACATTGGTGCAGGTGCTATCTACGAGGCCGCTCGTGTTATCAATGGATTTTACGAAGCATTATCTAATGAAGAAAACCTGACCTTCAACCCGGGAATGATTTTGGGGGGCAGTACAGTTGAACAAGATAAAGAGATGGATGGAGGCAGTGCTTATGGAAAGAGTAATATCGTAGCCAAATACACCGTGGTGACGGGAGACATTCGCGCCATTTCACCAGAGCAATTGAAAAAAACGCAGGATACAATGCGTGAAATTGTTGCGAAACATAGACCACAAACAAAAGCGGAGATTACTTTTGGTGAGGGATACCCGCCATTAGCACCGGTCAAAGGAAATTATGATTTGTTGAGTCATTTCAATAAAGTGAGTAACGACCTTGGATTCGGTAATGTAACGGCCGTGAATCCCCGGGATGCGGGGGCTGCCGATATTTCATTTACAGCGCCTTATGTAGAAATGGCCATGGATGGACTGGGTCCGGGAAGTGCTGGTGGACATACCGTCAATGAAACGGCTGATCCGCGTTCTATTGCTTTACAGGCGAAACGAACCGCTGTGTTGATATATAGACTGACACAGGAGAAAGTGACTACTGGACAAAAGAAATAGGATTGGATTCTGAAATTATTATTTCTTGAAAATAAAATAGACCGCTCCGATAAGCAGCACAAACCCAACGAGGTGGTTCCATCGCAGAGACTCAGTCTTAAAAAAGACAACTGAAAAACCAACAAACACCACAAGGGTTATTACCTCCTGAATTACTTTCAGTTCGACCAGAGAAAAAGGACCACCATTATCTTTGAACCCTATACGATTGGCAGGAACCTGAAGTAAGTATTCAAAAAAGGCAATACCCCAGCTTATAAGAATGATGGCCAGTAACGGGAGATTTTCACTCCACTTCATGTCTTTAAATTTTAAATGACCATACCAGGCAAAGGTCATAAAGGTGTTTGACAATGTTAAAAGAGTGATCGTGAGCAGTGCTTTCATGATGGGGTGGTAAAAAATAAGGCTCAAATTTGATTTAAAATTTGAGCCTTTTGATCGAAAAAAGAAGAATTTTTATTTCACCAGTTTCTTATACCTTATTCTATGTGGCTGGTCATCTCCGAGTCTCTTCTTCTTGTTCTCCTCATATTCACTGAATGTGCCTTCAAACCAATAAACTTGTGAGTTGCCTTCAAAAGCAAGGATATGCGTACAAACACGATCCAAAAACCACCTATCGTGGGAAATGATTACTGCGCAGCCGGCAAAATTTTCCAGCGCTTCTTCTAACGCTCGCAGTGTATTTACATCAAGATCGTTGGTAGGCTCATCGAGCAATAAAAGATTGCCTCCTTGTTTCAAAGCAATAGCCAGATGCACTCGGTTGCGCATCCCCCCGGACAGTTCTTTTACTTTTTTCTGTTGATCATTGCCACCAAAGTTGAACTTGCTCACATAAGCACGGGAATTGATTTCCCTTCCCCCGAGCATCATCAATTCATTGCCACCGGTAATGGCCTGCCATACGGTATCATCAGGTTTTAAGTCATCATGCTCCTGGTCTACATAAGCGATTTTCACTGTGTCGCCCACACTGAATGTACCGGCATCTGGTTTTTCAGCACCTGTTATCATTTTGAACAACGTAGTCTTACCTGCACCGTTCGGACCAATGATGCCTACAATGCCTGCAGGAGGTAAAGAAAACGTAAGGTTTTCGTACAGTAACTTATCACCATACGCCTTAGATACTCCATTGGCTTCAATTACTTTATTACCCAGTCGAGGTCCGGGCGGAATAAAGAGTTCAAGTTTATCTTCACGTTCTTTCGTTTCCTGACTTAAGAGTTTTTCATACGCACCTAAACGTGCCTTTCCTTTGGCATGTCTTCCCTTCGGACCCATTCGCACCCACTCCAATTCACGCTCAAGTGTTTTCTGTCTCTTCGATTCTGTTTTTTCTTCCTGGGCAAGTCGTTTTGATTTTTGCTCTAGCCATGAAGAATAATTTCCCTTCCAGGGAATACCTTCTCCCCGATCCAATTCAAGAATCCATCCCGCTACGTTATCCAAAAAGTAACGATCGTGGGTTACCGCTATAATTGTTCCTTTGTATTGCCTTAAGTGTTCTTCTAACCAATGTACTGATTCAGCATCGAGGTGGTTGGTGGGTTCATCCAATAGCAATACGTCCGGCTCCTTTAACAAAAGCCTGCACAAAGCAACGCGTCTTTTCTCACCTCCCGACAAGTGCTCCACTTTTGCATCCGGTGGAGGGCAGCGAAGGGCATCCATGGCACGCTCCAGCTTGTGATCTAATTCCCAGGCATCTAAGGCATCAATTTTTTCCTGCACCTCGCCCTGTCGGTTTATGAGCTTTTCCATGGCATCAGCATCTTCCATCACTGCCGGGTCTGCAAACTTGTTATTGATTTCTTCAAATTCCTTAAGCAAGTCGACTATCTCCTTTACACCTTCTTCAACTATCTCTTTCACAGTTTTTGATTTGTCCAATTGTGGTTCTTGCTCGAGTAATCCCACAGAAAAACTTTGATCCGAAACTACCTCACCCTGAAATTCTTTATCTATTCCCGCGATTATTCTTAATAAAGAGGATTTACCAGATCCATTGAGGCCGAGTACACCTATTTTGGCCCCGTAAAAAAAGGAGAGGTAGATATTTTTTAATACTTGTTTATTGGGAGGGTAAATTTTACTTACCCCGGTCATTGAAAATATGATCTTTTCGTCAGCCATCCTGTTCACTTTTTTAGAATCGCTAATATGATCATTTTGGTGCAACGGGTGAAGTCCGAGTGTATAAATGTTTAATTGGAATAAAATAGGAGTGCTTTTTGCTTGTATTCATTAGCGCTTACCCTTGCTACTCATTCAATTGATTCCCGACCTTGAAACAAGAAATAATTTTTATTTTTTTAAGAAAATAATTTTTGGCAGGGCAACGTAATTATGCCCAAAGGGGCAGTATTTGAGGTATCGCAAGCAATTTTGCGGAAAGCTTTTTTATTGCATTCTGCAAAAAGGGTATTAGCTATTGTTCCTTAAGGGTTAAATTCTATTTTTGCGAAAAATTAAAAGGAGGGAACGCTATGTATTGGACACTCGAATTGGCTTCTTATTTAGAGGATGCACCATGGCCAGCAACAAAAGATGAATTGATTGACTTTTCAATCCGTTCGGGGGCACCTTTGGAGGTAGTAGAGAATTTACAGGAATTGGAGGATGACGGGCAGCCTTATGAAAGCATTGAGGAGATTTGGCCAGATTATCCAACCAAAGAAGACTTTTTCTTTAATGAAGACGAATACTAAAATTCAATATTCTAAATAACCCAGGCCCTGACTTAAGGGCCTTTTATTTATGGGGATGTCTAACAACTTTTAGCCTTGCATTAAGTAGAACTTCTGCCACAATCAGGTCTTCTTCCGTTGAGATTTTGATGTTCTCATAACTGCCCTCAAACAAGGAAATCACAAGTCCACTTTTTTCTGCCACGCTGGCATCATCAGTAAGGCTTTCATTTTCTTTTATCTGATAGGCTTGCTTGATAAGGCTTACATTAAATGTCTGTGGGGTTTGTACAATTCTGAAGAGGGAGCGATCCATGGCCTTTGTATTGTCCTGATCGACCCTTCTGATCGATTCTTTTAAACGAACCGCAGCTACAGCCGATTGGTGGACGGCTGCGAGGCGGAAGGAGGCGCCAATGATATCTTCACTTACCAGTGGTCTTACTCCATCATGTATGGCTACCAACCCATCTCCGATAATTAGATCCAGCCCTTTTTTGACAGACTGAAAGCGCGTTTCTCCACCCGTTTGCAGCAAAATGGGTCTGTTGAAAGCAAATCGTTTACAAATAGACTTCCATATAGGAAAGTCGTCTTTTGGTAAGACGAGAATGATAGGAATGTTTTCTGAGTATCGAATAAATGCCTCCATGGTGTGGAGTAATATGGGCTTTCCATTCAATTCCAGAAATTGTTTGGGAAGTTTACTTTTGATCCTGGTGCCTTTGCCACCGGCCACAATAAGTGCGTATTCCTTTTGATTCACGCTCTAATATTCAAAGACAGATAAAAAAAGCCCAACGATTAGCTGGGCTTTCCATTGATATCAAAAATGAGTACAAATTAATGCTCGTTATTCTCTTGCTTTTTGGTTTTCAGAAAATCTACGTACCCAAGGGCAGTTGCAAATCCGATTATGACAGCAACAATGATAATAAATAAGTTAGCGCCATCTCCAATTACTTGCTCATACATAGTTCGTTCCGTTTAGTAGTTCAAAGTTACGCTAAACTTCGACTTGATAAAACCAGAAGCTGTTAAATTTTAGTAAAAAAATGAGATTTAGACGGCTCAAATGCCAAGTTCCTCTTTGTTTTGCCTCAGTACATCAATGATAAAGGCAATATGCTCTTTGAGGTCGACACCTAGTAATTCTGCTCCTTTGTAAACTTCGTCCCTTTCTACTTTGGCGGCAAAACCTTTGTCCTTCAGTTTCTTTATGACCGACTTTGGCTCCAGCGTGGATATCCCCTCTGGCCGTACCTGGCAACAGGCCACTATAAAGCCCGTAAGTTCATCGCAGGCAATCAAGGCTTTGTCCAGCAGGGTATCATAGGGTACATTCCATTTTGTATAATGAGCCGATATGGCATGGGCTATTTTGCTTTCGCCCATTTCGTTTAATTTTCCAACGATAATTCCGGGATGCTTTTCCGGAAACGCTTCATAATCGGCATCGTGGAGGAGCCCTGCAATGGCCCACTCGTTTTCGTCTTCACCATATTTTTTTGCGTAAGCCTCCATCACTAGTTCAATAGTACGCATATGCCGAAGTAGACTTACACTGGTTGTCATTGACGCCAGAATTGCTCTCGCCTCCGTTCTATCCATTCTGTAATTTGGTTTTCTTTGGCTTTTTGAAAAAGTAGAGATTAACAAAGGCGACAATCATAATTAAAAACAGGACAACAATGGAGATAACCATTCGGGTGTTGTGAAGTTGAAGGGTTTTTATCTCAGCCTCCTTGCGCATTGCGTCCATTTCTTTTTCTTTTTCAGACAGATTGAGCGCTATCTCCATTTGTGCAATCTTTCGGCTGCTTTCTTCTCCATATATCTTTTCTCTTGCTGAATCATACTTGATCATCACCTCATAGGCATCTTTCATTTTTCCTTGTTTGGCGTAGTTGGTAGCAAGGCTTCGTAATATTTGAGGCTTGTATATATAGGCTTGAAGATTTTTACTTAAAGTAAGCGCATTTTCAAGATAGGTTTGTGCAGTGGATGTCTGTCCTGCCCGCACATAAACTTCTCCCAGGTTGGTTGTTATATTCAAGACCCCAATCTGATTGTTTTCTTTTTTGGCAAGCTCCAGTGCCCGGTTATAATATTCTACCGCTCTTTGTAAATTACCCTGCCTTACATACACATTGCCAATGTTGCTGAGTGGATCCGAGTAAATTTTTCCTGCTTTTTCAGCTACCTGAAATGCCTGGGAATAGTATTTTAATGCCTGCTCGTACAGTTGCAAATCGCTGTGCAAATTCCCCAGATTGTTCATGGTGCCTATCACTCTTTCCTTGTCGCCAATTTGTGTGAAAAGCTCATAAGCCTCCTCAAAGTATTTCATGGCTTGCCCATAATCTTTTTTAAGGGAATAGATGGTTCCAATGTTGTTTTTTGAGGTGGCTATTCCTTCAATATTTTGCAGTTGGTTATAAATATTTAATGAGGTAAGGTAATATTCAAGGGCTTTATCCAAAGCGCCCTGATTGCGATAGGCCACCCCCAGGTTATTGTAAGAAGCGGCCATACCTTTTTGGTCATCGATTTCTGTGGCTAATGTCAATGCCTCTCTGGTATATCCAAGGGCCTTTACAGGGTCGAAATTAATGTGCGCCCTGAATAGCTCATTCAAGGTTTTCACTTTTAAATCTCCCTCGACTTTGGTAAGCTGATTTTCCAGACTATCAATAGTGGATGCGCTGGCAAATGAACCAAAAATGCCAACCAGCAATAGAACCAGGCCAAGCCTTTTCATATAGGATAGTTTTGTGACCCCTAAAATTAAGATTATAAATTGAAACAGCAGGCAAGTTTATAATTCGCTCATTACAGAAAATAATTGCGTTGAAAGGTCAATTTTCGCTTTTCCGTATAAAATGATTGATTTTGATTTAATTTACCTTTCGGTTTCTTTACGTGCTAAAGCTACTGAATTACTTAGTGAGCGCTTTCGAGCCTGATCGATAACTATAAAATGATTTGCCAATGTTTCGTATTATTATTTTGTGTTTTGCTACCCTGATTTCACCATCACTTTATGCGCAGCAGATGGAACAAGTAGCCATCATGGAGCCTATTAATTTTTTATTTGAAGGAATGAACAAGGGAGATAGTGCCTTGGTGCATAAAGCATTTATGGAGGATGCGGGTTTTGCTTCTATTGGTGAAGACAAAGATGGAATTCCAAAATTTAGCCGAGGAGACCTCCATCGTTTTTTGGTAGCTATGGGTACACCGAGAAAAGAGGTTTACTCCGAGCCCATCTGGGATGTGAAAATGGAAGTGGATGGTAACCTTGCTCAGGTATGGGCCAGGTATGCTTTTTATGTGGGTAAAGAACTGCACCATTGTGGAGTGGATGCCTTCCAGTTATATAAAGGCCCGGAGGGGTGGAAAATTTTTCAAGTTGCAGATACCCGTCAACAAGAAGGTTGCGATATTCCGATAGCAATTCAAAATAGATTCAAATGAAAAAAATATTACTGGTCTGTGCGCTTTTGAGTGCCCTGCTTGTAGGATGCACACAAGCACCACAAACTATTACAACGTTTATTTTGGTGCGCCATGCCGAAAAGGCAGATGACGGAACAAAAGACCCTCCACTTACTGCTGATGGCACGATCAGGGCAAACGAATTGGCGAGGGTATTGTCAGAAGCAAAAATAGACGCAGTTTACTCTACAACGTATAAGAGAACACAAGAAACTGTAGAACCCACTGCTAAAGCCAAAAACCTGTCCGTACTTCCCTATGAATCAATGAAGGGCGATGAGATGGATAGGATATTCAACGCCCATAAAGGAGGTACTGTATTAATTTCAGGCCACTCCAATACAACCCCATGGGTTGTTAATTATTTTTTAGGAGCTAATACCTACCCTGATTTTGAAGATTCGGATTATGACAACATCCTGGTATTATCGATTATTGATAAAGGAAATGCAAAAGTGACCTGGCTAAATTACGGGGTACACGCAAACTAATACCTCCCCACAAATGGAATACAGAAGGCTCGGCAAATCTGGATTGCAACTCAGTGTGTTGTCATTGGGCTCATGGCTTACAATGGGTGAGCGCAACAGTGACAGCATTGCAGAGGAATTGATGACGTTGGCGTATGAAAATGGCATCAATTTTTTTGACAGTGCAGAAAGTTATGCCCATGGAAAATCAGAGATGGTCATGGGAACCATCTTAAAGAAAAAACAATGGTCGCGCGACAGCTACATTGTTTCCAGTAAAGCATTTTTTGGAATGGGTGGCAAACTTCCTACACAAGTGGGACTACACAGAAAACATCTGGTAGAGGCTTGTGAAGGTGCCCTTAAACGCCTGCAAGTTGATTACCTGGATTTGTATTTCTGTCACAGGCCAGATAAACAAACACCCATTGAGGAAACAGTGTGGACCATGCATAATCTGATCGTGCAAGGCAAAATTTTATACTGGGGTACCAGTGAGTGGAGTGCACAGGAGATAACAGAAGCACACATGGTGGCGCAGCGCTATAATTTGATAGGGCCGGTAATGGAGCAACCTCAGTACAATATGTTGGTACGCCACCGCGTAGAGGTGGAGTACGATCAGCTTTACAAAACAGTAGGGCTGGGTACCACCGTCTGGTCGCCATTGGCCAGTGGCGTGCTCAGCGGAAAATACAATGAAGGTTTGCCATCAGACACTCGCCTGGGTAAGCCAGGGCTGGACTGGCTGAAGGAGCGGAGTTTTGCTGAAGGCAATTTACCACGCGCCAAAAAACTGGCCGTACTTTGTAATGAGTTGGGAATTTCTATGTCTGTGGTGGCGCTGGCCTGGTGCCTCAAAAACCCACATGTAAGCAGTGTTATCCTGGGTGCTTCCAAAGTGGCGCAGCTCCAGGAAAATTTGAAAGCCCTGGATGCACAACACCAACTCACCCCCGAAATAATGGACCGAATTGAAAGCTTGCTGGACAATAAGCCGGAGAAACCGAAGTTCTGATTTGTACTTGGCTTAATAGTGACAATTATTTGATCCTTTACTCACTTTTCTTCGTTAAATTGAGACATGCATCGTATGGTGACTATAGTGCTTGCATTCTCCATTTTACCACTTATATCCTTTGCACAGCAAGATGAAATAAGGAAGAGTATTTATTTCCGTGGCGGTAGTTATTATGTAGATAAGTTTCAGGCAAAGGAGCTTTCCGATTGGCTTGATTCCATACCCAACTTATTGGAAAAGTATCAGATTCAACTGACAAGCCATACGGATCCGATTGGCGGTAAAGAATTCAATGAGTGGCTCTCCAAAATGCGCAGCGAAACGGTTTTTCAGTTGCTCCGTGAAATGAGTATCCCAGAGCAAATGATCCATATCAAAGATTGGGATTATGACAATGCTGTTTATAGAAACGATAATTACTATGGGCGCATGCTCAACAGGCGCGTAGATGTGATATTGCACCCCATCGTATTCTAAAATGGAAGAACCCCTGGCTGTCCGATTTAGGACACCTTTTTTCGTAAGCGGACGTTAAACTGCATAACTTAAGGGTTTATTTGTCGTCTAAGGGCCGAAATAGCCATTGGCATTATTGTTGGCTAATGTTCAACCGAAACTTTTCATGCATGATTCAATTAAAGGATATCGACAAATATGTCGATTCTCGATTTCAACGAACTTTTATCTTAAAAGGGATTGATCTCAACGTAGAGCAAGGCGAATTCCTGACCATAATGGGGCCCAGTGGTGCCGGTAAGTCTACACTGATGAACATCATTGGTATGTTGGACGAGCCTTCGGCAGGGGAGTATTACTTCTTTGATGAACCCGTACACAAGATTAAAGAACGCAAGAAATCGGAGCTGCATAAAAACTACATCGGTTTCATCTTTCAGGCCTACCACCTTATTGATGAACTCACCGTGTATGAAAACATTGAAACTCCTTTGCTTTATAAAGGAGTAAGTGGAGGTCAGCGGAAAAGTATGGTAGCGGAGTTACTGGATCGATTTAATATGGTGGCCAAGAAAGACCTCTTTCCTGAGCAACTTTCAGGAGGGCAACAGCAATTGGTGGGCGTGGCAAGGGCCATTGTCGGGCAACCCAAATTGTTATTGGCAGATGAGCCTACAGGTAATTTGCATTCGGAGCAGGGTAGAAAGATCATGGATATTTTCGAGCAACTGAACAATGAGGGCATGACGATTATCCAGGTGACTCACTCGGAGGAAAATGCCCAGCGAGGGAAACGAATTGTGAGAGTGGTAGATGGCGCCATGGAGTCGGATGAATTGGTAAACAGAAGTGAAAAAATAAAAGAATAAATAGAGAGAAGTATGAAGTCTAGTGCATTGCTGTTTTTGTTTTGTATTTCTACAGTGACTTTTGTGAGTGGACAGGAGCCGGTGAAAACGCTGACGTTTAAGGAGGCTGTTAAGATTGGCCTCGAAAAAAACCTTGTGCTCAATCAGCAGGAGAATTTGTTGATTGCCTCACAAGTGAATAAAACTGCTGGCATTCTAAGAATGGCTCCAAGCGTTAACATTACGGGAAATGCAGGGCGCAATGATGGTAACTCATTTAATCAGCAGCAGGGTCAGGTGGTAAATGGTGTGATCGATTTTTTTGGTGCGAATGCTAACGCAAATATGCCTTTGTTTAATGGCTTTAATAATTTTAATGCCTACCGCCAGGCATCCAATCACTACGAAGCACAACTGCAACTTGTAAAAAGAACGAATCAGGATGTAATCAGGAATGTGGCCAATCAGTATTTGGTTTGCCTGCTGGATAAAGAATTAAATGAAATTCAAAAACAAAATGTGAAGACACAACAGCAGCAGTATGATCAAATCAAAGAACAAGTGGCTGCAGGAAGCCGTGCGGAGGTGGATCTTATCAATCAGGAATATCAGGTTAAGAATGCTGAACTCCTGGCAATGCGGTCTGCTTTTACCTTGAGAAATGATTTGGCAACCCTCTCACAGACCCTCCAACTGGACCCACTGACACAATTAGAAATAGAAGACCCTAATTGGGATGTGAACATGGAGGATAGTAAAGTGAGAAGTATTGATGAAATAAGTGCCACTGCGCTTGAACAAAGAAGTGATCTTGCTCAGGTAAGGTTCAACGAAAAGGCATCGCAATTTGGATACCAATCGGCCAAAGGAACATTTTTTCCAAGAGTGGGCCTATTTGCTCAGTACGGATCACAATACAATTATATTCAGAATGCCACCAACCGTTCTTTTGAACAACAATTCAGGGATGACAATACCCAGTTGACTTATGGTCTTTCATTTACTATCCCAATTTTGGGAGGATTCCAAAATAGGAATAATACGGTGGCTAATCGCGTGGCTTACGAAAACTCAAAACTTCAAACTGAAAATACAGAAATACAGGTGAAAAGTGATGTGTTAAGGGCGTATCAGAATTATAGGGATGCAAGGTCTAACTATGATGCTGCAAGTGCACAGTTAAAGGCGGCACAACTCTCTCAAGAACTGGAACAGGAACGTTACAGATTAGGTATTTCAGATATCGTAGCCCTTACCCAGGCCAATCAAAACTATGTGCGTGCACAGGGTGATTTTGTAAGTGCCAGGTATACCCTCATGTTTCAGAAATTATTGATTGGCTATGCAGAAGGTACCCTCAATTTCGAGGATATACCTTGATTTTTGAGTTGCTATAGGCAGATTATTACTCATTTTTCTTAAATTTGCAGCCCCGCTGAGTAGTGGGGCTCTTTTTTTGACTAAAAAGAGAAGTTTTTAACAAAAATGAGGTAGCCGCCCAACTGCTTCATGTACGCTGGGCACACAACAAGATGACAAAACCAAAAGACACAAAACCCAAGGAGAAGCCGGAAAGTGATGAATTGAAGCCAATTGCCAAAAAGGTAAATAAGGCTGAGGCAGAGATAGAAATTGACGAGGAGGATGAGCTGGCCGAATTCAAAAAAGCTAAGAAAGCGGAAGAATTAGGGGAATTAGAGACGGCACGAATTATTAACAAGGTAGCTGACCGCATGTCATCTACATCATCACCCGTTTCATTAGAGGGTTTTGACTGGGATGCCTTTGATCGCAAAGGATTTGGCGAAGGGTATTCTGAGAAAGACCGTGAAGAATTGACCAACATGTACTCCGGTACGGTTACTTCCGTAAACGAAAGTGAAGTAGTGGAGGGTATCGTTGTAGGGATCAACGACAAGGATGTGATTTTAAATATTGGATTTAAGTCTGACGGACTGGTGCCGGTGGCTGAATTCAAAGATTTGCCCGACCTGAAAATCGGTGATAAAGTAGACCTCTTTATTGAAGAGCGCGAAAATGCAATGGGGCAGCTAGTCCTTTCCCGCAGAAAAGCTAAACTCGTTAAAGGCTGGGAGAATATCCAAAAAGGATTTGATGAGGACCTGGTAATTGAAGGATTTGTAAAACGCAGAACCAAAGGTGGTTTGATTGTAGACGTTTTCGGAATTGAGGCCTTCTTGCCAGGATCACAAATTGATGTGAAGCCTATCCGTGATTTCGATATTTATGTAAATAAATCAATCGAGGTAAAGGTGGTGAAGATCAATTACAGCAACGACAACGTAGTGGTATCTCACAAAGTATTGATCGAGAAAGACCTTGAGCAGCAGAAAGCAGTCATCCTGAACAACCTTGAAAAAGGACAGGTACTGGAGGGTGTGATCAAGAACATGACCAACTTCGGTGTATTCATCGACCTGGGTGGTGTAGACGGATTGTTGCACATCACAGATATCTCATGGGGACGCATCAACCATCCTGACGAACTGTTGAAGTTGGATCAGGTGGTGAAAGTGGTGGTATTAGACTTCGATGAAGACAAGAAGAGAATTTCTTTGGGCATGAAACAGTTGACTGCTCATCCTTGGGATTCATTGCCTGCTGATATCATCATTGGCTCTAAGGTGAAAGGTAAGATTGTGAATGTAGCCGACTATGGCGCATTCCTTGAAATACAACCTGGCGTAGAAGGATTGATACACGTTTCAGAAATGAGCTGGTCACAACATTTGCGCAATCCACAAGACTTCATCAAAGTTGGTGAAGAGCTGGAGGCAGTTGTATTGACCATCGATCGCGATGAGCGCAAGATGTCATTGGGTATTAAACAATTAACAGAAGATCCATGGACACGCCAGGATGTTATGCCTAAGTACGCCATCGGCACCAAACACAAAGGAGTGGTGCGCAACCTTACCAACTTCGGTTTGTTCATCGAGTTGGAAGAAGGTATCGATGGATTGGTTCACGTTTCAGACTTAAGCTGGACAAGAAAGATCAAGCATCCTTCTGAGTTCATCAAAGTAGGAGATACACTGGAAGTAGTAGTATTGGAATTGGATGCCGCCAACAGAAGGCTTGCATTGAGTCACAAACATTTGGAAGAAAATCCTTGGGATGCTTTCGAATCGGTGTTCCAGGTAGGAACCGTTCACAAGTGCACAGTGATCACCAAGACAGACAAGGGAGCCATATTGGAACTTCCTTACGGAATCGAAGGATTCTGTTCTGCCAAGAACCTGGTGCGTGAAGATGAGGGCAAGATCGAAGCAGGTGAAGCACTTGACTTCAAAGTGATTGAATTCTCTAAAGATGACAGAAGAATTGCGTTGAGTCACAAGGCAACATGGTCAGCTGAAGAGGAGAAAGTGGCAGCGCCAGCCAAGAAACGTGCACCGTCAAAAGGAAAGGCCATCGATAAGATCAACAAGGAAGCTGAAAAGTCTACCCTGGGTGATATCGAAGCGTTGAGTGCTTTGAAGGACAAGATGAATGCAGATAAGACCAAAGGGTCAGCCGAATAATAACTTGAAAGAAAAAAGGTGGTCCGATGGAAAGGCCACCTTTTTTTGTTTGAGGTGGAGCGAATTTCATAATTTTGTTAATAAGGTCTCTCTGCCAAAAGCAGATAAAGTGCCCGCTTGCCTGCCAAAATGAAATGTAGGCAGGCCTGTCAGCCGAAGCATAAGCGAAGGCAGGCCTTCTGCCGAAGGCAGAAGTGGCTAAAGACTTTGAAGTGAAAGAGTAGTTAATAATTTATTGGTCTCGTGGCCGAGTGGCTAGGCAGAGCTCTGCAAAAGCTCCTACAGCGGTTCGAATCCGCTCGAGACCTCAAACACAAATGATTAGTACCCCCGACAAAGTCGGGGGTGTTTTTATTTTTGATCAACGAGTAAGCCCGCTTGAACGAGTGGGATCAAAAATAAAATGGCTGATGTAATCAGCCGCTGATCATTTGTGTTTGGTGCCCACCCCCAGGATCAGCGTAGCTAATCCGCCCTTCAAAAGTTGTTTATATATAGGGTAGTGAACACTGCTGTTTAACCTATTATTCCATTCAATTCTTTATCTTACGTAACTGAACTATCGAAAAACTAAGAGGCTGAATAGATGAGGTTTATTATACTGATATGTATGATCAGAGTTACAATGGTCAATTTAGCATTGGGCCAAACCCGGGATGTAGTTGGGCGAATATTGGACTATGAGACACAGCAACCGATTAAAAACGCAAACATCTTGATTTCTGGAACAAATAGAGGTGCAGTGAGTAATTACCTAGGATATTTTGAGCTGACTATAGATACACTCACGCAGACCACCTTTGTGGTATCTCACATAGGTTACCAAACTTCTGAAATAGTAGTGCCTGAGGAAGATAGATTTAAATTTTTTCTTAAAAAGGAGTACAAGCAATTAGAATTGTTAAACCTAGCTCATTATCCAAAGGAGAGTCAGTATGAAAATACTGATAGTGGGATGCAAAAGCAAAATACAAATGGTTTGGCAGTAGTGGAGTCTGATGCCTTATACAAGGAAGGAATCGATAGATTTTATGATTATATGGGTAATTATCTCGCGAAAAATGTTAAATCTGTTCCTAAAAATGGGGCCAATGTATTATTTTCAATTGATGAATCTGGACTTGCGGTTGATATAGAAGTTTTAAACGGTGCTGGTGATTTTGTTACCTCAGTTAAGGAAGCATTCAGTAATATGCCTTCATGGACCCCAGCCACACAAAGACAGAATAGAACTATCCAACATTTCTTATTACCTATTTATGATATTGCTGCAGTAGTGAACACATCACCGGTGCTTGATAATTTTTATAGTTTTATTTCTAAGACTATAAACTACCCTGCTCAAGCAAGAAGTATGGGGATTCAAGGAGTTGTGTTTATAGAATTTATTGTAGGAGACAAGGGTAACATAGTTAGCGCAAATTTATTAAAAGATATTGGTGCGGGTTGTGGACATGAAGCTAATAGAGTAATTTCTATAGTTCCATCCGACCTTTTACTATTATTAAAACACGCAACTGGTTTTGATCGATTTGTTTTGCCATTGGCATTTGGTTTACAAGTTCCGTTTAAAGGATATTCTATTTTCCAAAACAATGAAGCTTATCTTTTACGTGAAGTTTCGATTGTTGCCATAGGTATTGTAAAAGAAGTTAGGGTAACAGGGGGAGCTTGGAGAGAGCCTATACGAACACCACGTAATTTTGGATTTCCATACAAGGGGGTGGGAGCATATACGTTTAGAAGCCTATCTGAGGCATTGGAGAATCCGAAGGGTGTTACCAGATTGGAACTTGCCAACAAAGAATTAGCCTCATTTCCATCTGATATTGTAAAATTTAAAAACTTGGAAGTTTTGGATTTGGAGAAAAACCATTTAATTGAGTTGTTCAACAACTTTGATAGGATGCCAAAACTAAAAGAGTTGTACCTGTTTGGTAATAGAATAAATGAGCTTCCAGAAACATTTGTTCTTTTGAAAAAATTGAAAACTCTGGGTCTTTCTGCTAATGAATTTAACCATTTTCCTGAATTAATTTGCACGCTTAAAGATTTGGAATCGTTGGATATTAGCGATAATAATATCAAGGAGTTGCCTGATAATATTGGTAATCTGCAGAAACTTAAAATTATAGTCTTACGCAACAATCAAATAACTAGAATCCCTGAATCTTTTTATTCTTTAACTAACCTGGAGCAAATATCTTTGGAAGGGAACCCGCTTGAGGCACAAGATATAATAAGGTTAAAATCAAAATTTAGTGATGTTAAATTGATCCTTGAATAGTGATTAAATTGTTAATTTCTTATTTGCGAACCTTGTCGCCCTCCACTTGCGCGTTACTTCCATGCTCAACCCTGCCACCAATTGCCGGGGCAATATTTTTAACCACAAAGTGCACAAAACGTTTCACAGAGTTCACAAAGAAAATTCCATACTGACGCGGAAGTTAACTTCCGTGCCTACCTGACTCTCTGTAGGGTACTGAAATAAGTTGACCGTTTTTGGAGGTTTATAACTTTAAAAAAT
>CAYPDF010000009.1:0-184888 GCA_964409415.1 uncultured Ohtaekwangia sp. | reverse complement strand
TTTAATCAACAATTATATTCTATTGGTAATGACACAGTTTATAGAATAGACCCATGGGGTACCCACACCGAGTGCACAACCAACCACCGCGAATGCACATCCAACCACCCCAAGGGTGCATTGTACTTACTGCTTGTGCACATCCACCCACCGGTAAATACATTCTACCCACACCGAGTGCAAAGCCAACCACCGCGATTGCACATCCAACCACGCCAAGTGTGCATTCAATTTACCCGCTAAACACACTTACTGGTTCCCTAGAAAAACCTTGATCCCAAAAAATATTTTAAGTTTAACCTTTATGAATCCAAATGAAGCACGTCAGCTGATTGAAGCAGCCATTCCCAATAAAACCACTGCCACCTGGGCAGACCTGGGTTGTGGTGCCGGTACGTTCACCTATGCCGTAGCTGAGCTACTGGGCGATGGAAGCAAGATATGGGCGGTAGATAAACTCACTCAGTACCTTGGCGCGAAGTGGGGAGAGGTAGAAATTGAATTTCTTCAGGCAGATATCGAGCGACAACTGCTGCCATTAAAAGCGCTGGATGGGATCATCATAGCCAACACTTTGCACTACATTAAAGACCAGGCAGATTTTCTGCAACACCTGCGTTCCTATCTGAAGGACAATGGCAAATTGATTTTGGTAGAGTACGATACAGAGAATAGCAACCAATGGGTTCCATTTCCCGTGACTTATGAAATGGCTCACGCACTTTTATCAAATGCCGGATTTAAAGATATCGCCAGAATAGGAGAGTACCCATCAAGCCTCCGCAACGAAATGATCTTTGCCTGTTTGGCACACGCTTGAGCTTACTGCCGTTTCACCTTGATGTCCGCGCGACCAAGAATAATATTCTTGTTAATATGTGCGGGACCACTTAATCTAATTTCAGGTTCGCCAAAGGCGGTAATCCTCAATTCGTCATTGGCATTGATGGTAAGACGGCCCTCTCCATAGATACGAGATGCTGTGGTATTGCTGGATAAGTGCTGGGTGTTGATCTTGTTCTCGCCAAACAATCGGTACAGTTGGTGCCCGGCTGTTCCTGATTTAATTTCAATGTCATTAGACCCATACACAGAGGCTTTGAACTTACTGGTTTGAAGGGAAGCCAACGTTACCCTGGTTTCACCATAAACTTTCAGTTTGAATTTATCGGATTGGATTTCGCCATTACAAACAAGCTCTTCTTCTCCCCGAATTTCCAAGCCACGTAATGACTTATAAGTGATGTAGGCCGTAACGGAACCATTACCATATCTGCTTCGGGTGTACTTGCGCCCATTTTCATAAATCTTATTCTGTTTACCAATGAACTTGGCATCATCAAGGTAAATTCTCAATTTCTTACGCTTCACAGTTACGTTCACCACGTCAGGATCTACCCCTGAATAAACCAATCTAATGGATTCAGCTTCTCCTTTTTCGAGCACCACATTAATAAATTGAGAGGCAACAATGCGATCAAATGGAGCAAGCGACTTCTCTTCGGATTGCGCACGGAGAAACGTTGATGATGTCAATAAAACGGTAATAAGTAGGGCAGATTTCATATTTCATTATTCTAATTGAGGGCAATTGTATTATTGATGCCCAACAGCATCCAAAGGTTGCACATACCTGGAATTAAAGTTAAGCAATCTATTCCGAACGCAACGATTTCACAGGGTTGTCCACAGCGGCTTTATAGGCCTGAAGGCTCACAATGCCAATTGCCATGAGCAAAGCAAAGCAGCCTGCCAGCGGGAAGGTCCACCAGGGGATGGCAATCCTGATGGGATAGCGATCCAGAAACGAATCGAGAAAATACCAGGCTATAGGAGCTGCAATAACAAAGGCGACCAGCACCAATCTTGTAAAATCTCTGGATATCATCATCACCACCGTGGTCACGGTGGCACCCAACACTTTCCTTATGCCAATTTCTTTCGTCCGCTGCTCAGCGGTGAAGGCAGCCAGTCCAAATAACCCCAGTCCGGTGATCAACAGGGCAAGGAAGGCGAACAGGTTGGCCAGCTTGCCAATCAGATCAATAGTGGTGAATTTCTTACTGAACTCCACATCAGCGAAATCGTACTCGAATGGATAAGCTGGATTTAGTTTCTTAAATACTTCCTCTACTTTGCTGATGGATCCTTTCAGGTCGTTGGTCTTGGAAAGACGAATGGAAACGGAACTGATCCACTCAGGATCAAAAACCATAAACAGCGGGGACACCGCGCGGAAGGGTGAGCCCATCAACGTGTTGTCCACCACACCAATCAGTTCGCGTTCGCCCCCCCATAGGTCAAGCTTGGTACCAATGGGGTTTTCCAGATTCATTAAGTCAAGTCCTGCTTTGTTGATAATAATAGCAGACGAATCACTTTTAAAATCTTCGGAGAAATCTCTGCCCATAAGCATTTTAATACCCATTGTTTTGGTGTAGTCATATTCGGTAGCCACCGTGGAGAAGATTACCCTTAGGTCCTCGGGTTTACCTGGCCATTCCAAGAAGTTGTTGGACCATATTTCTGTAATGGGGCTGTTGGATCGGGTGACCGCTTCCACCACGCCTGTGCGCAATAACTCCTTCTTAATGATGTCGTAGTTCTCTCTCAGCTCATCGTTATATTGTACGGAAATTAAGTTTTCCTGATCGTAGCCCAGGTCCCTGCTCTTAACATGTTGAATCTGGTAGTATATTACAATGGTACCAACAATAAGAATGATAGAAAAACCAAACTGCAATACCACCAATACCTGTCTTGGAATGCTGGCGCTTTTACCCACCTGTATTTTTCCCTTCAATACTTTTACTGCGCTAAAGGACGATAAGTATAAGGCGGGATAACTGCCAGACAAAAGTCCGGTTACGGATATTATGACTAGTGCAAAAATCCAAAACTGTGGAGTGAGGTAAGGTACGTACAGTTGCTTTTCAACCAGATCATTGTAAAAAGGCAGCGTGCCTTCCACAAGAATGAGCGCCAAAACAAATGAAATAAATGCGATGAGTAGCGACTCACCTAAAAACTGAAAGATCAGTTCCTGCCGTTTGGAACCCACGGATTTTCTGATGACCACTTCACGCGCCCGCTTTTCTGATCGGGCGGTGGCAAGGTTCATAAAATTGATACAAGCGATGATGAGAATAAAAACGGCTATGATAGAAAACAAATTAACGTAGTCGATCATACCACCAGTTGCCACCCCATTTTCAAACGTGGAGCGCAGCCGCCAATCCTTCATCGGATGTAAAAACAATTCTTTTTTGAAAGTGCCATCATCATCCCCTTTTTCCATCAGTATATTTTTGATCTTTTCATCCACCTGTGCTTTGGTAGTTCCTTCTGGCAGTTCGACAAAGACCTGAAAGGAACTATTGCCCCAGTTGTTTTCAGCATTTTTAGCCCATTCTTGTGTCGCCAGCATCAAACTGAATGGCACCAGATAATCAAACTCAAAAGAAGAGTTGTTTGGAATGTCTTTCAAAACACCCGTCACTTTCACATCTGCATCACTGTCCAGTCGGATGATTTTATTGATGGGATCTTCATCACCAAAGAGATTCTTTGCCGCGGATTCCGTAAGTACGATAGAGTAGGGCTCATCGAGTACGGTTTCCGCGGATCCTTTTAGCAGGGGAAATTCAAACATTTCTAAAAACTCCGAGCTTACAAAGTATCCCCGCTTGTTGAGCTTCATATCCCCAACGGTTAATAAATGCGTGCCTCCCCATTCTGAGATAGCAGCATTTTTGATGTCGCTGATCTCTTCCTGTAAAGCGTTCTTCAGGGGTTGCGGCACAGAGATCCATGAATTGATCTTGCCATCGAAATAGGCGTTGGTCCACACCTGATAGAGCCTGTTATACTTAGGCTGAAATTTATCATAAGAAGTTTCGTCATTTACCCATAAAAGAATGAGAATACTGCATGCAATACCTACCGCTAGTCCGGTAATGTTGATGAAAGAATAAACCGAGTTTTTCATCAAACTTCGGATGGCAATTTTGAAATAGTTCTTTAGCATGAGTTATTCGGTTTTTAATGAGTTTACAGGATTGCCAATGGCAGCACGAAAGGATTCAAAGCCAACAGTTATCCACGCGATAGCAAAGGAGATTACACCAGCCAGTACGAATACAAATACGCCCAACGTGGTTTGATAGGCAAAACTTTGAAGCCACTGCCCCATAGCGTAGTATCCCAAAGGGGCGGCAATTACAAAAGCGATGAGAATTAATTTGAGAAAGTCCGTTGTGAGCAGGCTTACAATACCCGTTACGCTTGCACCTAAAACTTTTCTTACCCCGATTTCTTTTATTCTGCGCTCTGCCATGTATACGGACAGGCCGTAAAGGCCCATGCAGGAAATAATAATGGCGATCAGGGTGAAGCTGGTCATGATAGAGGCCACCCGTTGATCTTCCTCGTATTGTTTGTTCACACTGTCAGAGAGAAAGATACTTTCAAAAGGAGTGGTGGGTACTTGTGCTTTCCAGTTACTCTCCAGCTGACTGATGATGTTTTTATAGTCAGTAGTTGCAACACGCATGGTAATGAAAATGAAATTCTTTTTTGATTCAGGTATCTTGAACATGAAGGGTACAATTTTATCATGAAGGGAGAATTGGTGGAAATCCTCAACTACGCCAATGATTTTATGGTATCTGATTTTACCATCAAAATCACTTAGTAGTGTTGTGCCAACGGCATCTTTCAGGTCAATGTTGTATTCTTTTAAGCTCGCCTGATTGACAATTACGTTTATTGTTTCGTCATCTTCTTTGTAGCTATCCCTTTGGTCGTCAAAGTCTCTTCCTGCAATCAGGTTAATCTTTAGCAGGCCAAAATAGTTCTCATCCGTGTTGATCATCCTGTGTAAAATCGAGTGATCCGCACTTGAGCCTTGTATGTATAATCCATAGTCTCTCAGCAGAGGTGTAGAAGGCAGGCTGGTGGTAGCTGAAACCTGGGTGACACCTGCTATTTGCTGAATGCTGTTTTTTAATTCTACATAGCTGCTCCGTGCCTCGATGGTTCGCATAGGGATAACGATATTTTGTTCGGGACTAAAGCCCAAGGCTTTGTTCTGGATAAAATTCAACTGCTTTTTTATAATAAGAATAGAAGAGATAAGAGAAATTGAGACGATAAATTGAAATACAACCAATGACTTTCTCAACCATTGGCTTCCTCCTGAAAGCCTTTTGTCTTTTAATGCTTTAGCAGGCTGAAAGGAGGAAAGGAAGAAAGCGGGGTAACTACCCGCAACAAACCCTGTAACAATGGAAATGCCCAACATGAAAAGGGCTACATAAGCGGCCGTGTTGCCATTGAGGGAGAGGTCTTTGTGCGTCACCTGATTGAAGAAGGGGAGCACTAACATAATGATCACCCCGGAGATCAGCATTGAGACGATTACAATAGTGAAAGACTCTCCAAGAAACTGACCTATTAAGTTTTGCCGGGATGCCCCCAACGATTTTCTTACCCCCACTTCTCCGGCTCTTTGTGCCGCTTTCGCTGTTGTGAGGTTCATAAAGTTGATACAGGCAATAAGCAAAATGAAAATACCAATAGAGCCCAGAATATAGACATACATAATATTGCCATTGGTATCATCAAACTCAAAGCCATCGTTAAAATCGGAATAGAGATGGATGTCACTCAGTGCCTGCAGGTGCAAATCCTTTTTCATGCCAGCTCCTCGTAGCACGTCTCCGGCATACGTTTCAATAAGTTGAGGAAATTTCTCATCTACGGTTTGTGGAGATGTATTAGGAACTAAACGAACATATCCGGAAACAAAGTTTTGCCATGCCCAGGAGTCTACAGAGTTAATGAATGCTCCCCAGCCTTCACTTCTAAGCGACATATAAAAGTCGGCATCAAGGTGCGACTTGGATGTGTAGGGAGCAAGTACACCAGTAACCATAAAGGTGTCTTTTGAAGGGCCACTGTTGATAATGAGCCATTCATTCAGAGGTGACTTATCAGGAAATATCTTTTTGCTGAGTTCATCGGAGAGTACCACCGAAGCAGGCTGATCCATTGCTGTCTCACGGTTTCCTTCTTTGAATTTGTAATCAAAAACATCAAAAAAAGTAGAGTCTACCAGATAGCCGAGTTTTTCGTAGTACAATTGATCGCCATATATAATCAAGTGCTGTTCTACCTCAGGTGGGTTGATGACGCGTGTTGCAATCTCAACCTCAGGTATCAGATGGGGGAGCGCAGTGGCAATGGGAGGTGATGTGCGCGGGTAGCTTTCGGGTACTCCATCTTTGGTAAATGTGGTGTATATACGATAGATACGGTCCCGGTTGGTGAATTTATTTTCATAGCTAAATTCATCTTTTATATATAGGGCCAGCAAGACACAGCAGGCAATACCCACTGATAATCCAATAATATTGATGGCAGAAAAAGTTCGGTGCTTAAGCAGGTTACGCACTGCTATCTTGAAATAGTTTCTAAGCATACGTTAAGGTTTGTATTCCAATACCCAAAAAAGTGCCAATAGTTACAATGGCCTAAAGACACTTTAATGGAAGAATGGATGCCTGAAACAAATTATTTTTGAACACTAAACTGTTCAGAAACGATCAGTTGCCCTCAAAGTAGCGTATTTCTTTTTCACGCTCCAGGTCAGAGCGCTCCCGTTTAATCCTTACTTTGGCAGGTGGCCCTACCATAATGGGTACTCTTTCTACCTCCACATTGGCCATCTCCAGTCCATACTGTTCTTCTGTCGACAGGCTGAGTTTCTTGATTAATCGGTAGCCCTGTATGATCAGGCTATCAAAAGTGGAAATCTCGCTATCTATGGAAGCCAGAGAATGAAGGATGATAAACTTAAAGTCTGCGGGCATACTGTGTTTTTTCAGCGAGTCGTAATGGCTTACCAAATCAATTTCTCCATTCTCTGCCAGGTCGTGTAAGATCCTGCTAAATAAAATATTTACCCTGTGGTCTGATTTAAACCCAAGCTTAATTCTGATAAAGAAACATTTTTTGGGAATGATGGTATCTACAGAATATTTGCTGGTGTAGGGACTGTCTACCGTATCCACATGAATGAACCAATAGACATCGGCCCGTTTGGGCCTTTTTTTAAACATAGAATAAATAATATTTGAATCGATAGATCGCTGGCTATCCGCTACAGCCATATATACGAGATTGGTTGCCTCTTTGTGAATGGAGGTATCAGCCTGCAAATCCTGCATCATGGGTATGTAGTGTTTCAGATCTACAAACTCTGTATGTCTGTCCCTTAGCCCCCTGGCTTTCACCAATGTAAACATGAGTAAGAAAAAGAATAATGCAATCATGAAAGTAAACCAGCCGCCATGTTCAAATTTGCTGAGATTAGAAATCAGAAACATGCCTTCAATGGAGAAGAACATCAATGCAAGTACAGCAGATCGCAATTTTGATTTTTTTACTGTTGTGAAAAAGTAAACAAGAAGGGTAGTGGTCATCAACATGTCGAAAGTGATGGCCAAACCATACGCCCCTTCCATAGCAGACGATTCCCGAAAAATGAGCACTACTAAAATTGTTCCAGCCAGTAATACCCAGTTGATGGTGGGAAGGTATATCTGTCCTTTTATCTGGCTTGGATAACGCACTTTGGTAATTGGCCATAGCTTTAATTTCATGGCTTCGTTCACCAATGTGAAAGTACCAGATATCAAGGCCTGACTGGCAATGACTGCAGCCATTGTAGCAATAGCAATACTGAATATTAATAAGCCATCAGGTACAATTGCATAAAAAGGTATTTGCCCATTTAAAGTTGAACCTTCCAGTGTGAGCAACCAGGCTGCCTGGCCAAAATAGTTTATCAATAAACACACCTTTACAAATCCCCAGCCCACCCGGATGTTGTGTTTCCCGCAATGACCCAGGTCAGAATATAACGCTTCAGCTCCTGTAGTGCAGAGAAAGACGGCACCCAAAAGCCAAAAGCCACCCGGATAATTGATGAGCAGGTTGATTGCATAGGAAGGATTTAAGGCCTTGAGTACAGAAGGATTCTGTGAAAGGTGAATCATACCGAACACACCCAGCGTGATGAACCATACCAACATGATGGGCCCAAAAGTTTTTCCCACAACGCTGGTGCCAAATTGCTGAAAGAAAAACAAAGAGATTAATATGATGATGACAATTGGTACTGTGGGTATACCCGGATTATTGATAGTAAGACCTTCAACCGCTGAGGAAATACTAATTGCCGGAGTAATGAAACCATCGGAGATCAAAGTAGCGCATCCTATTATTGCCAGATAGACTACCCATTTTGCTTTGTACCTTCTCACCAGGGCATATAGTGCAAATATTCCCCCCTCACCCTTATTGTCTGCATTGAGCGCCAGATATACGTACTTGATGGACGTAATTAAGGTAAGTGTCCAAAACACACAGGACACACCGCCTAATACCAGATCTTCTGTGATTATACTTTCTCCAACAATGGCTTTGAATACATACAAAGGAGATGTGCCAATGTCTCCATAGATAATCCCCATCGAAACCAGGACTCCTGCCGCTGAGAGCCTTTGTTTTATTGCGCCTGAATCCATTTTATATCTCTTCTTTGGGCCTCCCTATTATCAATCGATTACTTCTATCGTAAGAAAAATAACTCCACAACCAACTGAAAAAGGTGAATACTTTATTTTTAAATCCCATGATGGACATCAAATGAACGAACATCCAGATATACCAAGCAATAAATCCCTGCATTTTTATTGCTTTTGTATCCACCACGGCCTTATTTCTGCCGACCGTGGCCATGCTGCCTTTATCCCTATAGGAAAATGGCATTATTTGCTTTTTGGCAATTATTCTTTTTAGGTTATCGGCAAGTAAGGCTCCCTGCTGCATGGCCGGTGGCGCCATCATGGGGTGCCCTTTGGGAAATTTCTTATCTCCCTCCATGATAGCGGCATCACCTATTGCAAAAATATTTTCATATCCTTTTACCTTGTTAAACTTATCGACCAAAAGGCGTTTGGATGGTGAGACACATTTCTCATCCAATCCGTTTATGAGATTTCCCTTTACGCCAGCAGCCCACACCAATGTGCGGGTATTAATTTTCTCTCCATTGTTAAATACCGCCTCGTATCCGTTGTAGGATTTTACGGCCACGTTAAGGTGTACTTTTACCCCCATTTTGCTTAAATACAAAAGGGCTTTTTCAGCTGCTTTATCACTCATTCCATTTAAAAGGCGGGGAGAGGCTTCCACCAGATGAATATCCATAGCATTTAAGTCCAACTCTTTGTAGTCTTTGGGAAACACATTGCGTTTTAATTCTGACAAGGCACCCGCTAACTCCACACCCGTTGGTCCACCACCCACAATAACAAAATCCATCAGACTATTCATGGTGGCATCGTCATCGGTGAGCAGTGCAAATTCAAGATTGCGGATAATACGATTTCTCAGCTTAATGGCATCTGTAATGGTTTTCATGGCCATTGCATTGTGCTCCAATTCCTTCATTCCGTAGAAATTGGTAGTAGCACCTGTAGCAATGATAAGATAGTCGTAGTTGATACCCCCGATGGAAGTCTCAATGTAGTTTTCTTCTGGCTTAATATGATTTACTTCACCTAGCCTAAAATAGAAATCAGATTGTTTGGCATAGCGTTTTCTGAAAGGGAATACAATAGCGTTGGTTTCTAAACCGGATGTAGCCACCTGATACAGCAATGGCTGAAAGGTATGATGGTTGTATTTGTCGAATAATACAACCTGTGCTTTTACATTTCTAAGCCCTTTTATTAACTCAAGCCCCCCAAAGCCACCCCCTATAATGATAATCCGAGGTATCCCCTGATCTTCGATGCGGGTTCTTGTAGTGATCAAATCGGGGTTCAAGACGCGTTTTTCTTTGAAAATCGAGCGGCAAGTTACACCAACTGGCAGAATTTAAGGCATTGAAAAAAAATTATTTTGGACTCATATTATATATCACTTAGAATCACGGTACTTTTGCACAATTAAAATAAATTAATATGATTAAAAAGCTCTTTTTTGTTCTGCTTGTTGGCATTCTTTTTATGAGTTGTGGAGGAGGGGAAAAGGAAAAACTTCAGCTTGCTGTAGATAGCCTTACACAACAGTTGGAAGAAAGTAAACAAGTGGCCAATACACTTCAGGAGGTAGGAGTTATGATGGACTCAATAGATGCCAATAGGCAGTTATTGAGGGTCAACATGATTGAAGGCACAACCTATACCGATTACACTGCCAGGATGAGTGACATCAATGACTATGTGAAGGAAAGTCAGAAAAAAATTGAAGATCTGGAAAAGGCATTAAAAAAATCACGAGGGACTTCCAATGTATTCTCAGGCACCATAAAAAAGCTAAAGGCTGATTTAGAGGCGCGAAATAAAGAAATATTGGAACTTCAGGCTCAGGTGGATAAATACCGAAATGAAAATCAAAATCTTGTTCAAACAGTAACCCTCCAGGAAGCGGAACTTGGGGATAAAGAAGCAAAAATCATTGAAAAGGAACAGGAATTGGCACTTATTGAAGCGCGTATTCAGGAATTGATGATTCAAAGCAAAATGAGTGAGGGAGATTCTTATTATGCAAGAGGAGAGGCCATTGAAGAAGCGGCCAACAGAACTAAACTAGCGCCAAGAAAGAAGAAAGAAACCTATCAGGAGGCGCTAGAGATGTACAAAAAGGCCCTTTCGCTTGGGGTGTCTAAGGCTAATTCAAAAATTGCAGAGCTGGAAAAAAGGGTGAATTAGTATCCTATAAAATATTCAAAAAAAAGGGCCTTGTTGAGAGGCCTTTTTTCATTCTTATTTACACAGGGTTGCCCATGAGGTATGCGGTGTAAGTGATGTATCCACCAAAGAGAATAATAGCTTCCCAACGGTCCAACTTTCGTTGGCTAAGTGTAAACATAAAAATCATCAGCACAATGCTTGCGGCTAGCATAATAAATATATCAAAATTCAATGCATCGTTATAGGACATCGGGTTAATTAATCCTGTTGTTCCGAGAATCAGGCAAATATTAAAAATATTGGATCCAACAACGTTTCCTATGGCAATATCTGTGTTCCTTCTGAAGGCAGCCACAGCCGATGTAGCGAACTCGGGCAGAGAGGTGCCGATAGCTAGAATGGTCAAGCCAATTAATCTCTGACTTAGTCCGAAATACTCCGCAATAGAAACAGCACTTTCTACGGCTAACTTGCCCCCTCCCAGCAACATGGCAATACCCAGGGCAATATAACCAAGCGAAAGTGAGGTTGGGTGTATTTTGATGGGTGCACCTTCCTCAAAATCGCTTGCTGATTTCATGGTTCTTACCACGTAAAGCATAAACAAGCTAAAGTAGATCAGGAGTATAAAAGCGTCAGCCCTACTGAGTTCATTAGTGTTGTTTCCAAATAAAAGATGGTCATTCACGAGAACAAAAAGAAGTAGGATGGCGCCAATGGAGATAGGCACTTCATACTGTACCGTCTTGCGTTGTACTACCAGCGGAAAAATAATCCCGGAAACACCAAGAATTAACAGGATATTAAAATTATTACTTCCCAGTATGTTGCCAAATGCCGCATCATTATAGCCGTTAGTGGCAGACATGAGGTTAACCAGTAATTCAGGAGATGAGGTACCCATTGAGACTACTGTTAGTCCTATGGCAAGGCTTGAGATTCCTAGTCTTTTAGCAATGGATGAGGCACCACTCACAAGAAAATCAGCACCTTTAACAAGGATGGCAAAACCGGCAACCAACAGGAGCGATTGTAAAACCATAGACTGGGCTAAACTATAAATTTATCATCATTTTCAAGAAATGAAACCCAATATTGGTTAAAAGTGCTACAATTTTTGAGTGGTACTAAATTCCCTATTACAACATTGATTTACTGAGGATGGGTGCGGTCGAGATTCGCCCCTAATGACTTAAAAAGCTACAATTTATAGCCAATACGGCCTATAATCTTGGCTTGCAATGCGTATTATTGCACTTCATGAATTTGACGCTCGAAGAAATTAAAACTCCCATTGCCAAAGAGATGGACGAGTTCGAAGTGAAGTTTCGGGCTTCCATGAAGACTAACGTTTTTTTGCTGGACAGAGTCATGAGCTATATAGTGAAGCGAAAGGGCAAGCAAATGCGACCCATGTTTGTCTTTTTGAGTGCCGGTGCCAGTGGTTTGATATCGGAATCTACTTTTCATGGTGCATCATTAATTGAGCTTTTGCATACTGCCAGCTTGGTACATGACGATGTGGTGGACAGTGCCAACTATAGGCGTGGTTTTTTTTCTGTCAACGCACTTTGGAAGAATAAAGCAGCCGTTTTAGTTGGAGATTTTCTGCTTTCAAAGGGCCTGTTGCTTTCTTTGGAACATGGTGAGTATGAGCTCCTGCGCATCGTTTCGAATGCCGTGAAAGAGATGAGTGAAGGGGAATTGCTGCAATTTGAAAAAGCAAGACGCCTCGACATAACGGAAGATATATACTATGAGATCATCCGCCAGAAGACGGCCTCACTGATTGCCTCTTGCTGTGCAGTGGGTGCCAGTTCTTCCGGTGCACCAAAGGAAGTAGTGATGCAGATGAAGCAATTTGGTGAAAATGTGGGTATGGCTTTTCAAATAAAAGATGACTTGTTCGACTATGGAGATGATGAAATAGGGAAACCTTTGGGGATTGACATTAAAGAAAAGAAAATGACGCTTCCTTTGATTTACGCATTGTCAAAATCGTCATGGCTGGAGAAACGAAAAATAATCGGAATTGTAAGTAGTGAAAGTCATAAACCAAAAAAGGTAAAGGAGGTAATTGAATATGTGAAGGCATCGGGGGGCATAGCGTATGCCAAACAATCGATGAGTCGCTACCACCAGAAGGCGTTGGCTTTACTCGAAGATCTGCCAACCTCTACTTACAATGATTCTCTTAAACAACTGGTTCAGTTTACCATTGACCGCAAAAGCTGATAATAATCTGGAAAGGATAGTTTAGGCTGGAATCTTGTCTTTTCCTGCCTCCTGAATGGCATAAACTTCCAAAGCTTTGAAAGTATCTTCGTCAAGATGATCGGTAGCGGGTCCGGTTTCTGCCGGCTCGAAATTTCCTTCGTTCTCCCACCATTTTTGGGCGTATTCTCGCGCCTTGGATTTGTCTACGTTAAAGTAGTTAATGACAGAATCCGATACAATCCAGGGCTTATCAACAGTAGTGTATTTATCGAAGATCATTGAACGCATCTGTGTTCCCATTGCGTCATGTTGAAAATGAGAGATGGTATATGACATTGTTTCAGGCTCTGTCATGATCAGGTCCCAATATTTTTTTGATTTCACTACCTGAGCCGTAGTGAGCAGGTAGCCATATCCTTTTTCAAGTGGCTCTTTGGTGATAAGGCAAGATGCTTTAAATGCTTTTTTCTTTTTTCCGAACAACGTATCGAGAAATGCCATAAGAGTTTCAGGTTGATTAAAATTACACTTAATACTTACTTAGATACTCCTAAATAGGTAAATGGTTGCATCGGTATGCTGTTTTTTTGAGTGAACTGTGGATTAAGCGACCTGAGCCGTGAATTTTCTTTCAAATTTATTCTCCTCCACTCACACTTTCCTTGCGCTTCTGCATTTTCTCATAATTTTCTAAAAAATCGACCAGGCGTTCAATTGGGGGCTTTTTAGCAATAATTTTCTTCTTTTCATCCAGGATGTACAATGTGGGTGTAGAAAAGGCATCGTACAGGTGTTGGTAGCTCCCTACCGTACTTCGGGGACCGTTAACGGTAATCCAGGGCATCTTCATTTCCTTGATGTAGTTTTTCATTTTCAGCATGGAAGTGTCTGCACTCACAGCGTATACCTCAAGGTTGAAACGAGTTTTGTTGGCATTATAGAAGTTAACAAGTTTTGGAGTTTCTTCCCTGCAATGCCCACAGTCTGGATCAAAGAAAAAGAGGATGGTGTATTTCTTTTTGATGTCGTATAGAGATCGCAATACCAGGTCTTGATCCTGCATAATAAGGTTCTTGGCGGTTTGTCCTACCAGGCTCAGCCGGAGTTTGTCCGCATACTCTTTTAAACTTTTTTTTATGGAATCACTTACCCAAAAATCCATTTCACCTGAAGCAAAATAGGTATCAAATAATCTTACGTACACTTCATCAAGGCCCATAATTTTTGGGTTTTGATAGTTCAGCATCGCAGTCCATACCAGATACTTATAGGTTTCAGGATTATTTTTCACTTTGGCTACCAGGCTTTTGATGGCACTCATTACTGAGTCAGGCTGGGGCACGATTAATTTCTCCAGGTATTCTGTTACTTTTTCTGCATAAATTGGTTTTGGCAACCTAATGAGCGCATCATCAGAAATGTCGAAGTTGTCGAAGAAGTGTTGTCGATAATATTTGTATTGAAAGGAGGAGTCTATGCTACCATCCGCCATTTTGGGCGGATCAGGAACTTCAATTGGCTTGGTAGCTTTAAGCAACCTTGTGGTCATGAATCTGGGATATTTTTCCAGTAGGTCATTCTGATAAGCGAGTACTTTTTCATTAATTTTTTGCAGGGAGGCACGTGCCGAACTTTTTGCTGCTTCGTTTGCTGAGCTATCATTCATCACCGTAAAAAAAGGAGAGGCCTCCTGATTTCTGGCCATGTTGAACATCATGTTCTCAAAAAATATTTTATTGTCTTCATCGCCTGTCACTTTCATGTTTTTAATATAGTCGGCTGTGGATGTCTCCATCTGAAACTGTTGATCGTTGCCCAATACGAATTCAAAAATTCTTGTTTTGTTGAGCACCAGAAAATAGACACCCTGAGGAAGGTTTGTAGATGATGAGAACTGAAAGTTGCCAGTGGCGTTTACGTGAGCTGTGTCCTTTACATAAGTACTCTCACCATAATAATAACCGAGATAGGCCGTTGAGTCCTTTAGTCCTTTAATGGTAAAATCTATCTTGTACCCACTTTGTGCCCATGATGAAATGGACAGTACCAGACCTATTATTATTACTACTATTCGCATGATTCGATTATTTGAGAGGCAAATTTTACAAAATTCATTGGTCAATACAACGGCAATTAATAGGCCAAGTTATAAATTGGTGACCGAATTCAATATTTTTTTACACGATGCCCATTGTTTAGGATAAATGGCACTTTCAACTACTTTTGTGCGCAGGTAATTCATGTCGCTACAGATACAAAATCTTACCAAAATTTATGGGCAGCAGAAGGCTGTTGATGCAATCTCTTTCACGGTAGAGGAGGGAGAAATAGTTGGGTTTCTTGGCCCTAATGGGGCAGGAAAATCCACCACCATGAAAATTGCCACTGGTTATCTTCCACCCACCAAAGGTGTGGTGAAAGTAGGAGGCTTTGATGTAAGGGAGCAGCCGATTCGTGTAAAGAGGATTGTTGGATACTTACCAGAGCACAACCCGCTTTACCTTGATATGTACGTTCATGAGTACCTTCACTTTGTGGGTGGTTTATATGAATTAAGCGGCACTTTACTCAAGTCACGGGTGGAGGAAATCATTGCGCTTTGTGGACTTTCTCAGGAGCAAAACAAAAAACTGGAATCCCTTTCTAAAGGATATCGTCAACGGGCGGGGTTGGCGCAAGCTTTAATACACGATCCTAAAGTCTTGATTTTGGATGAACCTACATCGGGCCTGGATCCAAATCAGATTATTGAAATAAGAAAAGTGATCAAAGAAGTGAGCCGCAATAAAACGGTACTCTTTTCTTCGCACATTATGCAAGAGGTACAGGCTTTGTGTGATCGTGTAGTTATAATTAACAAAGGAAAAATTGTAGCAGATGATCAATTGAGCCACCTACTTCAGAATAATGGGGGTAGTACACTAGTCGTTGAGTTTAGGGAGGAAATTAATATTAATGAGTTGAAGGCAATTCATGGTGTAGCCGATGTGATCTCCATCACCGCATTCAAATGTAAAGTACTTGCGCAACAAGGAATGGACGTGCGTGGAGAATTATTCAAATACGCATCTGATCAAAAAAGATCGTTGATTGAATTGAAAGTGGAGGAGTATACTATGGAATCAATTTTTAAAGAACTTACTTCGGAAGAGCACGAAAAATGATTCAAATTTTTGTAAAAGAATTTAATGGCTTTCTTAATTCACTGATCGCCTATATTGTTATCGGAGTGTTTCTGACAGGCATTGGTATGCTGATGTGGGTTTTTCCTGAAACTTCAGTGTTGGACTATGGGTATGCGGACATGGATACCCTCTTTTCTCTTGGTCCTTATGTATTTATCTTTCTAATACCAGCCATTACCATGCGCAGTTTTGCGGAAGAAAAAAAAATTGGAACGATGGAGTTTTTGCTCACTAAGCCGTTATCGGAGTGGGATATTATCATGGGAAAATTTCTGGCAGGTTTCGTTTTGGTGTTGGTAGCCGTAATACCCACATTGATATATTATTATTCTGTTTACTTGTTGGGGGAGCCATCTGGAAATATTGATACTCCCGGAGTGGTAGGTTCTTACATTGGTTTGGTGCTTTTGGGTGGCGTGTTCTGTTCGATCGGAATTTTTGCTTCATCAATCACTCCAAATCAAATTGTATCATTTGTAGCAGCCGCCTTTTTATGCCTTATTTTTTATTCGGGATTTGATTCTTTTTCTTCTTTGGTAACACAAGGAGGCTGGGCACTGCAAATCAAGCAGTTGGGGATACTCGACCACTATGATTCGATGAGCAGAGGATTAATTGATAGCCGTGATTTGCTTTATTTCTTATCTATAACAGGGTTAATGTTGTTGTTAACCAAAACCGTTTTGAGCAGCAGACAGTGGTGAATTGGAAAAGTAAAAAAATGGGCGATCTGTTATTATTAGCCAATGGCATTGTATTGGCAGTAGTGGTGAATTTGGTTGCCGCTCACTTTTTTTTCAGATTGGACCTCACTGAAGAAAGACGCTATAGTATAAAGGAACCCACACAAACTTTGTTGGAAAACCTTGATGATGATGTATACATAGAAGTATTTCTTTCTGGAGATTTAAACGCTGGGTTTAAGCGCTTACAACGCTCCATAGAGGAGTTGCTTGATGAATTCCGAATTGCCTCCGGAAATAGAATACATTTTACCTTCACCGATCCAGAGTCGGCATTAAGTCAAAAAGCGCAAAGTGAATTCATGAAAGATTTGGTGTCGAAAGGAATAACTCCAATGAATGTAATTGATAGCAAAGGAGGTCAACGAACTGAAAAGCTGGTGTTTCCCGGTGCCATTATTAGTTATGGTGGATTTGAAAAGGGAGTGATGTTGTTAAAGGGAAATCGTACCAGTAGTTCTGATGAAGTATTGAATCAATCCATCGAAGGCTTAGAGTATGAATTTGCCAACACCATTCAACAAGTTACCAATACCAATCCTAAACGAATAGGATTACTTACGGGCCATGGTGAATTGGACAGCTTAAAGATAGCCAGCTTCAACAATGCACTGCTTGATAAGTATGGGGTATTTAAAGTGGATTTGACTCGCAAAAAAACCATTGAAAATTATGACCTGTTAATTATACCCAAGCCTACCCATTCGTTTAGTGAATTGGATAAATTGAAACTGGATCAGTATGTCATGCATGGTGGAAAACTTCTGTTGCTGATAGATAGATTGGATGCGGTGATGGATAGCGCTTCACGGCAAGACTATTTTGCGTTTCCATATACGCTCAATATTGAAGATTTATTATTTAAATATGGTGTTCGGATAAACCCTGATCTTATTCAGGATAAGATTTCAGCCCGATACCCGATTGTGACAGGGCAGGTGGGCGATCGCCCCCAATTGATGCAGATGGACTGGCCATTTTTTCCTTTGATCAATCAGTATGCTTCCCATCCAATCACGCGAAACCTTGATGCTACGCTATTGCGTTTTGTAAGTAGCGTAGACACGGTAAAAGCAACAGGCATAAAAAAAACTCCTTTGTTATTGACTTCGCCAGCTTCTCGCAAGTTGGGTACTCCCGTTAAGATAAGTGTTAATGATTTGAGAAATAATACCAATCCTGATTTGTTTCACCCGGGATCGATACCGGTGAGTTACTTGTTGGAAGGGGAGTTTACCTCACTTTATAAAGATAGGTTCCTGCCCGATGGGAGTGAGGGGATCACCTTCAAAGGAAAAAGCACACCTACAAAAATTATTGTGATAGCAGATGGTGATGTCGCAAGAAATGATGTAAACCCAAGAACAGGGCAACCCCAACAACTGGGATTTGACCCCATTTCATCCTATACGTTTGCTAATGAGAACTTACTGATGAATATGGTGGCTTATTTGGTGGATGAGGATGGGTTGATCAGTACGCGAAACAAAGAAATTAAGATAAGACCATTGAATAAAAGCAAGGTACAGGAAGAAAGAGCGTTTTGGCAAATGGTTAACCTAATACTTCCATTGGTAATGCTATTTGCTTTTGGATTGATCAGAACTTATTTAAGGAAACGAAAATATTCAAGTCATTGAATCAGGAGAAAAGGAATAAGGCGTTAGTTGCTTCCCTGGGCGGGCTGTTATTGCTTGCATTAGTGCTATTTTTTTACCAAAGCGATCGGCAGGAGGTGGACAAGAATATCTTTAAGGTATCCGACTTATCTTTAGTAGACCGGGTTGTTTTGTCTTCCGATGGGGGAGAAATAGAGTTAAGCTTTACTGGTTCAAAGTGGCTCGTGAATCAAAATCAGCAGGCGGATGAACAGTTAATAACCGTATTATTCGCCACACTCCAGCAAGCCGAACCCAAGAGACAGGTAGCCAATAGCCTGAAGGATTCCATTTCGGCTATGTTAGTTAAGAAGGGTGTTCAAGTTGACTTGTTTCAAGGTGATGATTTAGTGAAACGTTTCTATGCGGGAGGAAATACCGCTAAGACAGAAGCTTATTTTATGGATGATCAGCTAGGCCCTTACGTAATGACAATTCCGGGGTACAGGGTTTATGTTTCAGGCATTTTCGAAGTAGACACCAGGGGCTGGCGCGACAAGCGAATATTTAATTTTAATTGGAGAAACTTTAAGAAATTAGAGGCCGAGTTTAGCAAACAGCCCAATCAAAATTTTACAATTGAGGATCAGGGGCCAGGGTTTGAATTGGTGAATAGCCCACCATCTGATACCACAAAGTTGAACGATTATCTGGATGCGGTGTCTTTGCTGGTGGCAAAGCAGTATTTACCTTCGGGGCACGAACCGCTATACGATAGCCTTTTGCAAACGTCACCGCTTGCTACCATTAGGGTTTACGACCTGGGTGATCATGCCCTTATTCTAGAACTATTCCCACCACTGGATAGGGACCCGGATGTATTGGGCAGGTTGAATGGGACAGATAGCGTTCTTTTCGGCAGAGAGCAAGTTATACCCATTCTAAAGAAGCGCGATTACTTTAAAAAATAATGTGGCTATAAGCCTCAGTTTCGGGGCTCAAAGTTCATTTCCAGAATTGGTTTTTCTTCCTAACTTTACCGCCATTACAACCAATAACCACTGACTTAGATGAAGTTTATCGTCAATTCAAGCTACTTGCTAAAGCAGCTTTCTAATATTAATGGTGTTATCACTACCAATCCGGTGGTACCGATACTTGAAAATTTCCTTTTTGAGATAGAGAAGAATATACTCACCGTCACCGCTTCAGACCTTCAGACCTCTATGATCACTGAGATTACAGTGGAATCAAAGGAAAAAGGAAATATTGCGGTTCCGGCCAGAATTTTACTCGATACTTTAAAGAATTTACCCGACCAGCCCGTTACATTCTCTATTGATGAGTCTACATACAGTATTGAGATAAGTTCAGACAATGGCCGTTATAAATTAAGTGGTGAGAATGCCACAGATTTCCCTAAGGTGCCTTCGGTATCGAATGACTTTTCTGCGGTACTGTCTTCGGATGTTTTAGCCAGGGCCGTGAACAATACCATATTTGCTACTAGCAGTGACGAATTGCGTCCGGCAATGACTGGTGTATACGTTAATCTGGGTGAGAAGAACACCACTTTTGTAGCAACAGACGGCCACCGTTTGGTGAGATACCGCAGAACAGACATTAAGTCAGATAGTGGCAACGCCATTATTATTCCACGCAAAGCCCTTAATCTGCTAAAAGCCACTTTACCTACTGAGAATACAGAGGTGAGCATCGATTTTAATATGTCCAACGCATTTTTCAAGTTTGGCAGCATCCGAATGATTTGCCGCCTAATCGATGAGCGCTTCCCTGATTATGAGAATGTGATACCTTCTCAAAACCCAATAAAGATGACCATTAGCCGCACCGATCTTTTAGGTTCATTGAGGCGAATTGCGATTTATGCTAATAAGACGACACACCAGGTAAGATTGAAAATTACCGGTAGCGAGCTTCAGGTATCTGCTGAGGACCTTGATTTCTCCAACGAAGCCAATGAAAGACTTTCCTGTGAGCACGAAGGCGAAGACATTGAGATTGGTTTTAACGCAAGGTTTATCATTGAAATGTTGTCCAATCTGGATACCGATCAGATTAAGTTGAATATGTCAGCCTCCAACAAGGCAGGGGTTATTCTGCCTATTGATAAAGACAAGGATGAAGACATTCTAATGCTGGTGATGCCAGTGATGCTCAACCAATACGTTTAGTATAATCCAGAGCTAAAAACGAAAAGCACCAGAGGAGGTGCTTTTTTTATTTTCAGAAAAAATCTGATGTTTATTTTAAATCATCAAAGTTAAAAGAAGTTTCCAGAAAGCTGGTTGAATACTTTCCAGACCTGAAAACTTGATTGTCCATCAGTTTTAGGTGAAAAGGGATGGTAGTCTTTACTCCTTCAATCACAAACTCACTCAATGCGCGCTTCATTCTGGTAATTACTTCTTCCCTCGATTGCCCACTCACGATAAGTTTCGCAATCATAGAATCATAGTTAGAAGGGATGGTATAGCCCGCATACACATGGCTGTCCACACGCACACCATGCCCTCCCGGTACGTGCAGGTTTATAATCTTGCCTGGAGAAGGCCGGAAGCCATTGGCTGGATCTTCTGCATTGATGCGGCATTCCATAGCAAATAAGTTGGGAAAGTAGTTGGTACCGGATATCGGTACACCGGCAGCTACTTTTATTTGTTCTTTGATAAGGTCATAGTCCGTTACTTCTTCAGTGATGGGGTGCTCCACCTGAATACGAGTATTCATTTCCATGAAGTAAAAGTCACCATGCTTATCCAAAAGAAACTCTATCGTTCCTGCTCCTTCGTATTTTATCGATTCCGCACCCTTAATGGCGGCTTCGCCCATTCTTTCACGCAATTCCTGTGTCACCACCGGTGAGGGCGTTTCCTCCAACAGTTTCTGATGCCTTCGTTGAATAGAGCAATCACGTTCCGACAAGTGGCATACTTTGCCATACTGATCACCTACGATTTGAATTTCGATGTGGCGTGGTTCTTCAACAAACTTTTCCAGATAGAGACCATCATTACCAAAAGCAGCTGCGGACTCTCTTTTGGCATCATCCCAGGCTTTTTTAAATTCAGATTCGTTGTGAATGATACGCATTCCTTTTCCACCACCACCTGCAGTGGCCTTCACAATTACCGGATACTTTACTTTTTTGGCAATCTTAAGCCCCTCTTCAATAGAATTAATTAATCCATCGGACCCGGGAATAGTTGGGACTCCTGCCTTTTTCATGGTGTCTTTGGCCGTGGCCTTGTCGCCCATGAGTCTAATCATTTCAGGGGATGGACCTATAAACTTGATGCCATATTCATGGCATACAGAAGCGAATTCTTCATTTTCAGACAAGAAACCATAACCGGGATGGATGGCATCGGCATTGGTGATTTCGGCAGCTGAAATAATTCTAGGGATGTTCAAATAAGAGTCCTTGCTGGGTGCACCTCCAATGCAAACTGCCTCATCGGCAAAACGTACGTGAAGGCTTTCGCGATCGGCAGTTGAATAAACGGCCACCGTTTTGATATCCATTTCCTTGCAGGTGCGGATTACACGCAAGGCAATTTCACCACGGTTTGCTATTAATATTTTTTTAAACACAATGCAAAATTTAGGTTGTCGATAAAAGAATAGGGATCAAGCCATGCTTAATCGGGTTCTACCATGAAAAGCGTTTGTTCATACTCTACTGGAGAAGCATTTTCCGCTAATACTTTTACAATTGTTCCGGATACCTCTGACTCAATTTCATTGAACAATTTCATAGCTTCAATGATACACACGGTTTGCCCTTTAGTAATCTTATCACCTACGGAAACCATCGGAGGAGTGTCTGGGTTTGACGACCGATAGAATGTTCCAATCATGGGAGATTTTATTTCTATCAAATTGCTACCGCCAGATGGAATTGCAACTGGTTGTGCGGCAGGAGTTGTTGGCGCTGCCGGTACAGGGGGTGCCGTAATTACGGCTGGAGGAGCCATCATTTGAGGAGCGGATGATTTGAGTACTTTTTGATCGGGCTCCCTCTTCACATGAAGTTTCAACTCTTTGGTTTCAATATCCACTTCATTCAACCCTGATTGGGCAATAAAGTCTATGAGATCTCTGATTTCTGCCGTTTTCATTTCTGAGGAGTTTTGAACCAAATTCTTTTTTGGGGCTTGTTTTTGCCCTGCTTTCAATGGAGTTTTTCTTGTCTTTGCCATAAGTTACTTTACTCGTTCTAAATACTCACCATTTGCTGTATTAATCTTCACGTTATCACCTGTATTAATAAACAAAGGTACTCTTACCTCTGCTCCGGTCTCCACCGTAGCAGGTTTTAATGTACGGGTTGCGGTATCTCCGGACAATCCTGGTTCAGTGTAGGTGACATTAAGTATCACATGTGGTGGTGGCTCTGCAATAATAGGATCCGTTCCGTTTTCAAAAGCAATAACAAGGGTTACGGCTTCTTTCAGGTACTTAAAGGAATCTCCTAACAATGCTTTATCAAGGTATATCTGTTCGAAAGTTTGATTGTCCATGCAAACGAGACTGTCACCTTCCTCATAGAGATATTGGTACTCTTTTGTTTCAACACGCAGAAGATCAACAGACTCTCCAGGGCGAAATCTATTTTCTACGATTTTACCAGATCGGATATTTCTCATTTTTACCTGATAAAATGCACGAAGGTTACCCGGAGTACGATGTTGCAATTCCTCCACTTTTACTACCTCGCCATTGTATCGAATGAAATTCCCTTTACTTAAATCAGAAACAGTTGCCATAAAGATTCAGCCTATAATTTACAAATGAAAAGATTAATAACAAGGTGAATTAATTTGTACCATATCCCCACTTTACATAGATGGAGCCCCAGGTAAAACCACCCCCAAAGGCAGCAATAATAATATTATCCCCTTTTTTTAATTTTTTCTCATAGTCCCAAAGAAGAAGAGGTATAGTTCCTCCTGTTGTGTTTCCATACCGTTCAATATTCATCATCACAGTTTCTTCAGCGATGCCCATCCGGGAAGCTGTAGCATCAATAATTCTCTTATTGGCCTGGTGAGGGGCCAGCCAGTTTACGTCTTCGGCTTTCAAATTATTTCGTTCCATCATCTTAGCGGCAATATCAGCCATGTTGGTAACGGCAAACTTAAACACCGCAGAGCCCTCTTGGTAAACGTAGTGTTGTCTGGCATCTACCGATTCATGAGAGGCCGGCTTCAGGCTTCCACCAGCTTTAATATGAAGATATTGAGCTCCTGATCCATCACTCTTGTGGATCGAGTCAATGATACCCGTGTCATCTTTCGAGGGCTCCAACAAAACGCACCCCGCTCCATCACCAAAGATGATACAGGTGGTGCGGTCGGTATAATCGAGAATGGATGACATCTTGTCCCCTCCAATTACAATAACCTTTTTGTGCATTCCGGCCTCGATATATTTTGCTCCTGTTGTTAATGCGTACATAAATCCGGAGCAAGCTGCACTTATATCAAAACTAAATGCATTAGTGGCACCTACTTGTGAGGCCACCAGATTGGCTGAGGCTGGAAAAGGCATATCCGGGGTAATGGTAGCAAAGATGATGAGATCAATTTCCTTTGGATCGGTGTTGGTTTTGGCAAGCATTTCTTTCACTGCCATGACACCCATGTAGGATACGCCCAGATTTTCTCCCTTTAAAATCCTTCGCTCTTTTATTCCGGTGCGAGAAGTGATCCATTCATCACTGGTTTCTACCATGGTCTCCAACTCCTTATTGGTAAGGATATAATCGGGAACATATCCTCCTACTCCTGTAATCGCTGCTTTAATTTTACTCATTAGATTTTGCTGGTTGACCTATTTCGTTATAAAAAACAAATGCCCGATTGTATTTAATCGAGCATTGCGTTCCATTCATTTTTTTTAATTCTTTTTCGTTGCAGACATCAGAAAAAAAATCAGTTTAAATCTTATTTGGTGAGAGAGACTCATGATCTAGGCCAATACCTCTTTCTCCATTACCACATTGCCCCGGTAGTATAACTTGCCCTCAAGCCAGAAAGCACGATGGGGCAAATGCTGCTCCCCCGTAGTTGGGCAAACAGTAAACTGCTTGGGTTCAGCTTTGTAGTGTGTTCTTCTTTTATCTCTTCTGGTTTTTGAAATCTTTCGTTTTGGATGTGCCATGCCTAAATTGTTTTTACTTTAATTTTTTTAACTTTTCCCATATCGGATCTATCTTCTCTTTACCTTTTGTGTCATCATCAGATATCGTGCTGTAGACCATTTTTCCTTCTTCGCTTTCGTCTTCTTCTTTAAATCTGGGGTGTAATTTTTTTATTGGAATTGATAGTCCTATAAATTCATAGATCAACTGCCCCAGGTCAAGACTTACGCAATCTCTGCTGATCAAGATTATCTCATCAGTCAGTTCTTTATCCTCCTCTCCATACTTGAAAAGAATTCTTTTTTCCAGTTGAATCGGAAAATCGAACACGTCAAGACTTCGATCGCAGGTTAATTTTGCGTTGCCATCAATTTTAAAATCAGCTTCAATGAACGTTTCGTGCTTATCCAACACGACTTCTACGCTGAATAGACCACCAGGCAGGTAACCTTGCCCATATTGCTGCAAAAACTCATCACCCAGCTGAAAACTGAATTGATGGGCCTTTAATTCCAACCCTATGATGTTAATGCTAAACGGTTTCACCCTTTGGGGTCTTAAAATTAGCGGGCAAATTTATGACGTTTTACCGGATTTTCCCCCTCTGAAATTGATTTTCTTGTTGTTGTAATTGCTATTTCAGTACTAAACACCCAGTCTATCTATACATATTCCACAAAAATGCGGGTTTTTAACTCTTCTCTGGACATATTTTCCCTTTCGGTAACCATAAAGTCGACCACGTTTTTTTTGAATCCCAACTTAATGGCAACTCCCCTACAAAATATAAGTTCGCTTTCGAAGAGTTTTTGATCTGCAAATATCAATTCTATGCACCCATGCAGGTATTGAAATTTTTGATCATTAGAGAGCGCCCCCAGTGAGCCTATAGGTTCCGGATTTCTGATAAGGTCATCCACTGTTTTTTCAGAAAAATTGCGGTCTCTGGCGATTTTATAGATCATTTCGCGCTCTTCCTTAGCAAAATGCTTGTCGGCTTCAGCCAACTGAATGAGTATGTTAAGCTGCTTTTTGGTTACAATGTCCATTCTTTTGCTTTATATCAAATCTAGTAATTAATGATTGCTATTGGAACCTACCGTTAACTACATCTTACATAGGTAGTCTTTTATAGCTTCTCCACTAATTGTAGTGCACGATGCTTTGCGATATCTGCAGCCAAATATATGGCCTGCCGCATGGAACTCTCATCGGCAAGGTTTTTTCCTGCTATGTTGAAGGCCGTGCCGTGGTCAGGTGAAGTTCTAATCACCGGAAGTCCTGCTGTAAAATTTACTCCAGTTTCAAAAGCAAGCGATTTGAATGGTATAAGCCCCTGATCGTGATACATGGCGATAATGCCATCATACTTTTTGTGCTGACCGGCAGCAAAAAATCCGTCTGCGGGAAATGGGCCAAAGATTAGTTTTCCTTTGTTTTTTAAATCAATTATCACAGGCCTGATGGTTTCGTTTTCTTCATTACCAATTAGTCCATCATCTCCTGCATGTGGATTGAGCCCCAGCACGGCAATTTTCGGTTTGCTAATGTTAAAGTCATTTTTGAGCGAAAGCTCTAGTAGTCTGATTTTTAATTCCACCCTTTCCTTACTTATTAATTCCGGTACTTTCTTTAGGGGTACGTGTTCTGTTACCAGGCCTACGCGAAGCTCCTGCCCGGTCATTAGCATCAGACTTTCTGTCGCTTTAAATTCATGAGTAAGGTACTCAGTATGCCCGGTGAATGGAAAGGTATCCCCATGCATGGTACTTTTATCAATGGGGCCTGTTACAAAGGCATCAATTATGCCTTCACGAACTTCTTCTACTGCCTTTTGTAATGAAAGAAGCGCGCCTCTGGCTGATTCGGAGGATGGTTTTCCCGGGTTAATTTCAATTATCTCTTCCCAACAGTTGACAATGTTGATGGATTTAGGAAAAAACTGTCCTGTGTTTTTTACCTGGCTGTAGTTGAATTCCTCCAGATTCATTTGTTTTCTATAAAAGGACAAAACTCTGGTAGAACCATAAATGACGGGAGTTATCATTTGAAGCAGGCGATGGTCTGCCAAAGCCTTAATGATGACTTCCGGGCCAATCCCATTAAGGTCCCCCAATGTTATTCCAATTTTAGGCTTCTCCTGATGCTTGCTCATCTCTTTTAGAATTAAAGTATATCTGCAATTTAATCGTAATTATGCAATTGAAGTTTTTCTCTTGTATAATTTGACCAAATGAAGTCAATTGATGACTTCTAATAATCTTGCGGGTAGGGTTTAAATATTCAGCAGACATTCTAAAAAAGATGGTAAGACCAAAAAAATCTCTTGGACAACATTTCCTGAAAGATCAAAGTGTCGCGAGGCAAATCGTGGAGGCATTGCAGATTGATGGTAGGCAAGCAGTGGTTGAGATAGGGCCGGGTACGGGTGTACTTACTCAATATTTATTAAAGAGAGATTTAGATTTAAAGGTTGTAGAGATAGATAGGGATTCGGTGGCCCACCTCAAAATGCATTTTCCGAAATTAGAGAATAACTTGATAGAGGGTGACGTATTGAAAATGGACTGGAATATTTTTTCTGAGAAATCATTTCACGTGATTGGCAATTTTCCTTACAACATTTCTTCCCAGATATTTTTCAAGGTTTTGGACCATCGCGATAAGGTAGATCAAGTGGTGGGCATGTTGCAAAAAGAGGTGGCAGAGAGAATCGCATCCAAAAAAGGGAATAAGGTTTACGGTATATTAAGCGTGTTGTTACAGGCGTATTACGATATCGAACTTTTGTTTAAGGTGCCACCTGATGTTTTCTTCCCACCCCCTAAAGTGATGTCCGCTGTGATTCGTCTGAAAAGGAATAACATCCAGCGATTGGATTGCGATGAAATTAGATTTAAGGCCATAGTAAAACAGGGATTTCAAAACAGGCGCAAAACCTTGCGTAACGCGCTTAAAAGGCTAAATTTGCCACCCTCAATTTCGTCCATGAAGCTACTCGATTTGCGGGCAGAGCAATTGTCAGTGGCCGATTTTGTTTTTTTGACACAGCAAATTGAAAAGTCGGATGGTTGAATCCGTAACATTTGGACTTAATAAGGAGTTTCGCGATCGTTTTCAGCAGGCACTGGATGAACACGACAATACCACTATTCAGCAAAGCCTCGAGGGTGTAAATGCTGCTGATATCACCGCTTTGTTGTATGAATTTAACAGTGAAGAATCGAAGTATGTTTTGGACCTACTCCCACTCGAGATACGAGCGGAAATTATCACTGCGCTGGATAGTGATACACGCGAGGTATTTTTAAAAACTTATAAGCCCGAAGAATTAATTGAGATTGTTAATCTGCTAGACTCGGATGATGCGGCAGACATTCTGAATGAACTTCCTATAAAGATACGGGAGGAAATACTTGTTGGATTGGACAAAGTATTACGTTCGCAGGTGATTGATCTGTTGCGTTATGATGAAAACGTGGCAGGTGGGTTAATGGCAAAAGAACTGATTACTGCCCGTGTTAGTTGGACAGTAGTCCAGTGCATTGAAGAAATTCGTAAACAAGTTGAAAATGTATCCAAGTTTTATGCAGTCTATGTGGTAGACGATCAAAATAAATTACTAGGAAGAGTACATCTTCAAAAATTGATACTTACCGATTCCAGCACGCTAGTTAAAGATATCTATGACCCAGAGTTAATTTCAGTACAAACACATTTAGAAGACACCGAGGTGGCAAGCATTATGCGTAAATATGATCTCGAGTCGGTGCCGGTGGTAAACGTTTATGGTCAATTGGTAGGGCGCATTACCATTGATGACGTGTTAGATGTAATTACCGAGCAAGCAGATGAAGAAAGGCAACTGATGTCAGGTCTCAGTGAGGATGTAGAGGAAGCTGACAGCATATGGAGACTCACAAGGGCACGATTACCCTGGTTGCTTATTGGAATTATGGGGGGGCTGATTAGTGTTCAGTTTATCGGGGCGTTTGCGGTCGATCTTATGAGGATTACGGCAATTGCCTTTTTTATTCCATTGATTCAGGCTACAGGAGGCAATGTGGGCATTCAATCCTCCACTATTGTGGTGCAGAGTTTGGCCAATCCGGGGTTCGTTGAAGAAAGGTTATGGGGGAGGTTAACTAGAGTGTTTGCTGTTGCTCTTTTAAATGGCTTTTTGCTGTCTTTAATCGTTTTGCTTGCCAATTTGTTGGTAGGAGGTGATAATGACAGGCTTTTTATTGTGGTTTCCATCGCGCTCTTTACCGTGGTTTTGATTGCATCTGTGGTAGGCACTCTTACTCCATTGATTTTGAATAAGTTTGGATTCAATCCTGCGCTTGCTTCAGGGCCCTTTATTACCACTATCAATGATCTTTTAGGTTTGGGAGTTTATTTTCTAACCGTTCATTTATTCCTATAGTACCTTATTTGATCTTCAAATACCCTTGAAATTTCTTCAAGGCATGTAATATTGTTAGCGAAATTGAACTATGCACTATAATGAATTAATCTAATTTTGTATTTCATTTCTGATTAAAGAGGGTTTAATGTCGCTAAGGGGAAAGATATTATATAAGGCGCAAGAGATTTATAACAATGTTGTTGAAAAGCCTCTGCTTACCTCAGCTATTGTACTGATGATTATTACGATAGTGGTACTATCGCTAAGTCTTAAATATTACCTACACGATTTCGATGCATTCTGGCCACAGGTTTTAGCGGAAGCCCATGGTATGATTTTCGATATTGCAATCATTGGTATTCTATTATTTTGGTTAAAGCAGAACGGAGAAATTCGACAACGTATCAGGACGTACAAAGATGAAATTGACGATTTTCGACTTTGGGAATCAGACGAGGCGGCCTTCCGAACCGTGGGTAACCTTAAACGATTGAACCGCCACGGTATTTGTGAAATTAATTTGGTGAATTGTTATCTGACCAGAACCAATTTGAATTATGTGAACTTAAAAGGCTCCAATCTTAACTCAGCGAATATTTCGAATTCTTCATTGATAGAATCCAACCTGGAAAATACCAGATTAAATCAAACAAATCTGGAGAATTCTAATTTGAATCAGGTAAATTTAAGAGGAGCATATGCCAGCGGCTCAAATTTTAATGATGCGTTTTTAATCAAAGCTCAACTGGAAGGGGCGTTTCTCATCAAAACAAGTTTTAGAAATGCTTTCCTTATGGAAGCCAACCTTCAAAACAGCTACCTGATGGGGGCTGACTTTGAAAATGCAAGTTTGTATAAAGCCGATCTTCGAGGGGTAAAAGGACTTACGATAGACCAGCTTTCAAAAGCAAAAACACTGTATCTGGCCAAGTTTGATGACACCCTTTTCGATGAAATTAAAATGAACATCCCTGAATTGGTGGGAAGCTGATTGGATTAATCTTAACATTTGATTTTAGTGGAATAATCAGTTACTTTTGCATAGAAGATATGACAACGGTTTCCGCCATGAAGCCGTTGTTTCTTTTTTTTAAAAGATAGCCAGAGGCAAATAAGTAAAAGAGGAGGATTAGTAAAACAATTGATGATTATGAGTGCAAAAATTTCTTATTACACGAAGGCAGGGCTGGAGAAATTGAAAAATGATTTGAACCAGCTAAAAACGAAAGGCAGGGCGGACATTGCACGACAAATTGCAGAAGCGAGAGACAAAGGTGATTTGAGTGAGAATGCAGAGTATGATGCAGCAAAAGATGCACAAGGGCATTTGGAAGCACGAATTGCGAAGCTGGAAAAATCATTGAGCAGTGCCCGCGAAATTGATGAAAGCAGGCTGGACACTTCCGTGGTGTCAATTCTGTCTAAAGTAACTATTAAGAACAAGAAGAATGGAGCGACTTTTACTTATACACTTGTATCCGAAGAGGAAGCGGATCTGAAACAGGGCAAAATTTCTACACAATCCCCTATTGGACAGGGTTTGTTGGGAAAAAACAAAGGAGATAATGCCAAAATCAAAACTCCTGCAGGGGAAATTGAGTTTGAGATTGTAAACATAGAAATATAGTTCAATACTGTATGGCCAGCCTTTTTACAAAAATTATAAATCGGGAAATACCAGGACATATTGTTGCTGAAGATGATCAGTTTATTGCTTTTCTGGATATCATGCCATTGGTTAATGGGCATACGTTAGTAGTACCTAAAAAGGAACTGGACTATATTTTTGATCATGATAATGCAACACTTGAAGCCATGATGGTGTTTGCTAAGAAAGTAGCTGTGGCAATTAAGAAAACCATTCCATGTAAGAGAGTGGGTATTGCCGTGATTGGCCTTGAGGTACCTCACACCCATATGCATCTTGTGCCGATGAACACGATGGGTGATATTAACTTTACGCGGCCTAAGCTAAAGCCTACATCTGAAGAACTCGCAGCTACTGCCAAAAGAATCCAGGAAGGCTTTGCCGGCTAATCCGTTCCAGTTTGATATCAATCATCCCACTTTGTTGCTGGATAAGCAAAAGTGCATTCAGAATATTGATCGTTTCGTTGAGAAAGCAAAAAAAAGTAATGTAAGCCTTCGTCCACATTTTAAAACTCACCAATCACATGAGATAGGGGGGTGGTTTAAAGCGCGGGGAGTATCTTGCTGTACGGTATCATCGCTCAAAATGGCCCAATATTTTTCTGAGTATGGATGGAATGATATAACCGTTGCCTTTCCGCTCAACTACCTGGAAGCAGATTTAATTAATGCACTTGCGTCAAAAATTAGACTTAACCTTCTGGTTTCAGTTCCTGGGGTATTACCCCAGCTTTTGAAAAAATTAAAGAACAGGGTTGGTATCTTCATTGAAATAGATACGGGTTATCACCGCACCGGCTTCGATCCACAGGATATCAAAGGAGTAGAAAGGGTGTTCAGGGAAATTGAATCATCACCTCTGGTTGACTTTGAAGGATTCTTGAGTCATGCAGGTCATACTTACAAATGTAACTCCAAATCTGCTGTGGAGAAAATTTATTTGGAGGAAGTGAGATTGTTAAATAGTTTAAAAAATAGATATAAAACGAAATACCCCGATTTAAAACTTTCAGTGGGCGATACGCCATCTGCGAGTTTGCTGGATGATTTTTCGGGAGTAGATGAGTTGAGGGCTGGGAACCTTGTGTTCTATGATCTCACTCAGGTAAAAATTGGTTCTTGCAGTGTGGATCAGATAGCGATTGCCATTGCCTGCCCTGTGGTGGCAACTTACCCAGAACGGAATGAGCTTATTATCTACGGTGGAGGCGTTCATTTTTCTAAAGATTTTATTACAACTGAAAATGGTACCGTTAGTTATGGGGCCGTTGTGCTTTTAACTAATAATGGATGGGAGTTGCCGCCAACAGCAATGTTTGTGAAAGCATTATCACAGGAGCATGGCACTGTTCATACAGATAAAGAAAGTATTCGCAATTTAAAACCTGGCGATCTGTTAGGAGTTCTTCCTGTACATTCATGTCTGATGGCTGATGCGATGGGAAGTTATGTTGCATTGGAAGGAGACCGAATATCCAGATTAACCTCGTCCTGAATAAAATCAATGTCTACATCCAGTGGATAGCGCATGAGATGGCCAAGCGCTTCGGGTACAGTCATTCCCTCAAACAGCACTTTGTACAATCGGTCGGTAATTGGCGCGCGCACTTTATAAAAATCTGCACATTTCTTTACAATGCGTATGGTATTTACCCCCTCGGCAACTTCATGCAAATCACCAAGAATTTGAGTTAAGGTTTCTCCTTTTGCCAATCTGTAACCAACAGTAAAGTTTCTACTCATAGGGCTGTTGCAGGTGGTCACCAGGTCTCCAATCCCAGCAAGCCCAAGAAAGGCTTTTGTGTTTCCGCCAAGAGCTCGTCCTAAATAGATCATTTCCACTGCGCCACGACTAACAAGCAATCCCTTTGCGTTTTCCCCATACCCCAGCCCACTGAGTGCGCCTGAAGCTATGGCTATAATGTTTTTGAGCACACCTGCCATTTCTACTCCAGTCAGATCATTATTTCCATAAACCTGGAAGCGATCGTTTCTAAGAAGTTTTTTTCCAATTTGAATTACCTCCTGAAAAGGACTTGCAATTACAGTAGCACTGGGCTGACGCTGAGCTAATTCTTTTGACAGATTGGGTCCTGCCAGACAGCCGACACGTACTACCACACTTTCTTCTTTGATCACCTCACTCATGGTTTTTACATGCTCCCTGCTAAGTACTTTCATTGTCTCCAGGGTTTGTCCTTCGGGTAATTTTATGTCAAAGCCCTTGGTGCCATGGATCATAATGTGATAGGGATGGAGATAGGGGGAGAGTTTCTTCATCATTGCGCGAAAGTGTGCTGCGGGAATGATGGGGAAAAGCACATCGCATTCCCGGGCCAAATAGGCCATGTCGTTGGTGGCGGTTACCTGCTCGTTGAAAGTATGACCCCGGTTTTCTCTGTGTTGCTGAATGTGTTCTACTACCTTCGAATCGCGGGCATATAGAAGCACTTTAGTTTGAAGGGACAAGATGTTGGCAATGGCTGAGCCGAAATTTCCTGCGCCTATTACACCAACAGGTTTTTCAGATAAATTTCTCAAGGTCATAACCTGTCAGGCGATTGTGATAGTAGTATAATACGGTAAGATCGTGAGTAACAATGTTGCCTTTTTTATTCATAAGTAATGGGCGTTTAAGATGAAAAGTGCCCACATTATCAAGTCCGTGTTTAATGACCTCGTCTACCTTGCCTTTGAAATGAGTAGCATAGTTGATTTTGTTTTCCTTCTTAAGCTTATATATCTCTTTTCTTACGCGCTTGAAGGTTTCTCTAAATTCAGCATATTCTATTTCCAAATCCTCTTCAGGCAATCTGAGTATGCTAAATAGATCCAGCTTAGGGAATCTCTTTATCCACATTTCAAAAGCTACAAAAGCCGCCAGATGACTGGCGAAGGCCCTGTTTATCCGATGGTATTCTTTTACGATTTTATTACCCAGCATGCGGGTGTATTCGTCTTCCCGTTGCAAGTCCACGCAAACTTTACCATTGGAGATAAAATAATCTCTCGTATCGATAATGCGCCCTTGTGCATCCAAACTATTGCCCTCATTGTCAACGTAATTGCCGAGCACATCCAGACCGGGGCCTATTGAAACCGAAATATTAGAGCCCTTTGTGAAAAACTTGAACATAAACTTCAGCAGTTGCAAACTACCATAGTTGTCTTGCTCGGGAAAGTACCTGTCCCGTCCCTTTACATGGAGATAATCTTCGATAAGATCGGGAGCCTCCAAAACAAAATGATAATTGAGCGTAACGGGAACGATAAAAATTTTTCTTACTTCTGCTCCATGGTCCGGTTTTTCAAGATAAAGATTTCTTTGTGCCTCCACGGAAGTACTTAGCAGTCCAAATCGCAGTCGGGTTTCTATAGCACCAGAACGCGATCGGGTGCCACCCGGAAAGAAAAGGCTATGTGCGCCCTTTTGGAGAGCAATGTTGGAATACATTTTAAGTGTCTCGAGGTACGGGAGGTTCTTTTTTCTCCGGTCTACCTTGTATGCCCCGAGGCTATTCATAAAATAGGCAATGATCTTGATGTTGAAAAGATTGAGGCCGGCCCCATAAAGAAAAGCAGGTAACCCTAAAGAATGAATGACCCAACCAATTAGAACAGAGTCGAGGTTGCTAAAGTGTGTGGGTACCATCACCACTGTACCGCGTTTGGCAAGTTTGCGGATCATTTTTGCCTTGCCCACAATATGAATCTTATCGCGTAAGGTATATTTACTTCTAAAAATGGCCCCGAATTTTTTTACCCGTGCGCCATTCAATAATCTTCTGAATCCAAATTTAATTACGGCTCTTGCAATTTTATAAGAGCTTGGTTTGAAGTTGCCGGCAATTTCATTAGCATATCTGTGAGTAATTTTTTTTAGAATTTCATCCTCTTTGTCAAGAGTTTTGTTTTCAGCTTTACTGCTTAATTCGACAAGTTCTTTTTTGATTTCAGCCCAAAAAGCATTTTCATCCGGAGGGTCTACACGCCACCTGTTTCGCTTCATGCGATTTTGTTCACGGTATACGGTAGCTTCCAGCTCATCAATGAGCTGCTTGCGGGTGGGGCGTAACTCCTTAATCCGAATGATGGATTTCTCAGTCACCTCCTCCAAAAATTCCTTTCGGTTTTTGCTAAGCTGGTAAACAGGCCAGTCGGGTATTCCGTCAAGGATAGGCTTGTATCCTATATTTTTGTTCTTCTTTTCAACAATCTCCATCAACTATCAGGACAGGTGAACTCCAAAGATAAACCAGATTAGGGATTAGACTAAAATGGCAAGTAATTAAAACGGATAAAAGCCCTAAATACAAGCTTTTACCTCAAGATACCTTCACTAAATGTTCTCTAAAGCCTGGCCTAAGGAATGGGCCATGTCTTCGAACCGGGCAATACTTTGATCGATAAATTCTTCATTAACAATTTTTTTTAATTCATCTTCAGAGGCAAGATCATACTCTTGAATCTTGAATGTTTGTTCAAAAGAACCGGCTTCCAATTTGATAAGGAACCGATTGTTCCAATGAAAAAAGGTGATGTTACATTTTTCATGTACCATGTTTCCTATAACTCTCATACTGTAAATTTTTTATCAATTTTAAAATGAGTGTTTCCAACAGCAACACCCCACTATCAGTGCCGTTTGAACCCAAAGTCGCGAATGACAAGCATCAAATAAAATGGTTATATAATATAAAAAAACACGTTCATTGTGCGTTCTATAGGGGACAAGTTGCGGTATTTTGCGGTTGGGGTAACCTATTCTCCCGCATTATTGTTGTAAATTTAATGCGATTTTGATTGAATGGGCGTAACGAGCAAAAATTCTCTTTTTTTTATCTTCTTCATGATGGGTACATTGTTTTTGTCAACATCGGCAAAGGCAACACATCTGCGTGCGGGGGAGATTACTGTGCAGCGATTGAGTTGCACAGGTCTTACTTTTAGGATTACAATCACTGTTTACACCAATACGGGGTCTGATATAAAATTCGGAGAGGGTGTTCTGGATTTTGGCGATGGCAGTACACCTTTTGTGACGCCTATTGTAGAAAACACCCTTCGTCCTGATCTTGGCCCTGAGATAGCAACAGTTTCTTTCTCAATAAATCACACTTTCGGTGGCCCGGGCAAATATGTGATCAGCTATCTGGAACCCAACCGCAATGCCGGTATTTTAAATATGATCAACTCGGTAGAGACAAGATTTTATCTTGAAACGGTGATCAATATCGATCCATTTCTTGGTTGTAGTAACTCCCCGCTTTTGCTTGTACCTCCAATTGATAAGGCATGTACAGGCGCAGCATGGTTTCACAACCCTGGTGCTTACGATCCGGATGGAGACAGTATATCATTTGAATTTGCTATTCCCAAAAAAGAAAAAGGACAGTTTGTAAACGGATACCGCGATCCCAATGCCCAGGAGTTTTACAGCCTTACAGGAATCAATTATAGCACCGCCAATGAAGACCAAACCGGTCCCCCTACATTTACTATTGACAGTCAAACGGGAACTATAGAATGGAATGCACCCGGTGCCCCGGGAGAATATAACATTGCATTTCTAATCAAGGAATGGCGAAAAATCCGAGGTGCATGGATTCTGTTAGGCTATGTAACCCGTGATATGCAAATTATTGTTGAGGATTGTAATAATCAACGCCCTGAGTTGCAGGTACCAGCGGACATTTGTGTGGAAGCAGGCACCGTAATTAACGAAGAGATTTTGGGCTTCGATCCGGATTTGGATAGTGTGAAGATTGAGGCATTCTCACAATTGTTTGGTATCAGCCCATCTCCGGCTACTTACACCCCCAATCCTGCTAAATTTCAGTCAACCTCCGGATCGAATCAGGCCAAGCTTACTTTTAATTGGGAAACCCAATGTGAGCACGTCAAAGACCAGCCTTATCAAGTGGTATTTAAGATTTCTGATAAGAATACTCCCAGCCTGGCTTCATTTAAGACCTGGAACATTACGGTAGTGGCACCAGCACCCATCTGGGTGGATGCACAGGTGGACCTGGGCAACAGGGCCACAGATCTCACATGGAACTCCTATGCCTGCGCCAATGCTGGGAAAATTCAGATATGGAGAAGAGTGGATCAATTTGCATTCACCCCCCCGGAATGTGTTACCGGAATGCCTGACTTTCTTGGTTACACAAAAATAGCTGAAGTAGGTGCTTTGGAAACTTCCTATAGGGATACCAATGGTGGCAAAGGATTGGCCCCGGGTGCAGCTTATTGTTATCGCTTGGTAGCTACGTTTCCTTTTCCTGGTGGAGGAGAAAGTTATGTATCAGACGAAATATGTATCCCACCTATTTTGGCAGATGCACCGGTAATCACCAACGTTACCGTAGACAGAACTTCAACTTCTGACGGACAAATTACCGTAAAGTGGAGATCCCCTTTTGATGTAAACAAAGTACAATTTCCACCCCCATATACTTATGAGGTTTTGCGGGCACAAGGCTTTTCAAGTTCGCTGCAAATCATAAAACCCCACCCCGGTCGGTTGAGTGATTCTACTTTTGTGGATACCCCATTGAATACAGAGGAAACAGTATATAACTATCGAATTATCGCCTACGATGCTAACAATACCAGAGTGGACACGTCCGCCACGGCTTCTTCTGTGAGGCTGGAGGCAGGTTCAGAATTTGAACAGATATCATTGGCATGGGCAGCGGATGTTCCATGGAGCATCCAAACACAAGATTACCCCATGCATTTAATTTACAGAGGACCCGTGGGGGCAACGGAAAGTCAATTGGTATTGATTGATAGTGTGAACGTGAATGAAAAGCGATTCAGTTACGTGGATGCAGGGCAGTTCAATGGAGTTCCCCTGGATAACACCCAGGTGTATTGCTACCGAGTGCTTACAAGGGGAGCTTATGGCAACCCAAAGATAGATGAACCACTTTTGAATTTCTCACAAATCATTTGCGCTCAGCCCAATGACAACCAACCACCCTGCACTCCCCAGCTTGAGATAATTGCTAGTAACTGCGATGAGTTCTTTGCAACCAATTCCTGTAATCCACAAACTTTCTCCAATACACTACAGTGGAGGAGACCTGAGGACCCTGCTTGCCGCGCGGATATTCGCAGCTACAATATCTACATTGCCAACCGTGTTGGAGATCCTTTTGAGCCTTATATAACTAATGTTAAAGACACCTTCTTCGTGGACACCAACCTGCCATCTTTTGCGCGTTGCTACAAGATTTCTGCCGTGGACAGATCGGGCAACGAAAGTGAACTGAGCGAACAATTTTGTTTTGACAATTGCCCATATTATGAATTACCTAATGTTTTTTCTCCCAATGGCGATTGCTACAATGCCAGCTTCAAGGCGTTTGGAGACGTGATTTTGGATGAAAACTCTTTGGATCCTTGCAAGGAAAAAAGGGATATTGTTGATATAAGAAGTAAGTGCGCCCGTTTTGTTGAAAAAGTGAACTTTACTGTATTTGATCGATGGGGAAAGGTGCTTTACACCTATGCTTCAGGCGGGGAACGAACCATCTATATCAACTGGGATGGGAAGGACAATTCTGGAGCAGAGGTGCCAGGAGGTGTTTATTTCTATTCAGCCGATGTGATATTTGATGTGGTTGACCCATCACAAAAAAACAAAACCTACAAAGGATGGGTGCACCTGATACGATAGTAAAAGCTGTCGTATTGTTTGATGGAGTGTGCAATCTCTGTAATGGTACCGTTCAGTTTATCATTAAGAGAGATAAGGCCAGTAAATTTCATTTTGCGGCCCTTCAATCAGCATATGGACAAGCACAATTGCTTAAGTTGGGTATTCCATCATCCGCCCTTCAAAGTATTATTCTTATAAAAAGCGATCAGTTTTACCAGCGAAGCAATGCAGTACTTGAAATAGCCAGAATGTTAGGAGGATTTTGGTCTATTTTTTATATGCTCAAGATAATACCCTCCTTTTTTCGCGATTGGATTTACAATGGAATTGCCTATAACCGATACCACTGGTTTGGACGACAGGATCAGTGCATGATTCCAACACCTGCCCTTAAGGCTCGTTTCTTAGAGTAGCCATCAGCTTCTTAATGGCATCTCTAAAAACTCATGTACCCTTCTCTTTTGGAGTAGGGGGTTGAGGTCATCAAAAGCAAGGTTTTTAGAGATGCCATTAATTTTAAAATTATTTTTATCTTGACGCTGAACACCAACATCTAGAATCCAGAATCCAGAAACCAGTTTAATTATGAACGCATATATATTTCCAGGACAAGGCGCACAATTTGTAGGTATGGGTAAAGACTTATATGAAAACCCATCGGTCAAAGTTATTTTTGATGATGCCAACAAAATTCTTGGCTTCAATATTACTGACATTATGTTCGGAGGAACGGCTGAAGAATTAAAGCAGACCAAAGTAACACAACCCGCTATTTTCATTCATTCGGTAGCGGTGGTGAAGGGTGCGCAAGATTTCAAACCCGATATGGTAGCCGGCCACTCCCTGGGTGAATTCTCCGCTTTGGTGGCCAATCAGGCACTCTCTTTTGAGGATGGACTTCGGTTGGTGTCGAAACGTGCGCAGGCCATGCAAAATGCTTGTGAGATTAACCCCTCTACGATGGCTGCTATTCTTGGCCTGGATGATGAAGTGGTGGAAGAGATTTGTGCAGGGATAGACGAAGTGGTAGTGGCTGCCAATTACAATTGCCCCGGCCAACTGGTGATCTCAGGGTCAATGAAAGGTATAGAAGTCGCTTGTGAGAAATTGAAAGCAGCGGGGGCCAAGCGTGCCCTGCCATTGCAGGTAGGTGGTGCGTTTCATTCGCCATTAATGGAACCCGCTCGTGAAGAACTGGCAAAAGCAATTGATGCCACTACTTTTAGTCAACCCATTTGCCCTGTTTATCAGAATGTGAATGCAATGCCATCGACAGATGTGGTTACAATTAAGAATAATTTGAATAGTCAGTTGACAGCCCCTGTACGCTTTACCCAATCCATTCAAAATATGGTGAAAGATGGAGCCAAAACCTTTATTGAATGCGGACCCGGCAAGGTGTTGCAGGGACTTGTAAAGAAAATTGCTCCTGAGGTGGAGGCAAGAAGCCTTTAGTTATTCGCGGCCCGGGAGGGCACATAAGGCCAGACCTCCAGGTGGTCAGCGCACTTCGCGAGCAATTGATCGATAGTTTTGTGCAAAACAGGATGAACCAGTTTGGCTGCAATTTCCTGTAGCGGAAGTAGCGTAAATCTTCGAAAAGGAATGCCTGCATGTGGAATGGTGAGGCGTTCGTCATTGATCACTTCTTTTTCATAAAATAAAATATCCAAATCAATAATACGTTCTCCCCATTTTACCTTTCGTTGCCTTCCGATGATGGCCTCAATCTTTTGTAATTCCTCCAGAAGCGAATAGGGATCGAGGTATGTATTTAACATGATCACTTGATTAAGAAAATCCGGCTGGTCTTCTTTTCCCCAGGCAGCGGTTTCATAGATTTTGGAAGAATAAAGGATAGTTCCAATTTTTTCTCCGATGTGTCCTCTGGCCATTGATAGGTTAATGTCGCGTTTGCCAAGATTGGTTCCCAGAAGCAGATAGGTAGTTTTAGGCATCTTAATGTTGCGAAATATAGCAAAATTTGTATTCCACTTTAGATCAGGCCAGGCTCTGCGAATTGATTCTTCTCTGACGTTGGTATGTAGATACTGAATCAGTTTAACTAAGTTTGTAGCCCGAAAAAAAATTTATTCTATGGGATTCTTTAAAAATTTCTTTGCCTCCTGCCTGGGTTCGATTGTAGCCCTGATTCTTGTTATCCTGCTGGGTGGAATGATTTTCTCCTATATCATTTCAAGTGGAAATGAGGTGTCGGTAAATGATAATACCGTGTTATACCTCGATTTAAAAGTACCTATCGTGGAGCAGGCCGTAGATGATCCCTTGGCCCAAATAATTCCGGGAGGGCAACAATCCATAGGACTACTTCAGCTAAAAGAAGCCATTGCTTACGCAAAAAAGGATGCGAAAGTGAAGGGGATATACCTGAATTTAAGCTTTCTGTCTGCCGGAACTGCCAGTATTGAAGAAATAAGGCAGTCACTGATGGATTTTAAGAAGTCGGGAAAATGGGTGATTGCCAATGCACCCTCTTACACAGAAGGTTCTTATTATTTGGCCAGTGTAGCGGACAAAATTTATATGAACCCATCTGGCCAACTTGAATTGAATGGGTTGGCAATTGATGTGATGTTTTATAAAGGACTATTAGATAAACTGGAAATAAGGCCACAGGTATTCAGAGTGGGAGATTTTAAAAGTGCCGTAGAGCCATTTATCAGGAAAAACCTTAGCGATGAAAATCGTTTGCAGTTGAATGCTTTGATCAACGGTATTTATGATGAGATGCTGCAGGGAATATCCATGGCACGAAACATACCCAAGGCCAAACTAAAGGAGTTGTCGAATAAGATGACCATACGCACGGCTGAGGAAGCTGTTACATACGGTCTCATTGATTCCCTCTATTACGATGATCAGGTGCGGGATGAAATACGAAATCGACTGGGTCTGGGTAAAGACGAAGACATTGCGTTAATGCGTTACAAGTCTTATCGTAAGAGTGTGACTCCATCCACTGCTCGTGACGAAATTGCCGTAATCATTGCCGATGGTGAGATCATGCCAGGCAACGCAGAAAATGGTATTGTGGGAGCCGCAACCATTATTAAAGAACTCAGAAAGGCCCGAACCAATGATAGGGTAAAAGCAATTGTATTGCGCGTGAATAGCCCTGGTGGTGTGTATCAGGCCGGTGATGAAATGTGGAGAGAGATTGTACTGACGACAAAAGAGAAACCAGTAATTGCCTCCATGTCCGACTATGCCGCCTCCGGGGGATATTATATGGCGATGGCTTGCGATACCATTGTAGCGCAGCCCACCACTATCACCGGATCGATAGGGGTGTTCAGTGTATTATTCGATCTTAGCAATTTCCTAGAAAACAAACTTGGAGTCACTACCGAAGAGGTGAAAACCGGAGAAGTAGGAGGACTCACTGTAACGCGCCCACTTACCGATTTGGAAAAAAGCATTTGGCAAAAACAAACCGATGAGATTTATGAAATTTTTATCCGCAAGGCAGCCGAAGGAAGAAAGATGAGCCAGGATGAAATTAAGAAAATTGCATCGGGTAGGGTATGGACTGGCGCGCAGGCCAGGGACAATGGCTTGGTGGATGTGTTGGGAACTTTCAATGATGCGGTTGCATTAGCGGCTGCTAGCGCAAAGATGGGCGATGACTATCGCATTCGATACTACCCACAGCCTAAGAGCTTCTTAGAGCAACTTACCAGCGACTGGGAAGAAGAAGTAAAAACCCGAGCTTTGAAAAGTGAAATGGGAGAGGCTTATCATTTCTATCAAAAATGGGAAAAAGTAAAACGCTATCAAGGCGTGCAGGCTCGGTTTCCTTATGAGATGGAGGTGAGGTAACTGTTTGAGATTTATAGAAATAAAAAAGGCAACCCCAAATTGGAGTTGCCTTTTTTCTACAGTAGTATTTGCCTACTTAAAGACTAGCTGTGTTGGATTCACTATACCCCGATTTCTCAAATCCTTTGATGACAAAAATTTGTGAGTTCTCATCATTGTTCTTTTCTGAGTTAGCATCATTAGAAATGAAACCAAAAGCTGTAATTGCAGCTACAGATAAAAGTATTAAGACCAATTTTTTCATAATCTGGTGAGTTAAACTTTTTGAGTGTCTTGTGTTCCATTTCCGGTTTGAGGCTTAATATTCTCATCGGTGCATGAAGTTGCCAAGCCAGTGATAATAACAAATAGGGTAACGTAGATTAATTTTTTCATAAGATTGTTGTTTTTAAAAGAATGTAAATTTTTTTTGTTTAAAGATTTGTTCAAGGGTTAATGTTTAAACCTTTTGAGTGTCTTGTGTTCCATTTCCGGTTTGAGGCTTAATGTTCTCATCGGTACATGAAGTTGCTAAACCGGTGATAATAACAAATAGGGTTACATAGATTAACTTTTTCATAAATTTTGGTTTTAAGGTTAATTGAATACTATAATTTAAATTATTACTTTAGGCTTGTATTACAAATTTATCTTACAAATTTATCGCTTTGGTGATTGATCAAAAATATAGCATTAAGGATATCCATTTTTATCGGAAAGCACTTATTGGATACGTGTGTTATTCTTTTATTTTTTTTGCTGGATTCTTTGTTTCAATTGAATCATTGGGACAACCTGCGGATAAGAAAATATCAGCCAGCTTAAAGAGTGTTGATGAAATAAATTACGATAGTCTTTATTATGAATTATTCAGGTCTAATTATTATAATGGTAGCTTGAAAAGAGCCAAAGCTTATGCTCTTAAGGCACTTGAATTCAGTGAAAAATTTGAGCATTCTGACATTACGGCTAAGTCATGCAGGGCACTTGGATTGGTGTATCACAAGCTTGAAAATTTTGACTCTTCAAAATTTTATTATTACAAAGGTATAGGTATTGCATCAAGGTCATCTCAAGACCGGTTATTGGTATTCTTGGCAAATGATTTTGGCCGCCTTTACGAAAATCTTGACGTGTACGACAGTGCCCTTAGATATTACAATATGTCATTAGAGAAAGCCGTAAATATTGGCGCGAAGGAGGATGAAGCCTTTGCGTTAAACAATATTGGTCTTGTTTTTTATTATATAGGAAACAACACTGAGGCTCTTGAAAATCTTAACGCAGCCGTGGAGATTAAGAGAAAGCTGGATATTAAATCTCTGGATATAAGTTTAATGAATATTGCATTGATTTATAATGAGCAGGGAAGGTATGATGAGGCAATTCAGCTTTTAAAAGAAGTGGAGGCCAAATGTTCTGAAGGATGTGGGGACAATCTTTTGGCCGATTTATACTATGATTTAGGCTATGCATATTTTGAGAAGGATCAGTTATCCCTGGCATATGATTACTTATTGAGGGGGTATGATTGGGCTCAAAAATCCGGGAATAAGAAGGTGATGGCACATACCTTATACCATTTTGGTTTATATCAATTTAATAAGGCTGATTATACTAAAACACAAGATTATTTGGATAGGGCATTGAAACTGGCTGAGGAGATGAACCTTAGACGGCTAAAGCGGGATATTTATTTAGCCTATATAAGGTTATATGAAAAAAAAGGAAATTTAGCAATGGTGGTCGAGTTTCAGAATAAATATATGTCAATAAAAGATGACATTTTCAATGAACAAATGGCCAGTAACCTCAAAGATATTCAATTGGATGCCCAGCGCAAGCAATCGGAGGTGATCATTCAACAAAAGGATACGGAGATTGAGAGGGTACGTCTGATTACCACCCTGGTGGGTGTTATTTCCGTATTGTTAATAGTTGTTTCCATCCTTATCTATAGAAACTACAGGGCCAGCCACCGTATGAAAAAAATTCTGGAAAAGGAGATAGAAAATCGCACCGGTGAACTGGTAAAGAGCAATGCCGATCTCACACAAATGACCCAGGAGTATGATCAATTGGTGTATCGCGCTTCTCATGATATAAGGGGCCCCCTGGCTACATTGATGGGGCTTACCAACATTGCCAAACAGGATTACGAGGAACCACTGCGCGTACGAGATTATCTTGGAAAAATTGAGTCTACAGCACTGGGTCTAAACCAAACTTTAAGTCAGCTGATGGAGACCAACCGCATCCGCAATCTTCCTATTTGCATTGAAGAAGTAGATATGGGTACGCTGGTGGAGGAGGTATACAGTTCTTTCAAAAACCTAAATCATTTCCCTCTTATTTCATTACGTATTGAGAGAGGTGATTGGAAAAAGCCATTGCAGTCTGACAAAAACCTGATTGGCTTTGTACTTACCAAAGTATTGGATAATGCATTTCATTATTTTGCTTCACACAAGCAGGAGAAGTACATCAAAGTGTCATGGTCTCAAAATAATGACAAAACAACCATCGCAGTGGAGGACAACGGATTGGGAATCAATGAGCAGGCAAGAGAAAAAATATTTCAATTGTTTTACGTGGCCAGTGATATTCATGGTAGTGGTTTAGGATTGTTTCTGGCACAAATGGCCGCCAATCGATTGGGTGGAAGAATCATACTGGCGCGCTCTGCGGGTCCCACTATATTCAAGCTTATCATCTCTACCAACCTGGCCAAAACGGCCCTCGAAGATAAGCCGATGATGACAGTGGCGAGCTGATTTCTTGCCGTCAGACTTTGCTTTTTCAAGGACGCATATAGCCTAACCTCCTAATTAAAAATAATTTAAAACCTCACTTAATGTGATGTAAGAAAGTGAGCTGAATTTGTCAAATTCCTTTCTTTTTTGACATTTTGGTAATTTTTATTGCATGATTTTTAATAGCTAGTAAAAAAGTATTCTCCAGGAATTACGGTCTATCTTTCATTTGACCAACCTCAAACCATACATTAGTGTAGTATCCACTTCGTAATTATTTGATAATGGTCGTATCTTGGGGACTATGTTGAACCCGATCATAGAGACGGCCCTCTAAAGTTATGGGTTGAAATAGAAAGTTGATTAAACTGCTGAATTTGAAAATCAGTTACAAGTAGTGTTATTCTTGGAGGGAGTAAACGATAAAATAAAAAAAACCCTCTCCACAAAAGTGAAGAGGGCTTTGAAGTTAATAGACCTTGGTTAATCAAACTGGTTCCTGTCTGTCATGGCAAACGGTTGCATGGGTTCTTTTTCATGCTGCAAACTCTCGGTAGATACCGCATGTTTTTTTACTTTCACTTTAGAAGTGTTAGTATGTAGCACAAAGGAAAACAGCGAAGCGATGATGAGCAACAGGAACAGAAGTTTTAATTTCATGGTCTTAACGTTTAGTTTTTACTTACAACCCCACTGACATGGATCTCCAGATGTGCTTCCACCGCCATCCTGTGGACGAATGTTTTCATCGGTGCATGAAGAGATGGCAAAGGAAGTAACAACGGCAAATACCAGGGTGTAAAATAATTTTTTCATAGATTTAAGATTTAAATGGTTTTAAGAAAGTTGGTTAATGTTTTTGTTTTTGGAAGTTTAATTCAACAGGACAAAGATGTGTGAATTGGGTTTTGCCTAAAGTGTAAATGAATTTTTGCCAACACCTATGTACCTAAAAATCAATTAGTTACAAGTGAAAAGAGTCACCTTGATATGCATTGTAATTCTGGTTGCCGGTAGTCATTGGGCATACCCGCAATCGCATGCCATTGATTCTCTTCAGGAGAGTTTGCCGTTGTCACAGGGGCAGGAGCGTTTTAAAATTTTAATTGAATTGTTTAAAGAAAATTTAAGTATCAATTATGATTCTGCCCTGCACTATGCATCACTTGCTGTCAGCCAGGCGAGAGAAAACGGGGATAGCCTGGCCATTGTAAAAGCTTATAATGCCAAAGGATGGGTTCGCATGAGATTGGGAAGTTCTCTTTGCATCCCCGATTTTGAGTTCGCGCTTGAAATTGCCAGAAGAAATGGTTACAACGATCAGATCAAGTTTTTACTGAATAATCTAGCTATTTCTTATAGTGATTTTGCTAACTACGATAAGGCTTTGGAATACCACTTTCAATCTCTTCAGTTAAGGCAATTAGAAGGAGACGCATTAGCCATCAGCATAGCATTAAACAATATAGGTGTTGTTTATTCTTTTTTGCAGGACTATGAAAATGCTCTGAAATACTATGTTCAATCCAAAGATCTAAAAGAGGACAATGACATTACACACGATCTGGACAGGGCCTATATAAATATTGCACTTGCTAGCTTCAATTTGAAAAATTATGATGAAGCGTTAAGAAATATTTCCAAAGTATTGGAGATATGCGAAAAGGGATGTAAGGATGAGGTTTTAGTGGAGGCCCATTTTGCTTTGGCTAAAATATCACAAAAAAGAGGACAGGTTGATAAAGCCAGACGTGAATTGGATAAAACTATTAAAATGGCAAAAAGGATCGGTTCCAGGATGTATGAGTCACAGGCACTGTACCTAAATGCAGTGATACAACTGGATGAACACAAACCCGAAATGGCCCTGGCTTACCTGGATGAAAGTCAGGAGGTGTTAGAGGGAACCAACCTGCGTGATCAAACCCTGAATAATTATTTGCTGTATGTCTCCATTTATAATAGTATGGGTAACTATAAGGCTGCTTCTGAATACCAGCAGAAGTACATTGAATTGAACAAGCAAATTTTCAGTGGAGACCTGATCAAGAATATTTCCAGAATTCAAACGGAGCATGAGGAAAGAGAAAATATAAAAACCATTGCCGCCAAGGATCAGGTATTGGCACTCCAGCGAGAAGTTATTGCTCGCCAGAAGGCGCAATATGCCTTTATCATTACCATTACTTTTCTCACACTGGGTTTTGCCTTTATGATGTACAGGGCCAATCGTAAACAACAAAAGATTAACAGGGAATTGGCAGCAGCCAAGGAGACCATCCAGTGGCAAAATGAAAAGTTGAGTAATGCCAATCATCTGTTGGAAAGTGAAGTGGAGGAACGCACCAAAGAATTGGTAGTATCCAATGAAGCTTTGGTAAAAGTAAATGATGAGTTGGATAACTTCATTTACAAAACTTCTCATGATATCAGAGGGCCGCTGGCCAGCCTGAAAGGCATCTGCAATGTGGCCATGATGGATGTAAACGATGAGACTGCACTCGACTATTTTAACAAGCTGGATGCTTCTGCTGCCAGACTCAATGCGATCCTAAGCCGGCTTTTAATTATCAATCAGATTAATCATTCAATTCTCACCCCTGAAAATATTGATTTCATTAAACAGATTGAGGAAATACTGGAGTTGGAAAGAAAGAAAGACTTGCCTGACAGAATTGATATATCCTATTATGTAGAACCTGGTTTAAAATTCAGATCGGATAAGGCAATGGCAAAGATTATCCTGGAGAACCTCATTGATAATGCCATCAAATTTCATAATTATTCTGAACGGGTAGATTCGTTTATTCGGATAGAGATAACGGCTGAAGGAGAGTGGGTATCGGTAAAAGTGATTGATAATGGCATAGGGATTGACAGAGAGAGCAAAGACAAGATATTTCAGTTGTTTGTGAGGGCTACCGAGCGTTCTGAAACAGGTGGTATAGGGTTATATCTCTCCAAGCTCGCCACCCTTAAGTTAGGCGGTGATATATATGCGTCAGAGACGGAAGAAGGACATACCGTTTTCAAGGTGTTGTTTCCTCCGGATTTGATTTCCATTATTGAAAAGCGTGATGCAGAGGAGCGGAAGAGAGAAAAGCAGAAACAAAAAGTACTAAAGGTCCCCTAATTTTCCCATCAATCACCATCTTTGCATTTTGCAAATTGGAAGTGTAAATACACATGGGAAAAGATAAAATCTTCAAAAGATATACAGTAACTGCTGCGTTACCATACGCCAACGGGCCCAAGCATATCGGACATTTGGCCGGTGCCTATATTCCATCAGATGTGTATTCGAGGTATCTGAGGCTCAATAATAAGGATGTAGTCTTTGTGTGTGGCAGCGATGAACATGGCACCGCTATACCCAACCAGGCACTAAAGGAACACACAACGCCCAAAGCAATCATTGATAAATATCATACACTTATAAGAGATTGTCTCTATAAGCTGGGTATTTCATTTGATATTTACCATCGCACAAGCGACCTGCTGCACCACCAGACTTCTCAGGAATTTTTCCTCACTTTGTTCAACAAGGGATTGCTCACAGAGGAAACCTCAGAACAATATTATGATGATGAAGCCAAAGCATTTCTAGCCGATCGCTATATCATAGGAACCTGCCCTAAGTGTGGCCATACGGAAGCTTATGGCGATCAGTGTGAAAAATGCGGATCATCTCTGAGCCCAAGTGAACTGATCAATCCAAAATCAACACTCACAGGGAAAGTGCCTATTTTAAAACCAACGAAACATTGGTACCTGCCACTCGACCAATATGAGCCGTGGTTGAATAAATGGATTTTGGAGGGTCATAAAAAAGATTGGAAAGCGAATGTTTATGGCCAATGCAAATCATGGATAGATGCGGGATTGCAGTCCAGGGCCATGACCCGTGATTTGGATTGGGGTATTAAAGTGCCATTGCCGGATGCAGAAGGCAAGGTACTTTATGTATGGTTTGATGCACCCATTGGTTACATCTCTGCCACGCGCGCACTTTTTCAGGAGTTAGAATCCGGGAAAAATAACTACGCCACCCCTCAACGCGATTTTGGGAAGGTAACTGCTGATGATTGGAGGGTATACTGGCAAGATGAAGAAACGAAACTCGTTCATTTTATTGGCAAAGACAATATTGTCTTTCATTGCATCATTTTCCCTATCATGCTACACAGCTCGGAGGAGTATATCGTGCCTCAAAATGTACCCGCTAATGAGTTTATGAATCTGAAGGGAGACAAAATGTCTACAAGCAGGGGATGGTCTATCGAAATGCATGAATACCTGGAAGATTTTCCGGACAAGCCTGACATATTGCGTTATGCCCTGCTTACTAATTTACCAGAAACAAAAGACAGTGAATTTACCTGGAAGGATTTCCAAAGCAAAAATAATAATGAATTGGTAGCTATTTTTGGAAACTTCATCAACAGGACTATGGTGCTTACGCACAAATACTTTGATGGGAAGGTTCCCGTAAGAGGCGCCCTTGATGAACTGGGTAATAAAGTAATTAAAGCATTGGGCTTGTTCCCTGATAAAATAGGAAGTGCGATAGAAAACTATAAGTTCAGAGAAGCAACAGCCAATCTAATGGATCTCGCGCGGTTGGGAAACAAGTACCTTGCAGACACAGAACCATGGAAGGTGGCCAAAACGGATATGGACAAGGTGGGCACCATTCTCAATCTGTCTCTTCAAATTGCAGCTAACCTTGCCGTGTTATCCGCTCCATTTCTTCCCTTTACAGCAGAGAAGTTAAAGAAAATGTTGAGACTGGAGACCTACACATGGGACAACACAGGTGCGATCACATTGCTTAAAGAGAAGCATCAGTTAAGTACTTCTGAATTATTATTTGAAAAAATAGAAGATGAAGTGATTGCCGAGCAGGTCAATCGCCTGAAAGAAAACAAGAAAAAGATGGAATTACAAAATCAGTCAGCAGAACCGGCAAAAGCCGAGATTACTTTTGATGAGTTTTCTAAAATGGATATGCGCATCGGTAAAGTTGTTTCTGCTGAAAGAGTGGAAAAATCTAAAAAATTGCTGAAGATGCAGGTTGACACGGGCATCGATACCCGCACGGTCTTAAGTGGAATTGCCGAGCACTACACGCCAGAGGAAATGGTTGGCAAGCAGGTGACAATCCTCGTCAATTTGGCGCCAAGAAAAATTATGGGTATTGAATCGCAAGGAATGATTTTAATGGCAGAGGATAAGGATGGAGCGCTTAAGTTGATCAGCACTTCCGATCCTGTATCGCCAGGCTCTTGTATTAGCTAGGACTTGGGACTTAGGTTTTAGGGCTTGGGACTTAGTGAATACCAATCCCTAAGTCTCAAGTCCCATTGCCCTAAGTCCTATTAAAGAGACTCATTGTTCTATCTACTCCAATGGTACAAAACGATAGAATCATTTCCTCTGCTTGATCCATTAGCTTTGGCAGTGCTTCAATTTCTTCATTGTTGAAATTACTCAATACATAATTTACCTGTTGACCTTTTCCGAAGTTATTGCCTACTCCAAATCTCAGCCGAGGATAGTTCTGCCCTCCGGTTAGCTCTTCAATATTGGTGAGGCCATTGTGACCGGCTGCACTTCCCTTCGCCCTCATTCTTAATGTTCCAAAGGGCAATGCCAGATCATCCACCACTACCAAAAGGTTTTCTTTAGGAATCTTCAACTCCTGAAGCCAATAGGCAATGGCCTTACCACTCAGGTTCATATAGGTGTTGGGTTTAATAAAATGAATCTGCCGGCCCTTGTGCCTCCATTCTGCCTTATCTGCGTATCTTCCTGTTGAGAAGGTAATGCCTTTATTATCTGCAATACGGTCAAGGATTAAGAAACCTATATTGTGGCGTGTCAGCTCATATTCAACACCAATATTTCCTAAGCCTGCGATTAGATACTTCATGTTTTAAAATTTATAGCTCGTATTGAACTAATGGAGCCTGACAATGAAACAATGGCAATAAAATAAAAATCCCGTTCCGAACATGCCGAAACGGGATTTTTGCGAATGGAATTGTTTACTTTTTACCAGCTTCCTTTTTAGGTTCAGCAGCAGCAGCCTCACCTTCAGCAGGAGCAGCAGTGCCCTCGGCTGGAGTGGCAGCGGCAGCAGCGGCAGCAGCATCATCTTCTGCCAGTTTAGCGGCACGAGGAACCTCCACTACAGCAATAGATGCTCGTTTGGGATCGAGAAACTCTAGGTTTGGCATTTTCATATCCATTACCTTTAGAGCATGGTGAAAGTCCAGTTCTGATACATCCACATCGATATGATCGGGCATGTCTTTGGGGTAACCATACACCTTTAGAGATGCTTTCTTACGCACCAAAGTACCTCCTTTGGATACACCGGCAGCCTGTCCCACCAGACGTACGGGGATATCCATTTTAATTTTTCTTTCATCACTGATTTTAAGGAAGTCTGAATGTAGAATAATTTCACTTACAGGATGAAATTGGACTTCCTGAAGAATAGCCCGATGCTCTTCTCCTTCAATATTGAGATGCACGAAGTGTGCATCATTTGTGTAAACGAGTTCACGAAACAGAATCATTGGCGCCACAAAATGCACTTGCTCTCCGCCACCGTATAATACGCATGGAACGTTGCCCTCTTCACGAGCGCGCTGTGCACCTACTTTGCCGAGATTTGCTCTTTTATACCCTATAATCTCGATGGTTTTCATAAAAAATTATTGTTTAAGTTAAATAGTTACAAACGAATGAATAAAGAACTAACTGATTCATGGTCGTGAATCTTTCGGATGGCTTTGGCAAACAAATCAGAAACGGTTAAGACTTTAATTTTTTTAGATTTCTTTTTAAGTGGGATAGTGTCTGTGACAGCAATTTCGTCCAGTACAGAATTTTCAATGGTTTCATAGGCATTACCTGATAGCACAGGGTGGGTACATACTGCTCGTACCGACCTTGCGCCTTTTTCTTTAAGCAAAGCAGCGGCTTTACATATCGTGCCAGCGGTATCTACCAGGTCGTCTACCAGCACCACATCTTTACCCTCTACTTCGCCAATAAGCCGCATGGACTCTACCTTATTGGCCTCTTTTCGATATTTATCACATACCGCCAACTCCGCATCGAAAAACTTGGCGAAGCTTCTTGCTCTTTTGATACCCCCAACATCAGGGGAGGCAAACATTATGTTCTTCAGGTTCAGCGACTTGAGGTAGGGGACAAAAATATAATTGCCATCCAGGTGGTCAACGGGAATATCGAAAAAGCCTTGAATTTGGTCAGCATGGAGGTCAAAAGTCATTACCCGGCTTGCACCGGCTGCAGAAAGAAGGTTGGCAATGAGTTTGGCGGCAATGGAGACACGGGGCTTATCCTTTCGGTCTTGCCTTGCGTAGCCAAAATAAGGTATAATAACATTTACGTTTTCTGCACTGGCCCTTTTTGCAGCATCGATCATCAGTAGCAGTTCCATAAAGTTGTCAGCTGGCGCAAATGTAGACTGTACGATAAAAACGTCATGCCCTCTTACCGATTCCATGATAAATGGAGACATCTCTCCATCACTAAACTGCTGATATTTTACTTCTCCAAGAGGTTCTCCATAGGCATGTGCAATTTTTTCAGCCAGGTAGGTAGATGCTTGTCCGGAAAAAATTTTCACTGCCATTTCTTAAACCTTATAAATGTTAATCCCGGCCCTTTTGGTAGGAACCGGGATATTGTTGCCCGACTAGGGCTCGAACCTAGACTTTCTTGAATCAAAATCAAGCGTGTTGCCAGTTACACCATCGGGCACTTTAGCTCCCATTTTGGGTGGGCAAAGGTAGAACTTTTTTTAAAAAGGTAAAATCGACTTTTAAATCATTTTGAATCAAAAAGCCTCATTTTGAGAGATGTGAGGTTAGTTTAGGTCTCCATCTGAAAGGACGGTGCGCCCTTCTACAAAACCATCAGCCCAAAAACGATATTTATCCAAAATGGAGATCACTGCATTCTTAAGATGTCTTTGATTTTGAAAATCGATGCCACCATAAAGCGTGGTAGCATAGCCTTGCCAAATAGACCTGTTTTGTCGTCTGTCAAAAAGTTGAATGAGCAATGTGCCCGACTTCAAGTTATATTTCAATGGATCATATTCCAAGGTATGATCCTGACTTTTAACCCATTCTTCAATATCCGGTTGATTGTAGCCATTAAAATTGAGACTGTCAGTAAACATTTTGAACCCTACAATAAGATGTGGTCTTCTATCCGTCTGTCGATACCCCAAAAACTTCATTCTGGACAAAATACTTTTTTCGATTAAACTGTTGGTCATGGAAGAGTCTGCCATGCCCACTGGACGCATGATATCAAAGGTGCGGTACTTCTTAAAAGTGCCCGCATAACTATAGTCATACTCTACGGGTAATTCTTTATACCCCAAACAGGAGGATAAAAAGGCCGGAATTAGGAGAAGAAGGTAGATATACTTCATAGACCGGTTTCAATTTTGATTTAATATGAAAAGTTACCACAAATCGAACGATCTCACAAGATGGCTACGCGACATTTTAAGCAGATAATCTATTGATAATCTACTTTAGTTTTCCTTCACCCAGTCCAATGCGTTGGTGAATGCCTCAATCCAGGGTGAAATCTGATCTTCCTTTCTATCACCGGGATAGTAGGGCCAATTCCAGGGAAATAATGAGCGCTCAAGGTGTGGCATGATAGCCAGGTGCCTTCCGTCATGTGAAGTAAGTGCGGCAACAGAAAAATCTGAATCATTGGGATTGCCCGGGTAGGCATCCTGTGAATAGGTGGCAGCAATTTGAAATTTGGATGAGTCAGCTGGTAATTGGAAACGACCTTCACCGTGTGCTACCCATATTCCAAGTCTTGCGCCCTCAAACGATCGCAGCATAACCGAGTTTGTTTTGGGTATGGTAATATTCAGAAAGGCAGACTCAAACTTTCCTGATCCGTTATGGTGCATCCTGGGATGATCCTTCCACTCAGGATAAACCAGTCCCAACTCCATCATCAACTGACAACCATTACAAACACCAAGACTAAGCGTGTCCTTGCGGGCATAAAAATTATCAAGAGACGCTTTTGCCTTTGGGTTGTAAAGAAATGCACCGGCCCACCCTTTGGCTGATCCTAACACATCGGAGTTGGAGAATCCACCCACAAAGGCAATCATATTCACATCAGACAGATCTTCTTTTCCTGAGACCAGATCGGTCATGTGTACATCTTTCACATCAAAGCCAGCGAGGTAAAGCGAATAGGCCATTTCCCTGTCTCCGTTTACTCCTTTTTCCCGAATGATAGCAGCTTTAATTCCTGTTGGTTTTCTCCTTTTGGGGTTGATATTGTAAGTGGAAAATTTTCCATCAAACCGGGGTTGAAGTTGATAAGACAATGCTTGCCTGGCATAGTTGCTCTTCCTTTGTTCAGCATACTTTTTAGGTCGCTGTATCTGATCCATTAAAAAAGAAGTCCTGAACCAGGTATCTCTAAGTGTATCTATTTCTAATTGGTATGATTCAGCCTGAGTTTGCATAGAAAGTAAACGCTCTGATGTTACAGTCCCTATGGTAGCGTATTCTATTTTGCGTTTCGTAAGTTCTGATTCCACCCTTCCATCATTACTCACTTGAATCAATACACCAGGGTTTTCACTGAAAAGTATTTTGATTGTATCGTGCCCCAATGATTTGATATTTATTTCAAGACCAACGCCCGGGGTAGGAAAGCACATTTCCAATAAAGCGGTGATCATTCCACCAGCGGAGATATCATGACCAGCAAGTATCAGGTTTTGTTTTATTAGCTGCTGAATGGCCTCAAAAGAATCGGCAAAGTATTTTGGATTAGTAATCTCAGGCACCTGATTACCCAATTGATTGATGATCTGGGCAAAGCTGCTTCCCCCCAGCACCAGCGGGCACTTTGAAAGGTCAATGTAGAGTATTTTTGAGCCGACAATGTTTTGCAGTGCAGGAGAAACAGTTTTTGTTATATCCTCTACTTCGGCTACAGCCGAAATAATGACTGTACCGGGTGAGTACACTACCTCACCGGTTGGATATTTTTGAGTCATGGAAAGTGAATCTTTTCCTGTAGGCACGTTGATGCCCAGTGCCAGGGAGAAATTACTCACAGAGGCAACTGCCTGATAAAGCCTTGCATCTTCTCCTTTGTTTTTTGCAGGCCACATCCAGTTGGCACTTAATGAAACTCCCTTAAGTCCGTTGGATAAGGGAGCCCAAAGGATATTGGTCAAAGCTTCTGCAATGGCCAATTGACTTCCTGATGCTGCGTTCACCAAGGAGGCTGATGGAGCATGCCCAATTCCAGTAGCCACACCTTTGTTGCTGAGAAAATCAAGAGCCATCACGGAAACGTTATTCAATGGGAGTTGAATGGCACCACAAGTTTGTTGGGTGGCCACCTTGCCCGTTACACATCGGTCTACTTTATTGGTCAACCAATCTTTGCAGGCCACACTTTCCAACTGAAGTACTGCGTTGAGGTACTCGCGAAAGAGTGAGGCCTCGTATTCTAATTTTGGATAAATCGTTTCAGGTGTTTCATCAGTTAAGATGGTTTTTGGTGAGGAACCAAATAGATGATTCACCATTAAATCAAATGGCAAAGTATTTTTCTTTTTGTTGATGAACTTCAATTCATTGTCGCCAGTGGCCGTACCGACCACGTACATGGGTGCGCGCTCTCTGGCTGAGACTTGTTTTAAGATTTCAATATTTTTTTCACTGATGGCAATTCCCATACGCTCCTGCGATTCATTACTGATGATTTCTTTGTCGGAAAGGGTGGGGTCGCCTATTGGCAATTTATTAATCTCTATGGTACCACCGGTATCTTCCAGCAATTCGGAAAAGCAATTTAAGTGACCACCTGCTCCATGATCGTGGATCGAGATGATAGGGTTATCTTTCATCTCTACCATAGCACGAATGGCATTCATCACCCGCTTTTGCATTTCGGGGTTGGATCGCTGTATGGCATTAAGTTCGATTGCATTTCCAAACTCTCCAGTAGCAACTGAAGACACTGCTCCGCCCCCCATGCCAATTCGATAATTATCACCCCCCATCATCACGATCTTATCTCCCGCCTTGAGCTTTTCCTTCTTGCTGTCTTTTTCCTTTCCGTATCCGACACCACCTGCCATCATGATCACCTTATCGAAACCATACTTTTTATCGCCATCAAAATGTTCGAAAGTGAGAACGCTACCACCAATTAGTGGCTGACCAAACTTGTTACCAAAATCACTGGCGCCATCAGAAGCTTTGATGAGAATTTGGGCAGGTGATTGGTACAACCACTTACGCGCTTCAAATTTCTTTTCCCATGATCTGCCATTTTCTAATCTTGGATAGGAAGTGATGTACACAGCGGTGCCTGCCAGCGGCAACGATCCTTTTCCTCCGGCCAGGCGATCTCTGATTTCTCCTCCCGAACCGGTAGCAGCTCCGTTGAAAGGTTCCACTGTAGTGGGAAAGTTGTGGGTCTCGGCTTTAAGCGAGATAACGGAGTCAAAGTCGTCCACTTGAAAGTAATCGGGAATGTCCTGACGACCAGGGGCGAATTGCTCGATTTTTGGGCCTTTAATAAAAGCCACATTGTCGTTGTAAGCCGAAACGATATAATTGGGATTCTCTTTTGAAGTTTTTTTGATGAGTTGAAAAAGCGTTTCCGACATTTCTTTGCCATCAATGATAAAAGTGCCGTTAAAAATCTTGTGGCGGCAGTGTTCAGAATTGACCTGGGAGAAACCAAACACCTCACTGTCGGTTAATTTTCTTCCAAGTTGTTTACTGACCTCATTGAGGTAGTCTATTTCCTCCTCACTCAATGCCAATCCTTCTTTGGCACTATATCCGATCAGATTATCAATTTCTATGATGGATTCTGGTTGGTGATGTATGGTGAATATTTCCTGATCTAATCCTTTGTAAATGCGCTGCAACATAGGATCGTGATCAGCATCACTATCTACAGATTGTATAAATTCTTCAATTCGGATAATTCCATTGATCCCCATGGTTTGGGTAATTTCCACTGCATTGGTGCTCCAGGGGCTGACCATCTCTTTTCTTGGGCCAATAAAATATCCTGAAAGGGAAGGGCTACTATCGAAAATGGCTCCACTAAAGAGCCACGTAAGTTTTTGAATATCTTCGGGTGTAAGAGAATGAGCAGCCTCTACCGCATAAATGGTTGCGGATGGCGTGCGGAAAAATAGAATCATTTGCTGGCTTATATTGAAAGGATAAAAGTACTACGATTACAGGATTTTAAGGACTTTTTATACTTATATTTCTTAAGGCTTCAATGGATTTGTCAATCAAACCGTTATGTCCTGTTTCAAGAATTTGAAGTTGATGATGGGGCACACGTTTTAGCAAAGGAGCCACGATATCAGCCGTAATAACTTTATCAAATCTGCCAATAAAAATAGATAATTCTATTTTGTTTACATTAATTATAGAAGCAATAAAATCCAAATCAAATCGGAGTTGCTTAAAAACCACCCATGAATAATAAACCCTTTTTCTTTTCTCTTCAGTATCCATTTGCGATTCGGCAAACTTAATCACCCCTTTATCCATCAGGTTTAATTTTTTTGCCCATTTGACAATAGAGACAAACCGACCTGGTTTAAGGATCATACTTTTAAATAACCGTCTTAATACCAAGGGATAGGTAGCGAGGCTGTACCAAAAATTCGTTTTGATGCCATCGGGAGCTAGTAAATAGACTGATGAAACCCTGGATGGAAAGGCCTCCAGGCTGGCGAGGGCAAACTTTCCACCCAGGCTAAAACCTATGAGGTTGAATTTTTCAATTGAATTTTTGGTCAGAAATTGATCGAGCAGCTCTTTCCAGTAAGCCTTTGACAGGGGTGTTTCATCGAGAGGCCATTCGCTTTTGCCGTGAAAGAATAAGTCGAACGAATACAGTGTGAAAATATCACTTAGTTTACCGGCAAGCGCATTGAATACCGCATGATCCTGCCCAAAGCCGTGAAAAATGAGAATTGACTTAGGCCCGCTACCTGCCTGCGAATAACCCAGCACGGCCCCCTGGTGGTGAAATAAATGGTAGTCAGTACTCATGGAGGCACAAATATGATAAAACATGGGTAGGCATTACCAAAGTTTGAATCCAATTTACAATAAATTGACCCTGCATCCCGACTATCCTGTTGAAGCATGAGTAACATGGAGTCCAAGGTGATGGAATTGACAATGCAGCAACAGAAACAAAATACCTTTCTGAAGGAGAAAGACAAATTACTGGGATTTATTCGGAGCAGGGTGTCTAATTTGGAGGAGGCAGAGGATATCCTTCAGGATGTTTTCTATCAGTTCATTGCTGGTTTCGAAACAATTGACTCATTGGATAGGGTGACATCGTGGCTTTATTCTGTGGCACGCAACAAAATAATAGACAGGTACAGAAGGGATGCTTCGCGACCTAAGCGAACGAACTTTACTTTCTCAACAGGGTCAGATGAAGATGGCCCAATCACCCTACAAGAAATTTTACCTGATTTGGATAACGCTCCGGAATCTATGTTGCTGAAAGAGGCTATATGGGATGAAATAACCGAGGCTTTGAGCGAGCTGCCCAGGGCACAAAGAGAAATTTTTATTCAAAATGAAATAGAAGAGAGGAGTTTTAGAGAATTGGCGGAAGAGGAGGGGGTCTCTATTAACACATTGTTGTCAAGAAAGCGATACGCTATTATGAGTTTGCGAAAGCGGCTTCAGCAGTTTTACAATGATGTGATGAAAGATGACTGAAATAACGGATTAGGCAGTTTTGAGTGATATTAAAAAAACAAATTAATTTATAAAATTATGAAACGAGGAAGTTGGATTTTGAAAATGGTACTTCTGGGAGCGATAGCAATTGGAGTACTTGGTTTAATAACACAGTTGTTATGGAATTGGTTGGTGCCCGCACTTTTTGGAGGCACAATGATTACCATCTGGCAAGCACTGGGACTATTATTGTTGTCCAAAATACTTTTATGGCCTTTGGGAAAGCGGCACTATAGAAGCAGCTACAGAGGAAGTTACTGGAGGGAAAAATGGGGTAAAATGACAGAAGAAGAAAAAGCCCAGTTTCGAAATAAGATGAAAGAAAAGTGCGGATGGGGCAACTCATTTCAATCCCCAAAACCCACCGACCAGTAAGGAGATGGCATACCCGGAAAGAAAAATTGATTATTTCCTAAACAAAACGGAACCGTTGCCGTTAGAAGAGCAAAAAACAAAGGAAACTTTGAGTAAGACTAAAGTTTCCTTAGTTTTGCGCCCCACATGGAAGCAACAGATACTAAAAATAAGATTTTAAACGGAGCATCAGAGCTCTTCCTGCGTTATGGGATTCGCAGTATATCCATGGATAATATTGCCAATCACCTGGGGGTCTCCAAAAAAACAATTTATCAATACTTCAAGGATAAAGATGATATGGTGATTTCCGTTACGGAAGCCCATGTCCTTAAAGAAAGGGCGCAGATGGACGAGGTGGTCAGCCAGGCAAAAAACGCTGTGGAAGAATTGATAGAGCTTTCTGGGTGTCTAAGGGAAAACTTCAAAGACATGAATCCATTATTACTTTTTGATCTTCAAAAGTACCACCATAAAGCATGGGAAGTGTGGTTAGCGTTTAAGGATCACTTTATCAGAGAGCAGCTAGCACGCACCATTGGGCGAGGCAAGGAAGAAGGTTATTTCCGCCACGAAGTTGACGCTAAAATTATGGCTATTCTGCGATTGGAAACAATTCAATTTCCGTTTGACCCTGCCCTTTTCCCCAAAGGTGCTTACTCTGTACTCGGCTTGCAGATGCAAATCTTCGATCACTTTATCTACGGACTTTTTACTGATAAAGGCAGGAAGCTGTATGAAAAATACAAAAAAAAATTTATCAACAAGGAAAATACAAAAATTCAATTATGAGTCGGGCTTATTATACTCTCTCTTTTTTATCATTGTTTTTTATTTCGGGAGCACTCATGGCCCAGGAAAATGAACCAAAATCGTTTACTCTGGATCAGTGTGTGAAATATGCATTGGATAATTCTTATAACATAGCCAATGCAAAGATTGATGAACAAATTGCCGCAGCCAAGGTGAGGGAAACAATAGGAATTGGGCTTCCTCAAATTTCAGGATCAGTGGGGTTGCAGCACAATCAGAAGCAGGCGCGGTTTTTTGGCATCTATGACCCTAATGCGAGTTTTAGTTTTTTCCCTTCAGGAATCTCTGGTGCTAAAGCAGGGGATGTTTTAGCTGCTCAAAACTTTTTTCAGTTGAAGAGCAGTGGGATGGCATCGGTATCAGTCAACCAAATCATTTTTAACGGTAGTTATTTGGTAGGGCTTCAGGCTTCTAATGCCTATAAGGAACTTTCCATTAAAACAACCAATCAAACCAATGAGCAGGTGGTAGAGCAAGTGACGAAGGCATATTACTCTGTGTTGGTAAATAGAGAAAGAATGAAACTCTTTGATAACAATATCAACAGGGTGGATTCACTATTGATCACAACAAAAGCCATGAATGAAAATGGTTTTGCAGAAGGCATAGACGTTGACAGGATTCAGGTGACATTAAATAATCTTGTTACCGAAAAATCTAAATTCGAAAAACTTCAGCAACTAAGTGTTGAGCTATTGAAATTTCAAATGAATTATCCATTAGGGCAACCTATTGAGGTAGTGGGTGAATTAAATAAGGAAATGATTGATGTAAACCTGGATGAATACCTGAGGGATTGGGATTATAAAGGCCGACCTGACTATCAGGTTTTGGAAACCAATTGGAAGTTGCAGAATCTCAATATCAAAAATAATTATGCCTCAGCATTACCCAGCCTTTCGGCCAATGCCAACATGGGTTACTCCACGCAGTCATCGAATATTGGAGGACTTTTTAAAACCAACAGCGGTGTATCAGATGATGGACGTATTGGCCCGGATAGTTGGTATCCCTTTAGCTCTTTTGGCCTCAATCTGAGCATTCCATTGTTTTCAGGGCTTCAAAGAACCTATAAAGTGCAGCAAGAGAAGCTTCAGTTGAGAAAAATTGAAAATGGTTTTAAATCTCTTGAGAAAGCTATTGATCTGGAAATAAAGCAAGCCACCATTAACTATCAGAATAGCATAGAGGCATTAAAATCGCAAGAACAAAATATGGGTCTGGCTGAAAATATAGCTCGGATTACAAAGATTAAATATGAACAAGGTGTTGGGTCAAACCTGGAAGTAATAGATGCGGAATCATCATTAAAAGAAGCCCAGGTAAATTATTACAATGCCTTGTTTGATGCGACTATTGCTAAAACTGATCTTGACAAAGCATTCGGAAAACTTTTACCAACCCCGGAATTAAAATAATAATTTGATATTAATCTCTTATGAAAAACAAACTATACATACGCTCTTTTCTATTTTTTGTAATTGTGGGTGCAATGGCTGCCTGCAGTTCATCCAAGGATAAAAACGTGCAACTTCAGGGATTGAAGGAAAAGCAGGCACAACTTACCAAACAAATTGTACAATTAGAAGCTGAAATAGCCAGTGAGAATCCTGAAGCGGAGACTGTCAGATCGAAAGAAGTAGGTATTAAGGAATTGGCTATACGTTCTTTTGATCATTTTGTGCGAACACAAGGGAAAGTGGTGGCAGAAGACAATATTGATGTAAGTGCTAAATCGATGGGTGTGGTAAATAAAGTGTACGCCAACGTAGGGGATAAGGTGAAGGCAGGGCAGGTGCTGGCTCAGATTGACAATGCCGTTATTTTAAGAAGTATTGATGAGCTGAAATCGCAACTTAGCCTTACTAATTCAATATATGAACGTCAGAAAAACCTATGGGACCAGAAAATCGGAACTGAGGTTCAATTTATTCAGGCAAAAACAAATAAGGAATCGATGGAGAAAAGGCTGGCGGCATTGCAAGAACAAAATGATATGACACGCATTAAATCACCCATTAATGGAGTGGTAGATGAAGTGTTTGTAAAAGCTGGTCAGAACGTTGGGCCTGGAATGCCTGCCATTCGTGTGATAAATTTTTCAGATCTGAGAATTAAAGCAGAAGTATCGGAAGCATATGTCATGCTTATAAGCAAGGGTGATAAAGTACTGATAACTCTACCTGATCTGGACAAAGAAATAAATGCCAAAGTAACATTCGTGGGTAAGACGATTAATCCACTCTCAAGAACATTTACAGTAGAAGTTCAGCTTCCATCCAATTCCAACTTTCGTCCTAACATGACGGCTATGGTTAGCGTTGTATTCCATAGAGAGGAGAAGGCCCTGGTTGTTCCGATTAATGTAGTACAGGAAATCAATGGGCAGAAGATAGTGTATGTGGCCGAAAAAGAAGGGGATAATTTGGTTGCGCGGAAACGGGTGATAACTATTGATGGAGTGTATGACGGACAGACACAAGTGAACGGATTAAAATCAGGTGATAAGTTAATTACGGTAGGTTTTCAAGGCTTAAGTGACGGTGACTTTATCAAAATTTAATAGTCCTTTTAATTACCAATTCTAAAACTCAAGCCTAATGCAAGACATAGAAAAAGAATTTAGACCTACCAGTTGGGCTATTGACAATAAGGTTTCCATTTATGTGGCTACCATAATTGTCTGCCTTGCCGGTATTATGACATATATTAATCTTCCAAAGGAGAATTTCCCGGAAGTTGTTTTTCCGCAAATTTTTGTCGCCACGGTATACCCAGGAGCAGCACCAGAGGATATAGAGAATTTGATTACGAAGGAAATTGAGAAGGAAGTTAAATCCATTTCTGGAATCAAAAAAGTATCCAGTAATTCTGTGCAGGATTTTTCAAATATCATTATAGAGTTTGAACCTAACATTGCAATCGAAAAGGCAAAACAGGAAGTGAAGGATGCTGTGGATCGGGCAAAAAATGATTTGCCTTCCGATTTGGAGAACGATCCGCAAATAGTGGAAATCGATATATCGGAAGTCCCTATTATGAACGTGAACCTCTCAGGAGATTATGACTTGCAAACCCTGAAACATTATGCAGATGACATGCAAGATGCAATCGAAGGACTTACCGAAATTCGAAGGGTGGATATTGTTGGCGCGCTGGACCGTGAGATTCAGGTCAATGTAGATTTATATAAGGCGGCTGTTGCCGGTGTGAGCTTAGATGATATTTCCAATGCCATTCGATTTGAAAACGTAATTGTTTCCGGTGGCCAGATTTCAGTAGATGGAATGAAGCGTTCACTTAGCGTAAATGGTGAGTATACTTCGGCAGATCAAATAGCCAACACGGTAGTCAGCTCAATTAAAGGAGGTAAGATATATTTAAGAGATGTTGCCACCGTGCTGGATACACACAAAGAACAGGAAAGCTTTGCCCGTTTGGATGAAAAGAATGTGGTAACACTAAACGTGATCAAGCGGAGTGGTGAGAATTTAATTGCTGCCTCGGATCAGATCAATGAAATTGTTAAACATTTTGAGAAAGATATTCTGCCTCCCGGATTAAAAATTACTATTACGGCAGATCAGTCGGACAATACAAGGGTTACACTCCATGATTTGATTAACACAATTATTATCGGTTTTGTACTGGTAACTGTGATACTGATGTTTTTCATGGGCGCTACCAACGCGATCTTTGTGGGGCTCTCCGTACCGATTTCAAGTTTAATGACATTCCTTTTGTTTCCAACTATAGGATTTACCTTAAACCTGATGACCCTATTCTCATTCTTGCTGGCATTGGGTATAGTAGTCGATGATGCAATTGTGGTGATTGAAAATACCCACAGAGTGTTTGCTAATGGTAAAGTGCCTATACGAAAGGCGGCAAAGATTGCTGCGGGAGAAGTTTTCTTGCCTGTTCTTTCAGGAACATTAGTGGTTTTAGCACCGTTTATTCCGCTTGCTTTTTGGCCGGGTGTAATTGGGAAATTCATGATGTATTTACCCATTACACTGATCATCGCATTGTTGGCTTCGCTCGTTGTAGCCTATATAATCAACCCGGTATTTGCGGCAGATTTTATGAGGCCACATGACCACGATCATGAAGGAAAATCGAAATTCACAAAAGGATTTAAAATTGCAGCAGTTGTATTTGGTGCCATTGCAATTTTATCGTACCTCATCGGCTCAATAGGTATTGGTAATTTTACGGTCTTTATATTTGCACTTTACGCATTGCATCATTTCTACCTGGTCAGGGTGATCTCTGCTTTTCAAACAAATTTCTGGCCAAAAGTGCAGGAGAAGTATAAAACCATTGTCAAATGGTGCCTCACTGGTTGGAGGCCTATTTGGGTGGTTGTAAGTGTGATTTTCCTATTTGTTTTTTCTATCGTGTTTACAGCAATCCGTAAGCCACCTGTTGTTTTCTTTCCCAATGGTGATCCCAATTTTGTGTTTGCATACATACGAATGCCTATAGGAACGGATCAAAGAGTTACCGATTCAATAACTAATGTAGTGGAGGATAAAGTCGTAGGGGTGATTGGTAGAGAAAACCCGATAGTTGAGTCTGTTATTTCTAATGTGGCTATTGGTGCAAGTGAAAATCCATTTGACGGAGGTACTCAGGCGAGCCCTCACTTGGGAAAGGTAACGGTGGCCTTTGTGAAGTTTGCCAAGAGGGGCGGCCAATCCACCAAGGAATACCTGGATAAAATCCGCGAAGCCGTTAAAGGCATAAAGGGAGCTGAGATTTCTGTCGACCAGGAAAAACATGGACCTCCTACGGGAAAGCCGGTTAATATTGAAGTGGCGGCAGATAACTTTGAAGTATTAACCACTACTGCAGACCGGGTGCAACGGTATTTGGATTCGCTTCAGGTTCCAGGTGTTGAAGAACTGAAATCTGATTTTCAAAGTAACAAACCAGAGATTGTAGTTCGGATTGATAGAGAAAAAGCGAACCGTGAAGGAATATCAACAGGCCAGATTGGAAGTACACTCCGCACTGCAATTTATGGACTCGAGGTGTCTAAATTCCGGGATGCCAATGATGATTATCCAATTCAAGTGCGAATCAAAGAGGACCAACGGAATGATATCAATACTTTAGTTAACCTTCCAATTACTTATAGGGACATGGGTTCAGGAGGTCAGGTGCGTCAGGTGCCATTATCGGCAATCGCAAAAATCGAATACTCCAATAGTTTTGCAGGCATTCGAAGAATTGATCAAAAAAGAGTGATCACACTTTCCTCCAACGTGTTGGGTGATTTTAACGCCAACGAGGTGGTAGCAAACATTGAGTCTAAGCTTGCTTCATTTAATACTCCTGATGGAGTTACCATTAAGATGACCGGAGAGCAGGAGCAACAAGCAGAAACTTCAGCCTTTTTGGGCGTTGCTTTTATGGTTGCTTTTGGGTTGATTTTTATGATTTTGGTAACCTTATTTAACTCAATTAGTAAGCCGCTTATAATTTTATCTGAAATTCTGTTTAGTATAATCGGAGTTTTAATAGGTTTTTCATTGTTCAAAATGGAAATATCGATTGTGATGTCGGGAGTGGGTGTAATGGCCTTGGCCGGATTGGTAGTTCGTAATGGAATCTTATTGGTTGAATTTACTGATTTACTGAGAAGTCAGGGTGTAGAACTGCACGAGGCAATTGCTGAAGCCGGTAAAACCAGAATGACTCCCGTGATACTTACTGCTTTGGCTGCTATGCTGGGTCTGATTCCGCTGGCCGTAGGTTTGAATATTGATTTTGTAACCTTGTTTACTGAATTTAGACCTCAAATTTTCTTTGGGGGCGACAACGTGGCATTCTGGGGTCCGCTATCCTGGACAATGATATTTGGACTGATATTTGGAACTTTTCTAACGTTGATTTTAGTTCCAGTGTTGTACCTTATAATGGCCAAACTTAAAGAACGGATATTTGGGGTAGCGCCAAAGCCAGTTCTGGGCGAGAACCAGTGATAGCGTTAATCAGTAGTATACACTAAAGTTTTAGAAGGTCGTCTTATCAAGGGGCGACTTTCTTTATTTTATGAAAAACAGAATGATGTTGGTATTGATCTTTTCTTTCCTCTTCCTGGTAATGGATTATTATATTTTCCAGGCCGTATTTTTGGTAAGCAAAGATTGGTCACCGCTTTGGAAAGGAATTTTCCGATATGGTTTTTGGGTACCATCCATATTGTGTTTATCGGCCATGCTTTGGTGGGCGCTGGGTAATCCATATCTGCAATCTTCCGGTTTTCGCAACTGGATGATAACAGGGATTTTTACCATTTACATTTCAAAGCTATTTGCGGTGTTGTTTTTGTTTGCCGATGATGTTCAGCGCGGTATTCGATATTTGACTTCATTTTTTCATAATGAATCCTCTACCGGATTGCCCGGTGAGGTGATTCCTCGTTCTGAATTTTTATCAAAGGCAGCTTTAGTAGCTGCTACTGTCCCCTTTGGAGCCTTTACTTATGGCATTATTTCAGGGGCACACGACTATAGAATAAAGAGGCTGACTGTTTCCCTTCCGAATTTACCCAAAGCATTCGATGGCATCAGCATGGGTCAGTTGTCAGACATACATTCCGGTAGTTTTTTTAATAAGACAGCCGTGAAGGGAGGGGTTGAGATGCTTGTGAAAGAAAAACCTGATGTTGTATTTTTCACGGGAGATTTGGTGAATAATGAAACATCGGAGGTGAAAGATTATATAGAGGTATTTAATAAAGTAAAAGCTCCTCTTGGTGTCTTTTCGGTTACCGGAAATCACGACTATGGCGATTATCATAATTGGGAGAGTGCCCATGCAAAGGCGCAAAACTTTCAGGATTTAATTCGTGCTCATCGAGAGCTGGGCTTTGACCTGTTGCAGAACGAACACCGATGGTTGGAAGTAGATGGTGAAAAAATAGCTATTATCGGTAACGAGAATTGGGGAGCGGGTCGCTTTACAAAATATGGGAAGTTGGATCAGGCTTATCGTGGATCGGAAGAGGCACCTGTGAAACTTTTGCTCAGCCATGACCCAAGTCATTGGGATGCGCAGGTGCGCCAGCATTATAAGGATATTGATATGATGTTTGCCGGCCATACCCATGGCTTTCAGTTTGGTGTTGAGGTGGGTGGCTTTAAGTGGAGTCCCTCTCAGTATATTTACAAACAATGGGCAGGGCTCTATAAAGAAGACGATCAATATCTTTATGTCAATCGCGGGTTTGGTTATTTGGGTTATCCTGGTCGTGTGGGTATTCCCCCCGAGATTACCATCGTTACATTAAAAAGGGCTTGACCTAATTCAGATATTTCGAGGGCGTTTTTCCAGTTACTTTTTTAAAAGCTCTGTTGAAGTTGGACAGGTTGGTGAATCCAGATTGATAGCAAATATCCTGAACGGAAAGATCTTTGTCAATAAGTAACTTACACGCCTGACTCACCCTGACTTCATTCAAAAAGTTTGTGTAGGTCTTTCCTGTCCTGATTTTGAAATACCTGCAAAATGCCTCTTCGGTGAGATTGGCTACTCTTGCTACCTCATCAATATAGACCTTTCGATAACTCTCACGAAGTGTAAACTGGAGAATGTCATCCATGCGCTTGCCTTCACTGCTTCCGTAATTTTCCATCGAAGCCATTACACTGAGGGTTTCAAATTCTGTAGCTTCCGAAAGCAATTTAATAATGCTGAAAAAGGTAATGAGTTTGTCTATGCCTTTCTGGTCTACCACTATTTTCAGAAGTGTAATCAGGTTTTCTTTCTCAGCTCCCAACATTTTGAATCCGCGAGAAGCCTTTTCTACGAAATTCCGGGTATCCTCCATTTCCTCCAACTGCCAGAACTCACCACCAAAGTATTTTTCTCCAAAAAATATGGAAAGGGATGATGCTGTAAGATTGCTTTCCGTACTAAAATAGGCCGGATCATTCTTAAACACATGAGCCTGATGACTTCCAATAATGTAAAGGTCACCTGGACCAAAACGGCCCACATAGTCTCCGGCAATTAATGTCCCCTCACTTTTTTCTATCCACATGATTTGAATCTCATTGTGTTGGTGCAGCTTGTCATAAAAGTGGGGCATTCTATCCAACTGAATTCTGAATGCTTCTTTTGTGGTGTGTGGAACTTGAAATGGAACAACCTTCATGACATATTATGATAACCGATACTTATAAATTTACAAATAAATGGTCAAAATAGTATTGGAATTGATTATTTTATATAGTTCGGGCCACAACTAGAGGGCTTACCTTTGTCCTGTCAAACTTTAATTTTAACCTATATGAGTATTCAATGGACGGGAGTCTTCCCAGCGCTGACCACAAAATTTACAAGTGATTTTCAACTCGATTATGATCTGTTTGGAAAAAATCTGAAAGTTCAACTTGAAGCAGGCGTCAATGGAGTTATTCTGGGAGGGACACTAGGGGAATCCAGTGTGCTTGACAATAGAGAAAAACTTGATCTTGTAAAATTTACTGTAGAAAAGGTGGCCGGTAAGGTACCTGTCGTGATGAACATTGCTGAAGGCAGCACCGCTGAGGCCATAAAGGCAGCAAATGATGCTGAAAAAAATGGCGCAACGGGATTGATGTTGTTGCCACCCATGAGATATAAATCAGATCATAGGGAAACCGTTACATTTTTTGGAGCAGTAGCTGAGTCTACCTCTTTGCCGATCATGATTTATAACAATCCGATTGATTATAAGACAGGGATAACTTTGGAAATGTTTGAGGACATTACGAAGTACAAGAACATTCAGGCGGTGAAGGAATCAACCAGAGACGTTTCCAATGTCACGCGAATGATTAATAAATTTGGTGACCGTTACAAGATTTTGTGCGGAGTAGATACATTGACCCTGGAAGAATTGGTGCTGGGTGCAGATGGGTTAGTTGCTGGACTTGTTTGTGCATTCCCATGGGAAACCATGGCTATTTACAACCTTGTAAAAGCAGGAAAAATAGATGAAGCAGTCAAAATTTACAGGTGGTTCCTTCCCATTTTGGAGTTGGATATTCATCCTAAATTGGTACAGTACATTAAATTGGCGGAAGCAGAAGAAGGTATTGGTTCTGAATATGTAAGACCTCCTCGGCTTCCTTTGATTGGAGAAGAGCGCGAGCGAGTATTGAAGACTATTCGCGATGGAATTAAAAACAGACCAAAATTGTAATTAGTTTAGTTGTCAGTTGATCTTGTTGCTGGGTACTGGTATCCGGCAGCAGATCAATTGTCATTTCTATTTGGTATACCCTAATTAAAAAACAAATTATGTCATTTAAAGATGCCACCCTGACTGAAGTTGATGCCGCTATGAATGAAGCACATGTTGCTTTTTTGTCTTACAAGAATTTTAGTGGAAAGAAGAGAGCATCGTTTTTACGTGCTATTGCTGATGAAATAGAAGCGCTGGGGGATGAATTGGTAAAAACCGCCATGAGCGAAACGGCTCTTCCCGAAGCTAGGATTATTGGAGAACGCGGTAGAACAACAGGCCATTGCCGCATGTTTGCGGATTACATTGAAGAAGGATCCTGGGTAGAAGCGAGAGTAGACACTACAATTCCTGATAGAGCTCCGGCTCCCAAACCAGATATCAGAAAAAAATTAGTAGCACTTGGTCCTGTGGTAGTATTTGGTGCCGCCAACTTTCCATTGGCGTACTCCACTGCTGGAGGAGATACCGCATCCGCATTAGCTGCCGGATGTCCAGTGATTGTAAAAGCCCATCCTGCTCATGCTAAAACTTCTGAACTGGTAGCTGGGGCGATAATGAAGGCAATGAACAAAACAGGAATGCCTGCTGGTGTATTTCAACATTTGCATGGTGCAGGTTTTGAAATAGGTCAGGCTTTGGTGAAGCATCCTAAAACCAGCGCGGTGGGCTTCACTGGTTCGTTTGTTGGCGGTAAGGCATTGTTTGATTTGGCAAACCAACGTCCTACACCTATTCCTGTATTTGCAGAGATGAGCAGTATCAACCCTGTGATATTGTTACCCGAGTCGCTCAAAAAGAATTTTGAAAAGACAGCTACTATGATGGCGGCCTCATTAGTTCTTGGAGTAGGACAGTTTTGTACCAACCCGGGGCTAGTGCTTGCTGTTGAAGGTGAAGGTCTGGAACAGTTTATAAAAAACTTTTCAGCAGAGATCAGCAAGGCACTTCCTGCTGAAATGCTGCATAAGGGCATAGCTGCCAATTATGTGAAACGTTTGTCCGAAACTCTTGGGCAAAAGGGAGTGAAGTTGGAAGTTCAGGCCGCCACCGAATCTAAAATTGGGGACAAAAACCAGGGCAGGCCAACAGTAGCATCAGTGCAAGCATCTACTTTTTTGAATAACCCTTCTCTTGCAGAAGAGGTATTTGGTCCTTTTTCGTTGATCATTCGATGTGCCAATATGGGTGAGCTTAATAAGGTGGTTAATTATTTTCATGGGCAGCTTACATCCAGTATTATTGCTGAAGAAGAAGAAATATCCAAACACACTAACCTACTGAACATATTGATAGAGAAAGCGGGCAGGTTAATCATTAATGGTGTTCCAACGGGTGTTGAAGTTTGTCCTTCGCAAAATCATGGCGGGCCTTTTCCGTCTACTACTGATTCCAGGTTTACGGCAGTGGGTACTGATGCCATTAAAAGATTTGCAAGACCTGTTTCATTTCAAAACTTCCCCGATTCACTTTTACCGGAAGAACTTAAGAATGCAAATATTTTAGGTATTTGGAGAACTGTAAATGGAGAAATGACACGCAAAGGTTTGTGAAATGCTTTTTATAGGAGCAGAGGATATTGAAAAGCATACGGATTATCTTGTGTTGATTGAGATGTTGAAATCCGCATTTCAAAAACAGTATAAAATCCCTAAAAGACATCATCATCAATACCCCAACCCGAAAGAAGGAGTGGAGTCTACATTGTTACTCATGCCTGCCTGGGATGATGGAGAGAACTTAGGAGTAAAGGTAGTCAACGTATCACCAAACAATAGCAAATACAATTTACCTACCATTCAGGGAAACTATTTGCTTTTTGATCTTCAAAAGGGTACACCAAAGGCCATTTTAGATGCCAAGTCGCTGACTAATAAAAGAACGGCAGCAGCATCCGCTTTGGCGTCAGGGTTTCTGTCAAAAAAAGACTCTAGTTGTTTATTAATGATTGGAAATGGGTCGTTGGCTCCTGAGTTGATCAAGGCACATGTAGCAGTTCGTCCCATTATAAAGGTGTACGTGTGGGGGAGAAACTTTGAAAAATCTGAGTTACTGGCACAGCAGTTGAATGAATTGGAAATAGAAATCATTCCAATAAGGGACTACATCCCTCACCTTGAAGAGGCCGACATTATTTCCTGTGCCACCTTGAGCCCGACACCATTAATTTTTGGTAAGCACATCAAGGCAGGGCAGCACTATGATTTGGTAGGTGCTTACAAACCGGATATGCGCGAAGCAGATGATGAATTCATTTCATCGGTAAGCATTCATGTGGATAATTATGAAGGTGCAACTACAGAGACGGGTGATTTGGCAATCCCTCTGAGAGAAGGTGTAATTAAAAGAGATCATATCCTTTCTGAGCTGTTTGAGTTGTGCCGATCAGAGAAAGCAGGTAGGAAAGATGAAAAGGAAATTACCTGTTTTAAGTCAGTGGGACATGCACTCGAAGACCTGGCCGCAGCAAAACTGGTATTCGATCAACTGTTTGCACAAAACGAGGTAGCTACCGGATAATGAATGGAGTACTTTACATGGTCAGCAAATGACCAGATTATTATATAAAATGAAAAAAACATTTTTTTGTATTGATGCCCACACCTGTGGCAACCCGGTTCGCCTGGTAGCCGGTGGAAGTCCTTTGTTGAATGGTGCCAATATGAGTGAAAAGCGCCAGCACTTTTTGAAGGAGTTTGATTGGATTAGGAAAGGGCTCATGTTTGAGCCACGCGGCCACGACATGATGAGCGGGAGCATCCTCTACCCACCTTCAGACCCTCAAAATGACATAGGTGTTTTGTTCATTGAAACCAGTGGCTGTCTGCCCATGTGCGGACATGGAACCATTGGCACAGTAACCATTGCCATTGAAGAGGGACTTGTTATTCCTAAAGTGCCTGGTAAATTGAGGTTGGAGACTCCTGCAGGTCTAGTGTTAATTGAATATAAACAAGAAGGAAAAAAGGTAAAGTCGGTTAAGCTTAGAAATGTCAAGTCCTATCTCGCTGCCGAGAACATTACTGCGTCTTGCCCAGATCTTGGTGAACTCACATTTGATGTTTCCTATGGGGGAAATTTTTATGCGATAGTGGATGTGCAAGATAATTTTAAAGGAATAGAAAATTACACAGCCGATCAATTGATCAGTTGGAGCCGTGTGCTTCGCAAAAATATTAATGCGAAGTATCAATTCGTACATCCGGAGAACCCAACGATCAATGGATGTAGTCATATCCTCTGGACGGGTGCTACTATTGACCCTGAGGCCACTGCCCGAAATGCAGTTTTTTATGGAGATAAAGCGATAGACCGTTCTCCTTGTGGCACCGGCACTTCCGGCCGACTTGCCCAATGGTATACCAAAGGGAAATTAAAACAAGGGGAGCCTTTTATTCATGAAAGTATTATTGGTTCTAAATTCATTGGTAGGGTGGAGGAAGTGACTGAGTTGGATGGTAAGCCGGCCATTATTCCCAGTATTGAAGGCTGGGCGATGGTTACAGGGTACAACAACATCATCATTGATGACGATGACCCATACGCGCACGGTTTTCAAGTAATCTAGCACATATCATATATGGGTAAAATAGGTATCATTGGCGGAGGAATTATCGGACTTTCATCAGCATACTACTTAGTCAAGGAAGGACATAAGGTCACCATTATTGACAAGGGCGATCTACAAGACGGCTGCTCTTTCGGTAATGCAGGGATGATAGTTCCTAGTCACTTTATTCCATTGGCTGCACCGGGAATGATCTCAAAGGGTATTCGTTGGATGTTTAATTCGAAAAGTCCTTTTTATGTAAGGCCAAGTCTTAATCCTGATCTTTTGAGATGGGGTTATCTTTTTTACAAGAGTTCTAATCAAACACATGTAAACAACGCCATACCGGCTTTGAAGGAATTAAGCCACTTCAGTAAATCACTGTATCAACAATGGGTTAAAGAACTGCCATTTGATTTTGATTACCACGAAAGAGGACTGTTGATGTTGTACCAAACTGAAGAAATAGAAAAAGAGGAAAAGGAAACAGCAGAAATAGCCAATCATTACGGTGTGGAGGCACGGGTGCTAACTCCAGAACAAGTGCAAGCGTTAGAACCAGATGTGAGAGTAGATGTGAGAGGTGGAGTTTATTTTCCTGGTGATGCGCACCTCACGCCACAGCATCTGATCAATCGACTGGTTCATTATCTTAAAGAGTCTGGGGTAGAATTTAAAACAGATTGCGAAGTTTTAGATTTTCAAATTCAGAATAATAATCATATTCAAACACTAACAACCAGTCAGGGAGATTGCGCATTCGACACAATTGTTCTTGCTACCGGATCATGGTCGGGTATGCTTGCCAAGCGACTTAAACTTTCTTTGCCCATGCAGGCAGGAAAGGGATATAGTTTTACGTTGAATAACGTGGAGAAAAATATACGCATCCCATCTATTTTTCTGGAAGGCAAAGTGGCCGTTACCCCAATGGGGAGCAACTTGCGTTTTGGAGGAACTATGGAGATCACCGGGGTCAATCATAAGATCAGTATGAATCGGGTAAAAGGAGTCGTTGAATCTATTCCCAAATATTATCCGGATATGAAGGTAGAAGTTCCTGCTAAGGAAAAAATATGGCATGGATTGAGACCCTGTTCACCGGATGGACTTCCTTACATTGGCCGAAGTAAGCAAATCAATAATCTTATAGTTGCCACGGGGCATTCCATGTTGGGCATTAGCCTTGGGCCGGGTACTGGTAAACTGGTAGCGGACCTTGTGGATGAAAAAAAGCCAGAAGTTGATTTGATGCCTTTCGACCCGGAACGCTATAATTAACTCCATATTTGGACCGTTTGAACAGATACTATCCGTATTCGGGTTGTCAGGGAAATATTATTTGAACTTCGTGCAACGTTTTCCCGTAAATCAAGTAATTGATTAATGGATAGGTTGATGATTCCTATCCTATTTTGCCACCTCAACCCTCGAATAAATGCTTAAAAACAATTTAAAACTTGCCATTAGGGCATTATTAAGACAAAAAGGATACTCCATTATCAACATTGCCGGCCTTGCGGTTGGAATTGCCAGTTGTTTGCTGATTGCCTTGTTTGTTCAGAATGAATTTTCTTACGACAAGTTTTTCAAAGATGCAGATCAGATTTACAAAATGGTGCTGGAAAGAAAATATCCAGACCACTCTACTTACTACTCCACCATCCCACATTCCTTCGCCAGCGTGGCGGTTAAAGACTATCCGGAAATTGAAAGTGCGACCTTATTGGTGGGCCCTTTTGGAAATACTTTGATTTCTTATAAAAATGATAGTGATGAGAAGAAGGAGTTTGAAGAGAATTTTGTATTTGCATCAGACAGTAACTTCTTCTCCATCTTTAGCTTTAAAATTATTAAAGGTGACCCATCCACTTTGTTGCACAATGCCAATGACATGGTGATGACGGAGAGTACCGCCCGAAGATATTTTGGTGATGAAGACCCTATTGGAAAAACCATAACAACGGGATTTGGAGAATTTACTGTGACTGGAGTATGTGAGGATGTACCCAATAACTCTCATATGAAATTTGATATTCTCGTTTCGCTACAGACCTTTCCATTTGTAGAAGTTGAAAACTTTACCGGTTTCTCAGCGCACTGTTACTTTAAGCTATTCCCTGGCACTGATTCTAAAACACTTGAATCTAAGTTTCCACAAATGGTAGACACGTATGCTTCTGCCCAAATAGAGCGAGATCTGGGAAAGTCATGGGAGGATTATAAAAAAGAAGGAAATGGTTATCGGTATTTCCTGCAACCTATTACTTCCATTCATCTGGATCCCACCAATCTGGAGGGAAAAATGGAGCCAGGGGGCAACATTACCTCGGTTTACATCATGATATCGGTAGCTATATTAATTCTCTTTATCGCATGTATTAATTTTATGAACCTGGCAACAGCCCGATCATCAGAACGAGCCAAAGAGGTAGGGGTGCGCAAAACGATGGGGTCATTTAAGAAACATCTGGTATTTCAATTTCTTACTGAATCCTTTGTTTTAAGCCTTATTGGTGTTGCGCTTGCTGTCCTATTGATCCTGCTTGCTCTTCCCTATTTTAATGATCTTACAGGTAAGTCACTTCAACTGGCATTCAGCCTTTCAAATGTCCTTATCCTGTTAATCATAACGGCTTTTGTGGGGTTTCTTGCTGGAATTTATCCCTCCTTTGTTTTGTCCTCTTTTAACCCTGTGGTGGTGTTGAAGGGAAATTTTACAGGTAACCCCAAAGGACAATGGATAAGAAATGGTTTGGTCATATTTCAATTTTGGATTTCCATAGTGTTGATGATAGGCACACTGGTGATCCAACAACAGATGACCTTCATGCGGGAGAAATCGCTCGGATTTGACAAGGATCAAATGCTGGTGGTGGAGCGTGTATTTAATCTTGATCCCCAAATAGCCAAAACATACGTGGAGGAACTCAAACGCGCGTCCCCATTTGTAGATGCCGCAGGAAGTGGTTCATTACCCGGACGACAAACGGATTTTTTTGGAATACAATTTCAACCGGAAGGTTCGTCAGAAATACTTACTACCAAGTCAATGGTACTTAGCGACAGGATGCCTGAAGTGTTGGGTTTAAAATTACTCGAAGGAAGATGGTTCTCAGAAAAGACCAATGATTCCTTATCAATAGTATTAAATGAGTCAGCCGTGAAGGTAATGGGTTATAAAGACCCCATTGGAAGAAAGTTGAATAACATTCGCCAAACCCCCGAAGGAAATATTTCATTGAATTTTACCATCATAGGGGTGGTTAAAGATTTTAATTTTCAATCGCTCCACGATCAGGTTACTCCATTGGTGATTCAAAACGCGTCAAGTTTTGGAGGAGGAATGGGGTATGTGTTGGCTAGAGTGAAGCCGGGTCTAATTCAGGAGGCCATTCAAGTGGCAGAAAGCAAGTGGCGTGAGGTTGCACCAGAGCAACCCTTTAAGTTTACTTTTCTTGATGAAGACTTAAAGGCTAACTACGAAGCCGATCAGCGTACAGGGAGGTTGTTTGCTGTATTTTCCGGGTTGGCCATTTTCGTGGCTTGTATTGGTCTCTTTGCGCTGTCTGCCTACACGGCAAGTTTACGCACTAAGGAAATTGGTATTCGTAAAGTGTTGGGGGCAAGCGTAGGGAGAATTCTTGTTTTGCTATCTAAGGATTTTACCAAGATGGTTTTGATATCATTTTTGATGGCTATACCGGTAGCATGGTTCGTTATGGAAAACTGGTGGTTGCAGAATTTTGCTTATCGTATTAATATCAGTGTATGGACGATTCTGATTTCAGGGGCAGCGGCATTCCTGGTGGCATGGTTAACGGTAAGTTTTCAATCCATAAAAGCAGCTATAAAGAACCCTGTACAGTCCTTACGCAGTCAATAGTTGGTTTAGGCAACTAAAACAAAAGCCAGGTTAATCGCCTGGCTTTTTTGTTATTTGTTATTGCTTAGATAAAGAATTTATTCGCGTCTGTATCCTCCGCCCCCGCCACCACCGCGGTCTTCTTTAGGACGAGCTTCATTTACAACAAGATTTTTGCCCATAAAATCATGTCCGTTTAATTCTGTAATGGCTTTTCGGGCAGCCTCATCATCTTTCATTTCCACAAAACCAAAGCCCCGGCTTCGCTGGGTAAATTTGTCTGTGATAATTTTTGCTGAGTCGATTTCACCGTATTCTGCGAAAAGCGCCCTTAGTTCTTCTTCTGATGCCTTCCAGGGGATGTTGGCTACGTAAATGTTCATGGGTGTAGAGAAATTAAGTTTCAATTTTTATTGGCTCACCACTGTAAAGACGATATGGTAACAAACAAGTTACCTATATGGTTATTCTAAGTTGAGCCATAACAAAGGTATAATAATTTTTGTTATTTTTTATTTTACTTAAGTCCCCAAAAACAGCGTAAAAGGCACTTTTATGAATTATAGCCTGGATTCTTCCCAATGAAATGGTCAAGATTCTTTTCTGCCATAAGCTGAATTTTTTTCTTCATAAGCGGTGTCCACCCAAAAAGCAGACCTGGCATTCCAAGTGCCATTTGGCTCCATTTCCATAGGTTAAAATAATCTTTGTGCTCCAGGATCAGCCCATCTTTAAAGATGAATTCCGCATCTATTTTATTTTGAACCTTTCTTCCTGTTTTGGAAAAGCTATAGATCGCTTCCCAATGACAATTTCCCTTTCCGGAAGTGGTTTGGATGTCAGAAAAAGTAAGTGTTAAATCTTTGGAAGCGGTAACAAGCATGTGCCACATCGCTTTGGCTTTTTTACCATATAAATCCGGAAAAACGGGGTCACTAAAATGAATTTCTTCGTGATAACACTCGAGCATTCCTTCCCAATCTTTATTCTGAAAGGCAGAATAAAATTTCCTTATTATTTCCGAATTATCCATCTGTGTTTTTTACTTTAAACTCAAAGATATCGGGCCGATTGTAATGCCCAATTACATCAAAGTCCATTTTTGATTTAATAATTTCTTTGTGATCAATATCCGCATACAAGATGCCTTCTTCATTGAAGAGCGGACCAGCTAATATTTTCCCCATAGGAGAAATAATTACGCTTCCACCGCTGCACATAAGGGAAGGCTGATCCTTTACTTCTTTTTGCAAATGTTTCGGATACTGATCTTTCGTTACAAATTGATTGCAACCCAATACATAACACCTGCCTTCACAGGCAATGTGCTCCAGGGTGGCTTGCCAGCTTTGCCTGCAATCAGCGGTAGGGGCAAGGTATATTTCCAGTCCTTGTTGATACAAGGCCATGCGCGCCAAAGGCATATAGTTTTCCCAGCAAATCAATCCCCCCATTTTTCCATGAGTAGTATTATAAACATTTAGGTCTTTACCATCACCTTCTCCCCAAAGAATACGCTCTGCTGCAGTAGGCTTTATTTTTCGGTGCTTACCCATGTATTCCCCTTTATTGGAAAAGTATACAAGGGTACAGTATAGGGTGTCACTGACCGTATCTTTCTCAGTGACTCCAACGACAAGAAATGCTTTTGCATCCTTGGCCATTTTCCCCAGTGATTTTATTTCTGGCCCGGGTATTTCAATGGCATTTTCCCAGTAGGTAAGAAATTGATTTCGCCCTTCCTCACTTCTGCTACCTACTACCGTACCATAAGACAGTCCTCTTGGATAGCCCGGAATGAAGACTTCCGGGAACAGGATAAGTTCTGCTTTTTTTGCAGCGGCTTCGCTGATCAAGCCTTCCATCTTTTCAATGGTCTTTTTCTTGTTGAATAGGTGGGGGGCAGCCTGCACTACGGCCACTTTATAATTGAACATTGGATAGGTAGTTTCCTCCAAGATAAGGAGGATCATAACTTATTGCAAAGTTGAATTAGGTGTTAGGCGCCTTCCCAATGTCTTGACGTCTCCCCTGCCTGTGGCAGGCAGGGGCTTTGTCACCCGAAAATGCTTACACCTCTTGACAATATCAGGCACCGGCTAATATGCTCGGTCTATGGTTCCTGATCCGTACACCTTCTTGGTTACATTTTTGGTGTTGCCTTTGTGTTTCACTGTGCCGCTGCCCATTACGTAGGCCTCCAGGTTTTCATTCACTTTAATTTCTGCCAATCCACTTCCACCTACCTTGATGGTGGCGTTCTCCAATTCACAATTGAAGGCGTTGAGTATACCTGTTCCACTCAATGTAATCTTGTTGGAAGTGGCATAGCCCTTCAGGACAATCGTACCGGAACCACTTATATCGGTAGTTAATTTTTTACCTTTTACATCTATGTCCATCGATCCGCTGCCGGTGAGTCCGATTTCCAGATCATCAGAAGCGATTGAGTTTTCGGAGATAATCCTGCCCCTTCCATTTACCTGCAAAACGTTAACGTCTTTCATGCTCACGTATACTTTCATGGTGGGGTTCAGCTTGATGTCGTCTATTTTGGCCCAGAGGCTTTTATTGGGGGCATCTGGTTTGCGCTCTACGTTGATCATTAGTATACCATCTTCCACTTTTATTTCAGTGGCTTCGTAAATATCTGCCAGTGCTTCCACCTTCACCTCCTGTTTGTTGGTTTGCTTTAGGTAAACGGTATAGTTGGAGTTGACATAGATGCTTTTAAACTCAGGCAACTCCAGGGTTTTCTTGGTGACTTGGGCAAAGGAAGTAGCTGCAACTGCTAAAACGAATAGAATTGTGGTTATTACTCTCATTATTGTCTCTTTTATTAACCTGCAAATAACAATGGAAGATCGACAAAAAAGAGACCTATTGGCTGAAGAGCCCATAATTTCGGTCAGAAAACTTTATTCAGGTTAAGCCAAAAGGAAATCTGGCGATCCTGGGTATAACGGAGTATAGTCATAAATAGACCGGTACTAAGTTACTACAGCCCCGGAGTGAGGTTCTCTTTGCACCGGTACGAGGTGTCATCACGACCAGTGTGAGGTGTCAACAGCACCGGTGCTTCCTGTCATCTGCACCAGAGCGAGGTACCCTTTGCACCGGAGCTTCCTCCCCTTTGCCCGGGTGGTCATTCTCCTCTGCAATGGTGTAAGGTGTTCTTTGCAACGGTGTAAGGTGTCATCACGACCGGTGAGAGGTGTCAACAGCACCGGTGCTTCCTGTCATCTGCACCAGTGCTTCCTCCCCTTTACCCAGGTGGCCATTCTCCTCTGCAACGGTGTAAGGTGTTCTTTGCAACGGTGCGAGGTGTCATCACGACCGGTACGAGGTGTCAACAGGAACGGTGTGAAGTTCCCTTTGCACTATAGCGAAGTACCCTTTGGTAAGGCGCTCTTCCCTCTTTGGCGGAGTGTACCAGAGGTAGTCACACCTGGTTGGGTGCCCACACTCCCTGGCAACTGAGGTTAACGTTTGTCTTTAAAGATATATCTGTAGATAAGTACAAATAATACCAGGCCGATGGCCATCACTACTAAGATAGAAGGGGTAACAAGGTCTACTGCATGCATAATTAAAATCTGATTCTTGCCTGCAATTTAACATCATTCATCGAATTGCCGTCAATTGTTTCACTGCCTGATCCAATGGTTTCACGGTCTTCATACTGGATTCGCGACCACCTGACCCATAGGTCGATACTTCTATTGAGCGCATATTGGACCAAAATATAATTGCGAATTCCAATTCCGCTGTAAAATGGGAAAGAATAGGCCAGCCACACATCTCTTTCGTAAATGTACTGTCTGTTGTCAAAGTCATCGGTATCAAATAGGGCATATCTCACAGATAAACTGAATCGTCTCATCTTGAAATTGAGGTCTTGTATGAGGGCAAATCCTGCTGTGTTTTTATTTTCAAAAGAATACGTGCTGAACTGCGCCCGGGATTTGAAACTGAATTGGGGATTAAACTTGTAGTCAAGATTTACCCAATAGTTTCGCTTCAATGCATTTTCGTGTCCATACAGGTTTGTCGATTCGCTGTAATTTTTGATTTTGGATTCTTCCCGGGCTTGTAAATAAAGGAAGATGGTTTTGCTGTGCTGGTAAGTGTACCTGATCAACCATTCATGTCCATCTGATGGTGAATACCCTCGGTAACGAAGCCAGGGAAATTGAAACAGATCGGTGTACCCGGCAAGCATATGCTCCTTATTAAATCTGTATTTCCACCCGAAGTAATAACCGGATTCGTTTTGAGCTGTAATATTTTCTGAAAAGGCATTGCCATAGAAGGACTGGAAGTCTTTTGTATAATTTCGATATAAAAGGGCCATATCAAAATATGGAGTGAGACTAGTCAAAATACCTATAACACCGGCATTTCCCTGATCAATGGTGTGAGCAACTTCACTAAATAGGGCAATATTGTTCCAGGTGTAGTTCAAATACAAACTGGCATTGGAGTTGTATGAACCCTGAAAATAAAATTGATTATACAAAGTCGGATTTCTCATAATGGGTATGCTGAAATGGGTTTGATGAAGAAGGGTGCCCACTTCCAGCGATTTATGTTTGTAGCCAATGACTGCTCCATAGTTTGTTTCCAATACAATTTTTCTTCTCTGTATCTCATTTTCAGTCCGGTGCAATCCGGTGGATGAGATAGATGACAAAAACAGATTCGTTGAATCGGTGCTGGAGGTGCCATCTATCCGATTGTGTGAGAAAAAAGCTGAAAGTGTTAATTTTTTTATCGGTTGCACGCTTACCGCTACCCCTCTGAAGTATCCAGATTCGTTGAGTGAGGTGTAGGGCAAAAAACCGGTATTGCTTCTTCGGATTGTGGTAATGCTTTCCGCTCCTTTACCTACTCCAAATCCGCCTCCCACAATAAGTCCTTGTCCAAATTGTGCCTGATAGTCTCCTATTATTAGGTTTTTGACTATCCCTTTGTTTACTATTTGTATATGAAATGAATTGTAGTCAAACCCATACTGTTTTTGATTTGGCGACCAGTTAAAAGATTCGCCAGCATCCTTTTCTATTGTCAGGCCCATACTAAAATCACCTGCTTGTGCTATTCTAAACCTACTGTAATACCTGTCGGAGGATCCGATATAGTTAGTGGTTGAATTGGGGTTATAAATATAGCCTCTCCTGTCTTCAAGTGTTCTGTTGTATCTGATTAATAAGTAATTGTTTTGAGCTTCTCCTATTCGCTTGAATAGGGATTTTGTTTCTCCATTGTTGGGGCTCACGGTAACAAAGGGGATGATCTTTGAGATTGTGTTTTCATCAAATCCATCAATAACCTGAAGCTCATAAACAGACAACAGGGCTTCATTTTCGTCTCTATATTTCATAAAGTTGTTGATCTGAATTTCATTGAGAATATAGAGCGATCTCAATTGGTCTTCTGTAGCCTTATTCAGGTCAATAGGATGAGATAGTATCTGAGCAAGGTTTTCATAAAGCATCTCATAATTAATGTCCTGATCCTGAATGGAGAAGATTTCTTCTGATAATCGCTCCAGATCATATTCCTTTTCAGGGTATTCCTGGGCCAGGGAAAGCCCTGACATACTGATGAAAAAGAAGATGATAAGCGCAGCTTTCATTTTTGTTTCTTCTTTTCTGTTAATCTATAACTGGTTGACAACTGATAGGAGGTCTTAATAGCAGGGTTGTATTGCAACGCATAGTCTATTGTAAGGCGTGCCGATTGATATCCAACTCCACCATGAATAGAATTAGGGTTAAGGTTAAATCCGGTTCGTGCTTTTACTTTTTTATGGATTGCATACTCCGCGCCACCTTTTAGCGTGGGTTTATAATGAAGATCTTTTTCTATCTCTAACAAGAGAATAAGGCTTTCTTCAGGATGGAATTGAACACCGCTGACCAATATGACTGGAAGTTTTTCATCGGTGTCCAAAGATATTTTCGGTTGATTCAAGTTCATAATGTATGCGCCAACCAATACCTTCGGTGTCAGTTCTGCAATACCGCCAAAGTGAATGCTTAGCGCTGAACGTGTACCCAATCCTTCCGCTTTGTATTGAACATAGTTGACCTTTAATCCTAAAGATGCAAGGCCAAATTGGTTAGCATACCCAGCCGAAATAATCTGTTCGCTGTACAATTCGTCACCGAATTTGAAAACACCGACTCCGGATACTCCAATACTTAGAGGTAAGTCTATTGAGGCTGCCATGCGGTCGGCCCCCGGCAGGGCAGGGTTGATCGCATAGGCAAAGTTGGCAGTTGCTGACTGTACTTTTGAGATACCGGCCATGTTATTGAATAATGACCAGTTGTCAGAAATCGTAGAAGTGGCATTGCCCAATGCGGCACTTCGCCCACCCATTAGCGTTGAAACACTTTGAGGTTTCGTAATTTTGGGAATTAGTATCAAAATAAGCGCCAGAGCTATTCTCATACTGATCTTAAATAATTTAACTAAAAGTTAAATAAATAAAATTGAAAATACTTAGCCTGATGTGGATAATAATTGGAATTTCCTTTGTCGGGAATGCCCAATCTGAGGTGGTAGAGCACTATGATTCTGGTAATGAGAAGGCAAGAGGCCATATTGAGAATGGGCTAAAAATTGGAGAGTGGCGATATTATTACCCTTCGGGAATATCCAATTCTATTGAAAACTATAAAAGGGGTGTACTTCATGGTAAAGTGACTTATTTCTATCCCTCTGGGAATGTACAGGGGCAGGAGCAATGGGATATGGGGAGTATCACCGATTCTGCTTTTTATTATTATGAAAATGGAAAATTGGACAAGAAAGGGGTGTATCTCAATAGCAGTTATGAAGGGAAGTGGACTTATTTTTTCGAGAACGGTCAGCTGAAAAGAGTGTTGTGTTATAAAAATGGATTGCCGGAAGGGGCAACATTTGTTTATAATGAATCAGGTACACTTGTTCAGGCAGGAGCGTATCATTTAGGCAAGGAACATGGTGGGTGGAAATTTTATTCTGATGATGGCGTTCTGGAGTACAGTGGGGATTACCTTAATGGTGAGCCTTCTGGTATTTGGTACTCCTATAAGAATGGAAAGAAGAAGGTCTATAAACGCTATAAGAACTAAAATTCTTTTTTGATGTTGAAAAAGAAACCGTGTGTACCCTCGCGGGTAAAGCTGTATTCAAATCTCAGCACAGTATCATAAAAAGTAACAACGTCAACGCCTCCTCCGGCCCCAATAAGAAATTTATCGGAGAGTGTATTATTAATTGATAGTTCCTGATAACGATTGAAGTTTTGCACATAACCCATGTCCATATATCCTTTTACATATATCGAGAGGGGGAAGTAGCTGAATTGATCATTGGGCATATTGGCCAGATGCCACCCTCGCGTGAATATTCTTTTCTTAAAGGTAGTTTTGTTTAAAAAGAAGCGAGAGCCTTCAATTAAAAATATTTCATAGCCCCGTAAGAATTGTTTGCGATAGCCAATGGCATTATAAAATGAATACGGTTGAGATTGAGGAGTACTCAAGTAAACCGAAGAAAAATTAGAGAAGTAGTAACCATTTTTTAGATCGATATATCTTGCGTGGGTGAGATTAATCTCAAATTGATCAGCATCACTACTTAGGCCAAGGCCTATTTTTTTGAGATAGATATTAGATTGATGTCCGTTAAGCGGATAGGCAAACACATCACGATGGTCGGAGTTGAAAGAGTAGGTAATGGACTCGAACTGTTGTTTGGTGTCCCCATTTCCGTAATAGTTTGGATTAAGTATGGCAATGGTATCTGCTATTTCAGAAGTTCTGTATTCGATACCAATGTTGTGGGTTTCGTAAAATGATTTTCGAAATGAATAATTAACTGCGAAAACGGAGTTGGTGCGCAGTACCTTATCGGATTTCAGGAAAAGAAGTTTATGATCTTGCGTGAAATAGGATATATTTTTGGGTTGAGCATAAGAAATAAGAAATGACAAGCCTTGTTTTTGATGGCGATCGAGGTTGGGAATCTGATAGGTCAGATCGAAGCGCCTGGAGAAGCCAAATTGTCCTGTAAGTCGCAGTGTTTCATTTCTTCCCCTGAAATTATATTGATACAACCGGAGTCCGTAGTTTACTCTTCTGAAATCATGATTATACGTTTCCCACCACTCGTTAAAATTTCTATCGGATAATTCAAAAATCGGCACGGGAAACGTGTACCAACGCTCCGTGAGTTCGATGAGTAGATCAACCTTTCCTTGTGAAAGGATAATGGTACTAATATCAACCGTATTGAATAGCCGAAGGTTATAAATTTTGTTTTTATCTTTTTGGAGTGCTTGTGTAATTCGTTTGTTGCTGATGGTATCGCCAGGGTGAAGGCTTAGCTCCCGAAGAATAATCCGATCCTGAGTAGTTTTGTTGCCTACAATTAGGATTCTGTTAACTTCCAGAAGCTGGAATTTAACGGTATCAATTTGTGGAACGACTCTTTCTCCTTCTTTTCCTTTACGACCGTTTGTCTGTTGCGACCAACCCTCTGATCCCCACAAAGTAATAAATACACTCAGTAAAATGGCCAGCCTCCCTCGCATCCTATCTTTACTATTCTGTTGGTCAGGTTTTGGTTGAATTGCGGCTTGACCATATCAACACTCCAATTCCTACGATTATCATAGGGATACTCAGTATCTGCCCCATGTTTAATGTGAGATTATCTTCGAAAGAAACCTGATTCTCTTTTAAGAACTCGTAGCCAAATCGCAATGACCATAGAATAACCATAAACAGACCGAATATTTTTCCGGTGGCTATCTTTTCTTTTTCTTTGCTCCAAATCCAAAATAACAAGAAGAACAACAACAAGCTTGAAATCGATTCGTAGAGCTGAGCAGGGTGCCGGGCGATACCAAATGTGTTTACTTTTGCCACCAGTGTACCTGCCTTTTCCTTATAAAGCTCAAACTGTAATTCTGTTCGTGGAGGCTCATCAACAAATTCATATAACCTGGTGAGATAATATTTCGTATTGGTACTGCAAAATAGCCTGGCTGTTTCTTGTTCTGTACCCTCTTTGAAAAACAGATAAATGTTAATAGGTACCCGACCGTGCATGCCATCGGGTAGCTCTTTGTTTTTGACAATACTTATTGACTCTACCGGGTTTTCTCCCATGTCATTTCGTTTCAGCGCCTCTTCTACCCGACCTACAAATACAACGCCTAAACCTGAATTCGTTGGTATTCCAATTATTTCTGAATTAAAAAAATTACCCAAACGGATAAGGCATCCGGTGAGTGCCACCACAATTACGATTCTGTCAAGTACCTGTAAATAGTTTTGGCCGGGTTTTTTCTTTCTGCTGTAAAGCCAAAGCGCGAACAGAATTCCGATAGCCGCACCATGACTTGCGAGCCCTTGCAATCCAGTAAATCGAAATTCTGGTGTAAATTCAAACGGAAGAAATACTCCAAGAGGATTCTCCCAAAGTAATTCCGGCTGATAGAAAAAGATATGCCCCAGCCTGGCACCTATGATGGTGGCAAGCACCATGTAAATGGTGAGCGTATCTATATCTTTTTCCGGCTTGCCTTCTTTCCGATAGATGTAGTAGAGTACTTGCTGACTGAGTAGGAATCCAAGTGCAAAAAATAATCCGTACCAACGTAGGGAGAATGAGCCAATTGAAAATATTTCAGGATTGGCATTCCAAATAATATAACTCAACATCTATCAGTAATTAAAGTAAAAAAAGTGTTTTTGCGACCCGCAAAGATATTAGCTTAAAGCCAACAGCCAAAGTATTGTCAATTGCCTAACGCTGCCAGTTCAGACTGAAACCCACCGGAAAGAATGGGAAATCTACACCAACTGCGGGGGTCGACATTTATATCATCCAGGTGGAACGAAGGAGCAATGCGCTCTCTTTTCCATTGATTTTTGGCCCAAAGCCGGAAAAACTTGATAATAGAGGCCTTAAGAAGAGTTTTATCAAATTCGTCTGAGAGGATGGTGTACACTTCTTTTGGAGATTTTCGATCTCTGATGGATAATTTTTCTATTCTCACCAACAAATGGTAAGGCATAAGGTCCTTTTCGTCTGTTTGATCAGAATCCACTGGTCTAAGCTCAGCAGTCGGCTTCAGGTCATTTACCAGGGCAAGTCCTTTATACCCCAGGTCTTTCTCGGCCCACTTTAACCATTGAATGATAAAAGGCTTATCGACACCGGCAATAGGGGCAAGGCTTCCGCTGGTATCTCCATCCATTGTGGTATAACCTACACCGCCTTCGCTTCTGTTGGAGGTAGTCAATAAAATGGTTTGCTTGATATTTGCCAGCATCCAGATAACAGGAGAGCGGGATCGGGCCTGAATGTTTTGAAGTGCGATGTCATCCTTTTCCCAACTCAGTGGTCTGTTCAATACGGTCTCTATTTTCGATTTGTAAGACTCGACTTCATCATCGACCTGCCAGTAGTGAAATGTTGCGCCTATGGACTCGGCTAAAATTTTAGCGGCTTCAAGGGTCGTTGCAGATGAGTTGCGTGTGCCCTGATAGGCACAAGACAAAAGGTGTAGTGTTGCTTCTTTTTCATTTTTAGCGCTGATATTTAATAATTCAGAAAAATGATCCCACCCCAGTTGAGTGCTCACTCGTCTAATCATTTCTGCCACAAGAACTGCACAGCATGATGAATCGGCTCCTCCACTTAAGCTTAATGTAAAGCCATGGGATTTACTTTTCCTTAGGTAATCAAATAAGGCAAGGGTAGTGGCCTGTGCGAATTCTTCGTTCTTTTCAGCAATATCAGGATGAGGGTGATACTTTTCTTTATGGTTATTATCAAAATCAATTTCACATGATTGCACAACAAAAGATTGAAGCGATAGCCTCGGATTGCGAATAACTAATTCACCATGTCGGGCAATTAGAATATCCCCATCATAAATCATTCTACCTGCTTCATTTCCCAGCAGATTTACATATAAATAAACACAATTGTATTTTGAGGAACTCTTCTTCACCAGTTCATCTCTTGATTTACTTTTGCACATGGCAAAATGGCTGGCACTGGGATTAAGGATTAAGTCTACTTTATGATTTACCAGATTATCGGCAGGTCTTACTTTTCGCCAGGCATCTTCACATATTTCAAACCCAAATGAAACGCGCTCACATTCGAAAATAATATCGCCAACACTTATTATTCGTCCACCCCGTTCTATTTGTTTGATGTTGTTGGCAGGCCAGGATTCGAACCAGCGTGGTTCATAATGTACACCATCTCTGGCTAAATTTTGTTTTAAGGCTATTCCTAGTATTTCTTTATTGTTGATCACACAGACGCCATTGTAAGTGGTGTTTTCTATCCTTACAGGCAAGCCCACGCAAATCATAATGTTAGCTGTTTCCGGAACAATCTTTTCCAGTTCTGACCAGGCATTTTCTGAAAGCCAATCGGACAGGAATAAATCCTCACAGCCATAACCGGTGATACAAAGCTCAGGGAAGCAAAGCAGGTCGAGTTGTTGGCTTTGTGCCAAACGAATGGATTGTATAATATTATGGGTGTTATTGGCCCAATCTATCGGAGTTTGATTTACAGTTGCACCACCTATTTTCAGTCTTCGATTCATTATCAGTGCTATTCAATATTTAGCATTAAACAGGTCTTTTGGGCAGCATCCTGCTCGGCTTTTTTCTTGGTATAACCAAAACCCTGGCCGTAAGGTTGCCCGGTTACAAATAGCTGGGCAATAAATTCTTTTCCTGTTTTACCTTTTTTAGTACTCTGTATCTCAAAGTGTATGGGAGTATTATTTCGTTGAGACCACTCAATAATCTTGCTTTTAAAATTTGTATTGGAGTTGACGACCTCTTCAATATTAAGGTATGGTTGAATGAGTTTGTCAATCACAAATTTTTTGCAGCGGATATACCCTTTGTCCAGGTAGACAGCACCCACAATGGCTTCCAGCGCATTACCAAGGATTACTTGTTGCAATTGCGTGTTCCTCTTGTCGGACTGCATGATATCGGGAATACCAAGTTTGCGTGCGATTTGATTTAAAGTTTCCCGGTTTACAATTCGAGAGCGAACTTCAGTGAGGAACCCTTCGTCTTTAAACGGGTATTTTTTAAAAAGATAGTCTGCTACGGCCGCTCCCAGGATAGCATCTCCGAGGTACTCCAGTCTTTCATTAGATTCTTTAAAGCCGCCTACTGCTTTTGCCTTGGAACTGTGAAGTGTTGCCAGGCGATAGAGTTCTATATTAGATGGGCTGAAACCGGCAATGGTACGTATGGCCACAACCAGTTTTTGATTTTCTTTTTTACTTGTTTTGGTTGATTTTAGTAAGCCCCACACAGACTTGTGCTTACTCTGCTTTTTTAAGAAGAATTGAAAAATTATGACCGCCAAATCCAAATGTATTGCTCAAAGCTACTTTTACATCTCTTTTTTGAGCAATGTTGAAAGTTAAGTTGAGTTTGGGGTCTAATCCCTCATCATCAGCAAAGTGATTAATGGTAGGAGGGACAATTCCTTCATTGATGGCCATTAGACACGCAATTGCCTCAATGGCTCCTGCTGCACCCAGTAGGTGGCCCGTCATTGATTTAGTAGAACTGATGTTCAATTTGTATGCATCTTGGCCAAATACCTTTTGGATAGCTTTGATTTCGCCAATATCGCCCAAAGGGGTAGAAGTGCCATGGGTGTTGATGTAATCAACCTCAGCAGCTTTTATACCCGCTTCTTCCAATGCGTGCTCCATTACCTTGACAATACCAGCACCTTCAGGGTGTGGTGCTGTAATATGATAAGCATCGGCCGACATACCGCCACCCAATATCTCAGCATATATTTTTGCGCCTCTTCTTTTAGCGTGTTCGTATTCTTCCAGAATAAGGGCACCCGCTCCTTCGCCTAACACAAATCCGTCCCTATCCTTGTCATAAGGTCTTGAGGCTGTCTCCGGTGAGTCGTTGCGCTCCGAAAGTGCTTTCATAGCATTGAATCCACCCACACCAGCTTCACAAATTGCCATTTCTGAGCCTCCTGACACGATAATATCCGATTTTCCAAGGCGGATATACGTAAAGGCATCATAAATCGAGTTGGTAGAAGAGGCACAGGCAGAGACCGTTGTGAAGTTAGGGCCTCTAAATCCATATTTAATGGAAATATGACCTGCACTCAGGTCGGCAATCATCTTGGGGATGAAGAAGGGATTAAATCGGGGCGTTCCGTCACCGGCAGCAAACGACTTAACCTCTTCCTGAAATGTAAGTAATCCTCCAATTCCAGACCCCCAGATTACGCCAACGCGATCTGGATCAAGGTCTGCAAGCGGAAGATGAGCATCTTTTATGGCTTCGTCTGCCACCACCATTGCATATTGAGCAAACGGATCCATTTTGCGAGCTTCTTTTCTATCGATAAAGTTGCTCACATCAAATCCTTTTAATTCACACGCAAATCTTGTTTTAAACTTTGACGCATCAAACCTGGTAATAGGTGCAGCACCGCTTTTTCCATTGCGCAAACCTTCCCAATATGCTTCTCGGGTGTTTCCAATGGGGGTCAAAGCGCCTACACCGGTAATTACTACTCGCTTAAATGTCATCGAATAAAAAAATTAGTGGTAAGGAGACTTCGTCTCCGGATTACTTCTTCACATTTTCCTCAAGGTAGGAAATCGCCTGCCCAACGGTGGCAATGTTCTCCGCCTGGTCGTCCGGGATGGAAATATTGAATTCTTTCTCAAATTCCATGATCAATTCAACCGTATCTAAAGAGTCGGCACCGAGGTCATTGGTAAAAGAAGCCTCAGGTGTAACCTCAGATTCCTCCACACCCAGTTTGTCAATAATGATCTGTTTTACTTTTTGTGCGATTTCAGACATGTTTTATAAGTTTAGAGTATTCAAAAATCTGTGCAAAGAAAGAGATTTAGTGCAATATTGTCAAACTTTTTGCAATCGTTAAGAAGTTGATTTAATAGCCCCGTATGAAGAAGAAGCGACTGGATATTGAATATAGTTATGATTTTGAGTTATTCGGAGTGATTTCTTCAGCCAAAGGTTATAAACTGGCATGGGATATAAATCGCCAATTGAGTGTTAGGCTAGTGAAGCAAAGTGATGTAAGTATCCAATTTAATAATTCCATAATAGGTACCTATACTCATTTTTCTCATGAATCACCCCTGAACATACTAAGGCTTTTTAAGAATAGGCCCAATGAAGCAGATGCAGCCAAGAATTTTCTAATTCAAGAATACCCTCATCTCGACTATGTTGTTATGTCGCAGGGAGCTGATAAGTTTGAAGCCGACCAATTGCAAGAGCACTTAAGAAGTATTTCTTCTGTAGAAATGGTGGGTTTCATACCTTTAGACACATTAAAATCGAAAGACTATTTTATTTTTTAGACAAATGGAGAGAGTAGCGTACAACAGAACCAAAATAGTGGCCACCGTGGGGCCCGCATCCAGTTCAAAAGAAATGCTAAGAGCACTGGTAAAGGAGGGGGTGGATGTATTCCGAATTAATTTTTCGCATGGCACCCATGAGGATAAGCAATCCGTAATTGACCTGGTACGCGAGATCAATACTGAAATGGGAACCCATGTTGCCATATTGATGGATCTTCAAGGGCCAAAGATACGTGTCAATAAAATGGAGGACAATGTGGTGCTGGCCCAGGGTCAGGAGTTGGTGATCACTACGCGTGAACTGTTGGGTAACCGGGAGATCGTTAGTACCTCTTATAAAGACCTCCCCAAAGATGTAAAGCCTGGCGAAAGGATACTGATTGATGATGGTAAAATCGAGTTAAAAGTGTTGGAAGTGAGGGATATTGACATTGTGACCAAAGTAATTTATGGCGGTCCACTTACTTCTCGCAAAGGAATTAATCTTCCCAACTCAAAAGTATCAGCCCCCTCCCTTACTGAAAAAGACCTGATGGACCTTGATTTTGGATTGAAGAATAATGTGAACTGGGTGGCATTATCCTTTGTCAGGAAAGCGGATGACATCAATAGATTGAGAGAAATTCTGGAAAAGAATAATTCTAAAGCAAGGATTGTTGCTAAAATCGAAAAGCCCGAGGCGCTTGAAAATATCGATTCGATTATAGAAGTCACGGATGCGGTAATGGTGGCACGCGGGGATTTGGGTGTAGAGATTTGGATGGAGGATGTGCCTATTGAACAAAAGAAACTTATTGAGAAATGTAATAAGGCATCAAAGCCGGTGATCGTGGCCACACAAATGATGGAAAGTATGATTGAAAACCCAAGGCCTACACGGGCTGAGACCAATGATGTAGCCAATGCGGTAATGGATGGGGCAGATGCGTTGATGTTGTCTGCTGAAACGGCAACAGGTAAGTACCCACTTGAAGTAGTACGCAGCATGGTGCGCACCATCACTTCTATTGAAAAACAACCAGGTATTTATTATAAATACAGAGCGGTAGATCCAAAATCACCCATATTCATTCATGATAGTTTGATACTGGCTGCCTGCAAATTGGCACAGGAAGTAGGGGCCAAAGCGATTGTAGGTATGACGACTTCGGGTTATACTGCTTTTGAATCTTCTTCGCATAGACCGGACACTAATATCTTCGTTTTCACGGGTAACAAGTTCATTCTCGACACCATGAATCTCGTATGGGGAACGAGGGCCTATTATTACGACAAGCAGACAACTACGGACGAAACTATTGCTGATATAGCGGAGATACTTAAGACGGATGGACATGTCCAAAAAGGAGACATTTTTATTAGCCTGGCCAGTATGCCTATTCATGAAAAGCACAGAACCAACATGATGAAGATCAACGTGGTTGATTGATGTGGTAATGATTTGATGTGATAATGAGTTAATTGTTTTACATCATCAATTAATCAACATATTATCACATCAGCTAATCAGTTTGGGTGTTACCATTATCACTTCTTCACGCTCCACCACAACCGCTCCTGCAGGATCACCTTTTCTTTTTCTGACATACTTTTTAAGCGTGTAAGCCACAGGACAAAGTGATTCTGTTTTTCTTTTGGAGTTGTAAGCGGCCAGTTCAGCCGCCCTTTCAATCACTTCTTTGGGAAAGGTTTTGCCTGATTGATTCTTTACCACCACATGAGAGCCAGAAACATCTTTCGCATGCAGCCACAGATCATCTTTGTGAGCATACTTTAGGGTAAGCAGATCATTATTTACAGCATTTTTACCAATCCAGATTTGGTAGCCCATATGTTCTGTAGTGTGAAACGGCAAGGGCTCTGCTTTTTTAACGCCTTTGGATTTGACACTTTTAAAATGGGCTTTAAACTCTTCCAGTGTACTAATTGTATTCAGTAGATCCAGTTGCTGACTGGCTTTTTCTACTTCTTTTTTTTTAGCTGCAATGGATGCACTTAGCTTTCTGATTTCTATTTCCTGATTCTTAGCCTTTCTGTAAAATATCTGCGCGTTTTGCTGCGCATTTAATTCTGGTTTTAGTTTGATGGTGATTTCATTTCCGTTAAAGTCATTCAATTGCACTTTTTTGTTTCCTCTCTCTACCCGATGAATGTTGGCCATCAACACATCCGCCCAGGTTTTGTATTGGGTGTCAATGGTGATCTCATCCAGTTTCTTTTGGTTTTTAAGAATATAGCTCTGGCAGGAATCAATGGTAGAGGTCAATTGCTTTTGTAATAAAGTCTTTTCCTTTTGTAGCCCTCCGGTGCTGGTATAAAGAAAGAAGAAAGCATTAATGGCCTCGATGGGGTCATTGAATTTCTTGAGCACCTCTCCGTGCGCTAAAAGACTCAACCTGATCTGCTCATTTTGTTTGATTAGATAATATGTTGGAGTTTGTAGTAGTTGTAAGACTTCATTGAGGAGTATCCAGGCTTTGTCATGGCTCTCCGTATTGAAACCTTTTTCATCGAGGTAGTCCCACACCACCTTACCCAGGGTGGGATAGATTTGTTTTGCGGTACTTCTATTTCCAATAAAGTACTCTTTGCTCCAGTCAATGGTTCGGTTCAGCGTTGAAAGGGACAGGTTGCTATCTGCTGCAAATTGGTTACGAAAAATTTGAATTACCTGCTGATCTTTTGCCAGAAGGATATTAGCACGATTGGCATGCATCTTAAACACCAGAGAATAACCTTTTTCAAAGTTGAGGGCAAAACTTCTTTCGTTTTCAAATTGAGTGACGTCAATAAATTTTTTCAGGATAATTTCATTGAATAGATCAACGCTATTTTTTCTGGCACGATTAAAATGATCAGGAAATGCAAGACAGGAGAAGGAGTGCAAGTGGGCTTTGATGAAAAAAGATTCCTTTTCATTGTTCAATTCTATGATCAGCTCATCCTTATTTTGGCTAAAGCAGGAGACAACGGTAAAACCAACAAGTTTTTTGTTAAGCGAAGTGCTAAGTTGCCGTAGAAAATAGAAATTGTTGTGCATGGTTATACAGTGATAACCAAACCATCATAAGCGAGTTCGATTGAAGGTGGCAGATCCTTACTCACTTCGCTGTGAAGGCCCATTTTATGGCTAAGGTGTGTGAAATAAGTTTTCTCAGCGCCCACTTTTTTAGCCACAGCTATTGCTTCTTCCAAATTAAAATGGGAAATGTGTGTTTCTTTTTGCAAAGCATTGAGCACCAAAACTTTAGTCCCCTCCAGTCGGTTGAATGTACTGTCAGAGATATGTTTTGCATCGGTAATATAGCTGAAGTCCTTTATCCTGAACCCTAGAACTGGCATGTGTAAATGGGTCACTGGGAGCGGGGTTATTTTTATTCCATTGACCTCAAAAGGGTTGTCATCAATTTCATTTAACTGAAGCTGTGGAGATCCGGGGTATTTTTTTTCTAAAAAGGCATAGTAATACTCAGTTTTAAGCTGATCCAGAACCTGACGGGTGCCGTACAAAGGCATATCCATGTGTTGTTTGAAATTGAAAGCTCTTACATCATCCAATCCTGCAGTATGGTCTTTGTGGCTGTGAGTGAAAAGGACAAAATCTAATTTTTGTGTGCGCTCCCGAAGCATTTGTTGACGGAAATCAGGGCCAGTGTCGATGACGATACTTTGATTGTCAACCTCTATGTGTACCGAACTCCGAAGGCGTTTATCACGATAATCGAGCGATTGACAGACTTCACAATCGCAGCCAATTACCGGCACACCCTGAGAAGTTCCTGTTCCGAGAAAGGTGACTTTCATAGGCTCACCTTGTTTTTACTTGATAAGTAGGTAGGCTTGGTGGCCTTTGTTAAACTATGCGGAGCCTCTAAAGATTTCAAATGTTGATTTCCGTTTGGGACAGTTCTTCGTAAAGTTTTTTGCTCTTTTCAGAAAACCTGGAGGTTTCAAGGGTAACCAACTTGAGAATATCCAGTAAAGTGTTGATTTTGCCTTCTGTAGTGTAGAACTTATTGATGATCATGATTTTTTGTTCCCTCAGCAGGCAGTAACCTGACTTAAAGTTACCCTTTTCATACCTGAGAATATAATCAGATTCGGCAATTAGGTCTTCCAGTTTAGTAAGAAATTGATTGGTGTACTTGATCATCTTATGCGACTCGTGTAGTGGTTTTGAGCTGCAAGGTAATTTGAAATTGGTACATAGGGAAATTGGAAAAGGATGTAATTTGGCCTCATGTCTGATTTTGTTCAGAAACGATTGATTGTAATTGTAGGACCTACAGCGGTAGGTAAGACAGGAATGGCCATTCAGCTGGCTAAAAGCCTGAATACGGAAATTATTTCAGCCGATTCAAGACAACTTTATAAAGAAATGACCATTGGTACAGCCAAGCCATCGACACAAGATTTGAATGAAGTTCCTCATCATTTCATTGATCATGTGCCAATTGAAAGCACTTACGATGCAGGCCAATATGGCCGGGAGGCGCTTGATTTGATCTCCAGAATTTTCCAAACAAATGATGCCCTGATTATGTGCGGAGGATCCGGACTGTATATTAAAGCGGTGTTGGAGGGTTTTGATGAGCTACCGGATGTACCTGATGGACTCCGTCAGGAAATTATTGAAGAGTACAAAATGAAGGGGCTGGGTTGGTTACAACAACAGGTTCAAGAGAATGACCCTGGGTATTTTGATGTAGTAGATCAAATGAATCCACAAAGGTTGATGCGCGCCATGGAGGTGATCAGACACTCCGGTCTGCCTGTCAGTTCATTCCGAAAAAGTGAAAAGAGAGAACTTCCGTTCAAAGTGGTGAAGATTGGTTTGGAACTTGATCGCAAAGTACTTTATGATCGCATCAATCAGCGGGTGGATGATATGTTTGAAGCGGGTTTGCTTGAAGAGGCCAGGGCGTTGTACCCGAAGAGGTCGCTGAATGCTTTGCAAACAGTAGGCTATCAGGAGTTGTTTGGGTATTTTGATGGCGACTATGAGTTAGGGGAGGCAATAAGACTTTTAAAAAGGAATACCAGAAGGTATGCCAAGCGTCAGATGACATGGTTCAAAAAAGATGAGGAAATAGAATGGTTTCAGCCAAATGATATCCAACAAATAGTAGCTTTCATAGGCGCTTCCCACTAGGCAGAGAAATCATTAAATTTGATAAAACAATATTAAAATCAATGGATATTCAAGCTGAGAAATTAGAACTGATAGAATGGCTCGCCAATTTGAACGATGCCAGCGTGATTGATAAAATCAAGGCGATTAAAAGTAGAAAGGATTTGGATTGGTGGGAATCACTTTCGGAAGAGCAAAAGCAGGACATAGAGGCCGGAATTTCAGATTTGGATAGTGGAAGAAAAAAGCCTTTTAATCAAATGGTAGGAAAATTACGGTAATGCAGTTTAGGTATACAAGATTCTAGGAGGGATTTAAGACAATTAACAATTTAGAGATGATCCCTTTTGATGGAAAATAAAAAAGTTCTTATCATAACTTATTACTGGCCGCCCAGCGGAGGGAGTGGTGTGCAACGGTGGCTAAAATTTGCAAAGTACCTGACCCGCATGGGGTGGGCGCCTTATGTATTTACACCTGAGAACCCCTCCTTCACCATCAAAGATGAATCTTTGGAGAAGGATGTGCCGAATGCAGTGGAGGTGATTAAGTTTCCCATTTGGGAGCCGTATCAATTGTTCTTCAAAATCCAGCGACTGTTTGGTAAAAAGGAAATAAAACAAAGTGATTTTATTTCTGCCGGGAAAAAGAGTTTTTTTCAAAGCATAAGTTCCTGGATTAGGGGTAACCTTTTCATTCCTGATGCGCGCATATTTTGGGTAAAACCATCTGTAGCTTTTCTTGTTGACTTGATTGAGTCCAATCAAATAGAAAGGATTATTACAACAGGTCCTCCCCATAGTATACATCTGATCGGTCAGAGATTGAAAAAGAAATTGCCTTCTGTTCAATGGATAGCAGATTTTCGCGATCCATGGAGTGAATGGGATTTGCTGGACACCCTATCCCTTACCTCATGGGCGAGGGCCAAACACAGAAGGCTGGAATATAAAGTGCTAACTCAAGCAGATCGGGTGATTACCATTGCGCCTTACCATGTACAACGTTTGAAATCTCTTGGAAAGCGTCAGGTAGACCTCATTACGAATGGATTTGATGACGAAGATTTCAATAATATAGTACATGTTAGAAATAATAAATTCACAATGAGACATATCGGGGTGGTGGATGAACTTCGTGACCCTAGACCCATAATGAAATCGATAAGGGAGATGCTGTTGGCCAAAACAATTTTGGTCAACACTATTGAGGTCGAGTTTATTGGCAGTGTGAATAGCACTTTTAAATCCTATGTAGAACAGGATGATGTCCTCTCTAAGGTTACGAAGTTTATAAATCAGGTACCTCATGCAAAGCTGCTGGAAATTTATGGTCGCACCGATTTACAATTATTAGTTCTCGCACATACGGCCATTGCACCAGGCAATCTACCCGGGAAATTTTTTGAATACCTCGCCTCTGGTAATCCCATTTTGGCCATTGGCCCTGTGGATGGCGATGCAGCAGAGGTGTTGAAGGAAACCAACGCAGGATTGATCCATGAAAGAGAAGATGAAGAGGGACTTAAATCTTCTTTGAAGATGTTTTATTCCAATTGGGAAGAGAAGAAGACATATTCAGAACGAAATATAAATAAGTATACCCGCAAAGCGTTGACAGAACAATTGGTAAAACTTTTGACCTAAACAATTTAAGATCTGGTGATGCCAACAAAAGTCAACATCTTTTGAAACACCTTGTTGCCATCGGGAGAAACTTTCGCAAGAATTACCAGTGTGGCATAAATCAAAGTGATGCCTACAGACCGAACCAGGATATCGGCAATAACAAAATCAATACGCGGAATAAGATAATTACAAACAATTGCAATGGCAGCAATGCCTGTTACTTTTAGCGTGGCGATGCTGAGGGGCTGCATTTTTAGTTTTACATAAACGAAAATGTATTTCAAAAAATTAAAAAGAACCAAAGCCAATGCAGAACCCACTGCCGCACCATTGATGCCATATTGAGGGATGAGAAGATTGTTGGCGATTATTACTGATGCCGCCAGGATGAGAATGAGAACGATATTGAAAGTGTAATATTTAGATAAGACAATAATTTCACTACTGGGGCCGAACATCATATCGAGCAGTTTGCCAAACCCAATGATGAGCACAACATACTTTCCTGCTTCATAAATTTCTCCTTTGGGCATCAATGCAAAAAGACTGGGCAGGTTTGCCCAAATTCCAATCAGAATTAATCCCCCTACGATAAATTGGTTGATAGAGGTTTTTTGGTAAATTTTTTGAATGTCTTCCATGTCATTTTTTTCAAATGCCCTGGAAATAAGTGGCATGGAAATTTGCATCAGTGCGCGTTTCGGAATTTCGATAACAGTGGCCATGTAAAAGGCTGTGGTGTATACTGCATTAGCCGTAAACCCCAAAAGTCCTGTTACCATGATACTATCCACCTTACCAATGATGATAAGGCCTGCCATGCCGGCAAAACTCAGCAGGCTGTATTTTAAGAGCCCGGGTATTTCAGTTTTGTCCAGTTGTCCGAAACTTTGATTGAGTTGTAGTTCGCCCTGGGTCCATAGGTATATAAAGAGAATGACCAGGCAGAATAAATAAGCGAGTGCTGTACTTACAATAAATTGGTTAAAGTCGAGATGACCGGTAAAATATAACAATACAAGGATAGCCAGTAACAATCTTGCGACAATCTCCCTCAGCAGATTGGGAACTATTGTTTTGAGCAGCGACCTTGAATAGGCTTCGAGTATGGCCATGATCAGAAGAATGAGCGTGAGCCACAACACCAAAGTGGAGTATCCTATTATTTCCTGTGCATTGGCACTAAAATAGGAGAGGATGGGAGCTTCAAATATTTTAAAAACGATAAAGAAGATACTAAAACCAATAAGCGCCAGGAGCAACATCAGTCTGATAAAGCTTCCTGATGATGCTTTGCCCTTGACTAGTCGGGGGTAGTACCTGACAATACTTTGGGCAAGACCAAACTGAGCAAAGGGTGTAAATAAAATGGCCGCATCCTGAATGGTTCGCAGTAATCCAATTTGATCGGGCTCAAGGAATTTGGGATAAAGATAAAGCAGGTTAACGTACCCAATGGCCACTCCGAGGTAGGAGATGATGGTGGTAATTGCGCTTTGACGAAAGACGATGCCCATGGGAGTTAATTGGCCAGAAGCTCAGACACAATGCTGTTTAGTATTACTTTATTGCTTTCCGCTGATAATTTCTTTGCCGCCATGTTTGATTTGTTCTTAAAGTAATCAATTTTCTCATGAGTAAGAGGCGCAAGGGCTTTTGCGAAACTTTTAGCCGTAAATTCAGATGACACAACACCAAGATCATTTTTAATAACAAGGTCTGCCATCTCTGGAGTTGGCCCAACGGCAATAGCAAGCCGTGCTTGAACAAAATCAAACAATTTATTGGGTAAAGTATTCTTGTAGTTGAAGTTGATGGGTGGAAGTAAAAATATACCAACATCATACATGTGAATGAGGTTTACTACCTCGCTACTTTTTACAGGTGGCAATATGTTCACTTTGGGATTGCCTGCAATTTTATCTTTTAAGGTGTTAAGGTAGGCTTTCGTTTTTTTGTTAGCTATTGAAGGTGTTAACAGAATCATGTCCAGCATAAACCGATCATCCAAATATTGCATTGCTTCTATCATAAGCTCCAACTGACGTGATGGATTTGCTGCTCCATGATGAACTAGTTTTATTTTTTGAGGATCAGTAGTGGTGGGGGTAAGATCGGTATAGTAGTTCGCATTAGTTAAGATGATTGGGTGAACTGGGAAGTGTTTCGAGTATTCATTCGCCAGTCCATGCCCGACAGTAAGCATTGCATCAACTAGAGGCAAATACTTTTTACAAAGAAATTGGTTGAACCTGCTAAAGAAGATTCTCCATACGAGCTTGTCTTCAAAATGCCTGGGGGCATATTCATGAGCGTCAAATAATACTTTACTTCCCTTGGATAGTTCAAATGCAAGGGGAAGGGTTTCAATATCATTTGCCAGAATTATGTCATATTGTTTATTGGCCAGCAGTTTTGAAAAAACCTTTTGATTGTATATAATTCTGTAGGCTAATGAATGAAAACGAAAGAGGAGGGCAAATCCACCTAGTATCTTTTCTAAAACGGTTGGCTTAATGCGTTTTAATGCAATCGTGCGAACATCACTTTGTGGTGTATCTCCGAAACTGGCAATAGTAACATCATAAGTATCTTTTAAAAAATTGATGTGACGGCTTACCCTTGCATCATGGTTAAGATTACTAAACGCAATAATTAAAATAGATTTCATTTTTTTCTTCGGGCTTCCACAATATAATAGCGTGGAGTAAATAGGCGTAAGATTGGTCTGATTCCCGGAGTAAAAACCGGACTTGTCCATTTTTCTCTTCTTACTATCTCCCAACCCCCTTTTTCAAGGAGCCAATCAAATTGCCAATCTTCAAATTCATGGAAGTGTTGATCCCATTGGTCACTTTTGTTTCTGTACGCTTTGGCAAACCATAGCGACAATGGAATACTGGCGAAAAGAGTTTCTGCTTTGATCTCTTTTAAAACACCCAATGGATTAAGTAAGTGCTCAAATATTTCGAAGGCTGTAGCAATTTCAGCATCGTATTGCGCTATCATCTCCGGGTGCAGATCAAGGTCCTCTCCCTTGGTATTTGACACCTTTAATCCATTCTTAGCCATGATATCAGAAAATGTGTTTTGTGTTCCAATATCTAAAACCGTACTATCATTCTTAATAGAAGGAGCCATAAACTCCCATGTTTTTTGGTAGCGTCTTGTTTTAGACCACTTGTTACTCCAACTATTGAATGCTTTGATCATTTATTTTGATTTCCCGCAAAGAAAGGGAATTTTGCACCTTCAATTAAAAAAGATCGTTGTTAAATGAAAATTACCCTAATAGCAGGTGCCCGCCCCAATTTCATGAAGATAGCGCCTATCATTAAAGAGATCCTAGCGACAAATACAGAGCATAATAGCATTTCTTATCGATTGGTTCACACAGGGCAGCATTATGATGATAAGCTGAGTAAGGTCTTTTTTGAGGAGTTGGAGATTCCAGAGCCTGATGTAAATCTGGGTGCGGGGTCAGGAAGCCAGGCTGAACAGACAGCCAGGATTATGGTGGAGTTTGAGTGTGATTTGATTAAAAATCCAACAGATCTCGTGGTTGTGGTAGGTGACGTCAATTCAACGATGGCTTGTACAATAGTGGCTAAAAAGCTAAATACAAAAGTAGCACATGTGGAAGGCGGCATCCGTTCATGGGACATGACCATGCCAGAGGAAATCAATCGTATGGCCACAGACGCTTTGGCTGATTACTTTTTCACCACCTCCAGAGTGGCCAATGATAATCTTAAAAACACAGGGGTTTCAGAGGATCGGATATTCTTTGTAGGCAATACCATGATCGATTCCCTTTTGACCAATCTGGTTAAAATCAAAAGACCAGAGGTTTGGGCGAAGCAGGGGTTGAAAAATGAAAATTACCTTGTGCTTACTTTGCATAGACCGTCAAATGTTGATGACTTAAATAAGTTCGAAAACCTGGTCAATGCAATTGACAAGAGTGCAGGCATGCCTGTTGTATTTCCTGTACATCCCCGCACGAAAAAGAATTATGATCAGTTAAGTATCAAACCCCGATTGGTTGTTCCAACAGATCCACTCAGTTATCTGGAATTTATTTATCTCATTAAAAACGCGAAAGGTGTAATTACAGACTCGGGTGGAGTACAGGAAGAGACAACGGTATTGGGTATACCTTGTCTTACCTTAAGGAACAACACGGAACGACCGGAAACAGTAACGATGGGTACCAATGAAATGATAGGTGAGGATATTGAAGCATTAAAAAATGCATTAGCCAATCTTAAGGCAGGAAAATGGAAAACAGGAGAGATACCTGAACTTTGGGACGGAAGAGCCGCTGAAAGAATAGTGAGTATCCTAAAGGAAATGAATTGATCATTTCACTCTTTTTGGATTCTCCTTTGCAAAAGAGGCCCACGTCTTCTTTTTGCCTTTATCATTACCATTTTGATAATGATGACATAGTGCAACGGCCAAAGCGTCAGTAGCATCCATCAACTTGGGCGTGTCTTTAAACTTAAAAATAGTCATCAGCATTTTTGCCACCTGCTCCTTACTGGCATTGCCATTGCCCGTCACCGATTGTTTTATTTTTTTTGGAGCATACTCAACAATAGGTATCCCTCTGCTAAGGGCTGCGGACATGGCTACTCCCTGAGCCCGTCCCAACTTCAACATCGACTGCACATTTTTCCCATAGAAAGGTGCCTCCAGCGCCACCTCGTCCGGACCAAACTCTTCCAGAATGGACAGTACACGGTCAAATATTTTTTTTAACCTTAATTCATGACTCTCCAACTTGCTGAGATGAATAACCCCAAATTGTAATAGGGTAAGGTCAGATGACTTCACCAGAATGATTCCGTAGCCCATTACATTTGTACCGGGATCAAGGCCAAGGATTATTTTTTCTTTAACAACTTTTTTACTCATTTTGCTTTCCCACTGCAATTTAACCACTATGATGGAATGATCGCATTCTTCACGGTCGTGATGGCCAGTTATTTTATTTTGTTAGTGCTGCTGCTCTATGGGTGGAATAAATTAACTCCGGCAGATAGCTCCATTGGTGAACAAAGAGTTATTTCTGTGGTTGTTCCGTTTCGGAATGAAGAGAATCACATTCACCATTTAATTCGATCGTTATCTGATTTAAACTACCCCAGGGAAAAGTTTGAAGCAATACTTGTTAACGACCACTCAGAAGATAATTCTGAAAATGTCATTAAATCATTGATACACAATAAAGCCAACATTTCGCTGGTCAATTTGGATAGCAACCTGAGCGGTAAAAAAAGTGCCATCACAAAAGGCGTACAATTGGCCAAAGGTGAATTGATTGCTACTACCGATGCGGATTGTGTGGTGCCACACAACTGGTTGAGGATCATTAATGCTTCATTTAATAAAGATAACATTCAAATGGTTTTTGGTGGCGTACGATTAAAGGGTGATTCATTTTTCTCAAAACTTCAGGCCATAGAATTTTCAAGCTTAATCGGATCGGGTGCCGCTACTTTAGGCTTAGGGTTTTTTACCATGTGCAACGGAGCCAATCTGGCTTATAGAAGGAAATCGTTTGAGGCAGTCAACGGATATGAGGGAAATTTAGCCGTGCCTTCCGGAGATGACGAATTTCTGGCCAGAAAAATATTGACTGAATTTCCTCACTCGATATGCTTTTTGAAAGATCGAGAGACGGTTGTTACTTCAAGACCTGCTGCCACATTAAAAACTTTTGTTCACCAGAGATTGAGATGGGCCGGAAAATGGAGATACAATTCATCATGGTTGTCAAAATTATTGGCAGTTCAAATTCTCTTCGTTCAGATGGTATTTATTGGATTGTCGGTCCTGGCTTTTATTCGAATTGATTCCATGTGGCTCGTGCTATCATTAATTGGAGTTAAGGTGTTATTGGAGATCGCAGTTATGTACCCTGTAGCCAGATTTCTGGGTGCAAAATGGACATGGGGGGCATTTCTTGTATTGCAATTAATTTATCCTTTTTACGTTATTGGAATTGGAATCATGTCACTGGGCACGACTTACCAATGGAAGGGTAGAAGTTTATCGCATAAAATGTGATAGCAGGAGGGGAATTTCTATTTTTGTTTTCTAATGATATCCGAAGGTACCCTACAAAAGAAAATTGAGAAAAAGGAGCTAGAGCTTAACGCACTTCTCGAAATCACTCAGGCCATTAACAACAATGTTCCGGAGGAGTCGCTGTATAAGATTTTCAATTTCACATTAAGATCAAACCTTAACATTAACAAACTGGCACTTTTTGTTCTTGATGAGGCGTGGAATTGTAAAGTAAACTTTGGAACGCGGAAAAGCTTTCTCAAGATTTCGCTGGATGATCATTTTAAGATGATTAGAAAGATTCACAATATGAGTGACTTTGAAAAGTGTGACTTTCATGAGTTTGATATCGTGATACCCGTAGCACACAAGGACAGTACTTTGGCATTGATATTTGTGGGCGGTGCTGAAAATCAACAGTCAGACCATGATCGTGACGAAAGCATTAAATTTATACAAGCCCTGAGCAATATTATCATTGTGGCGATTGAGAATAAAAAATTGGTTAGAAGACAATTGGAACAAGAAGCCTTTAGAAAAGAGCTTGAGATTGCCAGCGATGTGCAACAATTTTTGTTTCCTGAAAAACTTCCCAATACAGACAGACTCAAAATAGAGGCGAGTTATTTGCCTCACGATCTGGTTGGAGGCGATTATTACGACTACATTCCTATTAATAAAAACCAGTTTTTAATCTGCGTGGCAGACGTAAGTGGTAAGGGGATACCCGCAGCATTATTGATGTCTAATTTTCAGGCTTCCCTGAGAACTCTTTTGAGGCAAACTCCCAATCTCACAGAGATTTTAGAGGCACTCAACTATCAGGTACTTGAAAATACCAAAGGAGAAAAATTTATTACATTCTTCGGTGCAATTTATGACCTGAGTCTGAAGACGATGGTATACGTGAATGCAGGTCATAACCCGCCCATTTTGTATACAAAAAAAACAGGCTTTCAATTGTTGGAGGAGGGCTCAACCGTAATTGGTGCCATGCACCCTTTGCCATTTATCAACGAAGGATTTATTACTGATTTGGACGAATTTTTCTTGTTTGCCTATACAGATGGCCTCACTGAAACCATTAATGAGAAAGAAGAAGAGTTTGGCCATGAAAAATTGATGAAATACCTTGAGGCAAATCTGAATAAGGATTTAAAGACGATGCATCAGGATATTATAGTGGCGCTGGATGGTTTTAAGGGAAAGAATGGATATAAGGATGACATAACTATGCTTACGTGTAGGGTTATTTAATAAACTTCAATTTGTTTTTTAGAACACCATCTATACTTCCTCTGCTATATCCTACGCTGATTTGGAGGGTACCCACAACCGAAAATAAAATTTACCTCACATTTGATGATGGACCTGTGCCAGGTCCAACGGATTTTGCATTAGAACAATTGAAGCAGTTTAATGCGAAGGCAACTTTCTTTTGTATAGGAAACAATGTGGAAAAAAATGAATCCCTCTTTAAGAAAATTGAAGAACAAGGACATGCCGTTGGCAATCATACACAAAATCATAAGAAAGGCTGGATTACCCCAAATGAAGAATACTTGAATGACATTTCTCTTTGCCAGGAAAAGATGAAAGACACCGTATTGTTTAGGCCTCCTTTTGGCAGAATAAAAAGAAGCCAAATAAAACAATTGGATAACTACAAGATTATAATGTGGGATGTGTTGTCATACGATTATTCAAGTGCTATGAACAGGGATCGATGCCTGCAGGGTGTGATCAGGGCTTCCAGGCCGGGTTCGATTGTTGTCTTTCACGATAGTTATAAGGCTGAAGAAAATATGACGTATGCATTACCGCGTTTATTAGATCACTTCTCACAGAAGGGATATAAGTTCGAGTCGCTTTCAGAAGTGTATAAAGGTGCGTAAATGAAAACTCACCGAATTCTTGTTGCTCCTTTGGACTGGGGGTTAGGACATGCTACGAGGTGTATTCCAGTTATTCAGTTGCTTCTGAAAAAAGGTTGTGAAGTGCATGTGGCATCAAGTGGAGATGCACACCGGTTGTTACAATTGGAGTTTCCTCAGCTTAAATATTTTGCCCTGCCATCGTATAACGCGAGTTATAGCAGAAGATTACCTTTTATGCTCAAGGTGTTTATTCAAATGCCAAAGTTTCTACTGGCTATTAAAAAAGAAAATAAGGTTACAGCAGAATTAGCAAAGGAACATAATTACGATTTGATCATTTCTGACAACAGATACGGTTGTTATGCTGCAAAGGTAAAATCAGTATTCATTTGCCATCAGCTTAATATTATAATGCCAACAGGGCTAACGTGGTTTGCCCCTGTTGTCAACTACTTTAATCATCGGTGGATAAGGGTATTCGAACAGTGTTGGATCCCTGATGATCCATCAATAAATTTAACAGGAAGATTATCTGTACCAACATTACCCAATTGCGAATGGATAGGGGTTTTGTCGCGTTTCAAAAAAAAGGAAGCCGTAAATACAGAATATCAAATTGCAGTTGTTCTTTCAGGGCCTGAACCACAGCGGTCTGTATTTGAAAGAAAAATTCTTCTCCAACTTAGCACCATCGATGTAAAATCCATTCTCATTAGGGGTAAGCTTGATGCCGATGTCATTACAACGGATAATCAGAATTTGAGAATAATTAATTATTTACAAGGTGCGGAGTTGCAAAGCGTGATCGAAAAAAGTGAGTTAGTATTATGCAGGTCGGGTTATAGTTCTGTTATGGATTTGGCAGAGCTGGGTAAAAAAGCTTTATTGATACCCACGCCCGGTCAAACAGAACAAGAATACCTTGGGTTTCAATTAATGAATAAAGGCTTGGTACTTTGCCAACACCAGGATGAGTTCAATCTCGAAAAAGCGCTTCGTGAAATAAAGGACTATACTGGCTTTGTGGGTAGTACGAGTCAGGTTAATTTGCTGAACAAAGCGATTGAAGGTGTATTGAAATGAAATACTGGATAGACAGCCATGCGCATATATACCTAAAAGAATTCGATCACGATAGGGCAGAGGTCTTGAGGAGGAGCGATGAGCACAATGTTCAGAAAATATATATGCCCAACATTGATCATACTTCTATAGACCATATGCTGGAGGTAGAAGCAAAAAACCCGGAGCAGTGCATTTCTATGATGGGACTTCATCCTTGTTCTGTAAATAAGGACTTTGAAAAAGAGCTGTATCATGTAGAGTCATGGTTATCCAAAAGAACTTTTGCTGCAGTTGGTGAAATAGGGACAGATCTGTATTGGGATAAGACCTATTGGGAACAACAAAAGGAAGCATTTAACATTCAGGTGAAATGGGCCAGGCAATATGAGTTGCCCATCGTAATCCATTGCCGGGATTCCATTGATCAAACGATTGATTTAGTGGAGGCCCTTCATGATGACAAATTGAAAGGTGTATTCCATTGTTTCACAGGAACGCAAGAACAGGCCAGGCGAATTACCCAATTGGGTTTTTATTTGGGAATCGGTGGTGTAAGTACCTTTAAAAATGGAGGAATGGATAAAGTCATTCCTGACCTGGATGTCAGTACGATTTTATTAGAAACTGATAGTCCTTACTTGAGCCCTGTGCCTTATCGCGGTAAAAGAAACGAACCCGCTTACATTCCTATTATAGCAGAAAGGGTGGCCGAATTAAAAAAGATAACATTAGAGGAGTTACAATTGGCGACATCTACCAATACTCAAAATTTGTTTAGCAAATGAATTATAAAAAGATCAATATCAACACAGCCCTTCCGTCTCATCCAAAGGCAAGAATAATGATAATCTATACCGGGGGTACATTTGGTATGACCCGAGATGCAAATGGCGTGCTTATTCCGTTTGACTTTAATCACATATTAGAACATTTGCCCACTTTAAGGAGTTTGTTTCTTGATATTACGGTGATTTCGTTTGATCAACCCATAGACTCTTCCAACATTGAGCCAGAGCACTGGCAAACCATTGGAAAAATTATTGTTGAAAATTATGAGCAGCAAGATGGATTTGTGGTGTTGCATGGAACGGATACAATGGCGTACACCTCATCGGCATTGAGCTTTATGCTTAAAGGCCTGGCAAAACCAGTAATCTTGACTGGTGCACAGTTACCCATAAGCGAGCCCCGATCTGATGCAAGAGAAAATTTAATTACCGCACTGGAGATTGCATCAGCAACTGATAATGGCAAGCCGATTGTGCCAGAGGTTTGTATCTATTTTGATTATGAACTCATCAGGGGATGTAGGGCAAAGAAAGTAGAGAGTATGCATTTTGACGCGTTCCATTCTGAGAATTATCCCTCATTGGCAAAGGCAGGAGTGAAGATTGATTACGCAACGGAGGCCATTATGTCTATATCGGAAGGTAAACTTTCCATGTTAACACAATTCGATACAAATGTCGCTTTGATAAAGTTATTTCCGGGCATTGGTGCCAGTTCAATCAAAGCTGTTTTAGGAACACCCGGACTGAAAGCTTTGGTAATGGAAACCTACGGAGCAGGCAATGCGCCAAGTGCAGAGTGGTTTTTGAGTCTTTTAAAGAAGGCGATAGCTGATAACATACTCATTATTAATATTTCTCAATGTCCTGGAGGAATGGTAACACAGGGAAAATATGAAACCAGTAAGGCCCTTGAGGATATAGGAGTGATTAGTGGCGCTGATATGACCACAGAGTCGGCTATGACCAAACTCATGTTACTATTAGGTGAAGGTGGGATGGAGCACGCTCGTCAGTGGATGGGGCGGTCTTTAGCTGGGGAATTAACAGAGAATTAACCCAAAAAAGTCAATTGACTTTTTTGCACAAAGTGCTGACGATTGAAAATGAAATACATGCAGTTACATTATTCAAGAGCGTTTTGCTTTCATTTTCAATGTCAGGGTTAATCCTGATATTCCTGACGGTTTCGGCAGGAATCGTCATACGAGGGCAAAATTGTCATTCCAGATGATAAATTCTTTGGCATTGGACATCCTGAATGAGTGTCAAGAGGTCTGAAAATCCGTATTTGGATGGAATTCCATACTTTACCTAAATGTTAAAAGGCCAATTGAGTTAATTATATAATAACGCAATTGACCTTTTCAAGCGGAGAGGGAGGGATTCGAACCCTCGTTACGTTTCCGTAAACACGCTTTCCAAGCGTGCGCGATCGGCCACTCTGCCACCTCTCCTAAAAATCAGGCCACAAAGAAATGGATAATAAAATCGTTGAACAAGTTCAGTTTTTGATCATTTTGGTGCATGTAAAATTTACCAACAAATAAAATTCTGTGTGACTAACGGATTGATTGGGCATTCTATGGTAGTGGGTGATAATGCCTGAATATTATTTTGCATTTTTTTTTGGAAACTTTGCTTAGAAATGAACAAAACGTTTAATTTTGGCCACTTCAAGTTATATCTTAAACCTTAAACCATGAAAAAACAATTTGCTATTCTCGCTTTATTTGGGGCTCTGATTTTTGGATCTTTCACCTTAGCACAGGCTCAGGAAGGAGACACCACTCAAACAAAGAGCGAACAGTCTGAAGCTGTATCTTCAGAACAGTCTGAAGCGCCAATGATGGACGTTGCTACAGATGCAGCTGCAGGAGAGGCGAGCTTCCACCAAAGAGTTAAAGAGAAATTTATTGAGGGTGGTGCTCCCTTTATGTGGCCCATTCTTATCTGTTTGATCTTTGGACTGGCTGTTTCAATTGAAAGGATCATTACGCTAAACCTTGCTACAACAAATACCAAAAAACTTTTGGCCCGTATAGAAGATGCCCTATCTAAAGGCGGAATCGAAGCTGCAAAAGATGTAACTAAAAATACAAAAGGCCCGGTAGCCTCTATCTTTACTCAAGGATTGATGAGATCATCAGAAGGCATGGAGATGGTAGAGAAATCTATCGTTTCATACGGTGGCGTTGAAATGGGCCGTTTGGAAAAAGGATTGATCTGGATTTCATTGTTTATTTCTCTCGGTCCAATGCTTGGGTTCTTTGGAACTGTAATTGGTATGGTGGGTGCCTTTGATGCCATTGAAGCAGCCGGTGATATTTCACCTCAAGTTGTTGCCGGTGGTATGAAAACTGCCCTATTGACTACTGTAGGTGGTCTTATTGTGGGTATGGTGCTTCAGATATTCTATAACTATCTTGTTTCTAAAATTGACAATCTGGTGAATGATATGGAAGATGCTTCCATCACACTGGTTGATATGTTGGTGAAACATAAAATTGTAAAGTAATATGGAAGATATTGGATTATATGTAGGCTATGCCCTACTGCTGATAGCGTTAGCAGCAGCAGTAATACTTCCTTTGGTAAATGCATTAAAATCTCCTAAGGAGCTTGCAAAGTCTGCCATGGGAGTAGGTGCGTTGTTGGTGTTGTTTCTTATCTCCTACGGTTTGTCCGGATCAGAAGTTACAGCTAAATACACCGCACAGGGAATTGGCGAAAGCGCCTCAAAACTGATTGGTGCAGGGTTAACCATGTTTTATATTGTGTTTTTTATTGCCCTGATTGGAATTGTATTTTCAGAAATCAATAAAGCCCTTAAATAATGGCTAGGAGTACTCCAGAAATACCGAATGCCTCAATGGCCGACATTGCGTTCCTGTTGTTGACCTTCTTTTTGGTTACCACCACGATGCCCAATGATAAAGGGTTGAGTATGCAACTTCCTCCTCCACCTGAGGCGCAAACCGAGGATATTAAAATTCCGGAGCGCAACATGTTTAAAATCCAGGTCAACTCGTCTGATGCCCTTCTGGTTGAAGGAGAGCCCATGACGGATGTGAGTGGATTAAAGGACATGATAAAGAAGTTCATTTTGAACAATGGTGCCGATCCTAAAAGTTCTGATAGTCCAGAAAAGGCTATTGTGTCTTTAAAGACCGATAGGGGTACCACACACAAAAGGTTCATTGAAATTCTGGATATTTCCCAGGCTGCTTACTATGATATATACGCTGAACAGGCAGGAGTTACGAATGAGGAATTTAGAAAGGTAGCCTCAGACTTAAATAATCCTGAAAACAAGCGAATCTATGACAAGGGCAGAGAGGGGATACCTATGAATATATCTATTGCAGAGCCTACCAAGGCTGGAGGGAACTGATAAAATTTGAATTATGTCAAAGTTTAGAAAAAAAACAAAAGTAAAACAGGACATTCCAACAGCATCAATGCCGGATGTGGTGTTTATGTTGTTGTTCTTCTTCATGGTGACCACTGAGTTGAGAAAGACTGCGGTAGATGTAATGCAACGTATACCACAAGCGACACAGCTAAGAAAGTTGCAACGCAAAACGTTGGTAACCAATCTTTATATCGGTGAGCCTAAGAAGTCAGAGCAATTTGGAACGGAGCCAAAAATTCAGGCGGATGATACGTTTATTGAACCTGGTGATATTATTTTGTGGGTAAACCGTAAAAAGGATGAACTTCCTGAAAACGAGCGCGAGCAATTGACCATTGCCATGAAAGTGGACAGTGAAGCCAAACGCGGAATTATTGCAGATGTGGAAACAGAACTCAGAAAGGCCAACGCCCGTAAGATTTTGTACTCTACTTTGCAAAAAACAGAAAAAAGGTAATTGTTTTTTCACTTGAAATAAATAGCCCCTTCCTGAACACTCTGGGAAGGGGCTTTTTTTTGATTTATGGCTGTCGCAATCCCACAGTTCAATAACACCCGCACTGTCAGAGCGTGGTGCATGTACGATTGGGCCAACTCAGTGTACTCACTTGTTATTACATCTGCAATTTTTCCAATTTATTACAAATCAGTAGCCGTATCCGAAAACGGTGATATAATTCAGTTTCTTGGTCTTTCTACCAACAACTCTGTTCTTTACACCTATTCTCTCTCTTTTTCCTTTTTGATTGTGACGTTGATCTTACCTCTGCTTTCCGGAATGGCAGACTATGCCGGAAAGAAAAAAACGTATATGAAAATATTTGTGGGTATGGGCAGCCTCGCCTGTATGGGGCTTTATTTTTTTCGAGACCTCTCTGATTTGGAATGGGGAATATTCTGTTCCATAGTTGCCAGTATGGGCTACTCTGGCAGTCTTGTATTTTACGATGCCTTTCTGCCGGAAATTGTCACCATGGATAGATATGATGCCACCAGTGCCCGTGGATATTCTATGGGATATTATGGAAGTGTAATACTTATGGTGGTTTGCCTGTTTATTATTACTTATTTCAATTCATTTGGTTTTAGTACAGAGGGTGATGCTGTACGGTTTACATTTTTACTGGTAGGTCTTTGGTGGATGGGTTTTTCAATGATCACATTTCGCTATGTACCTGAAAACCCGTATGGCAGGAAGGCCACTGGAAATATTTGGACTAAAGGATATGATGAACTCTTGAAGGTTTGGCGCAGTTTGAGAGCTTCTCCGAATTTAAAGAAATATTTAGCGGCTTTTTTCTTTTTCAACATGGGCGTGCAGACAGTAATGTATTTGGCCACACTGTTTGGTACTGATGTACTCCATTTGGATAGCAGTAAGTTGATTATGACCATTTTACTTATTCAATTGGTGGCTTCTTTGGGAGCTTGGTTATCGGCCAGGTTTTCTGCTGTCTATGGTAACAAAGTGGCGCTATTGGTAATGATCGGTATTTGGATAGTTGTTTGCCTGTCGGCATACTTTATCTCTACCGAGTATCAGTTTTATGCGTTGGCTTTTGTGGTTGGCATGATCATGGGAGGCGTTCAATCTCTGGCAAGAGCCACTTATACGAAGTTAATACCGGCCAATACAATTGACCATGCCTCCTATTTTAGTTTTTTTGATGTGACTTACAATCTCTCTATCGTATTTGGCACTTTTTCTTTTGGACTGATCAACCAATTGACGGGAAACATGAGAAACAGTGCCCTGGTATTAGCAATATTTTTTGTGGTAGGAATGCTTATACTTACCATGGTTAAGTCAGAAAATCTTAAAAGGGCTAATAACGAAGGTGTTTTACTGTGATGCCTTTATTGATCAGTTGTTTTAGCGATTTTATTCCTATTTTAAGATGCAGGTCAACAAAGCTGGTAGTTACTTCCTTGTCACTGGTTTCGGTCTTTATCCCCTCAGCAATCATTGGCTGATCAGAAACAAGCAGAAGGGCTCCGGCAGGAATTTCGTTGAAAAAGGCCGTGGAAAAAATGGTTGCTGTTTCCATATCGATTCCCATTACCCTTATTTTCCGAAGATATTCTTTAAAAGGCTCATCCCACTCCCATACACGCCTGTTGGTGGTATAGATGGTTCCAGTCCAGTAGTCCTGGCTAAAGTCTCTTATAGTGGTGGAAATGGCCTTCTGGAGAGCAAACGCGGGTAGGGCTGGCACCTCAGGTGGCAAATAATCATTAGAAGTACCCTCACCTCGTATTGCAGCAATAGGTAAGATAAAGTCGCCTATATCGTTTTTCTTTTTTAGTCCCCCGCATTTACCAAGAAAAAGAAGAGCATTGGGTTGAATGGCAGACAGGCAATCGATTATGGTGGCAGCATTGGGGCTTCCCATACCAAAATTAATAATGGTAATTCCTTCGGCAGTGGCACTAAGCATGGCTTTGCTTTGACCATCTACGGGCACTCCGTGCCACTCGGCAAACTTATATACATAATTGTCAAAATTGGTCAGAAGGATGTCTTTGCCAAAATCTTTAAGGGCTACTCCTGTGTATCTGGGTAGCCAGTTCTCTACAATTTCTTGTTTCGTTTTCATTATTTTGATATTTGTATCATTACACACTTACTCAATTCCACCTCATCAATATAACCTAAGTTGATTTCAGTCAATTCGTAAAATAATAATTTATAATTTGTGGCTGTGAATTCACTCAATCTGCCGTCTATTTCACCCAAGATAAAAAAGGAAAAAGGGAAAGTCTGGATTTTTGATGGTATAAGAAAAAAATATGTAGTTCTAACTCCGGAAGAGTGGGTACGTCAACATTTTGTTCAGCACCTGATTCAAAATCTTCACTATCCCAGGTCATTATTTAGAGTTGAAAGCAGCCTTACCTATAATAAATTACAAAAAAGATCAGATATTCTTATTCGTGATAGGGAAGGTAAACCCTGGATGTTGGTGGAGTGTAAATCGGCATCTATAAAATTAACCCAGAAGGCATTCAATCAAATTGCAGTGTACAACATGACAATAGGAGCAACTTATCTGGCGGTTACCAACGGTATGGTTCACTATTGCTGGCGTGCTCCCGAGTGGGGCAAGGAGGTGGTATTCCTTGATAAATTTCCTGAGTTTTAAAACAACAGAGGCGACCTAAACTTAGTTTAGATCGCCTCTGAAGAATTAAAAAAAGGGAACACTATTTTAAAAACTCATCTACATTGGTGTAGGGCAGGTTGAAGGCACTGGCTACAGCCTTATACACTACTTTACCTTGTATTACGTTTAGGCCTAACTTCAAATCTTCGTTCGCATTGCAGGCCTTTTTCCAACCCAGGTTGGCCAGTTTAATTGCATAAGGAAGGGTGGCGTTAGTCAGGGCAAGGGTAGAAGTATAAGGAACTGCCCCAGGCATGTTGGCTACGCAATAGTGCACCACATCGTCAATGATGAATGTCGGATCTTCATGTGTTGTAGGTTTGCATGTTTCAATACACCCCCCCTGATCAACGGCAACGTCTACAAGCACAGTGCCAGGACGCATGGTTTTTAACATATCTCTTGAAATCAACTTTGGGGCCTTGGCACCTGGTATAAGTACTGCACCCACTATTAGGTCGTGGGTTTTAACCAATTCACGAATTACATAGTCACTGGATGCCAGCGTTGAGACATTTTTCGGCATCACATCATCCAGGTAGCGCAGACGGTTTAGGTTTACGTCCGCAATAATAACATCAGCACCCAATCCGGCAGCCATTTTTGCAGCATTAGTGCCCACAATACCACCGCCCAAAATAAGCACTTTGCCTGGCATCACTCCTGGGACTCCCCCAAGTAATATGCCTCGTCCTTTCAAAGGTTTCTCAAGATACTTGGCTCCTTCCTGAATGGCCATACGTCCGGCCACCTCAGACATGGGAACCAACAATGGTAGCCCACCATCTTTTTCTACAGTTTCATAGGCAAGGCAAACAGCACCCGCTTCAAGCATGGCCTTAGTTAAAGGCTCATAGGAGGCAAAGTGAAAATAAGTAAATATCAGTTGGTCTTTTTTGATTAATTTATATTCAGGCTCAATAGGCTCTTTTACCTTCATGATCATCTCAGCAATCTCATAGACTTCTTTTGCTGAGGAAAGTATTTTGGCACCCGCTCCTGTATAATCTTCATCATTAAAACCACTTCCAACACCAGCAGTAGATTGAACATAAACAGTATGACCGCGTTTGGTCAATTCTTGTGATCCGGCAGGGGTCAAGGCTACCCTGTTCTCATTATTCTTAATTTCTTTTGGAACTCCTATTATCATTGTCTTTCAATTTTTGTCTTCAATAAAATCCGTGTAAATATAGCATTCGGATGTGATAGCGAAGATCAAAATTAACCCAATTTTGCTGCAATATGACAGGAACTAATCTATTTGCATTTTATGGCTCGCTCCGCAAGGGAATGGCCAATTACAATATTTACAAACCTGGCTTAAAGTACATTGAAACAACTCGAATTTACGGGTATGAACTCCTCACTTTGGGGGATTACCCATATGCTGTTAGGTCTGCAAATACATCAGATTCAATTGTAATTGAAATCTTTCAAATTGAAGATGAAAAAGTGGTACAAGCTATTCACCTGATGGAGTTGGAGGCTGGTTATGTTTTTGAGCTCATTGAGGTGGAAGGCAGAAAGATGGGCATTTACATATTTGAGTGTTCGGGAAACAATTCAAAGGTAGATAGCGGTGATTGGGTTGAATTCTATGGAGCAAATGGCGGATAATAGCAGATTCTTTGGTGTTAAACTGTGTTTTGACCCCCTCCTTGTTTTTGATTATTTTTGGATTCAAAGCCATTAAAAATTGACGCAAGTAAAAAGTGTAAAATCCGGGATTTCGGTTAAAAAGGCCACGTCTATTTTAGCCGATTATAAATTGGCCTGTGAAAGCAGGGAGGCCAGTCTGTTGGGAAGAAAGGAAGTATTCATGGGCAAAGCAAAATTTGGCATCTTCGGAGATGGCAAAGAAGTAGCTCAGATTGCTATGGCCAAAGTTTTTCGCAAGGGAGATCATAGGTCGGGATACTATCGGGATCAAACCTTCATGTTTGCCATTGGCGAACTTTCCCTTCAGGAATATTTTGCACAATTGTATGCCCATACAGATGTTGAAGCTGAACCGGCATCGGCAGGCCGTTCGATGAATGGACACTTTGCCACAAGGATGATCAATGAAAAAGGCGAGTTAAAAAATTTGGCCAGGTTAAAGAATAGCAGCGCTGATATTTCGCCAACGGCCGGACAAATGCCAAGACTTGTGGGGTTGGCCTATGCTTCTAAATTATTTAGGGAAAATCCTTCGTTGGCCAAAGACACTACATTATCGAACAAAGGAAATGAAATAGCTTTTGGCACGATAGGAAATGCGTCTACATCCGAAGGTATATTTTTCGAAGCCATTAATGCAGCCGGGGTACTTCAGATTCCCATGCTCATGTCAGTTTGGGATGATGAGTACGGTATTTCTGTGCACGCAAAATATCAAACTACCAAAGGAAGTATCTCTAAAATCTTACAGGGCTTTCAAAGAACAAAGGAGGAGAAGGGCTTTGAAATCATTACTGTAAAAGGTTGGGATTATGATGGACTTTGTAAAGCTTACCTGCGAGCGGAGGAAGTTTGCAGAAAGGAACACGTTCCCATTTTGCTACATGTAACTGAACTCACGCAGCCACAGGGCCACAGTACCTCCGGTTCGCATGAAAGATATAAAAGCAAAGAACGGTTAACCTGGGAACAGGACCACGACTGTATCAAAAAAATGAGAGCGTGGATGCTGGATCTGGGGATAAGCAATCCGGATGAATTGAACGCCATCGAAAAGGAAGCAAAAGCGACCGCCAAGACCGCTAAAGATGCTGCGTGGATGGCATTTAATAAGGACATCCAGCAGGCGCAGCAATCCCTCACCACTATTTTAGGGAAGTTGCAAGACACAAACGAAGAAATTAAAATCATAAAAGAAGAACTTGACTCAACACTTAACCCTTTGCGCCTGGACGCTTTTAGAGCGGCAAAGCGGGCAGCGCGCGTATTAAGAGGTCAGGAGTCTGAGGCCAGAAACGAACTGGTGGCGTGGATAAGAAAAAATGAAGAGGATAATTGGGAAAGGTTTAGCTCTCACTTATATAGCCAGTCCGAGCAGTCAGCATTAAATGTGTCGGCTGTTTTTCCTGAGTACTCTGAATCTTCTTCGTTGCTGGATGGCAGGGAAATACTGCAAGCATGTTTTGATAAGGCCCTTGAAAGAGATCCTAGAATTTTTGCTATAGGAGAAGACGTGGGAAAAATAGGAGATGTGAATCAGGCTTTTGCTGGCCTTCAAAATAAATATGGGGAGCTAAGAGTAACCGATACTGGGATAAGAGAAGCCACCATTATAGGGCAGGGGATAGGGGCCTCACTGAGAGGACTAAGACCCATCACCGAAATACAATATTTAGATTATCTCCTTTATGCCATTCAGGTGTTAAGCGATGATGTGGCTTGTTTGCAATACAGGACCAAAGGTGGGCAGAAGGCTCCATTGATAATAAGAACTCGCGGACACAGACTGGAAGGCGTTTGGCATTCAGGTTCGCCAATGGGAATGATTCTTAATAGTTTGAGGGGGATTTATGTGCTCGTTCCCAGGAATATGACTCAGGCGGCTGGATTTTATAATACGATGCTCAAATCTGACGATCCGGCATTGATTATCGAATGTTTGAATGGGTATAGACTAAAAGAGAAGCTGCCCGATAACGTGGGAGAATTTTGTGTACCATTAGGAGTTCCGGAAACGCTTCGTGAGGGTGATGATATTACTATTGTTACTTATGGATCGATGTGTCGTATCGTAATGGATGCCGTAAGTGAACTGCAAAAGATAGGTATATCTTGCGAAGTCATTGATGCACAAACCTTATTGCCATTTGATCGTCATCATACAATAGTTGAATCTGTGAAGAAGACCAATCGCATCATTTTTGCGGATGAAGATGTGCCGGGCGGTGCCGCTGCCTATATGATGCAGAAGGTGTTGGAAGAGCAGGATGCTTATCAGTTTTTGGATTCAAAGCCGGTTTGTATTACAGCCAAAGCACATCGACCTGCTTATGGATCAGATGGAGACTACTTTTCTAAACCCAATGCTGAAGAAATCTTTGATAGGGCGTACGAAATCATGGGTGAGGCGGAACCGGATAAGTACCCTCCACTTTATTAAGAGTTAAGATTTTGCAGGATTACTTAAACTGAAACTCGGGAGTTTCAATGATATTACTTTTGTTGAGCAGCCTGTCCTGAATTTGGACTCTGAGTTTAAGTGTTTTGATACTGAATTGTAGTTTAAATCCCGTGCTCAACATGGCATACCTGAGGGTACCTTCTACTGGGTTTTTAAGACTTAGGTCAGCGTTTTTTGCCAGAATGGGAAAGCGCCCGTCATAGGTGGTACAGAATTCTTTTCTCCAATCAAATTCTTGAAAAGAACCATCGTTTTGCTTTACAAGAAAATCGATGAAGATGTTATAATGGTCTGGATTTAATTCGAAATATACTGTATCTATAATTTTGGGTGGAGAACTGTTGTCAAACACGAGTTCCCAATTGGTGCAATCGAATGGCGGAACATAGTCAGGGAGGTTGAGACTTGGGTTGGTTCTTTTGTCTTCATAGTTTACAAGCTCGCCATTTTCAACAAGTGTGAAATAGAATCTCTCATTATAACAGATGGTTTGTGCGTCATCCACGCAACCAATTTCTCCTGGTGCCAAACCTAAATTTCCGTCTCCATCCCTGAACTTAATAAAAAGGATAAGGGAATCGGCATCTGAAAGATCTGGTGTTTCTTTGAAAACCAAATTCTCAAACTCTATCTCAGGAGTATTGGAGTATTCAGGGGGGGTAAAGCAGGAATAAAGGCCCAACCCCAATACAATCGCCAAACCTAATCTCAAAGTGAACTTCATTTCCTATTTTTAGAACTCCGTAAATTACCTAACGCTTGCACACTTTTAAAAGTTTTGAGAAGGATTTATCCACTGTTAACGAAAGCAATTTTGAGAATATTGCCTTGTCCTTGTTTCAGTGGCAGGCAAAAGAGAACAAAGTATATCAAAAGTACCTCACCTATCTGGGGGTAAATGTTAAAGGGGTTACCCAATTAAACCAAATTCCATTTCTGCCCATATCCTTTTTCAAAGAGCAAACAATTATGACGGGACAATGGAAGGAGGAGACTGCCTTTTATAGCAGTGCTACTACTGGTACAACCCGAAGCCGGCACTGTGTCAAAGATTTGGGTGCTTATCTGAAAAACACGAAGCGCATTTTTGAACATTTTTACGGACCAGTTGGTAACTATCATTTTCTGGCCTTACTTCCATCTTACCTCGAACGAGAAGGCTCCTCATTGGTCGCGATGGTCAACTATTTTATTCAGCAGAACAAGTCTGCGCACTCTTCCTTTTATCTTAATAACAAATCGGAATTGATCAAGACCCTGCAAAAAGTTGATCAATTGGACAGGAAGGTAATTTTGTGGGGAGTTTCATTTGCCCTGTTAGATATGGCGGAACAATATGAGTTTGATTTGAGTAATTCTATTGTAATGGAGACAGGGGGAATGAAAGGAAGGAGGGAGGAAATAACAAGAGATGAATTGCATGAATACTTGTGCAGCAGGTGGAATACTGAATTTATTCATTCAGAGTATGGGATGACGGAGCTTTTTTCTCAGGCCTATGCCAAAGAAAAGGGTTACTTTAAAACACCTTCAGTAATGAAGGTAATGGTTCGAAGCATTAATGATCCTTTTGAGAAGTTGGAAGTGGGTAAAACAGGGGGTATAAATGTTATTGATTTGTCAAATATTTATACCTGCGCCTTCGTTGAAACTCAAGATTTAGGTAGAATTCGGCAAGATGGTAGTTTTGAGGTACTTGGGCGTATTGACAACTCGGATATCAGGGGTTGTAACCTGTTGGCCGGATAGTCGAAATACTCGATAAATAGCCATTTAAGACAGATTAAATTTGCTGAAATTAAAAAGATTGATAATTTTGATACTTTCAAAGACCCCAAAATGAAGAAAATTATAGCTATTGTTGCCTTAGTCGCTTTCTTAAGTGCTTGCAGTCAATATACCTGCCCTACTTATAGCAAGAAAGACGTTAAGAAAAGCAACACTGAAAATCGCATATAGGGACAACTAGAGGTACTTTTTCACCTCTTCCAGCCCGATTTTCTCTCCGCTCATTATTGTCAGTCGCTCGACTACATTCCTCAATTCCCTTATATTTCCCGTCCAATCGTAATTTTGGAGTTCTTTAAGAGCTTTATCGTCTATTTTTTTGGGTTTTGCACCTTGCTCCAATGCCAGGTCATTGAGAAACTTATCTACCAATAAGGGTATATCTTCTCTTCTGTCGTTTAGAGCAGGTACTTTTATTATGATCACACCGAGGCGGTGATAGAGGTCTTCTCTAAATCTATTTTCTACAATTTCTTTTTTCAGATCTTTATTGGTAGCGGTCAATACCCTCACGTTCACGGATATATCTTTGTCTCCACCTACTCTCGTAATTTTATTTTCTTGTAGTGCCCGCAAAACTTTAGCCTGAGCTGACAAACTCATGTCACCGATTTCATCTAAAAACAATGTTCCGTTATCGGCTTGTTCAAATTTGCCAATGCGTTGTTTTATTGCCGATGTAAATGATCCTTTCTCATGCCCAAACAATTCGCTTTCTATGAGTTCTGATGGAATGGCGGCACAGTTGACCTCAATGAATGGCGCACTTGCCCGATTACTTTTTTCATGAATCCAGCGTGCTACTAATTCTTTTCCGGAGCCATTGGGCCCGGTTATTAACACACGTGCATCGGTGGGTCCCACTTTTTCAATCATTTCTTTGACCTCTGCGATGGGTTCCGATTCACCCACCATATCGAACTTATGGGCGATTTTCTTTTTGAGGGTTTTTGTTTCTTCAACCAGATTTGTTTTGTCCAATGCATTGCGCAGGGTAATCAACAACCGATTGAGGTCTGGTGGTTTTTGAAGGAAATCGTAAGCTCCCATTTTAGTAGCATCTACAGCCATTTCAGTGGTGCCGTGTGCAGAAATCATAATGAAGGTGGTGTTGATCCCTTTTTCTTTCGCCTTTTCCAATACTTCCATTCCATCCATCTTTGGCATTTTGATGTCACAGAAAACGAGGTCATAATTTTCGTTTTCTAACATGGCCAATCCTTCAGCTCCATCTTTGGCTTCGTCTACTGTTATTTTAAGTTCTTTTTGATCTGTGATGATATCTTTAAGCACAGCACGGATGCTGGCCTCATCCTCTATCAATAATACTTTGGGCATGGATTAATTTGGGTGCTTACAATTAATTTAAAAAACAAAAATGCAAGCCTATAAGCCGGGTTCTGTTACTGACGTTTTAGTCAGCATCTTATCATTTATCTAGCCCCGATTTCACAATCGGGGTCAATCAACCTACCCGTCCCGACTTCCATAAATGGATGAGCAGAGCGGCTCATATTCGGGACCTATTTGGTCTTTCAACTCGTAAGGTTTGCCATGCCCTTCGTGTCACCAAGAAGGCGGTGAGCTCTTACCTCACCTTTTCACTATGACCCACCGAAGCCTAAGCGAAGGTGGGCTACCTGTTTTCTGTGGCACTGTCTGTCCCCGCCCCGATCCCGATAACTATCGGGATCGGGTCGGGGCCTTCCTGTTAGGAAGTACGATGCTCAATGTTGCCCGGACTTTCCTTCCTGACTGAAAACGTCAGGACGATAAGACGGCTTGCATTGTTGCAAAGATACGGATAATTGATAAGAAGGCATTGGGATTTATACCTTCCGGCTATTGTACATCAGCTCCAGTCAATTTAAACTCATATTGATCAGCCAGGTTGGCCACCTCCTGAATCATTTCTTTCATTGAGCTTTCAGGTGTTCCATCCAGTGAGGCTACGGCTTCTATTTGCAGGAAGTTGTCACTAATGATAAACCGGCCATAATTAAAAAGTGAGCTTTGTTTAAGTAGATTTTTTAGTGGTAGATCAGGGCTGTCAGCACATATTTTAGAGGTAAACGTGACCATGTTACGGCTATACAATTTGTTTTCTTTGATCGTTCCGATTACGGTTTGAAAACGGCCACCCGCCAGCGGTACTATGATAATGGAGTTTTTATTATCATAACTGGAGTACTGTCCGTTTATTTCATCGGCATAACTCTTCATAAAAGAAGCTAAGTTCATAATAGTATAATTGGTTCAGGGTAATGAAGGTACAAAATGAAAATGAATTGTGCTCAAGTCTAGAAATAGAAAGCATAAGCTTTTACCCCTTTATTTGTGAATTCAAGAGTAGGAGATGGCAATTTTACCATATTCACGAAATATATTAGGGTTTTCAAGGCCTTTGACCGGGTAGGAATGGCAGAAAGGTCGAAGTCAAGGCTAAGGTAGTATTGTCGATAGGGGCTAAGGCCATAGGAACGGTTTGCTTCATCTGAGGCAAACAGGAAGTCATGTGCTCCATAGCCCACTGCAAGATTGAGCCATTTTGGGAAAGGCATAAACCGATCTATATTAAATGACAACCAGTAGGTTTGACCATTATAGTCTTTAAGCAGTTTCTCGCTAAAATTGCCACCCAACACCTCCGGTCTCTGATTGGCAAGGTGAGTAGTGTGAAAGGAAAACTTAGGATAAATCCTTGTTTCATCCCAAAGAAACTGTTGTCCGAGAAAGAAGGAAGCTCCCATTGCATTGGCCAAAAGATCTGATGTGGATGCTCCATATCCTACAGAATAGCCGTCAAAGACTTCAATAGAACTCATCATAACAAAGCTTGCCAAAGCCCCGATTTTTTGGGATCTTCTTTTCCCTACACCTGTCCGTCTTAGGGCATGTGTACTTATTTCACTTATTTGATAGGCGCCAAAAAAATGCCCCATCTTATCAACTTGATACCATTCTTTGGAATCATCAAAAAAGCGAAAAGATTGTTTGTCAAAGCCACTGTACCAAATCTTACCAAGGCCCGCCATGGTTAGTGTGTAGCCTGTTGCAGAACCAATAATGAGTTTATTTAATTTTTTGTGATTCAGGGAGTCGGGATAGGAAGTTTGTGCAATTGATTGAAATCCTACAGAAAGGGTAATTAAAAGGCCAGCCAATTTTACAATGCCTCCAGAACAAAGAAAAGTGGCGGAGTGTTTAGTTTCCGCCATCTTCTTCTTCTTTTATTGCGTCTCCATTTGGTGGAGGACTTTCATTGGTGGCCTTTTGATTTTTCTTTCTGGCAGAATGCCAAAGATCTTTTATCTCGTTAAAATTTTGAGTATGCAACAAACTTACGCCTGTGGTAACAGCACTTTGGGTGCCCAATGTGTTGGTGAGGGGATTGAGGTTTGAGCGGCTATACATTTTTACTTTGAATTTACCATCTGGAGTTAAAAGGTAATCTACTGTCCAGTCACCTGCAATGGACGAAATGTTATCCGCGGGATGATATTGATTGGAGAAGCTACCATCTCTGGTAACCCTGAGTCTTCCATTTAGGAATGAATAAGAGAGCCTCAGTTGAAAGGTATTGAAAGCCTCCTGATCCAATGTACCCAGGTCAAGATCGATTTCAAGATTTTGATCAACCTGTGTCAACCAATAGCTGAGTTGATTGGATAAAAGTTCGCTAACACTGTTATACAACGTACCGCTGGTACTAAAGGCATCCGGGGGCGAGAATTTTCTAAGTATAATCAGACTAAATACCTGTCTTTTAAGTTCCTGCTCGTCAAGTCTGGATTTGAACGACTCGAATTCAAAGTCCAGTCTTACTGGGGCCCTTCCTTCTACTAAAATATTGTCTGGCAATTCGCTGGCATCAATATCAAAACTTATGCGGGGAGAAAGCATCGGGCCTTCAAGTTTTAATTTTACATCGGTAGGATATTTTCTTCTTACCTGAGGGTTGCTTATCACCGCCTCTGATTGATCCGTAAGAATGGGAGCAAGTGATGCCATTTGCTTATAGTTGGCTGTAATATCCATTACCCCTTCATACGGACTCCCATACCACGATATTCTACTTCCGGGTTGTATGTCAAACTCTTTGTTAATAATATCATACAACGTAAAGTTGTAGGCCCCCTGAGTAAACTCTACTGCGCCAAACATAAAGAAATCACCCTTTGTGTCCAGTTGAAGTTTTATGTCTCCATTTCCACGTCCCCGTATAATATCCCCTGATTTTATATCAAAAATAATTTCTGTGTATGCATCAGGTGTAATATCCAGGTTGATGTCCATAGAGATTCCTGTGGACTCAACTTTACGTCTCTTCTTATTTTTGTCAGTATCAGTATCCGTATTAATTGAGAGTGAATCCGTAAAATCAATGAAGTTTATAAAGTCTTTCTTATCCACAGTCTCAGTAGAGCTCATCGGAATATAAATCCTTGTATTTTTTTGAGTTTGTGCAGTAGCTGAAATCTTAAAATTTGAAGTTGGGCCGAAAAAATTAGCATTGCCCGTGGCATAGCCTTGCCCATAGAATAAAGAATTGTCTTTCGATGTAGTATTTAAGAGCTGGAAATTTTGAAAGGAAGCGTCCAAATTGAGCCGAAATTCTCTAAAATTTCTGTGTGCAATAAATCCATCCAGCGTTCCGGAATTATTGAATTTATCCGTTAGTTTAAAATTGTTAAAAACAAATTGGGTAGGCGTCATCCCAAATTCTCCAGTGAAATTGTACAAAGTCTTCAGGTAGTTAATCATGATTTGCCCATTCTCTATTGATCCATTGCCTCTTATTTTTGGATTGGTAAATGATCCCGTAATCTGGTATTTCCCAGTTAGTGTGCCATCCATATTCGAAAATATAGTAGCCAATAATGGTTCGGCAATTTTTAGATTGGCCTTTTCAAATTGAGCTGAAATTTGGAGTGGCTCGGCTGCTCCAGGATTGTAAAATCCTTTTAGTTCCACCGTCCGTACTTTTAACCGATCAATCGAAAAATTAATATCAAACTTCTTGTCTCTTTGGTTCCAGATATTTGTTCCAATAATGTCACCAATCAGAAACTCATCAATGGTGAAGTTGTTGATAACAAGATCATTTTGAATATATGGATTATTATATAAATTTCTGCCCTCGGCAGAACCATTGAGCGTACCCGTAAATCGTTCGTCACTAATGGTATTCAAAAAATCTAAATCCAGGTTACTTACTTTCAGCAGAAGTGATTTACTGGAGTCTTGTGAGATGAACCCTTCAAGAAGTACCCTTTGATTATCATTCAGAATTTCCAAATGATTGATTCTCCATTCATTCCCATTGAGAATGGTATAATTTTCCTGGCTTACCTGCCATGTCTCATTCAGTGCTTTGATTCTTGAGGGTAATATTTTGATGCGGGTACTATCATTTAAGAAGTCCACTGCACCTTTTATTCTCGCATAATTTTCTTTTCCTTCCTGATCAAAGTCTACACCAACTTCAATATGATCGGTGTTCCAGATGGCCTCGATAAATAAATCTTTGGTTGTGAAATTTGTTGCAAGCTTTTGCTGGGTAGAGTTAATGTTTAGCATAGCCAAAATGTTGGTGCTGTCCCTTACTTTTGAGCCATTAAATTCGATAGTGTTTTGTGTAAATAATTTTCCATCATACTGAATGGAGTCAATTGTTGAATACGCGCTGAGAATAGAGGTATACCCATTGGAAAATTTTCCCTCAACTCTTGTATTTTTTGATACCTGACCTTTTATCCCCGCTACCTTTATGATGGGGTTAATGTCCCTGAGAATAATATTGAAATTGGCATCGTACTCCTGAGTTTCTTTTCCTTTTGTGAGATAATAGGTTTCTAGTTCCTTGTGATCATTTTTTATTTTTAAATAGAACTCTTTAAATAGTTTGTTAAAATCATTGAATAATGTAGAGTAATAATATTTCCCATGAAGATTAATGTCAGCCAATGAACTTCTAAGTAACAGGCTGCGGCCATTTACCAATTTACTTGAGGTAACCTGGATGGAGTCAACTTCCAATGACTCATCTCTATAGGTCACCTTTGTATTTTTTAAAAATGCGTCTCCATAAATACTATCAACATTTAGCCCTTTCGAATCAATATCAATTATTGATTGTATTGAAAAATAATCTTTTGAAAAGCCAAGATTATGTATAAGGGCTGTGTCTAGCCTGGCTTTCATCTTCACCAGTTCATTATCCTTGCTGAAGTCTATTGATCCTTCGGCTTCGAATTTTAAATTAGGATCGTCAATGGTCAAACGACCATTAAAAAACTGAGATTTAAACCTTGCATTGGTTACTATATTTTTATAATCATAGTTTTTAATTTTGAAATTGGAGATTTGACCGTCCAGACGAAAATCAGCTGCTTTTTCAGTAAATCCTTTTCCATCAATGTGTCCAGTTAATGACACACTTTTTAGCAGTGTAGTGTCCTTTAGATAGGTACCAAACTTAAAATTTGTTAACTGAATATTTCCGATGTACTGCGATTGGGCAGGATCATCTCCGTTAATTTTTAAATTAACGTCAGATTGTATTTGCCCAAAGGCACCGTTGAATGTACCATTAGCCACAAAGTCATTAACAAATCCCGTAAAATTTCCAAGCATTTGAAATTTTCCCAACGGCTGTAACCCTGAAAAGGTTTTTGGGGGAAATAGAAATTTCAGATCGGTGATGTCAATGCTGCTTCTTCTTAAGTTTAAATTAATAAATGTTTCGTTGATACTGGGTAGCCCATCCATGTTTAGATTTCCTGCAAGTGCTGTATTGCCAATGTTTAATTCAAAATCCCGAACGAATAATTTATTTACCTTACCAAGGAAGAACCCGTTTATACTGATGATTTCATTTACCTTATCTACACCTGGAGCAAAAAAAGCCAAATCCCTAGGATCAATTTTAGTATTTCTAATACTTGATTTGATGTGTACCAGGTTATTAAAATCATCGAGATCTTGTAGGCTTCTATAGGTAAAGATGACGGTGTCCTGTACATGACTATTGCCAGCATCCAGATTTAGATTCAGGAATTCCATTGAACTTTGAGATATTCGAAAAAAGGTATTTAATCGCTTAATATCAAATTGCGTTTGCTCATCGATGGCTGTTAGTGAATTAACTTTAAACTGGATGGTGTCACCAATTACCTTAAAATTTTGGAACTGTCCATCATTAAGTTTTACTCTAAAATGATGATAGTCAAATTTTGGCGTCAATGAATCCTTGTCAGGATCGTTGTAACTAAATTCTGATTTATTGACAACAATTTCTCCAATGTTTACTTTGGTAGAACCCTGCTTACTTGTTGTATTTGGCTTAGCGAGTCTTCTTATAAAAACGTTAATATTGAGGTCGCGCACAGAGTCCACATCGGCAATCTTTACCAGATTCACTTCGGTGCCATCAAGAGTGGCAGCGTCAATGTTTATATTGCTGTTCATAAGCAATGAACTTATCCTAAAGTTTACCACCACCTTTTTTGCGTCAATCATTACGTTCTTTTCCGGATCGGTGATAAGAAGATTTTTCAATTCCAGGCGATCGTACCAGATCAAATGAACAGATTCAATAGTAGTTTCGAACCCGGAAATATTATAAAGGCGTTCTGTATAGTATTGGAGGATCGTTTTTTGAACGGGTGGGATTTGCAATATCCCGAAGCTGATAAAAAATAATGCTAATAGGATGTACAAGCTATAGAAGATAATCTTCTTTAGCCATAAAAGAATCCGATTTTTGATAACTTGCAGGTTCATTCAATCTATAATGCACCCCAAAATTCTTGCCATAGAGTCATCTTGTGACGAGACTTCTGCCTCTGTAATAAGCAACGGCAAGGTACTTAATAATGTTATAGCCTCGCAATCGGTTCACCATAAATATGGAGGGGTCGTTCCAGAGTTGGCTTCCCGTGCTCATCAAAAAAACATCGTATATATTGTAAACGAGGCTTTGACATCGTCTGGTATACAGAAGGAAGAATTGAACGCGATAGCCTTTACTAAAGGCCCAGGACTGTTAGGGGCGCTACTCGTTGGTGTTTCTTTTGCAAAATCCATGGCACTTGCATTAGACATACCTCTTATTGAGGTCAACCATATGCAGGCGCATGTACTTTCACATTTTATTGATGAGCCAAAACCCAGGTTTCCTTTTCTTTGTCTCACTGTAAGTGGGGGGCATACCCAAATTGTATTGGTAAAGGATCACCTGGATATGACCGTAATTGGAGAAACGCAAGATGACGCAGTTGGGGAGGCCTTTGATAAGGCTGCCAAGATAATGGGGTTGCCATATCCTGGTGGCCCGATGATTGATAAATTGGCCAGGGAAGGCAATCCAAATGCCTTTCGTTTTCCAATCACCAGTATGCCTGCATTGGATTTTTCTTTTAGTGGAATAAAAACAGCTTTCCTTTATTTTATTCGAGATGAAGTAGCTAAAGATCCTTCATTTATCGAGTTGAGAAAAAATGATATTTGTGCGAGTATTCAGAAGCATCTGGTAGATATGCTTTTGGAAAAACTGGAGAAGGCCAGTGTCGAAATGAATATAAAGCAAATAGCAATTGCGGGAGGAGTTTCTGCCAACTCCGGATTAAGAGATGGCCTCAAACGAAAAGGGGAACAATTGGGATGGGAAACTTATATTCCTGATTTTCAATATTGTACTGACAACGCAGCCATGGTGGCAATTGTGGCTCATTACAAATACCAAAAGAAAATATTTAGTAATTTGAATGCTTCACCGATGGCAAGAATGCCCTTAAATATAAAATGAAGAATTTACCTAATACGGGTGATATAAGGGTTTACAGAAAGAAAATAGTAGAAGCAGATGTGGCTGCTTTTCATGGAGAAGTATTGCATTCTGTATACTCAACCTTCGCTTTGGCAAGAGACATGGAGTGGTCATCTCGACTTTTTTTTATTGAAATGAAAGAGGATGATGAAGAAGGTGTAGGAACTCATTTGAGCATCGACCATTTAGGTCCCGCCTTTGTTGGTGAGGAACTGGAGATTATTGCAACGGTTGCGCAGTTGAATAGGAATGAGTTGATTTGTAACATCGAAGTGAAGGTAAAAGATAGATTGATTGCAAAAGGTAAAACCGGGCAGAGGATGTTAAAGAAAGATAAGCTGAATAGACTTTTTATGAAGCCCTAACAAGCTATGGCAAAGCAACGGTTTTCCAACGATATCAATATCAAAAATAGACAAGCAAGCTATCGGTTTGAGTTGTTGGATAAATACGTGGCAGGAATGGTGCTAAAAGGCACAGAAATTAAATCCATCAGGGAGGGAAAAGCAAGTTTGCAGGAAGGACATTGCTATTTTAACAATGGTGAGCTATTTATTAAAGGAATTAATGTCAATCCCTATGATCAGGGAACACATTATAATCATGAAGCTACGCGGGAGCGGAAGTTGCTTTTGAAACGGTCAGAGTTGAGAAGACTCGAGGCCAAGTCAGAAGAGAAGGGATTAACAATTGTTCCATTAAGGCTTTTTATTAATGATCGTGGTTTTGCAAAATTAGAAATTGCATTGGCAAAAGGGAAAAAGACACATGATAAACGTGAGAGCATCAAAGAGAAGGATTTGAAGCGAGAGCTTACCAGAGTGAAATTTAAGTAGTGCAGAATTGATGAACGAAAAGAACTTTGGAGTATGTCGTCTTGCATTGGTACAGGTAAAAAAAGAACCTGACGATCGATCAGAGCAGATTACGCAATTACTATTTGGTGATCATTATGAAGTGTTAAGTTATTCTGTAGACGGAAGGTGGTTATATATTAAGATATTTACTGATGCTTTTGAGGGATGGATTGATTTAAAGCAACATCATGCTATCTCCCCGGAATATTTCAATCAGATCAATCACGCCAATTTTAAAATAACAACCGACCTGACAGCAGGTATTCTGTATAAGAAAAATCCGATTACTATTCTATTAGGAAGTATTGTTCCTATTTCCAATTCGGAATTATTTAAAATGGAGGAGCAGTTTGCCTTTAACGGTGAGGCAAAAAGTCTGGGGCAAAAAAGAGAGTTTGAGTTTTTACGAGCCATTGCATTAAAGTATTTACACGCACCCTATCAATGGGGAGGAAAAAGTCCTTTTGGGGTAGACTGTTCGGGTTTTACCCAGATGGTCTATAAAATAAATGGATACGGAATTTCCAGAGATGCCTGTCGGCAGGCGACTTGTGGCAGGAAGGTCGCGGAACTCGAAAGCGCAATGCCGGGGGATCTCGCCTACTTCTTTAATGGAAGTGGGGATATTGGCCATGTTGGTCTCATTTTAGAGGAAGGTAAGATCATTCACGCATCGGGTAGGGTAAGGATTGATCAGCTAACTCCAGAGGGTATTGTCGAGCTGGAAAGCAAAGTGTTAACCCATCATTTGGCCGGCATCAGAAGGGTTCTCCCTGAGAACTAGCCGATTATGAATAAGGCGATGAGCGTTGCTTCTTGTTAAAAACAAGGATTCGCGCTATCTTTCCTATGTGAATAATAGGGTATTGGTATTGAACCAGGATTTTAGCCCCCTGATGGTATGCTCCGTTCAGCGCGCTTTTATATTGGTTTACCTGAATAAAAGTGAAATGCTACGCCCAGCCAATGGGTATAAACTGCGCTCGGTAACCCAAAGTTTTGCAATGCCATCGGTTATTCGCCTCAATCGTTATGTGCGGGCACCTTATAAAGGAGTGAACCTGACCAGACAAAATATTTTCAGGCGGGATAATAATCAATGTCAATATTGTGGTACACATAAAGACCTTACGCTGGACCATGTTATACCAAGTTCAAAGGGCGGCCCTCATTCTTGGCTCAACCTGGTTACAGCGTGCAAAAGGTGCAATGCGAAAAAAGGGAACCACACACCTCAAGAAGCAGACATGTATCCCATGCATAAACCCTACAGGCCTACCTATGCACTCTTCCTCCGCGACAACAGCGGGTTTGGGAATGAGTGGGATGAGTATCTGCGATAGTTTGTTACTATTGAGGCTTTGCCTTGTATTATAAATGAGAATCCTAAAAATAATATCACTTATTATTTTGTGGCCTGCTTCCGTATTTTCTCAAATCGATTTTGAACGATATCAGGTTGAAGATGGACTTTCTCAAAATTCAATTTTAGCTCTTCTGCAGGACAGAAATGGCTATATCTGGATAGGCACGGAAGATGGATTGAACTGCTTTGATGGGTATTCATTCAAAAAATTTTTTCAGCATGGCGATGACTCAGTAGGATTAAATAATGATTATATATGGTCACTCCTGGAATCGAAGGATGGAAAAATCTGGATTGGACACAGCAATGGGATTTCATACTATGACCCTGAAATAAATACCTTTAAAAACGTAGTCATTGAAGAAAATTTACTTATCGTCTCAAGTTATGAAGATTCCCATGGTGATTTATGGTTTGGAAGTGCCGGCAAAGGATTGCTTAAGCTAAATCCTGCAGGTAGTGAAGTAACCTATATTGCAAATAAATACCCATCGCAACCTCCATTCGATCAGGATGGATGGGACTTTGCATCTAACAACATTTTATGTATCACAGAGTTGAATCATAAAATTGTGATTGGTACCAGAGGGGCGGGTATATTTGAAGTCAGAGATGGGAAAGTTGTCAGAGATGGAAAAAGTGAATTTGAACCATTTCTCACTGTCAATGATATCTGGAGCATACTTTCAGACAAAGAGGGAAAAATATTCATTGGATCATCACGTGGCCTTGGTATTTCTGATACTAATTTTTCAAACCTAAAAATATTTAATACTGAAAATACGGGAGGGACTTTGAGTTTCAATCGTATTGCCCGTCTTTGTTTTGATAAAGACAAAGGATTATGGATTGCTACTTATGGAGGAGGCCTTAATCATTTTGATTTTAGCACAGAACGATTTTGGAATTCAAGGCACGCAGAATCTGATCCACGAAGCCTGACGAATGACCTGGTCTTTACACTTCTGGTTGACAGGGGTGAAAACTTGTGGGCAGGTACATGGAGTGGAGGATTACATAAAATGTCAAAATATGCTGCATATATTCATACCCTTAATGCAAAAAATGGTTTGGCTGATTTTATACTCAGTATAAATGTCCGCCACGATTCTGTATTTGTTGCATCTTATTCTGATGGCATATTTTTTAGTAAAAAGAGGAAGGCACCATTTTCTTCCGGGTACCCTGTTTTCAGTTCGATTTCTTCTCCACCTGGGACTTACATTTTAGATATTGACGCTGGCGCTAAGTACCTGTGGATCGGCCTGGATGGTCAAGGTGTTCTTTACACAGAGAAGAATCTATTAAATCCAGCATGGAAAGCCATCCAAAGAATTCGAGGGAATCCAAACTCGTTGAACAACCATCTTGTTGATGTCCTAAAGGATGATGGAAATAGTACGTTATGGATTGGGACACGGGGAAGTGGATTGAAGCGATACTTTTACCTAAAGCCTTATGGATCACCAGGGAGCATACATCAATATAACTTTCGGGAAGATGATGCCCATTCACTATCTGATAATTCTATAATAGATATTGAAATAGACAGAAAAAACTACTTATGGGTGGGGACTACCAATGGATTGAATCGATCACGTTTTCCTATTCAGGGTGATACATTGATTGATCAGTTTATCAGGTATGGAAAGGGAAGAATTACTACAATCAGTATAAACCTTGATGACAATAAATATATTGGAACCGACAATGGATTGTATGCTTTAGAAAATGAAGAATGGTTGGAGATTGAAGGATTTCAAAATGAATTTATCAATAGCATTGTTTGGGATATAAGTCACAACATGTGGGTTTCAACCAATTCCGGTATTTATGTTGTTACGAATAACGGAATGATGCGACACTTTACTTCTAAAGATGGGCTACAGAGTAATGAATTCAATGCACGTTCAGCAGCCATTGACACAGAGGGGATGATATATTTTGGTGGGATAAAGGGTATGAATATTATCGACCCGCAATTGCTTCAAAAACCAATTCAACCTTCAAAAATTGTTATTTCGTCTATCAGGGTGAATAACAAGGAAGAAATTTTTACACCAAAAGAAATTATACTGGATCACAATCATCGTGTGGTGACGTTTGAGTTTACATTATTGGATTTTGTAAATCCATCTGCCAATTTGTACGAATATAAGCTTGAAGGCTTTGATAAGGAATGGGTAACAACTGGATCTGGTCAAAGAATTGCGACTTATACAAATTTGGACCCTGGTGAGTATACATTTTTAGTAAAGGGCACAAATAGTGAAGGTATAAATAGCAATGGATCAGCTTCTATAAAAATAATCAATTTACCTCCACCGTGGAAAACGTGGTGGGCCTATGCCAGCTATTTGTTGTTGCTAACGATAGTTGCGTATATCATCATTCGTACAATATTGCTGCGCCAACGCATGAAGACGAAGTTGGTACTTGATGAAATTGAATTAAAAAAGCTTAAGGAACTGGATGAATTCAAGTCCTCCTTCTTTGCGAACATATCACACGAATTTAGAACCCCACTAACCCTGATACTTGGGCAGCTTGAAGAAATGGAGGAAAAGGGAAAAAGTTGGGATAGTAATCTCGTTCAGTCCATTCGCAGCAATAGCAAGGCTGCTTTGAATCTGGTCAACCAACTTCTTGATCTTTCCAGGGTCGATTCGGGAAAATTTACACTTCAACTACATAAGATTCCTGTTCAAAGTTTTTTTTCAAGACTTCTAGATCCTTTCAAAGTATTGGCGCACCAGAAAAAGTTAAAATTTGAAACTGCATTTCCAGATAAGGATGAAATTATTTTGGTCGACCCCTCCATACTGGAAAAAGTGGTGAGTAATTTAATTTCTAATGCTATTAAATATAATGAAGTCAATGGAAAAATTAATTTTTCATTGGATGTAAATAATGGGCTGCTACAAATAGAAATTCTCGACACAGGTATTGGAATTGGAGAAAAAGACCTTCCATTTATATTCGATAGGTTTTATCGTGCGGCAGATTCTGTGGAGGGAACAGGAATAGGGCTGGCAATAGCAAAAGAGCTTATTTTATTGCACAAGGGTTCCATAAGGGTAAAAAGCAGAAAGGGAGAAGGTACTCAGTTTAGTATTGAATTGCCTTGTAGTAAGGATGCCTACCCAGATTATATTGATAATAATGAAATTTTTGACCACTTCAATCAGGACTTTGTGAAACAGGATCCGTTTGCAATGGATGACAGCGAAGTGGAGATTTCCCAAGGCGCACCTGTTTTGTTGGTGATAGAAGACAATGAGGATTTATTAGCCTATTTGAAGAGGAACCTGGCAACGCAGTATGAAATTGTTCTGGCCCATCATGGAGAAGAAGGAGTTCATAAAGCCAAAAAACTTATACCAGATATCATCTTATGCGATTGGATGATGCCAAAGAAAAGTGGAATCGATGTGTGTAAGGCGTTGAAATCGGACGAGCTTACATCTCACATCCCTATCATCATACTAACCGCGAGAGCAGATTCATCATCTAAAATTGAAGGTTTACAGACTGGAGCGGATGACTACATAACAAAGCCATTTGACCTTGCTGAGTTGAAAGTGAGGTTATTAAACCTGATCAATCAGAGAAAGGCGCTGAGAGAAAAGTATGCCCGAGCAGGTGTGGCTCATTATAATCATGCGAAAGCCACCTCATTGGATGAGAAATTCATTTCACGTTTGTATGAATATATAGGGCAGCATCTATCTGATGATTCACTCTCAGTAAAAAAACTGTCTCGCGAGATGGGCGTTAGCCGTGCTCAACTTCACCGGAAAGTTACTGCTCTCACGGGGCACCCAGCCAGTGTTATTATTCGTGAATATAGGCTTGAGAGAGCTGCCGACCTGTTGCGCCAAAATTCCGGTAATATATCAGAAATTGCCTTTCAGGTAGGTTTTGAAAATTTATCCTACTTCACCAGGGCTTTTAAGCAGAAGTATAAGGTAACTCCTTCGGACTATCTTCTTTCCTCCCAGTCATCTTAGAAATTCTATCGTTTAGGGGGTTTTGAAACGTGAGTGTCAAAATCTGGAACACCAGTACTAACCCTTAGTTATAACTATTGTGGAGATTTATTCAAAAAAAGATAGCCACCGTGTTGATGCCACGCGAGTTTGAGATTTTGAATTTGGTGTTTGAGGGTCTTTCTTTTACCCAAATATCCAGAAAGCTCAATATTACCGATGATGAAGTAAAAAAATATTATAAACAGTTGCTCAAAAAATTTGAAGCAAGAAATTCTGTGGAATTGGTACGAAAGGCTTTAGAAGACAGTTGGCTTAAGTTATAATTTAATAAATAATAGTTTCACTAATATTTAATATTATGAAATACATGGTTTGTATTACACTACTTGTCGGTCTTGTCGGTCTGGCAGTTTTTTCATGCGGAGACAAGACAGGGGTTTGCACTGCATGTTGTGGGCCTTCAGGAAATACTTACTGCAAAGATGGCTGGACGGCCGCTGAGTGTAAAGAATGGAGCGATCAAAAGGTAAACGGCCTGACCTGGAATTTTCATGAAGGACAAACTTGTGCGGGAAGGGGGACGCCTGCTACACCATGATTTTTTATTATACATGCATATCTTACTCCATAAGGTGCGATAGAAACTAATGAGTATATCATGAAATTGATCTTCACTGCTTTAGTAATTGGTTTTGTTTCAACAACAACGCTGTATGCGCAAGATGCCGGGTTTCAGTGGGCCGATGAGTTATCTGGCTCTGGTGCCCTTACTGTTAATGAGATTGGAACTGATCCATCTGGTAACGTTTATCTTGGTGGCTATTTCACAGGTGAAATTGATTTTGATCCCTCAAGCTCGCAGGTACTTCTAAACTCAGTGGGCAATCAAGACATGTTTATTGCAAAATATACTTCTAGTGGAGCCTATGTCTGGGCGAAACAGTTGGGAACAGCCACACAAGAACAAGTGAAGAGCCTAAAAATTGATGACTCTGGTAACATTTATGTATGTGGATTTTTTTATGGAACTGTTGATTTTGATCCGAATGCAGGAACCTTTAACATGACCTCTAATGGCAGCTCAGATGGATTTTTGGCTAAGTACAATAGTAGCGGAACATTTATTTGGGCTGAGAAGATAGGAGGAACCTCACCTGATGAAGCGGATAAATTGGATATAGATGTCAATGGAGGAGTTTATGTTGTTGGGGGGTTTCAAGGAACTGTGGATTTTGATCCTGGAGCGGGTGTAAATAACAAAACATCTGCGGGCGGATATGATGCCTTCCTTGTGAAATTTAATGCAAGTGGAAATTACCTTTATGGTCTCTCATTAGGAGGAACCGGTGCGGATGTTGTATCAGATATAGCACTAGATTGCTGCGGGGGGTATTTGTATATAACTGGTTACTTTCAGAATACGGTGGACTTTAATTTAGGATCTGGCGTAAGTAACCTTACTTCTAGTGGCGGATACGATGGATTCTTGGCTAAATACCTCGCAAGCAATGGAGGATTTAGTTTTGCTTATAATTTTGGATCAACCCTGGATGATAAAGGTGTAACCCTTGACCTAAGTTTCAATGGTAGCACTTACGATATCTATTTAGCAGGATCTTTTAAAAACACAATTGACATCGACCTCCTTGCAGGAACTACAAATGTCACCTCCAATGGTGCAGAGGATACCTTTTTAGCAAAATATAATGACACTGGCAGTCTAATGTGGGGAGGAAGTTTTGGGGCAGCCAATTCGGACATACCCTCGGATATTTGGACTAGTGGAAGCGTGGTAGTCTTAACTGGATTTTTTAGAGGCACCATTGACATAGACATTGGAGCCGGAACTACTAATCTCAGTAGTGTTCCTTTAGTTAATTCAAATGCTTTAGTTGCCTACTTTACAAATTTAGGGTCATTGAAGTGGGCCAGAGGAGTTGGAATTTCTGGTAATTCGATAACCTTTGATACAGATCCATCAGGTGCAGAGGCCATATATGTTGCGGGACAATTTTTGATGAATACGGATTTTGATGTTGGGGAAGGCACATTCAATTTGCCAGGCACTGGAAGTTTTGAAGGCTTTATCGCCAAATACATAGATGCGGCAATCGAGCCATCGCAAACTTCTTCAATTTCAACTTCAAACCTAACTAGCAACTCTGTTTCTATTAATTATACAGGGGGAAGTGGTTCAGGGAGACTTTTAGTTGCACATCAAGGGTCATCGGTCAATGCCAATCCTATTGATGGAATTGTATACACAGCAAGCAGTGTTTTTGGATCAGGAACTCAGATCGGTTCAGGTAATTACACTATTCTCTCCGGAACCGGCACAGTAAATTTGACAGGGTTGACGGCTAATACAACCTATTATTTAAGGGCTTTTGAATACGATGGTAACCTTTGGAAAAGAAACTATAACACTGCCCTTGCATCTGGAAATCCATTAAGCTTTGCCACACTATACAGTGAGCCTACAATACAAGCAAATAACATAACATTTACTTCTGCTGGTGCTGACTTTTTGACTTTGAACTGGTTGAATGGAAATGGAACTGAACGCCTTGTATTGGTGAGACAAGGACTTCCGGTGAATGTTAATCCATCTGATGGTACAATGTATTCGGGTAACTCAAACTTCTTATCTGCAACTGACATAGGTTCAGGTAACCGTGTAGTTTATCGTGGTAGTGGTAACTCAGTCAATGTGACAAATTTAATTGCCAATACAATCTACCATGTAAGAGTTTATGAATTAAATGGTAACTCATCTCAAACTAATTATTTAAATACCACAGCTACCGGGAACCCAGGCAGTAGATCAACACTTACTAATGAGCCCACAGTACAATCATCGGTTCTCATTTTTTCAAATATTACAGAGAGTTCTGTGCAATTGAATTTTACAAATGGAAATGGCACCTCCAGATTGATTGTTTCACGCTTGGGGTCTACTGTTAACACTGCACCATCAGATGGTTCATCTTACACGGCAAATAATGTTTTCGGCAGTGCCGGCTCTGAGTTGGGAGTGGGCAACTTCATTGTGGGGTCTGGGACTGGTCCATTTACTATTACGGGACTTGCTCCAAATGCAACCTATTACTTCAAAGTGTTCGAATCAAATGGTAATTCAGGTACGGAGAACTATTTGGTAACAAATTCTACTGGTAATCCTTCTTCTGTCGAAACATTATTTAATAGCCCAACCGTGCAAGCCAATAATTTGTCATTCAATTCAATTGAAACTAATTCAATTGGAATTAGTTGGAACAATGGAGATGGATCTGAACGGGTGCTCATAGCACGAGAATTAAATCCTGTTAATGTTGATCCTATGGATGGCCAATCATATACGGGAAATTCAGACTTTTCTATTGCAAATGATATTGGTGGTGGAAACAAGATCGTGTATCGGGGTGCTGGGAACTCAGTAAATATAACGGGTCTTAATGCGAACACAATTTATCATTTCAGAGTTTATGAAATTGAAGGTGTAGGCTCACAAAGTAATTATTTGAGCTTGACTGCACTGAAAAACCCCAGTAGTATACCAACATTGGTCGATGAACCTATTGCACAAGTTTCAAACCTAAATTTTTCCTTGGTTGAAAGCACCTCGCTTCAGTTGAATTTTGATTTGGCACCTGGCTCACCTGATGGCTACTTGATTCTGAGAAAAATAAATGGACCCCCGACTGGAATTCCTGCAGATGCAACATCTTATTCAGTCAACGATATGATTGGTGATGGAGAAGTTGTTCAAATTTCAAACACTACCCAATTTAATGACACTAATCTAACAAGTGGAGCGACATATCATTATGTTGTATTCTCTTTCAATGGTTTCGGGTTTTCTACAAACTATCTAACTTCCATTGCAGGCAACACGGGTGCACAATTGCTCCTTCCTCCAGCGCCAATTATAGAAGATGCAGATCCCATCGGAGTAAATTCATTTACTGCAAGATGGCAAAGTACAATCAGCGCATCGGGATATGAGGTTAGTGTTTCAGGGTTTTCAGATTTTAACACTCAATTGACCGGATATCCCAAGACTCTGGGAAATGTCATTGAAGAGTTGGTCTCTGGCTTAAATGCAAATAGCCCATATTTTGTCAGGGTCAGAGCAATTAATGCAACGGGTCTATCAGCGTACTCTTCCACAAAACCTGTGCAAACACTCCCAACTGCAGGTGCGCCACTTAGTTTTGCAACAACGCCAAGTTATGCTTTAGAAGGAACGAGTATCAAATTAAAGATTTCGGTGTCAGGGGGAAGCGGGATCAAAACGGTAAAGTTATACTATCGAAAAATTATGGATAACCCTTTCTTGGATGAATCAATTTCATCAACTTCGGAGGATACTTTTGAAAAGATTTTACCAAATTCAATATTAGATAAATTAGGCATAGAATATTATTTTACTGCAATTGATGGAAGTATATCCACCCCAATTGAAACGTCACATGGTTTTGTCTATCAAACCAGTGCGGCAAATGAACTTAAAGTCCCCAACCTCTCATTCGGTGGCAAACGAGAAAACTATCGAATAATCTCAATTCCCCACAAATTGGAGGACAATCTGGTGCAGTCAATATTTGGTGCCCTTGGTGATTATGATAAAACGAAATGGAGATTGGTCAGGTACCAAAATAATAAGAATGAGGACTTCCCCGCATTCAATAGGATTGAGCAGGGAAAGGGATATTGGTTTAACAGTATCGAAAATGTTGAAATCAAGTTGGGTGCAGGAACATCCCCTGAGAACAATCAGGCTAAACCTTTCGTGCTCTCACTCGCAGCGGGTTGGAATCAAATTGGGAATCCGTATCCTTTTGATGTTTCTTGGAATGATGTACTTGCATTGAACGGTAATCCCACAACAGTTAGCGGCCTGTACACTTACAATTCGTCTAACATTAGTTTTAATAAAGATGTAGCCATATTGAAGGCCTGGGAGGGGGGCTTTGTGAGAGCGGACCAGGCAGTAAACCTCACTATTCCGGTTACAGTAAAGCAGACCGGAGGAAGACAAGGAAGACGCAATGAAATTGCTGGCAAAAAACTGGATGATAGTTCATGGTTTGTGCCAATCACAGTAACCCAGGGTGTGGCCATTAACCAACTTGGCGGCTTTGGTATGCATCCTGAGGCAAGTAGATCAAAAGATAAATTTGACGAACATTCGTTGCCTAGATTTTTGAATTACCTGGAGCTAAATGCTTATCACAATGAATATTTCATGCCCAAATTCACGGGAGACGTAGTACCTACCAGCGAAAACTATACATGGGATTTTGTGATTGAATCAAACTTTGAAGGGCCTACAACCCAAATCCAGTGGGATAATCTTTCCCTCGGTGTCAATGATGCTCAACTGTTACTGGTTGATGTAGTGGAGAATATAATTGTCGATATGAAAATGAATTCTTATTACGTTTTTTCTTCAAGCGCAAAACGTGAATTCAAAGTGCTATTTGCAATAGATGAAAAACATCTGCAACCACAGTATACAACAGTAGGAAAACCATATCCCAACCCATTTACTTCCCTTGTTACACTCCCGATTTTATCTGCTGGAAATGGACATCTCCAGGTTGCAGTGTACGATATGATGGGAAAACAGGTAAAGTTATTGTTAAATGATGTCTTACCTCAAGGATTGCATGAGGTGGTATGGGATGGGCGTGACGAGCAGGGTAGCAAAGTAGCAAGCGGGGTATATATCTATAATATGAAAGTGGCCGGAGGCCCACTCCAATATGGAAGATTGGTAGTAAAATAATGTAAACACGGAGATCATGAAAATACTACTTGGCGTAATCGTGATGTTAACCGGAGTTGTTGGCGGCTTCTCTCAGAATTTTTCTGGCAAGACGAATGATATTGTGCTGGATTTCAAAAAACCGATAAGATCTGCCCTGCCGATAAGTTTACCTTCCATTGTCTGGGAGACGCCACAAATGGAGTATACAAATACGCAGTCCAATTCCGTGGAAATTAAAGCCACCGTTTATTCTGACATTGAATTGAGCTCTATCAAAATAATTATCGGTGACGGCTACGCATCTCGTGGTGAAAAACCTCTTGACCTGAAACAAGTTAGGGAATTTCACATACAGCAGTCATTGAGTTTACTTGATGGGCAAAATGTTATTGAAATCAGGGCGGAGAATGTTCAGGGTGGTATTATCAGCAGTTCGCGGTCTATCCTGGTGGGTAAGGATGCAATTGCTGATGCCATATCTATTGACAGAAAAGACTACGCGTTACTGTTTGCAACAGATCAATATGATCACTGGACTGATTTGGTGAATCCCATTGACGACTCCAGGAGTATCGCGAAAGTACTTCGCGAAAAATATGGTTTTGAAACCGAGATCATTGAGAACCCCAATCAGGAAGATGTTTTTATAAAACTATCTGAATACAGCCAGCGTAAGTACAAGCCGCAAGATCAACTTTTGATTTTCTTTGCGGGTCATGGTTATTTCGATGAAGCATTTGGGGAAGGGTTTGTAGTGGCAAGAAACTCATTAGAGAACGATAAAGCACGAACGACTTACATATCCCATAATCGACTGCGAGGAGTGATCGAAAATATTCCAAGTGATCACATATTCTTATCCATGGATGTCTGCTTTGGAGGAACTTTTGATCCTGTTATTGCGAGTGCACGGGGATTAGAATCAGTCTCTGAAAATGACATGGAGTTTTTAGTTCGAAAATTGAGTCAACGAACCAGGAAATATCTTACCAGTGGCGGCAAGGAGTATGTAAGCGATGGAATTCCGGGTAAGCACTCACCCTTTACACTCCGATTTCTTGAAGCACTCACTGAAGGAGCAGGAAGTGACCGGATATTAACGTTAAGTGAAATTAAAACTTATGTGGAGAAGTTGAAACCTGAACCACGGTTGGGAAGTTTTGGTACCGACAAACCTGAAAGCGATTTTGTATTTGTCCAGAAGAATTAAAAACAAGAATACCATGAGATATTTAGTATTTGTAATACTTCTACTCTTGACAACTGAATCATTTGGCCAACAGTTTACTATAAAAAGGGTTGAAATTGAAGGCAACAATGTAAATCTGTATTATGATTTGCTGGATGAAACACCTCAGCGTACTTATACCGTTACGATTTATTCATCACATGACAACTTCGTAAGTCAATTGGTACAGATCAGTGGAGATGTTGGTTTGGAAGTAAAACCGGGAAGCAGCAAAAAAATTATTTGGAATGCTGAAAAGGAGTTGGGATCTAATTTTAGTGGAAAGGTAGGTTTGGAAGTCAGAGGTCGGGTCTATATTCCATTTGTCAGATTGGATGGACTCAATAAAAAATTCAAAAGAGATAAACCTTATGAAATCACCTGGACCGGGGGAACGCAACAGAATATACTGAATTTTGAATTATATAGAAATGAAGAAAAAATCACAACATTTCCCAACATTGCCAATGTTGGCCTTTATACATTGACTATGCCTACAACCGTAAAGCCTGGCAAGGGATACAAATTCAAAATTACTGATACCAAAAACAAAGACCAGATCGTATACTCTGTTCCTTTTGCGGTTGGCAGGAAGGTTCCATTATTATTAAAAGTGTTGCCGGTTGCGCTATTGGGTGGAGGTATTTATGCGCTGGTTTCCGGGAACAAAGGTCCAAATGATATTCCCGATCCAATTGTTCCGCCAGAATAGGGACTTATACAGTAATATTTTGATGTTCTAGGATGCTCAAACTATTTGTTAAACCCAAAATATGCCTTAATAAGATAGGAATGCGTATTTATCAGAAGGTCTGACGATCCTTTTTTGAGGAGAACAGCCTGTGACAAAATTGTCAATAATATATAGTAGAATCTTCTACTTCACTTTTCAAATTAAAAGTAAATTCAAGAAAAGACATAATTTACTGTCTTAAAATAATACGCATGGGTAAAAACTCCCTATGTTAAATGATGTACCTTTTTGTGAAGCAAAGAACTAGTGTGACTAGGTTCCTTTACCCTATGCTTCAATTTTTTTTATTACGTGAGTGGTTCCCACTGATCTGTTCTTGCTTACCATTGAAATAAGAAATAAACGCAATAACCAGTAACCCACTCTTGTCTGACTGGACAATGTGTACTTTTGCTATTGAAAAAAGTAATTAAACTATTAACTAAGCTTATGCTGTGTTCAGCTAATAAATACAACATTTAATCTAAAAATAACAACATGAAGTTACACATCGTTTTTTTGTTGGCCTTTGGCCTTGTACTGTCAACCCTTGCCCAGGATAGGAAGTTGCCTGCTGATACCACTGTTGTTACTACGCATGAAGTCACAGTGAAAGGGAAGCGCTTTCCTTATACGGCTACCACCGGCACTCAGCCTGTATGGGACAAAAACGGAAAAATAATTGCCTCACTTTACTATACCTATTATGAGAGAAGTGATATTAAAGACCGTGCTTCGCGTCCATTAATGATATCATTTAATGGTGGTCCTGGATCCTCTTCAGTTTGGATGCACTTGGGTTATACCGGGCCACGTTCACTACTTATTGATCCGGAAGGATACCCTGTTCAACCATACGGAACTAAGGAAAATCCGAATTCCATACTAGATGTTGCAGATATCGTTTATGTCAACCCAATGAACGTAGGATATTCTCGTGTACTCGATGAGAAAACACCCCATGAAACATTCTTTGGTGTAAATGCCGATATTAAATATTTGGCAGAATGGATAAGTACCTTTGTTACTCGTAAAAGCCGTTGGCAATCTCCTAAATACTTGATAGGTGAAAGCTATGGAACTACTCGCGTTTCAGGACTTGCCCTTGAATTGCAAAATGCACAATGGATGTATTTGAATGGTGTTATCCTGGTTTCACCAACAGGCTTAGGGATTGACAGGAGTGGACCTGTAGATACTGCCAATAGGCTCCCTTATTTTGCTGCTGTTGCGTGGTATTACAAAGTGCTGCCATCAGACCTTCAACAAAAAGATCTTACAGAGGTATTGGCAGAGGTGGAGCCTTATACCACCAACGAATTATTACCTGTAATAGCAATGGGTGGATTTGCGGATCCACAAAAAAAGAAAGAAGCTGCTGCTAAAATGGCGCGTTACTCAGGTCTCAGTGAAACCTTTATTCTTCAAAATAATCTTGACGTAAGTACCCGTGCGTTTTGGAAAGAACTACTAAGAGATAAGGGATTTATTATTGGCCGGCTTGATTCCCGCTACCTAGGAATTGACAGGAAGGATGCAGGTGAATTCCCTGGATATAGCCCCGAAAGCTCATCATGGAGCCATTCATTCGCACCAGCCATTAATTATTACATACGCGAACACTTGAAGTTTAAAATAGACGTCAAATACAACGTGTATGGCCCTGTGCAACCATGGGATCGCTCCAATGATCATACAGGAGAAAACTTGCGTCAGGCGATGGCGCAGAACCCTTATCTGAAAGTAATGTTCCAGTCTGGTTATTATGACGGTGCCACCACTTACTTCAACTCCAAATATTCAATGTGGAACCTTGATCCAAGTGGAAAAATGAAAGATCGCTTAAGCTGGAAAGGTTACCGCAGTGGACACATGATGTACTTACGTGCAGAAGATTCAGTGACTTCAAATGAAGATATAAGAGAATTTATAAATAGTTCACTATCTAAAGGACAGCCAGCAAAGTACAACCTAACTGATGACAAATAAGTTAAATGGTTGCTATAGGAAATTGAGAAATTTGAGCGAACGAAGTTTATTTTCTTACACGTCATAAATTTTTTTTATTATATGAATGGTTCCCATTAGTCTATCGTTGCCAGCCATTGAAATAAAAAACAGGCACTGTAATGAATAAACCACTCTTATCTGATTGGATAATGAGTACTTTCGCCACCGAAAAAAATCAGTTAAACTATTACTATTAACTAAGCTTATGAAGAAAAATGTACTTCTAATTTTTTGTCTTTTAGGATTTATCGGCAATGTTGCGTTTGCGCAAAGCCGTGAAATCTCGGGCAAGGTAACGGCAGCGGCAGATGGCTTTAGCATACCTGGCGCTAACGTTGTAGTGAAGGGGACGTCCCAAGGTACCATTACGGATATCGATGGGAGTTATCGACTTAGCGTACCTGAGGGATACAACACCATTGTATTCTCTTTTATTGGGTATACTAACGTAGAAGCAAACATAGATGGCCAGTCTGTGATTAATGTTCAGCTCAAGGAAGACATACAGCAACTCTCTGAGGTTGTGGTAGTTGGATATGGAGAGCAGGATCGCAAGACAGTGACCAGTTCAATTGTTTCTGTGAGTGCCAAGAGTATTGAAAACGTTCCTATGCCAAGCCCCGATCAGTTGCTACAAGGAAGAGCTGCCGGGGTTCAGGTGAGTGCCAATTCTGGTGAGCCTGGTGGAGGAATGATGGTGCGGGTACGGGGTTCGACCTCAATCGGAGGATCTGGAGCCAGTGATCCTCTTTATGTAATTGATGGTGTGCCGATTGTGGCAGGAAACCTTGCGCAAACAACTTTTGGTCAGCCTACCAACGCTTTGGCTGATCTAAATCCGGCTGACATTGCTTCAATGGAAATTTTGAAGGATGCATCCGCTACCGCAATTTATGGTGCGCGTGCTGCCAATGGTGTGGTATTAATTACCACTAAAAGAGGTAAAACAGGAGATGCAAAAATATCTGTGAATGCGTATGCGGGAACTTCTTCAGCATGGAAAGACCCCAATGACCTTCGCGTAAGTGGGCCTGATTTTGAAAGACTTCAAAATGAAGCTGCGCAAAATAATTGGAATGATAAGAATAAAGTTACCCCACAACCACCCTTTGTTGCACCTTTTGCCAATCCGGATGGAGCTATGGATACCAACTGGTTGGATGAAATTTTTCAAAACGGAAGCATAAGCAATATTGATGTTGCTGCGTCAGGGGGTGAAGGAAAAGTTCAGTATATGATATCGGGTGCTAATTTCTCTCAGGAAGGCCTAATTCGCCCTGCTAAATTTGAACGCACAAGTGGTAGATTAAACCTGGACTTTCTTGCGACCGACAAGTTAAAGTTTGGAACCAGTTTATTGTATTCTACTACAAAAAGAAACCGCTCAGCCAATGGTAACGATATTTCAGGTTCTTTGACTACAGCGTTTTTCTATCCCACTGATATTCCGATCTATAATCCGGATGGTACTTACAATAGGCCTATTTGGGAGAACCCTGTTGCAGTAGCCAACGAGACGGATTACACAATGAAGACAAAGCGTTTGATTGGTAGTATCTATGGTGAATATGAAATAATACCAGGTCTAATCTTTAGAAGTACCTGGAGCTTGGACGATAATTTGGTTGATGAATACAGCTATGCCAGTACGAAATTGAATGCCGGTAAATCGGTGAATGGAAGTGCATCAAACAACGTAACACGTGATAATAATTGGATAAATGAAAATATTCTGACTTATCAGTTTGCGCTGAACAATATGCACAACTTCAATATACTTGCCGGTAATACCTTGCAGGAGTCAGTCAACTTATTGACAAGAGCCAATGGTCAACAGTTTCCAGGAGATGCTTTTAAGCAAATATCATCAGCTGCTGTGCAGCAGTCTCGTACTGACCAAACATCATGGGGAATATCATCCTTCTTTACAAGAATCAACTACGATTTGAATAAGAAGTATATGCTTACCTTAAACGTTCGGGCGGATGCATCTTCCCGATTTGGAGAAGACAATCGTTGGGGAACATTCCCTTCAGTGGCGTTAGGTTGGAGGGTTTCTGATGAAAATTTCATGAGTGGAATTAGTGCCATCAATGACCTCAAATTGAGAGCAAGTTATGGTGCCACCGGTAATCAAAATGGTTTGAGAAATTTCCAATCAAGAGGATTGTGGGGTGGCCAGGCCGGTGGACTGAATGGTGGTGGCGGTTCTACTCCATTGAACAACACGGGTGCTCCTGCAGCTTATGGAGATGCCCCTGGTTTTATACCCAATCAATTGGAGAATCCAAACTTGAAATGGGAAACTACCTATCAATTTAACATAGGATTTGATATGACCCTTATTCAAAACAGAGTTACAGTTTCCATGGATTACTATAACAAGCAAACGAAAGATCTCCTCTTAGCAGTTCCTGTGCCTCTTACAACAGGATACTCTACCTTATTCCAAAACTATGGTGAGATGGAGAACAAAGGTTTGGAGTTGGCAATTAACGCCACTCCTGTTAATACACCGGATTTGCGTTGGGATGTAAATTTCAACATTTCTGGTAATCGCAATAAGATCACTAAAATTCCAGCTCCATTTACCACCTTTACTCGTGATTATGTACGGGTAGAGCAGGGATATCCCCTCTTTTCTTTTTGGGTGCATGAGCAATTGGGCGTGGACCCACAAACAGGAGACATCATTTGGAACACCGGAGATGATGACGTGTTTGATGCCAGTACCGATCGATTTATAGGTGGTAATGCACAGCCTAAATTTGTAGGTGGTTTAACCAATACTTTGAATTGGAAGAATTTTGATTTTACTGCCTTACTACAGTTTAGTTATGGCAACAGTATTTTGAACTACAATCGATACTTCTTTGAGCATGGCGGAGAAAGAACCACGGGTTTCAGTTCACAACAGCTTGATCGCTGGCAACAACCTGGAGATATCACTGATATCCCTCGTATGTCCCATGTTAATTACAATACAAGTTATAGGCCTTCGCGCCATGTTGAGGATGGATCATACTTAAGGATGAAGAACATTTCACTTGGTTACACAGTGCCAGGATCGATCGCTTCAAAGGTGGGAATGAGCAGGTTGCGTGTGTACGTTTCCAGTCAGAACCTGTTTACTATTACAAACTACACTGGCTTAGATCCTGAATCCACTGTGGATAGCAGTGCAACTGTGAGTGGAACAGATCTCGCGGTAATGCCGCAACCAAGAGTAATTATGGGTGGTGTAAACATCACATTTTAAAAAACAACGATCATGAAGAAAATTATTTATAAATATTCGTTAGTTCTGGTCGCTCTGGCATTCGGTTGTAATACCCTGGACCAGGAGCCCCAGTCTCAAATTTCCACGAACGCTGCCTTTGCTAATCCTAATAGTGCACAAGGAGCCGTAAATGGTATGTACAACATCCTTCAAGGTGTTTACGACTGGAGGGTGCAAGTGATTTCTGATATTGCATCGGACGTATCACAGCAAATTGATACCTGGGATGCCCTCATCAATATTGATGAGTATTCCCTTACACCGGACAACTCTGAGGTGGAAGACCTGTATGCAACATTGTACAGACTGATTGATATTAGCAATGCGATAATTGCCAATGTTGATAACGTACCTGGATTGGATGCTGCTAAGAAAGATGATTTTAAGGGGCAGGCCTACGGATTGCGCGGAATAGCCTATTTCGAATTGGCAAGATTTTGGGGAGGTATCCCCGGAGTTTACGGAACAGATGGAGTGGTAATAAGAACTACGCCTTCGGTAGGAATTGATGAGAGTTCATACGCAACAAGAGCTTCATTAACTGCAACTTACGATCAGTCTCGCCAGGATATGGAAACTGCGCTTGGACTTTTGCCTGAGACCAGATCGGGTATCGACTTGAGAGGCAGGGTGGTAAAGGCAACAATGCGGGCAATGCTTTCTCGTTTGCACCTTTATTTGAAAGATTATAATCTGGCTGCACAATATGCCACTGATGTTATTAATGACGCGAAGTATTCTCTGGTAAAACCTTACTCTGACATCTTTAATAAGAAGAATACAAATGAATCAATTTTTGAGGTACAATATAATTTAACAGACCGCAGTGGAATGCGCAACTGGTACTATCCTGCTACTCTGGGAGCACGAGGTGGTGCGGCACTTCACGAGGCATTTTATAATGATATCTCTGCTGATCCATTGGATGTACGGTACAAAATGACGGCATCCAGGACAACCACGAGCGGAAAGACAGTATACTATCCAACAAAGTGGCCAACACCAAACGATGACAACAACACCCAGGTTATTCGAATTGCGGAAATGTATTTAATCCGTGCTGAAGCTAGAATATTAGGGACAGCTGTTGATATTGCTGGAGCACAAAGTGATATTGATCTAGTCCGTGATCGCGCAGGATTAGGAGCAACAGCGGCAGCTACTGTTCCTGATTTGATGGATGAGATAATGGACCAACGCAAAAAGGAATTCTTTGCAGAAGGACAACGCTGGTTTGATCTGATTCGTACAGGAAGAGCACTTACAACACTTTCAGGTCTTACAAGATCTGAAGGAAGCTCTACTTATTCGCTTGGAAGCCCGGATCGTCAGGTGTTTCCTTTCCCCAATAAGGATATACAGACCAATACGAATTTGAAACAGAATGAAGCTTACAATTAGAAAAATAAAATAGTAAAAACCTTTATACTTGGGTTTGACCGGGGAGGCACTGCTTTCCCGGTTTTTTTATTCACTTTATTGATAGGAACATTTTTACCCACAGAGAACCACAAAGGTTGCACAGGATCATAGAGTCTTTACCACAGAGAATCACAAAGGTTGCACAGGATCATCGAGTCTTTACCACAGAGAATCACAAAGAATCTCAAATCGCCACAAAGAGTATAATCAGCCTCCGCGCAACTTTGCGCCTCCGCGACTTTGCGGTAAAAATTCACAAAAAACTATTTCACAAAGGTACTTAGAGAAAGTACTCCTTTCGCGGCCTTTGCGTGAAATGGATTTTGGATAGGAAGTAGGCTTTTTGATTTCTCACAGATAGCACAGATATCCACAGAAAAATGATGGCGTAGTTAATGGCAATGATCCAGAAATTAAGTTTTTGGCAACAGCCTCTAAGTTATTCCACAGCGTTTCAAAAAGAATCTCAAAGCTACTCAAAGAATATGTTCAACCTTCGCGAAAACATTCCGCCTCCGCGGCTTTGCGGTAAATGCACTACCATAAAAACTATTTCAATCACGAAGTATTACCTGCGATGTGAATTTCTCTGTGCACTCTCTGTGTTATAAATTGGATGTCAGAACTTTAAAGTAAACACCGTCTTTACATGAGGAATAGAATTCACATAGAGGTTACCGTTATGCAGTTGCATAATTTGTCTGGATAAGCTTAAACCAATGCCGGAACCAGTTTTCTTAGTGGAAAAGAAGGGAACGAAAACCTTGTCCAAGGCCTCTCCGATAATTCCAGGACCATTGTCTGCCACCTCAACGAGAATGTGCTCTTCCACGTATCTGCTTGTTATTTCTACTTTTGCCTGTTGCGTTTCCTGACATGCCTCAATTGCGTTTTTCACAAGATTAATTAGTACTTGTTCAATCATTTGCTCATCAGCCTCTACAGTGAGATGATCTAAATCAAGCCTGGTGATAAATTCAATATTCGATTTCTTGATTTCATTTCGCATCAGGCTTTCCACTTTATTAATTAGATCCTTTAAGTGAATCGTTTTAAAGCTGGGGTGTGGTAATGAAGTATATTCACGATAGGCATCTATGAATTTAATCAAACCCTTACTTCGGCTTTCTATTGTGTCCAATCCTTCTTTAAGGTCGTCTGCGCCTTCATTTTTCAGCTCGTAATGATCATTTACTTTGGTGAGGTCATGTTTAAGTATTTCCCTAAGTGTGGAGGTGAGCGATGAAATGGGCGTGATGGAATTCATAATTTCATGTCGCAATACCTTTGTAAGATTTTGCCACGCTTCCAATTCTTGTCGTTGAAGCTCGGTTTGAATATTTTGTAAGGTTACCAGCTTCACAGTATCGCCACGCAGTCGCATCTCAGTAGCCTGTATGGTGAGCAATAAATCACTACTCCCTTTGTATAGTGTACTTTTACCGGGCTGTACATCATAAATGGCTTTGTAAAGCCGCGAGTTGATTTCAATAAGTTCTTCCAGGTTTTGAATACTTGAAACACCCATAAATTTTTTTGCATTAGCATTGATAAGTTGCACTTCACCTTCATCATCAAAGGAGAGAATTCCCGTTCTAACCTGCTGTACCACTGTGTTAAGATATTGCCAATGTTCTTCTTTTTCTGATCGCGCTTTGCGAAACGCCTCCAATACCTCGTTGAATGCTTCATTCAATTCTTTGAAGCTTTGGCCGAGTTGGTTATCGCTGGTAAATCCTGAAATGAAATCTGAATATTTTATGGATTCAAGAAAGCGAGTGAGTTTGCGGTTGGTTTGTGAGATAAAACGATACAGCTCATAGAACTGAATAGCCAATACAAGAAAAGTAAGTGCAGCTGCGAAATACATGTTGGCGCTGGAGAGCATAAACACGATGAGCGAGACTACGAGACCGATCAGTATAATTCTGAACCCTACGCGAAACCTGAAATCGTTAAAGACCATATTTTTCCAGTCTACGGTAAAGAGACGACCGCGTAAGCCCTAATTCACCCGCTGCCTGGGTGATGTTACCATTGTATTTCTTTAAAACTTTTCGAATCAGGATTTTTTCAACTTCTTCCAAATTGAATTGTTCGAGGTTTAGTTGCTGCTCACTTTCCTTATTAGTGTTGGTGCTGAAGTTAAAATCGTCTGGCTGAAGAACAGATGAGTTGCTTAGAATTACAGCACGTTCAAGTGCATGTTGAAGCTCACGAATATTCCCTGGCCAATTGTGCTTATTCAATCTGGTCATTGCCGCATCGCTCAATTTATTCAAGCTCTTGCCATATTTATTTGAATAATATTTAAGATAGTGATTGGCAAGTGCGGGGATGTCTTCAATCCGATCTCTCAGTGGCGGGATTTCCACTTCAATTGTATTAATACGGTATAATAGATCCTGGCGAAATCTATTTTCTTTCACCATTTCATAAAGGGGCATGTTGGTTGCGCAAATGAGTCGTATATCCACCGGGGTTTCCTTATTTGCGCCCACACGACTCACTCTTCTGTTTTGCAATACAGCAAGTAGTTTTGCCTGAAGGGGCATTGATAAATTCCCTATTTCATCAAGAAAGAGCGTTCCTTTGTTCGCCAGTTCAAAACGTCCTGCCCGGTCTTCTTTGGCGTCAGTGAATGCACCTTTCTTGTGACCAAACAGTTCGCTTTCAAAAAGGGTCTCTGTGATTGAGCCTAAATCCACACTTACAAACGATTCATGTTTGCGTGAAGAGTTTCTATGTATGGCCCTGGCGATCAACTCTTTGCCCGTTCCATTCTCACCGAGTATCAATACGTTGGCATCGGTATGGGCCACCCTTTCAATGGTTTGAAAAATCCTTTGCATCGATTGGCTCTGCCCAATAATGTCACTGAACTTCTCATTGAGAGCCTGGTTGATTTCTTTGTTCTTGATGCGTAACGATTCTATTTCATTACGCGATTCTCTTAGCCTCAATGATGAATAAATGGTAGCCAATAATTTTTCGTTTTCCCAGGGCTTGAGTACAAAATCTGTGGCGCCTGCTTTAATGGCCCTTACTGCCATTTGTACATCACCGTAGGCTGTAATTAACACGACCACAGACGTGGGATCGATCTCCAGGATTTTCTCCAACCAATAGTATCCTTCACTGCCGCTGCTTACATCTTTGGTAAAGTTCATGTCGAGCAGGATCACGTCATAGCTCTCATTGCTCATTAAGTTGACAAGTGCCTCCGGGTTTTTCTCGGTATCTACTTGCGCAAAGTGACGCTTAAGGTACATCCGGGCAGCCTTGAGCAAGTCTTCGTTGTCATCAACTATTAATATTTTGCCAGATTTTATTTCACTCATATTGTCGTTTTCAATGGAACTACGCGGACTATTTCCTTCCTATATTTTTCCCATTTGCGAATAGAACTGTCCGGAAGTGGGCTTTGCCTTGCCGCAGAAAGGCAATATTGATACCGAATTGAGTACACAAGCCAAATCAGTCATTTGGGCCCATACATTGATAAATGTACTATTTTTTTGTCCGAATACGAACAGATACGTTCAGTTGTGAACGTGAAATCGATTGGATTTGAGGTTTTCAAGACCTATTTGAGAGTTTTAGGGCATTGGCACGTTTGTTGGCAATTAGCTGATCGGAATTTAAACTTTTCGCCATTTCATGGATAAACAATTAAAAAAGAAAAAATGGACAGTGAAGCGAATCTCTACCTATGGGGGTATCGCATTATTGGTATTCTTTGTAAGCTATCAATTTCTTTTTGCCGACAGGCGTTCAAAACTTAAAGTAGAAACAGAGAAGATAACAATCTCCACCGTACAGCGGGGCGTGTTTCAGGAATTTATCCCTCAAACTGGCACAGTGGAGCCAAGCCGGACTGTTTACCTTGATGCCATTGAAGGGGGTAATATTAAAAGAATTGTGAAAGAAAGTGGTGCCATGGTGAAAGAAGGCGACTTAATTCTGGAAATAACTAACCTGAGTAGAGAGCTTTCAGTGCTGCAACAAGAGGCGCAATTAGTAGAAAGTATTAACCGATCAAGAGATACAAGATTGGGATTAACCAGAAACGATTTGGAGCAGAGAAATTCCTTAGCTCAAATTGATAATCAGTTGGCAATTCTTGGGCCACAATACGAGCGACAAAAAACACTTTTTGAAAAGAAATTAATCTCTCAGCAAGAGTTTGAAAAAACAGAAGCTGACTATAAATACAATCTTCAACGCAGAGCTATTACTTACGAGGTTTATAAAAAGGATTCACTCAATAGGATTTCTCAATTAAAGGATATTGATGTTTCAGAATCCAGGATGCGCCAAAATTTAGAGGGAGTAGGAAAAATATTGGAAAACCTTAAATTAAAGGCACCTATTGCAGGTCAGCTTTCTCGTCCGCAACTGGAAGTGGGACAAGCAGTAACCCAAGGTCAACGCCTTGGCCAGGTAGATATTTTGGGAAGCTATAAAGTACGAGTTCCTATTGATGAACTTTACTTGCCCAGGATATCCACAGGACTTCATGCCACTACCAGCTTTGCCGGAAAAGATTATTCTTTACTTATCACTTACATTTATCCTACCATTACCAATGGAAGGTTTGAAGTGGATATGGATTTTGACGGTGAAACTCCTGACGGAATTCGTAGAGGGCAATCTTTAAGGTTACGAATCGAATTGGGTCAATCCTCTGAGGAATTACTTTTGCCTGTAGGAGGATTTTATAAGGATACAGGGGGAAATTGGGTATTTGTTGTAGAAGAGGGTGGTAAACGTGCTGTTCGCAGAGACATAAAACTGGGTAGAAAGAATACGGAAAACTTTGAGGTTTTGGAAGGACTAAAACCTGGAGACAGGGTAATAACCTCATCTTATGAAAATTTTGGAAATAATGAAGTATTAATACTGGATTAATGCAACTATTTATGATTTATAACGTCTAATCATAAAAATTGGAATAAGCCTAGTAACGTTTATTAATAATCAGAGTATCTATTTTCGAAACTTAAATCAATAACCATAAACACCTAATTGTAACATAACTATGATCAAACTAAAAAATTTGGAAAAAGTGTATTCTACCGAAGAAGTAGAAACAACAGCACTTAACAACATTAATCTTGAAATCAAAGAAGGAGAATTTGTAGCTATCATGGGGCCTTCTGGTTGTGGTAAGTCAACTTTGTTAAATATTCTCGGCTTGTTGGACAACCCAACCAATGGTGAATATCACTTTGGAGAACATGAAGTGGCAAAATATTCTGAACGCCAACGCGCTCAATTGAGAAAGGGTTCAATTGGTTTTGTGTTTCAAAGCTTTAACCTGATTGATGAACTCACTGTATTTGAAAACGTGGAGCTCCCATTGTTGTATTTGAAGGTTCCCGCAAGCGAAAGAAAGACAAAGGTAGAAGAGGTACTGGAGCGTATGAACATTATGCACCGGAGAAACCATTTCCCTCAACAGTTGTCAGGGGGACAGCAGCAAAGGGTTGCGATATCACGGGCAATTGTTGCAAAACCTAAAGTAATCCTGGCAGATGAGCCAACCGGAAATCTTGACTCTGCCAATGGGGAGGAAGTAATGAAGTTGCTGTCTCAATTAAATGAGGAGGGTACCACCATTGTTATGGTAACACACTCTCCTTATGATGCCAACTACGCACACCGCATTGTCAACTTGTTTGATGGTAAGGTAGTGACAGAAAATATAAAAGAGCGTTTTCACGTTTAATGTGAAGCAATCGTTGGTTAGACGATTGGTCAAAGATTTCAGGGTTTGATCATCCTGATTCGTTCTCTTAGTTTAGGTTTAGGTTTAGTTAAAATAAGGCCCTTTCCAGCGTATAGGGCCTTATTTTGATGCCTATACTTGGTATTACAAGGTACTTTACCAAATAATGCAACCATTTACTGGATAATTTAGTCATAGATCAAAACCCCATACATGCTGAAAAATTACTTTCTTATTACCCTGCGAAGTATGATGAAGAATAAGCTACACATCTTCATCAATATTTTTGGTTTGGCCATTGCTGTAGCTACTTGTATTGTTTCGTATTACAATTACGCCTTCAACTCTTCCTTCGACCACAACCACAAAAATCTAAATTCAATCTACCGTGTCAACTCGATCAGGGAATTTCAAAATGAGAGCACCACTTATGGCTATGTGCCTATGGGCCTGGGAAATGCCATGAAGGAAACGGTTTCGGACGTTGATCGGTTAACGAGATATTATCCTGATAGAGGAGACTTTAGAATTGGTGTGGAAATATTTTCTGAAGGTATCCAATACGTTGATCCCGATTTCTTCAACATGTTCACTTTTGAATTTCTGGATGGGAATGGATCATCCATTGCAGATAAACGCACTATCATCATTAGCGAAGGGCAGGCTCTTAAATATTTTAATGATGTACATGCTACCGGAAAGATAATTACCCAAATGTTGGATAGTGGCAAGGTGAAGGAATACCTTATTGGAGGAGTATATAAGCGACAGGCTGTAAACTCAAGTTTTGGATTTGAGGGAGCTTATACACTTTTTGATAATCAGTTTGATAATGCGGCTCCCGAGTACAATGAGAACAGTTGGAAATACCGAACCGAGCTTTTTATTCAGATCAATGACCCATCTCGTATAGCCGCTGTCACAAGTCAAATTCAACCTTTGACTGAGAATAATAACCGAATCAGAGAGGATTTTATAATAAAAGCCTTTGTTCTGGATCCTTTGAAAGGAATGGGTGTACGAGACAGTTACAATGAAAGGCCCGGCACGTGGACACGGGAAGCTTCCCCATTAGCAGCAGTGATGGGTACCGCAATGATGGGAATTTTAATTTTGTTGATTGCCTGTTTTAATCTCACCAATACCTCTATTGCCATTTCTTCCGGTAGGCTTAAGGAGATTGGTATTAGAAAGGTGATGGGGAGCGAACGCAAACATTTAATTTTGCAATTTATGGGGGAAACAGTATTTATCTGTTTTATTTCCTTGATTCTAGGAGGACTTTTGGCTGAGTTTTTTCTCATTCCAGCGTTTAATGAAATGTGGGAAAACATGAAGTTGGAGACCAATTATTTCAGCACTCCAGATTTTACTTTGTTTATGATAGGCACTTTGCTTTTTGTGGCCCTTGCCGCAGGAAGCTATCCGGCATTATACATCAGTAAGTTCCAATCAATAGCTATCCTTAAGGGTAAGTTAAAATTTGGGGGCACCAACCCATTTACTCGGGTTTTGCTTACGCTTCAGTTTGCTATTTCTTTAATAGGGATTGTTTGCAGCTTTGCTTTTGTTGAAAACGCAAAATATCAACGTGAATTTGATCTGGGTTTTAACAAAAGTGGCGTAATCTATTCCCAGGTGGAAAATAAATCTGACTACGAGGTTTACAAAAATGAATTGGCAAAGGACCCTGAAATAAAATTGATCAGTGGAACCGAACATCTTTTTTTTGCAAATTACTACAATGATCCTGTTGAAAGTGGAGATCAGCAGATAGAAGTTGATATTCTTAATGTGGGGGATGACTATTTAAAAACAGTAGGCCTGATCCTGATTGAAGGACGGGATTTCGTGAAGGACTCCGAGACCGACCGGAAAGAATCAGTGATTGTAACAGAGGGTCTTGCACGCAAATTCGGGTGGAAAGAGGCTATTGGCAAGGAGATCATTTGGATGGACACTGTAAAACTCTATGTGGTGGGTGTTATCAAGGACGTGTACAGTCATGGGCTGTGGGACCAATTGGAACCCACCATGCTTCGGTATGGAGATAAAGAAAAGGTAAGTTACATCGTGGTGAGCGGTCCGGCAGATAAAATTACCGACATCAATAAATACATGGAAAGTAAATGGAACGAATTGTTTCCCAATAAAATGTACAGAGGCCGATACATGGATGAGGAAATAGTAGAAGCAAATACCGTCAATAGCAACATTGTGAAAATGTTTGTTTTCCTCGGTGCTGTGGCACTGTTTCTTTCAGCAACTGGACTATTTACCATGCTTTCATTGAATATCATCAAGCGCATGAAAGAGATAGGAGTGAGGAAAGTATTGGGCGCATCAATAGCCAACATTTCCAAAGTAGTCAATATGGAATTTGTTGTCATTCTGTTGATTGCAAGTGGGCTGGGTGTATTAGGAGGCTCCTTTATGGCCAGCATGTTAATGAGTGGTATTTGGGATTACTACCTGGAGGCAACTGTTTCTACCTTAGTCATTTCAGTTTTTTTAATGTTGTTTATTTCATTCCTGTCTATTGTATTTAAGACATACAATGCTGCCAGGATGAACCCAGCCAAAACATTAAGGGACGAATAATAATTTACATGTTTGCTGTAACAGAACCTTATACTTTGGCGTCTAATTAAAACAAAACTTTTGGTTTTCTAATTTGTCATAAATTCAAGCTGTACCATGCTAAAGAATTATTTTAAAGTAGCTGCAAGAAATATTTTAAAGTATAAATTTTTCTCAGCCATCAACATTTTGGGGCTTACCATTGGCATGGCCTGTTGCCTTTTCATTTTTATTTATGTAAAGGATGAGTTGAGTTATGATAAATTCCATAAGAATGTTGATAACATATACCGAGTGGCATTACACGGCAGGATTGCAGGCCAGGAAATAGACGTAACAAATACGAGTTGGCCGGTAGCGCCTACCATGGCAGAAGAAATTACGGGAGTGAGTGAAGCCCTTAGACTGTGGCCCAGGGAGGCTGGCTTAGTGTTCAAAAACGGAGATAAGTCTTTTGTTGAAAAGAATGTTTTTTATGCGGATTCTAACTTTTTTCATTTTTTCAGTTTTAGACTTCTTGAGGGTGATCCGAAGACTGCCCTCAAGGAACCAAATACAATTGTGCTTACGCCTGAACTTGCACAAAAATATTTTGGAGACGAGGATCCTATCGGGAAATTGCTAACCATTGGCAACGATAACCAGTCTTTCAAAGTAACAGGTGTGGCTGAGAAAGCGCCAGGTAATTCCCATTTTCACTACCGTGCATTAATTTCTTTCGTGTCATCCAAGGGGATGCTCTTCGAGGGTTGGACTGGAAATTCATTGCAAACTTATGTTCGACTAAATTCAGAAACCAATCCTGAACTGGTGAATAGTAGATTAGAGGAGTTGGTTGAGAAATATGTGGGGCCGGAGGTTGAACAAGGATTGGGCTTTTCTTTTGAGGAGTTTAAAAAGCAAGGAGGGGTATACAGTTATTTTGTTTATCCTTTAACGGATACCCATCTTTATTCCAAACTAGAGGGTGACATAGAGCCGGGTGGAGACATAAAATATGTATATATATTCTCCCTGATTGGAGTCTTCATTCTTATTATAGCCTGCATTAATTTCATGAATCTGTCAACGGCCAGGGCAGCTGGCAGGGCAAAGGAGGTGGGCTTACGGAAGACATTAGGTTCTTTCAGGGGGCAACTTGTATGGCAGTTCATCGCAGAGTCAGTAGTGTACAGCACTGTTGCTATTGTACTGGCATTGATCGCTTGTTACATATTGCTTCCCTATTTCAATATTATCTCCGGGAAGGAGCTGACCCTTGAGGCACTGAAGAGCTCACCTTTTATTTTAAGCGTTATTGGGCTCGTGGTATTTGTTGGTTTTGTGGCCGGAAGTTATCCCGCATTTTATCTTACTTCGTTTAGTGCTGTAGAAGTTTTAAAAGGTAAAGTAAGAGCTGGGATGAAAAGCAAGGGAGTAAGGAGTACCCTGGTTGTAATTCAATTTGCCATCTCTATTTTCTTAATCATTGCCACTGTAGTGGTGTTACAGCAACTCAATTACATGCAAACGAAGAACCTGGGATTAGACAAACAGAACGTAATTATTTTGCAAAATGCCCGTAGGTTAGGTACAAACATCGAACCGTTCAAAAATTTGGTAAAGCAAACAGCCCATGTAGAGAATGCGAGTTTTACGAACAATGCTTTTCCAGGAGTGAACAATACCACTGTTTTCAAGGAGGAGGGGTCTGAAATTGATCATTTGGCGGGTGCTTACTATGCAGATTATGATCAAATGGCGGTCTTGAAATTTGAATTGAAAGATGGCAGGTATTTTTCTAAAGATTTCCCGTCAGACTCTAATGCCGTCCTGATCAATGAAGCGGCAGAAAAGGAGTTTGGATGGGAAAATGGATTGGGACATAAAATCGTTGACTACAATGAATCCGGAACTACAATAAAAGAGGTAATTGGTGTAATCAAGAATTTTAATTTCGAATCTCTCAAATCAGAGGTGAGGCCCTTAATTATTTCTTTAACCAATACTTCCAATTATCTGCTTATTCGTTACTCTGGAGACCCGCAGGCCGTAATTGGATCGGTGCAAAAGCTATGGAGTGAATATGCTCCAGGCGATCCTTTTGAATATACCTTTCTCGATCAGGATTTTGATGCTCTATTTAGAGCTGAGCAACGCTTAAAAAACATATTTATGGTATTCGCAGGGTTGGCGATTTTTATTGCATGCCTGGGACTTTTTGCACTGGCGGCATTTACTACGGAGCAACGAACCAAAGAGATTGGCATTAGAAAAACATTGGGAGCAAGCGTTTCTACCCTGATCTTGTTGCTCTCAAAAGAGTTTACGCTACTGGTTTTAATCTCTTTTATACCTGCTGCCGGGGCTGCTTATTTCTTTGCTCACTCATGGTTGCAAGGCTATGCTTATCGAATTGACATTGGCCCTATCCTGTTCATCATCAGTGGCCTGCTTGCATTTATTATTGCATGGATTACGGTAGGCTTGCAGGCTTTAAAGGCGGCAACAGCAAATCCGGTCAACTCACTCCGGTATGAATGATGTTCAAAATAGGGGTGAATTTTGTTTTTCGCATTGATATATTTGATGCTTTCTTCCCAATAGGGATTTCGGAAGTACGTGCAAATACGTTGATTGATTAATCGATATTAATTTCTTGTTAAAAAGGCCGGTTCAATTTTGAGCCGGCTTTTTTTGTAACGGGTATTTCGCAACGAGTAGAAAGTCAAATCATCAGGCGAGTAGGTTAGAATATTATTGGGTTACGGGAGATTCTTATCGCCTCACAATTTTTTCCTGTGATTCTCTAAATTCGATAGAATTTGTAGATTGGATATCTAATTCAATAACAAATGTGCCATGAAAGCCCTTCGTCTACTTATCTCACTACTTTTAATTAATTCTGTCTGCATTGCTCAGTCATTCGACCCTGATAATTTTTCACAGTTGAAATTCAGATTCATTGGCCCTGATGGGAACAGGGCAATTGCTGTTGTGGGAGAGCCTGGCAATCCTAATGTTTCCTATCTGGGTGCTGCTTCAGGTGGCGTTTGGAAAACAGAAGACCGTGGTGTAAACTGGAAACCTGTTTTTGATGATATGGATGACTCTTCCATTGGCGCATTGGCCATTGCTCCATCCAACCATAATCAGGTGTGGGCGGGTACGGGTGAAACTTTTATCATTCGCCCGGCACATGCAGTAGGCAATGGAGTCTACAAATCTTCTGATGCTGGAAAAACATGGAAGCACATGGGATTAGATAAAAGTTTTCGCATCAGTAGGGTAATAGTCCACCCAACGGATACCAATATTGTATATGTTGGTGTGCTTGGGCATACCCATGGACCTCAACAGGAAAAGGGTGTTTACAAAACCACAGATGGTGGCAAGTCCTGGAGCCGTGTATTGTTTGTTAATGAGTATACGGGTGTGTCTGATATGGCCATTGATTCTAAAAACCCAAACATAGTGTATGCCGCCATGTGGCAGGCTGAAATTAAAACATGGAACCTGAACAGCGGAGGCCCCGGCAGTGGCATATATAGATCTAAAGATGCAGGCAAAACATGGGAGCCATTGAGAAATGGATTGGAGAGTGGACCGAATCACTCTGTGGGAAAAACTTCCGTTGATGTGGCTTATAGCAATCCTAAAGTATTGTATGCATTGGTGGAGGATAAAGCACCACGATTATATCGATCAGAAAATGGCGGAGACTCATGGAAACTGATGCAACAAGATCATTCGATGGCGCAACGAGCGGCATACTATACACGAGTACGGGTTTCTACCCAGGATGAAAATCGTGTTTATACCATCAACGTTTCTATGAAAATGTCGAAAGATGGAGGAAAATCATGGTCTGATGAGTTGGGACCCTGGGATGCCGGAGGCGATAATCATGACATGTGGTTTGATCCCACTGACGCTAACCGCATTATGGTGGCGCATGACGGATGTCTCAACATGTCTTTTAATTATGGAAAGAGTTGGGAAAACATTAATCTGCCTATCGCACAGATGTATAATATCTCAGTAGATAGTCGGGTACCCTATTATGTATATGGTAATCGTCAGGATGCATGGTCTTATCGGGGACCAAGTCGTTACCTGGGAGGTGGGGGTATTCCTTTAGGTGTATGGCAGGGAGTAGGGGGTTGTGAAAGTGGTGATGCTAAAGTAGATCCGTTTGATAACAACATTGTTTGGTCGCAATGTTATGACGGTGGGTTGGATGTTTTTGATCTCACCACCAACCAAATGCGGGATGTTCGGGCTTGGCCTGAGGCTGGTTATGGTTTTGCACCAGCCGATTTGAAATACAGGTGGCATTGGAATTTTCCAGTGGTACTTTCTCAACACACCAAAGGAAAGGTTTGGGCGGGAAGCCAATACGTGCATGAAACTACCAATGCAGGCCAAAGTTGGAAAGTGATCAGCCTTGACCTTACCACCAACGATAAAACACATCAACAGAGTTCCGGAGGCATGGCTGGGGATAATCTGATGACCTTTGATGGAAGTACTTTATTCTCAATGGCTGAGTCACCCGTTCAGGAGGGAATTTTATGGACAGGAAGTAATGATGGGCTCGTGCATGTTACCCAGGATGGTGGAACGAGTTGGTTCAAGGCATCTGACTTTATGCCAGAGTTGCCAAAGTGGGGTACCATTAGAAATATTGAGCCATCACACTTTAATGCAACCACTTGTTATGTGTCGGTTGATGCGCATCAGGATGGCAACTTTGGTACTTACGTTTATAAAACAACTGATTTGGGAAAGAGCTGGAAAAGATTAACTGTAAACTTACCTCCTTCCAATTCCAATTTTGTTCATCAGATTAAAGAAGATCCTGAAAAAGAAGGCCTTTTATGGTTGGGAACAGATAAGGGACTTTACTTTTCTCCGGACGATGGCAGTAACTGGATTCGATTTAAGCACGGCCTTCCTGCTGCACCGGTGTTTGGTATTGCCATACAACCACAATTCAATGATTTGGTCATTGGCACTTATGGAAGAGGAATATTCATTTTGGATGATATTACCCCCATCAGGGAATTTACGGAAGAGGTTCAAAATTCTGAAGTTCATTTGTTTACACCCGGTACTGCCTATCGTTTTCAAAAGATTGATGGCATTAAATCCAAAGGAAGTTTTAGTGACGGAAAAAATCCACCCTACGGTGTCTCCATCAACTACTACTTAAAAGAAGCTGCCAGTGACAGTGTCCAAATTAATATTCTGGATACGAAGGGAAATACAATCAACCGAATGGTTGGGAAAGGAGAGAAGGGGATCAATCGCACCTGGTGGAACCTCCGACATGACGACTATGAATTTCCAAAGTTGAGAACCAAACCACGCGGCATGGATTGGGTGAAACTGGATAAAGACGGAACACGCAATATGTTTATTTATGATTTGGACATAGGACCTGGCATGACGCCCACCCTGGTGCCACCTGGTGAATATACTGTAGTGCTAAAAGTAAATGGAAAGGAATGGAAACAAAAGGTCCATGTGAATAAAGACCCTAATACCAAAAGTTCGCTTGCAGATATTGCCAAACAGTATGCTTTTGGAATGGAGATTTATCAATCGGTTAACACTTGTTTGGGTTTAATTGATGAAATGGAAAGAGCAAGGGCCCAATTGTTGGAGAAGGCGAAAGATCCGAAGGCAGCCAGAACAGCCACGCCATTGGAGGACAAGATCTATAATCTTGAAGGGAAAATTTTTGATATTCATTTGACGGGTGCACGTCAGGATATTTTTAGAAATCCTGCTGGAATTTTGGAGCGGATGCTTGCTATCGCCAAGGAAGGACAAACCGCCAGTGCGGATTTCCCGCCAACAGATCAACAGATGGAAGCCTTTTCCTTACTGAAAAGTCGATTGGAGAAAGTAGTGAGTGATTTTAAGGCTATAAAAGGCGGATCCGAATGGAAAAGGAGTGGTCTATGAATTTGTTTTTTTTCGGCTTCTCGCTTGCAATGATTCAAATACAGTAATGTTCATGAGTATGAGTAACATTCCATAGAATACATCTTCTACTGGAATAGTACCTAATCTTAAACCAAGGTTTTCCGTACCGTTGTACCAAACCACTTGCCCTGCTATGCCAGTGCCAGTGAGTATTCCATTCACAATAAAGAAGGGGATAAGAATGAAGAGATAGGTAATGTAAAATTGGGTGAGATAAGCAGGCTTTAACTTAAAGTGAATATATAGTAAAAAGAGTGCGCTCAGTAATGATGTTGTAGCTGTATACCAATGCTGAATGTTGATAGCACCAATAATTATAAATAACAGTATTAGTATGGGCGTAATCTTATTGGCAGTGTATATCGGGAATTTGTTCTTTGAAAAGTAGCCAATAGCCTCATAACTAAATACACATGCGTATGGGATACATATAAAAAAAAGAATTTCTTCTATGGGTAAGCTATATAAATATATACCTGTAAGATATTCTGGATTGAACCCCCAAATTCCCATTCGGGTGAACCATTCGTCCCAAATCAAAAAGAACACCCCCGGAAGAAGTATTGCAGGCCATAAATATTTCCATTTTTTTGAAAAGTTAGCTTTGGGATGGAAACTAAAAAGGAATGGCAGTGAAACAGCAGCCAGGTCGATGATAAGATATAAGTATTTTGAATTCAAGTCTATTGCGTCTCCTTTCGCTCTTTGCGTAGTTTGAAATCCTTTGGCTCGTATTTCTTTGGTGCGTATAAGAATCCAAATGCTTCACAGCCTTCTTTGCTGTGTTTACTATGATGAATATAATGTGCATTGATCATTCTCTTTAAATATCGACTTCTCTTTTTTGGTCTCCATTTAATGCGTTGATGCACAATAAAGTCGTGGAAAATGATATAAAAAATGCCGTAACAAAGAATTCCTAAACCCACTGCCAATAAATAGGGGTCGTAGGTCACTATACTTGCATAGTAAAAAAGACCAATGGATGGCAAACTGAATACAACAGCAAACCAATCATTTTTTTCTAAAGTGTGGTCATGCACTTTATGATGTGATTTATGCCACACCCAAAGTACACCGTGCATGATGTACTTGTGCGTAAACCAGGCTACAAATTCCCAGAAGAGAAAAGTGGCAATTACTATACCGGCACAAATTAAAATGGTAATCCAATCCATATATTATTAATAGGTGCTTAAATTGTTCCTGGTGTCAAAAAAGGATGCCAATACCTTATGCCTGTAATCGAAAATAGCATTTACCTGTCTCCCTACAAAAAGCCAGTGCACTAGCCTTCCCAATACTCCAAAGGGAATAACATAATTAACTTCATCAATCATCTCTACACCATCTTTTGTTCCCTTGAAGTGATGCTGGTGATGCCATAATTTATAAGGGCCAAAGCGTTGTTCATCGATGAAATATTGTAAATCCTTTACATGTGTTATTTCAGTTATCCAGTTCATACGTATGCCCGGTAATACTTTGATTTTGTAGGCAATGATTTGCCCTGCGTATGTCGTTTTTCCGCCCGATAAATATTGAATATCAAATCCCATATCAGAGGGTGTAATCTTACCTAGATTCTTTGGGCTGCTGAAGAATTCCCAGGCCTCCTCCAGGGTAATGGGCAACACCTGTTTGCGTTTAAGGTTGTACATTTTCACAACAATCAAACACCAGGTTACTCAAATTGTTCTTGATTTGAATTACTTATTTTGAAGCGCTTTTTTATAGGTGTTCAGGGCTCGTTTTCTGGCAAAAGAATGATCCACCATGGGCTTTGGGTATTGATTAGTACCTAACTCAGGAACCCATTTTTTAATGTAAGTCAGTTCCGGGTCGAATTTTTCGGTTTGCAGGTAGGGGTTGAATACTCTGAAATATGGTGCTGCATCACATCCTGAGCCAGCTGCCCATTGCCAACCACCGTTATTGGCAGCCAGATCAAAATCAAGCAGTTTTCTGGCAAAATAAGCCTCTCCCCACCTCCAGTCGATAAGCAGATGCTTAACCAAAAAACTGGCTGCAATCATTCTCACTCTATTGTGCATGAAACCCGTTGCATTTAATTCACGCATACCTGCATCCACTATTGGATATCCTGTCTTACCATCACACCAGGCCTGAAACTCTTCTGGATTGTTTCTCCACTCAATTCTATCATACGCTGGTTTGAAGGCCTGATTTACATTGGGAAAGTGCCATAGAATCATATGATAAAAATCTCGCCATATTAATTCATTGAGCCACGTTTCATTTTTCATAACCGCTTCGTTCACAAGCTGCCGGATGCTAATTGTTCCAAATCGGAGATGGACACTCAGTTTCGAGGTTCCGGCTATTCCGGGGTAGTCTCTGTTCTTGTGATAGTCTTGGATGACTGATGACCTAATGATTCGAGGCGGGAATTCAATTTTAGTGGGTAAAAATCCTATTTTTTTTAGGGTTGGTAGTGAAAGAGGTGCGACCTTGATAAGGTTGTCAAAATATTTTTTAGTGGGATATTCTTTGTAATCGTTTGCTGTAAGTTTGGCTTTCCATCTCTTGCTATACGGAGTAAAGACCGTATAAGGTGTACCGTCACTTTTGAGTATATCTTCTTTTGCAAAGATTACTTGGTCTTTATAGATTTTAAATGGAACTTCTTTAGCAGTGAGTTGATGTGCAATATTTTCATCACGTTGTTTTGCATAGGGTTCATAATCTTCGTTAGTATAGACAGCTCTTGGTGTAATGGATTGAAAAAAATTAACAGCAGAAGTGTGAGCTACAAGAAGTGAACTCCCTGCTTCTTCCAATTTACTCTTTAAGGTATGGAGAGAACTGTGAATGAAATGAATACGAGTATCGTCCTGATCTTCTAACTTTTCAAGTATTTCAGTATCGAAAATAAATAGGGGTAATACTTGCATGTTTTCTTTAAGAGCATGAAAAAGAGCGACATTATCGTTAAGCCTGAGGTCTCGCCTGAACCAGATAAGCGTTGTATCTTTATTGATAATAGCATTCACTTTAAAAGAGATGAGATCAGTTTAATGTTTAAACATTAGACGTGTTGCTCGTAGTTATTAATTATCTGTCTGAGCCAGACGGTGTATTCTCCCGGGTTTTCTTTGATCTTGCTTTTCAGCAAAGTTGGATCTACGTAAACCCAATCTTCAACTTCTTTTATATTGATTACTGGTTTTCCATCAAATTTGCAGACGTATATATGATCCAATTCATGCTCAATCAGGTTACCAAGTTGGGCTTTGTATTGAAATTTGTATAAATATTGAGGTTGGACGTCAATACCCAATTCTTCCTTCATTCTTCTTTTAGTTGCTTCTGCCAGTGTTTCCCCCGGTCGGGGATGGCTACAACAGGCATTGGACCACAATCCTCCGCTATGGTATTTGGACTGTGCTCTTTTTTGTAAAAGCATCTCTCCTTTACTATTAAAAACCAATACGGAGAAGGCCCGGTGAAGTACTCCTTTGAGATGGGCTTCCATTTTTTCCATCGTGCCTATTTGCTTGTCCTCCTCGTCCACCAAGATCACATGATCCATAAATAATTAAATTAAGTTAAGTTGATGTTTAAGATAAGAGAAAAACAATATAGAAAACTTGTGCCTGTTCCTGATCCTGATTCTTTTCTTCATTACGTATTCGGAGGAAGTATTTTTTATTTTTTTGAATAGTGACAAATAATATAGATAAGCTACGTATACACCTAATTTGGATTTTTTTGAAAGATGTTGAATGCCCTTAAACCCTTCTCGAAAGTCTTCAGCAATGCTTTCTTCGATCTTGCTTTTACTAATATCATCAAATACAACCAAATTAACTCCGGGAAAATAGGATCTACCCATTCCCTCATAGTCGGCTTTAAGATCACGGAGGAAATTTATTTTTTGAAATGCAGAACCGAGTCGCATCGCCATTGGCTTAAGTTGGTCATACGAGGCTGAATCTCCATTGCAGAATACTTTTAAGCACATAAGACCTACTACTTCAGCAGAGCCCAGTATGTATTCTTCATATGATTTCTGATTGTGGGTTTTTTCATTGAGGTCCATCTCCATACTGTGAAGAAACTGTTCAATCAGTATGTGATCAATATTGAATTGATGTACAGTGAGTTGGAAACTCTGCAAGATTGGGTTGAGACTTATTTTCTCATCAATGGCTTTATAAGTCTCCTTTTTAAAACTTTCCAGAAGGGATTTTTTATCATAATGATGAAAGGTATCTACAATTTCATCTGCAAACCTCACAAAACCATATATAGAGTAGATCGGGTCTCTTAATTCTTTGTGAAGGCATAGTATGCCTAAAGAAAAAGATGTGCTATAGGCCTTTGTAGTAAGCCTGGAACACTTGATGGCATTTTTATCGTATAGTTCTTTAGGTGTCATCTACAATTAAAGGGTTGAAACTACTAATTGGTTTTTCTTTTCTCTCTTTTTATTAGTTCTTGCGCAACAACCTGTCCCGATATCAGCGAGGGGGGTACCCCTGGCCCAGGAACGGTAAGTTGACCTGTGTAGAACAGATTAGAAACCTTTTTGTTTACTATAGATGGCTTTAAATTGGCTGTCTGTGTTATGGTGTTAGCCAAACCGTATGCGTTTCCTTTGTACGAATTATAGTTTTCTATAAAGTCACGGTGAGCGTAGCTCCTTTTATATACAATATTGGTCGCAATTGATTGCCCTGTTAATTTTTCAATTCTGTTAATTACTATTTCAAAATATTTCTCGCGTGTTGTTTCCTCATCTTCCAGGCCCGAGGCCACCGGTATTAATATGAACATATTTTCATACCCTTCCGGGGCTACTGAACTATCTGTTTTTGATGGGCAGCACACGTAAAAGAGTGGGTTGGTGGGCCATGACGGATTTTGATAGATCTCTTTGGTGTGTAGGGCAAAGTCTTCATCAAAAAAGAGATTGTGATGAAGAAGGTGGTCTAATCTTTTATTAACTCCTAAATAAAAAATTAAACTTGAAGGTGCAAGTTTTCGACTTTCCCAATAACCTTCATTGTATTTCCTGAATTTTTCGGGTAATAACTCTTGTTCCACATGATGATAATCCGCTCCTGCAATCACATGGTCTACAGGTTTATCATGTCCATCAATGGTTATTGAATTAACTTTAGTGCTACTCATGTTTAATGATTGCACATTGCTATTGAATTCAAACTTTACTCCTTTTTCTTCAGCTAATGTTACCATTGCCTCAACGATCTTGTTCATACCACCTTTTGGGTACCACGTACCCAATACCATATCGGCATAATTCATCAGGCTATAGAGAGCAGGAGTATCAGATGGAGCTGCCCCAAGAAATAATACAGGAAATTCAAGTAACTGTATCAATCTAGGGGACTTAAAATATTTTCTTATGTAAGTACTTATCGATTGTAAAACATGAAGCTTAAATACGCCTTTCATAAGCATGGGATCCATCAGCTCCATAATAGACAGGCCCGGCTTATAAACCAGGTCTTCTATCCCTACTTTATATTTGTAGGCGGCTTCTTCAAGGAATTTTTTGAGTTGCAGGCTGCTTCCTTTTTCTTCCATTTCGAAGAATTGATACAAGTCCTCTAACTTAGATGGGAGATCCCATACATCATTTTCGTTGAAAAAAATACGATAGGAGGGACTGAGTCTTTCTAAATGATAATAATCTGAAACAGATTTGCCAAAACGATTAAAATACCTTTCAAACACATCAGGCATCCAATACCAACTGGGGCCCATATCAAAAACAAAGCCATCAGATTCAAATTTTCGGGCACGACCTCCAGCACTGTCATTTTTTTCGTAAACAGTGACATCAAATCCTTCCGCTGCCAACGTAGTGGCAGCGGAAATACCGGCAAAACCAGAACCAATTACAGCTATTTTTTTCATTCGCTTCTAAATTATGATAAGGAATTACTTATACGCTATCAATTTTTTCTGAATTTCTTTTCTTGCGTGGAATATCCTGTTTTTAACGGTGCCTATAGGGATATTCAAATGTTCCGCAATCTCATGATACTTATACCCTGTGGTGTACATTTTAAAAGGAATTTGAAGCTCTTCCTTTACTTCGTTTACATTAGCCCACATTTCTTTAAATTCCATTGATTTTTCAGGGCGATTAAAAGTATGGGTGTCGGCTACATTAAGGTAGTACAACTCCTTTGTATTGTCTGTCGATGTCTTGGCTATCTTGGCTTTTCGGTAGTTGTTGATAAACGTATTTCTCATAATGGTAAACAGCCAGCCCTTAAGGTTTGTATTGTCTCTGAATTTGTCTCTGTAGGTCAATGCTTTGAGCATCGTGTCTTGCACCAAATCCTGAGATTCTTCAGTATTACGAGTAAATCTGTAGGTGAACCCCTTCAGGGTTTCATTTAAGGCAGTGATTTGTGAGGTAAATTCGGTCGCTGTCATAATGTTTAATGTTTATGCAGTAAAACTAAACAAAAAATCCCATTATGCAATATTAATCTACATTATGTTTATTTAAAATGATAAAAGATTAAACAAAATATTAAAAATCGACCAAAATAGCCTTTAAAGCGGTGGCGCTTTCGATGACCTTCACATTGGTGAAGCGAGGAATACATTGGGGATCAGGGTTGCCTCCGATAAGTATTTGGGCAACTGGAAAATCTTGACCAACGTTTTGGAGGTATTCTGTGATCTTTTGAGGCCTCTGAGTGGTAATAATTGAGGTAATAATTATGTCTGGCTGGTGAGTCGTACAAACCTGTTTGAGGTCGACATAAGGCAAATGCTGACCTAAATAAAAGGTCTTATAACCAAGGCTTTTTGCTATATAATGGTAAAATAGCAAACCAATCTCGTGCAACTCATTTTCAGGCAGAAAAAGAACAACCTTGAGCGCATCTTGCTTCGGAAAGGGGAGCGAATCGATAGCAACTATTATTTTTTGCCGAACTAAATTAGAAATGAAGTGCTCCTGCGCAGGACTGATGTTTCCTGTTTGCCACAAAATTCCAATTTTTTCCAAAAAGGGATAGATGGTTTCTGTGATGGTTCTTTCAAAACCAAACTTCATAATAAGATGGGAGTGTAGTTTCTCAAATTGCCCTTCCTCCATATCAATCATACACACCACGAGTTGATCTATAAAAATACTGGCTTCACTTTTACTCTCGGTAAGTTGTACTATTTCTGATTTGAGTTCAGGATCAGACATCTGGGCTATCTTTGATATCTTCATCCCGCTATTATTCAGTAAAGAAACATTAATGATTTTCTTTAGATCATCGTCAGAATAGTATCGAATATTAGTAGCTGTTCTTTTCGGGATGATGATATTATGCCTTTTCTCCCATATCCTAATGGTATGGGCTTTAATGCCGGACAATGTTTCGAGTTCTTTAATGGAATAGCTTCCCATGTCAATTTATTTCAGACTACTAACCCTGGTTTGGTTAAATTGTTCAATAAGTCCAATATTAGGTATAGAACAAGCATCATGCAAGACAGGCTAGCAAAGGGTAAAGAGTGGTTTGCAAGTAAAGGGTGGGAGCCATTCCAGTTTCAACTGGAGACCTGGGAAAGTTATCTCAAAGGGCAGAGCGGTATTGTTAATGCACCTACTGGAAGTGGTAAAACTTATTCTCTGGTCATTCCTATTATTTTGGAAGCGCTTGCCGATGAGAATAATTCAAAAAAAGGGTTACAGGCCATCTGGCTCACACCCATTCGTGCACTTGCAAAAGAAATAAAGTATTCTGCTGAATTGGCCATTGCAGAAATGGGTTTGGATTGGAAAGTGGGCATTCGGTCTGGAGATACCACATTGACTGAACGCAAAAAACAAAAAGATAACCCTCCACAATTTTTGATTACCACTCCGGAGAGTTTGCATTTGCTCATTGCGCAGAAAGGGTATAGTAATTATTTCAAAAAACTACGTGTCGTGGTGACCGATGAGTGGCATGAACTCATGGGATCGAAGCGAGGAGTTCAGGTAGAATTGGCGCAATCAAGATTAAAATATGTTGCCACCAATTTAAAGGTATGGGGTATATCAGCCACCATTGGCAATATGAACGAGTCCATGCAGGTTTTGCTGGGAGATTATTTTGCTAAAAAGAACCACAAAATAATCAGAGCTGATATAGATAAGAAAATTGAGATACACTCCGTCATGCCAGATGACCACGAAAAATTACCATGGACTGGTCATATCGGCATTCACTTGTTGGACAAGGTGGTGGAGATCCTCAAGGAGAGTAATGCTACATTAATTTTTACCAACACCCGCTCTTTCGCTGAGATATGGTATCAAAAACTATTGGATAAAGCTCCCGAACTTTCAGGGCTGATAGCGATGCACCATGGCTCAATCAGTCTTGATTTGAGGAACTGGGTAGAAGAGCAATTGCATGCCGGGAAAATCAAAGCAGTTGTATGTACTTCAAGTTTGGATTTGGGAGTAGACTTTCGCCCGGTAGAAACGGTGATACAAGTGGGAAGCCCCAAAGGCGTAGCGAGATTTTTGCAGCGTGCAGGGCGTAGCGGTCATCAGCCGGGGGCTACCAGCAAAATTTACTATTTGCCCACCCATGCACTTGAACTTATTGAGGCTGCGGCATTACGTGAAGCGTTAAAGCGAAAAATTGTTGAGGAGAGAATTCCATATGTTCGCTCATTTGATGTTTTGATACAATATTTAATCACGCTTGCTGTTGGTGAGGGATTTGAATCTGAAAAAATATTTCATGAAGTGCGTGGTACTTATAGTTATTCTTCCCTGCAGAAAGAAGAGTGGGATTGGTTATTGAGATTCATTACTTCCGGAGGAGCAGCCTTGACTGCGTATGATGAGTTCAGAAAGGTCAATTGGGAAAACGGATTGTTTAAAGTTGATAACAGGAGAATAGCACACAGGCATCGACTATCAATAGGCACTATTGTGGGTGATATTGCTTTGCTTGTAAAGTACGTGTCAGGCAAAACGCTGGGTTCAATTGAGGAATACTTTATATCCAGCCTTAACCCAGGTGATGTATTTTGGTTTGCCGGGAGAAACCTGGAGTTGGTTCGCGTAAAAGATATGACGGCACAGGTGAGAAGAACGAAAAAAAAATCTGGCAAGGTGCCTTCGTGGCAAGGTGGACGAATGCCATTATCATCAGAAATGGGGGACCTTATTCGATATAAAATTCATGAATATAAAAACGGTGGAGGGTTAGATTCTGAAATGCAGTTTCTAACGCCTATGTTGCAACTTCAGGAAACACTTTCTTTATTGCCAGGCAAAAACCAGTTCCTGATAGAGAGCCTTACCTCTAAAGAAGGGCATCATGTGATGATGTACCCTTTTGAAGGTCGGTTTGTTCATGAAGGAATGGCTGCACTAATAGCGTATCGCATTTCCAGGATCAAACCCATTACTTTTTCCATTGCCATGAATGACTATGGATTCGAATTATTATCCGATCAGGAAATACCTATTGAAGAAGCGATTGAAACCAATATTTTGGGTATTGACAATCTACAGGAGGAAATTCTGGCAAGTATAAACTCAGTGGAAATGGCAAGGAGGAAATTCAGGGATATAGCAGCCATTTCAGGGTTGGTATTTAAAGGGTTTCCCGGGCAACGCATTAAGGATCGACATTTACAATCATCGTCCCAATTGTTTTTTGAAGTTTTTCATGATCATGAAGCACACAATCTTTTATTGTTACAGGCTTTTGAAGAGGTAATGGATTTTCAATTGGAGGAATCAAGGCTAAAAAGAGCACTGGAGAGAATCGCTCAACAAAAGATTATACTCAAATACCCAAAACGTCCCACGCCATTTGCGTTTCCTATTATGGTAGATCGATTGCGAGAAAAACTCACATCTGAAAAATTGGAAGACCGCGTGAGACGAATGTTGATTCAATACAACCAATAACATCAAATCCTATTTAGGAATAACAATTTAGCTTTTGCATGAGCATTTCTGGTGATTTCGCCTGTAACTCCTGACCAATGACCTCGTTCGTTTAATCCTTTTTTTCAGTGGTGATTATGGAATGTTGAACAAACTCGTAGTACAGCATATACATGCGGTGGACTACAGCCACAATGTCCTTGGTTTCCAACAAAATTCTTGTTTGTAGAAATGCCATTCGATTTCCCAAATCATCATTTTGGATATCTATAACCATGATATCCAGCTTTTTATAAATGGTAAGTAAGAGTTTATCCTTTTGAATTTCTAATTCATCATGTTTGTCAAACCTTAAATGCTCAATCGAATCAGCGCTTAGGCTTATAAAAATTCCCAGGTCTTTCATTAAATTATCAAAAGCCAGAATATATTTCCTTTTTGGAGGTGAATGTAGATTGATAACGTGGTTTGCACAGATTTCATTAAGCAATTGCGCGCTTTGATATAAGTCTTGCACCAGGTCAAAGACGAGAATATACAATCGTCCGGCTGCCACATTTCCTTTTTCAATTTTCTTTACATATTTGATTATTTTGTTATGTAACTTTTCATTCTGCGCTTGTAGTTTGTGAATTTCTTTTCTTGATTTTACCAACGCTTCTTTATTCTCGTTTATTAAAGATTTAATACTGAAAATAGACACCTTCATTACTGTTTTCAGGTTCTTCACGGTATTAATCTTACTTTCATCAATTACTTCCTGGATATTAACGACCGCACCTGAAAGAAATTGATTGGTGGACTCCTCCTCATTCACTTTTCTTTTAAACACTAGATGGCTGCGTACCAGGAGGAATACGGCCACTGCAACCAGCGAAAACACCCCCACCATTCCCGTTTTGTAGAGTATGAGGGCAAAGAAACCACAGGCAGTAAACGCGACAAGAGCTGTGGTTAGCCACCCTGCAATTACATTTACAACACCAGCGACCCGATACACTGCACTTTCTCTTCCCCATGCCTGATCCGCAAAGGATGTACCCATTGCTACCATAAAAGTGACAAAAGTGGTAGAGAGAGGCAGTTTTTTTGAAGTGGCAAACGCAATTAAAATACTGGAAACCAGAAGATTGACAGAAGCGCGAATTAAATCGAATGATGGTTTCTCTTTTTCACTTACACTATCATCACCGTTTTTCGCAAATCGCTTAGATAGGTAATTACTCCATGATTTGGGAATAAGGATTTCTGCTATGTTACCGGCTGCAATGGCAATGCTCACCAACACCCGTGAAATAAAATTGGCCTTGAATCGTTCATCTCCCTCATCCTGTCGACTGAGTGAAACCTCTGTTTCGCTCACTTTTCTGCTTTTGGCATTTGTCCAAAGCGTAATTACCATTATAATACCGCTAATGAAAAGTATCCATGATGGAGTAGATACCGTTAGCGCAAGCCCTGCCATATTAAATTCATTGGCAGGAATATTTGATACTCCCCAGGTTTGAAATGAAATGAGACCGGCTACTGCAACTCCAATAAAGTTCACCAGATCATTGCCGGCAAAAGCCATCGCCAATGAAAAAGTACCCAATAATACTACTGCCTTTAATGGATTTATTTTTTTCCACCACATCAATATTTGTATGAGGATGCTCCAAAAGGCCAATGATATGACCACTATCATCCAGGCGTGGGCCAAAACCCAGTCGACTTGTCTGGGACTCACTAAGGTACTTCCCTTCACTCCCTTTATAAAAAGGAAATAGATGATGGTGGTGATGGCGATACTACTAAAAACCGCACCATATCGTTTGAGGTTATGCTCGAGATTGAATGTAAATATGATTCTCGAAATATGCTGGACAATAGCACCCACAATGAAGGAAATAAACACCGATAAAAATATACCGGAGATGATGGTGACTGCACTGGAATAATTAATTATTTCACGCCATTTTTCAAGGCCATATCCACTATCAAAAGCAATAAGCAATCCCGTAATCAGGGCACCTCCTAAAAGCGCAAAGACCAGCGAAACAGTAGTGGAGGTGGGCAAGCCAAGTGTATTATAAAAGTCCAGCAAAATGATATCGGTAAGCATAACTGCCAAAAACACAACCATGATCTTATCAAAAGTGAAAAAGGCAGGATTGAATATACCCTTCCGTGCCACCTCCATCATGCCGCTGGAAAATGCAGCGCCTAATAAAATACCAAGGCTGGCCACTATAAGGATTGTTCTAAAGGAGGCCACCCTAGATCCAATGGCCGAATTGAGGAAATTTACGGCATCATTGCTTACCCCTACAATCAGGTCAATGAAGGCCAGTGAAAAGAGGACACAGATCAAAATTAAGTATATACTCATGCAGGTTGAAAGATATTAGTTGAGCCGTGCATTAACAAAAAGGGCACAATTAAACTTCAAATTTCTTCCAAATAAGGCGTAAGCCCAATAAAATTCGGAGATTTGAATCTCTTAATTCAATAACTGCAAATTGTGGACGTTGTGGAGGACAGTATATTTAAACTAAAGGAGACGAATCTTCAATTGCTACCCCAAAAAGCAGTTTTGATGTCTGATGATGGAATTTTGCTCATAGCTGATTTACACCTGGGCAAAGCCAATCATTTCAGAAGGTCGGGCATCCCTGTTCCTAATGCAGTCAACAGTAAAAACCTTGAAACACTGATTGAACTCATCAATTGGCATAAACCGGAAAGAGTAATTTTTCTGGGAGATCTCTTTCATAGCTCCTATAATGAGGAGTGGGATGCATTGGCACAGGTAGTCAAACATTTTACCTCCACCCAATTTCAATTGGTTCGTGGAAATCATGATATCATGAGTGAATTACAATATAAAAGGTGTCAATTGGAGGTATTTGAGCAAATTGAAATGGGACCTTTTTTGCTCACGCATGAGCCATTGAAAATTATCCCTCTACACCATTATAACCTTGCAGGTCATATTCATCCGGGGGTGAGCTTAAGAGGTAAAGGAAGACAATCCATGACGTTACCATGCTTTTTTTTCGGAAAAGAACAGGCCATACTCCCAGCGTTTGGTGCATTTACTGGTTTTGTAAGTGTTCATGTATCGAAGGGAGACGATGTATTTGTGATTGCAGATCAACAAATAATAAAAATGGATGGTGAATAGGAGCTTAGTCGTAGTTGTATCACTAATTTTTAGTACTCATTTTGCTCGGTGTCAGGATACGACAAGCGTTTCTTTACTTTTTGTAGGGGACGTTATGCAGCATGATTCCCAAATCAGGGCCGCCTATGATCCAGTCTCTAAAACTTATGATTACAGTGCCTGCTTTCAATATGTAAAACCAATTATTCAATCGGCTGACATTGCCTTTGCCAATTTGGAGGTGACGCTTGCGGGCCCACCTTACAAAGGTTATCCACAATTCAGTGCTCCTGATGAATTGGCGATAGAATTGAAAGATACCGGATTTGATGTACTGGTCACGGCCAACAATCATAGTTTGGATAGAAGGAAGAAAGGCCTGGAGCGCACTATTGATGTGTTGGATACATTGGCGATACTTCATACCGGCACTTTTAACGACTCCACCGCAAGGGCTTTGCAATATCCATTGGTGTTTGAAAAGAATGGGTTCCGGTTTTCATTGCTCAACTATACGTATGGTACCAATGGTATTCCTGTGACGAAGCCAAATATTGTGAATCTGATAGATACACTACAGATGAAAAATGATTTGGCTAAAGCCAGGCAACAAAAAACTGACGTTATCATTGTTTTTATGCATTGGGGAACGGAGTACCAGGACACACCTGATCATTCTCAAAAAAAAATTGCGCAGTTATGTCTGGAGAATGGAGCAACGTTGGTCATTGGTTCGCATCCGCATGTGCTGCAACCTATGGAATGGGATAGTACAAGAAACACATTAGTTGCCTACTCTCTGGGGAATTTTGTTTCGGGTCAGCAATCGCGGTATCGCGATGGTGGCGCAATGCTTTGGGTGGAATTGGAAAAACAAAAAATATCAGACTCTACTTCAGTAGTTAACATAAAAAATGCTGCTTATGAGTTGGAGTGGGTACACCGGAACAATGCGGTGCCTAAAAAATATTTTATAATTCCGGTTGTGGAATTTGAAGAGGATACAATCCAGTTGGCAAGTGAAGCTGCCAGAACTGCATTCAATGTTTTTAAGAAAGATTCGAGGAAGTTGTTTCAAAACAATATGAATATCTCTGAGTCTGCCCGGTTGCCACTTGAAACCAGCTATTATAAAATACTGCTTACCAGCACTTCAGACTCAATGCGCGTTGTGAATTCCACATCTGTCATAAACTTTTATGGATTGAATAGGGAGCAGGTGAGCGACACTTTATTTAATTGGACCACTGGAAAATTTTACGATAGAGAGGTAGCAGAGCAGGCCCTTGCAGACATTAAATCATCAACACCATTTAAGGAGGCAAAGATCGTTTGGTATTATTGGGACAGAAGGAGGGAGGAAGGGAAGAATTTACCGTCCGGTAAATAGAACTCCAATTGAAAATTCAAGTCCTGTAAAATCAATTTTAGCATCAGGAAAGTCTGCATTTATGGTTTGATTGGGGCCACTTAATACCCCCCCAGAGTAACTTCCGGCCATCGGAAATTTGGATGTTCCATTCAAATAATTGCATTCCAGAGAAATACCAAACTGACGCGTAACGTATACCGTAAATTCTACGCCAAAGTGAATTCCAAAGCCAGGGTTGTTTTCAAATGATAAATCAGCATTGGCAATGTCCCATCCCTGATAATCGCGCAATGCCCGATCCATATTTCCGTAATCAATCCGCTGGTCAAATCCATAAAAAAAGAACCCGCCCCCTTTAATATCAAATTGAGCTTGCTTGCCCTTGAATTGCAGCACGAGTTCGGCAGGAATGAAAATAGTGAAGTTGGGTCCTGTCAGTGATTTATTGCTTTTGAATGGAAGATCAATCACATTGAGGCCAGCCATTCGATACAAAGAAGCACCAGTTTCCAGGGCCAGAAAACGGTTTAAATCGAAGCCTACACCTCTCAACGAAAAAGGACTGATAGGAGTGGAGAAGGATCCATTTCTGGGAATAAAATAGGAGAACGAGAGCCCTACATTTTGAGCATTGGCACTGTAAAGGCCTATTATCACAAAAATGCAGGCGATCAAACTTTTTTTCATCCGTACTCCTATTTTCTCACGCCAAAGTTAATGACATACCCTATCTTTCTTAGCCGATTGTAGATTGATATTCTCGAATCCTGTAAAAAGGTGTTATTTTTCAATCACAACAATAATAAACCCTTAAACCTTAGCCGTAAACTCAAATGAAAAGAATTTTAATAGTACTTGTTGCATTGGTTTTGTTCTCGTGTGGTGAGAAACAGATCCCCGCTGATATGATTATTTCAGGTGGAACGATATATACCATGGACGTTAACCATCCCACCGTGGAAGCGGTTGCGGTTTCATCTGGAAAGATTGCTTTTGCAGGAACAACAGCAGATGTGCAAAAATACAAAGGGGAACAAACCAGGATGATTGACCTTAAGGGACAAACTATGACTCCGGGATTTATTGAATCACATGGCCATATCATGGGACTTGGATACAATGAATTGAATTTAGATTTAATGGACACAAAGAGTTGGGACGAGATAGTAGAACGAGTAAAAGAGGCTGTAGGAAAAGCGAAACCTGGTGAATGGATTATTGGCAGGGGTTGGCATCAGGACAAATGGGATAAAAAACCAGAAAAAATGGTAAAGGGTTTCCAGACACATCAAAAACTGAGTGAAGTGTCTCCGGACAATCCGGTGTTCCTGGGACATGCGAGTGGCCATGCAGGGTTTGCCAATGCCAAAGCCATGCAGATAGCCGGAGTAAACCAGATGTCCATTGAAAAAATGGAAAAAGACCTGGGCGAAGGAGGAGAAATTATCCGCGATGAACTGGGAAATCCCACGGGCTTATTTAATGAAAGAGCTCAATCTTTAATTAGTAAGTATATTCCTGAAAACTCTGAAGAAACAGATAGCAAAGCGTTTGAACTGGCTATGGATGCCTGTGCGCGAGCCGGCATTACAAGCTTTCACGATGCGGGTGCCTCCAGGAAAGACATAGCATTATTTAAAAAATTCAGGGCAGCAGGAAATATGAAAACCCGAATGTATGTAATGGTAACCGGCCGAGATCCCGAATTGGTTTATGAATGGATTCGCAAGGGACCTGAAATCGATAGCACCTATTTTCTGACCATTCGCTCCATTAAGCTCAATTGTGATGGTGCGTTAGGGTCTCGCGGAGCCTGGCTTCTTGAGCCTTACGAAGACAGGCCGGGGTGGTATGGTATGCCCACTATTTCAATGGACACGGTACTTAGTGTTTCAAGAGCAGCTTTGAAAGCGGGCTTTCAAGTGTGCTCTCATGCCATTGGTGACAGGGCAAACCGAGAGGTTCTCGATCGTTATGAAATTGCTTTTAATGAAAACCCTGACAAATCTAAAAACCATCGGTTTAGGATTGAGCATGCACAACACGTACACCCCGATGATATCCCTAGGTTTGGAAAGATGGGAGTAATAGCGGCCATGCAGGCCATTCATTTGTCATCGGATCGCCCCTGGGCCATCGATCGGTTGGGAGAAAAGCGCATTGTAGAGGAGACTTATGTATGGCAAGACCTTATGAATTCCGGGGCGATGATTATCAATGGTACTGACGTTCCGGTGGAGCCTATCAGTCCCATAGCCTGTTTTTATGCTGCTGTCACAAGACAAACATTGGACGGCAAACCAGAGGGAGGGTATGAACCCAAACAAAAAATGAGCAGGGAACAAGCCCTGAGGTCTTACACCCTTGATGCTGCCTATGGAGCATTTCAGGAAGATTACCTTGGCTCTATTGAAGTGGGTAAGGCAGCAGACTTTACTATCTTCAGTAAGGATATAATGAAAATACCTGACAACGAGTTGCTGTCAACCGAAATAGCCAAGACCGTTGTTAATGGTAATGTGGTTTATTCAAAAGACTAATAGACCCTAAACTATAAAAAAGCAAAGCCCTTGAATATTCAAGGGCTTTGCTTTTCAAAGGATTTAAAATTCTCTATTTCAAAAATTTGCGAGCCCTCTCTATCAACAATTTACGATCTGCTGTGATGGTAGGATCACTATAGATTCGAGAGGAGAGTTCGGCTACCACACCTTTCTTGTAACCCAATTTTTCGGCCACCTCCTCACAAAAGCTTATTTCACTTTTGAAGACCTGGCCATCTGCCTTCATGAGTTGAATTAAGTGATAGAGGTTTTCAAACCTTTGATCTTCACTAAAAGCGCTAAGGTCACCAACAGGTTGTGGCGCTTTCATCATACTATCTATTTCGTCTTTTGAAAGGCCATTTGCCTTGCCGATCATATGGAGAATTTTTGCTTCTTTCTCGCCTACTGTCATGTCACTGGCAGCCAGGTTGATTAATATATTAAGCTGTTCTTTAATCATAGTAGTAGTTTATTTTCGCTAAATGTGACGTTATAAGCTGAAATTTAGGTAAAAATGGATAAATTTTCGCAACATGAAAAAAAAAACCTTATAAGTGCAGTATTTGCACGCAACTCTTCTATAATGGAGTTGTCATTAGTTACAAAAAGGTGCTTTAATATGAGAAGAGTAGTTTTGATTGGATTTTTGTTTGTGCTGGTTAACCCTTTGTGGGCACAAAACAGCGAAGTAAGGTCAGTTGGCTCATTCAGTGGAATTAAGTCGGCAGAGGCGGTGGATGTATACCTGAAAAAGGGAGATAAGGAAAGTGTTAAAGTGGAGGTAACAGGAAGTTCGCTATCTGATGTTATTACTGAAATTTCAGGCTCATATCTCAAGATTCACATGGCAAGTGGAAATTACAGAAAGGTGGATGCGAAGGTTTATGTGACCTACGTCAATTTGGATAAAATAGCCGCGAGCTCGGCATCCAATGTCTTTTCAGAGGGCCCCATTAAAACCTCATCCATCGAAATTAGTGTAAGTAGTGCTGCTTCTGTTGAAGTCAGCTTAGATGCGACAGAGGTAACTGCAGATGTTTCAAGTGCAGGTGATATTGTGCTCGAAGGCAAGACCAGCGTTTTGGCTGCTGAGGCAAGTAGTGCAGGTGATATTGATGCATATAGATTAGAAAGCGAATCGGTAAGAGCCAGGGCGAATAGTGCAGGCTCTGTGAAAGTAACGGCTACCAAATCCCTGGATGCCAGAGCCTCCAGTGGAGGAGATGTTCGCTACAGGGGGAATCCCATGAAAACCAATACGGACTCCAGTAGCGGAGGAACCGTAAAAAAATCAAACTAAAATTATGCACCCGGCCTTAGGCTGGGCTTACTATTCTTGGAAATCTCCTTCATTTGACGTTCCTCCCTGATATTTTGCTCGAAATTTAAAATGGCCCGACTGAAGCTATGTAGATAGGTAGAGTCTGCTTTTGTCATTTTGGACCATTTAGGCGCTTTATTGATGAGATTGATCATTATTCTATGGTTTTGGTAAATCAACGGAATACAATAGGGATTAGTTGTATTGTTATCTTTTTTATAGACAGTCGGATAGCTATTTACCCCTATGGTATTATAGATTTACTTTAACTTTTAAACAGAATTTTCCCTAACACCCCAGTTGAAATATTAACCATCATTACCATTATTTGAAACTTTTTTATTAAAAGTGGGTTCTATTTTAACTTGTTTTTATTAAAATCAAATACATTTGCGTTAAATCAGTTAAAATAATAACCACTATATGGCAATTTTACGTTTTGAGGCATTAAATACATTAAGCGAGAGAACAAAGGTTCAGGTTGATGTTCCCTCACCGAAAGTTTCAGAGTTTTTTGGGGAAGACTCATTTGGGATGAAGGAAATGCTTGGTTCACTGGCACCGGCCGTGTATAAAAAGGTAAGCGAAGCTATTAAAAATCATGAAAAGATAGACGCAGAAACAGCAGATGCAGTAGCATCTGCCGCCAAAAGCTGGGCAATGAGCAAAGGTGCGACTCATTTTACCCATTGGTTTCAGCCATTAACAGGAGGGACTGCTGAGAAACATGACGCTTTTTTCGACCCCATATCAGGAATAGAAAAATTCAAAGGAAGTGAGTTGGTTCAACAAGAGCCAGATGCATCTTCATTCCCAAGTGGTGGTATTCGCAGCACTTTTGAAGCTCGTGGTTATACTGCTTGGGATCCTACTTCTGACATGTTTATCTATGGCAAGACACTTTGTATTCCCACTGTGTTTGTTTCCTATACGGGAGAGACCCTGGATACAAAATCACCACTGTTGAAGGCACTTAAGGCAGTGGATAAAGCGGCCACTTCGGTATGTCAGTTTTTTGATAAAGATGTAAACAAAGTGGTGGCGTTCCTGGGATGTGAGCAAGAATACTTTGTAGTTGACAGGGACCTTTATATGGCAAGACCCGATCTCGTGATGACAGGTAGAACTGTCTTTGGCCATGCGCCTGCCAGAGGGCAACAGTTGGACGACCACTATTTTGGCGCCATTCCCACCAGGGTCTATAAATTCATGAAGGATTTTGAGATCGAAAGTTGGAAATTGGGAATTCCTTTAAGGACAAGACATAATGAAGTTGCTCCCAGTCAGTTTGAAGTAGCACCGTTGTTTGAGGAAGTCAATGCAGCTAATGATCACAATCAGCTATTAATGGATGTGATGAATCGTGTATCTGAGCGGCACAACCTTCAGGTACTCTTTCATGAGAAGCCATTCGCAGGCCTGAACGGAAGCGGAAAGCACAATAACTGGTCGTTAATAACAAATACCGGAGTTAATCTTTTTGCACCGGCCAGCAGCGCTAAGGATAACCTTATGTTTTTAACATTTTTTGTAACGGCCATCAAGGCAGTTCATGAATATGCAGATTTAATCAGGGCCAGTATAGCATCCGCAGGTAATGATTTCCGGTTGGGTGCCAACGAGGCTCCACCCGCTATCATATCGGCATTTATTGGAAAGCAAATGACTGATGTGCTGGATGAACTGGAGAAAAACGGAAATGTTAAGATTCAAAAAGGCGACAATATGTACATGAAGCTGGGAATAGACCAAATTCCCGAAATCATATTGGATGCTACCGATCGCAATCGTACCTCACCATTCGCATTTACTGGTAACAAGTTTGAATTCCGTGCGGTTGGTGCAAGTGACAATAGCGCTACTCCCATGAGTGTGCTTAATCTTATTATGGCAGATCAACTTTTGGATTTCCATGCTGCTGTAAGTAAGGAAATTGAAAAAGGAACCGAGAAAAGACTGGCTATCGTAAGTGTACTTAGGAAATACATTAAGGAGTCTAAAGCGATCAGATTTGAAGGGGACGGTTATAGCGAAATGTGGGAAAAGGAAGCTGAAAAGAGGGGTTTGAACAACATCAAGAACATGCCACGCGCCATAGAAACCTATTTGTCTAAAAAATCGATTGCACTATTTGAGAGGCATAATGTTTTCAATAAAAAAGAGATAGAGGCCAGAAATGAGATTAAGTTGGAAGGTTACATTAAAAAAGTACAGATTGAGGCACGCATCATGTGCGACCTGGCCATTAACCATATTGTACCCACAGCTATTTCGTATCAAAATAAATTGATCATCAATGCCAATGGATTGAAGGAATTAGGGATTGATAATACGGGCGTTGTTGCAACGATTAAGGAAATTGGTGGATACATTGATGCAATCAAGGATAATGCTACAAAAATGACTGACGAAAGAAGACGTATAAACAAAATCGTTGAAACCGATAAACGAGCGCTGGCCTATTGTGATGACATCAAGGAAAAATACTTTCATAAATTAAGGAGAGCTGTTGATAAATTGGAGTTATTAATTGACAATGAAGACTGGCCGCTGGTAAAATACCGTGAGCTATTGTTCTTACGTTAGTTGGGCAATTTGGTTATGACCTTAAAAGGTTAGTCAAACTGGCTAACCTTTTTTATGTGCGCCATGCACGTCATCGTTCTTTAAGATGCAAGTTCTGAACA
>CAYPDF010000008.1:185210-199540 GCA_964409415.1 uncultured Ohtaekwangia sp. | reverse complement strand
ATTTATCTGCCTTTGGTGGATCAAAGCCTCATAGGAATCCTATGAGGCTTTTTTTGTTTAAGGGTAGTCCTAACGAGATTTGTCTAATAGTAAGCTGACAAGAGCGTTAGCATAAGCTGTTACTTTCTTTTATTTACCAGCCATATTCAGTCATTGATTGTCATTCTTTCCAATGGCTCGTATCTTTAGTGATAATTGTAAATAAAAAGTAGTAGGTGAAACGAACAGCTATATTCATAACGCTAGGCATTATTTTAATAATGGTTGGAGCCGTATGGGTATATCAGTCAACACAAGAGAAAAACATCACTCCTTGGGATATCATAGGTAATGATGCGGTATTTGTCGTAGAGCTCCCTGATATCAATTCCATAAATCAAAAACTTAAGGAATTACCTGCTCTCGATAAAGTAATATCCTCAAATGAAAACCTAAGGAGCGTTTTAAATAATAAATTCTTTCAAGGGCGAAAGGTATTACTTTCCATTCAACCTATAACGCGAGACGATTTTGGTTTTCTCGTCTATGCAGAAGTAAATGCTACCCTATGGCAGAGTGATGTTAGAAGTATTGGTTTGCCTTTTTCTGATTCTAACATCAAAAAAAGAGTATATAATGGTATTGAGATAAATGAATTAATTGGAGAAAAACATGACCTTTCGTTTGCTTTGATAGATGATATTCTTGTGTTGAGTGAATCTTCCTTTTTATTAGAAGGCATTTTAAGATTACGAACTTTAGATAAAAATAATTTATTTCATAGTAAAAATTCGGCTTTGTTCAAATTGCCAACTCTCAAATCTGATGAAGGCAATATTTACATTAATATTTCAAACCTTACTGATTTTTTGACCCTATTTCAAAAGAAGGATTTGAGAAAGGATAAACTTCTGTTGAACGGAAGTGGTCTTGCGGATATTAAAATAAGTGAGCATGGTGTGATATTAAATGGATTTCTAATTAATCCTGAGGTTGGTTTGCTTAATCTCTTTGAAAGACAGAAGCCTCAACCGATTGATATTGAGAATTTTATTTCTAACAAAGTGGCCGCGGTAGCACATTTTGGAATTTCTGAAACGGATCAATGGTTTAATGATCAGAAAGAACTCGTAAAAATAAACGGCATTACCTCTATTGATAGTCTTGAACATGAAATGTTGCGTTTGTCTGTGAGTATAGAATCTTTAAGAAAGGCGGTAGGTAACCAGTTTGCTAATTGTTATTTGAATGAAAATGATCAGGTTGTTAATATTCTTAAGCTGAATGAAGAGGCAGGGAGAATATCAGTTTTTGATGAGTTGTCATCGAAATTGGCGAATCAAAGGAAGGATTCTTTATACATCGAAAATTATGCTGGTTATCAAATAAAGCTAGTGGACTACAAGAATTTTCTCTATCAACTGCTTTATCCACTTGCACTTCCCGCAGAACAAACTTTTTTTGTTCAAGTGGGACAGTATTTGATCTTATCAGAGAATGTGGAGTTAATTAAATTTTTTATTGATGATATGGATACTGAAGATACCTGGGGTAAATCTGTAGAATGGAATAAATTTTTGAGTACAACACTTCGAGAATCTAATATTAATATTTTTTTGGATGGAAAATTAACTTCCATCTTTTTGCGAAATAAACTTAATGCTAAATGGAGATCTATTTTTAAGGCAAATAATTTCATGGGTATTGACAAGGGATCTTTTCAACTCAGCCGATTGGAAACAAATTATTATTTTAATGCATCACTTCAGTTTTTGGATTTATCTAATGCACAGAATAGTTTAATAAAAACAACTTACAATTTTGGAAGTAAAATAGTTACACAGCCTAAAATTGTTAGAAGCCATTTATCAAAAGAAGTTGAAGTGGTGATGCAGGATTCTGCAAACAACCTCTATTTACTATCCAAAGATCTAAAGGTATTATGGAGAAAGCCTATTAATCACCCGATTGTTGATGACATAAAACAACTTGACTTTTATGCTAATGGTAAGTTGCAGTTATTTTTTACTACTAACAATGAAATTCATATTATTGACAGACTTGGAGGATACGTGGATGGTTTTCCTAAATCAATTGATGCTGATAGCGGAATAGAGTATTCGCAGTTGGTGGATTATGACAGAAGCAAACGATATAGATACCTTCTTACGGAGGAAAAGGGAAATTTACTTCTTACGGATAAGAGTGGAAATATTTTGGAGGGTTGGAATCCTCGTAAATTGAATGGGAGAATGCTTGAAGCTGCAAGGCACTATAGAGTTTTGGGGAAGGACTATTTTTTGGCAGTCACAGAGAATGGAACTGTGAACCTGATGAATAGGAGGGGAGAGATGGTGAAGGGTTTTCCTTTGGATTTAGCAATACGACCAAAGGGCAACATTTCGATAACAATAGACAATAGTTTATCATCAACTTATTTAACGGCAGTATCGAAAGATGGTCTTAAAATACAGTTTGGGTTAGATGGTCAGATAAGGAAAAAGGAAGTGCTTCTAAAGAGAACGGCCTCATCCGAGTTTAGCCTTGTGAAATCAATATTGGAGGACACTTATGTATTTTTAAGAGTTGACCCAGGAAAATTGACAATTCTTGATACTGATGGAAAAAATTTGATTGAAATTGAAAATCCAGGATCCACCAATTGGAGTCTTACCTATTTGGAAAACAGACTGAAGGAACGGTTTTATTGTCTCTATGATGAGCAGCAAAATTTTTCCTACTACTTTGACTTTGCTGGTAAATTATTGCTTCCTCAACCATTAGAGTCCACTCAGCTGCCTTCATTAAACTACGATGAAAGGCAAAAGAGTTTGTCTATTTATAATACAGATGAATCGAGCCTGAGTTTGATTTCGATTAAAATGTAAATTACTTTCTATTCTTTTCAAGTTGATTCCATACCGCTTCTGGGATTTGTTCGAGATGACTGAACTCTCCCCCATTTCTAAGCCATTCTCCACCATCAATTGTAACAACTTCTCCATTTATATAAGCAGAAAAATCTGACATTAAATAGGCTGCGAGATTTGCCAGCTCACTATGTTCGCCAACTCGCTTTAATGGAATTCGATCTGCTGGATTAAATTTGTTAACTAGATCGCCTGGCAGTAATCTACTCCATGCCCCCTCGGTTGGAAATGGACCTGGTGCAATAGCGTTGCTTCTTATGTTATGCTTTGCCCATTCTACCGCAAGAGACCTTGTTAGTGCCAAAACACCTGCTTTACTACATGCTGATGGCACCACATAACCAGACCCCGTCCATGCATATGTTGTAACAATGTTTAAGAACGTTCCAGATTGTTTTTTAGCAATCCAGTTTTTTCCAGCAGCCAAAGTAAAATAATATGTTCCTTTAAGAACAATGTCGACTATGATATCGAATGCACGATGAGAAAGTCTTTCAGTCGGACTAATAAAATTACCTGCCGCATTATTAAGAACTCCATGTATCTGCCCAAATTCACTTTCGGTTTTATGTATCACATTTTGTATTTCGTCATATTTTCTCACATCACAAGCTATCGACAATACCTTTCCACCGGTTTGTTGTGAGAGTTCTTCTGACGTTTTTTTCAATACATCTTCTTTACGACTGGTAATTACAAGATTTGCGCCTAGCTCCAGCATGTACTTCCCCATTGATTTTCCAAGCCCTGTTCCTCCTCCAGTTATAATAATTGTTTTGCCCTTTAATGCCCCATCTTTTAACATGCCTTCCATTGAAAATTTTGATTTGTTTACCTAAATGTAACGATGTTATTAAGAATTTCTGAAAAAAGGAGATTGCAAAACGAATCTTTTGGGTATAGGCTCCAATAGTTTTTTAGGCTACTTGTGAAATTATTTTGTTCTTTGTTTCAATATCAATCCCCAAAAATTTAGTTTGCCCTGCTTCTGTAAATAATTCAATAATAACCGCAAAACGTTTTCCGAAAGAAGATTTGGATGAGCGATTATAGGGGATAATTTCACCAACATTATACCTCACCGTATCATTAGGACTTGGTGGAGCAAGGCTTCGTATTTTTTCCCAGAATGGTCTGGCTCCATAGTATTCACATTTCATCATGCGATGCTTATACTCTGTGTCTGACCATACCTCAAGTTGTTTTGAATTTATTCTTATTAGCCAATTCATCGTATTAGTTATTTATGAAAATATGAAAACAAATTTTGCTATACCTTAGACCCTAATTGGGTGTACAAAGGTTTAAATGATTGACAACTTATTTTTCTTATTTTTGAGCAGCGTATAGTCACACTATACATAAGATTTGTTACTAATAGGTAAACGATATTTTTATGTTAAAATTTTTAATACCACCACTTTTGCTATTCTTTACACTTCAAAGTTGTATCGTTTCCAAAAGAAAATTTGACGATTTATTAGCTCAGAAGGTAAAAACAGACGGTGAGTTGGCGGAGACCTCGGCAAAGTTAAGTAAGGCCACTGTAGAATTGGCTGATGTAAAATCATCGCTAAATCAGCTAAAAAATGACACCACTGATATGGGAGAAGTTCTTCGTTCAACGGCTCAAAAATTGGAAGGACTTAATACTGAGTACGATCAGCTGAATTCCTATTACAAAAATTTGCTCAACAGCAGCGGTAGGCTCAATCGTGATTTAACTATACAGAAAGAACAACTTTTGGCCATTCAAGAAAATCTGGAAAGAACAAGAAAATTGAATGACTCGCTTAGTGTGAGTCTTGGGGAGAGAGAGCGCAAGGTAAAGGAGCTTGAACAGGTACTGGCCAATAAGGACAAAGCGGTACAAGATCTGAAAAATAGAATTAGCAATGCCTTGCTTAATTTTAAAGAGAATGATCTTACTGTGAATGTTAAAAACGGAAAGGTCTATGTGTCACTTGCGGAGCAATTGTTATTTCGATCTGGGAGTGTGGAGGTGGATAGTAAAGGCGTAACTGCATTACAGCAATTGGCAAAAGCATTGAAGGATCAAAAAGATATTCACATCATGGTAGAAGGTCATACTGACAATGTTCCTATTTCAAGGAAGTCGGCTTATATGCAAGACAATTGGGATTTGAGCGTGATGCGTGCCACCTCTATCACCAGAATTCTTACAAAAGGAGGTCTATCACCAAGTCAAATTACTGCTTCAGGTAAAGGAGAGTACTCTCCGTTGGCCTCAAATACAACTTCGGAGAACAAGCAGAAAAACAGAAGAACGGAAATTATTATTACTCCAAATCTTGATGAGTTATTTAAAATTTTAGAGGTAAATTAGTAGCATGATCAGACTACTTGGGATACTGGTTCTTATTTTGGATGTTATTGTTGTACTTGATATATATCGGAACAACAAGGATACAGAAAAGAAAGTATTATGGATTCTTATTGTATTCTTTTTGCCTCTATTAGGCCCACTACTTTATTACCTATTTAGTAAGAACCGCTAATTGCTTTTATGAATGAAATGCAGCTGAGTTAACAGCAATAAAAAAGGAGCCATTTGGCTCCTTTTTTATTGATCAATTACTTATTCTTATTGCACCACTACCGGCTTCACTTCTTTCTGCCTGATCAGGTTATTGAATTCGGGAATTTGTTCAGTAAAGATGGTATTCAGGGTTTTTAATTGAGTATCTATTTGCCCTGAGATTTCATCGTATACAGCCTTGGCCTGTTCAGTGGGTTTGAAGTCATTTCCTTCTACCTCACCACCTAGTCCACCGATCTTATTGTTCAATCTTATCGGGAAGTTGAGTGGGTCCTGACCACTTCTATTTTTAGTTTGATAGAGATCTTCTTCTACATTCTTAACATTGTCAAGAATATTTTTGGCCATGTCATTTACATCCTTGAATTCCGGATCATCTTTCATTGGCTCAATCACCCTTGTAATCTGATCCCTAGCATCACGAATTTTCTTAACAGCCTTGTTGGCATCAGACAATTTGTCCCTCACTTTTATGGCAAAATTAAATTGCTCCTGAATATCTGCAATTGTCCCTTCGGTGCGTGGATCTTTTATAATTTCAAATTCTGTTTCCATTGCATTGCCATTTACAGTAAGCTTTGCTTTGTATTTTCCGGGCACCGCCTTCGGGCCTCTCAATGAAGCTCCCCACATAATCAAACCATCAAAACCTTCGGCATCTGGATATCTCATGTTCCAAATGTGACGGTTCATGCCTGGTTTTATTTTTAGTAATTCTTCTTTGGCCTTTTTATCGGGCTTGGTTGCAAACTTCTTGATCACATTGCCATTCATTTCCATTATCTCAAGACTGGCGACAGTTTTTGCCGTATCCTTAAGGTAATAATGAATCATTACTCCATTCGGATGATTTTGTCCTTCGTTTTTAGGAGCAGGTCCATATCCACCACCCTGGCTTCCATTCATTCTATAACTTGGTATTGGCTTAAACAGGTGCGAGCTACTTGCTGCAACAGCATCGTTTAGTTGACGCAATGGTGTGATGTCATCAATCAACCAGAAGCTTCTACCTTGTGTGGCGGCAATCAAGTTATCATTTTTAATGGTAAGGTCTGTAATGGGTACAATAGGAAGGTTTAACTGGAATGGCTTCCAGCTTGCTCCATCATCAAACGAAATATACATTCCTGCCTCTGTTCCTGCATAAAGCAATCCAGCACGTTTAGGATCTACTCTTACCACGCGGGTAAAGTGTTCAGCAGGTATACCGTCTGTAATTTGAGTCCATGTTTTTCCGTAATCTTTGGTCTTGTAAAGATAAGGTCTGTAATCACCCAACTTGTAGCGTGTAGCGGCTATGTATGCACTACCTTTTTGATGTGGATCAAAGTCTATACTATTTACCATGCTCCATTCGGGCATCATGGGCGGTGTGATCTTCTCCCAGTTCTTTCCTCCGTCTTTTGTGATATGCACCAATCCATCGTCAGAACCTGTAATGATCACATTCTCTTCATATGGAGATTCCATTGCCGCGAAAATTGTAGCATAGTATTCTACACCGGTATTATCTTTAGTAATTGGTCCTCCTGATGGCCCAAGTTTTGAAGCATCATTACGAGTTAGGTCAGGGCTAATTAATTCCCAGCTTTGGCCTCCATTGTAGCTTACATGCAAATGCTGTGAAGCGGCATATAGTTTTTTGGGATTATGTGGTGAGAAGAAAAGTGGAAAATTCCACTGAAAACGATATTTCGCACCTTCTGCACCATGCCCCATTGGATTGTCTGGCCATGCGTTCACACTTCTTGATTCTTTGGTTTGATGATTTATTCGCTCAAGTGTTCCGCCATAACTTCCACCATAAACGATATCGTTGTTGGTAGGATCAACAGCAAGGAAACCACTTTCTCCTCCAGCAGAAACATCCCAGTCTCTTTCACCTATGGAGTTTCCATCGGTGCGGTGAAGTACCCTTTGAGTGGAGTTATCTTGCTGTGCTCCTAAAATCCGATAAGGAAAGTGATTATCAGTAGTAACACGATAATACTGGGCGGTAGGCTGGTTCATGTAGGTTGTCCAATTCTCACCTGCATCGTATGATACCTGCGCACCACCATCATCGGCAATCACCATACGCTGATTGTCTTCAGGAGCAATCCATAAGTCATGGTGATCCCCATGAGGTGCGTTATATGTTTGATAAGTTTTACCGCCATCTTTAGATCTGTGATACTGCACGTTCATTACATATACAATGTCCTCATCTTGAGTGTCAGCATAGATTTTGCTGTAGTACCATGCCCTTTGACGTAGCTTTCTCTCATCATTTATGTATTGCCAGGTTTCCCCGGCATCGTTAGAGCGATAAACGCCTCCTTTATCATTTTCAATAATGGCAAATACTCGATTGGAATTAACCGGAGATACCGTTACCCCAACGATACCCCAAAGACCCTTTGGTAATCCTTTATTGGAGGATATATTGGTCCAATTGTCACCTCCATCTGTACTTTTCCATAACGCGGATCCATCTCCACCACTTTCAAGACTATAAGGTGTTCTTTTTATTCTCCAGGTAGACGCATAAATAATTCTTGGGTTGTTGGGGTCAAGGATAAGGTCAACAGCGCCTGCATTTTCATTGGCAAACAAAACTTTCTCCCAGTTTTTTCCACCATCTTTTGAGCGATAAACGCCACGGTCAGCTGATGGCTTAAATAAATCGCCCAAAACGGCTGCGTAAACCAAGTCTGGATTTCTGGGGTGGATTCGTATGCGGGGTACATGTCTTGAATTTTTCAACCCAATATCCGACCATGTTTTTCCTGCATCGGTTGACTTCCAAAGTCCATAACCGGACGATACATTACCTCTTACTGTGGCTTCACCTCCGCCTACGTAAATCACATTATTATCCCACTCACTTACTGCCACTGATCCAATAGATCCCCCAAAGTATCCATCAGAGATATTTTCCCAGGAATTTCCGCCATCTTGAGTGCGCCACACACCTCCGCCAGTAGCTCCCATATAGAATAATAAGGGTTTGCCTGGTACACCAGTCACCGCACTTGAGCGGCCTCCCCTGTAGGGTCCAATACTCCTCCACTCAAGGGCATTGTATAATTTTTCGTCATAGGTTACCGTGTTTTTGTCGGGGCTGGCCCCCCCTCGTTTTCGCTGGGCCTCCGCGGCTGTCACAATCAGCATCGAGATAGATAGCAGTAAAAAAAGTCTTTTCATTTTAGAGTTGGTTTATGGTATTCGATAGTGAATGAATTGTTGGTGGTTGACCGATCCATTTTTTCATGTCTATAGTCAGCACTTTACCACCTTTACAACCTCAAGAATACGGGTAAATAAACAAAAATGCCCTGTTTATTCTATAAATGGTTGATTTGAACTTGCGATAGGATAGTTGTATTCTAACTAATCTAAGTTAATTTAAACAAATTTTTTTTAAAAATGAAGGACATTAAGCCCCTATTTGGTCTGCCGGTAATTGTGGCTGCCCTGGGTTATTTTGTAGATATCTACGATCTGCTACTTTTTAGTATTGTTCGAATTCCAAGCCTTCAAGCCCTAGGCGTGGCGCCAGATGCCCTTCTTGACAAGGGTGAATTTTTACTGCAAGTACAAATGACAGGATTGCTTATTGGGGGTGTGATTTGGGGAATTATGGGAGATAAGCGTGGTCGCCTGTCGGTACTGTTTGGCTCCATTCTACTATATTCTTTGGCCAATATTGCCAACGGTTTTGTAACCAGTGTGGAGCAATATGCCCTTCTACGGTTTATAGCCGGAATAGGCCTGGCAGGAGAACTTGGTGCTGGTATTACTTTAGTTTCTGAGGTATTGCCAACCAGATTGCGGGGTTATGGTACAGCTCTGGTGGCGACAGTAGGGTTATTTGGTGCAGTGCTTGCAAATTTTGTAGCCAAGCATTTCGATTGGCAAACGACTTATTTTATTGGAGGGGGGTTAGGATTTTTACTTCTGATTGCTCGAGCAAGTGTATTTGAGTCAGGATTATTTATGAAGGTGAAATTGGCTGCAGTGGAAAGGGGTAATTTTTTTATGCTGTTTACCAATTCTGCCCGATTCAAAAGATTTGTAGGGTGTATTCTAATAGGACTACCCATTTGGTATGTTATCGGTATCCTCATCACATTTTCACCGGAGTTTGCAAAAGCATTAGGGGTAGATGGGGATATAGTGGCCGGAGATGCGGTTATGTACAGTTATCTGGCCCTCGCTGTAGGAGACTTTAGTAGTGGCTTTATAAGCCAAATAGTGAAATCCCGAAAGAAAATAGTGCTTATTTTTATTCTTTTAACGTTGGGCGCGATAATATTTTATCTTTTTCTTCCATTCAAAACAGTCACTTTTTTTTATATCGCTTGCGGAATTTTAGGTTTTTCTATTGGCTATTGGGCGTTGTTTGTAACTATCGCTGCTGAGCAATTTGGAACCAACCTGAGGGCCACAGTGGCCACTACTGTCCCTAATTTTATTCGGGGTACAGTGGTGCCAATTACCTTAGGATTCAAATTTTTACGGGGGGAGATGGGAATTATTTATGGTGCTTTGATTGTAGGAATCATAACAATAATTATTGCCATAATAGCCTTGAGAAGTATTGATGAGACGTTTTCAAGAGAAATGAATTATTTAGAAGAGGACTGATCAAATATTACTAATATTTTTTATTTTTCCATTAAACCTATTGAAAACCGCTCAGTCTAAAGGAAAACAAAAAATAATTACCAATGAAAAAATATAATTATGCCTTCATGATCGCTGTTATAATTTCCCTGATGTCGATCAACCATGAATCATTCGCTCAAACCAAAACTAAGCGCGCAGATGTACGACAACATGCCCAGCGTGCCCGTATTGTTGATGGCAGAAGGGATGGTGAGGTCACCCGGGGAGAGGCAGCGGTGCTTAATGGGGAACAGCGTCATATACGAAGGGCAGAACGAAGGGCAAAGTCTGATGGTGAGGTTACCAGGGATGAAAAGCGCAGATTGGAAAGGAAGCAGAACCGTGCCAGCAGACACATTCGAAGAGCTAAGCACAATGGATTGGACAACAACCAATAACTAAAAAGGGCCGCCTTGGCCCTTTTTTTATACACCTTCAAGAGCAATAGAAAGGTCTTCTATCAAGTCTTCAATATCTTCAATACCAACACTTAATCTGATCAATGAGTCGCTCAAGCCATTTTTTTCTCTTTCTTCTTTTGGAATGCTAGCATGTGTCATGGTGGCAGGATGGTTTATCAATGACTCTACACCCCCCAAAGACTCGGCAAGCGTAAAAAGCTTTACCGCCTCCATTAATTGAGTGGCTTTTTGCAGACTGTCATCTTTCAAAGTAAATGAAAGCATCCCCCCAAAGTCATTCATTTGTTGCTTTGCAATCTTATGGTTGGGGTGATCGGGAAATCCGGGCCAATAGACTTTGCCTACTTTATGGTGGCTGGCAAGAAATTCCGCAATTTGTTTTCCGTTGGTGCAATGTCTTTGCATTCTTAGCTGAAGCGTTTTTATTCCACGCAATACAAGAAAGCAGTCATTGGGACCTGGTACTGCACCACATGAATTTAAAATAAAAAAGAGTTCATCTCGTAATTTTTGATCATTAACCACCAGAGCACCCATAATCACGTCTGAATGACCACTCAGATATTTAGTCACTGAGTGCATTACAATGTCTGCACCCAATGAAAGCGGGTTTTGTAAATAAGGAGATGCAAAGGTATTGTCCACGGCAACAAGAATATTATGATTCTTGGCCAGCTTTGTGCATGCACTGATATCAATAATCCGCATCAATGGATTCGATGGTGTTTCCAACCAAAGCAGTTTAGTATTTTCGTTAATATAATGGGATATGTTATCTGCATTGGATAAATCTATAAAATGAAATTTAATTCCAAATTTTTCAAACACGTGCCTGAACATTCTGATGGATCCACCGTAGAGGTCACTACTGGTAATGACTTCATCCCCAGGCTTGAGTAATTTGATAACTGCATCAGTTGCTCCCATACCCGATGAAAAGCAAAGCCCGAATCGACCATTTTCTAATGCCGCAATACTTTTTTGAAGGGCATCGCGCGTAGGGTTTGCGCCTCGGGCATAGCCATATCCTTTATGTTTTGATGGAGATTCCTGTGCATAGGTTGAGGTCTGATAGATGGGGGTCATAACTGCACCGGTTAACGGGTCTGGTTCTACACCGGCATGAACAGCTTTGGTTCCGAATTTCATAGCAATGAATTAATTCTTATTTTCAACATATTTTAACAGCGCCAAAATTGCAATTTTTTTCACGATATTCTTACATCTGGAAGTTTGATAAAAAGCAAGAGGCAAAGTATGAGCAGTTTATACAGTCCTCCAATTTAACTTCTCTACGACTGGTTACTTTCATTACAATTTTTGGGATGTCGATTTTTCTAGTAATCGATTTTTTCAGAAACGTGGATTTTTCAGTGGTATTGGCTACCCGCATCAGTGTATTGACGATAGCATCCATTGTAATGTGGTTTGCATACAGAAAACTATCTTTCAATGCGTATGTCTTTTGTGTAATTCTTATTGTTATAATAAGTTTTGGGTCGGCAATGGTCACAGCTTCTTTTGCTCAAATGCCACCCTACTATTTGACCAATTTGCTTTTTCTTATATTCCTATTAACAGTAACCGCCAGTGGGCTCCATCTTAGGCATGCGTTTTTTTTGAATTTGGCATCCCTGATTACATTTTTGTTTTATGCCCAATATGTAAACAAAATTCCCTTTTACTATAGCCAATATCCTCATTTGTTTTCAATTTTTATTTATATCCACATTGCCGGAATAGTGCTAGAAAGCAGGAGGCGTAATAATTTTCTTCAGTTTAATGATTTGGTAGAGCAAAAAATGTTGGTCGAGGAACTCAACCAACAAAAGAACAAAGTCATTTCTATTTTGTCTCATGATGTAGCTGCCCCGATGAATTCATTATCAGCGATTTTGTATTTACAAAGTAGGGATAAAATCACAGGGAAAGACTTTAAATCAACCATCAAGGAATTAAGCGAACAATTTAACAACGTTTCCTTTCTATTACACAGTTTAGTGCGATGGTCCAGATCTCAAATGGAGGGTTTTGTTTTAGATAAAACAACGGTAAGTATGTTGGATTTATTAGAGAACAAGATCAAGCTATTTCACTTTCAATTAATAGATAAGAATCTTGAACTGAAAGTGAATATAGATCAACCTGCTTATGTGAATGTGGATGAAGACATGATTCGGATTGCTTTGCGTAATCTTATTTCCAATGCTATAAAGTTTGCCAGAAAGGGCACTTTAATTCAGCTGGAAGTAACTAAAAGCGGTAATGGTATGGTGCAAGTGCTGGTTACGAATCAGGGGGAACCAATACCTTATGAACTGCAAAAAAAATTATTTACCTATCAGATGCCATCAACCGCTGATGCCAAGGGTGAAAGAGGTGCTGGATTGGGACTGGCTATGTCTGCATTTTTTGTGCGTCTCAATGAAGGGCGTATGTGCCTTGTTCGCTCAGAAAATGGAGTAACCTCATTTTGTATGGAATTGCCCCTTGATAAACGGCAAGAAAAAGAGCCTTAATTTTACTCAATTCAATACCCCTTTTGGGGTGCTGATGGATTTAGGTGAAAAATCCTATGGATAGGTGTTACCTAATCACGAATTTGGGATAAATAATTCTGAACGTTATTTCTGAATTTGTTCAAAATCTCAACTAAATTCATTGTTCTGTTTTAAGGCATTCGACACCTGTATTTTCGGCAAAATTGCTCCACTGCTATGAAAAAACATTCTCAATTCGGATTTCTTGCTTCAATTATACTCATCCTTCAGATCAGCGTTTCCGCCCAAAACTCTGTGGGTATTGGTACGTCCACGCCCAACACGCACGCAGTTCTGGAATTGGTGTCCCCGGGCAATAACCAGGGATTTTTGGTGCCGGGGTTAACAACATCTCAGCGTACTGCATTGTCATCCTCATTGTCATCTAGTGACAATGGATTATTGGTTTATGATACTGGGGATAGTAAATTTTATTTCTGGCAGGGATCGCAATGGCTCCCCATTAAAAGCGGTTTGGAGCTGACTGCGGGTTCAGGAATACAGATAACAGGAAATTCCATTGAAGCCATTCCGGATGGTGATGGTGATGCAACCAATGAAATACAAGATTTAAATTTATCTGGAAGCACATTGACAATTACCAAAAATCCCTCAGCAACGCCCGTGAACCTTTCTGCTTTTACGGGTACTAATACTGATGATCAAACGTTGGCATACAATCCTGCCACCGGGCAACTGACCATTTCGCGATTAAGCGGTGATCAATCTCAAACTATTACCCCGGTAGGACCAGCAAGTGGAGATCTTACAGGAGCTTACCCTAATCCTGCAATTGCCAATAACGCTGTGACAACGGGTAAGATTAACAATGCTGCTGTAACTTCTGCTAAAATGGATGCAAGCGGTGTGACTGCCGGAACCTATGGATCAGCTACACAAGCGGCTCAAGTGATCGTCAATGCACAAGGACGTGTAATTTCTGCTGCCAATGTTGCTATCTCCGGAGTGGCACCAGGGGGTGCAGCCGCTGGTGATTTGACTGGAACGTATCCTAGCCCGACAATTGCCAATAACGCTGTAACTACGAGTAAGATTAACAATGCCGCTGTTACCTCTGCTAAAATGGATGCGAGCGGTGTGACCGCAGGAACCTATGGATCAGCTACTCAAACGGCTCAAGTGATAGTCAATGCACAAGGGCGCGTAACTTCTGCTGCCAATGTTGCAATCTCTGGAGTTGCACCAGGAGGTGCAGCCGCTGGTGACTTAACAGGCACTTACCCCAATC
>CAYPDF010000008.1:0-185110 GCA_964409415.1 uncultured Ohtaekwangia sp. | reverse complement strand
GGAGTTGCACCAGGAGGTGCAGCCGCTGGTGACTTAACAGGCACTTACCCCAATCCGACTTTAGCGACTACCTCGGGAAATAGCTCTGTTGCGGCCATTAATAATGCTGCTACAACCGGTACGATTAACACCAATAGATTGAATACAGCGGTGGTATTGGATACGGAGACACCGGCCGCAGGAGACATTGGAGGAAATTTTAGTGCCGGCTTACAAATTAATGCGAATGCGGTTACTGCTACTGAGATCGCAGATGGTTCCATTGGTACGTTAGACCTCGCCAATAGTGCTGTAACGGATGCAAAAATTGCATCAGGTGTAGCAGTGACTAAACTTATTGCAGGAACAAACGGACAAGTGTTGACTACAGTGGCGGGTGCCGCTGGGTGGGCAAACTCTGCATCAGGAACGGTTACAAGTATTGCAACAGGAACTGGATTAGCTGGCGGCCCTATAACAACCACCGGTACTATAAGCTTGACGAATACAGGTGTTGGCCCAGGCACGTATGGAACTTCAGTAGCAGTACCCAGGCTAACCATTGATGCCCAGGGGAGGATTACTTCTGTTACTACTCAACCTATCTCTAGCAGTGTGCCAGACATTGCCTCTGTACTTGCCACTGGATCAGATGCAAAATTTGAAATACTTACTAACCTGAAAAACCTTTCTGTCGGTACTACTGCCACTCCTGGTGCCCTTAATGTAAATGGCTCTCAGTATTTGAGTTTTACTCCATTGCCAAACGGGACGGATGTTTATGATGTAAAAAACGATGAGTATATAATTTATGGCAGGTCTACCATTTCAAAGCCTTATAATATTAACCTGCCAAGTGCGGGAGTAAGTAAAGGCAGGGTGCTGATAATACGTGCCACGGGTACAAGTGCTTCAGATGGGCTTCGGGTAATTGCTACAGATGGAATAGATGGAAGTGGAAGTACCGGAATTTTGTATGGTGGAGATGCCAATACAGTTTATGCAATCACAATATTTTGTGATGGAAAGGAGTGGTGGACAATCTCTAAATCAAAATATTGATGAAGGGGATATTATTCACATCAATGGTCTTGCTCTCGGCTTTGACAGTCCAAGCCCAAAGCTTTTATAATATCAACTCCAACGTATTTATCAGTGCTGGTACCACCTTTACAGTTGGCGACAGCCTTGTCAACAAAGGCACACTTACCAACAATGGCAATATGGTGATGGGAGGGGTTTGGATTAATACTGGTACTTATAATCCCGGCACTGGGGAGATTACTTTTAATAACCCTCCCGGTGGAAAATCACAAATTATCAATCACAACAACCAATCGTTTAATAAGCTTACTATTAATGGAGGAGGTGAAAAATTAATTTTAGCCGATATGACCGTTGTTGGTGAACTGAATCTTGTTAACGGTGTGATTGCCAATCAAAATAATTCTAAAGTGATATTTCAATCAGGAGCTAAGATTGTTGGAGGATCGGATCAGTCGCACATCAATGGCCCGGTGGAACAACAAGGATCAGGAGATTTATACTTCCCAATAGGTAATGGGGTTGTTTATTTGCCTGTTCAAATTTCAGGAGTAACAGATACAAAAGTAAAGGCGACAATTACGCTCCATGAACTTTCTGAGAATGAGACTTTAGTAGGTGCGGATGATATTATTGCCCTTTCTTCCCATCGTTATTGGGAGTTCGGTTTAACAGATGGACTGTTAAATGGTTCAACACTTACACTGCCTTTAAGAAACGAAGAGGCTCTGCCTGGAGATGATTCTCAATTAATTGTTGCAGAATCAATTACTCCTCTGGGTGAGTATCAAAGCCTGGGACAATCTTCTTTTACAGGCACAAAAAACGATGGACTGGTTACAAGTGAAGTGCCGCCCACTACAACATTCTTTACCATTGGTGTGTTAAATGATGAAGTCAGCGTAACTGTCTTTAATGGAGTGTCCCCCAATGATGACGGGTTGAACGATTATTTTAAGCTATTGAACATTAAGAGATTCCCCGATAATACAGTAACCATCTTCAATAGATGGGGTGATAAGGTCTTTGAACTATCAGGCTATGACGATGATACGCGTGTATTCAAAGGAGAAAATAACCTTAAAGCTTCTCAAAAATTACCATCGGGAATTTACTTCTACAGCATAAAGTTGGGAAATGGAACTCCAGCTTTAACCGGTTATTTGGAATTGAAGAATTAGAAACTTTTAGATCGTCCTATCTACTTCAAACTGCTCCAGATAATCAGCAACTTTTCTCACAAACATTCCTCCCAGTGAGCCATCTACTACACGGTGGTCGTAGGAATGGGAAAGGAACATTTTATGACGGATAGCAATAGCGTCCCCGGTTGGAGTTTCGATAACTGCGGGCTTTTTCTGAATTGCACCGACAGCAAGAATGGCTACCTGTGGCTGCATAATGATGGGTGTTCCCATCACATTTCCAAATGACCCGACATTTGATATGGTATATGTTCCTCCTGCCATCTCGTCCGGCTTCAGCTTGTTTTCACGCGCACGACTTGCTATGTCGTTTACGATTTTGGCAAGGCCTTTCAAATTATACTGATCTGCGTTTTTAATCACAGGCACAATCAAGTTTCCGGAAGGGAGCGCTACTGCCATTCCAATATTAATGTCTTTCTTTCTAATAATCCGATCGCCATCCACCTGGATGTTAATCATAGGGAAGTCCTTTATTGCCTTCACAATGGCTTCGATAAAAATTGGAGTAAACGTCAGTGGCTCACCTTCCTGCTTTTGGAATTCACCCTTGGTCTTATTTCTCCATACCACAATATTGGTTACATCCGCTTCCACAAAAGAAGTAACGTGTGGAGAAATGCGTTTGGAGTCTACCATGCGCTCGGCAATCATCTTGCGCATGCGATCCATCTGAATGATCTCGTCTCCAGCATTAATTGAAGCAGGAACAATTGGTTTTGTTGCTGCCAATGCTGGTGCAATACTTTGGCCAGATTTGCGCTGCTGAAGATAAGCAAGGATATCTTTTTTGGTAACTCTACCTTCACTACCTGTCCCGGGAACAGTCTCCAACTCGGCTACAGGTATGTTTTCTTCTTTGGCAATATTTTTAACCAAAGGAGAGTAGAATCTGGAGGAAGACTTAAAGTCTGCAGCAGGTACATGGCTGGATCCATTGCTTTGTGTTGCCACAACAGGTGCCGGAGTTTCAGTTTTTGCAGCAGGCTTGGACTCCACTTTGGTTGCCGGCTTATCTTTGGGTTTTGCGTCATCACCATCAGTGGCGATAATGGCAATGGCTGATCCTACTTTTACTACATCGCCATCCTTTGCCAGGATTTCCTTGAGCACACCGGCATGGGTAGAGGGTACTTCAGTGTCCACTTTATCAGTCGCAACTTCTAAGACAGATTCATCCTGCTCAATTTTATCACCGGGCTTTTTTAGCCACGATAAAATGGTTGCTTCCATAATACTTTCGCCCATTTTGGGCATAATAAGCTCTACCAACGCCATTTTGATCTAATTTTTAGTTTACAAAGTTAGCATTTTTGGAACCACACGCTAATGTGCAATTTTTATCAGGAGGGTAAATTTACCCGGATTAAATTCAGCGCTGCCGTGGCTGAATACTGGATGTTATATAGCCTTTCCTGTGATAATTTTAGAAGTTTTGTTACTGTTTTATGTTTGTCAGAATAGGCAATCCAAATGGTGCCCACCGGCTTGTCTGGTGTGGCGCCACCCGGGCCAGCAATGCCGCTTGTGGCCACGCCTATGTCGGCATTGAATTTACTCCGAACTATATTGGCCATTTCAATAATAGTAGGTTCGCTGACAGCACCATACTTTTCCAAAGTTTCAGGCCGTACTCCGAGTTGTCTCATTTTGATTTCATAATCATAGGGTATTATGCTACCCAGATAATAATCTGAACTGCCCGGCACACTGGTGATAAGATGAGAAAGATATCCGCCAGTACAACTTTCAGCAATGGATAGTTTTAATTTTTTCTCCCGTAAAGTATTACCTATTACAACCTGAAGAGGAGTTTCTCCATAGCCATAGATATATTCTTCAGCCAATGGCTTCAGCTTCTCGACAAGCGCATCCATCTCCTGTTTTAATACGTCAATCGAATCACCCGTGCCAGTGAGTCGGAGCTTTACTTCTCCCAGGCCGGGTAAGTAAGCCAGTCTAATGTGATCGGGAAGACTTTTTTCCCAGTCCGATATTTTATCTGCGAGATAGGATTCGCCAATACCCACTGTTCTTATCATTTGATGGTGCAGCGCAGGCGTTTGAAACCTGGCTTTTAGTTTGGGGATGACCATGTCGAGCATCATTTTTTTCATCTCGTGAGGTACACCAGGCATGGAGACAAACACTTTACCGTTTTTGTCAAACCACATGCCCGGGGCAGTACCCGTAGGGTTAGTGATTTTTGTGCAACAGATGGGAAGTGCTGCTTGCTGACGGTTTACTTCTGTCAACTCACGACCGCGCCTTTTGAAAAAATCCGTCACTTCTGCAAGGGCCTCCGGATGGATAGCCGTTTCACAATTGAAATATTTTACAAGACAAGGTTTTGTCAGGTCATCGCTGGTGGGTCCAAGGCCTCCCGTGATGAGAACGATGTCTGCGTGGTGCTCCGCTTCCGCAAAAGCGGTAAGGATTTGATCTTCTTTATCTCCGATGGTTGTTCTTCTGATTACTTTGAAGCCGACTTTGTCCAGCTCTACACTGATCCAATGGGAATTGGTATCCTTTGTTTGTCCATATAGCAATTCATCTCCTATGGCTAATATTTCAACTAAGACAGGTTTCATTATCAAATTGGATTTCGTGCAATATGCTTTGGTCAAATATCAATAAAAATCTAAAAAGGACACTTTTTGTTCAGTTGATCCCCGATTTTTCATACTTTTTTAGTAAATAACTGTGGAAGCCAAGTTGAGTATTCTTCCTAACTTTAGCGTTCAATTTCAAATATTGAAATGAAAAACATTCAGATAATACTCCTAACGATACTACTTGGAGCCTGTACAACGGCTCAAATCAATCAAGCCATCTCTACAGCCGGAGGTGCATTGGGTGGAGACGCTCCGCTTACCACGAATGAGGTAGCCAATGGGTTGAAGGAAGCTCTTATTAAGGGTATCTCCAATGGGGCTGATATAGCATCTCAAATGGATGGCTATTTTAAAAATGAAGCCATAAAAATCCTCTTTCCTCCGGATGTAAAAAAGGTGGAGGAAAAGCTCCGTCAGATTGGATTGGGCAATGAAGTGGATAAGTTTGTCATGACGCTGAATCGAGGAGCTGAGGATGCTGCCAAAGAAGCAAAACCCATTTTTATTTCAGCCATCAGGTCGATGACCATTGATGATGCCTGGGCGATCTTGAAGGGAGATCAGGATGCGGCTACCCAATATCTAAAACGAACTACCTCTGCCCAGTTGAAACAAAAATTTAGTCCAGTTATCCAAAATTCGTTAGACAAAGTAAATGCAACTAAATACTATACCGATCTTGTTAATACGTACAACAAGATTCCGTTTGTAGAAGATGTCAATCCCGACCTTAATGACTATGCTACTGACAAGGCCATTGAAGGCCTGTTTGTGTTGGTGGCAAAAGAAGAGAAAGAGATAAGACAAGATCCGTTGGCGAGAACGACTGATTTATTAAAAAGAGTATTTGCAGCCCAATAATTTTTAAGACAGCACATGAGTTTATTTAAAAAGCACGAAGAAATAATTAATAATTCCATCAAGGCTTTGCATGAGCGCACCTTTTTTGCGGCCTATCCCGAGCATCCATCACCTAAAATCTATGGAGAGACAGCTGATGCCGATGGTCAGGCCAAATTTAAAGCTAGCGTTGGTAAGAAGTTTGAAGAATTAAAACAAGAAAACCCTGAAGGTTGGGCAGGACAGGAGGAGTCGCCTTACTTGGGAGACGGCCTTAAAATAAGTTATCCTACTTTTTCACCAGGTACTTTGATAAGCAGATCGAACAAAGCATTTCATCAATGGAGAAAAGTTTCGGCTGAGGAAAGAGCAGGGATTTTAGTAGAATCGCTGGAAAGAATTAAGAATCGGTTTTTTGAAATTGCCTACGCTACTATGCACACTACCGGGCAGGGTTACATGATGGCTTTTCAGGCCTCCGGTCCGCATGCGGCAGACAGGGCCATGGAGGCGATTGCTGCCGGCTATGAAGAGCTGAAGCGTTTCCCTGCCAAAGCACTTTGGGATAAGCCGATGGGTAAATACAATTTGCAAATCGATAAAGAGTGGAGGGCAGTACCCAAAGGAATTTCTTTGGTGGTGGGTTGTTCTACTTTCCCTACCTGGAACTCTGTAACTGGAATCTACGGAAGTTTGGTGACAGGTAATGCTGTAATAGTAAAGCCTCATCCGGGTGCGATTTTGCCTATTGCGATATTTGTGGCTGAAATTCAAAATGTGTTGGCGGAAAATAATCTCGATCCAAACACTTGCCAATTGGCTGTCGATACATTTGATAAGATGATCACCAAAGACCTGGCGCAACATAAGGACGTGAAATTGATCGACTATACGGGAAGCTCTGCTTTTGGGGATTACCTGGAGGCGATTCCCGGGAAAACAGTTTTTACCGAGAAGACAGGTGTGAACTCTGTGATACTCGATTCAGTTGATGACATTGACAAAGTGGTAGCCAATCTTTCGTTTTCTGTTAACCTCTACAGCGGACAAATGTGTACTGCCCCTCAGAATTTTTATATCCCGGAGGGAGGTATCAAAACTGCGGATGGCACTGTAAGCTTCGATGAGTTTGCCCAAAAATTTGTGGAGAGCATCAATAGCCTGGTCAACAATCCAAAGGCAGGTCCTTTTGTATTGGGTGCTGTTCAGAATAAGAAAACCAGTGCCAGGGTAGTGGAGGCTGAAAGTCTGCCAGGCAAAGTATGGTTGAAGTCGCGCACGTTTGAAAACCCAATGTTTAAAAATGCACGGGTGGCAACTCCTATTGTGGTAGAAATCGATGGTTCAAAAAAGGAAATATTCAGCAAAGAACTTTTTGGTCCGATTGCATTGCTAATTAAAACAAAGAATACAGATGAGTCTATTGCCCTGGCCAAAGAAATGGCCATGGAGCATGGAGCCATCTCTTGTGGCGCCTATACAATTAATGATGGGGTAAGGGAGCAAATTGCTGATGAAATGGCATTGGCAGCCACTCCGGTATCCTTCAATTTAGTGGGCGGCATTTACATGAATCAAAATGCGGCCTTCTCTGATTTTCATGTAACGGGAGGGAATCCTTCAGGTAACGCATCGTTTACCAATCCCGAATATGTTACTAAAAGATTTACGTGGGTAGGACATAGAGAGCCAGTAAAAGGTTAGCAAATTTTCTTGTCCCGAAGCGAGCAAGCATTGTGTCATTGAGAAATAAATTATAACAAAAAACCCTGACGACCTCGCGGTGTCAGGGTTTTAAGGATATGCCACATGTTGTTTCATCATACTCTGGGTTTAGTAAAACGAATTTTTCTGACAGTTTGGTACTCAGAACTGCTAAATCCGAATAACGACTTCACGTACTGTTTGGACCGTTGCCCTACATCATAGAGGTTCTTGTCAAGCTGATAGAACACTTCATTTCTTTTTCTGCGGGCCTCCTGCCAGGATACGGTTGCATCGATCACGCTGCTGTTGTGTTTTTGCAGGTTGGCGAGGTACTTTTTAAGTGACTCGATCATAAGCTCCTGCTCATTGGTTTTGTAGCGGGGTGATGCAGACACTGTTTCCAACAGTTTGGCAAAGTGTGCCACCAGACTGGAGTAATCGGTGCCACGTGCTCTGCGTTTGGTCTTGGGCTTTTCTTCACCTTCCAAAGGGACGGGAGCCCTGTCTGCCATAACGCGTCCGTACATTTTGCGCGACATTGTTCTGGCATCGGCTACTGTCTGTGGCATAGCACCCCCGGCAATCAGCACGCTGATGATACGTGTAGTCAGTGGTCTTAGTGTGCCGAAAGCCTGCTCTCGCGAGTTGGTGGCTACTTCAAAGCCTGTTCGGGCGGTATCTACTTCGCTTAATACAGTTTGTGCCTGGCTCAACAAGGTGGCCATTGCTTTCACCTGAAGGTTTTGGTTTCCGGGGTTGTAAGATCCTCCTAACCCGGTGCAGATGCCCAAGAGCTTCTCAAGGGATTGCAAGTTTTTAACGTTGGACATAATTGATATGGGTTTAAATTGTTTAACATACTTTTATAACGGAAAAACCCTATGAAATGGTTGCGTATTTTTAAAAAATATTTAAAATATTTTTCTGGGTTAGAAATGAAACACCGAAGATCATTATGCGTTATTAGGAAATTCTTATAAACGCCTTGGGAGGGAGCTCAGGGGTGAGGGGTTGGGGTTTGGTTGCAGGAGGAGGGTGGCTTATCGCAGGAGAGGGACACCTTCTTCTTTTGGGAGGGTGCCTTATGGCTGCTGACTTATGCCTTATGGCAACGGGCTACTTGCTTATAGCAACAGGCGAGTGCTTTATTGCAACGGATCAGTCCGTTATAGCAACAGGACAAAAGGATATTGCAACGGATCAGCCCCTTATAGCAACTGGCGGATGGCTTATGGCAACTTGCGGGAGCGTTGTTGCACAGGCGTAGACCTTTATAGCAGCTGAAAACCTCCTTGTAGCAGCGGGTGGATGGGTAATAGCAACACATTAAGGGAGTATCTCTGTACCCCTCACCGTTCTGTCAGGTCGGAAGACCTGACCTCACTTATAAAACCCTCCTATAGTAGCGGGTGGATAGTTAATAGCAACACATTAGGGGAGTATCTCAGTACCCCTCACCGCTCTGTCAGGTCGGAAGACCTGACCTCACTTAAGGGCTTACCACCTAGAATTTTTTAAAAAAACCACAACTTTATCGCCATACCTATTACTGATACAACAAGAATTCGTTTGATCCACTTTTCACCTGCACCTACGGACCATCGGCTTGTGTACCAGGCACCAATACTTTGGCCGATGGCCAGGGTTAGCCCTATCGTCCAAATAATTTTATCTCCTATAGCGAAAATGAGAACGGCTGCTCCGGTGTAAAGCAATGCCGCAAAAACTTTGATGTAATTGATTTTTACAAGGTTGAAATTGTTGACATGTGTGAGCATTGCAATGACCATGAATCCTATCCCTGCCTGAAGGAAACCGCCATAAATCCCCAAAAGGAAAAATAGAATACAACCTATGACCACTCTTGAGGGGGTCAAATTTTCTTCACTTCCTTGTTTTGATGAGGAGCGATTAAATAGGATAGAGATTACCACCACTACCATCACTATGGCAAGTATTCTGTTGAATACAATATCCGAGATGTCGGTAGCTAACCATGCTCCAATCAGTCCGCCAAGAAGGGAAACTCCGGAGAGGTAATAGGTGTAGGGAAGAGGTAACTGCACGCCTTTGCTATGGAATCCCCCTACGGCAAATAAATTTTGAGCCAGAATCGCTACACGGTTTGTTCCGTTAGCGACCGTTCCGGGCAATCCCATAAAAATAAGGATGGGCATAGAGATGAGTGATCCGCCACCGGCCACTGTATTAAGAAAACCAGTGAAGATGCCAACAGCAATATAAATGGGGTACTCAAGCCATGGAGACATGATTCAAAAATTATTATGCTGCGGCTTACCTCACTTTAGCATTCCTTATCATTCGTGAGAAAAACCCAGGAAAGAACCTTTTGATATGCACGCCAAGTGTCTCCTTTCCTCCGATGTATACTTCGTTTTTTCCACTGGCGATAGCATTGGCAATCTGCCTGGCTGCTTTCGCTACCGGCATGCCGTTGCTTTGGGCATCGTCCATTTTATTCAATTGCGTGCCATCGCCCGTAAGTGCAGAAACAGATATCGTTGTTTGAATGAATCCTGGTGCGATTAGGGTAACCTTTATATTGTCCTTCCACAATTCAGCTCGCAATGAATCAAAAAAACCATGCAGTGCATGTTTGGCTGCGGCATAGCCCGATCGATATGGAGTTCCGAATTTTCCTGTAAGGCTTGAGACAACTGCAATATGCCCGCTTTTTTGTTTGATAAAATAAGGCAATAAAAACTTTGTTATTGAAATGGCTCCAAAATAATTGACCTCCATTATTCTGCGGTCTACTTCCAGTAAGGTTTCTATTGCCAAACCTCGTTGACTTATTCCACCATTATTAATGAGTACATCTATCCTGCCAAAAGACTGGATGGCTGCTTCTACACTAAGTTTCAAGGTGTCTGCTGCGGCAAGATCCAGAGGGAGTATCTTAATGCTATCTTGCGCAGAGGGATCACAATTACCTTTTACTTTTTCAAGTTCTTCTTTTCTTCTCGCTGATATAATTAAGCGTGCTCCTCTTTTTGAAAGCTCATAAGTGAGTGCTTCCCCTATGCCGGATGATGCACCTGTCAACCATACTACTTTGTTTTTGAAGAAGGACATTATACGGTTTCTTTGGATTGTTTATTTTGTTCAACATAAACCCAAATAGTATATATCCCCAGTGCAGTACCTATTGGAAAGGAAAATAATTTAAAACACCCCAGAATGAGTGCCATAATAAGTGCCCACGATTGCTTATACAAAAGCCCAATCCCGGCAATGATGGTGGGTAAGGAAAAGAAGATGACAATAATGGCTGGGAGAAACTGGAAAATACTGGCGATGAGATGAAGGACAGCTTCTTCGTGGGGATCAATCTCACTGGCAACCAGCGCTAGTATGGTTGATACGAACATGGATAAACCAAAGATGATTACCATTTGCAGGGTCCCCGATACAACGTAGAGGATACCTAATATTTTTTTGTGACTTTCCATTTGATGATTGATTTAAAATATTTTAGTTAAAGCTAACTACTCTTTCGTTTGTAAACTACAAAATCAAACGAATAGCGATGTCTTTCATCCGCTACATGAGGTTTTCTTGATACTTCTGTCCACTCATTGGAGTCAAAAACAGGGAAGTAAGTATCTCCCTCTATTTCAGCATTGATCTCTGTGAGGTAGAGAAAGTCTGCTTCCGCCAATGACTGCTCGTAAATCTGTGCGCCACCAATTACAAACAACTCCTTTTCATTATTGACCCTGGCTATTTCAATTCCTTTTTCAATGGAGTTTACTACCACACATCCGGCAGCTTTAAAATCTTTTTGTCGGGTAACCACAATGTTCGTTCTATTGGGAAGTGGTTTAAATTTTGGAAGTAGGGAATCGTAGTTTTTTCTTCCCAGCAACACATGATGACCGGAGGTCGTTTGCATAAAGTATTTCATGTCGTCCGGTAGCCGCCACGGAAGATCATTTTCTTTTCCTATTACACGGTTTTTGGCTACAGCGGCAATCAATGATATTGTCATACTAAATTTTATTTCCTCTAAAAAAATCCTTGATGTTCATTCGTTTTTTTCCTTCAGGCTGAAGTTCATCAATACTTAACCAACCATCTTTAGTTTTGAAATGAAGCTCATCTTTTTGATTTGTTAAATAAGTGCTTTCGCTTTTGTGATCATGCGCTATTCGTGACACTTTAAATATTTTGTAGGTTTTTCCGTTGATTTTAGTCCAGGCGGATGGGTATGGACTCAAGCCTCTTACAAAGTCAATTATCTTTTTTGAGCTTTGGCTCCAGTCTATCTGACAGGTTTCCTTAAAAATCTTTGGGGCATGCTTTACTTCTGCTGTATTATCTTGAGGTATGGAGGGATAGTCTCCGGTTTCAATAGCTTTCACTGTCTTTAACACCAGGTCCGCTCCTTTTGTCATTAGTCTTTCATAAAGTGTTCCCACAGTATCCTCCGAATGAATGGGTTCTTTTTCCTGAAAAATTATACTTCCTGTGTCAATTTCATGTTTGAGGAAAAATGTAGTTACACCTGTTTCCGTCTCTCCATTGATAATTGCCCAGTTAATGGGAGCAGCACCCCGGTACTGAGGAAGGAGGGAGGCGTGTAAATTGAACGTGCCCAATGAGGGCAATGACCAAACGGCCTCCGGCAGCATTCGGAAGGCGACAACAATCTGTAGATTGGCATTGTAATTCTTTAGTTGTTCCAAAAAATCTGAAGATTTTAGGTTGGTGGGTTGAAGCACAGGAATATTGTTTTCCAATGCGCATTGCTTTACTGGCGATGCTGTTAACTTTTGTCCGCGACCTTGTGGCCTGTCTGGAGCTGTAATGACAGCCACTACATTGAAATGATGATCAATAAGAGTTTGTAAACTGGGTACAGCAAACTCGGGGGTACCCATGAATATGATTCTTAAGCTATTCACAAATTTTGTTATTGAAGTTGCAAAGGTTCTTTGCTTTTAGTGATTAGCCAAATTTATCAGTCCCTCAATTTTTTTGGCATATATTTTTTGCAAATCGGACAGGATTCCCATTTATGGCCTCGTGCCGGGCAATATTCTCTTCCGAAGTAAATGATCTGCAAATGAGCTTTGTTCCACTTTTTTTCAGGGATCAACCGTTTGAGGTCTTTTTCAGTTTGCACTACATTTTTACCATTTGATAATCCCCAGCGATGTGCAAGCCGATGGATATGTGTATCCACCGGGAAAGCCGGTTTGCCGAACCATTGTGTCATCACTACAGAAGCAGTCTTGTGCCCTACAGCTGGTAACTCTTCCAGGGCTTCAAATGTATTGGGCACCTCCCCATTGTATTTTTCAACGAGAATTTTAGACAGGCCGGCAATTCCTTTTGATTTCATTGGGGATAGGCCGCAGGGCTTGATGATTTCCCTAATCTCTTCCACAGAGAGTTTCATCATGTCATAAGGATTGTCTGCTTGTTTGAATAAAAATGGTGTGGTTTTGTTAACACGTTCGTCCGTGCATTGTGCGGAGAGCAAAACCGATATGAGTAAAGTGTAAGCGTTTTTATGGTGAAGCGGAACTTCAGGATGAGGGTACAGTTTATTGAGAATAGAAAGAATGTCTTTAACTTTTTCCGCTTTGGTCATGATGGTTTGACTTTGTTTACTTGCTATTTAATGATGCGTACTTTTTTGATGTGGTCAAGTTCAGGGAAATTTCTGTTAAGATATTTGTTTCCGAAAGCTTGAATAGAATCTTGTCTTGGGCTGTTACCGTATTCTGAATAAAACTGATCAGCAATTGTTTTATTTTCTATAATTTTTCCAACGACCGGAAAGCCCACTACATTAAGATAGGTTAGCGTATCTAGCCTGGGAGAATTATTTTTTATATTAATAAATAATTGAGTGCCCCTTGTGTTGGGGCCTCCTCTGGCAAATGATATTGCGCCTTCTGTATTGGGTTCAATAACGGGCTCGTCTATTAATTGGTGTGCACCCCAGAATGAATTTAGGGTAGAATCATTGTTGATGCCAAATTGTGCCACGTAATCCTTTACCACTCGGAATATTACTTCATCATCATAAAAGCCACTTTTAATGAGTTGATAAACCCGATCGACTGCTTTAGGGGACCAAGCGCGATGAAATTCTGCTACAAAGTCGCCTTTGGATGTTTCAAATTTGACTTTAAAACTGGCGGGAGCTTCATTGTTTAGTAGTCTGTTACTTATTCGCGAAGATGAACAGGAAATAAAAAGAAAAAATAGTATGCCATATAGGATGTATGAAGGATTCATTCGGTGCATTAATGTGGAAGGGGCATGACTCCTAAATTGAATGATCAAATTTATACAGATTAAGACACCTTCAATAGCCCAAGTTACCAGCGAGAAGTAATTATTTATAAAGTAAGTATTTAGATCTCTTTGCTTTAAATACATTTAATCCCTTTTGCCAGGTTAGTTTAATTTCATCTTCACTCATTCCACTTATGATTTGCTCTTTCAGTGTATCTGTGCCGGCCAGCGTATTAAAATAAGGCGTGAAAAACTGATCCTTGTCAGGGTATTTGTTATAGAATTCTATTAAATATTTTAAAGTGATATTTGATTCTGGTTTTGTATTTCTCAAATCCAGGCCATAACATTCCTGATTTTCATGAGGTGGATGGTTGGACATTCCAGGGGTACTTACCGGTGTAAATTTGAATGGATATTCCTTCATTTCCGGATTACCAATAACTTCAAAAGGCATGGGCGTTCCTCTTCCTACGCTAACAACTGTACCTTCGAACAAACAAAGTGAAGGATACCAGGTAATAGCATTTTGTGTAGGAAGATTTGGAGAGGGCTTGATGGGCAAGATATAGCTCATGTTATGAGAATAGTTTTTCATTGGAATTACTTCCAGTTTGCATTGAATGCCATCTTTAAGCCATTTTTCTCCAAGCATCATTTTGGCCAATTCGCCTACTGTCATCCCATGGGCAATGGGTGTCGGAATAATTCCCACAAAAGATTTAAATTCCGATTCTAACATAGGGCCGTCTACAAAGCTGTTTGGATTGGGTCTATCGAGTACTATTACGGCTTTATTATTTTCTCCGCACGCTTCCAACATATAATAGAGGGAGCTTATGTATGTGTAAAAACGAACACCCACATCTTGTATATCAAAAATAACTACGTCCACATCTATCAGTTGTTCTGAAGTTGGTTTTTTGGCACTTCCATAAAGCGATACAATGGGCACTCCTGTTTTTTCGTCAACAGAATTATTCACTTTTTCCCCATCCGCAGCTTGTCCCCTAAAGCCGTGTTCCGGTGAAAATATTTTTACCAGATTTACACCAAGACTTAGCAGCGTGTCGGCCAAATGAGTGTGGCCCACTTGTGAAGTGTGGTTAACGAGCAAGGCTACTCGTTGGTCTTGTAATTTGGATGCCAATAAATCAAGCTGTTCGGCTCCCAGCACTATTTTATCACTGGTCTGTCCATTGCATGCCACAGCACCGATCCATAAAAAAACAAACAACCCAACTATCCTTATCATTTTATAAGTAATTTGCTTATTGATACAATCAAAATTAAGCCAATATTTTGAACCTTGGATACTTCATATCAAAAAGGATAAGCCGCGAACAGAAGGATGGGTTTTCTTCCATTACTCATAAAATAGCCATAGTCAGCATTGCTATTGGCTTGGGCGCTGCAATTGTTTCTTTTCTGATTATGGAGGGATTTCAGGAAACCATCAAAAATAAAATATATAGTTTTAGTTCTCATCTGATTGTGACACGCTTTACCATGAACAATTCTATGGAGGAGCAACCCTTTTTTTATAATATCGATTTATACAAGAATTATCAAAAGTATGGGTTTATTGACCACGTGCAGGAGTATGCACACAAGGCAGGGTTGATCAAGGCCGATGAAGAAGTATTGGGGATTATATTTAAAGGTGTGGGAAAAAGCTTCGACCTCAACGCATTCAAACAAAACATGGTGGAGGGTGAATTTCTTCATTTGCCGGACTCTAACTATGCTTTTGAAACGGTGATAAGTAGAACGATTGCTAACAAAATTAGAGCAAAAGTGAACGATGAGATCATTGTTCATTTTTTTCAAAACCCACCACGGTTTAGAAAATTAAAAGTAGTAGGTATTTATGAAACCAACCTTTCTGATTACTATGACAGTAAAATCATTATTGGAGATATCCGTTTGATATCCAGGCTTAACGATTGGGCTGATAGTGTGGCTGGTGGGCTAGAGGTATTTGTGAAGAACACAAAGGATATTGATAAAGCCTATGATGCGATAGGAAAAGACATGGACTACGATTTGTATTTAGAAAAGGTGAGTGATAAGTATGTTCAGGTATTTGAATGGCTTGGATTAATTAGCAGGCAGGTGAATATCCTATTGGTTGTTATCCTTACTGTGGTTTGTGTAAATATGATCTCTGTGGTTTTGATTCTTGTGATGGAACGTACTCAGATGATTGGGTCACTAAAATCGATGGGAGCAAACAACAGTATGATTCGATCGATATTTGTTTATGGCGGCATCAATTTAATTGCAAAAGGACTGTTGTATGGCAACGCAATAGGATTGGGGCTGTGTTACATTCAATATCAATTTCGTTTGGTTCAACTGAATGCACATGATTACTATATGAGCTTTGTGCCTATTAGTTGGAACTGGGGTATTGTGATCTTGCTAAACCTTCTCGTATTTGCGGTAGTGACACTCGTATTGCTCGTTCCTACAGCCATTGTTTCGCGCATCAACCCTATCAGGGCCATTCGGTTTGATTGAATTATTGTCTATCTGATTTACTGTTGGTATTTGTAATTCTTAATAAGACAGGATGGTATAGGTTCTGTGTATAATAAAAATTTTCTAAAAGAACATGGGAATCTGCTCTAGACAGTTCTTTTATAGGACTTAAACCAACTGCCAACCTTAAGCTGGATGACACCAAAAAATGCCTCTTTGAATATTCCAACAGAAAGCTTTGACTGGCCTCTGACACGTTCGGTAAAGATAATGGGTATTTCTATGAATTTAAATCCGTATTTCCATGCAAGGAATTTCATTTCTATCTGAAATCCATAGCCGGTAAACTTGACCTTATCCAGAGGGATTGTATTCAACACAATTTTTCTGTAGCAGACAAAGCCAGCGGTGGCATCACGAATGGGCATACGCGTAACGAGCCTGACATACGCACTTGCAAAGTAAGAAAGCAATACCCGGCCAATCGGCCAATTCACAACATTTACACCTGTAACATAACGTGAGCCCACGGCCATATCATTACCGCCCTCTGAGCAAGCCAAATAGAGATTGACAAGATCCTTTGGGTCGTGGGAAAAATCCGCATCCATCTCAAGCATATACTCGTAACCCTTCTCCAGCGCATATTTAAATCCCGTAATGTACGCTGTTCCAAGTCCCAATTTTCCCTTGCGCTGAAGCAGGTGAAGGCGCTCTTTAGATTGATTGAAATCGAGTTGTAGATTCTTAACAATTTCTGCTGTACCGTCAGGTGAGTTGTCATCTACAATGAGCGCATCAAAATCCTTGGGCAGATTAAAAACCGCTTCAATGATAAGACTTATATTTTCCTTTTCATTGTAGGTAGGAATGATGACGATTGCGTTACTCACAAAAACCTTTTGGTAAGCAGCAAAACTAATGAAAAGTGTAAGATCAGCCAATTGGGTAAATGCCCACTTTGGGGTAATTTCAGGCTTTCATTTCCAATTTTATTGAATTTTCTACGATGATGACAAAAAGCAAATGTGTGTTTCTGGATCGGGATGGTGTTTTAAATGAAGACAGGCCCGACTACTCGTATCAATTGGATCATTTCAAAATATTGCCCGGTGTGCCCCAGGCGCTCCGGCAACTAAAAGAGGCAGAGTATCTTTTGGTTGTGGTAACCAATCAATCCGGAATTTCTCAAGGCATTTATTCTCAGCAAGATATGGAAGCGTGTCACAAATATTTACAGGAAAAATGCCGAGGATTGATAGATCATTTTTATTTCAGCCCCTACCATCCAAAGGTAACGGAGTCGCTGGGAAGAAAGCCGGGATCCTTACTTTTTGAGAAGGGAATTGCAAAATTCAATATTGACCCCACTATGAGTTGGATGATTGGTGACAGGGAACGCGACCTTGCTCCGGCCAAACGGTTGGGCATAAGCACCGTGTTGATCAGTAACGAACCCGAACCTGGGAGTCATTGGGATTTTACAGTTCCAGATTTAGCAACTGCCACACAACAGATACTCTCAAGGTAGTTTTTTTAAACTGCTTCTGCTTCCTGCATCTTACTCGCCAGCTTTTTTTGGATTTCATAAGGAACGGGTGCAAACTCAGCCATTTTTTGTGTAAAGCTGGCGCGCCCCTGAGAAAGCGACCTAAGTGTTGTAGAGTAGCGGTCCAACTCAGCAAGCGGGGTTCTGGCTTTTATTACTTGATAATTTCCCTTTGTGTCCATTCCCAAAATAATAGATCTGCGTGTTTGCAAATCACCCATTACCTCACCCATAATTTCTTCCGGCAAGACAATCTCCAGGTCATACATTGGTTCCAGAAGTTGGGGCTCAGCATTCATAAATGCTTCTTTGAATGCCATCATACCGGCAATCTTAAAAGATATGTCATTGGAGTCAACCGGATGCATTTTCCCATCATAAACAATTACTCTTACGTCTCTAACATAGGAGCCAGTGATTGGTCCTTCTTCCATTTTTTCCATCACCCCTTTCAGTATAGACGGAATGAACCTGGCATCAATTACTCCACCCACAATACAGTTGTAGAAGACAAGTTTACCACCCCAGTCCAGATCAATTTCCTCCCTTCCTCTTATAGAAAATTCTGCAGGATCGGGCATTCCCTCTTTATAAGGTTCAATTTTAAGATACACTTCACCAAATTGCCCTGCTCCACCGGATTGCTTTTTGTGCCTGTAGTTAGCGTCTGCCGCGCGATGGATGGTTTCGCGATAAGAAATTCTGGGTGTAATAAAATCAGTATGGAGTTTGTAAACCTTATCAAGGTACCATTTGCATACGGTAAGATGCATTTCACCCTGGCCTGAAATAATTAATTGCTTTAATTCTTTTGAATATTTAACCAGAAGAGTAGGGTCTTCCTGATGAATCTTATACAACACTTCACCAATTTTCTCATCGTCACCTTTACTGTGTGCCACCACGGCAGTACGAATACGAGGTTGAGGAAATTCAATGGGCTTGATAATCATCTCATACCCTTTGGCATGCAACGTTTGATTGGTATAGGTTTCTTTTAGTTTTAAGGTGGCACCTATGTCACCAGCCACCAATTTATCCACCGGAGTACGGGTCTTTCCATCCATGATAAAGAGCTGATGGATGCGTTCCAAAGCACCTGTTTGGCTATTGATTAATTCAGTGGTGGAATTTACTTCTCCGGAAATAACTTTAAAAAACGAGAGCCTTCCTACGTTGGGTTCAAAGTGAGATTTGAATACGAACAATACTGCTGGTTTTGAAATATCAAAGGGAACCTCCTTGCCATCTTCTGAAATTTCAGGTTTGGCTTCCCGGGGAGAAGGTGCTACATTGTCGATAAAACTCATCATTCGGCCGCTTCCCATATTCTGTTTTGCCGACATGCAAAACACAGGAAATATTTCCTGATTGATCATTCCGGCTTTAAGTCCCTGCCGCATTTCATCTTCGTCCAATGTTCCTTTTTCAAAGTAAAGTTCCATTAGTCTCTCGTCATTTTCTGCGGCTTTCTCTACCAACTCATTGTGCAATCGTTCTGCTTTCTCTTTTTCTTTGGCGGGTATTGGTAATTTTTCCGGCTTGCCACCTCCAGGAGGAAACCGGTATAGTGTCATTTTAAGAAGATCAATGATTTCGTTGAAACCTTCTCCCTGGTTCACAGGGTATTGCATTTGAGTTACAGGGCTACCAAAGCGTTGTTTTATTTCTTTGAGGGTATCCTCAAAGTTTGCCTTTGGATGATCCACCTGGTTAATAGCAAAAATGACCGGCTTACTAAACCGGTCAACATAATTCCAAATTAATTCTGTGCCAACTTCTACTCCATGTTGTGCGTTGACTACCATTATGCAGGTGTCTGCCACACGGAGAGAAGACATCATTTCTCCCACGAAATCGTCAAAGCCTGGCGTGTCAATAATATTGATTTTATAATCGCGCCACTCGGTGTGCATGGTGGTGGCAAATATGGAGTTCTCACGTTCATGCTCTATGTCGTGGTAATCACTGACTGTGCTTTTTCCTTCAATAGTGCCTCTTCGGTGTGTGATGCCCGCTTCGAAGATCATGTCCTCCGCTAGAAGTGTTTTACCACTTTTAGGTGCACCAAGAAGTGCAATGTTTTTAATGTGTTTCCCGTCAAAGACTTTCATAGGCGAAATGTGTTAAGTTGACATGGAGAGAAATGGGATTTTAATTTAGTTTATTAATTATAGAATATCAATAACTTCTCTTTCAATTTAGGATTCTGCATTTTGGAACGCCATTAGGGTATTTTAGCCCGACAGGCCGTTTTCTTAATCCGGGATTTCAATGGATTGTTTGCGAAAAATGGACGCTATTAATGCGTAAAGATCGGCATGGTAATTGTAAATTTGAGAATTGATTTTGGTCCATCCTTTTTAAAAAATACCATGAAAAAATTATTAACTATTTCCTTATTGACTTTGTCAATTCTTGCCTATGCACAGGATTTTGAAGGTACAATCACCTGGACCATTAACACCGATATTAAGGATCCGAAAATGAAGGCACAAATGAAGGACCCCGCAGTACAGGCAGAAATGAAACAAATGCAGGAGCAAATGAACGATCCTCAAATGAAGGCGATGATGGAGTCCAACCCACAAATGAAGGCCCAGATGGAAAAGATGATGAAGATGGCAGCTAGTGGTGATATGAATGATATGATGCCTAAAGGCATGGTAATAAAGATTAAGAATCAAAATATGCTAACGCACATGGATGGTGGCATGATGGATGGCGATATTTTGTACCTAAATGATAAGGGACAATCCTATCATCTGGATAGGGAAAATAAAACGTACTCATTAATGCCCAAAACCGGTGATAATGAGAAGGATGCCAAGGTGACAAAAATGTCAGAATCAGCCACTATTTTGGGGTACAGCTGTACTAAATATAAGGTTGAGATGACAGAACAGGGCAAAAAGATAACACAATACTTATGGGCCACAACAGAACTAAAGGGAATAGATATGAAGCGAATGGCCAGCCAAAAGATGAATGGCGGAAATCCTGTTTTCTATAGAGAGATAGAAGGTGTTCCGCTTAAAATGCAAATGACCATGCCAGAGATGGAAATGACAATGGAGGTTAAAGACATCAAAAGGGAATCTCTCCCCGCTAAAGAATTTGCTATCCCTTCAGATTTTCAGGAAGTGAACACTCCTTTTAGAGGTAATTAAAAAAACCTTTTAGTTTAGTGCAAGTCAGATATTCCGATCAAACATGACAAGAATCATGTTGGTCGATGTTACAGGTCATATTATAGTTAGATAGCTACATGTAGTTTGGTAGAGGAATGATAACCAAACTAACTATTAGATAGCTATGAAAAAGTTTAATAACCTAATGTTGTTTTTTGCCTTTTGCGGCTTTATGCTGGCGGTAAGTCAATGCCAACATGACGATGAGGTTGTCCCCGTTGTGGGCACAAATCCCGATAATATAGTAAGAGGAACTGAAACTCTTAATTGTTCGACCTGCACCCCGTTAGTTTCAAATGGAGCTAGTTCGGATTTCAATACCAGTGGGGTACCCACCGGTAAGTGGTATTTTGACAAAACGCACTCAAATGTTGAATGGGAGACACCTTACAAAGGTGTTGGCTCTCTACTTACAGGCCGGTTTAATTATTTCGTGCTTGAAAGTTTAAGTTTCGATGAACAAAATCCAGCGAATATATCTTTTGAGGGTTATGTACGGCTTAACAGTGTAAATACTGGTGAGCCTGGTAGGGATCAAGGTTGCCTACTAGGCACTTTTAACACAAGTGCTGCCAAAGCTGCTGAACCTGAAAATATAGCTCATATAAAATCAACTAGTGTTGTACTCAGCACCACTGATGCAGGGTATGTTGCCACGGCTGATTTCACTTTCAATGGGGTGACGAAGCCGATAGCTGTAAAACTTATTTATGTAAAACAAACTCACTTTGATGGGACTCCCGGATCCACTGTTGCTGGGATAGCAGGGCAATTTGAGTTCAACGCTCTTTCTGAATTTAATATTGTTTCTACTAATATCAACGATAAGGTGGTTGTGAAAATCAACATTCTCCTAATAAAAAAGGATGCCTGATAGTTTATTAAAAATGTCAGTTTATAACGACAAGAACCAAATTATATGAAAAAGCTAATAGTAATAATAGGTGTATGTTGTGCAGTTCTGGTACTAAATGGTTGTTATTATGATGAGGTATTGGAGGGCAATGGTAGCCTGCCGAAAAATGTGAGTTTCTCTGGAGATGTGGTTCCTATTTTTAACCTAAACTGCAATACAAACGGGTGCCATGATGCTGGCGCTTCACATTCCCCAAGCCTCACAAAGGAAAATGCCTACACCGCTCTTATGCAGGGTAATTACATAAATACAATCGTTCCCACTCAAAGTAAACTTTATAAGGAGATGGCGGAGGGTAATATGCCTCCAAGTGGAGCATTGGTGGGTAAGGAGTTGAATATCATCCTTGCCTGGATAAGTGAGGGGGCGAAGAACAACTAAACTTGAATACCATGAAAACAATATTCATTCAAATAAAAAAAATATCCATTCTCACAGTAATTACACTATTTTTTAGTTTGCCAACCTTTGCTCAGGAGGAGGAATCAGAGGATGATAGTGGCATGAAACCTGTTCGAGCGCCATTTGAAAGTTCATGGATAATCGACAATCAAACAGTATTAGTTCCACAAAAGGGGACTTTTGAGTTCATGATTCAACACAGATTTGGAGTGGTGAGCAATGGAATCACGGATTTATGGGGCTTGTATGCGCCAAGCAATATTCGCCTTGGATTCACGTATACACTGTTTGATAATTTTGGCTTTGGAGCACTAAAAGGTCCATTATCCATTGGTTTTGGTACAGCGAAAAATAATCGTATTCTGGATGCCAACATCAAGTACGGATTTCTTCAACAGACACGAAACGGTAAAATACCAGTGAGTGTAACGTATTATGGAAATACGGCTGTAGAGGCTCAGCAGCGCACTGAAGCTCTACCAAACGGTAATGAATCTGATCGATTCTCTTATTTTCATCAGTTAATTATTTCCAGAAGATTCTCTCCAAAGCTTTCTATCCAGATTGCTCCGAGTCTATCTCATTACAATACGGTGCGTTCATTCATGAATAACGATCACATTGCAGTGGCTTTCGCAAGCAGATATAAGATATCTGCCCAATCCTCAATTATTGTTGGAGTTGACCAGCCAATAACTAAGCATACTGCCGGTAATCCACAACCTAATGTTAGCCTAGGCTTGGAGGTAGCAACAAGCGCCCATGCTTTCCAGGTGTTTGTCACAAGCTACAATGCGATTGTACCTCAAAAGAACAATGTGTTCAATCAAAACGATCCTTTTGACAAGGGATTAATGATTGGATTTAATATTACTCGACTATGGAATTTTTAGCCTGGCAAGTATGAGGCTTTCAAGGAGAAATTTTATTGCGGCAGCGACAGTGGGTATCACTACACTGATAGCTTGGTCTGTCAAATTCAGACTATTTAAAAAGAAGAAACCAACAGCTAAGTTTCTTACCCGGGACGGAACTTTGGTAGAACTAGAGGTTGATCATCTCCCCTTCAAAAGGAAAAAGGCCTCAAAGAACCAAATGATGAATTGGGTACATAACCAGAACACTTAATATTTATGATGAGTAGTAAAATTGTAAATAAGGCTTCTTCTCGTAGAGACTTCCTAAAAGAAGCAATAAGAAATAACCCATTCCAAATAATAGATGAGGTAGTGGAAGAAGCAAATGAAAAAGCTCAACTCTTGTCGGTGGATGGATATGTAATCGAAGTAGATAAGGCATACTTAAAGCCAGTCCCTGAGGTCCCATCTTTTTACACCAACGGAAGAGAAGGAATTAAGGGAAAGAAATTTGTTATGGTGATAGATCTTTCACGATGCAAAAATCTCAAGAAATGTCAGAGTGCCTGTAATAAGATGCATTTTGTAACAGAGGGCCAAAATTGGATTAAGGTTTACTCCATGCAGGATTCTAAAAATGCTGCCCCTTATTGGCAACCTACTACCTGCATGCATTGCGATGAGCCACCATGCGTGAAGGTATGTCCGGTAGATGCCACTTTCAAAAGACAAGATGGACTCGTGCTGATTGATAATGAAAGATGCATTGGCTGTCGTTTTTGCATGGCAGCTTGTCCTTACTCTACCCGTGTTTTCAATTGGGATAAGCCAATACTACCAAAAGAAGCATTAGAGGCTGAGTATTCTCCTGAAACAAGTTGCCCTCCAAAAATAGGGACTGTGAACAAATGCGATTTTTGTCCGGATATGACAAGAAAGGGAGAACTACCACATTGTGTTTCTGCTTGTCCTAACGGAGTATACTTTTTTGGAGACATGAACGAGGACACTGTTACAAATGGATCAGAGACCGTTCGTTTTAGCGAGCTGATTAAAGACAGGGCTGGTTATCGACTCATGGAGGATTTGGGCACAAAACCTCGAGTTTATTATTTGCCGCCTGTGAATCGATTGTTTCCTTACGAAGAAGGTTTAAAATATGAAGGTTAAATATGAATCTCACGACTGATAAAATCACAGAAGACCTCTTACCTCAGAAATTTGGAAGGGCAGGTATGATTTGGACCACAACTCTGGTCGTTATTTGTGCGATTGGAATGTACGCTTATATACGTCAGATTCGTTTTGGACTTTCAGTAACAGGAATGCGAGACTATGTATCCTGGGGAATTTACATTTCGAATTTTGTTTTTTTTGTGGCTATTAGCCTGGTTGGCTCATTGATTACAGCGATACTTCGACTTACCAATGCTTCCTGGAGTACGCCACTTACAAGGATTGCGGAAATAATTGCGGTGGCTTCAATTTTATTCGCATCAATTATTATTATTGTTGACATGGGGCGTCCAGACAGATTTCTGAATATTTTCATGTATGGCCGATTGCAATCTCCAATACTTTGGGATGTAATTGTTATCTCTACCTATTTGGTTATAGGTGTTTTACTGCTTTATTTTCCACTATTACCTGACCTTGCAGTGCTTCTAAAGAATAAAGCCAAACTCTCTAATTGGACTGTAAAGATATATTCATTTCTTGGTAACTTTTGGAAGGGAACTACCAGGCAAGAGGAGATAAAGGAAAAGTCTATTAGGATTCTTGTGGTGCTGATTATACCTATTGCATTGGCGATACACACGGTTACCTCTTGGCTTTTTGCTACTACCTATCGACCAGGATGGGATAGTACTAATTTTGGTGCCTATTTTGTTTCAGGCGCATTTTTGGCAGGAGCTGGTGGGGTAATTATTGCTATGTATGTATTCAGAAGAGCTTATAAACTTGAGGCCTATATTACCAATAAGCATTTCGACCACATGGGTAAATTGCTGGCAATGCTTGCTTTACTTTATCTCTATTTCAATGTGAACGAATACCTTGTTCCAGCTTTCAAAATGAAGAAACTTGAGGAGGAACATTTAATCGGGTTATTTACAGGAGCATTTGCACCTTTATTCTGGTCTGTGATAATTATCGGTATGGTAGTTCCCATTTTAGTTGCATTGGTTCCCTCAGGAAGGAAACCATTTCCAATGTTTATTACCGGAATTTTAGTAGTTGTAGGAGCATGGTTTAAGCGGTTCCTCATTGTGACTCCAACTATGCTTCATCCCTTTCTTCCTTTGAGCGAATCGCCTCAAAATTTTTATCATTATGTTCCTACTTGGGAAGAATGGGCGATCACATTTGGATCGTTGGCAGGAGCCTTGCTGGTAATTACGTTTTTTGTTCGAATCTTCCCGATTGTGCCTATTGAAGAGACAATAAAAGAAGAGGAATTAAAATCTAAAATAAGTATTGTATGAAACTTGTTAGATTAGCTATCATTGGGCTTTTAGGGTACTCAACAGTTTTTGCTCAGGCTAAGGTGGAGCCCAGGATAGATATTATGTATACCTACATCAATGGCCAATCCCCGGCTGTTGGGGTAAAAGTGCGCAAGAGAATAGATAGAAGGTATTACCCGATTGCTGGAGTTCAAACTATACTTTATTTTCAGGATGAGGATGATGAATCTGAAATAGGAGTGATTACTACAGACGGCAATGGATTTGGATCTATTGAGATTCCGGCCCGATTGCTTTCAAAGTGGAAGGAAATGAGCGAATTTGAACTGTATGCAAAAATTCATGATTCCGATTCACTGGTAGAAGCATCTGAGTCGGTAGCTATCAAAAAGGCGAGAGTTTCGCTTGACGGTAAAGTAGACGATGAAAGTAAGACTGTCATAGCAACCGTTGAAAAATTTGAGAATGATGAATGGAGCCCGGCAGGAGATGTAGAATTAAAGATATTTATCAAAAGGGACTTCGGGAGGTTGCCCATAGGTGAAGATTCCTATTCTACTGATGAAGAAGGTTCTGTCAAAGCTGGTTTTGAAACTGAAATTCCGGGCGATGAAAAAGGAAATATTGTGGTGGGAGCTTTTGTTGAAGATCATGAGGATTTTGGCAGCCTCTTTGCTTACAAAGAGCTAAAATGGGGGGTGCCTACAATTGATGATAACACGGAATTTAATGAAAGGAACTTGTGGTCTACCAGAGATAAGACACCGATCTGGCTATTGGTCTTCCCTAACCTTATCATCATTGGAGTTTGGGGTACAATTGGATACTTGGTATTGCAAATTTTTAAATTGAAAAAGTTATCAAAACAGAATTAGATATTAAACTTAAAAACCATGAAAATCATCAAATCTAAAGTCGCTTTTATCGTTACTTTATTTGTTCTTATCTTCTTGTCCTCATTCGTGCTATATCAGCAGGCCAAACCCTGGCCAGTTCCTGAAAGCGCAAAAGTGCTTAAGAATCCGATTAAGGGCGATTCTGAAAGTGTAACAATAGGAAAGAACTTATTTGCTAAGCATTGCAGAAGTTGTCATGGCAAGACTGGTGAAGGCGATGGATCTAAAGCAGCTGAGCTCGAAACCTTTCCAGGAGATTTTACTGTGGCAGCATTTCAAAACCAAACAGATGGAGAGATTTTTTATAAAACCTCTGAAGGAAGGGATGATATGCCGTCTTTCAAAAAGAAAATATCCCAGACAGAAGATATCTGGGCGCTTGTGAATTATCTACGTACTCTCAAAGCGAACTAGTTATTTACTTTTAGACTATCAATTTCAGCCTCAGCCGGCATATTGAAAATATCCTGGTTGGGGCTTTCTTTTTTTAACTGAATATTGGAGAAAGTTACTTCATATCTTTTATCACCGATATGACCATTGTTGTATTTGTAGCCAACCAATTTTGTAGGCATGCGCAATCCGCTGATATCTGTCCAATCTTCATAGCTTAAAGCATTGTAATTTTCATGGGCTTCACCGGAATAGTAGGTTACGGTGTATAGCAATTTCTCCATCTGTTTTGTTGAAGGATCAACCAATATTTTGTAAGCATCCTTATCCGCATCACCAATTCCAGACTCAAAATTTATTTTGATGACATCATAGTGTTTCCCGTCAATTGTGAGGGTATCACTGGCGTAGATTACGCCAGGATCGGCCACAATAAAAGGAATGGATAGAAAGTAAGAATAAAGATTATGGTAAAACCTAGCCGAATTTCCTTTAAATGCCTTTTTGTTGGGTGCTACCCATGCCTCCTTACCATCGAATCCTATTTTAAAGGAGTCGGCCGCTGTTAAATCTTTTCGATTTAATAAATCCAGCATGTAATGTTCAGTAGGAACTGAATCATTCTCGTGCTTGAGATCATACGAAAGTGCTTTAAAACCTCTCCATTGATCAAGCCCACCATGTGCTTTAAGCACCTCTGAAAAGTAAGATGGAAGTGAAGCATAATAATCAACGGTAGTATCTTTCTTTTGCTCAGATGTACATGAAATAATTAGAAAGGTGACTAACAAAAATGGTTGAGTTCTCATTTGAAATAATTAAAATCAAAGGTACGAAACTTACTCTATTGGGTTGTCGGCATTAAGACATTAGACACTGATCGGGAATCACTGATTTATAGTTATTTAGGGTATTCTTCATGCCGTTATTAATAGGGGTGATAAAAATCAATACCTCCACTGATTGTCATCATGAGACAGGCGGAATTCACCCTTTATTTTTGAGCCTAAATTAGAAACGATATGAAAACGCTAGTAAGTTACCTGGCAATAATCATTGCATTCTCCATGATTATCGGTCAAGCAGAAGCACAAACCTCCTATTACATAAAATCAGAAAAAATAACAGTGGCAGGTTCGTCCAGCTTACACGATTGGGTATCGGAAGTGACTAAAGTGGAATGGAGTGGGATATTGAAGATGGAGAACGGAAAGCTTTTGGAGGTGTCAAAAGTGCAAGTAAAAATACCTGTAACCTCCATTAAAAGTGATAACGGTAGAATTATGGACAATAAGACTTATGACGCTTTTAATTCAGATAAATATCCAACGATTTCTTATCAAATGGCAGAAGCCACATTAAGTGGTGACTTGATTAAAGCAACTGGGACATTGTCAATGGCCGGAGCTTCTAAAGTGATTTCTCTCAATGTTAAGTCGAGGGTTCTTTCAGGCGGTGATGTTCAGCTAACAGGTTCTTACACACTTAACATGAGGGATTACAAAATGGCGCCACCCACAGCGGTGATGGGAACGATTAAAGTAGGTGAGGAGGTGACAGTGAATTTTGACCTGATGCTATCCCCGGGACAGGACATAAGTAAAATAAAAAAATGAATGGACTTTATAACTATATCAATTAACAGAAAATGAAACTTAACAGCTTAACAACTTAATACTATGAAAACTAATTTTAATTTATTTAAAGGTATTGCACTCATCGTCACCATGATGGTGGCGGGCGTTGTGCATGCGCAACAAGCTTCAATGCAATATTATCGGCCCAACGATAAAAGTGGAATTAATATTTTTGAATCCCCAAAGGGAGAAGCTGAAGCATTTGATGGACTTAAGGTACGTGTTGGGGGTGACTTTGCTATGCAATTTCAAGGCTTAAGGCATAGTAATACTGCTGGAAACCTGGTGAAGCTAGGTTCAGATTTTAACCTTCCTTCCGCAAACTTAAACCTGGATGTTCAATTGTATGATGGAATGAGAATGCACTTGCGTACTTACCTTTCTTCTGCACATCACAATGAATCATGGATTAAAGGCGGGTACATGCAAATGGATAAGCTTAACTTTATAAAAGAAGGATTTTTGGAAAACATTATGCAGTATACTACCATCACCATTGGATTGGATGAATTCAATTACGGAGATGCTCACTTCAGAAGATCTGACAATGCCAGAGCCCTTTACAACCCTTTTATTGGTAATTATATCATGGACTCTTTCTCTACTGAGGCATTTGGTGAGGTAACCGTTCAGAATAATGGATTCCTGGTGGTGCTAGGTGTAACTAATGGTAAATTAAATCAAAATGTAACTTTAACATCAACCAGTGATAACAAACCCTCTTTCTTTGGTAAGGTTGGATTTGATAAACAACTGAATGATGATTTAAGACTGAGGCTTACCGGTTCATGGTATACCAATCATGGTACTTCAACCGGCACATGGCTTTACGGAGGTGACCGGGCAGGAGCACGATATTATAACGTAATGAGTGTACCTGCAGATCCTACCGCCATTCCTCCAGTGGCTGCACAGTCTAGTAATTTTGATGGTCGCTTTAATGCACGCTTTACCAAGCTTACTGCAATACAGGTGAATCCTTTTGTTAAGTTCAAAGGCTTAGAGTTCTTTGGTATCTATGAAATTGCAGGTGGAAGCAATGAATTTACCACCCCTACCGTAGACAAAGAAGGTTCATTTACACAAATAGCCGGTGAGTTGTTATATAGGTTTGGCGCAACAGAACAGTTCTACCTGGGTGGAAGATATAATACAATAAGCGGAAAAATGAGAGAGAGTGCTACTGAAGACATGAAGATCAATCGTCTCAACTTTGGAGGAGGATGGTTCATGACAAAAAATGTATTGACAAAAGTGGAATATGTAAAACAGAATTATGAAGGAAACGCATGGACTGGTTCTAATGCACGCTTCCTTGGTGGAGAGTTTAAAGGTATATCAGTAGAAGCAGTCATTGCCTTCTAGGTAATAAAGAGGCTTATCAAGAGTCACTTCCAGTTTGGAGTGACTCTTTTTTTGGCACCAAAGTTTCAATTCCTCAATTTATTAAATGACTTTTTCAATTTTACTAAATTAGTACTGTAAATGAGAGCAATTGTCATCTGCATCTTGTTGGGCCTAATGGGGTTTACACCAACGCCAGAAGGTGGTGTTCTTGTCCATCGCTTTATTGTTCTGCCTTCCAGCAAGCTAACGATTGATGGTAAAACGAATGTTAACTCGTTTAGATGTGCCATCACTCAATACACAGGTAAGGATACACTTGTTCTTCTAGAAGGAGGGAAAAGAAAAAGACCATTCTTCAAAAAGGGATATGTAGGGCTTGAGGCAGCCCGGTTTGATTGTGGTGTGCAACTGATGACGAATGATTTTTGGAAAACAATTAAATACAAAGAATATCCTGTTGTTTCAATTGACTTTATTTCTTTTGAGCGCACTTTGCAGCTCACTTCCGGAAGGGATATTTTTAGAGGTAGAATGCAGATTTCGCTGGCGGGTGTTACCAAATCATTCGAAATGGATTGTACAATTGAGGTAGAGGAGTCAGGGCTTATTCATTTTAAGGGTGGGAGGCGCTTTACTTTTTCCGACTTCAATTTAGAGCCTCCATCCAGAATGATGGGTTTAGTGAAGGTGGAGGATGAGATAGAGGTTAACTTTCATCTGGTGCTATTACTCGACAAAAATGGATGATCAAATTATCTTCTTGCCGGAATTAGTTTAACATTAAATGATACTGTTATTTCATCTCCTGTTGAAACGGTACCAAACATGAACGAGGGCGGCTCAATTCCGAAATCACTCATTTTTAATTTCTTTTTTCCTGTAAACAAGAGGGCTTGATTTTCGAGTGGATGGTATGCAGCTTCAATACTGATTGATTTTGTGTTTCCGGCTACAGTTAGGTTTCCTGTACACTCAATTTTTCCGGAACTAATTTTAGATGAAGTTAATGTAAAGATTATTGATTTATGGGAATCTGCATCCAGCGCGCTGTAGGCATTTTTGTCCATAGCGGAATGGCCACTTTTTAAACTTTCACATGGTACACTCAGAGATAATGAATTGAGTTCAATAGGCAGCCCCTCATCGGAGATTTTAAATTCAACCCGAAATTTTCCTTCATCTGTATTCATGGTCCATACATTAAGCGTGGACGTACCAGATATTGATAAGTACGAATCATCACTTTGCCTATACCTGGTTTGAGCAATACTGCTACAGAATGTTAGAAAAAATACCCCAAGAAAGACGAATCTTATGAATCTATTTTGATACGTCATAACCCAATACTTTCAGCATACTATCACTGGTTTGTTCAGGCGCAAAAAGTTGAGTAGAGATTTCTCCATCTTCATTGCGGCTAATCAGCACATGTTTGGGTGCAGGCACCAGGCAATGTTGTATTCCGCCATAACCTCCCAATGATTCCTGATAGGCACCCGTGTGAAAGAATCCAATGTAAAGAGGCTCTTCGTCATTAATCATAGGCAAAAAAACCTCACCGGTATGTGCCTCAGAATTGTAATAATCCATGCTGTCGCAAGTAAGGCCTCCCATATTTATTTTATGATAGGGATCATCCCATTTGTTGATAGGCAAGAGAATGTATTTTTGATTTAGGCCCCAGGCATCGGGCATTTGAGTGATGAAAGAACCATTAATCATATACCAAAGTTCTTTATCGTTCTGTAGTTTTTGATCGACCACGGAATAAAGAATGGCTCCACTTTCGCCAACGGTATAACTTCCGAACTCTGTAAATATGTTTGGAACAGGTACATTGTTTTTATCACAAATCCATTTAATGTTTTCCACGATCTGCTCAATCATGTACTTATAATCATAATGAAAAGTAAGGGACTGTTTGATTGGAAATCCACCACCAATGTCTATGGAGTCCAAAGAATCACATATCTTTTTCAATTCGCAATATTTGAAAATGAAACGGCTCAACTCACTCCAATAATAAGCGGTGTCTTTGATGCCGGTGCTTATAAAGAAATGTAACATTTTTAATGTTGCCTTATTGCTTTTTTCAATTTTGTCTCGGTATAGGGGAACGATATCACTATACCTTACGCCAAGCCTTGAAGTGTAAAACTCGAATTTTGGTTCTTCATCTGAGGCAATTCTGATACCAACCTTAAAGGGTTTGTCAACTTTAGCCTCATAAACATCAATTTCATTGAGGGTATCAAGAATAGGAATACAATTGAATTCATCATTTAAAAGATCAACAATACTTTTAGTATAATCTGGCATTTTGAATCCATTGCATAGAATGAATGTTTCTTTTGATATTTTTCCCTGATCGAACAAACTTCTGATAATAGGGATATCGAATCCAGAAGAAGTTTCCAGGTGCACATCATTTCTTAATGCCTCTTCCATCACAAATGAGAAATGCGATGACTTAGAACAATAGCAGTAAGTATAATTTCCCTTGTATTTAAATTTTTCTATGGCATTGTTGAAAGTTGCCTGAACAAAACGAATATTCTCACTAATTCTAGGGAGATAGGTCAGTTTTAGGGGAGTTCCATATTCTTTAATGATATCCATAAGGGGAACATCATTAAATAGTAACTCATTTTCCCATACTTTGAACTCCTTTTGCGGGAATTCAAATGATTGCTCAATCAGGTCGCGATAGCTCTTCATTTCACACTAAAGGGTTTTAGAAGGGTGCAATATTGGTATAATTTTGCCATCTTTACAATTCGAAATATAAATCTGTATGACAGATCGATTTTCCTGTTGTAGTGCTAAAATTACCCATTCCTTACCAGATTACTGAAGAGTCTAAGTTAGGCTTTTGAGATAGTTTTTGACAACAGGACACAGTTTTTTCAATTATTAAGTTATTTAGAAGTGAACGATATTAAGATCATCGAGGTAAAGTCGGAGATTGGAGCTGGGACACGTGGTGCAAGCCTTGGTGTCGAGGCCATGAAAATCGCCAGTCTGGACTTAAAATCTGACCTGTTCAGACAATATGATTCCGTAGAAGTAGAGAATGTAAACGAGCTTCTTTTTGATGGAGCAGAACATGCCCATTCAAAATTTATAGATGGTGTGTTGATCATGGAGGAGCGTGTATGCCTTGAGGTTTATGAAACTTTGTTGGATGATCGTTTTCCGTTGGTGATGGCGGGCGACCATTCTACTGCTTATGGTACCATTGCAGGGATCAAAAAGGCATACCCTAAAAAAAGATTAGGTGTAATTTGGATAGATGCACACGCTGACATTCATTCGCCTTACACAACACCTTCGGGAAATATGCACGGCATGACCGTAGCGATGGTATGTGATATTGATAACCTGGAATGTAAAATCAACGACCCTAAGAGTGAGACAATAGAATATTGGGAGCAAATTAAAAATGTTGGAATTCCGGGAGCGAAGGTATACCCCGAGGATTTTGTTTATATCGCTGTGCGGGATCTGGAGAAACCAGAGAACTACCTTATTAATAAATATGGTATGGGGTTTATCACTACAGAAGAAGTAAAAAAAATGGGTGGACAAAAAAGCGCCCAACAAGCACTTAAAATGCTTGAACACTGCGATCTTATTTATGTTTCTTTTGACGTAGACAGTATTGATTCTCGATTTTCTACAGGAACAGGAACCCCTGTGCCAAATGGCCTTACGGTAGAAGAGGCAAAAGCGCTCAATGAAGAGCTTGGGTTGAGTCACAAACTTTGCGCTTGGGAAATTGTAGAGGTAAATCCTACTCTGGATACAGAAAACAGGATGGCGGAGAGTGCTTTTGAAATTTTGGAAGTTACTGCAAAAAGTGTGGCCTCCCGACCGGTACCTTCAGAGTAATCTTATCTTATCAATCCTCCTCTAAAATATTGATATAAGCTTTGATAGTAGACATAAGATTCCTTCTGATAACGGGATCAGTAAATATTCTGGGGATACTGCTGGGCTGGGAGATGATAAGATAGGTGGCCCTAATCTTTCCATCAGACAGCTTTTGGAAAGTCCAGCTGCCCAACAGGTTCATTCGGGTAACTCCATCGCGCACAGGAGAGATTTCATCGTCTTTAATACTTTTGAACGTGATGAAAATCTTTTCTTTTTCTTTTTTTATTATCCGATAAAGCAATAAGTGATCCTGATCACTTACCGGCCATGGGATGTCATGATAAGAATATTCTATCCATGCCGTATCGGTAGCCAGTGGATATACTTTAAATTCTGTAACATGTTTTTGCCAATCCATGATTTTATCTTCATCTTTCAAAAGCTGGAAGGCGCTATTTAATGACGACCTCACAATAAATTCACTTTTAACTTCGCGCGCATTCTGTGGGGGGTCCGAATCCGGAAAAATGATCCAACGTTCATAAATATGGATGGAATCCTCTTCCCTCACCAATGTAAATTGGTCATCGCCCTGTGCCAACACGTGCGATGTTATTAGCAACCAAAGAGTTACTCCCATTATGCTCCTGAGACTTAAATTCATTATACAAGCAGATCAGCAATAAGACTCAATAGTAACTTAATAAACTAGTTTTTAATTGTCTTTTTTTGATAAAAATTAGCCGCCTTTACTCTTCGTTTTTACTTAATTTCGCCTTCTAATTAATATAATCCATTGATGATGAGCAAAAACCGACCCATCTCCGAGTTCATTGAAAAAAACTATCTCCATTTTAATGCCGCTGCCCTGGTGGATGCTGCCAAATCCTACAAAGTGCATGTGGAAAGTGGGAAAAAAATGATGGTGACACTGGCTGGTGCTATGAGTACCGGTGAACTTGGAATCAGCTTCGCAGAAATGATCCGACAGGATAAGGTGCATATTATATCTTGTACGGGTGCAAACCTGGAAGAGGACATCATGAATTTGGTGGCTCACTCGCACTACAAACGCATACCTAACTATCGCGACCTTACCCCTGAGCAGGAGTGGGGCCTTTTACAAAATCACCTGAATAGGGTTACGGATACCTGTATTCCTGAAGAAGAGGCGTTTAGAAAACTACAATCGCACTTATTTAAAGTGTGGAAGAATGCTGAAGATAAAGGAGAGCGCCTGTTTCCACATGAATTCATGTTTAGGTTGTTGAATAGCGGTGAGCTGGATCAATACCATGAGATTGACCCTAAAAACTCATGGATGATTGCTGCCGCTAAAAAGAATATGCCAATGGTAGTTCCCGGATGGGAAGACTCTACCATGGGCAATATTTTTGCTTCTTATTGCCTCACTGGTGAATTAAAGGCATCTACGATGAAGAGCGGAATTGAGTACATGGTGTGGTTGGCAGATTGGTATACTGAAAACTCAGGCACAGAGGGAATAGGCTTTTTCCAAATTGGCGGAGGTATTGCAGGTGACTTTCCTATTTGTGTAGTACCCATGTTGCATCAGGATTTGGGGCGAGATGGTGTTCCTTTCTGGAGCTACTTTTGTCAGATTAGTGATTCCACTACCAGTTATGGTTCTTACTCAGGAGCTGTTCCCAATGAAAAAATAACCTGGGGTAAATTGAGTATTGAAACGCCTAAATATATTATCGAAAGTGATGCTACAATTGTAGCTCCATTGGTCTTTGCTTATATATTGGATATGTAATAAATATAAACCGCTGAGGGCGCAAAGGCCATGAGGAAAAGAAAGTAGTTGTTGAAATAAAGTCTGTTGAGTCCTTAAATGACATCCACTTGGCTCAAGTCCTTACTTATTTGAAATTGTCAAAGTGTAAACTGGGGCTATTAATGAACTTTAACGTTGTGCTGTTGAAGAATGGAATAAAAAGATTAGTAAATAAGCTTTAACTCTGCGAACCTCTGCGTTCCTTGCGGTTTAAAACGCACATGACAATTAAAAATGGATCTAAATCAGTTATTAAAATCAAAAATTGAGGAAGCGATCAGTTCGCTTTTTAATGCTTCTGCCGGAAGTATTCAGCTACAGCCTACTAATCCGGAATTTGAAGGTTCCCATACCCTTGTTTGTTTTCCCTTAAGTAAGGTTTCTAAAAAGAAACCTGAAGAAACTGCCCAGTTAATAGGCCAATGGCTGGTTGATAACACAGAATTAGTCCATCATTATAATGTAGTAAAAGGTTTTTTGAATCTTGTACTTGATGACAAGGTATGGATGGAAGTTTTTCAATCCATACTCAAAGAAGGCAATTATGGTGTGATGCCGCCTACAGGCAAAGAAATAATGGTGGAGTATTCTTCACCCAATACGAACAAACCATTACATCTTGGCCATTTGCGAAATAACTTTTTGGGTTGGAGTGTAGCCGCTATTTATGAGGCGATAGGATATACCGTACATCGTGTTCAGATTATTAACGATCGGGGTATTCACATTTGCAAGTCAATGGCCGCATGGAAACTTTTTGGAAATGGTGAAACACCCAAAAGCAGCGGATTGAAAGGAGATAAGCTGGTTGGAAAATATTATGTGGAATTTGATAAGGCCTACAAAAGGGAAATTGCAAAACTGGTAGCAGATGGAATTTCTGAGGAGCAAGCTGAAAAGGAAGCACCGATTATGAAGCTGGCAGTAGATATACTGCAAAAGTGGGAGCAAAAAGATGCTGATACTATCTCTCTTTGGAAAATAATGAATGGCTGGGTGTATGATGGCTTTGAGGCCACATACAGACAAATGGGAGTTGTATTTGAAAAACTTTATTACGAGTCGGAGACCTACTTGTTGGGAAAATCGGAAGTATTGAAAGGCTTGGGAGAAGGTGTTTTCTTTAAGAAAGAAGATGGCTCTGTTTGGGTAGACCTTACCGCAGATGGTTTAGATGAAAAAGTTTTATTGCGATCTGATGGAACTTCTGTGTATATGACCCAGGATATTGGTACAGCCATTCTTCGCTTTCGTGACTTCCCTAAAATATCAAAGCAAGTGTATACCGTTGGTAATGAGCAAGAGTATCACTTCAAAGTTTTGTTCCTGATTTTGGCTAAACTGGGATATGCCTGGGCAAAGGAATGTTATCATTTGTCATACGGCATGGTTGATCTTCCGTCAGGTAAAATGAAATCGCGTGAAGGTACAGTAGTGGATGCCGATGACCTGATGGCGGAAATGATTGATGAGGCAGAGAAGCAAACGAGAGAATTGGGTAAGATCGATGAAATGAATGAGGCAGAAGCACAGGCTCTTTTTGAGATGATTGGAATAGGCGCGTTGAAGTTTTATTTATTGAAGGTTGATCCAAAAAAAAGGATGTTGTTCGATCCCAATGAGTCCATTCAGTTACAAGGTCACACCGGTCCATTTATTCAGTACACTCATGCCAGAATTCGATCGATAGTTCGAAAAGCAGCTACCATGAAGATAGAGGAAGGTGCAATAGGTATTGATACCCTTCTTCCTAATGAACAAAAACTCATCAGTCTGCTTTCAATTTATCCTACCCGTCTGCAAGATGCGGCCAGAGAGTATGCACCTTCTATCATTGCCAACTATGCTTATGATTTGGCCAAAGAGTACAATCAGTTTTATCAATCGATTCCAATTTTTGCAGAAACAGACCATAAAAAACTCAGATTACGTGTTAATCTTTCAGAAAAAGTGGGATACGTAATCGAAAGAGCAATGGGCATATTGGGCATAAAAGTTCCGGAAAGAATGTAAGCGACAATTGTATTTTTGCGAGTGATGTGAAACTTTCACCCTAAATAAATGTTTAGAATAGTATTAGCGGCAATTGGTGTTTTGGTCTTAATGTCTACTTTCATGTTATCGTCATTGTTTGGATCGAATGTTACCCCCCAGGACGGTTTAGGTTCTTTTTACGATTTTAAAATAAAGTCGTTAAGTGGAGAGGAAATAGACTTTTCAAAATACAGAGGAAAAAACCTCTTAATAGTTAACACTGCATCAAAGTGTGGCTACACCTATCAATATGCTGATTTGGAGAAACTCCACGATCAGTTGGGTGATAAGGTGGAAATACTGGGTTTTCCTGCAAATAATTTTTTATGGCAGGAACCTGGCAGTAATGAAGAAATTGCAGAGTTTTGTGAGAAGAATTATGGAGTTAAATTTCAGATGTTTGAGAAAATATCCGTTAAAGGCAAAGACAAACATCCACTCTACCGTTGGCTGGAGGCCAAATCGGGGAAATCTCCTTCCTGGAATTTTAACAAATATGTAATAAATAAAAGCGGAGAAGTAGTAGGCTTTTTTCCAGCTAAAGTAAATCCACTCGATGATGAAATTCTTTCGCTACTCAAGCTAGAATAACAGGAGGAGGTCTCGTCATTTAGCCTTGTTCGGTGTTTCTGGTTCTTATTCTTTTCGATAATTATCAGAATATAATAATGAAGCTAGAAAATCAACCACCTTCCTTTAGGGTTGGAGCAAGTGGTTGATTTAAGGATTAACCTGATAAAGTCTAATATGAATGTGCTAAATTTGTTTTGATGCAAGTCAAAGCCTGGATAACTGCTTTTAGACCCCGTACATTGCCTTTGGCACTATCTTGTATTGGCATGGGTGCTTTTCTGGCGGCTTCTGTAGGAGCATTTCAATGGGATATTTTTTTGCTATGTGCACTCACTACCATTTTATTGCAGATACTTTCCAATCTCGCCAATGATTATGGCGACACCGTGAATGGTGCAGATCATCATGAAAGGATCGGCCCAATGCGTGCAGTGCAATCGGGGGAAATAACAAAAGAATCTATGAAAAAGGCATTGGTTGTTTTCGTGGTTCTTTGCCTTATCAGCGGTATCTGGTTACTGAAAATATCACTGGGAGGAAACATGGAAGCGATTTTGATTTTTTTCGGTCTTGGCGTCCTTAGTATTTTGGCCGCAATGGCATACACTGTTGGAAGAAAACCCTATGGCTATCTGGGCATGGGTGATTTTTCTGTTTTGATATTTTTCGGTATAGTAGGTGTATTAGGATCTCTCTACTTGTTTACAAAATCTATTGGTTGGGATCATTTGCTGCCCGCTATGAGCTGTGGTTTTTTTTCCATGGGCGTATTGAACATCAATAATATTCGCGATATAGAGTCGGATAGAAAGGCAGGTAAATTTTCCCTGCCCGTGCGGATAGGTAGAGACAAAGCGATAATATATCATTGGGTGTTAATAATCAGCGGATTATTGAGTGCAATTGTGTTTACCATTATAAACTACACCAATTTTTTGCAACTGCTTTTCTTAATTACCCTTCCACTATTTATAAATAATGGCTTATCTGTATCCAGAAAGTCGTCAAAAGAATTGGACCCTTTTTTAAAGCAGATGGCATTATCCACATTATTATTTGTGGTCCTTTTCGGCATTGGCATCCTTATAGGATAGGTTTTTGACCTGTCAAATAGGCATAAATATGACATTAATCATATTTTTAATTGATTGCAATCATTATGCCTTTTAGGTAAGTCAGGTACTTTTGATATAGGTAAACTCACCCTTAAAGATTCAAAAGATGAAAAAAATATTAGTTCCATGTGATTTTTCTGATTCTGCAGTACAAGCATTCAAATTTGCGGTAGAAGTAGCCAATCAAAGTAAGGGTGAAGTATTATTACTCAATGTGGTTGAACTTCCTGTTATTCATGAAAATGTGATGATGCCAACATTTTCTTTTGAAGACACATTTTTGAAGGAAATGAAGGAGAGGGCCGACAAGGATTTTGCCAAGATGAAAAGTAAGTGGGCGAAAGAAGGGCCTAAAGTGTCTACTTTTATACAATATGGAGCACCAACTCCAACCATCAGTCATTTTGTGAAGGATAAGAAAGTAGACCTGATCATTATGGGCACCAAGGGAGCATCAGGCTTGAAGGAGTTTTTTGTGGGATCCAACACGGAGAAAATTGTAAGATGGTCACCCGTACCCGTTATAGCTATTAAAAAATCAGTAAAAGCCTCATCCATTAAAAATATTGTATTTCCTAGTACGCTTGGAGAGGGTGAAGAGGAGCTAACCATGCGCGTTAAAGCATTGCAGGCTTTCTTTAAGGCAAAACTTCATGTGTTGAATGTTAATACTCCTGCAAATTTTAGAACTGATGTGGTGATACGTCAACAGATGAAGGACTTCGCTAAGCGTTTTATGTTAAAAGATTATACATTGAACGTTTACAACGATTTGAATGAAGAATTGGGGGTTGCTAATTTCATTAAGGAAGTAAACGGTGACATGGTAGCCATGGCTACTCATGGGCGCAAAGGTCTCAATCACCTGATGAGTGGAAGTATTGCTGAAGATATTGTGAACCACATTGAGTGTCCTATTTGGACATGGAAGACGAAATGATTTAGATTTACCATCTAAACAAATTTCATGCAGTCCGCTCAGCCTACCATGAGGGATGTCCTCAACATGCAACAAGCTGTCTCTTGCTTTCATTGTGGTCAGCAATGCAAGAAGGGAGATTTTCTATCTGATGATAAGTCCTTCTGTTGTTATGGCTGTAAGACTGTGTATGAAATACTCAATGAAAATGACCTTTGCGCGTATTATGATTTTGAGGCCAACCCTGGAGTTCGTTTCGAGATAGATGCGGATGAGACTTACACCTATCTGGATAATCCTGAGGTATCTTCAAAGTTGCTTTTATTTGAAATCAATGGAATAAGCCGTGTACAGCTTTATATTCCCGCCATTCATTGCATCTCTTGTATTTGGCTTCTTGAAAATCTAAACAGACTCAATAAAGGAGTTCTAAAGTCAGAAGTAAACTTTGCGAAGAAAACTTTGACGGTTGATTTTGATGTGAAGAAATTATCACTGGGTAAGGTGGCTTCCTTACTGGCATCAACTGGATATAAACCTTTAATCAGTCTTGAAACTGAGACCGATAACTCCAAAAAACAAAGCGACAATCATTTAATTGTACAGTTGGCTATAGCCGGCTTTTGTTTTGGAAATATTATGCTCCTGAGTTTTCCGGAGTATTTGGGTATTGATCATTTGGATACGAATCTAAAGAATGTATTTTCTTATTTGAATATTTTTCTTGCACTTCCAGTGATTTTCTATAGCGGGAGCAGTTATTTCATTTCTGCATGGAAAAGTTTTAAACAAAAGCAGATTAATATTGATGTACCTATTGCTGTGGGTATTTCTGTGCTCTTTGTGAGAAGCGCAAGTGACATTTTATTGCAGTCGGGGCCAGGATATATGGATTCATTGGCTGGTCTGGTTTTCTTTCTCCTTATAGGCCGTTGGTTTCAAAGTAAAACTTATGAAAGCCTGGCCTTTGATCGTGATTACAAATCCTATTTCCCATTGGCTGTTTATAGAAAGGAAAATGATGAATGGAAGGCTTGTGTAGTACATCAATTGGATAAGGGTGATCATATTAGAATACGCAATAAAGAGATTGTGCCGGCTGACAGCTTGCTCATAAATGATTCAGCCTATGTTGATTATAGTTTTGTTACAGGGGAGGCGAGCCCGGTAAAATTAGCAGCGGGAGAGAAGGTGTATGCGGGAGGAAGAATTATAGGGCAACCTGCCATTTTGACTATCATAAAGAAGACTTCACAAAGCCATCTCACCAGTTTGTGGAATAATGATGTATTTAGTAAACCAAAGGATAAAACCTATCAGTCCCTTATGGATAAGGTAGCAAAGGTGTTCACGTGGTCTGTTTTGGGCTTGGCTCTTTTCACTGGACTTTACTGGTATTGGGCCGATGCAGATCGTGTATGGATAATTGTTACGGCAGTGCTTATAGTGGCATGCCCCTGTGCTTTGGCATTGGCCGCACCATTTACTTATGGAAGTATATTGCGCGTATTTGGAAATCATGGTCTTTATTTAAAAAATGCTAATGTGGTAGAAAACATGGCGAATGTGGATAGCGTTGTGTTTGACAAAACAGGAACGATTACACATGGTTCTGATCGTATTGTTTGGAATGGCGCCATGAATGAAGAGGAGCTAAAATATGTAAAGGCAGTGGCATCCTCTTCTACCCATCCATTAAGTATGCTCATTGCAAAAAGTATTGCAGGAGATGAATTGAAATCGCTTGATTACTATGAAGAGTTTCCTGGAATGGGAGTAGCCGGTAGAATAGGAGATACAGCCATTCAAATAGGGTCAGCAATCTTTGTTGGATCGGAGGACATTAAATTACAAACCGCTTCAAGGGTCTATGTGACTATCAATGATAAGCAAAAGGGATATTTTGAAATTGGGACTGCCATTCGTCCTGGTGTTAAAAAATTGGTATACAGCCTGGGGACTAAAGTAAAGGCCTTGCTTTCTGGTGATAGTCCTGCAGAGAAAGAAAAAATGAAATCAATTTTTCAAACCTCAACTATTTTAAAATTTCTTCAATCGCCCCATGATAAGCTTAACTATATTTCTGATTTGCAATTAAATGGAAACACTGTGATGATGTTGGGAGATGGCCTGAATGACTCGGGTGCACTGAAACAAAGTAACGTAGGAATAGCCATTGCAGATGACACAGGAGTATTTACACCATCTTGTGATGGGATTTTGAGTGGAGCACAATTGGAAAAGTTGGATATTTTTCTTGGATTATCGAAATCAGCGCTTACAGTTTTGAAAATCAGTCTGGGTATTTCTCTTCTTTATAATGTGGTAGGGTTAGGTTTTGCGGTAACGGGGCATCTCACGCCATTGGTGGCAGCGATTTTAATGCCGATTAGTAGTATATCGGTTGTAGCCTTTACTACCTTTATGATCAATATCATTGCTAAAAAGAAGTTGTAATGAACATCATCATTCTTTTGATTTGCATCAGTCTTGCCATTGCATTGTTATTCCTTGGTGGCTTTATATGGAGTATTAAAAGTGGTCAGTACGAGGATACTTATGGGCCTTCCGTAAGAATACTTTTTGATGATAAGAAAAAACAATCCAGGAAGGATAAGTAATTGACGCTAAAATTCGAGCGTCAATATCCCTTTTCCCTCGAAACAATGTTGAGTAAAGGCTTTCCTTCCTTCATTCTGTAATAATTTTCGACAATCTGAGGCGCCACGGATGTGGGATTAGTCAGGCTTGCGATATGAGGTGTTATATTTATTCTGGGATGCTTCCAAAGCCTGTTGTCTTTAGGGAGAGGTTCTTCAGAAAAAACATCCAGGCTTGCCCCTGAAAGATGTCCTTCGGAAATAAGCTGCATTAAGTCTTCTTCAATAATTTGTTCACCACGCCCAACGTTTATCACGAATGCATTTTTGGGAAGTAACTCCAGGCTTTTCCTGTTGAGAATACCCTTCGTTTGCGGAGTCAGAGGAAGGATTGAAACCAGAATATCAGTGTTGGATAGAAACTCAGAAAACTCATTTGCACCGGAATAAACCCTCATCCCCACCTTTTCTTTTGGAGTGCGTGCCCAGCCAATTACGTTAAACCCTGTCTTTTGCAATTCTGTCGCTACTGTTGTTCCAATTGCCCCGACACCCATAATTCCCACTTTTACATTTTTGATCCTCAGGTATTCTGCGGGTTTCCAAATGGATTCTATCTGTTTTATTTTGAATGCATTCAGATCGCGCAAGTGATTCATGATGAGCGCCAGCACAAACTCTGCCATGTCCTGGGCCAGGTAGGGGTCTACCAACCGGGTGATGGAAATGTTATTTGGTAAGTCAGGATCCCTTAACAAGTGATCTACTCCTGCGCCCATCGAAGAAATGCATTTCAAATTGGGATAATCTTTAAAAATACCATAGGGATGCCGCCAGGTGAGGGCAAAACTTATTTCTTCCCGATTAGAGTCATTGGGGAAAGTTCGAATGTCAAGACTGGGATCAACTTCTTTCAATGCGCTGATCCAGGGCTCTACTCCTTTGGGATTGATAATAACAAGTGCCATAGTAACCAGGACACAAATATAGCACGTTGATTTTCGTGAAACGACTTGAAATGAAAACTTAACTAAATCACAATAGGTTCGAAGGATTTTGCTGAATATTCAGGAGGAACATTTTCGTGAAGGGCATAGTGTGCGGCAACCTGACCGAGTGCATCAGAACACATGGCCGAATAGCCATTGCCGCCTGCTGCTACATATAGATTTTTTTGTGTCGTAGGTCCTATATAACAGTGCCCATGCTTGGTTCTGCTTACAATACATTTTTTAGTGGTGTATCCGGTTGTCTTTAACGTGGGCATTATTGTGTGCAGTGCGTATATCAATACCTTTTCATTGGAGGCACTGTCACCCTTGCGAAACCAATCTTGAATCTCCTCCAGCCTGGTGAAAGTAATGTCTGTGGATAAGTTGCAACCCATCTTAAGATAATATTGACCATCCGGATATTGTACAGGTCTCACCAAATAGATTCCTTCTACCTCACTGGTATCCAATTCATAAAGTAAGGAGGGAAGGTTGGACAATCGTTGTGCTTCCTCTTCGCTTACCAGAGCCAACAAAACAGTTTCACTTTCCAATTCCAGATCAAGCGGACGTGGAAGAAGGTTATTAAAATTGGAAAAGGCACCCGCGGTTACCAGCACTTTTGAGGAAGAAAATTCCAACCCATTTTCTGTTTTTATTTTAAAGATGTTATCAGTCGAGTCTATGTTCAGAACAGTATCCTTGAAAACTTCACCTCCTCCATTTGTAAATACTGCCAGTTGGGCCAAAATTAATTGCATGGGATTGATGTGGCCGGAAGGGGCAGGTTCCAGCATACCAAATGAATTTGGGGGAAAAGTATAATCGGAAAAGGCTTTGTGAATGAGGTCTGCGTTTTCGAAAAACTGATAGGGCAACCTGAATTGATTGGCTTGCTCGGGTAGTTTTTTTAAGTATTCATCTTTTCCATGAGGGGATACATAAAGACAACCCACGGGATAATGAAATGATAGGCCACTTTCTTTTTCGAGTCGGGCGTAGCGGGCTGCGGATTGTTGGTTCAGCCGGGTCCATATAGGGTCAACACCCATTACCCGTTGCACACGTGCCTGATCGTAGTGGCTGGCAAAAACCCGAGCCGAGTTTAAATCATGCAAAGGTTCATCCGGCCCGATAATGGCCACCCGTTCAAATGAATCCTTAAGGTATTTGGCAGCGGCAGAACCGATAAGTCCTTTTCCTATTACAATGCAATCAAACATGATGGACTAACAATCTTAAATGTGATGCTCATTACAGGCTCGGTTATATGTGCTGTGACGTTTTTTGGTGCAAACCAAGCCATCGCTTATATATGTTAGCGGCTGGCTTTCTCTTTCGAAGGAGATTTTCGTTTTGATATGGTTTTCTTTTTGGTTTCGGTTTTTCGCTTTTTAATAAATTCGCTCAATTCCTTTCTTTCTTTGTCTGTCAATGGTGGACTTTGGATGGCAAAATCAACTCCTTTTGGTTCAGCTATATGTCCCATAATTAATTCTTCACCTTTACAGGATAGGGAGGCCGAACATATTCAGGTGGAGGATTTTTCTTTAACTCATCCAGAGCAACTTCAATGGCTTTCTCCAGTTGTGGGTCGTGGCCAGCAATCACATCTTTTGGCAACTGCTCCACTTCAATGTCTGGAGCAACGCCTACATTTTCTACGATAAATCCATCCTTTGTCCAGATGCCAAGATTGGGGGCTGTTACAGAGGCACCATCAATGAATTCCGGGAAGCCCAGAACACCAACCAATCCACCCCACGTGCGCTTACCCACCAGGGTGCCTACCTTAAATTTTCTAAACATCCACGGCAGCATATCGCCACCGGAACCTGCGGTCTCATCGGTGATCATTACCTTGGGTCCCTGAATAGAAGCGCTGGGTGATTTCATGTCTTTGCCATAACGGAAATTCCAATGGGCCTGATAAGGACGGAGCAATATATCAATGTAGTAATCGGCCAATTGCCCACCACCATTAAAACGTTCATCTACAATAATGGCTTTTCGATTGGCTTGAGGGAAAAAGTAGCGTTTGAAATAGGCATGGCCCGCTCCAGCTGTGTTAGGCACGTAAACGTATGCCACTTGCCCGTTGGTGGCTTCCGTTACCTTTTTTAGATTTCCTTCTACCCAGTCACGATTTCGCAGACTGTATTCACTACTTACCGGCACTACATTAACTACACGCGATCCTGTGTAATTAGGGTTCGGGCCGATGGTTAGTTCCACAATTTTTCCATCTGTATTCTCAAAGTAGCTGTACACATTCCTGTCCGCTGTTACATCTTTTCCGTTGACAGCCAATAAATATTCTCCGGCTTTTCCATTTACCCCCGGCTCTGTCATGGGGGAGCGCAATTCGGGATTCCAATTTAGACCTCCATAAATTTTCTTAAACTGATACCGGTTGTTGGCTATGGAAAAATCTACACCCAATAAACCCCCGCCAATTTTTTCAGGATTTCCAAGAACATCGCCTTGCCCGGCCAGTCGGTGATGACCTACCACCAACTCGCTGCACATCCATTGGATTACCCTGTTTAAATCATTGCGACAGGAAAGGTCTGCCAGGAAAGGTTCGTATTTTTTCTTCATGGCTGGCCAGTCTGCACCGTGCATGCCTGGATCGTAAAAATAATCGCGGTTGATACGCCAGGCTTCATTAAAAATGCTTACCCATTCTGCAGGAGGATCAATTTTTACTTCTATACTATTAATGGCCAGCGTTCCCTTTCCTGCTTCTGGTTTTTCGCCCACTTTGCTGATTCCAAAGGTTTGCCCTTTTGCATAGAGCATTTTCTTTCTGTCGGCTGAGATGGTATAGGAATCCAGTTCCATCACTTCTGTGTCTTTTCTTTTTTTGATGTCGTATTTGTGGAGCGCACTATTTGAGAAGTTATCGGTATGTTTTACATAATATAACTCACCTTCGGGTCCGGATTTTAATTGTGAATAATTTCCACCTTCAATAGGCATATCCACTATTCGATTTTGAATACCTTCAAAGTCTATACGAATGTTCTCCGGTTTTTTTTCTTCCACGGGAGCATCTTTTTTACTTTTTTTTGTTTCGACAGGTTTCTCTTCTTCCTTGATCTCTTTACTGTTTTCTTCATCACTCTCTTTGGCAAAAGGAGAAATGGTTTCCTTCTGAAGGGTGACCAGGTAAATAGAATTGTTAGACCGCATGTCGTTGTTGGACTGATCAAACCAATTGACCACCGGGCCCGCATCGGTAGAGGCAAAGAAATACAGGAATTTGCCATTCGCATCAAACACAATTTCAGAAGCATCACTCATGCCATCGCTAATGGGAAATGATTTTCCCTGATCAACGGAGTAAACAAATGTTTGTCTGAAATTTGATTCCAATACTTTGTTGTAGGCTATCCATCTTGAATCAGATGACCAATCACCAAATAATTCACGGAACACTCCTGGTGCGTACATTTCGTCTGAGTCAATTTTTTTTGAAGTGCCTAAAGTGATGTCTAATATATAGAGTGTACGGCTGTTATCAACGAAACATATTTTTTTACTGTCGGGTGACCAGTGGATATTGGCATAAAATCCGGCACCGGATAATGTAATTATTCGTGGTTTTGCTTTTCCTTCCTGCGGTATAATGTAGAGGGCATATTCTCCGGATGCATCCGAAAAGTAGGCAATGGATTTCCCATCAGGCGACCAGGATGGGTATTTTTCATGGACATTGGTCGTTTCGGTGAGGTTTCTTGGATCTCCTTTTTCTGCCGGAACGGTGATGATCTCACCCCGAAAATCAAACACGGCCCTTGCCCCGGTAGGAGAGATGTCCCCACTTCGAATATATTTTGCCCCTTTTGCATATCGGGGGCGCATTTCCAACAAGTCCGTGGCAATTCCTACTTTAATTTTTTGAGGGCTGCCATTGTTTTCAATTTGGTGCAGATAACCTGCTTGCTCAAAAATAATTTTTCCATCATTGATGCTTGCGCTTATGATGGGAAAATCTTTTAACGATGTTATTGGCTTCACCTCTTTTGTATTTCCATCGTACAAATACAAATTGAATTCTCCATCCCTATCGCTGAGAAAATAGATATTACTTCCAGACCACATCGGATTGATGTCATTACAGCCTGTTGTGGGTTGAGAAATTTTTACAGCTTCGTGATCGGAGGTTGTATAAATCCAAATGGTGGAAATGCTTCCGCCACGATAGTGTTTCCATTGTTGAAAGGCGGGCCTGAGAGGAGTATAGGCAATATATTTTCCGTCTGGTGAATAAGTGGCATCGTAGGCATTGGGAATAGGAAGTTGAGTTGGGAATCCACCTGCTATTGGGACAGTAAATAATTGATTATATCGGTTGGTAAAAACTGAACGTTGCGAGATAAAAAGTACGGATTTTCCATCCGGAGTAAAATCTCTGACCAGGTCACTTCCCGGATGCCAGGTAAGTCGTGTGGGTACACCGCCAGTAACAGGAACAGTAAACACATCAATATTGCCATCGTACTCCGCGCTGAACGCAATTAACTTTCCATCGGGAGAGAAGACCGGATTGGACTCCAGACCTTCATCAATAGTAAGCCTTCTTGGGTTTGAGCCATCAATATTTGCAACCCACAAATCCTCAGCATAAACGAAGGCGATATGATTGGCAGAAATGGCAGGCTGGGTAAGCATACGGGTATCCAATGGGTCAATAGCTATTGCATTTAATGCATAGCACATAGCCAAAAGTGAGAAAATAGAGGTTAGCTTCATCTTATTTAATTGGTAATTAGTTTTGAAGTGAATAACTAAATGATGTTATAATCGTGTAAAAATAAATATTGCAATGCTTTATAATATTAGTAACTAAGATATTACTTCTAAATTTACAATCCAAAGCGCCTAACTGATGTAATTCGGATAGGGTAACTGCAATGAAAACTAAAGACTCATCTTTATTATAATTTTTAATAAAAATTTATGAAAGCATTCACTGGAGGTATTATTGCACTTCTTTTGATCTTATCCAACTGTACCCATGCACCAACAAAAGAAGATCACATGGCTGCAGTGGATAGCCTGTTTCGTGCCTATTATGATTTTAAACTTAGAATTAATCCTATAGAAGCTACAAAGGCGGGCGAAAATCAGTATAATGATCGTGTTGCTAATTACGTCTCCGATGCTTACCAGCAGGATGTAAAAGAAAATTACATCCGTTTTTTAAAAATAATTGACCGGTATGACTCTTCAATGGTTGCGCCCGCTCAATGGATGAGCTTACGTGTGATGCAATGGGATTGCAACATCAAATTGGAGGGGCTTAACAATAAAATTGTAACTGTAGCTTCTCCCATGTATGATATTCCTAGTTTTGAATTGATGCCACTGGGACAAATTACATCATTGCACTTGTATTTCTCCCAGTTGGCGGCAGGTAAAAGTGTGCAGCCTTTTCATACGGTGGCGGACTATGAGAATTGGTTGAAACGAGTAGATGACTATTTGGTTTTTCTGGACACCTGCATAGAAAAAATGAAGGAAGGAATTGATGCAGGTATAGTGTTGCCTAAATCTCTTATTGTAAAGATGATTCCTCAATTGGATGAATTTATCAACGTACCCAATACAGAGCATCTTTTCTATGGTCCGATAGCGCATATGCCTACCAGCTTTTCTCCTGATGATCGGTTGAGGTTAACAAGAGCTTATGCAGAGATGATTGACGAAAAAATCAGGCCAAAGTATAAGGAGCTGCAGGACTTCTTGTCTGACGAATACTTACCCGCTGGCCGGGAGACATCAGGTATCAATGCTTTACCCAATGGGCCAGAAACGTATAACTACCTGGTGAAATTGAGTACAACCACCTTGATGAGTGCGGATGAAATTCATGAGTTAGGGAAAAGCGAAGTAGCACGTATTTTGGATGAAATGGAAAAGGTAAAATCTGAAATTGGTTTTAAGGGGGACTTAAAAGCATTTTTTGAACATGTGAGGAACAGTAAAGAACAAATGCCTTTCACTGATCCGGAACAAGTCATTGCCAATTTTAATGACATACACAATCGGATGAGTAAGAAGTTAAATGAAGTGTTTGATCTCAAGCCCAAAGCCAATTTTGAAGTTAGAAGGACAGAGGCATTCCGCGAAGCTTCTGCCAGTGCAGAATATGTGCCAGGCACCAAAGATGGCTCAAGGGCAGGTGTATTCTATGTACCTATTCCAGATGTGAAGTCGTACAACAAATACAATGCGGAAGCGCTCTTCTTGCATGAGGCTGTTCCCGGGCACCACTATCAATTGTCGTTGCAGCAGGAGAATGAAAATCTCCCCGAATTTCTTCATCCGGAAAGCATGGGCGTATTTGTTGAGGGGTGGGCATTGTACGCTGAATCTTTGGGAAGGGAATTGGGATTGTATGAAGATCCCTATCAATACTTTGGGATGCTGAGTATGGAAATGCACCGGGCCATTCGATTGGTAGTTGATACGGGCATTCATGGCAAGGGCTGGACAAGGGAGCAAGCCATTCAATACTCATTGGACAATGAAGCGGAGTCAGAAACCTCAATTATTGCTGAGATTGAAAGGTACATGGCTACCCCTGGGCAGGCATTATCTTATAAGATAGGCCAGCTCAAAATACGAGAACTGCGCACCAGGTCAGAGGAAGCGCTGGGAGATCAATTTAATGTAAAAGAATTTCACAATCAGGTACTGAACTCGGGAAGTTTGCCATTGGTGTTGCTGGAGGAAAAGATCAACAACTGGATAGCGAAGGAAAAGGAGACAAACACCAAAGCCTTATCTGAAGTTTCTCACAGATAACCCGATGAACACAGAATGAACCATCATGAGATCAAACGACATGACATTAAACTTAGAGGTGGAGAATTTACTTTAATATTATCTGTGTAAATCTACCATTCTGTGAGCCATAATTCAGCCAACTAACAGGTTAGGTTTTGGTAGGTCATATTGTTAATTTTCGACTGCCTCCGTTGCTTATGGTGAACATCTATATTTAATTGATTCATGAGACTATTATTATTCTCTTTTATATTCGTGATTGCTGGCCATTCCGTCTATTCTCAGGGATTTTCTGGCACTATTGACATTGTTGATATATTCGAACAGGCCTTCGCGGGAGATGCGAATACGGAACGAGACTTTGAGGGACTACAGATTCAGTTCAACAAACTTGGAGGTAAGCGTATTCAAGAATATCTCGCTACTAAATATCCCAATAAGGTAAATACGCTGGGACGTATCGAATTATCGAATCACATTGCACTGACCAACTGTTTCTTTGAAAAAAGCCTTGACCTCGAAAATATTCTATTTAAAAATTTTACTATGTCTGGATGTACAGTAAGTAACCTCCGGTTCAGCGATTCTCAATTTCAATCATTAAAGTTGGAAGGAAACAAAATGGATAACTCAATTGAGTTAACTGGAATCAATGCGACCTCATTAGAGGTCAAAGGAAATACGGTCGGTTATGAAATTTATATGGAAAAAGACAGTGTTGTTGGAGGAGATACCTTTATTGAGAACAATAAACTGGATGGAGGAGAGATTATAGTTTCATCTGGTTATTTCAATGGTTCAATGACAATTGGTAACAATCAAGTTTCGGGAATATTGATTGAAAATTCTGACTTTGAATTCTCTGAGTATGGGGAGTTTAACAATTATAAGCTTACTGACAATGTTTCCTCCGATTTATACCTTACTGCGAATCATTTTAAAGGGGATGAGACGAGTAAAGTGTATTTCAACAAGGGTAACTACTTCAACCTGGATATTCGCGAAAATGAATTTGCAGTAAATGTTTATTTCATCGAAAATAAGGCAGAGGAACGATTCTTTTTGGTGAATAATGAATTTAAGAAACATGTTTCATTTGAAAAGTTTCTATTTTCTGAGACCTGGAATGAATTGTATTGGAAACAACTGGCCGGATACAAGCTGCGTTATGCAGACTATGGGGGTGAAACAAAGGCAGAATTGGATGATGACATTAAGTATAGCAACCTGATTAATATTTATAAAGGACTTCACACGATATTTCTTACGCGAGGTGACATTGAATCGGCCAATGCTTGCTACAGTGAGATGAAACAACTGCAAGGGCGGAGATTAAAGCTGGTGTTTCAGGAAAATGGAGGATTTAGTAATTTTTTAAGATGGCAACTGAATGTGCTCTTAAAAGTTTATACCAATCACGGCACAGATCCTGCATTGGCAGTAGTGATGTCATTTTTTGTGATACTGATTTTTGCCATGTTATATCTTTTCTTTCCATCTGAATGGGATTCGGATAGTGTAAATAGATTGCTGATTAGCTATGAACAATTTCTTCAAAGGAAAAAGAAGGCCAATGTAGCTCCACTATTGGTCGTTTTTGGTTCGGTTTTGCTTACCATGATCAATTCGATCACACTAAGTATCAATAGTTTTGTTACGTTGGGTTTTGGCAGTATTCCTACAAAAGGATTTGCCCGCTACCTGTGTATTATTGAAGGGTTTATTGGTTGGTTTTTACTCAGTATTTTTACAGTAGCACTTATCAATCAGGTACTGGCGTAGATTATTTCTCTTTTAAAGAGTGATACTCTGTAACAATATCCTGATTGCCAGTGTCAACAATGCGAATGGATTCTCCCACGGTGTAGGTAATTTCAAAAGTGGCTCTGCGTTTGGTACAAGTGAATACAGTTTTGCTTTTGCCGTCAAAAACTTTTTTTACGATTTCATAAGTATCACTTTCAATAACGATGGCTCTACCGGTAAATTCAATGGCGGTATTTACCGATGCCTCCTCCTTACCATCGGGTCTGATGGTTTGCTTTTCAGTTGCAGTCACTACTCCTTGAAAACCTCTACGATCGTTTGTATTTTGGGCAAATAAGCCAATGGAAACTACTGAGATAATGATAACAAGAACTGCTTTTTTCATTTTTAATCTATTTAAGTTTGAAATCAAAATTAACAATACAGTATGGACAATAAACATGCCGATAACTATATAGATGAAGATTCAATTCTAATAGGGCAAAATGCCTCATTTCTGACCAAAATCATCTTTTTACCTAAGTACCATCATATTTAGAAGGGAGTGCCCCCTCTACTTTTATGCCTTAAAATTGCTAAAAACGAACTTTTCTATGGAATTAGAGAAAATAAATTACGACAACAAGATTGTAAAAGCCTTCATTATCGCTACTGTCACTTTTGGCATTGTGGGCATGAGTGTCGGTCTGCTGGCGGCTATACAATTGTTTTACCCGCTCTGGAATTTTGACTTACAATACACCTCATTTGGGAGGATAAGACCTTTACACACCAATGCAATCATTTTTGCATTTGTGGGTAACGCCATGTTTGTAGGAATTTATTACAGCCTGCAGCGGCTGCTCAAAGCCAGAATGTTCAGCGATTTGTTAAGCTGGATACACTTCTGGGGATGGCAGTTAATTATTTTAGCTGCAGCCATTACGCTTCCCTTGGGTATGACTTCCTCCAAAGAGTATGCGGAGTTGGAGTGGCCAATAGATATTGCTATTACAATTATTTGGGTAGTCTTTGGTTGGAACATGATGGGTACCATACTAAGGAGGAGGGAGAAGCATATGTACGTAGCCATTTGGTTTTACATCGCTACATTCGTTACCGTTGCTGTACTTCATATCGTCAATTCGTTTGCGATTCCCGTAACTATATTCAAGAGCTATTCCTGGTATGCAGGCGTTCAGGATGCGCTTGTACAGTGGTGGTATGGCCACAATGCAGTAGCCTTCTTTCTTACCACCCCTTTTCTTGGGCTGATGTATTACTTTCTTCCCAAAGCTGCAAATCGTCCGGTTTACTCCTATAAATTATCAATCATACACTTTTGGTCATTGATTTTTATTTACATCTGGGCAGGGCCACACCATTTGTTGTATACTGCCTTACCTGACTGGGCACAATCTCTTGGGGTGGTATTTTCTATTATGCTTATTGCTCCATCGTGGGGTGGTATGCTCAACGGTTTGCTCACATTGCGAGGAGCCTGGGATAGAGTTCGTGAAGATCCTGTGTTGAAATTTATGGTAGTGGCGGTAACCGCTTATGGTATGGCTACTTTGGAAGGCCCTCTTCTTTCGCTTAAGAACGTGAATGCTATTGCCCACTTTACGGACTGGATCATTGCACACGTTCACGTAGGTGGTTTGGGTTGGAATGGCTTCCTGATCTTTGGTATGTTATACTGGATTGTTCCTAAAATGTGGGGAACAAAACTGTATTCAACGAAGCTCGCCAACCTTCATTTCTGGATAGGTACACTAGGTATTATGTTCTATGCACTTCCCCTGTACATCGCAGGGGTGGTACAAAGCCTGATGTGGAAAGAATTTACGGCTGATGGATTTCTTCAATATCAAAACTTTCTTGAAACGACAACGCAAATTCTACCCATGTATATGTTGCGTGCCGTTGGAGGAAGTTTATACTTGACAGGCGTAATTATTATGACCTACAATCTGATGAAAACGGCCTTTGCTGGTAAGTTCATTGCCAATGAGGAAGCAGAGGTAGCGCCTATGGTAAAAACAGCGAACAGCGGAGGTCACTGGCATCATGTGCTGGAACGAAAACCAGTAATATTTACAGTGCTTGCTCTGGTAGCCATACTTATCGGAGGAGCAATCGAGATGGTGCCCACGTTTCTCATAAAATCTAATATACCCACCATAGCCAGTGTTAAACCTTATACTCCATTGGAGTTGCATGGTCGGGACATCTACGTGAGAGAAGGATGTGTCGGTTGCCACTCTCAGATGGTAAGACCATTTCGGTCGGAAGTACAACGTTATGATCCTACCAATGGGGAATATTCAAAAGCAGGAGAATATGTATATGACCATCCATTTTTGTGGGGATCAAAGCGAACAGGACCTGACTTGCATCGTGTGGGTGCAAAGTATGCAGACAGTTGGCATTTCCGGCATATGCTTGCACCAGGTGATGTTTCGAACGGTTCCATTATGCCCGCTTATCCATGGCTTTATGAGCAATTGATAGACAAAGGATTGACTCCAAAAATGATTACAGCCATGAGAACTATAGGTGTGCCTTATGAAGAAGGCTATGAAGATGTGGCCAATGAAGAGCTGGATAAACAAGCTGCGCGCATTTCTGAAAACCTTGCCCTGGAAGGATATGATATCGTAAAAGAAGCTGAAATAGTAGCGTTGATTGCTTATCTCCAAAGATTGGGAACTGACATTAAAGCGAATAAGGTGGCCGCGAAATAACTTTTTTAAAGCAAGATATTATGTATAAAGACATTTTAAGAGACATTGACAACATCGCGATTTGGCCAACCATATCCTTTGTCATCTTTTTTTTGTTTTTTTTGATTCTGATCTGGTGGGTGTTGAAGACTGATAAAACATTTATTGCAAAAATGAGTAATAAGCCCTTTGAAGATGGAATTGACACAGAAAGAAAAGATGCTATAAAATCTAACGAATTATGAAAAAGGTAAAAGCAATATTTGCTATGATGCTACTCTCGTTTGGAGCATTTGCGCAATCTGACAATACGAGTAAGGGGGCAATGTGGGACGATCCCGTTCTTCTCTTTTATGTATCTGTGGGATTTCTAATTATAGTTGCACTATTGGTCGTTATTGTTGCCTCGTACATGCTACAGGTACTGCGATATGTGGCCAAAGATGCAGCAATGAAACGTGCCAAAGCACAAGGCCTCGAATACATCGAGGGGCCGAGCTGGTGGGCGAAATTAAATCAGAAAATGTACAGATATGTTCCTATTGAAAAAGAAGAAACTATCATCATGGATCATAGTTATGATGGGATTCGTGAGTTGGATAATCACTTACCCCCCTGGTGGAAATGGTTATTTTACGGAAGCATCATTTGGGGGGTGATTTATTTTATTGCTTATCATGTCACCGATTCATTGCCCCTGCAAACAGAAGAATACAATACTGAAGTAGCACAGGCCGAAGAGCAAGTGAGAAAGTTAAAAGCCGCTAACCCAGGTACAGTCATTGATGAGAATACGGTGATTTTAGCCTCTGACGCTACAGCACTTGCTGATGGTAAAGAGACCTTTAATAACATTTGTTCATCATGTCACCGAATGGATGGTGGGGGAGATATTGGTCCCAACCTGACAGATAAATACTGGAAACATGGTGGTTCAATCCAGGATATATTTAAAATTGTGAAGAATGGGGTACCCAATACAAATATGGTGGCCTGGGGTGGGGCCCTGAGTCCAGAGAAAATGCAAAATGTCTCCAGCTATTTGTTGTCTTTGCAGGGAACAAATCCACCAAATGCAAAAGCACCCGAAGGTGACTTGTATGAGCCGCCAGCAACTCAACCTGTAGCCAGCGATACTGTGAAGATATAGTAATTAATTTAATAGAAGGAACTGCGTAACCCGTGAAGGAAATAGAAATAAAGGGAAACCTATATGAATTTGATGAAGAGTTTCGCGACTCCATTTCAACTGTAGATGCAGAAGGAAAACGAGTTTGGGTATATCCTAAAAAACCATCTGGAAGATTTCATAATTGGCGCATAGTCGTAAGTGTTTTTTTACTTGCTGTACTTTTTGCCGGGCCGTTTATTAAATTGAATGGCAAGCCATTTGTTTTGTTAAACTTCTTCGAACGAAAGTTTATCATCTTTGGTCAGGTATTTTGGCCGCAGGACTTTTTCTTGCTTGCACTCACACTGGTCACCTTCTTCGTTTTTATAACATTGTTTACAGTTGCATTTGGAAGAATCTGGTGTGGATGGATGTGCCCTCAAACACTATTTATGGAAATGGTGTTTCGGAAAATTGAATATTGGATTGAAGGTGATGCCAACGAACAGAGAAAGTTAGATGGGGCACCATGGAATGGGAGTAAGATTTTTAAGAAGGCAAGTAAACAAGTTATATTTTTAGCTATTTCTATTCTGATAGCTCATCTGGTGATGGCTTACATGGTAGGGGTGGATGAGGTAGTGAACATTGTGAGCCAACCACCATCAGAGCATATGGCTGGTTTTATTGGGCTGCTGGCATTTACCGGAGTTTTTTATGGAGTTTTTGCAAGGTTCAGAGAGCAGGCTTGTATTGCGGTATGCCCTTATGGGAGACTTCAGGGTGTTTTACTCGTGAAGGACTCACTAGTGGTAGCATATGATTGGTTACGTGGAGAACCCAGAGGGAAGATCAGGAAGAATGAGGTAAGTATTGAAACTGATAAGGGAGATTGTATCGATTGTAGATTATGTGTTCATGTTTGCCCAACAGGTATTGATATACGCCATGGCACACAACTTGAATGTGTGAACTGTACGGCCTGTATTGATGCGTGCGATGATGTAATGGTGAAGATTGGCAAGCCAAAAGGATTGATTAGGTATTCATCTTACAATGCCATTAAAGATGGTGTACTTAAGATATTTACCCCGCGAATAGCCGGTTATAGTGTAGTGCTTTTTGCATTGGTGAGTTTACTGACGTACTTTATATTGACGCGTACAGATATTGACACTACTGTTTTAAAGGCCCCCGGAACATTGTATACCAAGACGGAGGATGGGCAGATAACAAACGTGTACAATATAGAGTTTGTGAATAAAACTTTCGAGGATGTATCACTTGATGTAAAAGTGGAATCGCCTGAAGCTGCTTCCTTATTGAAGATTGGGGGTCCAAATATTTTGGTACCCAAGGAGGGAAAATTGAAAGGCCTCTTTATGATCAAACTTCCTGAAGAAGATATTAAGGCAATGAAAATGATTGTGGTTTTAGGGATATATCAGGACGGCAAGAAAATAGAAACCGCAAATGCTCGTTTTATAGGACCGATAAAAACGATTAAGAACTAAAAAAGACTTAGCATGAATTTTGGAAAATGGATTGTGGTGGCATTTGTGCTCTTTGCTCTATTTATTGCCACACTGGTGACAGTATGCGTAAGGCAGGACATTAGTTTGGTGAGGCCTGACTACTATCAGGAAGAATTGATACATCAGCGGAAGATGACATTAATTCAAAATGCCAAATCGCTGGAAATCCTGCCGGTTATTTCTGTTACTGGAAATATTTTAACGGTGTCTTTTCCTGATTTTGACAAAATAGAAAGTGGTGAATTGCATTTATTGCGGCCTTCGGACGTGAAATTGGATAGAAAATTTTCTCTTCGGGCCGGCAACAGAGAGCAACAGTTTTCTTTGGATGCCTGGAGTAAAGGATTGTACAGAGCCAGTATGCAGTGGACAATGGGCGGTAAGGAATTTTATTATGAACGCTTAATTGTACTATAATGTATCTTACAGCCATACTTATGGGACTTGCCGGAGGCCTGCATTGTGTGGGGATGTGTGGCCCGTTGGTTTTGGCAGCAACAGCAAAGAGCCCGTTTGCTGGAAGTAAATTAATTTATAATCTGGGGCGTGTACTAACGTACGGACTATTGGGAGTATTAGCCGGTGCAGTAGGTGGTTTTATTCAGATTGCACCCTATCAAAACTTGTTGGCGTTCACTTTGGGAGGAATTTTTTTATTGATTGGTTTTGGTGCAATAAGCGGGGTGCATATCCCATTGTTATCTTCAATAATTCATCGATTTACCAACTGGCTAAAGGCGACTTTTGGAAATTTTCTAAAGGGAAGAAAAAACATCTTTTTTCTGGGGATGCTCAATGGATTGCTTCCATGCGGTCTTACCTATTTGGCCCTTACCTATTGTCTTACGCTTGATAGTTTTGTAGAGGGGTTTTTATTTATGATCACTTTTGGTTTGGGCACCATTCCTGTAATGGTAGGCTTGCTATGGGTGCTTGGCAATGTCTTGAATAGGCTGAGGATGAATTATAGAAAAATAAGCATGATTGTGATGATAGCTATTGGGAGTTTGGTGATTGGCAGGGCATTGGTATCACGTGGAAATCACTTCGAAAATAAGGATCAAAGTAGTACGTTCATTGATGATGTAATATGCCGTTAGGGCATTTTTATTGTTGTCCGAAATAGTTACTTTTACTAGCGTTAGAACCATGTTTTGGTGAAGCACCCTGATTATCGGGGTTTTTCATCACCGGCTTAAACTAAATTAACTGACAAATGAAACGAATTCTTGTACCTACCGATTTTTCCAAGACATCCATTATTGCACTAGAAGTAGCATCTGAAATTGCCAAAAAGGCAGGTGCGGAGGTAATCGCATTGCATGTGGTGGAGGAGGCTACTTCCGAATCTTTCAGGGTAACCGGGGAAGTAGTGCAGCGAAATTTTGCGGATCGGTTGTATACCTTCAAGCTCCTGGAAAAATCAAAAAAACAATTGGAGAAATTGGTGCACGACCCAAAATTTTCTGCCATTAAACTAGATGGAGAGTTGAGGCTCGGAAATGCCTATCATGGAATGAATGCTATCATTACGGAGCAAAAGGTTGATTTAGTAGTAATGGGTACAAGAGGCCTTTCCCGATTACAGGAAATGATTATAGGTTCTAATACCGAAAAGGTAGTTCGTCATGCAAAAGTGCCCGTGCTGTCTGTTCATAAAAAACCATCCAAGGTCAACTTTAAGAATATTGTATATGCCACCTCTATGTCAAAAAATGAGGAAAAGTTCTCCAGAATTGTAATAGAAGCGCAAGAGATGTACAATGCTAAAGTTCACCTGGTAAGGATTAATACCCCTGGTGATTTTCAACGCGATCGTATTGCGAAAGACTATATGGAAAAGTTTGCAAAGAAGCTGGGACTCAAAAATTATACAATAAATGTTTATAACGATCTTACAGAAGAGGAGGGTATTATCTACTTTGCAGATAGTATAAATGCAGACATGATTGCCATGGCCACACATGGCAGAACGGGCTTTGCACACGTGCTTGCAGGAAGTATCGCTGAGGAGGTGGTAAGTCATGCCAAGCGTCCTGTGCTTACATGGGTGATTAAGAAATAGTCCATACTGGGTAAAATATAGTGTAAGGCCCGCCTGGTACGGGCTTTATTTTTTTAATGAGGGGGAACATGGAGGATTATTATCAAATTCTTGGTATAAGTCCGCAGGCAACGCCATTGGAAGTGAGGCGTTCGTTCCGCATCCTGGCGGTGCAGTATCATCCGGATAAGAATAAAACTCCTGAAGGAGAGGAAAAATTTAAAGAAATTAATCGTGCTTACGAGGTACTCAGTAACCCCGAGAAAAGAGCACAGTATGATCTTTCAATCACTTATGGGTATTCTCCGTCTCCTGCCAAACCAACCCATAGAGATCCAGCTTACAGGAGTAGGCAAAATAGACCATATACACAAAGAGTGCCGCAACAAAGTGTTCAGGAACTTATGGCTGAGTATTTGCCTAAGTTTAGATGGATATGTTATGTAGCCTTATTCACAACCTTATCTGTTGCTATCGACTACATGCTACCATTTAAAAGCTTTACCGAAGACATCGCAGAGATCAACAGAGTTTACAGAACAGGAAGGGGAGGAGGAATGATTTACGATCATGACGAGCTAGTTACAAAGAATGGGATCCGAATTGAATTGCAGGATGATGATGTGCTTTATTTTAAGGCTACTTCACATATAAGCCTTCAACAAACAATTTTGTTTGGTAAGATTGTAACCGCGGCAATTCCTTCTGGTAAATACAAAGTAAGAGTGGCTGCTATTTATGGAAATTTGTTCTTTATCCCCGTAATTCTTTTCATTTCAGCATTACTTGGTATCACAGTAAGAAGCACAGTGGAGTTTCCTTTTAACCTTTCCATTGTTTCTTTTATACTTTTGATTATTGTTGCATTTTTATTAATAAAATAATGAGTAAAAAAAAATCAAATGACTGGAAGCATAGAGAAGGTGTGGTGTATTCTACCAATCAGAATTTTGGATATTCTACAGTTGAACCGAACGAGATTGAAACACTAACTCCTGCCCAACAAAATTTGAAAGTGTTGTTGGACAAAAGTGGTAGAGCCGGAAAACAAGTGACTTTAATAAAGGGATTTGTTGGAACATCTGCTGATTTGGACGCGCTAACTAAATTATTGAAGACCAAATGTGGGGTAGGGGGTTCTGCGAAAGAGGGTGAAATATTAATTCAGGGAGATGTGCGAGAGAAAGTACTTGCATTACTTACCAGGGAAGGATATAAAGTAAAAAAGAGCGGATAAAGGAAGCTGTCTCAATATTTCTCACAGATAGCACAGATGTTCACAGAAAAGTCATTACGAAATGGGGCTAAAAGAATTGACTACCCGAGTTATAATTCATTATCTGTGGAAACCTGCGCCCTCTGTGAGTCATAAAAATGAACCTGGTTGAAAAATGATTATTTCCCTTCCTTCACTTTTTTCAACTCTTCCTGATACACATTTAAAAAAGGCTTTTGGTTTTCTGGAATGTTCTTTATAGCCAGTTCCCAATACTTGATAGCGTTCTTTTTGTCACCCACTGCAGTGTATCCCCTGGCCAAGCCTACGTTAGTAGTAAATTTATCTTCAGGATGAAGTTTCTGGTTTGTCTTAAATACTTCAAGCGCCTTATCATTTTTTCCAGCGGCTATAAGGGTGCGTCCATAGCCATGAATTTGACCTACGTTGGCTGTTGGATGATTAATTGCTCGAATCATTACCGACTCAGCTTCACCATCCTTACCCATGGCATTCAATACATTGGCCTTGGTTTGCAAAGTAAAAAAATTCTCCTGCCCCACAAAAGAACCACTAATGGCAGTTTCTGCCCAGATGAGTGCCTCTTCTAAATTCACTTTGTTGGTGGCACAGAAGTTGGCTGCACTTGCAAAGTTTTGAAATGTAAAGCCCTGGGAGCCCCTTAATTCATTTCGTAGAGTGGCAACATATACATCATTGATGTTGGGCACTTCAATGGTAACAGGAACTTTTTTATTTTCCCATTTCAAATACGCTACTGCAGAGCTGGGCTGTCGGTCTTCAAAGCCGTAAGTAAGACATTCCGTATACTCGCTGTCTTTAGGTGTAGATTGGACGCGAGCAGCATCTTCTTTGGCATCGTAAAAAAAGCTACCCCAACTTGTTGAATTTTTGGATAAGATATATGTCCAGGGTGCATCTTTTTCCACAATGAGGAACAAGCCGTAGGTACCAGCTTTTACTTCAGCCCCACCAAATTTCACATCATGAGAAAAAGTAATGGTTGTGTTTTCATTAGCACCGGCCCTCCAGGGAGCTGCTGTGGAGGTACCAAAGCCTAAATTATTCAGGCCATAGGGCACCAATTCTCCCCAAATATGACCTTTTCGATTTGTTCCATCTGGAGCGTGAACTTTGGGGCTACTGTAATTAATGGTGACTTTTACAGGGCCAATCCATTGACTTACTTCTGCTTTTTGATTTCCACCACTGGGAGGCAGCGTAACTCCCTGGGCAAATGTGGATGTTGAGATGAACCCAACCAGAATGATTGTAAATAACTGTTTCATAGTACTGTCGTTGATTGAGGTTAATATTTACAGATTACATTTTACTTAAACGTATCCCTTCAATAATGTTACTAACCCGATAAGTGGTATTTTGTTAGTGTGTGTGATTCTAAAGGAAATTGGTATTTTCCGGAATAGCTACACTAATGGATAAGGGGTTTATTCTGATATTAAACTCCGTTGTGGCACCAGCAGCTTCCCCATCGATGTGAAATGGTATTTCTCTACTGGCTTTAATTGTGATTTCCTTAGCTTGAGACAAGCGGACTTGCTTGGATTGTGTCAATGTTCTATTAAAAAGTCTGCTAACAAATTGCAATCCTCGTAAGGTATTCATTTTATTCACCATGCACACATCAATCAATTGATCACAAAGTGAAGCAGTGGGGGCAATGAAAGCATTGTTTCCAAATTGGGAGGAGTTGGCAAATGAAATGCTAAATAGATTTTCTTGGGTAGTTACTCCATCAAGAGAAACCTGGCATTCGAAGGCTTCAAATTTGTTGAACTGGCCCACTACTAGTTTAATGTAGGTCAACAGTCCTCTTTTCCCATCTCTTGCAAATAATTCTGCAACGTGGCCATCAAATCCTATCCCGGATACATTAACGGATAAATGATCGTTGACGTTTATGGTATCGATTTGTATCGTCTTTTTTAAGTCAAGCATTGACAATGCCTTGTCAATTGAGATCGGAATTTGCAAATGTCTCGCGAGTCCGTTTCCTGAACCCTTTGGAATAATGCCCAGCACTACTGATGAATGTAAGAGCCCCTGCGCAACCTCATTCACCGTTCCATCTCCCCCTACGGCAAAAACCATTTTAAACTTGTTTTCCACAGCCGTCCGCGCCAGGATCGTGGCATGACCAGGCTCCTGGGTAAACTCAATGGTGCATTCAAGGTTTCTTTGTTTACATTGTGTCAGTATCTTCCTCTCCAGTGCCGGACGATATCCGGTACCAGAAAATTTATTAACAATGAATAAAACCTTATTACTATTGCTCATTGGAATTACAAAAAAGAGTTGGTAAGTTAACAATTACATGACAGTAGTGCTATGGATCATTTTGTGCCAAGGAAAATAAAATTTAGAGCATGGGATAGCGAGGCCAAATTATTGATGCGGCTGGACCGCATTGATTGTAATAAGGGCGAATTGTTTCGCAAAGATCATGTGTTATTGCAATTTACGGGACTTTTGGACAAGGAACAGGAAGAGATATATGACATGGATGTGTTGCTGATTTATTCCGATAAATATCTTGTATCCTGGAATCTTGAGAAAAATGGTTGGTACTTCTCAAGGCTTGATCAGCCGTTAGAATCCACTCCATTCTTAAATACCAATGCAAGTGTCATGAAAAGACTGGGCAGCTATTTTGAGTTAGTTAAACAGAGTGCTACCTAAAGCTTTGATTCGATATATTTTACTGCCTGGCTGATGGTTTGCATTTTCTCTGCATCATCATCAGGTATTTTGATATCAAAGGTTTGTTCAAAATCCATCACCAATTCTGCGTAGTCCAGCGAGTCTATACCAAGATCTTTTACAAAGTTCGCATCTGGTGTTATTTCTGATTCGGGGATTCCTAGTTTCTCTACTAAGATAGCGGTGACTTTTTTCTGAATATCAGGCATAATGTACTACTTACTTATAAGCTACAAAGCTAGAAAATATTAATCCCAAAGTTGTCATAACAGAATGACAATTTTGCCACTCTGGGTGACGATTCCTGACGATTTCGTCAGGAATGTTAGGTTTAAACTCATGACGCTACGATCAGGATCATGACCGAAGCGTCATTGACCTGACAATGAAAATGAACCTACACACACTGCATTGAACTGTCTGTAAGAGTTTCATTTTCAATCGTCAGCACTTTTGTAAAAAAGACTTATGATTTTTTTGGGTTAATGGATCTTCGAGGGCTTAGAATCGCAGTATAAATTCTGTCCCTTCCCCTAATTTGGACTTCACTGTGATGCGGCCCTCATGTTGTCGCATGATCTGTTTGGATAAACTTAGCCCTATGCCAGAACCGGTTTTTTTTGTTGAATAAAAAGGCACAAAAATACGTTCCAGTGCTTCAGGGTCTATTCCATCCCCATTATCGCTCACTGATATTATAGGTCTTGTTTTTTCGTCCAGGTAAGCTTTTAATTCAATGCATTTCTCCTTTTGTTCAGAAAATGATTGCATTGCATTTTTAACAAGGTTGATAATCACTTGTTCAATCATGCTCTTATCGGCACTTATGATCAGATCCTCAGGGTCGATATTAATAGAAATTTTTATACTGTTATCGATAAGCTCTTTTTTCTGAAGGACCGCCATTTCTTCTAACAATCTTTTTACATTTACTGGTGCCAGGTTAGGTTGAGGTCGTTGAGATAGGTTTTTGAACTCTCTTACAAAATGGATTAGCCCGGCACTGCGCTTGCTGATCGTTTGGATAGACAAATGCATATCTTCCATTTCATCTTTGTTGAAAGTAGCTACGGGCTGATCCATTCGGCTTTGTAATTCATCTTCTACAACACCCGCTAAAGAAGAGATTGGGGTGACAGAATTCATTATTTCGTGGGTGAGTACCCTCACCAGGTTTTGCCAGGCTTCCATTTCTTTTTCATCCAATTCACTTTGGATGTTGTTCATGGAAATTAGTTTTATTACCTCACCTCGTAATGTCAGTTCAATAGCGTAAATAGATATTTGAACGGTTTCATCTGCCAGCACAAGGCGAGTCAGTTCTCGCCCTCCGGTTTTTAATTTGAGAAATGCCTCTACCAATACCTCACTAACTGGCCGCAAGTCATCAATGTGTTTGGCATTGTTCACACGCAATAATTTTTTAGCTGCAGTGTTCATAATCTGAATTGACCCATCTTTTTTGAAGGTGAGCAAGCCAATGCCTACATGTTGAACAATATTTTTTAAGAATTGATACTCGGAATCTTTTTCACTTCTGGAGGATTTGAGTTTGGTAATGGCTTCATTCAATTCTTTGTGCAGCCGCTGAACTGCAGGATCATCACTATCTGTTTTGAATGAAGAGGACAGGTCGTCAAACCGGATAGCATCCAGGAAAGAGGCAATATTTTCATTAGATTCTTCAAACTCTTTAATAAGATGTGAAACTTGGAATAGCGTGGCTCCTGCCAATGCGAGCACGATGATAATGTTGAATGAATCAGCCACGGCATAAGCCATTGCAAATACAGTGGCTACCAGAATAGCAATGCGAGTGACAAGAGGGGAACGCAGGTTAAAGCCCATATTTTTCCATTCTCCTGTACAGCGATGCTCTTGTCAGACCAAGTTCATCTGCCGCTTTGGAGATATTGCCGTTGTGGAGTTGTATGGCTTTTACAACTGCAGCCTTTTCCACATCATCCAGATTTAAGGTGTCGCTTTCAGTACTTGGTCCTCCCTTTCTGTTGAACAGAAAATCACTCTCTTGCAAAGTAGGGGAGTCGGCCATAATTACTGCTCGTTCAATGGAATGTTGCAGCTCTCTTATGTTTCCAGGCCATGCATATTTTTTCAGTTTAGCAATAGCCGCTTCTGAAAACGAAACCACATCCTTGTGATATTTTTTAGTGTAAAAATTCAGAAAGTGATCAGCAAGCATGGGGATGTCATCCACCCGTTCACACAATGGTGGTATTCTGATCTCAACCGTATTGATACGATATAAAAGATCCTGACGAAATTTTCCTTCATCCACCATTTGGTGCAGTGGCATGTTGGTGGCGCAAATTAAACGAATATCAACATCAACTGGACCATTAGAACCTACTCTTGTAATCTGCCTGGATTGCAAAGCAGTAAGTAGTTTGCTTTGTAAAGTCATGCTAAGATTACCAATTTCATCTAGAAACAAAGTGCCACCGTTGGCGAGTTCAAAGCGTCCCGTTCTGTTTTCTCTAGCATCAGTAAATGCACCTTTCTTATGGCCGAATAACTCACTTTCAAAAAGTGTTTCAGTGATAGCTCCCATATCAACACTTACAAACGAATTGTCTTTGCGCAGGGATTTTTGGTGAATGGCCCTTGCTACTAATTCTTTTCCGGTTCCATTTTCACCCAGGATTAACACATTGGCATCGGTAGCAGCTACTTTATCGATTAATGTAAAGACTTCTTTAATAGATGGACTGTTGCCGATAATATCTCTAAAAGGTTGACTGATTTGTTCTTCGAGCATCTGCTTTGCTTTGCGCAGCTTGTCCACCTCGTTGTAAGATTGTTTTAGTTTAATGGCTGTCGAGATAGTGGCTATCAATTTTTCATTTTGCCAGGGCTTTAATATAAAATCTGTTGCCCCTTCTTTAAGGGCACGAACTGCCATTTCTACATCACCAAAGGCAGTAATCATAATCACCACCGCATCAGGATCTTTTTCTTTAATTTGTTTCAGCCACTCAAATCCCTCTTTTCCGGAGGTAGTGTCTTTGCTGAAATTCATATCCAACAAAATGACATCGTAGGTGTCATTGTTGAGCAGGAATGGAATCTTGTTTGGGTTCTTGTCAATGATGACCTGATGACCGTACTTTTTCAACAGCATCTTAGCTGCCAATAGCACATCTTCATCGTCATCGATCATTAAAATTTTTCCGCCTTCATTCACGTGATTCAGGTTAAGGTTAAGCTATACTTATAGAAAAACTATGCCAGCTTCGGTACCGACCGAAAACATGCATATAGGCACAATAGATGTGCCTTGCCGTACAAATATGTTCAAAAATGAACAGTTTATCGTGCGATTTCAAAGATAATAATGGAATAAGGGCTTAATATGCCAAATTGAGGTGCTTCAAAAAGGACTAATTATATAGGGTTAAAATACATGTTTGGCTGTAACTTCAATGAGAATGATTCGTCATGGTATCGTTACATTGAAACCAAAAAATGAGTATTAACACACAAGTATTGGAGGATTATAAAATCAGTGTTAAGCACAAACTTTCCGCCCTCTGGACATCGGTTATGTTTTGTTACATATATGGAGATTATTTTGAATTATATGTTCCTGGAAAAGTGGAAAGACTTATAAGTGGCGACAATGCATTGAGCAGTCCCATTGAGTTATTTCTTGCATCGGTCCTTCTTGCCATTCCTGCATTAATGATTTCAATTTCCATTCTTGTAAAGCCTGTACTCAATAGATGGCTTAATATTATTTTTGGGTTGCTGTACACATTGCTCATGATATTGATAGGAATTGGATCAATTTCACCCTGGCATACTTTTTATGTTTTTCTGGCATTTTTGGAGAGTATCCTTACCCTGCTCATCGTTTGGCTTGCCTGGAATTGGCCAAAAAAAATGGTGGATTAAATTTATTCTGTTTTCAAACTCTCTACAGGGTTCATCAAAGCTGCTTTTATTGCCTGAAAACTTACGGTTAACAACGTTATTGCAAGTGCACCTATTCCGGTAATAAAGAATATACTCCACGAAATGTTGGTCCTGTATTCATACTGACCCAACCAACTATTCATGAAGTAGAAGGAAATGGGAATGGCGAGCCCGCAAGAAACAATAACAAGAATAACAAAGTCCTTTGATAACATTTTCCAAAGATTGCTTACAGAAGCACCCATTATTTTACGAATACCGATTTCTTTTGTCCGTTGCTCCGCCATAAAGGTGGCCAATCCAAACAATCCCAGGCAACTGATAATCAATGCAAGGACGCTGAAAAACGTAGCTAACTTTCCGATTCGCTCTTCTGCCCGAAACTTTGCACCATAGGCTTCATCTGCAAAGGTGTAATCAAATGGAGCTGAGGGAACAATGCTGGCGAGTACAGATTGAATTTTAGGCAATGCAGTGTGGGGGCTCACTGTTGGTTTCATTTTAATATATAGCCACTCCATATCACGATTTGAAAGGAAAATAATAGATGGATCGGTTGGCTCATACGGTGATCCTTTCACCATATCTTTTACAACACCTAATATTGTATAGTCACCCCTGTTGTCCCCACTTGGTGACCAATTAAGTGATTCTCCAACTGGATTTTCAAGGCTCAGAATTTTCAACGCAGATTCGTTAATAATGATTCCGGATAGGTCGCTTGGGAACGCACGTGAGAAATCACGACCTTCAATAAACTTCCAACCAATAGTTTGACCGTACTCATGTGATACAAAAATTGTGTTGAAAGCCGCGTCATACTTCTTGTCATGCCAGGAGAATCCACCATTCCAACCTCGGGTATCGGTTACAGAATAGTTAGCTTCAGCAATTTCTTCTACTACCCCGGTATTTTTTAATTCATTTCGTAATGACTGATACTGACCCTTGTATTCGGGTGAAGAAGTTCTCAATTCGATAAGGTTCGCTCTCGAATAGCCAACGGGCCTGTTTTTTGCAAATTGAATTTGCTGGTATACAATGATTGTTCCGATCGTAAGGGTAATGGAAACGGTGAATTGCACTACAACCAAAACCCGCCTTGGTACCATGGCAAACCGACCAGCTTTGAAAGTTCCTTTTAATATTTTTACGGCATCGAAGGAAGATAGGTAAAGAGCAGGATAGCTGCCTGCCAGCAGCCCGGTGAATAAGATAAATCCAATAACAGTTACCCAAAACAGAGGTTGACCTATTGGTAAGGAAATATTTTTGTCACTGACATCATTAAACCAGGGTAGAGTCAACTGAACGGCTATTAATGCAATGACCGCTGCAATCAGTGCAACTAAAAAAGTCTCCCCAAAAAATTGTTGAATCAATTGGCTGCGCAATGAACCAATTGATTTTCTGATTCCTACTTCCTTGGCTCTTTTTTCGGAACGAGCAGTGCTCAGGTTCATAAAGTTGATGCAGGCCAGCAGCAAAACAAAAATTCCTATAGCACTGTAATACCAAACCGACATCATCCGTTTGCTTGTTACTAACTTGCCATTTTTGAATTCCGAATTCAAATGCCATTGGCTCATGGGATGTAGAAAAATTTCAGGGTTTGTTTCAGCGCTCTCTGCATTCACGTGTGAAAGCATTACATCTTTAATAATCTTTGATGTTTCTTCAAAATCGCCTCCGGGATAAAGTTGCACAAAAACATATACGAAATAATTATCCCAGGCATCTAGTGTTGCCCAACCATCAATGTATAAATCTAAAGGAGCAAAGTAAGAGGCTTCATTAAATGTTGAATTCCTGGGTAAGTCTTCATACACACCTGTTACTTTTAAATCCCATTTGGCATCCATCATTACCACCTGGTTGATTGGGTCAGCATTACCAAAAAGTTTTTTAGCAAGAGATTCCGAGAGTAGAATGCTTTTCATTTCCTTGAGTCCCTGCCTTGTACCCTCAATCATTTTCAAGGTCAGTATCTCGGCTCCTTCGGCCTGCATAAAGTAACCACTCTGAGTGAACTTTTTTTCACCAAAGGCAATGACCCTTTCTTCAGTTCGTGCGCGTACCATCGCTACGGTTTTAAAGTGCGATCCGTATTCTGTTTTGAGGAGGGTGCCCAGGCCTGTCACAAGGGGAGTATTGACTTCCTTTTCGCCACCCAATATCTCACTTCGATATACCTGTGCTATCGTTTCATAATTTTCATGGTATTTATTAAACGATAATTCATCATAAACCCATAGGCCGATCAACAACGCTACCGCCATGCCCATGGCGAGCCCTCCAATGTTAATAAATGAATATCCTTTATTGCGCATTAGATTTCGCCATCCGATTTTAAAATAACTTTTGTACATGCCGTAAGTGTTTAAATTTTTATACCCTTCTGCTGGCCTGATAATGCTGGGCCTGAATAGCAGCAAAACATCGATGATAAATTTTCTATCTGCTTTTCTTTTTCCTGCTTCTCTTACTCTTTCGTCATACAATTCTATCAGGTCACCTTCAATACTGTTCACCAGCTTCGGATGGCAAAACCATCGAAAGAAACGTGTGGCGGACTTAGGAGGAAAGAGTTTTTCTGATTTCATTTTTTTAAATTCTATTGTTAATTGCTGACAAGAACAATTGACAATATGTTGCCTATTGTCAATTGCCGATTGTCAACTTATTAGAACGACATTGCCTTATTAAGAGTGAACCCCGAAGGGGTGACATCGTCATTCATATTGATGACCCAACCATCTTTGAATTCCATGCCATATTTGGGATTAAACTCCACAGCTCATCACGTGTGCTCTTCACATGCTCCATGGCTCGTTTCCCCAATGCGGTTATTTGAAAAAATTTTTTTGGTCGCCCAGCTCTTTCTTCAGTTGCATCTCCTTCAAAAGATTTCAAATAGCCTTTGTCTTCTAATCTCCTTAAAGCAGATTGAAGTGCCCCTACGCTAACACTTCGTTTTAGTCTTGTTTCAATTTCTTTTTTAATGGATACACCATAAGCTCCTTTATAAAGGATGGCTACTGTGAGCATGACAATCTCTTCAAACTCCCCCAACTGGTATTTTTTCATTGTTTAATAATTAATTCCTAAATGTAGTATTAAAAATGATGCCAGTTTTAAAACTTGATTATTTCGGGCATATTAGCGTGTTAGAATTGAAGTTGTGTTCATATTCGAACGAAGGATGAACGGATATGAAGAATATGATTAAAGCACTAGGTGAAATGAAGGTACCCTTAAGGGTTGAAAGTTGAAAAATCCAAGCGATTGTTCAAGGATGAATACCCTTTCCGATTATCGTAGTTTATTAATTGATTTTGTCCAATTGGGCAACTCAAACTAAGGCTACTGACTGAATGAATAGAAAAGTACTTTCCCCTCACGACCAACAACCAGCCTTTCATCGGTGATGATGGTAAACAGAATTCTGTCGGGTTCTGGCAAGTCTGCTATTTTTCTTGTCTCTCCTGTGAATAAATCTAATAAAAGGATCTGACCATTCTTTCTATAACATAGTTCTTCCCCCAAAAAGTTGAAAAAACTCAGCCCCTTAACCTCAATAGTTGTAATGAGTTTACCCAACATATTGAGCATCAGAATTCCTTTATTTTTATCTAATAGAAAAACCCTGTTTTGATACTCTCTCATAAATACATAATCGGAATCACTACTCGCCCATGCTGTGGGGAGGGCTGCATCTACTTCAATTTCATTGGTGGAGAGATTTACTTTTTTCATGCTGTAATCGGCTGCGTCCAATATCCAGGCTTTGTTTACTTCATTGGCAGGACAAACAAGCTGAGGTGTTATGCTTAATGATGGCTCCAATGGTTTTTCCTCAAGCAGTGTCAGGTGGTGATCCCAATATTTGATTAATGTATTCTTGTTTGAATAAGTAAATACTTTTAATGGATTCCATGGCTCAAGAAGAGTGATGGGTAATACGCTGTCTTTTACCTCATCCAATAGAGTTCCATCTGGATCGTACTTTTGCATAGTACCTGTTGTAAGCACAAAATAAAAATTTCCCAATCTATCCACGGAGGCGATGGAAACATTGCTCAAACTCAACTCGGCCACCTTCTTCAATTGGGCTACGGAGGTCAATTGATTCATTAAAAAAATTATCGACAGCAGATATCTCATCCTTTAAAGGTTTCTAACTTAATGGATGAGCCATCGTACACACCATAAGTATTAAAATTCACCCATTCTCCCAGGTTGATGTATCTGCTATTGTTTCCAACTTCCAAATCCAGGGGCAAGTGACGATGACCAAAAACATAAAAATCGTAATGGTTATTTTTTTCTAACTCACGGCAGTAGATAAGGAGGTATTCATTTTCCTCACCATTAAATTTTTCCTCTTTCCTCATATTGCTGATGCGGCTGTTTCTACTCCAAAACTTAGCAATGCCTATGCCGAGATTGGGATGAAGACGTGCAAACAACCACTGACACAGATGGCTGTTAAAGAATTTTTTGAGAATCTTGTAGGACGTATCACCCTGACCAAGGCCGTCACCATGACCAATCATGAGCCTTTGATTCCCTACTTTGAGTTCAATGGGTTCCCTGTGTATTGGGATACCAAGTTCTTGTGGAAAGTATTCAAACATCCACATATCGTGATTGCCTGTAAAGAAGTAAATGGGCATTCCTGCATCTCTGAGTTCTGCCAGTTTTCCCTGTAGTCTTATAAAACCTTTTGGAATGGCATGTTTGTATTCAAACCAAAAGTCAAAAATATCTCCTAAAAGGTAGATGGAATGGGCATCATCTTTGATTTGATCCAGCCACCTGATAATTTTTTTTTCTCTAATGACACTGGCCTTATAGTCTGGGACACCCAGATGAAAATCAGAAGCGAAGTATATCTTCTTGTTTGAGGGCAGTAGAATTACCTCTTTCTTCATGATAGGCAATGTTCGCAATTAATTTTCACTTCATATGCGAGTTAGTAATAACTGATAAATAAAAAAAATCAGGTACCCGGGTACCTGATTCAATCTTCTTCGTATTGTGTTAGATATTTAGTCTGGTGAATTAGGGGTATTTTTCTGTTCGACTACATCTTCCTGGTTGACTGCAGGAGTATCTTCTGATTTCTCCACTTCGGTCTTAGTCGCTGTTACCTCTGCTTCTTTCTTCTCGGAAGCAGTTTGTCCATTGGTAAATTTCTGGTAGGTAGTTTGACCTGCAAAGGGTCTCTTTCCAATTAATCTTTCCAGATCAGATTGAAATAATATTTCTTTTTCTAACAACTCCTTGGCAATTGCTTCAAGGTGATCTCGATGTTTTGTAAGAAGGTTTTTGGTTCGTTCAAAAGCTTCATCGATGATCTTCTTCACTTCCTTGTCAATCTTTTCTGCAGTAGCCTCAGAATATGGTTTTTGAAAATTATATTCTGATTGTTTAGAGTCATAGAACGATAGGTTTCCGATTTCCTTATTCATTCCATAAACCGTTACAATGCTATAAGCCATTTTAGTAGTGCGCTCCAAATCGCTCATGGCACCTGTTGATATTTTACCGAAAACCAGTTCTTCAGCAGCGCGCCCTCCAAAGGTCATGCACATTTCATCCAGTAATTGTTCAGTCTGATATAAGAATTGTTCTTTAGGAAGATATTGCGCGTAACCCAATGCGGCAGCACCTCTCGGTACAATACTTACCTTCACCAATGGATCGGCATGCTCCAGAAACCATCCTGCTACAGCGTGCCCGGCCTCGTGATAAGCGACAATCAATTTTTCTTCAGGGGAAATAATTTTTGTTTTTCTTTCCAGTCCGCCAATTACACGGTCAATGGCATCCTGGAAATCCTGCATATCCACTTCTTTCTTGTCTCTCCGTGCCGCGATCAAAGCAGCTTCATTGCAAACGTTTGCAATCTCTGCTCCGGCAAATCCCGGAGTTTGTGCGGCTAATTTTTTAGAGTCAACCTCTTTTGCCATTTTAATGGGCTTAAGGTGTACTTTAAATATTTGTTCTCGACCTGAAATATCTGGTTTGTCAATACTGATCTGCCGGTCAAAACGACCTGGGCGAAGAAGAGCAGTATCAAGCACGTCTGGCCTATTGGTTGCAGCAAGAATAATTACACCGCTATCTGTGGCAAAACCATCCATTTCTACCAATAAAGAGTTTAATGTATTTTCCCGCTCATCGTTCGAGCCAGGCATTTGTCCTCTTCCTCTTGACCTACCAATGGCATCGATTTCATCAATAAAAATAATACAAGGTGCTTTTTCTTTCGCTTGCTTAAACAAATCACGTACGCGAGCTGCGCCAACACCTACAAACATTTCCACGAAGTCAGATCCCGACAGAGAGAAGAAAGGGACAGCGGCCTCGCCTGCTACCGCCTTTGCTAATAATGTTTTTCCGGTTCCGGGAGGGCCTACCAGTAGGGCGCCTTTTGGAATTTTTCCTCCCAATTTTGTGAATTTACCGGGAGTTTTTAAGAACTCCACGATCTCTCGCACTTCCTCCTTGGCTTCCTCTAGTCCAGCTACATCCTCGAAGGTGATTTTTACTTTGTTCTCTGCATCAAATAATGCAGCCTTTGATTTTCCAATATTAAATATTTGACCTCCCGGACCACCGCCACCAGTCATTCTGCGCATGAGCATCCAGAATCCAAAAAGCAAAAGGAATAAAAATCCCCAATTAAGCATCATACCGGTAAAGTCGCTGCGCTCTACGTATTTCAAGTCAATACGATCTTCTTTAGGGATTTTAGCAGTAATCTCTTTATAGTAGTTAGCAAATTGGTCGATCGTTCCAATACGCATTTTATAGTGGGGCCCTGTTGGACTTACACCAAAAGGACTGCTACTTTCCAGTTCAGTGCGATATACTGAATTTTGCAAAGCCTCCTGTTTGAGCGTAATCTCTACGAGATCTTCATTTTTGATTACAACTATGTTTTTTGCATCTCTGCGCTGAACAATATCCTCAAACTTACTGGATTGGATTTCAATGAGATCTCCTGATCTGTTAAAGTAACTCACAGCAAGTATCACCGCGACCAAAGCCAGGATTATCCACAATTGATAATTGCCTTTTGGGCCGCGTGGAGGTAATAAATTATCTTTCTTTTTGTCTGCCATTCAATTGTAATTCAAGTCAATAACGTCTTCGTTGTCTTTTGGTTCCTTTAACTTTTTATCTGGGTGATTTTAGCATCACCCCATAATTTTTCTAAAGTGTAATAGGACCTTCTTTCATTTTGAAAAATGTGTGCCACTACATTAGTATAGTCGAGTAGCATCCATTCTTTATTGTTTTTACCCTCAATGTGCCAAGGATTTTCTTTCAAGGTTTTGGAAACCATTTCGTCAATGGCATCAGCAATTGCATCTAATTGCCTTGCTGAATTTCCAGAACATATGACGAAAAAATCAGCAACTGCATTTTTCGCCTTCCTTAAGTCCAATATAACAATGTCACTGGCTTTTTTCTCCTGCATACCCTTTACTATTGTCTGACTTAAAATCTCAGACTGACTTTCCGCCTTTTTTTTGGCCATTAAGTATCTTAGGGTTTTATTACAGTTCTAATCAGCAAAGTTAACCATTTAGTGTGTATAAAATCCTTGCCAATACTCTTTTCATAGGCAAAAAGCTGGTTTTCGTGCCAGAATGTCATTCAACCAATTCACTTGCGCTAGAATTAAGCCAAAAGCAGGATTTGCCTGACGGCACCCTTATTTTAACAAACCATCAATTGAGAGGCCGGGGGCAACAGGGAAACGCCTGGATTTCAGAGACAGGAAAAAATCTGACCTTTTCGCTGATTGTTAAACCCTCCTTTTTAGCTATTAAAGATCAGTTTTTACTCAATATGGTGGTATCTCTGGGGGTTAGAGATTTTGTTCAATCTAAAATAACTCAGGGGGTCAACGTGAAATGGCCCAATGATGTGATGGTTGATGATCGCAAAATCTGTGGAATACTAATAGAAAATCAGATTCAGGGCCCTGGTTTTACCAATTCGATTATCGGCATTGGACTCAATATCAACCAAATGGGCTTTCACTTTAATAATGCTGTTTCGCTAACTATGGTCACAGGACGGAATTATGAATTGCAGGGTGTGCTGGAGGAGATTTGTGGCCTGCTGGAGAAATGGTACATGGTATTAAAGCACAAGGGAGGAGATCGTGTGAGAGAATCTTACCAAAGTACTCTTTTTGGATTGAATGAAAGCAGAATGTTCATAACAAACGGGCGTCATTTTGTGGGGGTGATCAAAGGTGTGGATGACCATGGTCGGTTGATGATCAATGAAGATGGAAGAACCAATCTTTTCAATACAAAAGAAGTACAGTTCGACTTTTGAGCCGCTTAAATTACACAAAGCGATTAACTGCCAAAATACCATAGACTTTTGTTGCTTGTATTTGCATTTGGTAATATTATCTCTAGAAACTATTTAATCAATCTAATTATTTATGATAAAATCACTACAATTTAAACTACTACTAGTTGCTTTTACGCTTTGCGGAACTGTGGTGTCTGCGCAAAAGCTGGATATGGAAAAGTTAAAGGGTATGCATGCGCGAAGCATTGGCCCTGCCGCAATGAGTGGAAGAATTACCGCCATAGATGTGGTAGTTAATGATCGCGATGTAATGTATGTCGGGTCCGCTTCTGGCGGGCTCTGGAAATCAACAAGCGGGGGTGTAAGTTGGGAGCCAGTTTTTGACAAGGAGGCTGCTATGTCTATCGGTGCGGTGGCCATCCAACAAGGCAATCCTTCGGTGATCTGGGTGGGTACAGGGGAAGGAAACCCACGAAACAGTTTGAATGGTGGGTATGGAGTTTATAAGAGTCTTGATGGTGGTAAAAATTGGAAACTCATGGGCCTCGAAAAGACCCGCAACATTCACAGGATAGTGATTGATCCCCAAAATCCAAATACGGTTTATGTAGGCGCTATTGGTTCACCTTGGGGTGAGCATCCTGAACGAGGGGTTTTTAAAACTACAGATGGAGGCCAAACTTGGGAGAAAGTGCTTTATGTGAATGAAAAAACCGGATGTGCTGAGTTGGTAATGGATTCGACTAATCCTAATAAATTATTTGCGTCTATGTGGGAGCACAGAAGGTGGCCGTGGATTTTTAAATCAGGCGGTCCCGGTTCAGGGTTATATGTTACCTATGATGGCGGTAAAACCTGGACAAAGCGCACTGATAAGGATGGGTTACCAGCTGGTGATTTAGGGCGTATAGGAATTGCTATATCCGCGAAGCCGGAAATCATTTACACATTGATAGAGAGCAAGAAGAACGGTTTATATAAATCGGAAGATGGTGGATTTAAGTGGAAGATGATCAATGAAAATATGGATCAAATTGGTGATCGCCCATTTTACTATGGAGAGATTCATGCAGACCCTAAAAATGAGAACAGGCTATATACTATTTTCTCTGAAGTTAACGTAAGTGAAGATGCAGGGAAATCATTTCATCCGTTACTTCCATTTTCATTTAATGGAGTTCATCCTGATCACCATGCCTGGTGGATTCACCCTGAAGACCCATCTTTTATGATGGATGGAAATGATGGTGGTTTAAACATCACTCATGATATGGGCAAAAATTGGCGTTTTGTAGAAAATATTCCTGTGGGTCAATTCTATCATATCAACGTAGACATGGATCAGCCTTACAATGTGTACGGTGGGCTACAGGATAACGGTTCCTGGGTTGGGCCGGCTTATGTTTGGCGCTTTGGTGGTATCAGGAACTCCTATTTTCAAATGCTGATGTTTGGGGATGGTTTTGACATGGCCCCCGATCCAGACAACAACAGGTATGGCTATGGCATGTCGCAGGAGGGCTTTGTTGGCCGTTGGGATAGGAAAACAGGTTATACCAAGAACATCCGGCCGAGCCATCCTGATGCTGATGTGAAACTGAGATTCAATTGGAATGCTGCATTTGCCCAAGATCCATTTGATAATTCAACCATTTATTTTGGCAGTCAATTCGTACACAAAAGCATCAATAAAGGTGACACCTGGGAGATTATTTCCAAGGACCTGACAACCAATGATCCGGAAAAACAAAAGCAGTATGAAAGCGGTGGTTTGACCATGGATGCAACTGGAGCAGAAAACCACTGTACGATTTTAACCATTGCGCCTTCTACTAAAGAGCAGGGCGTTATTTGGGCGGGTACGGATGATGGACAGGTGCAACTCACCAGAGATGGGGGCAAAACATGGGCTAACCTTACCTCAAGGATAGCAGGCATGCCAAAGAATGCCTGGATACCTCAGATTCAGGCATCTACGTATAATAAAGGAGAGGCCTTTGTCGTAGTTAACAATTACAGGCAATTTGACTTTAAGCCCTATTTGTTTAGAACAAGGGATTATGGTCAAACTTGGGAAAGCATGGTAAACAGCAGTCAGGTGGGTGAGAATAGTTATGTGTTGTCCGTAGTACAGGATCCGATCGAGCCTAAATTGATTTTTGTAGGCACAGAGAATGGATTGTTTGTAAGTCTGGATGACGGAAAATCTTATACAAAGTGGACAAGTGGATATCCCGCTTCCCTTTCTACCATGGACATGGTTATTCATCCTCGTGAACACGACCTTGTGATAGGAACTTTTGGTAGAGCCATTTATGTGCTGGACGACATCCGACCTTTAAGAGAGATGGCAAAGGTTGGAGTGCAAACATTAGATAAAACATTGCACGTGTTTACACCCCCAGATGCATACTCAGTAGAAACACTGGGTCCGGAAGGTGCATTATTTCCAGGTACGGGAATGTTTAATGGAGAGAACCGTCCGCTTGGTGCTTTGATATCTTATGTAATCAACAAACCGGAGGATAAAAAGGCAGAGGTAAAGGAGGAGGAACTTAAAACAACTTCAAAGCGCAAAGGGAAATTAACTGAACCAGTTCCTGTAGCGGAGGAGGTAAAGAAAGAGGAGAAATCTGCGGTTAAGTATGATTCTATCTTGCTTGAAGTTTTTAATTCAGGCGGAGAAATAATAAGATCGGTGAAGCGATTGGCGCCTGAGGGCAATGGCCTCAATAGGATGACATGGAGTCTGGATGAAAAAGGAGTTAGGAACCCCTCCAGAAATAAGCCGAGAGCCAATGCGCCTGAGCCCGGAGGAGCCACGGTATTAGCCGGTGTATACAAGCTGAGACTTACTTATGGTGATCAGAAAGACTCTACAATGATAAATGTAAAATCTGATCCAAGGTATCCCAATGATGCTGCCAATTTGCAAGCACGCTATAATCGCACTAAGGAACTTGAGAAAATGAAAGAATTAGTCTCGACTGCAACAGACCGATTAAGAACGTCAAAGGAAATCGCTGAAGACTATGAGAAGAGAATGAAAGATGCAGACCGTGAGGATTTGAAGGATGCTTTGGATAAAACGAAAGCAATAAAAGACTCAATTGATAAGGTGTTTGATTACATACTTGGAGCGGAGGACAAGCGTCAGGGCATTACAAGTACCGAGTTTCCTGCTCCAGTATCCTATATAAACAATGCAATGTCATATACCAATTCTTCACGCGATCCATTAAGTGAACGGGATAATGTTGTATTTAGGCAAGCAGAAGAAAAAACAAAGGATATGCTTGATAAAGTTAATGTTTTTTACAAAACGCAATGGCCGGAATATCGCAGCACGATGGAGAAGATTAGTATTTCGCCATTCAAAGATTACGAGCCGCTGAATAGGAATTAGCATTACCTTAAATTGTGAAAGAGAGGCTGTTTTCTATGAAATGTAGGAGAACAGCCTCTTTTTTCACTTTATAATTGGGGAGGATCAATAATAAAAACAAAACCAAATATGCTTTTACTTAACACTGACAAATGGATTAACTACATCCATAATCATAAGGTAAAATCATTTTGGATTGCGTTTCTTCTGACGGTAGGTACAACCCTGTGTATGCGCCCATCTTCATCATGTCTTATTACTTCATCCACTCCATTGGCAATTGTTGACCTGGAGTTGGCTTTTGATCAGCAAGAGGCATTGAGAATAAAAGAGGTATGGATAATGAATGATTGTAGTAATGCATTGTCTTTCAGCGCCAATGGATTGGAAGCAGCGGTTGTTAATATATGGCTTGATTTTCCATTTCTAATTTCTTATACAATTTTCTTAATTGTGCTTATTGTAATTACTCAAAAAGGAACCTTGTCCAGTGAAAGCATTACAATCGTATTGATTTATGCAGCGCTATTGGCTGGATTGTTAGATGGAGTTGAGAACTTCATGATGATGATATTTTTGAAGTGGTATCCAATTCCATCCTATACTTTTGCTGTACCAGCCAGCATTAAGTTTGGTATTGTGGCAATGCTAATTGTAATTGTTGGTTTTAGATTAATAGGCCTTTTGTTAAAGAGAAAAGTATAAAGGCATAAAAAAACCCCGGCCAGCGGGGTTTTTTTAACGGTTTTAACATTTTACCTGGTGGCTCCCAAATAAATTGAATTAAAAATCAATTTGTAAGTATTACGTGATTGACCGCGGAACTGAGGTCGGAAACCAAACAAAATAACATTACCATTTCCATGTGCCACATTCATCATTGCGCCTTTATTTTTTATTCTATTTGGATTAAGCGCCCAACCACTCATAAGCAGATCAGATGAAGCGTAGGTGGCTACAGCCTTTACGTCAGGACGCGGTACTGGCAATTTTATTAATTCATTGCCTCCTTCTGCCTTTCTGGAAGGAATTATAGTTTCAAACGCTCTGCTTTGTGAATAAGATGCAGCTCCTTCTGTTTTCATTCCGTAGGCCAAAGGATCATCATTATTTACTTTCATCCTGATGATTGATCCTGGAATGAAAAATTGGCTTGAAGATAATCCTCGAACAGAATTTTTAACAGGGAGATCAAATTCGTCAATAGCCAAGTCACACGCCTGATCAAACATTATTAATACACCTCCATTGTTTACATAGTTATTAATGCTCACCAACCCATCTAATCCTAAACCGCCTACGTATGGTTCAGGCATTGTGCCTGGCCTATGTCCGTTAATAATCTCTTCAGGTGATTGAGATGGGAAAATGATAGCGGTGTACTTACTTAAATCTTTACCTTTTATATTTACGTCATGTAAAGTATCCAAATCAAATTCAAATTGTTCCAACACCCAACGCGTCCATCCTTCGTCTATGCTTGCATCCCACGATTTGTAAAGACCAACCTTCACCTTTTTCATTGGTTTAAGGTTAGAAGGTTGAGCAGCAAGACCTGTGAAAGATACACCCAACTCTTTACTTAAATCCTTAAGGATATTTTGAGTTTGGCTTCCTTTATCTATGATAAAGGTTCCTTTGTCAAAATTACTTTTGCCATCAGTAAAGTTGGTTTGTGCAATTGATATTTTCTCTCCCGCTTTTTGTAATCGATTGATTACAGTAGCGCTTAAGTTTTCCTTGTTATTCAGAGCAAATCCATACGATGCTTTACCAGCAAGATCACCAGCAGGCATTTGTATCTCTCCGTTGATTTTTTTGATTTTTGCTGTAAATGGCTGAGTTACACGATCAACATTTACTCCCATTGACATGGGCAGCGTCCAACCGGTAAGGTCATACGGAGCAATGGGAGGACCACCTGGATACTGGTACAGATCTGGGTAGTTTTGTTTTTCCATCAGGTCTGCAAGGTATGGGCGGAAAGATTGTGCGCCATACATGATGTATGTGCCAGCATTGTATTCCTTATCACCCACTTGAAATGCGCTTGTTGCTTCTACCACTTCAATTCCACCGCGCATGAAAACATTAACCATGTTTATGGCTTCTGATTTGTCCCATTGATTGGTTGGGATTACATAAGCGAATGCACCATCTTTATCTTCAATGGCATCCTTTCCCATTGAATATATGTTGTACAGTAATTCATCATGTTTTTCTGAAGCAAGATCAAGTACTGCCATAGATGCTTCCAGCATATAGTCTACGGCATCCCTGAAATGGGATTCACCACCTTTCCATGGGTATGGATAAAAGATTTCAGTTCCGTCCACTGATTTTGAAATACCATCGCTGGCAACTCGCCCACCAATAGATTTTGGAATGGAGTCAGGAGGGTAAAACCGAGGAGTGGGTGATGTATGTGCTGTTTCTGTAAGAATACCGATTTGATTGTGATAATAAGGTGCTGTACGCATTCCTCCATTCCACCACATTTCGTAAGTAGTCATTGAAATGGCGCCAGGCATTTTCTTCATAGCAAAACGATTGGCCATGGCAGTGCCCACCAGGTTGACACCGGTGGTAACACCCGGGTGTATTTTCATATTTACCGGACTTCTGAAAGGGGGTATAAAGATCCTTGCCCAAGCGGGCGCAGATTGATGGTGATTGTGTACAATCTGTGGATACCACTCATTGTAGAGGACCTTCATTACGGCTTTGGTTTCCGGCATGTTGCCCATAAACCAATCTCGGTTGTTATCGTGACCTACATACTCCTGATAGAGGATGGGTGGGCCGGAGGTTTCATAAATGGTTCCAAGATTTTTTCTGTACCACGCACCTTCGATATCCAATCCGTCAGGATTAATAACGGGAACTACAAGAGTGACCACATTGTCACGTATTTTTTTCATTTCGTCAGATTCCTCAGCCGCAATGCGGTAGAGAAGTTCAGGAGTCATTTGTGCGTGTGCCTTTTCGGAAGCATGCATACCACCATCAAACCAGATAATGGCTTTCCCTTCTTTTGATAAACGCCTGGCCTCCTCCTCAGAAACACTGGCACGTGCCATTTTTGTGCTGATGTCCTTCCATTTATCCAGCGATTTCATATTTTCCTCACTAGAGATAAAGATCAATTTGATAGGCCTGCCTCTTACGGACTTTCCTATTTCGGTTACTTTTACACGATCTGTTGCTGCATCTAATTTTTCATAATAAGTCAGCATCTGATCGTAAGTGGCCATTTTATAATCGGCTCCTGGTTCAAACCCGAAAGTTTCAGATGGTTTCGGAATTTGACTAAAGACCGTGGTGGCAATCACCATTATAGCCGCTGTCAATATTGATAATTTTACTTTCATAGAATTTTTCAGATTTATGATAAATTACAAGGTAGATAATCCTAACCGAGTAATATTGATGAATTTGATAACTTGAATATTTATAACCTAAACGGAAAAAAACAAGGGTAAATCAACAGATTTACTTATGTAAGTCATTTTTTCAACACCGCGATGCACTCAATTTCAACCCTGGCGCCCAACGCCAAACCATTGGTTGCAAATGCGCTTCTGGCCGGCTTTTTACCCGGAAAATACTTCACATATTCAGTATTGAAATCTCCCCATTCGCTAATATCAGCAAGCATGACCGTGCATTTTACCACATTTTCCAACGAAGATCCATTAAGCTCAAGCACACTTTTAATATTTTCAAGTGCCTGCCTTGCTTCGTTTTTTATTCCCCCCTGGACCAGAGTCATTGGATTATCGGGTGTGCTACCCACTTGCCCGGATAGGTACATCATGTTACCTGCAATAACGACTTCTGAAAACGGAAGGTTTAATTTATTAAACTCATCAGAAGCAATAAAGGATATATCCTCATTTCTTCTTTGTTGGCAGCAAAGAAGAAATGAAGGAACAATGAAAAACAAGAGCATAGATTTTTTCATAATTATTACTTTTTAGGTTTTTTTAATTTTGTTTTATGGGCACCTACCAGGTGATAGGAGGTAGTAAGCAGATCCACAAGCATGCTTTTCTTTACCTTTTTTAATTCTATGGATGTCCACCCTTGTTTTCCCCAGGCTCCCTTGAATGGATAAATAGCCTCCTCATCAAAATCGCAAAATACAGACTGATCAATGGAAGAAAGTTTCACTACTGCACGTTTGTTGGCGATATCCATCGTAGTAAATATTTTTTTATTGACGCGAAAGGAAGTTTTTTCAAAATGGGGGAGTTCTTTGGTGCCCGGAAATGATAAAGCCAGCGTACGAAAACTTTCAATGCTTACCATTATTTACAAAAATTAACTGCGGTTTGTAATAATATTTTGGATAAATCAAATACAGAATCCAGTTCTACCCATTCTTCTTGCTGATGAATGCCTCCACCTTTTGGCCCAACGATTACTGTAGGAATACCAGCTTCTCCAAACAGGCCAGAGTCCTCCCACCAGGTGTGACCAATATATTCCGGAATATTGACGAAGCTCTCCGATAAGGACCTAACAATAGCAGCATCTCTTGAAATTTCATGCGGATTTCTCCAAATCACTTGTTTGATTGTTGCTTTGAAAGTTTTGTCTTGTTCATGCAGTGTATCTAGAATGTTTTTCAGTTCTTTAAATACAGTGGGCTCCATTTCACCAGGTATTGTTCTTCGCTCCACCTGAATGGTGCAATGATCTGCGTAAATAAATAAACTTTGACCGCCATTAATTAATGGAACATGGAGTGAGGCCTCACCGCATAATTGGTGTTTTCTTGAAGATGTAATTTCTTTGGAAAGCTGGTCGAGTGCGCAGAGTACTTTCCCCATTTTGATATTGGCGTCAATGCCTTCCTTGTGCAACCCCCCATGCGCAATTTTTCCATAGGTAGTGATTTCGTATACGCCAAAGCCCCTGTGACCAAGACAAATTTTTAAATCAGTAGGCTCTGTTACGATACACGCATCTGCTGTGATGTTCTTTACCAATTTGCTAGCACCAATCGATTCATACTCTTCATCTGCTACAAAGGCTAATATTAAGTCTCCAGATAAATGAATGTGTCCTTCTGATAAGGCTTTGGCAACCCCGAGCATTGCTGCTATGCTTCCTTTCATATCGTAGGCACCTCTACCAAACAACTTTCCTTTCTTGATTATGGCACTAAACGGATTTGTCATGCCCTCCACGCCAACAGTATCCATGTGTGCATTGAGTATTAATGATTTGCCATTGCTTGTACCAGGGTGTTTTCCTATTACGTTGACTCTTCCATCTTCAATAGTATCAATAGTTGAATTGAGTCTTAAGGATGAAAGTGTGTTGTGAATATAAGTGCCAATTTCAACTTCGCCTGCCCCTCCTTTTTCTAAATTCGGATTTACAGAATTGATTCTTACCAGATCAATTAATGACTTGGTTATAAAATCAGAATCCACCATAGCGTTTGTGATAGAGTGATTATAAGGATATAGCAGTTAATATACAAAATTACACGTTAGGCTGCACCGTGGGTTTAGTGGATGCCCATTTCAGTATCACAATAAGTTGAACAAATATAATAGGTAATGTAAATAACAGCATTACCTCCCAACCAACTGTATATACAATCCAGCCTGCTGATAGTGATGCGATGGCCTGTGTACCAAACACAATAAAGTCATTAAAAGCCTGCACTTTGAATCGTTCATTGGCAAGATATGATTGAGGTAAAAGTGTGGTGCCGCCAATGAATAGAAAGTTCCATCCGACCCCCAGAAGTACCAATGAAATCCAGTAGTTGCTCAGATAATGTCCTGAGTAAGCAATGGCTATACAAATCAGATAGGCGATCAATCCAAAAATCATCATTCTTGTGATGCCCAGCTTTTTCACAATCCATGCAGCGAAAATTGAAGGTAGGTACATGGCGATGATATGACTTTGAATAACCCACTTTGTGTTGTTCAACGAATGTCCGTCCATTACATGCATACTTACCGGAGTTGCCGTCATTATAAAACTCATGATCATGTAGCCCACAGCGGCACTTAGGATGGCTACCCAGAACACTGATTGTTTGGATATAACTTTTAGTTCTCTTGGTGTGTTAGCAAACGCAGTCAATTCTACTTTTGTATTTTTAAATGCCAGCAAAATCAACAGAGCAATAACAAAAAGCCCTGCTAGTAGTATAAAGGATCCTAAAAATTCTGTTTGGAACAAGTCTTTACCGAAAACCGCAGCTTCAGGGCCAATAAATGCTGCAGCAATTCCGCCTAGTAGTACATTAGAGGCCGCATTGGGGATTAATTCTGGTGTTACGCTTTCCATGGCAGCAAACCTGAATTGCATCACACATGCATTAGTAACGCCAAATAAAAAAGTGGTTGCACAAAACCAGTAAAACATTTGTAAATAAATAGTATAAGCTGCCAGCAGCGCAATGACAATAGAATAAATCAGAATAATAATAAATGAATGTTTTCTGCCAATACGCTTCATTAAAAAAGTTACCGGAACTACGGCTGTGGCTGTGCCTATTACCAAGCAGGCGATAGGTAGGGTAGATAACTTGTCAATAGGTGCAAGCTTAGTCCCAATCAGTCCCCCCACAAAGACCACCATAGAGGAAACTGACATCATCAATGATTGAGCGATGGTTAATAGCCAGACGTTGCGAGGAAGTAGAGACATGCTTACAGTTTTGGCTATTGAGGCTATTGATTGGGTGTAGATTTTTTAAGAAATATATTCCATTCAATTAAAATCACCCAATTTTAGTTACTAATTGGAGGGAGGGCATTGTAAATGACCATAAATAGGTTCAATATTCCAAAATTCCATTTTTGGGTACCTGTTACTCACCCGGGGAATACCTTATCTTTGCTATGTATATAATTTATTAAAAGTCAAATAAATAAACTTTTATAAGAATGAAGTTAAGAATGACCTTGATTTGTTTGGGTTTTGTTTTGTTGTCCGATTTCTGTTGGAGCCAAAATGTGCTGCCTCCTCAGATCAGAATCAGACAAACGATGGACGGATTGTCATCTGCAGGTGGCTTAAGTCGATCTGATGTGTTTTATGGAATTGATATTGATCCGGGTAGGGTTTTAGGTGATTATTACCTGGACCAAAAATGGAACACGGCTTCGATACTTATGTTTGACTCAGAAAAAATTATAGACGGGTATCCTGTAAAGTACGATATTGAAGGTGATGCTATTGAAGTGATGGTGGGTAAGCAGATTAAATTGATAAAAGTCAGTCAGGTTGAAAGTATGATTTGGTATGACTCTATCACCAATGTACCACGGGCTTTTATCAACGCAAAGGGTTATAGTGACTCTGGCACAGAGTTAAGCGGCTTATTGGAGGTGTTGGTGGATGGCAATATTCCACTAATAAGAAAAACCACCATTTGGATTAAACGTCCCGATTATGTGCCTGCATTTGATGTGGGAAGCAAAGACACCAAGATTAATAAGCGTGAAACTTTCTATTATGCAAAGGGTAAAACACTATTTGAAATAAAGAAAAGAAAGCAACTTATCACTCTTTTTGGTGACAAGGGAGAGGAGATGGACACCTATATAAAAGTGAATCATCTTAATATTAAAGAGCAGCGTGGTTTGTCGAATATTTTTCTCCATTACAACTCTCTAATTTCTAAGTAGAGCCATTAAATTTACTAGTTACTTCTCATATTCCATCAATGAGGAATAGAGCTTCAGGCAAACCCAGGCATCAGTTGCTGCATAGCTGATTTGTTTTTCAGTGTACTGTTCCGCTTCCCAATTACTGGTTTGGGCACTTTTTGAAATTCGAAACCCAAGCACGAGTCCTGCGAGCTTTTTTACACTCTCCACCTGTAGTCCCTTATTTCTGGCAATCGTTGAGAGTTCTACAAATCCGTCTGCATGGAATCGTTTTAATTTTTGAAGGGCCTTTATATCATCTCTGATGCCCACCCCGGCTTTCAGTATTTCATCATTTTCGAAAAAGGAAATTATTTCTTTGGTGAGCCCAGTACAATTCAATCGGATGAGAAATGCTTTATCTGGAAGGGCCAGTTGAAGGAGTGATACCTTGTAAGACTGACCCTTATGAAAGCTTGGCCTGGTTTCAGTATCGAATCCAACTATCTCATGAGAAGATATTTCTTCAAATGCTTCTGTAACTTTTTCTTTTTCGGTAATGAGCTGCACTTTACCTCCAAAAGAAGCCAGTGGGAGTGTATTGATCTCTTCTTTTGTAATCGTTAATTTTTGTTCGCTATACCTTGGTTGGTTCTGCATCTGAGGTTCTTCGTATTTTGTAATTGAGGTAAGCATGCAACACAGTCATAAAAGGACTGATGATGCAGAAGAAAGCAAAGGGCGCGTACACCATAGTGGCAACACCCAATACCCCTGCCTGCGTAGCTCCACAGGTATTCCAGGGCACCAAGACTGATGTAACGGTTCCCGAATCTTCCAACGTTCGACTGAGTAATTCGGGTTTGTATCCTCTTTCTCTATACGTATCAGCAAACATTCTGCCTGGTACGGCAATGGCCATGTATTGATCGGAGGCAGTCACGTTAAAGAAAACACAGGTGGCTGCTGTAGATGCTACCAAAGAGCCGGTGCTATGGGCGAACCTGATTATTTCTTCTGCAATCCGGTGAAGCAATCCGGAAGATTCCATTATGCCGCCAAAAATCATAGCTGTAAGAATGAGCCAAATGGTGTTCAACATCCCTGCCATCCCCCGGCCAGTAAGTAAATCCGTAATCATCTGATTGTCCGTTTGCACGTTAATGGTTGTCGTCAACGCACGCATTACGGCAATAAATGATGATTTTAGATAATTTCCTTCAACACCAGAGATTTGATTAACAACATTGGGTTGGAATATTATTGCGAATAACCCACCCAGCAAAGAGCCAATAAGTAATGCGGGTAATGCAGGTACTTTCTTTACAATCAATGCAACAACACCAATGGGTACCAAAAACAAAAGGGGATTAAGATTAAAAGAGTTTTCAATGGTCACTAATACTGAATCGGTATTGACTACGGTCCCGGAGGTATCTAGCATAAATCCCCACACAAGATAGATACCGAGCGCAAGTATCATAGAAGGCATGGTGGTGATCGCCATATATCTGATATGGGTAAATAAATCTGTGCCTGCCATCGCTGGAGCCAGGTTAGTGGTATCGGAGAGGGGAGACATCTTATCTCCGAAATAGGCCCCTGAAATTATTGCACCAGCGATGATTCCTTCGTCCAGCCCCAGTGCCTTGCCAATACCCAGTAAGGCGATTCCAATGGTAGCTACTGTTGTCCACGAACTTCCTGTAGCTACAGACACAATGGCGCAAGCAATACATGCGGCAAAAAGGAATATGGTTGGGTTAAGAATTTTAAGACCATAATATATCATCGCAGGCACAACCCCGCTTAATAGCCAGGTGCCTGAAAGGGCACCTATCATCAGGAGAATGAGCATGGCACCCATAGCAGAGTTAATGCTTCGCAGCATACTCTCTTGAATTTCTTCCCATGTATAACCAAGCCGAATGGAGATGATACCTGCTACAGCTGCTGCCAATAACAATCCTATTTGATTGGGCCCGCTTGTAGCATCCGTGCCCAGCACGATCACGTTGATAGCCAAAAGGAAAATTAAAACGATAATGGGTATGAGTGCGTGAAGAAGGCTCGGTTTCTTCTTTTCTACTGTCATTTTTTTTCAGTTGATGGCGTAAGACGCATTGGATAAAGATTTGAAGATAATAATAATTGTGGGACTACCCCATTTATTAGAAATTGTTATCTACATGGTACTGCACACCCCTCGCTTTTAGATACTGTAACATAAACTGAAAGTGCCCCTCATGCTCACCAATGAATTCGGGCGGGTTAATTCCTTTCCGGTTGAATCGACCATCAATGACAAGATTCACAGCGCCTGTACAGGTATACCCGGTTGTGCGCGCCATTGACAGAATACCGGTTTTCTTTTCGGTGCGATCGTGTAAATAATATTGGTATTTTTTATTTTTCCCTTCCTCGGTTCCCTCAATAATTATTCTCATTGCTGTAAATTCTTCCTCTCCTGGTTTCAATTTCCATTTGGGGAACAGAAGTTTAGCAGTCACATCAACGGGTCTTACTTTTTGTCCATTCACTTCTACTGGGTCATAGGAGAAAAAACCGGTATCTCTTAATACCCTGAGATATTCCACACAACCGGGGTATCGGAGTGTTTTTTCAATCATATTAGGAATATTAGGCATGGTTTTAATCAATGAGCGAAGCCCATCGGAATTCCACGACTCAAGCGTGCCCACACCATCAAAGTAAATGTTTTCAGGATCTGATAAAGCCTCCTTCACAACAATAGCACCGTTTTGTACATATCGTGCCGGGCGAATATATTCCTCAATTACATCTATGGGAGAAAAGACGGCCTTATACTCATAGGGCCATTCACGTACTACAGGTAATCCACCCACAAGGCATTCATATTTTTCAATCTTCATTCTTTGGTTATGATATCCCAAAATAATATTGCCCATTCCTGGTGCCACGCCACAATCGGTAACTATGGTTACATTGTTTTTCTTTGCAAGTTCATCAAGGAGAAAAGGATCTTCAGGAAAAAAGGAGATATCGACCATGTTCTTACCAGATTCAATTACGGCCTTTACGGTTTGAAACCCCATAAAGCCAGGTACGGCTCCAACAACCAAATCAAATGGTGCGATGACTTTTTTTAGTTCATCTATCTTAGAAAAATCAAGTTGCAAGGTCTTAACTTCAGTATTTTTAAATGAACTAAGTGCTTCCTGATTTAAGTCTGTGGCGGTAACGTTAAAATCGTTGGCGAGGTCAAGGGCCATTGCTCTTCCTACTAATCCAGATCCGAGTACGATTATTTTTTTCTTCATCTGTTAATTACGTAAAATGTTTTTTCTTTGGATGCTTAAAAGCATCAATGATAATCATTATTTAAGTTTTGTGCACTGAGGTCACAATTCATAACTTACTAAAAATTCATTTGAATATGTTTGACACCGCCAAGATACTTGAAAAAGCAAAAAAGTCATCTTTTTACAGAAGGCTTCTTAATTTCTTATTAGACAGGATGATACCCTTTAATAAACCGCATGGCTTTCATGTGACAGAGATTGGGGATTATTACTTAAAAACAGGCATACCTTACAGAAAGAGTAATTTTAACCACATCAGAGGATTGCATGCGTGTGCTTTGGCGACTATTTCGGAATTTACCACTGGTTTTTTATTGGTCACCAAGCTGGATGCAAAGAAATACAGGCTTATTATGCAAAAACTAGAAATGAACTATTACTACCAAGGTAAAATGGACGCTTATGCAGAATTTAGTATCAGTGAGGAGTGGCTCAACAATGAAGTTTATTCTCCTTTAAATAATGCAGAGGCAGTGGTTGTTGTCTGTGAAGTGAAAATTCATGACAAAGACGGGAATCACCTTACCACAGGATTGGTGCATTGGCAAATTAAGGATTGGGGCAAAGTGAAAACTAAAGTTGCTGCTTAAGGATGATGATTCAGAACAGTAAGGGAGAAAAAAATGATTTGTTCCAGTTGTTTGAGGGCACTGTTCCAAGTGGTTTCAAAAATGATTTTGATGAATCACTTTTTAATTCCCAAACACATAGAGCAATTCAGTCTTCTAACAAATGGCATTCATTTCATTTGTTAAGAAAGAACAATAAAAAGGTATTGGCATCCATTCACTTTTGTTTAAGAGGACCCATTGCGTCAAGCCCACAAAGTGCACCCTTTGGCTCTTTTGAATTGTCTGATGCGGTGAGCACTGAACAGCTATTTGAGTTTATACAATTTGTAGAAGAACGGTTAATTGGTCGCGGGGTGAAAAAAATAGTTATCAAATGCGCTCCTGAACAGTATGATATTCGTCATCACAATATATTATCTGTTTTACTTTTTAATCACCAATACCGAATTAACAATGCGGAACTGGGTGCTTGCCTTACAATTTCGAAAACTCCATTTCAGGATGGACTCAATAGCTGGGAGAGAAGAAAATTAAAGCAAAGCTTGAAAGCCAATTTAAGTTTTAAAATGATCCCAATTGGCCAACTCAATGAAATTTACAATTTCATATTGGCTTGCCGGGACGAACGTGGTCAGGACTTGAGTATGACTTACAAAGAACTTTCTGCAATCGTCATGAAATTGATGAATCACTTTATTTTATTTGGAGTTTATAAAAAAAATGAGTTGGTGGCAGCATCAATTGCTATAAAGGTGAATAAGAAAGTGATCTATAATTTTTATTCAGCGCATAGCAAATCTTCTGATTCATTGAGTCCTGTTGTTTTTCTAATTGGTGAAATGTATGGGTGGTGTAGCAAACACCAAATTGAAATACTTGATTTGGGTACATCCGCTTCAGGCGGAAAGCCAAATTTTCCTTTAATTGATTTTAAACTTCGCCTAGGTGCCCAGCCGACTATGAAGCTCACTTTTGAGAAAACCATAAGGTAATGTCATCTCCACTGGTTTCAGTTATATGCCTGTGTTATAATCATGCGCAATATGTGGAGGATGCAATTTTATCAGTAATCAATCAAACCTACCCGTCAGTGGAGTTGATTGTGATCGATGATGCAAGTACAGACGATAGCGTGGTAGTGATAAAAAATATTCTTAAAAACAGGAATCAAATAAAATTTATTCAGCTTGAAAATAATATCGGAAACTGTGCGGCATTTAATAGAGGGTTTGAAATAAGTTCTGGAGCGTATATAATTGATCTGGCGGCTGATGATGTTCTGCTTCCGAATAGAATTGAAGATGGGGTGAAAGCGCTTGAAGGAGCGGGTGATGATTTTGGGGTACAATTCTCAGATGCTGAGCTTATTGATGGCCCAGGGAACTCCATTGGGTTTCATTCAGATAATTATCCTCACGACACTATTCCGCAGGGCAATATTTATCGTGATGTAATTGTGCGCTACTTCATTTTGTCACCTACCATGTTGATAAAGCGACAAGTACTTGAGCTTTTAGATGGTTATGATGAGGAATTGGCCTACGAAGATTTTGATTTTTGGATTCGCTCATCGAGGCACTATCAATATTTGTACATACCTAAGCCATTGATAAAGCGAAGGAAACTGGATCATTCAATGAGAGGCAGGCAATTTGTAAGGGGGTCAGCGCAACTGAAGTCAACCTTTGTCGTATGTAAAAAGATCAATGAACTGAATGAAACGCAGGAGGAAAAGCAAGCACTCATTGATCGCATTCACTATGAAATTAAAGTTTGTTTGAAATTATTTGACATTGGTTTGGCGGTTGACTATTTCATATTGCTAAAAAGCGTCAAAGGGTAAGCATATGTTTTTTTTATTTTTACCACATAGGCACATAGGGTACATAGTTAAAGAACGGTATCAGTTCTGAATTTTTTAAATCAGGTAAGCTACAATCTTAATGGCTCCTGTAATTCGATCTATGCTACTTTTTAGCTTCAGCTAATTACCTTCTATTGTCATCGCCAGCGACCATGCTCACATAGCTTTGATAACGGCACAGAGCAATATCCCCGCTCTCTATTGCGGCAAGGATGGCACAATCGGGTTCGGTAAGATGAAGGCATCGTGACCCATATTTACAATGGAGTCTTCTGTCCCTCATTTCCGGAAAATAATCAGAGATTTCCTGGCAAGTCATATCCATGAGCCCCCATTCTTTTACACCTGGAGTATCTATTACAAATGTGGATGAATTGACTTGAAACATTTCGGCAAAGGTAGTTGTGTGCGTTCCCTTTTCAGAAAAATTAGATATTTCATTTACTGATTGAAAGATCGCGTCTGACAATCTATTTAAAATTGTACTCTTACCCACACCTGAATGGCCTGCGATTAGTGTTGTCTTTCCTTGAAGAATGGATTGAACTTCTTCAAGATTTTTATCATCTCTGGCAGAAATGGATTTAGTGATTATACCTAAAGATGAGTACATTCGAATAAGGTCATTCTGGTCTTTAAGATCTTCACTGGTTAGAATATCTGTTTTATTAAATATAATAACCTGTGGAATTCGATATGCTTCAGATGAAACGAGAAATCGATCAATAAAACCCAACGAAGTACGAGGTTGCTTGAGAGTAACTATAAGCATGGCTTGATCTACGTTGGCTGCCAATACATGACTGTGTCCGGTCTTTTTTACCGATTTTCGCTCGACTAAATTTTCGCGTGGCAGTAGCTCTGTGATGTGACCTTCTTTTTGGTCATGATCAAATATTACAAAATCGCCCACCGCAATCGGGTTTGATTCTTTGATTTCATCCAGGCGGAATTTGCCTCGTGCGCGGCAGGTGTAGGTGTTTGAATCTTCCCCTAACACATTATACCACAATCCGGTAGACCTCATTATGCGTCCTTTCATAATTTATCCAGTAAGGTGTGGCAATGGTTAATTACTTTTTGTGTAGCACCAATGTTTTCGGCTATATAAGATTTGGTAACATCGCAAGCCAGGAGGTAATTTTCCGGTCTGTTAATAAGTAATTCAGACTTTGATTTGAAGTCGGCATAGTCACTTACCTCAAAGGCCCCACCACGCATGATCAAGTCTGTTGCCTCCTGAAACTTCTTATAGTTTTTGTTCCCAAAAAATATAGGGATTCCATAACAGGCTGCTTCGAGAATGTTGTGAAGCCCTTTTCCAAACCCTCCGCCTACAAATGCAAATTCTCCATACCGGTATAGACTTGAAAGCATACCCACGTTGTCAATAATCAACACATCGTATTCACTTAAATTTTGCCCTGCTTGCGAGTACCGGATCGTTTTAACATTTAGAGATGTTTCTATTTCAGTCAAAAATGATTCTTTTATCTCATGGGGTGCAATAATGAACTTTAATTTTCCTGCACTGCTATTGATGTGAGGAGCCAAAAGTTCTAAATCTTCCGGCCAACAGCTGCCAACGACAATGATATTGTCATTTCCCTTGAATTCTTTGGCGATTTGAATTTCTTTAGCGTTTCTTACTACTTCGTTCACTCTATCAAAGCGAGTGTCTCCAACAATCGTAATATTTTTTAGTCCAATAGATTTTAATAATTGATTGGACTTTTCATTTTGTACAAAGAAATGGTCAAATTTTTTAAGTATAGATCGAAACCACCCGCCATAAACTTTAAAGAAGACCTGGTTTTCCCGGAAGATAGAGGAGACAGAAAGTATTGGAATGTTTTTTCGACTTAACGCCAATGTATAGTTACGCCAGAATTCATACTTAATAAAAAATGCGATTTGTGGCTTTACGATCTCAACAAATTTCCTTGCGTTGGTGGTGGTATCCCATGGCAGGTAGAATATATAGTCGGCATGTGGATAGTCTTTCCTCACCTCATAGCCTGAAGGGGAAAAAAAGGTAAGAAGAATTTTGAACGATGGGAATTCTTTTCTGAATTGCTCAATTACCGGTCGACCTTGCTCAAACTCACCCAAAGAAGCGCAATGAACCCAGGCGATAGGTGAATGTTGCGCTTTAAAAGCACTTATTAGCCTCGAAAATATTTTGCTTCTACCGTTTACAAAGGCCTTTGATTTGGCATTAAACAGCGCGGCTATGCGTGCAAGACCGACAAAAAGATGAATTCCTAGCGAATACAAGAGTGACTTAGTAATAGTTGCAGGCAAATATAATCGTAAAACCTTGGGTAGCTGAAATTAGCCCTATTGGATGCTCTTAATCGATATTTTACTATTTTTATAGAATTAATAAATAACAACCAACCATGAAAAGACTACATACGCTATTACTAATTCTTATACCGCTTACCTTCGCGTTTCAGGCAAAAGCCCAGGATGATATTGATAAATTCCTTGGGGAAAGCGTGGAGGATGGTGAGAAGCTTATTGGCGCCTATATATCGCCAGCTATTAAAGCATTCAGTTTGGGTATGAACCAGGGTTGGTATAATACTGCAAAACCGCACAAAGTGGCCGGAGTGGATTTAACATTCACTGGCAGCCTGATGAAAGTGCCTTCTTCGGAACAGTTGTTTAATGTGAATGCTTTAGGATTATCAGATATTTCACTAGTAGATGGGAGTGGAAAACTAAAATCCGATGGTAATATCCCCACTATTTTGGGCCCGGACACACCACCAACATTTTCATTAAATAGTACTATTGGTGATCCGAGCGATGATTTTCAAGGTCCCGGAGGCCTGGATTTAGGGTCAGATGTTAAGTTCTTAAAGAATAAAATGCCGGCAGCAATGCTGCAGCTTGGATTTGGATTGCCAAAGGGAACAGATATAAAGCTTAGGCTTGTGCCAAAGGTGGACGTGGGAGATGGTAAATTTAACTTGTTTGGTATAGGTGTGATGCACGATGTTAAGCAATACATTCCAGGAATTAAAAACCTCCCATTTGATTTGTCTGCATTTATTGGCTATACCAAAATGAAGTTAGATGTTCAACTGGATGCGTCATCAAACCCTGACCAAAGGGGCATTTTTGAGGTAAAGTCCACTACTATTCAGGGATTGATTTCAAAGAAATTTTCTGTGGTAACATTTTATGGAGGATTGGGTTACAACATCGCCAAGTCTAATTTGGCCATGCAAGGAACCTATGATATAGGAGGAACTATGGTAAAGAATCCAATTGATTTGAGTTTTGCCGCTTCAGGCATGCGTGCCACTGCAGGTATGCGATTAAAGCTTGCTGTTTTTACATTCCATGCTGATTATACTTTGCAGAAATACAACGCATTAACAGCAGGGTTTGGTATTAACGTGAGGTAAGCTGGATACTGGATTCTGGGTTGTTAGTATCCAGAATCCAGTTTTACTTTCCTTTAAACTTCGGGGCCCTCTTCTCTACAAATGCACTCATTCCTTCTTTTTGATCCTCAGAAGCAAAAGTCATGTAGAAATTTTTTCGCTCAAAAGCCAGCCCTTCATCCAGCTGGGTTTCAAAAGAACGATTGATGGCTTCTTTGCCTAACTGTACCGCAATGGGAGACATTTGAGCAATTTCCTTTGCCAGTTGAAAGGCTTCTTTCAAATACATCTCAATGGGAACCACTTTATTGACAAGCCCGTAAAAATGAGCTTCTTCTGCAGAGATGAATCGACCTGTTAAGATTAATTCCATGGCTTTTGCTTTACCCACAGCTTTTGTCAAACGTTGTGTGCCGCCAGCACCAGGAATTACACCCAATTTTATTTCAGGCTGTCCAAATTTTGCTGTTTCAGAGGCGATGATCATATCGCAGGTCATGGCCAACTCACAACCACCCCCCAATGCAAAACCAGAGACCGCGGCTATAATGGGCTTTTTAGTCTTTCTTATTTGATCCCATGTGCTAAATTGATCAAGCAACAACATGTCAATGGCACTTTTGTCGGCCATTTGCTTAATGTCGGCCCCGGCAGCAAATGCTTTTTCATTACCTGTAATAATAACGACCCTAACGTTATCATTTTTATCAAGCTCTAATAATGCATCTCGCATTTCCTGCATCAGTTGCGGATTTAATGCATTTAATTCTTTGGGCCTGTTGAGTTCGATAAGTGCAACGTTGGGCTCATGCTGTTCAGTAACTTTAATTAGTTCCATAGTAGAATCGGTTATTCAATCCCAAAACTAAGGAATACTTTAAATTGAACTTGAGGAATGAAAAAGAAAAGCCCCGGATGGGGGCTTCTCAACCAAAAGGAGGAAAATAAATGCTATACGGAGATGAATACCTCCTTATTCAGTTTGGTAACAGCCACTCATATTTAAATTTGCCTATAAAAGAGTACAAATGAAGATTCTTTTTGTTTGCCTTGGCAATATTTGCCGGTCACCCCTTGCTGAGGGAATAATGAAGCATAAGCTACAATTGTCGGGCTTAGCAGACAGGATTGTGGTAGATTCTTGTGGCACAGCCAACTATCATATTGGTGATCTACCGGATAGCAGAACCAGACGAAATGCTAAAAAAAATGGAGTCATACTCGATCACATAGGACGGCAACTAAGTTCCGATGACCTTGATCAATTCGATTTTATTTTGGCAATGGATCGTTCAAACCAGAACAATATTCTTAAACTAAAAGATGATCCTCGCTTTATTTCAAAAGTTAAGTTAATGAGAGAATTTGATCCTGAGCAAGGAGAAGAAGTTCCCGATCCATACTATGGTGATGAAGATGATTTTCAGCAAGTTTTTGATATGCTAAACCGGGCAATAGATGGATTTATTAATCACCTTCAATCAAAGGGTTTGTTATGATTTGACCAGTACTTGCAAAGTGGACCGTGAAGATTGCTCTAATACCACATTCTTTTGATTCTTGTATTTATTAAAACTATCAGTATCATAGTTTTTAATTGTAATAAGTGTAAGGCCGGTGTTGTAATACACTTCAAAAGTTTTCCCAAGTTCCTCAATCAAGGCCAGAACTTTCTCTTCTCTGAAATCCAAACAGAAGGAAAATGAGATAGCGGAGTTTTGAATCATATTTACCTTTAAACTACGCATTGAAAGGGCGTTGAAAATAATACCAATCTGTAACTCGTCAATAAAAGTATAATCTGTAACCTGACACGAAATCAGGCACTGATTATCCTTAAAAACGATTAAAGGGCGGAGGTTATTTACTTTACATTCATGAATTCTCGTTCCTGGCAAATCAATATTGTCAAAGCACTTTACAAAAAGCGGAATGTTGCGGTTGGCCAAAGGTTTGATGGTTTTGGGGTGAATCACACTGGCACCGTAATACGTCATTTCAGCAGCTTCTCTAAACGGTAATTCATCAAATGTAGTGGCTGTGGGAAGCCGCTTAGGGTCAGCGCTCATCACTCCCGGCACATCCTTCCATATTGTCACTGACTCAGCCAGAAGGCAGGAAGCAAATATGGCAGCACTAAAGTCTGATCCTTCTCTTCCCAGTGTTGTTGTAAGGCCATGCCTTGCCGAGCCAATAAACCCTTGCGTTACAATTATATTTTTATCTAAAATGTTTGTCAAAGATGATATCCTTGAACCGCTTTCATCCCAGTCTACTATTGCTTCTTTAAATGTGACATCAGTGATAATGTATTTTCTGGCATCTATCCATAAAGCAGGCAATCCAATCTTTTGGAAATATGCACTTACAATTAAAGTAGAAATGAGTTCTCCCTGAGATACAATTTGATCGTATAGTTCATCTGCATTGGAATATTTTTTTTTCACTTGATCACCAATATGCAACTTTATGGACATGAGTTCTTTGGCCAATAGGTGATTGCGCTCAAAAAGCTCATTAACGATTTCTAAATGATAGTTGATGATTTCATCAAGTGCCTTTTCAAAGCTTTGACTTTCTAATTGAATCAATTCTTCTAATGCATTGGTGGTCTTCCCCATAGCAGAAACCACCACCAGCAATGGCTGATCTGTAAAGGATTTAACTATCGTTGCTACTTTCTTGATGGCATCTGCATTTCTTACAGATGCACCCCCAAATTTGAATACCCTCATCTTTTAATCTGAATTCAAAATAACAGTCCTATATTTGCCATAGGACCTATCTGGTTGCGAATTTAGGTCAAAAATGAGCAGTACTCAGAAATACACACAATTAATGGAAGCCTCCAGAATAGCAAAGTCGATTGGATTTACTTTAGACCGTTTCATCAAGAACAATCAGGGTCAATTTCAGTATGCAAGCGGGGAACTCTCTCAGTTATTGCGAGATATTGCTTTGGCTTCGAAAGTGGTGAACAGAGAGGTAAATAAGGCTGGATTAATTGACATTATGGGGCCGTTGGGATCTCAAAATATGGCTGGTGACGACCAGCAAAAGCTTGATGTGCTGGCAAATATTCGATTTACCAGGGCCCTCAAAAAAGGGGGAGAAGTGTGTGCTTTGATTTCTGAAGAAACAGAATCTTATGAAGATCTTAATAACGATGGTAAGTATGTCATCGCCATTGACCCGCTGGATGGATCTTCCAATATTGATGTAAACGTGTCCATCGGAACAATTTTTTCTGTTTATCGAAGAATAAGCAAAGTCGGAGGCCCTATTCAGCAAGCAGATATATTACAAAAAGGATCTGAACAGGTTGCGGCAGGATATATTTTGTATGGATCATCAACCATGATGGTATACACTACAGGTTATGGCGTAAATGGGTTCACCTTTGAGCAATCCTTAGGGGAATTCTTTCTGTCCCATCCGGACATGCAAATGCCGGAAGACGGGAATATTTATTCCATCAATGAGGGCCTTGCTAACTCATTTACTGAGTCTGTGAAAAAGTACGTGCAGGATTGTAAGGATAAGGAAATGACAGCACGGTACATTGGGTCTTTGGTGGCTGACTTCCATCGAAACCTTTTAAAGGGAGGTATTTATATTTATCCCTCCACAGCCAAAAACCCGAATGGAAAACTCCGACTAATGTATGAATGTAATTCTTTGGCATTTATTGCTGAGCAAGCAGGAGGTTTGGCTACCGATGGCAAGAAGCGAATATTGGATATTGAGCCCATAGCGCTGCATCAGCGCACACCATTTTTTGTAGGATCAAAAAAAATGGTAAAACTAGCTGAGTCTTTCTAGTCTTCTTTTTTGATTTTTTTTGTAGATTTTTCTTTCTTCCCTTCAAAGATTTCGGGTGCATGTTGTAGAAGCACAGAATACCATTTCACTAATTTCTTTATATCAGAAACGTAAACCTTGTTTTCGTCATAGTCTGGCAAAACAGATTTTAGGAAAGCCTTCAGTTCAATGGCTTCAGCATTGGCATTTAGCCCGATGTCATCACCAAAATCTTTATGTATTTTTTTTAGCACATCTTCCAGTGATATGGTTCCTTCTTTGGTGTGTGTGTAAATAGAGATTTCGTTCAGCAATGAAACCTTGTGGGAACCCGAAGCCATAACCCTTGTCTTGTTCTCATCCATGGATTCAAGAATGAGCCCGGCTTTGGCAGGCTTCAAAACTTTAAACAATCCGCTTTTTCCTGATACGGCTGCAATTTCACTTAACTTCATACTTTGTATTTTTTAAAGGGTAAAATTAAGAATTTAGAGTTGACCTTTAATGGCTTTATCTATAAAATCAAGTACAGCTTCTCTTCCCATATTTTTTTCAGCTGACGTAACAAACAGGGGAGGGAGTTCTTCCCACGATTCCAATAATTTGTTTTTGCATTGCTTTTCGGCTTTGGCTAACTCAGCGCGCGATAGTTTATCTGCTTTGGTCAGAATGATGCCAAGTGGAAGTTGCTTCTCACCCAACCAGGTGATAAATTCTATATCTTTTTTTTGTGGTTCGTGCCTTGCGTCCACGAGTACAAAAGTACAGTACAAATTTTCACGATTGAGCAAGTACGTTTCAATCATCTTACCCCAACCTTTGCGTGCAGTTCGGCTTACACCTGCATAGCCGTAGCCGGGCAAGTCTACCATAAACCATTCGTTGTTCACCAAAAAGTGGTTGATAGTTTGAGTTTTTCCGGGTTTACCCGAGGTTTTAGCCAAATCTTTGCGCTTAGTGAGTAAATTGATCAAAGAAGACTTCCCCACATTGGAACGGCCTATAAATGCAAACTCAGGCTTATCTGGCTTGGGGCATTTACCCAATTCTGTGTTGCTAATGATAAATTCAGAAGTCTTAATATCCATTCTTTAACCGTAAGATCGTTGATTGAAAAAGGCGCTTTCAAAGAGCAAGGTACCTTATCTGACTGTTTTTAGGCTTTCTTTGTGCGAGATTTTATTAAATTGCTCCGATTGCAATGCCCGTTTTTGTGTTAAATTCGTACGAAATCATTTTTAAAACATGCACAGTATCTACCGAATACTGATTTTTTTTGCTGTATTCATTACATTTTCCCGTCAAGCGATTGCGCAAAGTCAGGATAAAGAGCAGTCGGCACTATATATGGAGCAGGCTGAACTAATTATGTCTGCCACACAAGCCATTGATGACGCCCTGGACTTAATGGTGATTGCTGCTAATTTCGATACCACCAGCACAAAAGCCAATTTCGAGGCAGGCAATATGCACTTGTTTACTACCAGTAAGGCAAGGGCAACGAAATATTTTCTGCGGGTCTATCGACAAGAGCCCCAGTATCGTTTTGATCTTGAATATCGGATAGGCCAGGGCTTCCAGTATGGGCTTGAATTTGATAAAGCCATTAAATTTTATAATCTATATAAAGCACGGCTGCAGGCTAACCCCGGTTATTCAGGTAAAGACAAGATCGATATTGAGAAGGTGGATAGGAAAATTTATGAGTGTAACAATGGGAAGGAGTTTGTAACCAATCCGAGCAACTATTCCATAGTAAATCTTGGAAGAGAAATAAATTCTGAGTTTGATGACTATGCTCCAGTGCTTGCGGAAAACGAAGATGAGCTTGTTTTTACGTCACGAAGAAAGGAGGGTAATATAAATGAAGATGTTGCCGATGACAATAAGCCTTATGAAGATATCTTTATTTCAACGAAAATTGATGGTAAATGGAGTAAAGCAAAAAACATTGGTAATTTGGTAAACACCCCCTTTAATGACTCGAACCTGGCATTGTCTGCTGATGGAAAAACATTATTTATATATAAAGATGAGAATGCCGGAGATGTATACATTAGCGCACGGCAACCTGATGGCACATGGGCTACGCCAGAACCACTTCCGGGGGAGGTAAACTCAAATTATAGGGAAACCTCTGTATCTCTTTCCAAAGATGGTGGCACACTCTATTTTGCAAGTGACCGACTTGGAGGATTAGGAGGATCAGATATCTATATGGCCACAAAAAATGGAGTAGGCGAATGGACAAAAGTAAAAAACCTGGGGCCAAACATAAATTCTGAATTTAATGAAGATAGTCCTTTTATAGATTATGATAACACCACATTATATTTTTCATCTAAGGGAAGAAAGGGTATGGGAGGATTTGATATTTTCAAAAGTACATTGGTAAACGCAAAGAAAAATGAATGGACAGAGGCTGAAAATCTCGGCTATCCAATGAATACGCCTGAAGATGATATTTTCTATGTGGGATCAAAAGATGGAGAGCGTGGTTACTACTCCTCTATACGTGATGATGGCATGGGTTATTCAGACATTTACATAATAACAACCCCGAAAGGAACACCTCCAACGGAAGATAAAGAGTTGTTGCCTCTACTTTATGAAGTTAACGTGAAGGACAGTGAAACCAAAGAGCCCATTGAGGCGAAGGTCAAATTGCTTCGTGTTTCAGACAATGCTGTTTCAGGATTTCGAACTGGGGATCCCGGAAAATATATTTTTGAGGTTAAGTCTCCGGAAACAGACGAGTATCATCTTTCGGTTGAAAGTGACGGATATGCTTTTCAAAATTTCATGGTAGAAATAAGAGGTGCCTCTGAATTTGAGCGCAGTGCTTCCTTAACCGTGTTGATGAAGAGACTGGATGTGGGTACAGTTTCTGTGTTGCGTAACATCTATTTTGACTATGGTAAAGCTACTTTTCAGCAGAGCTCCTACAGTGAGCTGAATAAACTGGAGGATATGCTCAAACAAAACGAAAGAATTAGAGTTGAAATATCGGGGCACACAGATAATGTAAGTAGTGCTGATTTCAACATGAAATTGTCCTTACAAAGAGCCAATGCGGTGAAAGATTTTTTGGTATCTAAAGGAATTGATCCACGAAGAGTGGCAACAGCAGGTTATGGTGAAGAAAGACCTATTGCCAGCAATGATGATGAGAAAGATGGTAGAGAATTAAATAGAAGGGTGGAGTTTAAAGTACTCGATAATTAGATTCTTTTTTACCAACTTTGAAGCTATCGGAACCAGCGATTGTTAAGTCGTTGGTTAATTTTTTTATGACAGTAGTACCCTATAAAAAAGATAAATCGGCAAAGAAAGATCAGGTGGCAAAGATGTTTGATAACATCAGCGGCAACTATGATTTTCTCAATCATTTTTTAAGCCTGGGTATTGACATTAAATGGCGAAAAAAGGCCATTAGGCTATTATCTCCAATCGCACCAAAACAGATTTTGGATGTAGCTACAGGAACAGGTGATTTTGCCATAGAAGCCCTAAGACTAAACCCGGATAAAGTTGTGGGGGTGGATATTTCTGAAGGAATGCTGGAAGTAGGAAGGGCTAAAATGAAGGATCGGAAACTCGATGGGAAAATTGAACTTCTCTACGGGGATTCAGAAAATCTTCCTTTTGAGGAGAATAAATTTGATGCCGTCATCGTTGCATTTGGGGTGCGTAACTTTGAAAATCTTGAAACCGGACTGGCGGAAATGCTGAGGGTGGTAAAGCCAAGAGGTAAGGTGGTTATTTTAGAATTTTCTAAGCCCCGCAAATTTCCATTTAAACAGTTGTATAACTTTTATTTTAAGTTCGTTTTACCTAAAATCGGTCGTTGGATATCAAAAGACAGTTCAGCCTATACATATTTGCCTGAATCTGTACAGGCCTTTCCTGATGGTGAGGGTTTTGTTGAGATTCTTAACCGTTTGGGGTATAAAAACACATCATGCAAATCACTCACTTTCGGCATAAGCTCGCTCTACACCGGCACCAAATAGTTCTGGTGGTACTCCTATTGCTTTGCTCCAATGCCTGGGGTCAAAGCTTTAAGTGGGCCAGGCAGCACAATCCTAACTATGACGAGCGGAAAATCAGCTATGGATTTATGATTGGCATTCATACGTCTGCCTATCAGGTAAAATACGCGGACAAATTTGTTACCCAATCATTTGACACAGTTCACTCTGTACTCACTCCATTTGCCCCTGGTTTTTCTCTTGGGTTTTTGGTCAACCTCAGGCTTAATAGCGATCTGGATTTGAGAATAATGCCAAAGGCTGGATTTTATGATCATCAGTTGGAGTACAACTATACAGACGAGTCCAGTCAGAGACAACTTACAGAAACTACAATGGTTGAGTTTCCAATTCTACTGAAGTATAAATCGATGCGCAGAGGCAATGTGCGCATGTACATGGTAGGGGGTATTACACCTTCCATTGAAGCCTCAGGAAAAAATGACATTCAATCAACAACAGAAGTGCTAGATATCAGGCAAACCAATCTTTCACTGGATGCAGGATTTGGTTTTGATTTTTATTTTCCATTGTTCAAGTTTTCACAGGAGATCCGTTTTTCAAGAGGCATAGCGAATATGCTAGGCCCTGATCCCAGTAAGTTTAAGGAACCATTGAGCAGGGTAAATACCAACACTATTTCTGTTTACTTTATTTTTCAATAAAAATGTCACAAAAACGAACCGCTCTAATAACAGGAGCAACATCAGGAATAGGGGAGGCTACAGCCAGATTATTAGTTGATAACGATTTTAGATTAATTCTTTGTGGGAGAAGGAAAGACCGGCTGGAACAATTGAAGAATGATCTTGAAATCAAAACCGAAGTAACTACTTTGTCATTTGATGTAAGAGAAAAAAAGGAAGTGTCTGTTGCTTTTCAATCTTTAGAAGACAAGTGGAAACAGATTGACGTCCTTATCAATAATGCAGGGAATGCACATGGACTTGCCCCAATCCAATCGGGAAGTGTTGAAGACTGGGATGCAATGATTGATATTAATGTTAAAGGTTTATTGTACGTCTCCCATGAGGTGTTGCCAGGAATGGTCAAAAAAAATCAGGGACATATCATCAATATGGGTTCAATAGCCGGGAAGGAAGCTTATCCAAACGGGAATGTGTATTGCGCCAGCAAGTTTGCAGTAGATGCCATCACAAAAGGCATGCGAATTGACTTAAATGCTCATAGTATAAAAGTAACAGCTATCCATCCTGGGTTGGTAGAAACAGAATTTTCACTGGTGCGATTCAAGGGAGATGAAGCACGAGCAAACGCTGTATACAAAGGCTATGAACCCTTGAAGCCTGAAGACATTGCAGATTTGATTTTATTTGCCCTTACACGGCCGGCACACGTTGTAGTGGCCGATCTGGTTGTATTTCCGGTTGCACAAGCAAACTCCACTATTGTGAAAAAAGTTTTATAAATCAACAAGACTTAATAATGTCTCGTCATCTATTTCATGCTTCCCATGGAACGTTACCTTTTTCGGAACGAGATCAATTTTGGAAGAGAGTTGATCCATTTCCTTCATTCTTTCCGGTGTAACGAATGGATCTTCATCACCATAAACGGTAATTACCTTTTTGTCTTTTAAGATTTCTTTCCCGCTTTCAAAATTCATATCAGGCGGAAAAATTCCCGCCCATAAAATAAATTTGTCAAAATGTGGCCTTCCAGTCAGTGCCCATCGAGTGGCAGTGGCGCCTCCCTGTGAAAAGCCGAGGATAGAAACCGAAGCGTTGCTTTCTCTCAGCTCAAATTCGTATATGCTTTGTAGGTAGTTGATATAATTCCGAATGTCCATCTCTCTGTTTTCTTTCGTCATCCACGTGGCTCCCACACGATTACTTCCACCCGCCACCCTCGTAGGTATGTCTTCTAAATAAAAGCGGGAAAGACCTTCCGGAGCAATTACATAGATACCTTCATGTTTTAGGACTTCAAATTTTTTAATGAAGTATTGAGCCAATTGTCCATATCCATGAATGACAAACCAAACCAGCTTAGTGTCTTTTGTTAATTCTCCCAACGTATAATAACGTGCTTCAAAATTGAAATGTAACCGTTGCTCCTTCATATTTATAAAAACAAAAACCGCTCCAAGAGATTAGAGCGGCTGTTAATGTTAATCATTTTTTTATTTATCGCTTGAATCCCAACGCACTACCCCCGCAATAGGTTGCTGAGCCATCAAAAGTATATTGGATGTAATATATACCTGTGGCATTGCACGGGTATGCAATAGCGGAGATAAACTGTCCGTTTACTTTACTACTGGCTACCTTATTGCGTTGCGAATCATACAGGCTTACTATAAGGCCATCAGGTCCGTTTCCTCCCGCACATAGATTGATCATGTATTGGGTGCCTTTAGTGAACACATAAGAGTACTCAACCTTATCTTTTGTGCCACCCTGTCCGTCAATCTTATAGCTTTTTAGAAAGTTAAAGCCTCCGGATAATTTTGGAATACACGCATTGCTTAAGTTTTCTGCATCACACTGACCAACTAATCTTGCTGATCCTAAACTTGCTATACAGATTAATAAAACAGAGAAAATTATTTTTTTCATATTCATTGCAATATTAGCTAATGATTTTATTTCTAATGGAATTGGTCTTAGACATGATATTTCTCACATCTTCCTCAGTAATTTCTATCGTTGTGGTGCTGTTGTCTTTTATCACAGCTACCCCATCTACCACCTCCATTGATGACTCTTTGTAAGTATATATAATATTTATTTTGCTAAAAATAGCCTCCAGTTCTTTGAGGTCACTCAATAACGATGCCATATTGTCATCTTTTTCGTAGAAAGAAAAAAGCAGCAGGATTTGTTCCAGGGTGATCTTTTGCTCACCAATCTTTTCCCTCAGTTCTGTATGGCCTGGGTTATTGACGGCCACCTGGCACGTCACCTGCATGGCTTCTATCCATCCACCCGTAAGTAACAAAACGCTCAGGTTTGATCTGTTTTGCTGCTGTAGATAGTGATTAATGGTGTTAAAATTTTGTGTGGTTATGAGCAACAGTGAGTCAAGGTTTTTGCTGTTGGTAGCCAGCCGTCCAATTGTTTCGATATCAAAAAATTGCCCAATGTTCAATTGGTTTGCCAGGCTTTTGATTGCAGACAAATATTTGATACCGCTCTGGTTTTGCTCGTAAATATTAGTGTATCCCAAATCAGTTCCATATATACCCAGATTTAAGGCCATCTTATAGTTACTATTGTATTTGGGTAGATTATCAGGAGAGTTTAGTAAATCGGCATTGTACTTAATGCCAGATTTTTTTAGCAATGCAGAGATTTCTAATGGACTTGGAATTTGATCTAATATACTTCCAATAACCTCATCATCTATAGACGAGCCCTGACTTGATGCCGAATCCAGACTATTTTCAAAAGCCTGCTCGTCTGGTTTTTTTCCAGAACTACAGGATAATAAGAACAAGGCTACCAATGCCACACTTAAAATTCTCATAACCTATCATTTATTGTTACAAAGTAAAAAAATCAATCGTCACTTGCCAAAAATGCAAGATTTACTTTCGGTTTACAAACGATGCCTTTCCGGATGCCCCAAGTAGTTTTCTTAGTAGTTCAAAATACAGCATAATGTAAAGGGAGAGTGTCATTAGCCATATCGCTACGCTATTGAAGACATATGTGTCGAATTGCATGCCTAAAATGCTCTTTTTAGGGAAAAAGAATGCCGTACGGTAATCCAGTGGGTGAAGTGGATTGGGGGTCTGAAAAATCGGATCAATTAACTGAATGGGGCGATTGTTATAAATGGTTAGTCTTTCCTTTGTGTTCACGTTTTTTACCAGATCAGCAAGGCTTTCGTTATAATATTCGTTCTTTTCTTTATTTAAGTCAAAACCCTTCTTCTCGAAAAATGTTTTTTTCAAATCAGCCGTTCTTACCTGTTCATTGTATACATTTTGATAGTGCCTCCTGAAAGCGTTCAGGTATCTTTCCAATTGATTACCAAATTCTTTTGAATAACCATTACCAGTTAAAGCAGTATTCAGGTTAATATTCTCAAGTCCTACCGTGAAGGGCTCATTTTTTAGGCCGTTCTTCAGGATACTAAATGAAGTGAGTACTTCCTGTTTTATTGAATCATTATTATTCTGAAAGTAGTTCAGTAAGAATTGATTTTGCTTTAACAATTCTTCGGCCAGATAAGCCGACTTAAAATCAGCAATCGCAGCTTCCTTTTCATAAGGATAGAAAGCTTTTTCATAGTCATTGTTTACAAACTGATGAACCGCAATTGCCTCATAAGCCCAACGCGAAGCCATAAGATCAGCAACGAACGGCACTTTTTCTTTATTGCTAATGATAGGGTGAAGCTTGTCGAAACTAAAAAGTACGCCACTTAGTATCATTTGAGGAATGAGAAGAAGAGGAATTAATATGTAAACTGTTACAGCGGAGTTAAAAGCTGACGAGATGTTTAACCCAAGAACATTGGCCATGCACGATGTGGAAAAAAGAATAAACCACAAAGCCAGGGTCATCCCCTTGATTTCCAACACAAGATTGCCCACCAGCACAAACATTAAAGTCTGGATAGCCGACAATAAAAAAAGGATACTTAATTTAGAAACGAGATAGCTGTTCCAGCTTAAATTCAAAAACGACTCTCTTTTTAAAATTTTACGATCCCTGATTATTTCCTCTGCGCTTACTGTGAGGCCCATAAAAAGGGCAACTATAATGCTCATCAGTAGAAAGGCAGGAAGGTTTTCATTAAAACGAAACATGTATTCTTTACCTCCTGGGGCACTTTTATATTTGATGATGAGGGAGAGTATAAATGCCAGAAGGGGCGCCTCCAGAAGGTTGATTAGCAAATATTGGTGATTGCTAATTTTGGCTTTTAGGTCTCGTGCGGTAAAAATGAGTGCCTGTTTTACTATGCCCGGAATATTCAGAGACTGTGGGGGGTCTTCTTTTTCGTTTGCTAAAGGCGTAATCCGAAATTTGCTTTTAAACATATCATGCCATTGCATGGGGGTTACCTTCCTTTTGTTGGTGGGCTGCCCATATTCATCCACTACCTTGGCTTCAATAATGTTAAAAATTTGTTCCGGATTTACATTTCCGCAAGTTTCACATTGGCCTCTATTACTATGCGCCTGGTGTGTGGCACGCTTAAAGTAGGAGACCGCCTCAATGGGTGTGCCATAATAGGTTGGGTACCCTCCTGTATCCATTATAATTATCCTGTCAAACATTTTGTAGATGTCTGAGGAGGGTTGGTGGATGATTGCGAATATCAGTTTGCCTTTTAGGGATAACTCTTTCAAAAGGTCTATTACATTTTCCGAATCGCGGGAGGATAATCCGGAGGTCGGTTCATCTAAAAACAGAATGGCAGGCTCACGAATGAGTTCTAAAGCGATATTTAATCTTTTACGTTGCCCACCACTTATTTTTTTATCAAGCACACTTCCTACTTTTAAATCCTTTCGCGTTTCAAGTCCCAGATTTTCAAGCGTCTTCTGAACAAGATTATTAATCTCTACCTCTGAATAATGAGCAAAACAGAGCTTTGCATTATAATATAGGTTTTCAAAAACCGTTAATTCTTCAATAAGCAAATCATCTTGCGACACATAACCAACTACTCCATTAATTTTGTCTGGCCGGGAATGGATGTTGTAGCCATTAATTAAGATTTCACCCTTTGTTGGTTTCTCTAACCCTGCAAGCACATTCAGAAGGGTTGTTTTGCCAGCACCACTGGCTCCCATTATTCCTATTAATTTGCCAGGTCCTTCCGAAACGACAATATCTCTTAGACCCAGGACACCACTTGCAAATCGATACTCATCAATGCGTGCATTAAAAGAGAGCTTTGTTGTTTGCAGTTCTTCATTAAAATCAGCAATAATATCGCTATAGTAGAATGCTGCTCCTGATTGTATTTTTATAGTGCTGCCATGGGAGAACAGGTAGATGCGATTGTGCTGCATTACAAACCCATTGAGATAGTGGGACTCTTCACCGAGGTACTGTGCAAAGTATAGCTCTACACTGGGAACCTTCATGAAAAATAAATTTCCGTCAATTTCTGTCTGAATATGCTTTTGCTTTTTTGAAGCCTTTTTAGGTTGGGCATTGACTACAAGGATGTCCGCAAAGTCCAATTCAGACATGTTGGTAGTGACAACGAAAGTTTCGATTAGTTTGTACTCTTCTGCGCTAATATTGAAGACAGTGGAAACGGTGTTGATGATTTCCATTCGCTGTGGAGTGAACTTGTTATCAGCTCCAACCAACTCAAGTAATTTTATCAATACAATTACCTTTTGTTTTTGAGTGAGTGTGCGATTGATCTTTTTACAAATCCCAAGCGTGACAATAGAATCTTTTACAGAAGGAGCGGCTATTGTTTCTTGATGCGCTGGCCCCTTTTCGCTGTAGCCTGAAAGCTTATCGTATCGTTCCAAATAAGCCTGAACCGAGGCCTGATCCAGTTCCTGCTGAAAGAAACGGTTGACGTATTGGCGCTCATTTATTGTAACACCACCATCCTGCTTTGTAATAATTGCGAATAGTTGTGTAAGCGCCTTTAATATCTCTTCACTCATATTTTTCTACCAGCGCGCGCACAGTTATGAATAGATTTTGAATTCGAAGGGAATATTTACAAGTTCAGCCAGTTCTTCACCAATTTCTTCCATGTCTTCATCTTCTTCATTAAAGTACCAGGTGACTTTGACTCCTTTTACCTTATCTAAAATAGTAAGTAAATCCAATACTGATTTTGATGAATCAATGTTAAGATATTCAAATTTAAATGAAATATCAGTTTCTGGGTTAGGTGCTTTAGCATAGGCTGTCAGCCACTCAATAATTGGTTGGTAGAAGGTGCTGGCATTTTCGGTAAGTGACTTTCCAATTACCTGAAATTTACCGTTGGCTTTATCCATGAGGACGCCCGGAGTTTCAGCGGTTTCTGTTATTACAAGTGAATCCATTAATTTTTCCGGTCGTTTGGTGTAAAAAAAACATTAAAGGTCCAATTTAGAGCATAATGATGTATTAATGAAGGATTATAGTGCCCGATTGATACGAAATTATATAAGATTCTTCTGATTGAAACTATAGGGCAATAGAAAGGAAACTGAGGGAAATATGACCCACCTGGATTCTTTTGTTAGCATAACAATTTGTATGGGTTTCTTTTGAAGCATTTCATACTCCAACATTACTTGCCTGCATCCCCCGCAAGAAGTGGCAGCGGTCAACTCCTTTTGATTCTTTTTATAGGCCACCATAGCTATCTTTTTTATCATTTTGCCAGGATGGGAGGAGGCAACAGTATATAATGCAACACGTTCTGCACACATACACAGCGGATAGGCCGCATTTTCTTGATTGTTGCCAACAACCAAGGTGTCATCTTCAAGAATAATGGCAGCCCCGACATGAAATTTGGAATAGGGTGCATAAGCATGTTGCGCGGCATCCTTTGCTTTATGTACAAGATATTTGGATTCTGCATCCAAATCTTCAATTTGCTGAAAGGTTAGTAATTCTTTCATAAAACAAAGTAAAGGGGGTATTCAATTAAAGTTAATAAACCTTCATCTTCCTAAAAAGAATTAAGACATAATTCCTTTAATTTGGCGCGCAATTACACCGGAAGAAGGTTTTTTAAATTGACACTTCTGGTTAAAGGAATATGAAATGAAAAAAAAATCAATATTGGTGCTGGGTGCAGGAAGGTCATCTTCTGCGTTGATTACTTATTTGTTAAATCATGCGGAGGAGGGGGATTGGCATGTTACTGTGGGTGACATTAATGTCCGTTCGGCTGAGGAAAGAATTGAGGGCTCTAAAAATGGAACAGCCATTCGTTTTAATATGGAGGAGGCGCACTTGTGTGAACAGATAATTGCATCCTCTGATATTGTTATTTCATTATTACCTGCCAGCTTTCACCCTAAGGTAGCACGGCATTGCCTCTCACAGGGAAAACACCTCTTTAATGCAAGTTATGTGTCAGATGAAATGCAATCTTTTGATAAAGAAGCAAAAGATAAGGGACTTTTGTTTATGAATGAATGTGGATTAGATCCCGGTATTGATCATATGAGCGCCATGGAAATAATTGACAGGGTAAAAGCAAAGGGAGGCAATATTTTATCCTTTGAATCTTTTACGGGAGGACTAATCTCACCGGAAACGGATGTAAACAACCCGTGGAGGTATAAGTTTACCTGGAACCCCCGTAATGTGGTGGTGGCAGGGCAGGGAACAGCAAAATTTATACAAGAGAATCAATACAAATTCATTTCCTACCAGCAATTGTTCACCCGCACTACCAATGTCAATATTCCGGGGTATGGAAATTTTCAGGGATATGCAAATCGTGATTCTCTAAAATACCTGGAAACATACGGTTTGAATGGTGTGAAGACCTTGCTGCGCGGCACATTAAGGAATGAAGGGTTTTGTTCTGCCTGGAATATATTGGTACAGTTGGGTTGTACGGATGATTCCTATCAGATGGAAAATGTAAGCACCATGACGCATCGTGATTTCATCAACTCCTTTTTGCCTTATGACGATACGGAGATGGTGGAAGGAAAGCTTTTGAGTCGATTTAATCTGGACGAATCTGGGCCGGAAATGATGAAGCTGAAATGGTCAGGTTTTTTTGATGATGATTTCATAGGACTTGAGGCGGGCACGCCAGCTCAGATATTGGAGCATGTTTTGAACAAGCGATGGAAACTGGAGCCACAAGACAAAGATATGGTCATTATGTGGCATCGGTTTACCTATAAGCTGGATCAGAAGGTACACGAAATACAGTCTTACATAATTATGTTGGGGGATGATGCTATAAATACCGCGATGGCGAAAGGTGTAGGCTTGCCCCTTGCTATTGCCACAAAACTTTTTCTTGAAGGCAAAATAAGTCAGAGAGGGGTATGTATACCTGTATACAAGGAATTATACAATCCACTTTTAAAGGAAATAAAATCCCTGGGTATTCATGCTGACGAAGTAGAGCGCGTGTTAAAGTAAAAAATCAGATTTTGGATTTTTCGTACCCCTCATCAACTTTAAGTCCGTAGCCTGTAGCTGCGGCTACTGCCAGTTGGTCGCAACGTTCGTTCTCGGCATGCCCTGCATGTCCCTTTATCCATTTAAACTTTGGCTTGTATTTATGGTACAGAGGAATAAACCTTTTCCATAAATCCGGATTGGCTTTCTTTTTGAAATTATTTTTTTCCCAGGTCCATATCCAGCCTTTTTCTACTGCCTCTACCACGTATTTTGAGTCTGAGATAACTACAACGGGAATTCCACTTTTCTTAATGGATTCAAGACCGACAATGACAGCCAGTAATTCCATTCTATTGTTGGTGGTAAGCCTAAATCCCTCACTCAATTCTTTTTCATGCTTTCCATAACGAAGTAGGGTACCATAGCCTCCCGGACCCGGATTGCCTTGTGCAGCGCCATCTGTAAAAATTTGAATCATGAATTAGACTGTTCCTAAATTTGATTTGAATATTTTAACACCAATCGCCAGAAGGATAACTCCGAATACGCGCCTAAGTACTGAAAAACCTGATTTTCCAATCACACGCTCCAACCAACCGGCAAGTCGCAAAACAACATAAACAAAAACAGTATTGACAAGTATGCCGATAAGTACATTTATTTCTGAGTATACAGCCCTTAACGAGAGGATGGTGGTAAGCGTACCCGCCCCTGCTATTAACGGGAATGCCAAGGGCACTACTGACCCAGACCCACTGGCTTCAGGGTCATCTTTAATTATTGTAATACCGAGAATCATTTCCAGAGCTATAATAAAAATAACGATGGCCCCGGCCAATGCAAATGAAGCCACATCCAAGCCAAAAAGCATAAGTATGGATTGTCCTAGAAAAAGAAAAATAACCATAAGCACAGCAGAAATGATTGTTGCTTTTTCTGCATATATTCTACCGTCCCTTTTTTTAATCATAAGGACCAGTGGAATTGAGCCCAGTATGTCGATAACGGAAAAAAGAATGAGGGTAACGGAAAAGACTTCTGTGAAATTGAATGTCCCCATAATGAAAAATATTAAGCCGTAAAAATAACAATTACCGACCGGTGTTTTTATTGTGCCAGAAAATATTGTATGGCCATAGCGTAGCCTTCCATTCCAAATCCGGTAATAAGGCCCACGCACTTTGAGGTGATCAGGCTTTTATGCCTGAAGTCTTCCCGGGCATGTAAATTGGAAATATGAACTTCAGCTACTTTAGTGGTGATGGAGCCAATGGCATCATGGATCGCTATGGAAGTATGTGTATAGGCACCAGCATTAAGAACAATGCCATCATAAGAGAATCCTACTTCATGGAGTTTGTTAATGATCTCCCCTTCTACATTGGATTGATAATAGTCAATGGAGATGTCGGGAAACTTTTTTCGCAACACCACCAGATAATCCTCAAAAGTTTGGTCTCCATATATCGATTTCTCGCGTGTTCCCAAAAGATTGAGGTTGGGCCCATTAATAACCTGGATTTTCATTTTGGAAAGATAACGGGTAGTCATTTATGAACCAAAACCCAGAGAGAAAGTCATATTTGTTTCTTGACCAATGAATCTTGAATTTTGACAAGGAATGTGGGCACTGCATATCAAACAATTTAGTAACTACCTAAAACTAGAAAGGTCGCTTTCTGGAAATTCCATTGAGGCCTATGTGCGCGATATTGAAAAATTACAGCAGTTTATAGAAATGAGTTACAAGGGGATGTCTCCGCTCAAGATTACCTCTAAACATTTACAGGCATTCCTCACCTATGTGAACGAACTTGGAATGAGTGCACATAGTCAGGCACGGATTCTTTCGGGAGTAAAAGCTTTTTATAAGTACCTGATTTATGAGGAATTGTTGGATAAGAACCCTACTCTCTTAATCGAGGGCCCCAAGTTGGGAAGGAAGCTACCGGATACTCTTAGCTATATCGAGATTGAACAACTTTTGGATGCCATTGATATGTCTACGCCTGAGGGAGGGAGGAACAGAGCAATACTTGAGGTGCTTTATAGCTCCGGTCTCCGTGTTTCTGAATTGGTAGATCTACGGATTAACAATGTGTATTTTGATGTGGGTTTTTTGAAGGTAGTGGGAAAGGGCAATAAGGAAAGGCTCGTGCCTGTGGGCAGGGATGCACTTAAATTTCTTACTATTTATAAAGAACAAATCAGGGTACATGTGCCGGTAAAAAAGGATTTTGAAAGTTATATGTTTCTCAATCGCAGGGGGAAGAAACTGAGCCGTGTGATGATCTATACAATTATAAAACAATTGGCAGAACAAATCGGCTTAAAAAAGATGATAAGCCCTCACACTTTTCGTCACTCATTTGCCACCCATTTGATTGAGGGAGGTGCGGATTTGCGCGCAGTACAAGAGATGCTGGGGCATGAATCCATCACCACCACAGAAATTTATACTCATCTGGATCGCGACTATTTGAGACAAGTGATCCAGGAATTTCATCCGAGAAGTTAATGCATTATCTTTGCTCAATTCCTAAGTGATCAATGTATAAATCCCTGGTTCGCCCTTTTCTTTTCCTTTTTGATCCGGAAGCCATTCATCATTTTGTTTTCAAGGTGCTGTTGCTAAAGGGTAAAATCCCGGGATTTAAACCATTATTGAACGCCTTATTTAATTATAAGAATAGCAAGCTTGAAAAAGAACTCTTTGGACTAAAGTTCGCTAACCCGGTGGGTTTGGCAGCCGGATTGGATAAGGATGCCAAACTCATCGATGAGTTGGCTTGTTTTGGATTTGGTTTTATTGAGATAGGCACCCTTACACCACTTCCGCAATCAGGTAATGACAAGCCCCGACTTTTCAGGTTGCCCAAAGATGAGGCTTTGATTAATAGGATGGGGTTCAACAATGAAGGGGTGGAGGCTGCTGTAATTCGCTTAAAGAAAAGTAAATCAAACGTAATCGTGGGGGGAAACATTGGAAAGAACAGGGATACTCCAAATGACAAGGCTTTCTCCGACTACATGTTGTGCTTTGAAGCATTACATCCGTATGTAGATTATTTTGTGGTGAATGTGAGTTCGCCCAATACCCCCGGTCTCAGGGAACTTCAGGATAAAGAACCTTTAAAACGATTGATGTTTCATGTTAAAGGACTTAGTCGCTCGAAAGGAAAACTAAAACCTATTTTATTAAAGATTGCCCCAGATCTCACAACCTCTCAACTGGATGATATTGTTGAAATTCTAAAAGAAACCAAAACTGACGGTGTAATTGCTACCAATACAACAATTAGCAGAGACAATTTGGTCACCACAAAAGAAGAAGTGAGTTCATTTGGAGCAGGCGGACTAAGTGGGAAGCCATTAACTAATAAATCCACTGAGGTGATCGCCTACCTAAGAAAGCAACTCGGTCCGAACTATCCGATCATTGGTGTGGGTGGCATTATGAATCCACAAGATGCCCTGGATAAGTTGAACGCGGGTGCAGATTTGATTCAGCTTTATACCGGGTTTATTTATGAAGGTCCTGGGGTGATTAAAAGAATAAATAAAGCTATTCTCAAATAGCTTACTGTTTTATAGTGCTTATTTCTTTACTGTCAGGTAGCCTGTTTTGGTTTTGTGTCCACTCATAAACTCAATCTTGTAAAAGTAAACTCCGGTGATTACCTCATTTCCACTTTTATTTATTCCTTTAAAGACTCGGGTGTCATTGTCATAATTAGTAGCCTCAAAAATTAAATCTCCCCAGCGGTTGTAGATAGAAACCTTGTTTTCTTTAGTATCCTTCAGCGCATCTATGTATTTGATAACCCATGTATCATTTAGTCCGTCCGCATTTGGAGAAATGCCTGTGTAAATTATAATATCGCCTATTACTTCTACCTCAAATTGCTGTGTGGTACAATTACCCGATAGGTCGCAAGCGCGAATCGATAAAGTTTCTGTGCCTGAAAAATTAATACCTGCATAATCAAGTGTTAGTATACCGTTCCCATCAATGCTGGCCGAAGCACCGCTTGAAGGAGCAACTGTTACCTGAAGGGAACTTATATCTAATGGACTACCACTAGTTGTTATTAAAGGTATCAGGTCAATGGTTGTCACTCCCTGAATAGGCAAGGTGATAAGGATAGTTAAAATCACCGGAGCGGCATTTATGGTAACAAAATAATCATCCGATTGAAGCGTCAGACCCGTTACAATTGAGTTTGTTACTTCTACATAGTAGGTTCCGGCATCTGCCGGTGTCGAACCGGCCTTTGTAAATGTTGCAGATGTTGCACCTGAAACCGGTGAGCCATCTTTAAACCATTGATAAGAATTTGCTGAACCTGAAGTAGAAAAAGGAATGGCAATGGGTGAATTTTCATTTACCGAGAGTGTTCCACCGGGTGGCAGTTTTGCTTGCGGAATGTATGTGTAGCCTGTTGTTCCAATGTTCAATTCAAGATCGCCAAAATCCAGATTGTTATTTTCAACTGCCAAATTAGTGATTGTGCTTGCTGTGAAAGTGGGGAGACCATCCAGTTGATTGTGTGATATTAGTATTAGTTGGATTTTTGGCCATGCCAGATATTCAATAGGTACTGATCCTGTAAAATTATTGTAGTCAGCTTGAAAGATCTCCAAGTTTATAAGACTTGCATATTCTGGCGGGTAGCTTCCGCTCAGCAAATTGTTGCCCACTTCAAGCCCAGTGAGCTTGGTACAATTGGAAAGTTCTTTAGGTAAATTTCCTGAAAGTTGATTGGTGAAAATATCCAATCCCTCAAGCTCGGCAAGATTGCCAAACTCTGAAGGTATGGGGCCGCTTAGTTGATTTTCGTATAAATTTAGGTACCGTAGCAACACCAAATTTCCAAATTCCGTTGGGATTGAATCGGTTAACTGATTGGTGTTTAGGTCTAGAAGAAATAGTTTGGTAAGGTTTCCAAACGATGAAGGAATTGATCCAGTAAGTTGATTTGAACTAAGCCTCATAAACGCGAGATTCGTATCGTTGCCTAATTCTGTAGGAATGGTACCAGTAAGTTGGTTCCAATCGAGCTCTAAAAAAGATAAGTTCGGCAAGTTTCCCAGTGATGTGGGGATTGAGCCCGTCAGCAAGTTGTTTTGCAATCCAAGACTCTCAAGCGATGCTATATTGCCAAGTTCTGATGGAATTGTTCCGGTAAGCTGATTATTCTCGAGTCGCAGATATCCTAATGAACTCAGATTGCCCAACTCAATAGGGATAGATCCACTCAACTGATTTTTGGAAATATCCATGTAGAAAAGATTATTGAGTCCGCCAATCTCGTTAGGAATAGACCCCGAAAGATTGTTATTGGCAAGGTCAAAGAAATCCATGTTTGACAAATTTCCAAGTTCTGCAGGGAGTGTGCCCGATATTTTGTTATCCTTTAAAAAAAGATGGGTCAAGTCTGGCAAGTCACCAATTTCCGGAGGTAACAATCCTGATAGATTGTTGTTCTCCAACTTTATTTTGTAAACGCTGCATCCGTTTAGGGAAATGCCAAACCAGGTGCTTTCGTCTCCATTAAGCCAATTATTGCTGTTGGTCCAGCTTACCCCGTTAGTAGAATTGTAAAGTGCGATTAGGGCAGCCCGCTCACTGGAGGGAATGCATGATGTGCCCGCCAGGCAAGAAATAGAAGCATCCCAATTGGTAGATCCGTCCTGCCACAAATACTCAAAAGTAAGTTCGCCTCCTGGCCCTGTTGCTATGATATCAGCCGGTAATGTGCTACCACTAAGGGTAGTTATTAATGGTGATGCGACAGAGGGACCATCATATACATTCAGGACATCACCAGTAACTAGAAAAGATGAAAAGGAGATTTTAACTTTATCAGATGCGCTAGTTGGTAAAAATGTTTCTACGGCTTTATCCCCATGACTATTTGTATAGGAGTAGGTGGGAGGCAAAAACACTACGCTACAATTCTGAACCATGCCGTTTACCATGATGGCGTCAGCAGTAACATTGAAATTTGATGTACTAATACTAGTTCCATAAGCCGTTACCGAAATGGGTCCCGTGGTTGCACCAACAGGAACAATTGCCACGAGGGAAGTGGGAGTAGCTGACGTAACAACAGCATTTGTACCATTGAAAGTAACAATATTGTTGGTGGGTGTTGGATCAAAATCCACTCCGTTAATAGTTACATACGCACCCTCAACGCCCTCAGTCTCTATAAAATTTGTGATGGATGTAGCAGGAGCCAGGGAGCGCTTGAATAAAATGCCTAAACTATTTGCTCCCCCGTCTTTTGCCAATCCATATAAATATGTACCGTCTGAAAAAAGGGAACCTTGGGGATTTCTACCATCGTTGAAGTCAAGTAGCTTAGCGTAACCAGTGCCGTCCTGTTTTATTTTATACATTGTACCTGAGCCTAGCAAGCCACCTTCACTTGTCATTCCATAAAGAAAGGCTCCGTTAATTATCATGGAGCCGTTTGGAAGACTTCCATTACTCGCGCCATCAAAATCCAAAAGCTTGGTATAACTTGTTCCATCCGGTTTTATTTTAAAAATGGTTCCATTTGAAGTCAATCCGCCACTAGAAGTTACCCCATAAAGAAAAACGCCATCATAAATTAGATCTCCAGAGGGATTGCCTCCGTTGTTCGTGTAATCAAAATCCAGTAGAGTTGCATAACCACTTCCATCTGGTTTGATTTTAAAGACAGTGCCAAAACCACTTATGCCGTCATAGGTTGCCATGCCATATAGAAATGTACCATCAAAAATTAGTGAGCCGCTTGGCCTGTAGCCAGTTGTAGTTCCATCAAAATCTAGAATTTTAAAATAACCAGTTCCGTCCGGCATTATTTTAAATAGCGTTCCATAGCCGCCTGGGTTTCCCCCTTGTGTGGTTGTTCCATATAAAAATGTGCCATCGAACGATAGGGAGCTATTAGGAGTATTCCCGTTATTACTTCCATCAAAATCAAGCAGTTTGGTATACCCTGTTCCGTCTAATTTTATTTTAAAGACAACGCCAAAGTCATTCAAGCCACCTTGAGAAGTCATGCCATAAAGGAAAGTTCCATCTGAAATAAGGGAGCCCTTTGGATAGCTTCCTTGAGAAGCACCATCAAAGTCAAAAAGATTAATAAATCCGCTTCCATCGGGCTTGATCTTGAAAATCAGCCCACTTCCCATAGAGCCGCCAGAAAATGTCATTCCATATAAATATGTGCCATCGTAAATAAGGGAGCCGTTGGGATATGATCCGTTTGCTATGCCCGCAAAATCCAGGAGCTTAGTGTATTGTGCAATACACGATAACGCAAAAAGTTGAAAGGAAAGAATACAAATTACAAGGCGGTATTGATGGGCTTTACCTCTTGAGATCGTATCAGGGAGTGCCAATTTTTCTTTATCATTCATAATTATATTTTGAAAAAGAAATTGAAACTAAGAAAGGAGAAAGAGCAAGGCAGGATTGGGTGCCTGACTGAATTTGAAAGATGAGCTATTCGTCTGTGTTAAAACAGCGAAATCCCAGTACTTTTGATGGGGTTGATCTTTGACTGGTAACCATCTTGGGTTGAATACAAGTGAAGTTACGACTTTTTTCTATTTTTCAAAAGATAACTTACCTCTTTACAGTGAGATACCCATCCATTGGCTTTTTTCCTGATAAGAATTCGATCTTATAGAAATATACTCCCGAAGTCACCTCATTTCCACTTTTATTTATTCCTTTAAAGACTCGGGTGTCATTGTCATAATTAGTAGACTCAAAAATTAAATCTCCCCACCGGTTATAAATCGTGACCTTATTATCCTTAGTGTCGGGCAAAGATTCAATGTTTTCAATAATCCATTTTTCATTGAAAGCGTCACCATTGGGAGAAATACCTGTGTAGACAATCAAGGCGCCTACCACTTCTATAGTGAGCTCCTGTTGTGTACAACTTCCTAAAAGGTCACATACCTCAACTGTAATTTTATCTGATCCGGTGAATGAAAGTCCATTATAATTAATGGTGAGAATTGTATTTGTGATTTCTGCAAGTGCACCACTGATTGGCTGACTTATAATCTTTAAACTAGCTAAATCGAGGTTATTGTCAACATCCGAAATCAGGGATGTTAAATCAATGGAGATGTTTCCTGCTATGGGCGTAGTAGCTTGAGTGGTGTTGAATACAGGTGATTGATTGGTACATGGTTCAGGAATAACCGTTACGTTGATGGCATCGGAGGACGGACTATTACAACCATTACTATTGCCCACAATAACCGAGTAAGTTCCTGAAGAAGTGATTGTGATTTGTTGGGTAGCTTCTCCATTTGACCAGGCATAGGAATTGAAACCTGGAGGAGCGGTGAGTGAAAGCGTGTTGATGCTGCATACGGATACATTGCCTCCGATGGGTGTAATACTCGAAGTAATAGTTGGTTTCACTGGGGAATTGTTAACGTCAGCAATAACAGGAATTCTTGTGCTCTCGCAAGCCAACGCCAGACTAACGTAATAGGTAGTAACTGTAGTAATTGATGGAGTAGTGTACGAGCTGTTTACTTCACCCGCAATAGGTGTACCACCAGTTGGTGTTGTGTACCATCGGTATTGCCCATCCATACCCCCTGATGCTGACAGCGTGAGCGATGTTGGAGAACAACCACTAGCTCCAATCGCAGTGGGGGCCGATGGTGCAAGCAATAAAAGAAGGGTAGCGGTGCTGGAAATTTCTTGTGCTGCCAGGTCACCATTAATTCGACAGCGGTAGCCCAGAGAGACAGCACCGATACCTGTGTCTACTGTGAGTGTGGACGTGTTAGTGCCTGAATAGGCGCCACCGTCAACAACATCAGAGAATGTAAAGTCTACTTGCTGCTGTTGCCATTGATAGGTTATGTTGGGTGTACCCGATGCCACCACAGAATAAGTTACGATATCTTCAAAACATGCTGATAAATTAGATGGCTGAGTAGTGATTGCGATGACAGGGGCTGCGGTTACAGTAAAATCCGCGAGGCTCTGTGCAGTAACACAGTTTACAGTTATAGCTATTTTTCCAGTAGTTGCCCCCACAGGAACTGTAATGGTAATGCTAGTTGGTGTACTGGCAGACACGCTTGCAGTCGTAGAATTAATGGTAACTGTATTTTTGGTTGGCACTGAGCTGAATCCAGTCCCTGAGATAGAAATGGTTGCACCCACTGGACCCGAAATGGGAGTGGCCGATGTAATAGCCAATGGGATATTTGTGACTTGATTTAGTTTCTGAATAAAAAGATCGTCAGCGCCAGCACTTGAAAGAAATAGAGTGCAAGCGCCAGGATCGAAATCAGCAGTTCCACTAAACCAACCTAATACATATACATCTTCGGTTGCGTTTGTTGCAATGTTAGTACCTTGGTCATCGTTGGGCCCGCCCATTGAGCTTGCCCAAATAAAATTCCCGTTGCTATCAAATTTCGAGACAAAAATATCATCGTTACTTCCTGTTGCCGTGAGATTAAAGGTAGCTGCGCTCGGATCGAAGTCAACCGTGTTGACAAAAAAACCAGTTACATATACATCATCAGTTGAGCTAACCGATAAGCTAAAACCTTCATCATAACCACTGCCACCCATTGATTTGGCCCAAACAAAATCCCCATCGTTAGTCATCTTTAAAAGATAAATGTCGTAGCCTCCATTTGAGGTAAGGTTGAACGTGCCTGTGCCAAAATCAAAATCGGTTGTTCCGGAATATCGCCCAGTGGCGTAAATATTTCCTGACGCATCAAGTGCAATTTTACGACCGTAATTGCCATCGCTATAGTATGTTGATGTGCTATTGACCATAGCACGTGCCCAAACAAAATTTCCATTGGCATCTAGCTTGGAATAGAAAACATCCCAATCGCCAGAGGAAGTCAGATTGTAAACTCCTGCTCCTGGATCAAAGTCAGTAGTGCCTTTGAAATATCCTGTTGTATAGATATTTCCGGAAGCATCAAGGGCAATACTATAACCTCTGTTCTCCTGAACATTTCCTATGTCCCTTGCCCATAAAAAATTTCCATCGTTGTCAAGTTTCAAAATAAAAATATCTTCCCAATCTGCAGTAAGAAAAAAAGTCCCAGGTCCCGGATCAAAATCCCTTGCTCCACCCTGATAATAGAAACGACCCACAACATGTACGTTACCTGTAGCATCAAGAATAATTTTATAACCATGATCATACCATGTGCCTCCAATTACGCCTTTTGCCCAAACAAAATTTCCGGCAGGATCTAGTTTTGCGATGTAAATATCAGTCTGCCCTGCAGACGTTAAATTAAAAACACCAGGACCTGGATCAAAGTCGGCAGTTGTAGCAAACCCACCAGTTATGTAAACATTTCCGAGCGCATCCACTGCAATGCCCATCGGAGAATCAGGCCCATTTCCTCCTACCGATTTAGCCCAAACAAAATTACCATCGGCATCCAACTTTAAGATGAAGATGTCGCTACTTCCGGCAGAAATAAGGTTTGCAATACCCGGTCCTGGATCAAAATCAACCGTGCCTGTATAATACCCTGTTGTATAAATATTTCCAGCAGCGTCAAATGCCATATCGCGAGCTCGATCGGCTCCCGTTCCTCCAATTCGCTTTGCCCAATTTAGCACTACAGTTTCCTGAGCCGAAACGTTTTCCCCAAACAGTATTGGAAAAATGATTGCAGTTAAGCAACAGATTCTCTTGAAGAATGAACTATTCATACCCTGAATACTTTAATTAATCAGGTCAAATTTCACCAGATGCAAATCGAATGGAAATAGCATGATCATGCTAATCATACGCAATTGAATGATCTTACCCAAAAGGAAAAATAGGAGAGGTTTGTTCGTGCGGTTAGCTAAACCAGCTTCTCATTAATTGCCTTACTCACCGCTTCAGTTTGCGAATGCACTTGAAGTTTTTCGTAAATTTTTCGGATATGAGATCGCACTGTGTCAATGCTAATGCCTAATTGAGCTGCAATCAGTTTGTAACTATTGCCTTTGCTCAATGAAGTAAGGACTTCTTTCTCTTTAGGGGTAAGTTGATAAGGATTATCTAGCGATTTTTTTTGTTGCATGGAAGCGAGTACCATTCTGGCTACGCTGGGAGACATCGGTGCACCTCCCTCTAACACTTCTTCAATTGCTGAAAATAATTTAGAAGAGATGTGCTTTTTTAATAAGTAGCCCGTAGCCCCAGCGCATATAGCATCAAATACGTGCTCGTTATCATCAAATACGGTAAGCATGAGAATTGGAATATTTTTATCAACACTACGTACTTGTGATACAGCCTGAATGCCATCCATGCCCGGCATATCAATATCCATTATTAACAAATCAGGATGAAATTCCTGAAGATGTGTCTTTACTTTCGTTGGATTTTCATAAGCATCTATTAATCGGATGTCCTTGTTTAAGTGTAGCATAGTCTGTATGCTGTCACTTAGCTGTAGGTTGTCTTCGTAAAGGATAATCGAATGTGATGCCATGGTAGTTATACAAATAACGATTTCTTTTATTTACGACAGAATAGAATATTTATGCTATGGGTAATCTCAACTCTAATTCGGTTCCTTGTCCATTCTGACTATTCACGGTAAAACTTCCGTTGATTTCTTTCGCCCGCTCACGTTGATTACGTAGCCCGTTGCCTGCTTTTATCTTTTGTTCATCAAAACCTTGCCCGTTATCCTTCACTCTTAAGATGAGTGTCTGGTTTTGCTGATAAAGGTCAATCTCAACCTTATTTGCCCTACTGTATTTTACGGCATTATTAATTGCCTCTTTAAATATCAAAAAGAGGTTCTTACGCTTGTCGGAATTTAAGATAAGTCCATCTTTTATTTTTTCAGAAAAATGGTACTCTATGTCAGAAGGCTCAAAAATCTCTGTAGCAAATTCTCTCATACGCGTTATGACTTTCTCCATGGAATCGTTGCGAGGGTTAATAGACCACACCATATCACTCATGTCTTCCATCATCCGTGTAGATTGGTCGCCAATGCGCTGGAGATAATTTTGGGTATTGCCATTTTGTTCCACGAGGGCTACCTGACTCAGAATCTTGATACTGGAAAGCGTGGAGCCAATATCATCATGTAAATCTCTTGCAATATTATTTCTCATCTTTTCAATTTCAATCAACCGTTTGGCTCTGTTCATGACACGATAACGATTAATCAAAAGTAATCCGATTACAATAACGGAAATTAATGCAATCACAATGGATATAATAACAATACGTTGTCTGCTCAGCGCTAAGGTTTGTAGTTCCTGGTCTTTTTTTAATAGACCGATTTCCTTTCCCTTTTTTTCAGTCTCGTATTTCTGCTCTAAATCTTTGATCTGAATTAATACTTCCTTGCCCTCAACACTGTCTTTTAATTGTTGATATTTTTTGAGATGATAATAAGCTTTTTCAAATTGATTATTACCATGGTAATATTCACTAAGCCTATAATGGCTTAATGCTTCATTGCTTCGATCGCCTGAATTAATAAAAGTACTTAAGTTGTTAAATAATGTATTTTCTACTCCATGCACTTTTTTTTCTAAAAGGATTAGGTCAATCAAATTGGAATTGATGGCAGCACTCAACGTACTGTCACCTCCGTTTTTGGCTAAAGCTAAGCTGGCCGATAGTGCAGTATGGGCTCTTTGAATATTTCCCATTCTTTTGTAAAGAAGACCTAGTTGGTTTTGTGTTCGTGATTCATCTAGAATTAATTTCATTTTCTGTGCGCTGCGTTGGGCTTTTAAATAGTAATTTTCAGACAATCGAAATTGATTTTGTTCTTTGTACACATCCCCCATACCAGACCACGCATTAATAAGTCCCCGTCTGTCCCCCATCTCATTTTTTAATTTTATAGATCGTTCGAAATAATTTTTTGCCTGTTCATATTGTTTGAATGCAAAGAAATCAAGTCCGAGACTTTGCAGACTGAATGATTGTCCACGCTTATTGTTAAGTTTTTCAAATAGGCGTAATGCTTGCAGATGGTAGTTTACGGAATTGGTGAAATCACCCAGGTTATTATAAACATTCCCAAGGTTGAGTAATTGCCCCGCTCTGCTTTCATTTTCAGCTTTTAATAGATTTAAATTATCAAGCATAAAAGGCAGAGATCTATTGTATTGTCCTTGATTTTTATAGAACAGGCTAGCAGTTTGATTGTAACTTATTTTAATTTTTCTATTGTCATGATTTTTAGAGGACAGCTGCTCCAACTTATTCAGATAATACCCTGCACTGTCAAGACGGCCTCCGTTTTGATGGAGAGTCACTAGATATTGATAGCCATTCCCTAGTTTGAAATTATAATCCAATTTCTCGGAAAGGCTTATTGCCTGAAGGGCTAAAACCTTAGCGCGATCAATGTCCTTTCTTGAAAATTCATTGGTTAAGTTCAGTAGTGCATTTAAACCTATTGTATCACTCTGGTGTAATGCAACAATATTATTGAGGCTGTCAATTAAGGAGGTTTGAGAAAATGCGGTTTCTACATTTACCAGGAGGAGTAAAATGGGAATAACCTTTTTCAAAAACAGGTGTTTTGAAATCAAGATAACGAATAAAATGGTCAGTTTATTTAAGCTTTAGAATTGAGCGGAAATTGGGCAACTACTAGCTTGGACGTAAACAGCTCTTTTGAGAATGCAATCAAATGTCAGTATTAAAAACTGCAGCATACTATTCATAGTAAATTGATCCAATCTCTATAAAAGTCATTCTATTTTTGACTCCTCCTCCCTGCAAACCTTGTTTTAAAAGTATTTTTCGCCAGATTTCCTTAGTTTTGAGTACTTTTTAAGCTAATGGCCCAAAACGCATACAAGTCCAATACTTTTAAGAAGGCTGACAAAAAGAAAAGAGGCACAAAGGCCAATTTTTCTTTTTCCTTTTTTAATGATCCGCGCCTTAAGCTGGCATTAGGTTTTTTTCTACTAATTGCTTCGTTTTATCTGGTAACAGCGTTTATCTCCTACCTCTTTACAGGGAAAGTGGATCAGAGTGTGGTGGACTCGGTACGTGAGACCGGGCTAATTGATTCGGGAAGAGAGGTGGAGAACTGGCTTGGCTTATACGGGGCTATCACTTCTCACTATTTCATTTTCAAATGGTTTGGTATATCTGCCTTCTTTATACCTCCAATATTATTTCTTCTCGGATTTAGAATGGTTTTTAAACGAACCTTGTTGCCCTTCTTTTCTGTATTTATTTTTTCATTGTTCTCCGGGATTTGGCTAAGCCTGCTGTTGGGATACATTACTAATAGTGTGTCGGGTGTGCACGAAATAAATTTTTTAAGTGGAGGTCTGGGCTTTGAATTGGCAAGAATTTCTGATGGACTTTTAGGTTGGGGAACATTTCTTGTTTTGGTGTTTTCACTATTTGTGTTTATTATTTATTTCTTTAATGTCACGGCCATTAATGCCTTTCAAGTGAGAGACCCAAAACCCATGGGTAATGATGCCATCTTAAAGGATGAAGCTACCAGTGGATACACGGAAGAAGGCGATAACTGGGCCGCTAATCAGATGGATGAGAATCCGGAAGAAGTAGAAATACCGATGGATGAGGAAGAGGTTGTAGAGAAGCCTTCGGAAATTGCTTTGCCCACGCAACCTAAAGACACGGAGAAGCCTGTCGAAAAGAAAGCGGAACCTTCCTTTGTGGTAGAGGCGCCTAAATCGGATACCGATCAGGTAGCAGATAAATTAGTAGCAGAACATGGTGTGTATGACCCTACCATGGATCTGAGCAAATATAAATTTCCACCTCTTGACCTTTTGGATGAGTATGACACGGGTAAGGTGCAGGTGACACAAGAAGAACTCACGCAGAACAAAGACAAAATTCTTGAAACGCTTACCAATTTTAAGATTGGAATAACCAGCATTAAGGCAACCATCGGGCCTACTGTAACATTGTATGAGATTGTACCTGAAGCCGGTATCAAAATTTCCAGAATTAAAAATCTTGAAGACGATATAGCACTCAGCCTGGCCGCACTCGGTATCCGCATTATTGCGCCTATTCCCGGTAAAGGAACTATTGGGATTGAGGTGCCTAATAAAAATCGTGAGATGGTAGGTATCCGTCAGGTGCTGAGTACCGAGAAGTTTATGAAGTCGGACAAAGAGTTGCCCATTGCGTTGGGAAAAACCATCTCGAATGAAGTGCTGGTTATTGATCTGGCGAAGATGCCTCACTTGTTGGTAGCGGGGGCTACTGGCCAGGGAAAATCAGTAGGCTTGAATGTAATACTCACTTCCTTATTGTATAAACGACACCCCAGCCAGTTAAAGTTTGTACTGGTCGATCCCAAAAAGGTGGAGATGTCCCTATTTAGTAAAATTGAACGGCATTATTTAGCTCGCCTTCCCAATAGCGAAGAGGCAATTATTACAGATACCAGAAAAGTAGTGCATACGCTCAACTCACTTTGTATTGAAATGGAAAATAGATACGAAATGATGAAAGATGCGGGTGCCAGAAACCTGAAAGAATACAATGCGAAATTTGTTTCGCGTAAACTTAACCCCAAAGAGGGTCATCGGTTTTTGCCATACATTGTATTGATAATTGATGAATTGGCCGATTTAATGATGACTGCCGGCAAGGAAGTAGAAACTCCAATTGCCAGGCTTGCTCAATTGGCGCGTGCAATTGGTATTCATCTGGTGGTGGCCACGCAACGCCCTTCAGTCAATGTGATTACAGGAGTGATAAAGGCCAACTTTCCTGCTCGTATATCCTTTAGGGTAACTTCAAAGGTGGATTCGCGCACTATCCTAGATGCAGGAGGTGCAGATCAGTTGATAGGGCAGGGTGATATGCTGCTGTCAGCAGGATCGGATGTAATCAGGCTTCAATGCCCATTTGTAGATACCCATGAGGTTGAAAAAATTTGTGAATACATAGGAGCCCAACGTGGTTATGAATCGGCTTATATGCTTCCCGAGTTTGAGGGTGATGATGATAAAGGGGCCGCTGCTGTTGATTTATCGGAAAGAGATGCCTTATTTGAAGAAGCCGCCCGTCTTATCGTTGCGCATCAGCAAGGAAGTACCTCCCTGATTCAGCGGAAGCTAAAACTTGGGTACAATCGCGCAGGAAGGCTTATCGATCAGCTCGAGGCAGCGGGAATAGTAGGTTCTTTTGAAGGTTCCAAAGCCCGCGAGGTCTTAATTTCAGATGAAGTAAGTTTGGAACAATTATTGAATGAATTAAAAGAAAAACATAGTCCGTCATAACCGCATTGAACCAGAATTGATGAAAAAAAGCTTATTTACACTAACATTTATACTTTCAGGAACACTCCTATTTGCCCAATATGACCCCAAGGCCCTTGAAATACTGGAGGCAATGAGTGCGAAATACAAAAGCCTGAGCTCATTTGAAGCCAATCTTACTTCTTCCCTCACCAATGAAACTGATGGAATTAATGAGGAGTTTAAAGGGAAAATTACCGTGAAAGGAAACAAGTTCAAGTTGATTATTGACGAACAGGAGATTATTAACGATGGGACCACCGTTTGGACTTACTTGCCTTCGGCCTCGGAAGTGAATATTGATAATGCAGATCCCGATTCAGATGAGATGAACCCTTCCAAGTTCTATATCATGTACAAAAAAGGGTATAAGTACCTATACCTGGAGGATCAGACAGATGGAGGCGTATTGTGCGAAGTAGTGGATTTAGTGCCTGAGAAAAAAGATGCACAGTATTTTAAAATAAGAATGAATATTGCGAAGAAGGATAAGAGCATTCAAAGCTGGACTATGTTTGATAAGTCGGGCAATCGGTATAAGTACACCATTAGTAAATTTGTGCCCAATGTAAAGGTGAGTGATTCATTTTTCACTTTCGATCTTAAAAAATACCCAGGAGTAGAAGTGATCGATTTGAGATGATCACTTCATTTTTATAAATAAACAAAAACCCACGACTTGCGTGGTTTTTTTGTTTATTTCCTTTTAATAATCAATGCAGTTAGATATTCCGACCTGCTAAACGGTGCACAGGTTCAAATTTTCCATGTTCTTGTTTGCTGAAGCCAGAAAACCCACTATACCTTAGCAATGTTTACTAACCTGCTTATTTTTGTCCTATGACCCGAAGCGAACTTTTCGATCAAATCAAAAAGAAGCAGTCCTATTTGTGTGTAGGCCTGGATACCGATCTTGATAAAATTCCAAAACACTTACTCAAAACAGAGGACCCCATCTTTGAATTCAACAAACAAATAATTAATGCTACAAAAGAATTCGCAGTAGCCTATAAGCCCAACATTGCCTTTTACGAAGCCTCAGGTTCAAAAGGTTGGGAAAGTTTACGCAAAACGGTTGAGTATTTTCCTTCAGAGGTATTTTCGATAGCCGATGCCAAACGTGGGGATATTGGAAATACATCTGCGCTTTACGCAAAAGCGTTTTTTGATCAAATGTCATTTGATGCAATTACAGTCGCACCTTATATGGGACAAGACTCTGTTGCTCCCTTTTTGAGGGAGGGAAAATGGGTTGTACTTTTGGCGCATACCTCTAACCCAGGTAGTGCTGACTTCCAGCTCACAATTGCTAAAGCTACGGGTAAAAAGCTTTTTGAGGAGGTAATTGAAAAATCAAAACAATGGGCAACCCCCGACACTATGATGTATGTGGTCGGTGCCACCAGAGCGGATAAGCTTTCGGAAATTCGGGCACTCGCTCCCGACCATTTTTTTCTTGTGCCTGGAGTAGGAGCCCAGGGCGGGAGCTTAAAGGAAGTCAGTAGATATGGCATGAATAGCAATTGTGGACTGCTGGTTAATTCTTCCAGGGCAATTATTTATGCGTCACATAATGAGGATTTCGCTGAAATCGCTCACAATGAAGCGAAAAAACTACAGGAAGAAATGAAAATACTGCTTGATACTTATCTTTAGATAAATAGTCAGTTATGCAGGAGTCTTTTCTCCACTACATTTGGCAGTTTCAGTATTTTGATAAGAAGGAATTAACTGTTTCCTCAGGAGAGAAACTGGAAGTTTTTTTTCCGGGTACTCATAACGATGATTCCGGACCAGACTTTGCCAATGCCAAGATAAGGCTGGCCAATATGAATTGGGCGGGTAGTGTTGAAATTCATGTTAAATCATCGGGATGGTATGACCATCATCACGACTCCGATGCCGCTTATGAAAATGTTGTGCTGCATGTAGTTTGGGAAGAGGATAAAGCGGTACTTAGGAATGACGGAACCGCAATACCCACACTTGTTTTGAAGGATAGGGTGGATGAATCCTTGATTACCAGGTATCAGAATCTTGTGCAAAACGCATCATCAATTCCCTGTGAAAAGATATTTCCCCAAGTCAGCGATTTGGTAAAACATGGAATGCTTGACAAGTCGTTGATGCAACGATTGGAGAACAAGGCTGAACAAATTACGCAATTGTTGATAGCTGCAAATAATGATTGGGAAGAAGTTACCTATCAGTTGACGGCAAGAAATTTTGGTTTTAAGATCAATTACGATCCTTTTTTTCAATTGGCAAATGCTGTTAGAAGAAAGGTTTTGTTAAAGCATGGAGACAATTTAACACAAATAGAAGCACTGTTATTTGGACAGGCAGGATTCCTGGAATATGGAATCAAGGATGAGTATTTTAAAGAGTTACAACGCGAATACAAAGTACTATCTGTCAAGTATGGGTTGACCAACCAAAAATTGAAAAAAGAGAATTGGAAATTCCTGCGACTTCGGCCCGCTAACTTTCCTACCATTCGAATTGCTCAGTTTAGCGCTCTTTTTTATAAAAACAGAAATTTCTTTTCAAAACTGATAGAAGCAGATAATGATGTCATCAAGCTATTTGACATAAGCACCTCAGCATATTGGCACAGTCACTATCGGTTTGGCCGTAAAACCGCACGATCTATTTCCAGGCTTGGAGTTGAGAGTATAAATAATCTTATCGTGAATACGGTGGTACCTCTTTTAGTGGCTTACGGGAAATCACAGGATGATCAACAAATGATCGACAGAGCAGTGGAATTGCTTCATAGTATTAAAGCTGAAAAAAATAAGATTACTAAATCATGGAGCCAAATCGGGCTAACCGTTAAGGATTCATTTGATTCCCAGGCGCTAATTGAACTTAACAACAACTATTGTTTGAAAAGAAGATGTCTTGCTTGCAACATTGGGGTTGATATTCTTAAACCAGCTCGACCATGACCCCGGTTGTATCTTCTCTGCTTTGGTGTGGAGTGATCTACCTTTTAGTAAAATTATTTCTACACCAAAGCACGGAGCTAAGACCTTTCTTTTTAGCAGGACTATTGGCTAAAATACTAGCAGGTGTTGGTGTTGGTTTTGTTTATACCTACTACTATCATACCGGTGATACTTTTGGCTTTTTTGATGATGCCCGTGTGCTGGCCGATACATTTTGGAAAACCCCAGAAGAATATTTTAATTTTCTATGGCAAGGGGATCAAACCTCAGAGATGGCAGATGGCCTGATAAATGTTCAAAGGAGATCACTTTTTCTGGTCAAGAATCTAAGTATTGTTTCAATGGTGTCCTTTAACAACTATTGGATAGCATCCATTGCCCTATCAATAGTTTCGTTTTTGGGCTGTTGGTATGCTTTAAAGAAATTTGTGGCTTCCTTTCCTGAAGGAAAATGGGCCGCAATAATCTCTTTCCTTTTTATCCCCTCATTTCTCTTTTGGAGTTCAGGGATTATCAAGGAAAGTCTTTCTATTGCTGCCTTAATGTTTTTAGCTGGCTTTGTAATTGTTATTGTACGACACGGAAGGAGTAAACCGTGGGAATGGGTTGTTGCAGTTGTTGCGGTGTTATACCTCTGGAATTTAAAATACTATTGGGCAGGACTTTTTATGCCAGCGGTTATTACAACTTTATTGCTGGTCAAGGTGATAATCCCGATTACCCATATACGCAACAAAGTTTTTGAAATAATACTTTGGGTAACTGTATTTGGTTTTATCGTTTTGGGAGCAAGCAACATCCATCCTAATTTTTACCTGAGTCGTTTTTTGAACATTATTATCGATAATCATAATGCGTATGCGCTAGCTTCTCATCATGGACCCGTTGTTCATTTTTTTAACCTTAAGCCAACATGGATGAGTATTTTGGTCAACAGCCCCTGGGCATTGTTTTCAGGGTTATTCAGGCCTTTTATTTTTGAGAGTGTTTCTTTTTTTCAGGTTGCGATTGCAATTGAAAATTTAACATTATTGGCATTATGTGTTTATAATGTGAAGCATATTTTAAAGGCATGGGATTCTCCAAATCGCCTATTGCTAACCGGTGCGGTGGTTTATATTGGTCTTTTGGCAATTTTTCTAACACTTAGCACGCCCAATTTTGGAACCCTATCGAGATATAGGATTGGGTTTCTTCCATTTTTCTTTTTCCTTCTACTTTATTACCCTTCTCAGGTTGTTTTTGATAGGGTTAACAAATTAAAAATACCCTGAACTCGGATGGGTGAACCTCTTATTCTATTTTTGTGCTTATGCAAAGCCCTGTAATCATTTTCGGTGCCAATTCCCTGGGCCGTGTTGCCAAAGAAATTTTTGAGCAAAACAAGATTGTTGTCTATGGATTTCTTGATGATAATAAAACATTACACAATACTGAAATGGACGATGTGGTTGTGCTTGGAGGTACTGACGATGAATCATTCCTTAACCTGATTGGCAAAAAATGCGAAGCGTTTGTGGCCACGGATGATAATCGTTTGAGAAAAAATCTTGTTAAAATGCTTAATGATGTTTGCAAAGTACAACCGGTCAATGTGATCCACGCTGGAGCCGCGGTTTCACCTCGAAGCGAAATTGGGCATGGTAATTTGATTGATAACAGAGTGATCTTGAGTGTTGGTAGTCAAATTGGCCATCATAATATTCTTAATGCCGCCACAACTGTTGGGGTTGGGACAAAGATTGGGGATTTTGTTCAGATTGGAGTAGGATCTTCCATTGGCCATGATGTGGTGCTGGAAGATGAAGTGTTTGTGGGTGCTGGCGTAACTATTGTTTCAGGAGTAGTTATTGGAAAAGGCACCAGGGTTGGAGCAGGCTCTGTTGTGGTCGCATCAATTGGTGCAGGGGAAACTGTATTTGGAAATCCGGCACAAAAAATTAAAAACTAAGGCAGTGACTAAGATTTCTGAAACAGATCTTATTCTTAACAAGGATGGTAGTGTTTATCATCTCAACCTTTTGCCAAAGCATATCGCTGATACCGTCATTGCAGTGGGTGATCCAAACCGCGTGTATGCAGTAAGTCAATATTTTGATAAGATTGAATTCGAAATGAACAAAAGGGAGTTTATCACGCACGTAGGCAAGTATAAAAACAAACGTATTACTGTGATAAGCACTGGCATCGGCACCGATAATATTGAAATTTTCTTCACTGAATTGGATGCGCTTGTCAATGTAGATTTGAAGACACGAATGCCCAAATTGAAAAAAAGAAAACTCAATGTAATTCGGATAGGTACTTCAGGGGCCATTCAAGAGGATATTCCTCTGGGATCGCACTTGATAACTGATTTTGCTGTTGGTTTTGACAACCTGATGAATTTTTACAATCTAAGTTTGAGCGAATTCGAATTATCAGCTGCTGAGGATATAGCGAAAAAGTTGAAACTGAATTTTAGACCCTACGTGGTTGAAGGCTCAACGGCACTAAAGGAAAAACTAGGAAAGGATTTGTTGGTTGGTAATACTGTGACATGTCCGGGCTTCTATGCACCGCAGGGCAGGACGGTTCGGCTACCTCTAAAATTTCCCAAACTATTGGAAGACATCAATTACTATCACAAAGGTGATTTCTGGTTAACTAATTTTGAAATGGAGACTTCAGCCTATTATGCATTCGCTCGAATGTTGGGCCACGAGGCGATTAGTATCAATGCCATTATAGCCAACAGGATTAAAAACAAGTTTTCAAAAAATCCATCTAAGATTATGGACACACTTATTAAAAAGGTGTTGGACAGGGTATAATACAGAATACTTTTGGCGCGTTCCAAAATCTAGTATCCATGCCCCTTCAAGCAGCAGTCATGCTCTCCATCCTGATAATATGTCTGCTGGCATTAAATGGGTCATCATGGTAGAAGCCGGAAAGAATACGGTGTGCGATTTGTTCCATCACCAATGCCTCATCAGTCTTTCCCTGTTTGCCGATCCAGAATACCCTCTTGGGATGTCGCTTCATATCTTCAATGTAAGTTTGCGCATGAATGTATTGCTCCTGAGTAAAAGTAATTGTAAAGCAAGTTTGAACTTTTTGAGTTTCCATATCGTAGGAATTACAATTGTTATGCCGTTTTATTACTTCGATTTTACAAAATAATGATGGTGTAGCGCAATACCCTGCCCGCTATCGGGCAAGATTGTTCGAGCTTGGGACGCTAATTAGTGCCAAGTACTCTGTAGGTTGATTAATTTTGCGAATACATATGAGAAATATTGAGTATTATACACTTTCCAATGGAATTCGGGTTGTCCACAATAGAATCACAACGACAAAGATTGTGCATTGCGGAATTATGCTGAATATCGGTAGTCGTGATGAGAACCTCACAAATCAGGGGATAGCCCATTTTTGGGAGCATATGGCATTTAAAGGCACCAGAAAAAGGAAAGCCTATCATATTCTCAATAAGCTCGACTCGTTGGGTGGAGAGTTGAACGCCTTCACTGACAAAGAAAAAATTTTATTCTATGCTACGCTACGCGATGTATATTTTGAAAAGGCGGTAGACTTACTTACGGATATTACATTTGATTCTGTTTTTCCTGAAAACCAAATAGAGCGGGAGCGCAATGTGATATTGGAGGAAATGGCCATGTACCTGGATGACCCTGAAGATTCTCTCTATGATGAATTTGATAATGTGATTTTTACAGATCATCCACTGGGTATGAATATTTTGGGTACCCAGAAGACTGTAAAATCATTTCGGAGAAAGGATTTTAGAGCTTTTATAAGTGAACATCTGGATACGAGAAAAATTGTTTTTTCATGCGTTGGCAACATTTCAATGGAAGAGGTGATAAGGCTGACTGAGAAATACATGGGTCACTTGCCCCGGATAACCTCATCGAGCAGAAGAAAAAAATTCACGAAGTATAAACCCAAGGAGCTATTATTACATCGGAATGTAAGCCAGTCAAGATGTGCTTTGGGTAGGCCTGCATACGCTTTAAAAGACGAAAGAAGAGGTGCTTTTTTTATGCTGGTAAATATATTAGGAGGCTCGGGCATGAACTCAAGGCTCAATTGGGCCCTTCGCGAAAAGCATGGATATGTTTATTCCATTGGCTCTCACTATTATCCCTTTTCTGACACAGGATTATTTTTGATCTCTTTTGGAACAGAGCCAACCCAAATGAATAAGAGTCTTCATCTAATAAAAGAAGAGCTAAGAAAATTGAAGGAAGAGCCATTGGGAGTAAAGCAAATGAATGCTGCCCGAGAGCAGCTATTTGGGCAACTTGCAATGACCGAAGAAAACAATGGAAGCTTTATGATTATGATGGCCAGGAGTATGCTTGACAGGGGTAAAGTATTGCCCATTGAGGAAACCTATTCGAAGATTAGAGAAACCACTCCCGAAACTTTAATAATACTTGCCAATGATGTTTTTGATATGACACAATTCAGTATGTTAAGAATGGAACCCAATTGACATGGAATTTCTGGATGAAAATATTCTTCGGTATGCGGAAGCGCATTCTGGTAAAGAGAATGAGCTACTTTATCGAATAAATCGAGAAACACATATATCGGTACTTAAACCTCGAATGCTTTCCGGACACCTACAGGGGAGAATACTTGCGATGATCAGTAAAATGATAAAGCCTGAATTGATTTTGGAGATAGGTACCTATACGGGGTACTCAGCGCTCTGTTTGGCTGAGGGGCTTTCCAAAAATGGGAAACTGATTACAATTGACGTTAATGAAGAATTAGAAGATAGGGTACGCGGTTATTTTAAAGATTCAGAATTCGCTAAAAGGATCGATTACAGAATTGGTGATGCTAAAAAGATAATTCCGACACTAAATGAGGCAATCGATTTGGTATTTATTGATGCAGATAAGGAAGGTTATACTTTGTATTATGACCTCGTAATTGATAAGCTAACTACTGGTGGTTTTATATTGGCTGACAATGTACTTTGGAGTGGAAAAGTTCTTGATGCCAAGCCCGATAAAGACACTGTGGCTATCATTGAATTCAACCGTAAAGTCAGTGAAGATCCAAGGGTAGAGCATGTATTGATGCCTATTAGGGATGGAATTATGCTTTTGCGCAAGGTTTGAGGCTCTTTATTGTTCATTATGGCATTCAATAATTGATATTTATTTCTACATTTACTCAGAAATGAGATTTTTTGCAGCAGCACTACTTTTTTTGGGAGCCGCTGTCTCTAACGGCCAGACTCCTGAAGTGCCCCACAAAATGCAATTCGCAGGCATGACCCTTGTTATTAAGGACAATGCCAGACGTGAAATTCAGGAGGATGTGGATGCACTCACTCAACATCCCTACTATTTCAATATGAAAGTAGAGAGGGCTAAAACCTACTTTCCAATTATTGAAAAAATATTTCGCGAGGAAAGATTGCCTGACGATTTTAAGTATCTCGCCCTGCAAGAAAGCGCCTTGATTTCTGATGCGGTTTCAAGTTCAGATGCTGTTGGTTTTTGGCAATTCAAAGATTTTACTGCTGAAGAAATGGGAATGCGCGTGGATAAAGATGTAGATGAGCGAATGAACTTGATCTCAGCCACACGGGCTGCTGCACGTTATTTAAAGCAAAATAACTTTTACTTCAACAACTGGATTTATGCCCTACAAGCTTATCAAATGGGGGCCGGAGGTGCGAGAAGAGAAGTTGGAGATAATCATAATGGTGCCAGACACATGGAAATTAACGAAAAAACATATTGGTATGTAAAAAAATATCTTGCCCATAAAATCGCTTTCGAAAATGTACTGGATGGTGAACCACAGTTGAAATTACTGACCTATGAAACTGCCAGTGGGACTTCGCTCGAAGATATTGCAAATAAATATAAGGTAGATTTGGAGACAGTAGAGGAGTACAATAAGTGGGCAAAGCGAGGAGTAATACCTGACGATAAACAGTACACCGTACTAATCCCGCAAGGGACTTACGATAAAAACTTTACCAAACTTGCAATCAGTGCTCCACCCAGTCCGGTTTTAGTTGACGTAAAAGACGCAGCAATAGTGACGACACCACCGTTATTTATAAATGGAGTTCCTGTGGTAATGGCTAAGCCTGGAGATAGAATAACAACATTAGCAGATCGGGCAGGTATTAGTCTTTCTGCCTTTCTTAGATACAATGATGTATCAATCGATCACACCGTAATTCCCGGTAAGAAATATTTTATTGATAAAAAGAAACGAAAAGCATCAGAAGCCTATCATAAAGTAACCGAAGGTGAAAACTTATGGGTTATAAGTCAGGATTATGGTGTTCAGCTTAAAAAGCTACGAAAATACAATCGGTTGGGACAAAATGACAAGGTCAATTCAACTACGATGCTGTGGTTAAGCAGTACAAAGCCTCCAAGAGAAGATGTGCCTTCACAAGGTGAAATTGTGGAATTGGATGCTGACAATGAATTTAATTGGGCTCAAACCTCATTGCAAGAAACCATTTTGACTCCCGTTTCAGGAGAAGAAATACAGGATATGGTTTCCCAAAGCAAAAAAAACACAAGTCAAACTAATGAACCTCAAACAATTGTTAGTGATTCTGCTGTTTCCTCACGTACCATCAGCAAGATTAATGATCCAAATTCATTAATTGTTCATGAAGTGAAACCCTCAGATACCCTATACAGTGTAGCAAGGCAATATGGTGTTACTATAAAAGAGTTGATGGAATGGAATGATAAGAGAAATTTTACCTTAGCCCTTGGTGAGAAATTGAGGATATTGCGACCCTGACACTATTTTTTGTCATTTTTTTAAAAATACTTACCTCGTTGACTTAATGGTTAAAGAAGTGCTTATATTTTTACCGAAAACGATACTTTTGGTCGTATTTGATTTTAATAATTGTTTTTTGAACTGATTTGATTTTTGATGGGAACTTCGGATAAGACAATTGATATAGCAATGCTTGTTGATGATAACGATACAGATAACTTTATCAGTAAACGTATAATAGAAATAACAGGATTTTCAAAAAGGGTGGAAGTGAAAAACTCCGGTAAGAGTGCGCTGGATTACATTAAAGAAAATCAAAATAATTCAGAAGAACTTCCGAATATAATATTTCTTGACATCAATATGCCAATCGTAGATGGCTTTGTTTTTCTGTACGAATTCGAAAAATTTAATGAGTTGGTAAGAAATAAGTGCAAGGTGATTATCCTCTCCAGTTCGGATAACAAACGAGATATTGATAAAATCGTTAACAACAATCACGTCATAAAATTTATTACTAAGCCGCTTACGGAAGTAGCATTGGAAGAAATTAAACTCAATAACATTTAGGTTAGCTAGTTTATAATTTTGAATTTACTTTTGAGAATTATCAAAAGTAACTCATATGTTATCTTTCAAGTTTTTCAGTTTTACTTTTTGTTTCATTGTTTGCTTGTCTATGGTGGCCTCCGCCCAAATTGTTCGGATGGACTCAACCACCCTTTGGAAGAAAAGTTTTAAAGCAGGCCTGAATCTCAATCAATCTACATTTTCCTCTAATTGGAAGGCGGGAGGTGTAAATTCCTTTGGATTTAATACTTTTCTAAACACCAAGGCCAATTATAAGAAAGAAAAAAGATCATGGACCAACGAAATGGATCTTCTATTTGGGATGGTGAATAATGATGGGCAGGGTTTTAGAAAAACGTTGGATAGAATTTATCTGGATACAAAATATGGACATGACTTTAGTAAAGAATGGGGGTTGTTTACCGCACTCAACTTCTCATCACAATTTGCTGAGGGGTTTAAATATGTAAAGGATTCGAATGGAGTAGAGAAGGGCCGCTTAATTTCTAATTTTTTAGCTCCTGCATTTATTACAGCTTCTCTGGGCTTTGAGTATTCTCCTGATGAAAGTTTTAGACTGAGATTAGCTCCTATTGCCTCTAGAATGACAATAGTTAAGAATAGTGATCGATATCTTGCTGTTGATTCAGTAGCCCCTTATGGTGTTGAGGATGGTGAGTCGCTACGCATTGAGGCGTTGGCGTTTCAAATGTTGGCAGAATACAGCAAAGATATTGCTGAAAATATAAACCTAAAATGGAGGTATCTCTTTTTTGCCAACTACCAGACACTTCAAATGAAAACAATCGATCATCGCCTGGATATGAATTTGACGGCAAAGGTGAATAAATTTATTAATGTAAGCCTTGGGGGTATATTGCTTTATGACTTTGATCAGGATAGTGGAGTACAACTGAGCCAAGCAATTTCACTTGGATTTCAATATTCTTTTCAGAATTATGAGGACAAGAAGAAATAATCGGGCACCGTTTTACTGATAGAAAAAAGAGAAAAGAGGTTTTGAGGGAAGGGGCAATCAATTCTTTTTGGCATGTAAGCACGCAACTTCAGTAGGCTGGCTAAATAAGATTAACCCAAAAAAGTCATTCCTAATGACAAATTTGGGATTAAATGATTGAAATAAAAGGCAGGTGATATTCTTAAATTCCACAAATTTGTGAGCAACTGAACTCCTATGAAGAATAAATTTGTTGAAGCAATCCTAAAGTCTTATGCCCCTAAAGATTCGTTCATTTATCTGGGAGCTGGAGTTCTGAATAACGAAATATTGGCTGATGCGAAAGTGACGATCTCTATGAAGATGATGAATCGACATGGACTTGTTACAGGGGCTACGGGCTCAGGAAAGACAAGAACATTGCAATTACTTGCAGAACAATTGTCAGCCAAGGGGGTTCCGGTGTTTATGCCAGACATGAAGGGTGATTTGTCAGGGATGGCAAAAGAGGGGATATCAAACGCAAGGTTGGAAGAACGTGCTGCTGCTTTAGGCATTGAATTTATGCCCTCAAGCTTTCCATTAGAGTTATATTCATTAAGCGGAAAATTAGGTGGCCAGATGCGTGCCACGGTCATTGAATTTGGCCCTGTCTTACTTAGTAAGATTATGGATTTGAATGAAGTGCAAAGTGGTGTGCTGTCGGTGATTTTTAAATATGCTGACGATAAAAAACTTCCTATAGTGGATCTTAATGATCTAAAAAAAGTACTTAGTTATTTATCGGAAGGAGAGGGGGCAAATGAGATAAAGGATGACTATGGGAAGATATCATCAGTAACTGCAGGGACTATTCTTAGAAAGATTGTGGTATTGGAGCAAAAAGGTGTGAGCCAGTTGTTTGGTGAAAAATCCTTTGATATAGATGATTTATTTCAGAAGGTAGACGGACGTGGAGTGATAAGTTTACTCAATGTCTCGGATGTGCAACATCAGCCTGCCATATTTTCAACTTTCATGTTGGCTTTGTTGGCGGAGTTATATCAAAAACTTCCTGAGGCAGGCGATCTTGATAAACCAAAACTTATTTTCTTTTTGGATGAGGCCCATTTGCTTTTTAAAGATGCACCAAAAGCTTTTCTCAGTCAGATAGACCAGGTGATTCGGTTGATTCGTTCTAAAGGGGTTGGTATATTCTTTTGTACACAACTTTCGCAGGATGTACCCTCCAATGTGCTGTCGCAATTGGGAAACAGGATTCATCACGTGGTTAGGGCGTTTACTCCTAACGATGTAAAGGCACTCCGCGAAACAGTTAACTCCTTTCCAAAGTCTGAATTTTATGATATTGAAAAACAATTTACCCAACTAGGAACAGGGCAGGCATTTATTACAGTGCTTGATGAAAAAGGAATTCCATCCGAGACAGTGGCTACACATCTTGCTCCTCCTGTCTCAGTGATGGGGCCACTCAACGAAGACGAGTACCAAAACCTATTGTGCCAGTCCGATTTGTATAAAAAATATAAAGAAGCCATTGACCCAGAAAGCGCCTTTGAATTGCTTTCAAGAAAAATGGAATTGGAACAAGGAGAGGAAAGGGAGACGAGGTCAATAGCTAAAAAACAGTCTTCCAGAAGAGAAGAAAAAAGTGCGATAGAGGAAATGATGACTTCATCGGTAGGAAAACAGGTAGGTCGTTCGCTGGTACGCGGAATATTTGGAATGTTGTTTGGAGCAACGCCCAGGAGAACCTATCGTAGAAGGTAGATTTTATTTGTTCATTAAATATTTTTTTGGAGTTACCCCAAATTTCTTTTTGAAGGCAGCAATAAAATGACTCGGATTGGTATATCCGATTTGATAAGCCACCTCATTTACTTTGTATTTGGCAGTATCCAACAATAGTTGAGCATTGTCCAATTTATGGTCGAGCAGAAAACCAAAAACAGTATTACCGTAGATTTGCTTGAAACCTACTTTGAGTTGGTATTCATTCAGGCCGGCCATTTTTGCCAATTCTTTTAGGCTGGGTGGTGACTCACTGTGTTTCAGTAAAAATTCCTTGGCGTGCTTAATTTTTCGAACGGTCTCTTCATCATTTAAAAACGGGCAACTTTCTGTATCCGCTTTTCTCTCCGAAAAGTAGAGACTTAGCAACTCAAGCACTTTACCTTGATAATAGAGCTTTTCCGCGGCATCGCTTAAATTCACCATAAAAAGTTGATTAAGAACGACCATAAGTGATGCAGGTATTTCTCTCTCATCATAAAACTTTCGGTTGATGGTTTCTGGCTTTAAAAAGGGCAGGGTATCATACAAAAACAACTTATGGAGGTTTTTAAGGGAAATAGTCAGAAAAACCATGCGTGTATCTGGTGCCAGATTAATTCTGAATGGAAGATCACTTTCGGGATTGTAGAAGAAATAATTTCTTTTTTTCTGTATTTCTCGAGAATAGTGCGGCCCAAATTCAAACAATGCGCTTCCCTCCATGCAGAAATAAAAGTGAATGAGGTTCCTTTTTAATTCTCCAGGGCAGGCAAACACTTCATAGCCCTTATTTTCTGCCACCGACAAGGAGACTTCATCGCGGTCGTAAAGCTCCCGAATTATCCCTTCATGGGTATTTTTTTCTAACAGAGTTGCTTTCATTGGGTCGTATTGATCTAAAAAATGACAAATATCAGTGCTGTTATTAACCTATTTCATGCAAGAAGGGTTCAAAAATACCAAAATTTGCCGATCAATTAAGTACGGTATTTAATCGACATTTATTATCCTCTTAGAGGTATTTTTTATTTAGAATGATTACAACATTTGCGTCCATGAAAAAATTTGTCTACCTGACATTATTAATCTCCACTGCATTGGCAACTCAGGCGCAAGGACAATTAGGTGACAGCCTGGCAACCCGTTTTCTTGAGGAGTTAGTAATAACAGGCCAATTTGAACCTCAATCCGCAAAAAAATCTGTTTATACAGTCCGTACCATTCCCTTGGAAATAATTCAGGCGAGAGGAGCAACCAAGCTTGAAGATGTGCTAAATACAGAGCTTAATGTTAGGTTTTCTCAAGATCAGGCGCTTGGCGGTTCCAATTTATCTCTACAGGGACTTTCGGGCCAAAACGTGAAGGTGCTAATCGATGGTGTGCCTATGGTTGGGCGGCAGGGCACTTCTAATGAAATCAACATTAATCAGATCAACCCTCAATCTGTAGAGCGAATAGAAATTGTAGAGGGGCCAATGTCAGTGGTATACGGAGCAGATGCACTGGCTGGTGTCATCAACATTATCACTAAAAAAGAGGTGGACGGTACCTGGAGTATCAATGCAAAGGCGCAGGAAGAAACGGCAGGACAAGAATATGGTGCTAAAGAGGGAACTCACAATCAGAGTTTGGGAGGAGGATATTCATGGAAAAGAGTATATACCCATCTGGACTTAAGTAGAAATAATTTTGGTGGATGGCAGGGGGTGGCATCCGGAAGAGATAAACAATGGCATCCAAAAAAACAGTGGTTGGCAAGCGGATTGGTAGGGTGGAAGACCGACAAAAGTAATGTCTATTACCGACTGGACTACCTCAATGAAAATATTTATAATCCCGGAAATTTTGAAGGGAATGAAGCCCTCGATCAGGAATACATTACCAACAGGTTTATGCATCAGATTCAGGGATCGCATGATTTTTCCGATCGGTTTAACTTCAATGGAGCTGTAGCTTACACCAACTATGAAAGAAAAACACAAACCAGCACGGTAAATAAACTAACCGGTGATAAGCGTTTGGCACTTGGTGCCGGTTTGCAGGATCTTACACAGTTTAGTGGTACAACAGCCAGGGGTACCTTTCAGTATAAAATCAATGACAAATTAGCTGTTCAACCAGGCTTTGATATTAATCTTGAGCAAGGTGAAGGCGGAAGGATTGAATCTGGAACTCAAAGTGTAAATGATTATGCCTTTTTTGGATCTTTAGAATGGGAAATTGTAAAGGGATTGAAAGTGCGTCCAGGTATTAGGGTGGTTCACAATTCAGTTTATAAGGCTCCTCCTGCAATTCCTTCTATCAATTCGAAATTAACACTATCAAAGCATCATGACCTGCGTGTTTCTTATGGGCGTGGATTCCGCGCACCATCTTTAAGAGAACTATATTTTGACTTTTTTGATGCGAGCCATGCTATTGAAGGGAATCAGGCTTTGAAAGCTGAGCTTTCGAACAGCTACAATGCATCCTGGAATTGGCAGGTCGTAGACAAAGATCAGTTGCGTTTTAGCACCAGTCTTGGGGTGTTCTACAATACAGTTGAAAACATGATTGGATATGGTCAAAAACCAGGGAATACATTAATCACCACTTATCTCAACATTGATCGGTTTAAGACCAAGGGAATGACTCTAAGGAATAGCCTTAAGTTAGGCAAACTTACTGCATCGGTTGGGTTCTCTTACATTGGCAGGTTCAATCAATACCTGGAAAGCACCAATAACCTGGATGAGTTTACATGGTCACCGGAGGTTGTTTCCACGTTAAGTTATAAGGTGCCCAAAGCAGGGCTCATATTTTCTTTGTATCATAAGTATACTGGAGTAACACCCTATTATGAAATTGCTGATGTGGATGGCGTAGAGAAAGTTTCTCTGGCAAAAATTAGCAGCTACGACTGGGTGGATTTCAGTTTGCAGAAAGACTTATTTAAGTATTTTATCCTCACTACCGGTGTTCGCAATCTCTTTGATGTAGTTAATGTCAACAATACATCTGTTGATGGTGGAGTTCATACCTCAGGTGGCAGCAGGCCGATTGGCTACGGCAGATCTTATTTTATTGGAATTTCCTATTCAATCAATAATTACAATTAACCAAAAACAACTAATCTTTATACATCATGTCGAATTTTTTTAAGTATATTTTTATAGGCGTATTTTTCTTCAGTATTTCCTCTTGTGAGGATGGGTTGACACTTCCAGACAACACCATAGAATTTGAATCAGATCAATTGGGATTTGGTTCGGACGAAACCGAACTCACGATAAACATTAATTTTTCAAGGGAGACCTCGGACGAAGGGGCAATTGAAATAACTGCAGTACCTATTGGTGTAGAATACGGAGTTCAGTTTACCACAGAGCCTGCCATGATAGATAATAAATTGAGTATTCCTGTGGCAGCTGGGGCTACTGGTATCTCATTTAAAATAATCAAGCCGATAGGTGTAACATTTATTGGGGATGAACAAGTAAAATTTTCGCTTTCCACCAACATTGAAAGTTTGATTATTGACGGCAATTCGGAACTATTGTTGACTTTCGCTGAAATCGTTGCCACTTCGGGAGCAATTGATATCAATGGCGGAGGTGCTACCTATCCCAATAAAGTATTTATTGATTTCAGTGCCAACAGACAGACAGCAATAGCCCGCACCGCCTGGGATCTTGGTTTTAGTTCAGGAGACGATTTCAGAGTAATCCTCAATTCGTCCAATGGGATGATGGCAAAGGTTCTTGATAAAAACGATCTCAATTCAGTTACGGCTGTGGATACTGCTGGTTTAGGATTGAAACTTTCGCTTGATGCCGTATTTGCAGCAATCACTTCTCCAACACCACCAGCCTGGGTTCCGGATGCCATTCACTGGATTGATGACCCCTCAGGTGATTTAGGTAAAACTGCGATTGCGTCTGTTTCGGCAACGGCCAGCGAAAATAAAGTTTATATTGTCAACAGAGGAAGTGGCCCCGGTACAACACCCACACCATTGGGTTGGAAAAAAATCAGGATCGTTCGAAATGGTACAGGCTATACCCTGCAACATGCTGATATAAACGCTACCACATTTTCAGAAATTCAAATTACAAAGGATACAAGATTTTCATTTCAATATGTAAGCTTTGCTAGTGGAAACGTGGAATTCGAGCCAGCCAAAGATAGGTGGGATATTGCATGGACGGCCTTTGCTAACTCCACTGATTTTGGAACGGGCCTGGTACCCTATTATTTTCAGGATGTTATCCTCCAAAATATGGCAGGCGCGGAAACAGCTCAGGTACTTACCGCTGATATTGCCTATGATAATTTTACAGAGGCAGACCTGGCAGGAATCATCTTTGGTACATCGCAAACCAACATTGGCTCAAGTTGGAGGTCGGGCGGAGGTCCGGGTGGCGGCCCTTCACTGAAGACCGATCGTTTTTATGTGATAAAAGATTCAGATGCCAATTATTACAAAGTGAGGTTTACAGCATTGACAACCAGTGGCGAAAGGGGTAAGCCAAAATTGGAATATGCTTTAGTGAAAAGAGGTAATTGAAATTAGAGGTAGGGTTAAAAATGGGGATGGCAGTCCAATTTAATTATTGTAACTGTCATCCTCTTTTTATTTTATCATTTTAGGCTTCAACGCCATGTTAATTTGCAATTACATTGTACGTCTTAAAGGAAGATGACATGGAGATTTTTCATCACGCTCTTTGGCCAAGCGAAGATCTTCGAAGTCTCGTTTGTAGCAGGTAGTAATCAGTTCTTCAAAACGGTGGATATAGCCAGCATTGCATGTAATTAATGGCTGTAAAGCTTTTTATATTATTTTTAATATTCCAAATGAACATTTTCAAATTCTGCCTATTTTCAACAAATGGGAGAGAGTAGTCGAAATACTGCTATTGATGTTTTTAGAGGACTGACCATTGCGCTTATGATTGTGGTCAATACGCCAGGTGACTTTACCACCACTTACTCCCCTTTTCTGCATGCTAAATGGAATGGTTTTACGTTGACGGATTGGGTGTTTCCTGTTTTTTTATTCATCATGGGTACTTCCATGAGTTTTAGTTTTGCCAGGTTCGCCTCCTCTGATCAAAGTATTTTTCTTCGCAAGGTATTCACTCGTTCATTGCTCATCTTTTTGATTGGTTACTTCATGTTTTGGTTTCCCTTTGTGAAATACGATGTTTCAGGAGTATTGGTAGCAAAACCTTTTGAATCTACTCGCATTTTTGGGGTGTTACAAAGAATTGCTTTGGCCTATTTGATTGCCTCTCTCATTATTCATTATGGAAAATTAAAAGGCGCTTTAATAGCAAGCCTTGTTATACTGACAGGCTATTGGTTAGTTCTTTTTTTATTTGGCGACTTATCATTAGAGGGAAATGCCGTCCTAAAGCTTGACCGATTAATTTTAGGTGAATCTCACATGTTTCATGGTGAGGGAATTGCCTTTGACCCTGAAGGAATACTAAGTACAATGCCAGCAATAGTCAATGTAATTGCAGGGTATGCTACAGGTTGGTTTATTTTAAAAAGGGGCAATTCGTACGAATCTATAGCTCACTTCATGGTAGTTGGTGCGGTTTTGGTTTTTATGGGCTTGTGGTGGGATCTCTTTTTCCCAATAAACAAAAAACTTTGGACAAGCAGTTATGTGATATATACTGTGGGTATTGATTTAATGGTGCTATCCTTTTTAATTTATCTCATCGACCTTCAAAAAATTTCCAGCTGGACTTACTTCTTTGAAGTGCTGGGCAAGAACCCGCTTTTTATTTATGTGCTGTCAATGGTAGGTGTTGTTCTTCTTTTCTTTTTTAGAATCGGTGACCAACGACTTTATCATTGGATTTACCAACAATGGTATCTGCCGCTGTTTGGTGATTATTTTGGATCGTTGATGTTTGCTCTAAGTGCGCTGGCGATATGTTGGGGTGTTGGATATTTTTTGGATCGAAAAAAGATCTATATAAGAATTTAAATTTCAAAAATCAGTATCTAAATCCAGCCGTTGCTTCAATTCTTTTAGAACAGGATTTTGCTCAGTGAGCTTCTCGAATTTTTCTTTGTTGGTATAAGCTATTTTTTGTGTTTGTATTTCACGAACCTGACTGGTTACATTGAGACTTTTGTTTTTAAGACGTTCCCTTAGAAACTCGATGAGCGGATTGCGAATGGTTTGCAAGAGTGGCTCTTCCACTGGATTAGTCAAACGAATGGTAATCAGATTGTTTTGAAAGTCAAATTCCTGCTTCAGCAGATGATACTCCCCAACTTGAGATTTCCTTTGTTCAGTAAACTCGTTCCACGCTATTTTTAACGCTTCCAGAGTTACAAGCTCATCACTGGCCTTAGTTGTGTTGTTGGGTTTATTTCCTTCCTTCGGTGGCGCCTCGGCCGATTTACTTTTTCCATTAGAAAGATCAGCAAGACTTGGCGTTAATTTTTGTCTACCGCTGGATTTTGTTTTTGAAGGCGTAGGCTGTGGATTGCCGGAAGTGGGAGCTACTTCCTGAATAGGAGCAGGTGAAGATGCCACAATAGGCACCTCAACTTTAGGTTCCTCACTTACTTCACTTTTTTTTTTACTGCGTCTTCTGAAGGTGCTCCTGTGGGTTTCACTACAGCATTTACATATGCCATCTTCATGAGTGCCAACTCCACAAGAAGACGTTGGTTTTTGCTGCTCTTGTAGTTTAGATCACATTGATTCGCAATGTTGAGCCACGACAACAATAGGGAAGGAGAGGCAGACACTGCCTGTTCCATATATTTTTTCTTAGTTGCTTCAGGGACTTCCATCAGGTCAATGGTTCGGGCATCCTGCGAAACCAAAAGGTTTCTTATATGTTCACTAAAACCAACTATAAAATTATGGCCATCAAATCCTTTGCGTAAAATTTCATCCAGCAGCAATAGTGGTTGGCTCATATTCTCCGTCAGTAAGCTGTCCACTACCTGAAAATAATAATCATAGTCAAGAATGTGGAGGTTGCTCAGTACGTCCTTGAAGGTTACTTCTTTTCCAGATGAAAAAGTGACCATAAGGTCGAAAATCGAGAGCGCATCGCGCAATGCTCCATCTGCTTTTTGAGCAATAAGATGTAGGGCTTCCTCTTCTACAGCAATTTTTTCTCTATCTGCTATTTTTTTTAATTGCCTGCTGATGTCTGATACCTGAATACGATTAAAATCAAAAATCTGACACCGGGAAAGTATCGTTGGAATGACTTTGTGCTTTTCTGTAGTAGCCAGAATAAAGATGGCATAAGAAGGTGGCTCTTCCAACGTTTTCAAAAAAGCATTGAATGCAGAATTGGATAACATGTGCACCTCGTCTATGATATAGACCTTGTACTTTCCGAATTGAGGAGGATACCGCACCTGATCAATCAAATTTCGAATGTCTTCTACTGAATTATTGGAAGCTGCATCCAATTCGAAAATATTGAGAGAGTTTACCTCCGCTTTCTCTTCAAACCCGTTGATCATGCGGGCTACAATACGTGCACAGGTAGTCTTTCCGATTCCTCTTGGTCCACAAAAGAGAAGCGCCTGAGCAAGTTTATTGTTATCTATCGCGTTTTTGAGCGTGGTGGTAATATGCTCCTGGCCTACTACCTCATCAAATCCCAGGGGACGATACTTTCTGGCCGATACAACAAAATTATCCATCAGTTGGCAAATTAATACCTTCTTTGGGATAAGAAAATGTAAAGAGAGCTTACCTTAAAATTTAATTGGAAAGTTAAGTTCTTCATCACCTCGCTTTACTTTTACTGTGGTCTCAGCGCCTTTTTTGAATTTGGACAGCGCCTCCATGTACCCATTCATTCCATCTACAGTAAAATCCCCTAATTGAACAACAATGTCACCCTTTTGCAATCCAGCGACTGAGGCTGGTTTGTCGTCAGTCACACCATCAATACGCATACCTTTTCCGCCAAAAAGATAGTCGGGAACGACACCAAGTGTAACGGTAAACCGCGGTGTATCACTGGATTCATCTTTGGTTTTGGTGAATGTAAGCTTGTCTGATGCATCTAATTCACCGACTACTCTATCGATCATGAGTGCTATTTTTGCCATTCCCTCATAATTCAATTTTTCTGAATCATCAGAAGGCTTGTGATAATCTTCATGTTGGCCTGTGAAAAAATGCAAAACAGGAATATCCTGAAGGTAGAATGAGGTATGATCGGATGGCCCAACTCCTGAAGGTCTGAAAAGGAGAGGAATTGAGTCTGAGTTCGCTTTATTCAATAGGTCATCCCACGATGGAGAGGTGCCGGTGCCGTGAATAGCCAGCACTTTTTGCTCATTCAATCTACCGACCATATCCATGTTGATCATCGCGCTTACCTTGCTTAGGTCAATGGTGGGATTTTTACTGAAATAATTCGATCCCCAAAGCCCTTCCTCTTCGCCTGAAAAGGCCATGAACAAAATGTCCTTTTGCAACTGTTCATGCTTTAACAACTCTGCCAGTTGGATCATCACGGCTACTCCACTGGCATTGTCATCAGCACCATTGTGCACCAACGAATCTCCACGATACAAAGAACTTACTCCTCCGTACCCCAGGTGATCGTAATGCGCCCCTATGATGATGATTTCGTCTCCAGGGTTATCGATCATTCCAATAATGTTTGTACCTATAATACTTAGTGAATCGCCTCCAGCGCCTACCTTGGCTTGCTCGTGAGGGTTTTGGGCAGGAGTGACCTCAAATTCCTGAAGGTAGTTATCTGTACCCGCGGGAGTTAAACCAATTGCCTTAAAACGGCTAACAATATAGGCTGCCGCTTTTTTTTCTCCTTCGGTTCCAATTTCCCGACCTTCCAAATCATCACTTGCCAAAAAAGTAACGTCATTCTTTAAAGAAATACCCAATTCCGCTAAGCTCTTTTTTTCTTTATTACAAGAAAACAGGAATGTGATTAATACTATAGATAAAAGTGTGTGTCTTACCATGATAAAGTTGAGGATTGCGATGCTTTACTATTAAATTTGCGATCGGAAATTAAAGCACGAATTTAGCACTTAACGCATACCTCATGAAGTTTTATTATCTATTTCTTATTGTCATTTTGGCTGCTTGTGGCCAGAAGCCTGAAAATCAAAATAATGAGCAAACAGAAGCATCTGACACGCTCCGATATGATGATGAAAAACACCTTAAAAACATTAAACAAATTACTTTTGGTGGCGACAATGCCGAGGCATACTGGAGCTTTGACAACACCATGCTTACGTTTCAGGCTACCAGTGAAAAATTTGGAACTAAATGCGATCAGATTTTTTATACGAATCCGTTCACTGATGATCTGGCAAACTCAGTACCTAAAATGGTAAGCACCGGATTGGGTAGAACAACGTGTTCCTACTTTATGCCAGGCGATACTACCATCGTTTATGCTTCTACACACCTGGGTAATAAGGCTTGTCCTCCAGTGCCGGCACACAGAGAAGATGGGAAATACGTATGGCCAATCTACTCTGACTTTGACATATTCGTGACAGATTTAAATGGTAACATAATAAAGCAGCTTACTGATGAGCCTGGCTATGACGCTGAAGCAACTGTTTCTCCTAAGGGTGATAAGATTGTTTTTACTTCCTTGCGTACAGGGGATTTGGAATTATTCACTATGAATATTGATGGCACCGATGTAAAGCAGATCACCAATGAATTGGGGTATGATGGTGGTGCATTCTTTTCTCCCGATGGCACCAAATTGATTTTCAGATCTTCACGTCCAAAAACTGAGGAAGACATAAAAATATATAAAGACTTGCTTGCAGAAGGATTGGTAATGCCAACCAATATGGAGCTGTATATATGCAATGTGGACGGAAGTGATTTGCGTCAGCTGACCAACCTGGGTAACGCCAACTGGTGCCCATTCTTTCATCCTTCTGGCGAAAAGGTAATTTTTGCTTCTAATTATGAAACCAAACGCGGGTTTCCATTTAATCTGTACATGATCAATATTGATGGCTCAGGACTGGAGCGCATCACACATGATGACACCTTTGACGCATTTCCAATGTTTTCTTCCGATGGAAAATATCTCGTGTTCAGCTCCAACAGATACAATGGTGGAACACGAGACACTAATTTATTTATTGCTGAATGGGTTGATTAATCCAGTTTTATAATTTTTCGGTAAGGATATAATAGAATGTTTTTACCGCTTCTACGTAATTACCCACACGGATATTTTCGTTGGGCGCATGTTGATTGTTGTCGGCATTCACAGTAGGAACCGCTACCGCAGGAATTCCCAGGGTAATTACAAATGGCGAGATCGGAATTGATCCACCGGCAGTTCTGATTTTAATGGGTTCCTTACCAAATGCTTTGGTCATGGCGCGACTTAGCCATAACCCCACTTCTGAATCAAAGGGAGTTTGAAATGCAAGATAGGAAATACTGGAATTGAAGGCCGCAATCCGGGGGTATTTCATTCTCTCTTCTTCAGTGGGTTCACCTGTAGTGAGATAATATCCTTTGCTTTCGATATGTTTTTTCACAAGCCCTATCAACCTGTTCGGATCGCTGGTAGGTACTAACCGGATGTCTATTTCAGCTGTGGCTTGAGCAGGGATTAGAGTTCTTGCTTCTTTACCAATGTAAAGTGCATCAAGTCCTCTGATATTCAGTGTTGGATATTGCAGTGATTCCTGAAAATTTTCCCCTACTTTATCCGACTCTGCAATACCAAGAAATTTATTAATCTCCTGTTCATTATCCGGCACTAACTTTAGGGTCTCTTTTTCTGCATCGGTAAGTGTAGTTCCATCATAATACCCGGGAATAGTTACCCTGCCTTCTTCATCCTTCATGGAAGCGAGCAATTGAGATAGTCGCATGGCAGGGTTGGGGGTATAGTTCCCGTAATTTCCACTGTGTACAGGCTGGCGAGGACCATAGGTAGTAATGGTTATTTCGCATATACCCCTGGCTCCAAAACTTAGTGTGGGCTCATTACTCACATGCCTGGGTCCGTCAAAAATGATAAACATATCGGATGCCAATTCATTTTTATATTTTGTAACTGCTGCCGGAAGCCGTGGAGAACCTAATTCTTCCTCAAAGTCCATAATTACTTTAATGTTATAATTGGGTTCAGTTTTAGCCTCAATCATGGCATCCAGTGAGGCGAGGAATGCGACAGCCGGTCCTTTTGCATCGGAGGTGGAGCGAGCAAAAATTCTCCAATCGGGATTATAATTTTCGTATAAACGTTCATAGTGGATGGCCCTCCACTCACCATTTGCATTTTTTTCTTTTAGCGTAGGAGTCCAGGGACTTTCCTGAAACCATTTGCTGGTGTCTACTGGTTGACCATCTATTTGTAAATACACAAGAACGGTTTTGGTTGCTTTTCTGGCCTTGCGCTCTGCAAGCAGCAATGGCACGGTAGACGTCTCTAATCGAGTGGTCACAAAGCCTCTTTTTTCGAATGCCGCTTCGCACCACTTAATGTTCTTCTCAATGTCTTCAGGAAAGTGTGCGTCATTGGGTATGCTTAGTAAAGCATGAAGATCTTTAAATGATTGGACGGCATGTTTTTGAATAAGGTCATCTTGATTATTTTTCTTTTGAGCTACACCCGTAGAGGCACTGAGTAAAATACCAAAAATGAAAAATAATTTTATTCTAGTTGATTGTTTCATGTGAGTGTTTGTTACTTAAGGTACTTTATTGGTAGGGTGAAGCCCATGCTTTCGGCACACCAAAAAATATTAACTATATAATAACGATTACCATCATTGTACAATTGAATACTGTTAATACCTCTATTATTGATGGAGCCGTTCACGCTTTCACGAGTTTCGTAGGTACTGAAAATATGTGCAATTGTTCCGTATTCTTCTACCTCGTGATGCAACTCCTTTTCAAAGAAACCACCTTTAATGTTATTGGTAAACATTTGAACGTACTCTTCGGGTGAGATAGATCGAATAGTAAATTCACCCTGTTTGTTTTTCCCAGTGGGTATCAGTCTTGATTCTGGTAAGAATAAATTCAGAAAACGCTCCCAATCTCTTTTTTGTTCTGGTGCTCCGGAGATGACTTCATAGAGCGCCTGCACGACCGATTCTTTCGTTTTTACGTCTTCACTATAGTCGGCAGACTGTCCAAAGGATAAGGAAAAACAAAATAAAAATAGTAGAAATATTAGATAGCATCGCTTCATCATTGTTAGAGCATTAAGGGAATCATAGGGTCTATTTTTTAGGTAATTTTTAAGTGAGAGACGAATATAATCATTTGATTACTTTTGTGTTGCATGAGTGCTGATCCAAAATATTCAATTGTTGTTCCAGTTTACAACAGGCCAAAGGAGGTTAGAGAATTATTAGAAAGTCTGACCCATCAGACCTTTACCAACTTTGAGGTGTTGATTGTAGAAGACGGCTCTACTGATACTTGTGTGAATGTTTATGAAGAGTATACATCCATTCTCCGTATCCGGTATTTCTTTAAACCGAATACCGGCCCCGGCCCCAGTAGAAATTTTGGGTTTAAACAGGCAAGGGGCAGTTATTTCGTTGTGTTTGATTCCGATTGTATTCTTCCTTCTCATTATTTAAAAGCTGTAGATGACTATCTAGTCCACACTTCTCTGGATGCCTGGGGAGGTCCTGATAAAGGGCACAAAGATTTTACTCCAGTGCAGCAGGCAATGGCATTCACAATGTCTTCAGTTTTAACTACCGGAGGTATTCGAGGCGGTGATAAAAGGCTTGGGACATTTCAGCCTCGCAGTTTCAATATGGGTATTAGCAAGGAGGTGTTTTTAAATACAGGTGGCTTTAAATTTGATCGATTTGCAGAGGACATCGAGTTTAGTATAAGAATGAAGAAGTTGGGGTACAAGGTGGGGTATATAGATGAGGCCTATGTTTATCATAAAAGGCGTACCAATTTCAAGCAATTTTTTTGGCAGGTATTCAATTTTGGAAGAGGGCGGGTATTGGTCAATAGGGTACATCCAGGAGCGATAAGGATAACCCACTGGTTTCCAACTTTCTTCACAATAGGCCTGTTGGCGATAATAACCTTTTTACCATTGAATAGGCACATTAGTGTCATTTTGGGGGTGGTCTATTCTACTTATTTGGGTATTTTATCGGTTTTTGCCTATAAAAAAACGAGATCCATAAGAGTAACTTTACTTGCAGGCCCTTCTGCTATGGTTCAATTAATAGGCTATGGCATTGGTTTTTTGAGAGAGATACTCAAAATCTTACATGTGTAAATGGCAGTCTGTCATTATTAATTAAAAACCTTGAAAATGTGCCACTTTTACTGGAAATTTAGAACAACCAAAAAGGATTTATCATGCGCTTATACACCAAAGGAATTTTTGGCCTATTGTTCCTTTTCCAATTGTTCTATGCAGAGGGTAGGGCTCAGGCTTCTGTGGCTCCTTTGGCTCCCGGTTACTACGTAGTTGTTGCAGCCTATCGGTTGGGCCAGGATGCCTACGCGAAAAACTATATCAATAGTATTAACAAGGAGGGTATTGATGCCCAGTATGGCGCAGATATAGGACGGAAATATTTGTATGTCTATCTTGACTATTACAAAGATTTTGATGAATCAATTAAAGAAATGCTTGCAGCTCGTAAGCAAGCTGGCTTTGAAGAAGCGTGGGTTAGGGTGATGAAAGGTGAGTTGGATGCCAGTGTTAATTTACTTACAAAGGCAGAATCTGATAAAGAAAAATCATCGGTAGCTGTAGTCGCATCTAAGGAAAAAGCAGTTATAATTCCCGACAGAGTAGGAGAGGAGCATGAATCGGAACATAAAGAAAATGGATCCAATGAAAATAATGAATCTGCAATAGGAAAAGTTGAGGAAGAGGTGCCTGTTGCTGTGTTAGAACCTAAGGAAAATATTTTAGAGGAGAAAGTATCGAAGGAAGAGAATCCAATTACGGAACCAAAACCTGTAGCTGAGGCATCCGTATATTTAAGTCTTTACAATGCAACTAATAATGATCAAATAGAAGGTGAAGTAGAGATAGTAGATGTAGATAGGACGAGGCTTATTAACAAGGTGGAAGGGAACGAATATATAAGCCTTCCGGATCCGAAGAGTAAGTCCGGGAAGATTTCGTTGATTGCAAATGTATTTGGGTACAGACCAATTCAGTACAATCTCTATTATAATCAGGTTCCTGATGACAGCACAAGCCATTTTATGGAGTGGGTTGACAATCATTACGTAATCAAATTTGGCCTGTCACGTTATCATAAAGGAGACATCCATACCCTCTATAACGTTTTCTTTTATAATGATGCTGCAATTATGCTTCCTGAATCAAAATATCAGCTCAATAGCCTGTTGACCATGATGAATGAGAATCCCAAATACAGAATCAAGCTGCATGGGCATACCAATGGTAATGCCAGGGGAAGATTAATTTCAATGGGGCCCAGTAAATCATTTTTTTCTCTTGCAAATGATGTAAAAGACGGAACCGGATCTGCCAAAGAACTATCAAGGCAGCGTGCGGAGGTAATAAAGGAGTGGCTGGTATCTCAAGGAATAGCAGATGATCGTATCGAAATTAAGGCATGGGGAGGGGGAAGAATGATTTACGACAAGAACAGTGTAAATGCCAAGAAAAATGTTCGTGTAGACGTTGAAATACTTGAAGAGTAATACTTAAATAAAATGTTTTGAACATAAAAAAACCCCGAAATTTCAGGGTTTTTTTTTAGGGTCTTTGGCTCGTAATTATTTTGTTAAAAGCTCTTTGCTTGCTTTAAACTTTGCGACTTTTTTCGCTTTGATTTTAATTTCTTCGCCATTGAAAGGATTGCGACCTTTTCTTGCAGCTCTCTTGCTTACAGAGAATGTGCCAAAACCAACCAATGTTAATTTGTCTCCACTCTTCAAGGTCTTAGTAACTCCTTCAAGAAAAGAGTTAAGCGCGGCTGTAGCTGCTACTTTAGTAATTTCTGCATCTTCTGCAATTTTGGCAATAAGTTCTGCTTTAGTCATAAAAAAGTACGATATGTGTTTAATGAATTACTTATGGGTCGCAAATATATATCCTTTTTATTCATAGCAAACCTATTTTGTTGAAAGTCACATAAAATAAAGGCCAGCGCTTATTTCCGGGGTTTTTTGGCTATACGTTTAATGAGATTCCAATATTCCCTTCCGTAGCTGACCAGAATTTCTTCACCCGGCTCAATGTCTCTTTTTGCAAACAGGAAGCAGCGTTTCCCTTCCAACAGATATTCCGCATTATTGGATAGTTTCTCATTGCGATTTAGCCCTTTGGCATCATTGGCAAATCTTCCCAAAGCACGCTTGTAGGGTAATGCATTTATGGCCCATCTTGTATTCACCCGTAACAAATATCCATTGTAGCCATCCTGATGCTTCACTTCACTCCACTTTTCAAGACGCCCTTTGTATTCTACAATACATGCTCCTTTTAAAATCCATTCAACTGTAAACAACCCCAGCCCCGAACCAGGTATTCCAGATTTTTTCACACTGAGAAATTTTTCTAAAAATGCCATTACATGTAGTTGCGAGTCATGATCACGCAAACTTAGGTATTCGAGGTTGATATTTAATGGGTTACTTTACTGGCCGGGGAACAATCATTTACTTGGTGATGTTTCACTTTGTACAGAAAGTACTTACCAAAAAAATGTAATATGAAAGCAGGGGTTTATTTGATATTGATAGTTGCAACCACTTTATTATTTGGATGTAGCAATGATGACAAGGTGGGTTTTACTTCTCTTATAGGATCATGGACTTACACAACGCCAGATAAAAAAATTAAAGTGGAGTTTGATATTGTGGGTGGAGATAAAGAATTGCTCGCAGTAAAGAATGAGAAAATTTTCGTTGACGGGCAGGAAGGTAAGGCTGAGGTGCAAACAGAAGCCATTACGGAGACAACCATTGGACGTATTCGAATCAATGCCAATGATGCTGATCTTGTATGGCCTTACAACATTGCATTTAAAAACCTTAAAGCAAGCTCGGATTTCAGTGTGATAGAAGTAGAAGAGACCACTTACACGTTTCCATGGCCGGATAGTAATGCGCTCACCAACACTGAAATTGCACGGAGATAATCACGTATCTTTGCGGAGAAATCATAACTATGCACAGTCAATTATTAATCATTTTACTTACTTTATTGAACTTCCCATCGGGTTCGCATAGTTACCCATTTGCTGATCATGCCCTTTATTTGTCCTTAGTAGAAGTAGATCATAAAAATTTTGGAAGTACTGCAACTATTAAGATAAAGGTGTTTGCGAATGACATGGAAGATGCAATAATGAATGCATCCAATAAGCGGATTGATTTTTTGGATCCAACTAACTGTACCAAGGGCAAGCCCATGGTTGAGGCATATTTTTTGGAGCATTTCATGTATACAATCAATGGTGAAAGAGCAACATTGGTGTTTACTAAATGCGAACCTAACGGAGATGCAGTGTGGTTTTATTTTAAGATCAATTGCCCGGATAGATGGAGTCAGGTTGATATAAAGGCCGATTTTTTAATGGAATTGTTTCCGACTCAATCGAATGTAATTACAATCTACCATGGTGAAGAGAAGCGATTTTTAAGAATCACCAACTCACATCCAAATGAGATGGTTACATTTTAGTGTTGAATAAATCAAGCAATGCCTGTGAAGTAACTCCAACGCCTGTCTCTATGGAAATCTCTGGTTGCGGATAGTAGTAAGGAGAGTGTAAACCAGGAAGATCGCCACTTTTCATGCGGGCATCAGGTACAGTGCCCAGCCAGTAGAATACGGTAGGTACTTTGTGTTCTGTTTGCCCATAATATGAAAAGTCTTCAGAAAGCATAACTGGCGGTTCTTCATCGATCACATTTTCTTTGCCAATCACTGAATTTGCTGATTCAATTACGCGCGCAGCTACAGCCGGATTATTATAATTGGCAGGGCCAGCTTCCTTGATTATTACCTCCGGCATTTTATCCTCAGGCAATCCGGCCGCTATACCCACTCCTCTTGCAATTTCTTTTATTCTTTTGTTGACTACATCAAGTACTTCATCCTTGAATGATCTGATAGTAAGTTTTAGTGTTACCATGTCGGGAATAATATTGCCTACTGTCCCGCCTTTGATTGATCCTACGGTTACGACTGCTGATTCGGTGGGATTTACATTTCTGCTCACAATTGTTTGTAGTTCCATGATTAGCATACTACTCAATACTATTGGATCAATTGACATTTGAGGAGAGGCGCCATGTGATCCAACACCATACACATTAATGTCAACACTTTGGGAACTGGCCATGACAAACCCTTTACCAATTCCTACTTTCCCAGCCGGTAAAGTGGGGCTTGAATGAAGCCCAATACCATAGTTTGGGACTCCGAATTTTTCGTAAAGGCCGGCCTCCAGCATGAGCTTTGCGCCAGCACCTATTTCCTCCGCTGGTTGGCCAATCAACAGGAGTGTGCCTTTCCATTTGTCTTTCATGGCTACCATAGCGCGTGCAGTACCCAGCCATGTGGTCATGTGAATGTCGTGCCCACATGAGTGCATTGTGCCTACTTCTTCACCGTTGAGGGTTGCTTTAAGCTGGCTTTTATAGGGCAGTTCTGTCTTTTCGTACATGGGAAGCCCATCCATATCGGTGCGATATAAAATGGTGGGCCCGTTTTCATTCTTGAAAACCCCCACAATGCCATATCCTCCAAAATTTTCTGTTACAGCAAATCCAATCTTCCTTAATTCAGAAGCAAGGGTCTTTGAAGTTTCTTTCTCCTGAAGGGAAATCTCAGGATTTTCATGCCTGGTTTTATAAAATGCTACGAGAAAAGGCATGTCATTCTTGATGATCTTCTTATCGATAACTGGAGGCCCAGGCGCAAAAGCGGAAGAAACGATTAGAATTAGGAGAATGGAAAGTATTCGCACGGTATTACATTTTTTAATTTTCAATAACGAATGTAACGAAATCAATGCAAAGATTATAATATGCAATATGACGCAAAACAAAGCCCCGGATCTTCGGGGCTTTGTTTATAACCTTAATTCTTGGGATCAGTATTTCAAGGGTACTTTCACCATGGTATTCTCCCAGGCAAGTATCATGTCTCCACTACCGCCTTTACCATCGAAGGTAATGGTAAATGCCTCTACTTCTTTATCAGTACTTCCTGCGGGCACTTCTACCCGCGCTACATCTTTACTATCATCGTATTCAAAAGCACCCCAGGTGTCTAATTTGGAGTTGAAAATTATCGTCCATTTATCTTTATTTGGGATGGTGTATAATGAATAGGTTCCAGCTTTTAATGTTTTATCGCCTACTGTTACGTCTTTGTAGAATTTAATTTCGGTGGTTTCATTTGCGCCAGTACGCCATACTTTACCGTATTTTTCCACCCCACCTAAGATGGTTCTCCCTTTTTTCTGAGGGCGGCTGTAAACGACTTTGGCAACTGGGGTTGACCCTTGCCCATCCGGACGAAATATTGCGATATCGGCAGGGCTTGGATCAAGTCCTGGTAGTTTTTGGGCAATCGACCAATCAGCGGTAATTGATAGGAGAACAAAGACAAAAGCAAATAATCCTAAATTTTTCATAGTTTTTGGGGTTGTTATGAGTTGATGATTGTATTAACGGTGATCCGTACTGTGTAAGTTTCAGATCATTCGATTTTTTTCAAAAATCGTTCCGGATGTTGTTCATCAAATGCGGTTGATTGCTGAATTATGTAGGCTGCTTCCAAAATTGGTCCTTCATCGTATAAGTTTCCCAGAAGGGTAATAGAGGTGGGGTGTCCTGATTTATCAAATCCATTGGGGATGGATATCGCTGGGTGTCCTGTCAAGTTGGTGGTTAATGATTGATTTCGTCCATACGTAGGCGAAACAATGATGTCGAGATTTTGAATTGTCTTGTTGAATTTTTCAATAAGGACTTTCCTGTAGCGATTGGCTTGCAAGTATTCTACTGCAGGGATAAACCTGGACTGTCGAAGCGAGTTGGCGCGCGAACTTTTGTCTTGTTCTACCATCTCACGGTCTTTGTGTGCAAGTACCAATTCATCAAAAAATGCACCTGCTTCGGCTCGAAGAATAACATCAAAAACATCGTAAGGAATGCTATCGGGAAGTTCCACTTCTACCAGTTGAGCACCCAATTTTTTAAGGGTCTCCAGGGTTTCATTATTGTTGGACCCCACCTTAGAGGTGTCTTTGTCAAACAGTTTTTTAAAGTACCCAATCTTATACCCGCTAAGGTCTGCACGTGGATTGAAAGTAAATGGATAGTTTACCACGGTATGATCTTTTTCTCCATTACCAGAATTGCCTTTTATTACAGCATATACAATGGCACAATCTTGTGCTGTTCGGCAAATAGGCCCTACTTTGTCCATCGACCAGGACAAGCTCATACACCCGACTCGACTAACACTGCCAAAGGTTGGACGCAATCCGGTTACACCGCAGCGAGTAGAAGGTGATAAGATGGAGCCCAATGTTTCTGTGCCTATGGAAAACGCTACCAACCCGGCTGCAGTAGCAGAGGCAGACCCTGCTGAGGAGCCACTTGCGCCTTGCTTGAGATCCCAGGGGTTTTTGGTTTTCCCACCAAACCACACATCACCTCTTGCCAATGCACCGGATGTTAATTTAGCTACTAATACGGCTCCTGCCTCCTCCAATTTTTGAACTACCTCTGCTTTTTCATCAAATTTCTGATCTTTATATGGCATAGCACCCCATGTAGTTTTATAACCCGGTACTGCAAATAAATCTTTGATGCCATAAGGAATGCCATGAAGCAGGCCTTTGTAAATCCCGTTGCGGATTTCTTCATCAGCTTTTTTGGCCTGCTGTAATGCAAGATCCTTTGTGATAGTGACGCTTGCCTGGAGTGTGTCTTTATAATACTCCAGTCGTTTGAGGTATATGTTAGTGAGTTCTGTAGATGTTATCTTCCTGTTTTTGATCAGGTCGGCCAGTTGCGCAACAGTCATAAATGCAATGTTTTCCTCTAACTCCGGAGTGAGCACATTATTGGGCAATTTATAGTCAGAATTACCCTGCCGTTCTTTTCTTTGAAACCCATCGGGCCTTGGATCGAAGTAGAGTGCCGGAGAAATGTCATAATCTAATTTGAAAAGCCGCATGGTATCGTACCCTCTCTTATTTTCTTCAAGGTAACTAACCAGTGTGTCAATTTCCTGATTGGAAAATTGAATACCTATTAAATTTTGTGCTCCTTTTACATCTTCAGAAGTTATTTTCTCCTGGTTGGATGTGCATTGGGAAAACAGTGTAAAAAGGGCGATTAATCCGATTGTAAAAAGAGAGATCTTTTTTGCTGAGTAGGCTTGATTCATTTTATTACTGATTAAGTTTTGACACATACATCAAAGCAATAATTTAACATAATCCTAATTACTAATTTTACCCCTGGTGTAAAATTTATTAATCATTAAATGACAGGAATAGCATTTATGAATAAATTATGCTGTGGTGAAAGTGCTACATTTACAATAACCTTGCTCCATGGCCTTTAAATCAAAACTCCTTGACAATTCTTTAGTAAATTAAGGCTGAATTGATTCAGGATCAATTAATTTTTTCAGATAGTCATCCATAAACAAGTGCATTTTTTTTCTTCTGTATTGCATAATGAATCGTGGGTGCGAGAGAGGAATGATTCTTTTAAAGAAACCATGGTCATGGTTCAATTGAGAAAGGAATTTGAAATTCTTCCCCTCACCCAGGCAGTAGGCGACATCAGTATCGATTCCAAATTCAATTTGCGCTTGTATTGTATCCAAGATAAAAGGAAGTATGGCTTTTTGAAGTTTCTGATCATCATAGTAGTTGAGATTTTTCCCATCTTTGGTAAACCCCAGTGGACTTACAGATCCAAAATAGAATTGATTGTAGAAATTCTCCTTTCCGCCAAAGGTTTTAATCATCTGGTAAATAAAATCGGCTGACAGCTCTCTTTTTTTTGGCAAATCGTTTTTAATGTTGCATTCCTCCTCCAGTTTAACGGGATCGGTAAAGGGAATGCCGGTTATCCCTGCGCCAAACCTCCCGGGATTAATGCCAAGCAGTATTTTCCGGGGCTTATTATTGTCGTAATACTTCTTATAGAATTTTTCACAAAGAGAGAAAACGATCTCATTTTGGTAGGGATTCATCACATTCACACCATGAGGAAGCTTATTTGGGAGATGGAGCTCTTTGAAGAAAGAAAGAATGTGTTTTGAATAAGTCATGTAACCAGGATGCTCAAGTATAACAAGATTGTCCTTATCTTTCTCATTGGTGTACAATAAAATAATTTTGAATCTTCATTTACTAGAATGTTCCGACATGAGAAGCACAATCACCTTTCTGATTACAATTATCTTCTTCACAGGATTTGCGCAAAACTCTGATACCCTGATCAAAAATGGAAAAATCGTTGATTGACAATTGACAATTATTGTCAACTGCTTATTGTTTATTGTCAACTGGTTCTTCAAGCAAGACCCTCAACTTCTCCAACTCTGCTCTATTTCTTACAGAATGAATATTGTTCATCACGCTTTGTTTTTCGCGCATGGTAAGGTGCCAACTAAGGGAGGCACGGGCGTTGTTTTGCCTTATGCTATCCATCTTTTGTAGAATGGGAACATACGAATCACTTGACTCATATTGCAATTCAATGCGTTCCATAGGACTGGTCAACCATGTTGTAGCCTGGCCAATTAATGCATCATTGTTGATGTCCTGAAAGTTTTCAAGGTTGTTGTACACACTACTGATTGGTTGAGTGATATTATCTATAATAGTTTGGCCTTGTTGAGGGGGAATATCTCCTAACTTTGGAGAGTCCCTGATAGAGAGAAGAATTACCCCGGAAGTATTTTCATTGATCCAGTCCCTAAATGCATACATAAACCTTGCAGTAGTTGATAATCCGAAATTATCGGCAACACCGGCATCCATGATTTCAATGGAAGGATCAGTTGGCAGCGTAGTATTGGGCGTGATGTAAGGGAAGGTAGCGCTCATACGCAGTGCCGAGAGGAATCTTAAACTATCACTCATATGATTTTTAAAGAGGCTGCCAAAATCGACACCACCAATCTTATTATCGGTATAGTCGGGTACGCTCAGTATTTCCGAGTCGAGATAGCTTACAGGCTGAGGAGAGATGTATAACTTCCTGCCATCATTGGTAATAATAGGTGTTAATATCATCATAGGAATGATGGATTGTGCTTCCGGCTCCTTATAGGCGCTTATATTTTTATCCATCATATGACTGGTAATCTCATCCAATTCATTTTCAAAAGTAAAGGCACGATCTTTCACATAGTTTTGACCTGCATACTCAAACTTGGTGAGCCCAAGAAAGATACCATTTGCCAGAAAGCTAAAAATTAAAGGGTTAAGGTTGTCGGTAGAAACACTCACGCGATGGTCTACGGAGTTGGGATCAACGGGTTCTCCTAGTTTTTGCCTGAGTTTAAGCTCTCGATAAAAACTGGCGCCAATTAAGCCGCCCGAAGCTCCAGTAATCAGTGTTGTATTTTCCATAGCTGCGCCATGTGTAATGCTATCAATTGTTTGTAGTGCAGTCATTGACCATAGTGTTGCACGTTTTCCGCCACCACTTACGGTAATAAAGACCATTTTTGGTTTTTTGTCTTTCGGAAACTTCTTGCGCCAGTTGTTTAATATATTAAGCGTGATGGCTTTGTCTTTTTTTATAGAATCGGGTGAAGCTAATGTTTGTAATCTTTTAACAGAATATTCTGCAGGAGACACTGCGTAATTCAATCCAAAAGCTTTTTCTGGTTTAGAAAAAAAATCTTGCCCGGCCAGATAATTAAAAAATAAAAAGATAATCAGGCTTGCGGTTCCCGACCATGAACCGAACCAATAAGAAAATGCACCGGCCAGCATTACCAGAATGGTAAGTAGAATAATAAAGCTTGCTGCAGCGGGCAACTGAAAGGCGGGGTTGTCTTTGAAAATACCCAACACAAGTACCAAAGCCAATATAAGTGCCTGAATAACGATCAGGTTGAAATGATTTTGATCAAATACCTGAATGATTGTCTGCCGGTCGTAAAAATCTTTATGGTCGTCAACTTTTTTAAATCGAAAATCATAATCAAAGTAATTATCCACGCGCACTTGCTTTTTGCGAGCGATATCTAGTTTTTTCATAGCACTGGCTCGAGTTACTCTCACATTTTGCTTAAGTTTCTCATCCAGTCGGCATACAACATACTTGAAGATATCCTTGTTGGTAAACCAGAAATAAATAAAATATAAGGCGGTGAACGTACCAAAGCCGCTGAACAAGCCCAGTAAGTCCATCATTAAATCCCGTGGGGTACCATATTGGCTGCTGACCTGAAAGCTGATAATTTGTTGCACATACATCACCAGAAAAGCGATGGGCAGTATGCTATTGTTGAGTGCAAACTTGGTAAAGGGTTTGCGCAAAGCACCTACAAATGAAAAACGATACCCGTCAGTAATATAGCATGTGATTTGGAAAGCAACGGTAAATCCCGAAAGCACAGCCCCTATGATAAAAAAGCTCGTAAAATTCACTTCGCTGAGGTACTCTGGGTCAAGAAAGAGATAGGGAATACCGAGATATTTACCGAAGTTTCCGGTAATCATGGCAATCAATAAAATCCAACAAACAAGGAGCACGTGATTTCTCTTGAAGTTGTTGAATAACAACTGCATGGGAAAAGAATAAAAGAAATGGTTCCAGATAGTTGTAAGTTTCACCATAATCGAAATCTCAATTTATACATTTCGCACGACATACTGCAATCCTGAGAATTTCAAAGTATATTTTGTCGCCTATCTGTTTTCTGATTCTTATCTTACAGGAATTCTGAGTGCCAAAATCTAATCCTACTGAAAAAGCCATTTCATATCTATCGTTCTTCAGCGGGGTCTGGTAAAACCAGAACCCTGGCAAAGGCCTATCTGAAGCTGGCACTGGCATCGAGAACAGATTATTTCAAACACATTTTGGCGGTAACTTTTACCAACAAAGCTACTCAGGAGATGAAGGAACGTATTCTTCATTATCTCAATGACTTTGCCAATGGATTGGAAAACAATCTTGCACTAGAAATAGAGAAGGAGCTGGGATTTACCCCCGAGGAGTTGAGGAAAAGGAGCAAAGTGGTGCAATCCGCTATCCTACACCAATACTCTCAGTTTGCCATTAGCACCATCGATGCTTTTTTTCAAAAAGTAATCCGGTCGTTTACACGGGAAGCAGGACTACTCGGTAATTTCAGGCTGGAGGTAGAGAATGATTTGGTGATGAAGGAGGTAGTGAACGAGTTGATGGACGAACTGGGCACCAACCAACAACTTACCGACTGGGTAGTGGAGTTTTCCAGAAACCGCTTATTAGATGGCGAGAATTGGAATATTGTGGCCGCCCTCAATGGATTCGCCAGAGAAATATTCAGTGAAGAATTTCAGGCCATTGAAGATCAGCTGGAGAAACCCACCAGTGAAACGAATCATTATGTAGAAACCATGAAGGTGCTGCAAAAGGAATTGGAATTGTTTGAAAACGTAATGAAGAAGCATGGGGTGGAAGCATTGGGTATCATTGATAATAATGGCATCACTGCCGATGATTTTAGTTATAAAGATCAGGGAACAGCACTAAAGTATTTTTTAGAATTTTCGAAGGGACGATACTACTCATCAAAAGGACAAAGAATACAATCGGCTCTTGCTGCGGGTTCCAACTGGGGAGCCAAGAAGGGTAGAAACTATAGTGCACTTACAGATTTGGCCGACAGCCAACTGCTGCCCATCCTCAAAACCATGGTGGACTATGACAAAGAAAACGGGCCTAAGTACAACTCCATCATACAGGTATTAAAGAATTTTTATGCTTTCGGTTTGATAGCCGATATAACACGAAAGCTTAAAATCTATAAGCAAGAGAATAACACCATGCTGCTGGCAGATGCACCTAAGTTTTTGAATGGTGTGATCAACAACAGCGATACACCTTTTATTTATGAAAAGGTAGGTTCTTATTTCCAAAACTATCTCATCGATGAGTTTCAGGATACGTCCGGATTTCAGTGGAAAAACTTTTTCCCTTTGTTGAAGGACGCCATCGATCAGAACCAGTCGAGTATGGTAGTGGGTGATGTGAAGCAATCCATTTATCGCTGGCGGGGTGGAGATCAACAGTTGCTGCAAAATGAAGTGGAGCAAGCCATTGGAGAAATTGCTACCGATATTCAGGGACTCAACACCAACTACCGAAGTGCGGAAGTGGTGGTGGATTTTAACAATTCAGTCTTTGAGAGAGCTTCTGGCATTGTGAGTGATATCACAGGGCAGACCATGGCATCGGAAGCCTTTAAAGACGTTAAGCAAGAAACAGTAAAGTATCCGGGTAAAGGGTTTGTGGAAATCAATTTTATTGAGAAGCCGGATGATGATGAAGACTGGACATCGGAAGTAATGAAAAGACTTCCTGAGCTGGTGGAAAAATTACAGGATAAAAAGATAAAACTCAGGGATATTGCCATACTGGTGCGGAAGAATGAGGAGGGACAGCGTATCGCTACAGAACTATTACAATACAAAAACACACAGGCTAAACCAGGATATCGCTATGATGTGGTTTCCAATGAGTCGTTGCGATTAGACACCGCTGCTTCTGTGAACCTGTTGCTCAGCGCTTTGCACTATCTGCACAATCCCAACGATGCTATAGTACGTGGACAGTTGGCATTTGAAGTTACCAAGGAAAAAGATTTAGGTAAAGTATTTCTGGAGGCGGGAAGATTCCATATGGATGATTTGTTGCCGGAGGAATTCTTGAAACAAACAGGGTGGCTTAATAAACTTTCAGTATTTGAACTGACAGAAGAACTTATTCGCATGTTTGAGTTGGGAAAGGAAGAAAGTGAACTGGCCTACCTGCAAGCCTTTCAGGATTTGGTGCTGGAGTTTTCTTCCATGGAAAAAAATGATCTGGCCACTTTTCTGGAGTGGTGGGAGAATGTAAAGGGCAAAAAATCCATCCAGGTGGCCGGTAATGTAGATGCCATCAACGTACTTACCATACATAAGTCGAAGGGGTTGCAATTCAAGTATGTGATCATTCCGTTTTTGAATTGGAAATTAACACATGATCAAATAAATGCTCCTCTTCTTTGGGTGCAATCGGATCAGCCACCGTTTGACACGATGGGATACCTTGCAGTAAGGCATAGTAGTAAATTAGAAGGAACCTATTTTGAGCAAGACTATAAGCAGGAATTAGTTAAGAGCTACTTAGATAACCTTAACCTGCTGTACGTATCCTTTACCCGCGCTGAGGAGGGATTGATTGCATTCGCCTCCAAGCCTAATAAAAAAAGGGATTGGAAACCAACGTCAGCAGGTGATCTTGTGTATGAATGTATTGAAGGAAATGAAAAGTTGTCACCCCACTTTAAGGAGAACCAACTGCGAATAGGGAACCTGGAGTTACTGAACACTGCCCAGCCCAGGAACGAGTACCTACCAGAAACATTAAAACACTATGCATCTTACGACTGGCGGCAAAAACTGGTCATCAAAAGAGAAGGAGCAGAGTTTTTTGAAGAAGGCATCAGTGAAAAGCGGGCCAGTATCAATTATGGCATTTTACTGCACCGGTTGTTGGCACACATTAAGTATAAGTCGGAAGCAGAGAGCGTACTGAATGAACTGCATATTAAAAATGAATTTACCGAAGAAGAGCGCGTAGTCTTGTCGGAGGCTTTGAAGAAGATGCTGGATCATGAAGTAGTGAGCAGTTGGTTTGGCAAGGAGTGGGAAGTGCGCAATGAAGTGCCGGTGCTCATCCCCGGTGGCCGACAAAGTCGTATTGATCGGGTAATGTTTGGAAAAAAGAATACAGTAATCATAGACTATAAAACAGGAGTTAAAAAAGACCAGGACAGGACACAAGTAGAAGGCTATGCGGGGTTGCTTACGCAAATGGGCTATCCCAATGTGCAGGGGTACTTGTTGTATTTGGAGGAGTTGGAAGTGGTGGAGGTGATGAAAGGCTCTACGCTATCGCTATTTTAGTCAATAGTAGTTAGTCGATAGTCCATAGTGATTAATCAAAATGAATAAAGACTAAACCTATGAAGTTTACTGATTGCTAAATACTATTGACTGATGACTATTGACTAACATGCCCTTTTTAAAAGATATCGCCCAAAAGATAGTTGCCCATCCTAACCTGAGTAACCTCACTATCGTCTTCCCTAACCGGAGAGCGGCATTGTTTTTTCAAAAATATTTGTCGGAGTGTCTGACCAAGCCTGCATGGTCTCCCAAGCTGATCAGTATCGAATCTTTCTTTTCTTCCTTGTCGGACTTGAGGGAACCGGACCGCTTGTCGCTGATCTACAGATTATATAAGGTGTACAACGAAGTGATGAAGAGTGAAGAACCTTTCGATCGCTTTTATTTCTGGGGAGATATGTTGTTACGCGACTTCGATGAGGTGGACAAGTACATGGTGAACGCTCAGCTGATGTTCAGAGACCTCAGCCAACTGAAAGAACTGGATGAGTCATTTGATTTTCTTACCGAGGAGCAACGCGAGTTCCTGAAAGGGTTTTGGGTAAGCTTTGAAGAGAAGCCTGCAGGCAGCAAAGAAGAATTTTTGAAGGTATGGAGGAAGTTGCCCAAGGTATATTCGGAGTATGTGAAGTCGTTGAAGAAAGAGAAGCTCGGCTATGAGGGAATGATCCACAAAGAAGTGGCAGAGAAAGTGATGAGCAAAGGCGTGCTGGGCAAAAACGAAAAAGGAGACCAATACATTTTTGCCGGATTCAACGCACTGACGAAAGCGGAAGAAAACATCATTAGTTACTTTGTGGGTGAAGGAGCCAACTGCTACTGGGACATCGATGCCTACTACATGGAAGACAAGTGGCAAGAGGCAGGTCAGTTCTTTAGGCAGTATAGAAACCACCCCATACTTTCAAGGACATTTGAAGTACCACCCAACAATTTTAAGGGCGCAGCCAAAGAAATAAAATTAACGGGTGTACCTCAGCGTATCGGGCAGGCCAAGCTGGTAGGGCAGGCGTTGAGTGAAAACTTACCGCCACCCAGCGAGATAGAAAAGACGGTGATCGTGCTGCCGGATGAAAGCATGCTGTTGCCGATACTGCACTCGTTACCACCGGAGCTGTCGGATGTCAACGTAACGATGGGTTATCCTTTGCGGAATACGCCTTTGTACAACCTGCTCGACTTGCTTATCGATTTACAATTGCAGCGTAAGGGAGATTATTTTAGCCATAGGCAAGTAACGGCCATCCTGGCGCACGCTTACATTCTCGCATTAGAAAAGGAAGAGGCACAGAAGATTCGTTACAGTATCATATCGGCCAACCGCGTTTACATTTCACAAGAAGAGCTGATAAGAGAGCATACTATTCTTCAAGACTTGTTTCAGATGGTGGAACAGGAGAAGGCATCTGAGTATTTGTTGGGGATTGTAAAAACATTGGGTGCCTCATTTACAGACAATCAAAGCTTCGACCGGGAGTATGCTTTTCACTTTCACCAGCACTTGTCGCGATTGCATGAAGTATTGCACGACTCCGGCAAGCACCCCGACTGGAGAGGATTCCAAAAACTGTTCCGCCAGATCGTGATGTCGCAGAAGATTCCATTTACCGGAGAGCCATTGAAAGGACTTCAGGTGATGGGGGTATTGGAAACGCGTAACCTGGATTTTGATAATGTATTTGTGCTGTCGCTCAATGAGGGGATGTTGCCTTCTGCCGCAAGGCAAGGCTCCTACATCCCGCACAGCATCCGCAGGGCCTACCAACTGCCCACCCACGATCATCAGGATGCTATGTATGCGTATCTCTTTTACCGACTGCAACAGCGCGCCAAAAAAATAAGTCTCTATTATAATACAGAACCCGACATTATTGGCAATGGCGAGATGAGCCGCTTTGTACAACAGCTGGTGTATGAATCAGGATTGCCCATTGCCCATCATGTATTGCACAATGCCGTGCAGATCAACGCCATCGAGCCAGTGACGGTAGAAAAGAGTACAGAGACGATGGAGTTGCTGCGCAAGTATATCAAAGACGGCAGCGACCCCGAGCAAAAACGCGAGCTGTCACCCTCGGCCCTCAACGACTTTATTGAATGTAAGCTGAGATTTTACCTCAAACACCTGGCTCGCCTGCGCGAAGCTGATGAAGTGGAAGAAGACCTCGATGCCCGCCTGTTTGGAAACCTATTGCACGATGTGGTGTACTGGTTTTATGATGAGCTGGCGAAAGAGAACAAAGGTATAATAGAGAAGGCCGGGTATAAAGACTGGGCGAAGAGGGTAGACCGGCTCATTGACAAAGCCTTTATCGAACTGTATAAGTTGGATCCTGATAAAAAAGTGACCTATGAAGGGCAGCGCATTGTGGTGCGTACCATCGTCAAAGAGTTTATGGCCAAGATCATTGAGCGGGACAGGGGTTATGCACCTTTCGTCATCGAGGCTTTGGAACAAAAGTTTATCACTTCCATTCCAATTGGCGATCAGAAGGTTGTGCTGGGAGGGAAAATCGACCGGGTGGACAGCAAGAGTGGAACGGTACGCATCATCGACTATAAAACCGGTAAGGATGAACTGGCCGTGGAGAGTATTGCCAGTCTCTTCAACCGGGAAGGCAAACGCAACAAGGCGGCCTTTCAGACCATGCTGTATGCCTACCTCTATTATAAAGATCGTAAAGTGGAGGCGCGGCTTACTCCAGGGCTGATAAATCGCAAAAACCTGTTCGAACCCAGCTATTCTTTTGGCCATCCGCTGGGCAGAGGTAAAGACAAGCGAACGATAGACGATGCCCGCCAGTATTTTGATGAGTTTGAAACCCTGCTGCACGAAACCCTCTCGGATTTATACAATCCTGAAAGCCCATTTGACCAGACCACGAACCTGAAGACCTGTGAGTGGTGTCCGTATAAGGAGATTTGTAGACGGTGAACCGGTAGGTTGGTGATCCGTAATCGGTAATCAGTATTCGGTGGGTCAGTGATCAGTAATAGGTAGTCCGGTTGGGATCGCCTATCAGTCTGACTGCCTACTGGCGTGAAGAATCTCACTTTTCAATTTAAGATTCTGGATTCTGGGTTCTTTGTTTTTAATACCTCTCACGTCATTGCGAACTGAAGGGATGGCAAGAGGGTAAGAGTGAAGCAATCCCTATGAAAAATACTGCACGCGTTGCAAACGCGCGCTACTATAGCTACTTGTTGTTTTGAAATCTGCTTTCAAAAGACTTATCTTGATCGGATACACAAAAAGACAATGAAGAGTTTATTGATGATAATAAGCGTTGCACTGATTGGTTTCAGTTGCAAGCCGTCCGCGGATAATAGCAGTAGTTTGCCTGAGGATACCAAGGTACGCCATGCACGTGGCTATGCCCAACACGACTGGCAGATGGACTCTGTTTACAGCAGATTGGGCTTAAAGGACTCTGTCAATGATTTGCAATGGAAAGCAGCCATCAGCCCCCACGACAACTACCGTTTTGCAGGCAGATTGTATTATGAATCGCTAAGGGGTATCAATGCGCCTAATATTATATTAATAGGTGTGGCGCATCGCGCACGCAATTATGAGTTACAAGACAAACTTATTTTCGGTACGTTCAAAGAATGGGAGTCACCTTATGGAGGAATAAAGGTATCATCGCTCAATGAAGAGATCATGGGTAAGCTACCTAAAGAAGATTTTATCATTCACGACAGTATGCAAATGATCGAACACTCGTTGGAGGCGATCATTCCATTCCTACATAAGAAAAACAGATCGGTAGAGATTGTGCCAATACTGGTGCCATACATCAGTTATGCCGGAATTGACTCCATCAGCACACACCTTGCCGAGGTGGTTCAAGAGATTTTGAGAGAGAAGAATTGGGAGTACGGCAAGGATGTGGCCATCGTTATTTCCAATGATGCCGTTCATTATGGTGATCTGGATTGGGGTGGTTCTACTACCATGGCTCCTATGGGTACTGATGAAGCGGGGACAGAAAAAGCGCGGCAGATGGATTTGGAGATTATCAACACCTGCCTCACCAATGAACTCACTGCGGATAAGATCAAACTGTTTACCGAGTATACTGTGCAGCAGGAAGACTACAAGGAATACAAATGGGTGTGGTGCGGAAGGTATTCCGTTCCCTTTGGGCTGTCCTTTGCCAACAAGTTGAATGAGTTGGAATACAACGAGGAACTGACGGGTACCTTCTTAGGGTACGAAACCAGCATCGACCATCCGCTGATAGAGGTGGAGGATATTGGCATGACGGTGTCGGCATTGTCTACCAACCGGCATTGGGTAGCCTACGTGAGCATGGTGTATCAATAAAAAGTATAGGAATTTACTATACGAGGAACAATTTCCATAGTAGGGTTATCGTTAAAAGACTAGTAATTGCTAGATTGTGTATGGTTGGCGCCAGCAAATGCAATTCAGTAAGATTGAACTCGTCTGTCGTAGCCATCGCAGGTGGTATATGTATACTGGCTGCCTTATCTATATCAAAAATCATTTACAAATTATTGCTTTGATTGCCTTACTTGGTGCTTGTTCAGAGCGCCCATTCGTGCCAGTAAATACCGGCAGGGAATATGGGAGCCCAAAAACACCAATGGTTGTTTCTCATCTGCCGGAAGCCAATCAATGGGCACTGGCAAGGTCTGGTCACCATAATGTATTTCAAAAAATACTGTGTTTTAATTACTCGTGCAGAAAGATGATAGGCAGGAGAAAAGTATTGCACTCTATTAGTATTGAGAAGCTAAAAAGGAAAATCAGAAAGAATGCTAAGAAAGGGGAGTATGAGAGATACAAGAAGACAATTTCTGCTCCTCAGGAAATCAGGTCAGATACCATTCAGGAAATTACTGAGGCGTTGAGCGATAGTGTTGTTGTGCCAATGACAATACCATCGGCTCCGGTTTTGAAGCAAGATAGCCTGATTACCTTAAGTGAGTTTTTATTTGAGACCAATAGTTATAAACTAAAGGAAGCACAATTGGATGCGCTGGATTCTATAGGGCAGTTCCTGTTGTTAAATCCCTCACTGGAAGCGAGGGTGTCGGGGCACACCGATAATGTAGGCACGGAAAGGTACAATATAGAATTATCAACCATGCGGGCAGAGGTAGTGGCAGAATACCTGATCAACCAGGGTGTTAAAGGTGACCAGATAACTTTTGATGGGTTTGGTAGCTCGAAGCCAATTGGAGAGAATGAAACGGAGGAGGGGAGGAGTAAAAATAGACGAGTGGAGATTTTGATTAGTAATAAGAGGAGAGAATGAAAACCAGTTTTGCCTTACCCAGCTTAGCGAATCAATTATTTTCCTTATAAATAAATAATATCGCTTGTTATCCTATAACTTCTTATTATTACAAGGAGTCAATAGTGGCGTCATGCGTGTTTTATACTACTTGATATTAAGGCCCTTCAGTCTATTGCCCAGTTGGATGCTGTATCGAATCTCAGATGCATTCTATCTGGTCATCTACCGATTGATTGGCTACAGAAAGGAAGTGGTGAAAACCAATATTCGGAACTCATTTCCAAACTGGACAGAGGAACATTACAAGAAAACCGAGCGCGAATTCTATGTGCATTTTTGCGACCTGGTTGTAGAGACCATAAAAGCATTTTCTATTTCTAAAAAGGAGCTAGCACAACGTTTTGTGCACCGTAATCCGGAAATATTTCAGCAGTATTTCGACAAAGGGCAGCATGTTACTTTAGTGGGTGGTCATAGTGGCAATTGGGAATTGTTTATCGTCAGTGCAGGCATGCATTTACCCCACCAGCCATTGGCCCTCTATACTCCACTCAATAATAAATTCATGAACAACAAACTAACCCGGAGCCGTTCAAAGTTTGGGGTATGGATGAAGGGTTATCAAGAAGCAAAGCAAATAGTTAAGGATAAGGTGACGAAGCCAGTTGCAGTTATTTTTGGATCTGACCAGAGTCCTAATATAACCCAAAAGCCTTATTGGACGAAATTCCTGAATCAGGAAACAGGTGTGGTCTTTGGAACAGAAAAATTTGCCAAAGACAATAATACTCCGGTGTTCTATTGGTTTATACATAAAATAAAACGGGGATACTATGAGGTGGAATATAGGCTTGTCTGTGAAAACCCGAATGGATTGGAAAGGGGAGTGATAACTGAGACCCATACCCGAATGTTGGAGGAAGATATTCGCAGCGAACCCTCCTACTGGCTTTGGACACATAAGCGCTGGAAGAGAAAGGAAAAAGATTTTGAAGCCTACAATGAAATGTTTCGGTCATCTGACCACTGAATACAAGGCATTCAAGTGGTCTGACGACTATAGCAGGCCTTTATGAATCTATAAATTCAGCCAGTAGGTCATTTTGAATACGATCGCTCTGTTTCGTGCCCCTAGGAAAATGGGAGAGCTAAAGTAGTTGTCGGTGTACACAAGGAAAAAGTCTGAGACTGGTTTGTATCTCCATTGAAATCTTGCGTTGAGATTGATATTGTCAAGTTGATTGTTGTACTGAATCAACGAAGTGAAGAATAGATTTCTGGTGAAAGTAAATTCAAATTTTGGACCGATGAGAAATAGGTCGGCATCGTTATAAGAATCGGGTAAGCGGATTCTGTTATAATTGTAGTCAACTGAGAAATTAAATATTGGTCTTATTCTGTAGTTGATGTTGCCATCAAGATTAAAAATATTACCATTAAAGAATTCCCCCACTGATCCATTGAAATTATAAAAAAAGGTTTTTCTTGTGTTAGAGCTATATTTCCAAAGAAAACGTGTATACGCATAGTCTGTTCCAGCCTTCAGGAACAAATTATTGTCGGCTCTGGCTGGATCAAAATCATCCAAAAGGTAGGTGTAGTCAAAAGTGGTCTCTACAGAAAGTCTTGAAAGATTCACAAAATTGATTTCATATCCTACGCTAGCGAACTGATCTGTCTTGGAGTGTTCATCATTCCATGTATGTTCATACTCTAAAGACGGCCCATGGCTGCTGATGGCGTTTCCTTTCGGATAAAAATTATATTGACCTCTTGTGAATGACTTTTTGAAATTGACACGAGGAACAAATCCCACCTCAGCCGTATAATCATTTCCCACCTCTCTGTATAGACTAAAGATGCTATACTGCCTGGTTCGATAGTTTACCTCCAGTCCAGAGGAAAATTCTTTGTCCAGCGTATCCAATTCATTAAACGATCGATGGTAAAAGGCGGAAGTACTAAACTTACCATTTATTGATCGATAGTTAAACTCTGAACCCAATACCCTGTTGTAGTGATCTAACCCGATGTTGTAGGTTTTTTCTTTGTCATTGAATGCAGCCTCTTTATTGACCATAAAAGCGGACACAGTGGAATTGGAAAATATTTTTCTTTGAAGTACTGCCATGCCATAGTTGTAGGAAGGCAACCCATTTCTATCATCAGGTGCAGCCTGCATATTTAATAAACCAATCCGCCAGTTCTTATCCAATTTTCCGCTGAGGCGCATTCCAGCGTAAATGGTATTTTGAATATTTTGACCGGTGGCTGTGTCCAGTGTAATCCCAATTCTTCTTGAGAAAAATGGTTTCGACTCCCTTCCACCGAAGTTGGAAAAGAGATCGTTATTTTCTAAAAAGAACTGTCGTTTTTCAGGAAAGAAGAGTTCAAACCTTGAAATGTTCGTCTGTTGACGATCCACTTCCACTTGTGAGAAATCAGGATTCACCGTTAAGTCCAGGTTGAGCCCAGGAGTCACACCAATTTTTGCATCGCCTCCAATTGCAAAGTTGTTATCGCGTGGGGTGCCTTCTTCATAATTTTTTGATGTGCCACCGGCAATGAAAGGGATAATGGAAATATTTGGACCAGGGTTCTTTAATGGTTTATCAAAGATCAATTCACCGTCTAGCGCCAAGGAACTCATAGAAAACCCTTGAGGGATGGGAGTCCATGTCACGCGTTCATTGGCATTGCCATCCAGCCGGAAAGAATTGAATCCCCACACTGTACTTCCTTCTTTGTAACGTATGGTCTTAAAAGGAATTGCCATTTCGGCAATCCAGTATTCATTAGTCACCCTTACTTCCGAATACCATTTGTTATCCCATGATACATCAATTTGACCACTTCCTCCATCCGAAATCGTGCCCTCCCGTTGTGCGCCTGATGGATTGATGGCGAAGTTGAATGCGTTTGTATTGTCATAATAGGTGTCGAAGTTGACGTGGAAGCCGTCAATTTCAGGTCCTTGAAAATCCCTATTCAGCGAATTGATAATGTATTTGTTGCCGGCATAATGATAGAGTTTGGCGCCTACATATAAAAATTTGTCGTCATAGGTGATTTTAACTTCTGTATTCGTCTTGGCGCGGATAGAGTCGTTGGGCCAATACTGCCAAAAGTCAACTCCCATTTCCGCTGATTTCCAAGATTCCTCATCCAAAACTCCATCCAGTTTAATGGGGTCAACGGCCTCTTTGGCATGGAGTGTTTTCAGTGGACCGCTTGCTTGTGCCTGAACATCAATGTATAGTGCAGTCATAAACAAAGGCAAAACAAGTAATTTGGGAATCCTCATAAGAGGTAAATGTGGAATATTTTATGTTTTAAGTGTGTAGTTTTTATACTTTCGGTAATTAGAGGGGAGAAAAATTGCGGGATTGATATGAAATTTTAATCTGAATAAGAATAACCGGAAGATGATGTATCAAAATTAATATGCGCGTTGCTGCTATATATGATATTCATGGAAATCTGCCAGCGCTGGAGGTTGTGCTGAAAGAAATAAATCGATCAGAGAACGTCCAATTATTCATTTGTGAATGAGTTTGCTGAAAATAGTGTAAAAAATCCTCCATCAGAGGAGTCGATGCTCAAGGTATTTAGTGAACCTTAGTGGACTTGAAGAATACAGATGCACTTAAAAAGAATTTAATAGCGGGTGGATTAAAATAGCGAGAAGGGATGTTTGATCAATCAGGTTACTATCTATATTTAATAAATGAACAAACTATGGATTGGGTGCATCATCATTGCCCTATTCGGCTCATGCCGAAATACCAACACAGAAAATAGAAAAGTAATAAACATTGAGGCCGATTCCCTGGTCCAGAATGTTGTTGATGAAACCCTGCGTTCATGGAAAGCATATAAGCAATATGCCTGGGGTCATGATGGACTCATGCCACTTTCAAAATCATATGAAGATTGGTATAGAGAACCATTGTACATTTCTCCAATTGATGCGTTCAGTACGCTTCATCTCATGGGGCTAAAAGAGGAGGCCAAAGAAATTGAGAATTACGTAGTCGATTCATTGGACTTTAATAAGGACATCGATGCGAAGATCTTTGAAGTGAACATCAGGATTTTAGGTGGGTTACTAACCATGTATGAACATACAGGTAATCCACGGGTATTGGAGAAGACCAGGGATTTTGCAGACCGAATGCTTCCGGCCTTCAACACTAAAACAGGAATACCTACATACTGGGTTAATTTAATGTCGGGCATTGCAAGAGGAGATACCGTTAATGTAGCTGAGGCTGCCACCTATACTTTCGAAATGGGAATATTAAGTTGCTACACGAAAGACCCTAAATATTACCAAGCCGGGAAAAGAGCTACCCTTGCCATCTATGAGAGACGATCTGATATTGGATTGATTGGAGAAGTAATCAATGTACAATCAGGAGAGTGGATATCTGAAGTGAGCCATCTTGGAGCGGGTATAGACTCTTATTACGAATATTTGTATAAAAGCTATTTGCTTTTTGGGGATGAGGAGTTGGGAAAAATATGGAAGGAGAGTATTGGTAATATTAACAAATACCTGGCTGAGGACCATGACAACAAATTATGGTATGGCAGAGCGGACATGAGATCGGGTGAATTGATAAGTTCAAAGATCACTTTGTACGATGCATTCTTTCCAGCTATTCTGGCTTTATCAGGGGATTTGGAACGGGCTGGCAAATTGCAGAAAACATGGAAATGGCTTTGGGATAAATATGGGTTGGAGCCAATGGAGTATGATTACAAAAAGGAAAAGGTCACGTATCCTGTTTATGACCTCAACCCAGAAATAATTGAATCAGCCTATTATCTATATCACCTTACAGGCGACACTACCTATTTTAATATGAACAAGAAATTTTGGGCTGATATAAAAAAATATTGCCGCACCGATATAGCATTTACTTCAATAGAAAATGTGGAAACGATGGAGAAAAAGGATTACATGCCTACTTTCTTCTTTGCGGAAACGCTAAAATACTTTTATCTCACTTTTTCTCATCATCAGGGTAATTTTGACTTCGATGATTATGTGTTTAATACGGAGGCACATCCGTTCAAGAAAAGTAATTTCAATAAAGAAGAAATTAAAACAAGTTTAGGTCTTAAGTGACTTTCAAATTAATGGGGTAGCCATGCAAAAGAAATTTACAAAGTCATTGTTCACTTTGAGTTTGATGGGATTGGTATTGTCCTGTCAGCCAGAACAAAAAGATAAAACATCGGTTGATGCTTCCATCAACCTCATTCAGTATGTAAATCCGCTTGTTGGATCTAAAAATATGGGGCACACGTTCCCCGGTGCTACTGCCCCATTTGGTATGGTTCAGTTGAGTCCCGAGACTGATCAACAACCCTATTTTAATGATGAGGGTACCTACAACAAGGAGACGTACCGCTATTGTTCAGGCTATCAATTTGAAGATGAGACCATATTTGGATTTAGCCATACGCACTTTAGTGGTACAGGTCATTCTGACTTAGGAGATTTTTTAATGATGCCTACCGTGGGGCAATTGAAACTTGAGCCAGGAGAGAAGAGTAAACCAGGGAGTGGTTATCATTCACAGTTTTCACATGAAAATGAAGTGGCTGAGCCGGGTTATTATAAAGTGCAGCTGGATGACTATGCGGTAAAGGCTGAACTCACGGCATCCAATAGAGTGGGTTATCATCGATACACCTTTCCTAAAACAGATAGCGCTCACATCATTTTGGATTTGATGTCGAACATATATAATTACGATGAGAAGAATGTGTGGACCTTTGTTAGGGTAGAAAATGATACACTTGTTACCGGTTATCGACAGACATCTGGCTGGGCACGTACAAGAAAAGTTTACTTTGCTATGGCATTTTCTAAACCTTTTCACAACTATGGTCAAAAAAAATATGATGCATCCACTTACAAAGGTTTTTATGGAAGGTTTGACGAAACACGCAATTTTCCTGAGATGGCAGGACGGAATATTCGAGCCTATTTCGATTTTAAAACCAAAGAAAATGAACAGATTGATATTAAGTTCGCACTTTCATCAGTAAGTACAACCGGAGCATTGAATAACCTTTTGGCTGAAACTCCAGGATGGGATTTTGAAAAAGTAAAAGAGCAGACACAGCAGGCCTGGAATACAGCGCTTTCTAAAATCATTGTAGAAACAGAAAATTTGCAGCAGCAGGAAACTTTTTATACGGCACTTTACCATACCATGCTCAGCCCAATATTGTATGAGGACGTTGACGGTTCTTATCTTGGATTAGATCAGAATATTCATCAGTCAGATGGGTTTACAAATTATAGCGTCTTCTCCTTGTGGGATACCTATCGTGCGCTCCATCCATTGTTTAATATTATCCAGCCGGAGAGAAACAACGATATGATAAAATCTATGTTGGCGCATCATGATCAAAGTGTTCACCATGCATTGCCAGTGTGGAGTCATTATGCCAATGAGAATTGGTGCATGATTGGATATCATTCTGTATCTGTTATTGCCGATGCGGTAGCAAAAGGAACTACGGATGTGGGTATTAACAGGGCTTTGCAAGCTTGCCGAAATTCCGCCACCCTGGGTTATTTTGATGGCATTGAAAATTATATTACCCAGGGTTATGTACCGGAAGATATTAGTTCGTCATCGGTATCAAAGACCCTCGAGTTTGCCTATGATGATTGGTGCATTGCTCAAATAGCAAAGAAAGCCGGTAATGATCCGGTTTATGATGAGTACATGAGCCGATCTAAAAATTATGTAAATGTGTATGACCCCGAAATAGGTTATATGAGGCCAAAGTTGGCCAATGGAGAATGGCGCAAAGACTTTGATCCCATTGATACGCATGGCCAGGGTTTTATTGAAGGCAATGCGTGGAACTATGGACTATATGTTCCGCACAACATTGATAAAATGATAGCCATGATGGGTGGTAAGGATAAGTTTTCAGTACATCTCGATAGAATTTTTACTACAGAAATTGATGACAAAGACATTGAAAAGAATGAGGACATCACCCGTGATGGCCTCATCGGAAATTATGTGCATGGAAATGAGCCTGGTCATCACATTCCATACTTGTATAACTGGACCAATGATGCATGGAAAACGCAGGAGCGGGTGAGAATGATTATGGATACTATGTATTCCAATGAGGAAGATGGATTGTGTGGGAATGATGATGCCGGACAGATGAGCGCATGGTACATATTTAGTGCGCTTGGATTTTATCCTGTTCTTCCTGGCTCTGATGAGTATGCAATTGGCAGCCCGATCGTGATCAATGCAAAAATCCTATTAGGAAAGAATAAAACGTTAACCATCAAAACCGTTAACCAAAGTACCAAGAATGTGTATGTGGAGAAAATTGAAATTAATGGCAAGCAACTGGCTGGCACAACTTTAAAACATAGCGATATCACCAGCGGAGGTGAAATAAAATTCTATATGAGCAGCAAACATAAGTAGAATAAGTCAGTATAGTCACTCTTCAAATATGCCAGGCCAAACAAACACACCCAATTATACTCGAGCTTTTTCTGTGGTTACTTCGTTGTTCTTCATGTGGGGTTTCATCACCGTATTGGTTGATTCACTCATCCCTAGATTAAAAGAAATTTTCGAGTTAACTTATTTTGAGGCAGGGCTTGTTCAGTTTGCCTTTTTTATTGCATATGGAATTATCTCCATCCCGGCAGGTGCATTACTTTCTCGAATTGGATACAAGAATGGAATATTGGTGGGTTTGGCCACGATGGGAATGGGTTGCCTCTTATTTTGGCCGGCAGCTTCGTTGCGCGTATGGCCATTGTTTTTACTTGGCTATTTTGTTTTAGCAAGCGGAATGACAGTGCTTCAGGTGGCTGCGAATCCATATGTATCAGTACTCGGACCAGAGCAAGGTGCGGCCAGTAGACTTAACCTCTCACAAGCTTTTAATTCATTGGGCACTGCCATTGCACCACTTGTTGGAGCGATGTTTATTCTGAGTGATAACATCAAGACTTCACCAGAGATACAGGCACTTCCGGAAGCTGATAAACTAACCTATTTTATTAGTGAAGCGGCTGCGGTTGAGGCTCCCTTTGTTGTGTTGGCAATCTCTCTGTTGGCATTGGCTGCATTCATTGCTTTTGCAAAGCTTCCTTCTGTGCTGAGTGAAAAGAATGTGGGATCTTATAGAGAGGTGTTGAAAAACAACCGGCTGATGATGGGTGCAATTGGAATATTTTTATATGTAGGGGCTGAAGTTGCTATTGGTTCTTATCTCGTTAATTATTTTTTAGATATGAATTTGGCAGAGGCCATCAGGAATAATGATGGCATGAGAGGGTTTTGTTCTACGTTATTGGGTGAAGACTTGAGTGATGTAGATCAAAAGGGGATTGTTGCAGCCTTTGTTATGTTTTATTGGATGGGTGCCATGGTGGGCCGATTCATTGGAGCTTTCCTTACTAAAATATTTGTACCAGGAAGCGTGTTGGCTCTATTTGGAATCGGTGCTATTACCATGATTGTCATTTCCATGTTGTCGCAGGGATTTGTTTCCATGGGAAGTATATTGTTAGTGGGGTTATTCAATTCCATTATGTTTCCCACCATTTTTACATTGGCCATTGAGCAATTGGGCGATATGAAGCCAAAAGGATCTGGAATACTCTGTACTGCCATTTGTGGAGGTGCGTTTATTCCGCCACTCTATGGCTTATTCACTGACCTGGCTGGCTTCAAGATAGCATTGTTGCTGTTGATTATTTGTTATGGATATATCGTGTACTATGGATGGAGTGCTGCAAAACTCAGAGGCACGAAAATGAGTAGCATTTAAATTATCATTCACTGGTAACTGTTAGTGTCGATTATTTTTGAATACCCTAAATTTGGAGCTTAAATATTTATCATTGTGTTATAGTCCCTTAAGATATATATGTTTTTTTTATATTATTTAGTTCTCTTACCATTGAGCCTATTGTCCAGTTGGATCTTGTATGGAATATCCAATGGATTGTTTTTAATTGTCTATCACTTGGTAGGTTATCGGAAAGCAGTGGTACGAGCCAATATCAAAAACTCTTTCCCTGATCTCTCTGCAAAAAACCGTAAGAAAATTGAGCGCGAATTTTATGGTCATTTCTGTGATTTGATAGTAGAGTCAATAAAGGCATTTTCCATTTCTGAATCTGAATTAGAAAAAAGATTTGTATATCGCAATCCGGAAATATTTCAGAAATATTTCGATAGAGGACAACATGTAACTTTAGTAGGTGGGCACAATGGCAACTGGGAGTTGTTTGCTGTGAGCGTGGCGTTACACATGCCGCATCAGCCATTAGCGCTTTATACCCCGCTCAACAACAAATTCATGAACGAAAAAATAACTCAAAGTCGTTCGAAGTTTGGGTTGTGGATGAAAAGTTATGAGGAGGCGAAGAAAATTGTGAAAGATACGAGTGAACGCCCGGTTACATTTATTTTTGGATCTGATCAGTGTCCTCGAACATCACAAAAGCCTTATTGGACTCAATTCTTGAACCAGGAAACAGGTGTTCAATTTGGAACCGAGAAATTTGCAAGGGACAACAATACTCCGGTGATCTACGGTTTTATTCATAAGAAAAGACGAGGATACTATGAGATGGAATATAAATTAGTCTGTGAAGATCCGAATGAATTGGAAATAGGAATGATAAGCGAGATTCATACCCGGATGCTGGAGGGAGATATTCGCAATAAACCTTCTTACTGGCTTTGGACACACAAGCGCTGGAAAAGAAAAAAGAAGGACTTTGTAGTTAACGATGAGGCAAGACTAGAGACCGTAACACAAACCGAGGTTTTATAGATTTAGCCAATAGGTCATTTTAAACACGAGTGCCCTTGTGCGGGGTATCCAGTTGGTATTGGGATCTTCAAAACTGAAGAAATAATTATCGGTATAGACCAGAAATAGATCACTCGCAGGCCTGAATCGCCACTGCAAGCGCGCATTGATATTCACATTTTCATTTTGAGTATTGAACTGCATGAAATTAGTCAGGAATACTTTTTTTGAGATGGTGAAATCAACCCTTGGCCCGATTAGATGAATATCCCTTGAAGGATAGGGAAGTGGAAGTTTGATTCTGTTGTAGCTATAATCCAATGTTAAGCTTCCAAAGGGTTGAAATCTGTAGGTTAAAGAAGGGTTGTACTCGTATCTGGTGCCGTTAAAATATTCTCCACCTGAATGTTTTAGTTCGTATGAAAATAATTTTCTTGGATCGGATGACACTGTCCATTTAAGTGTGTAAGTGTCGTGTCTAACTAACTGCGTAAAGGGTTTTATATTCTGCATCGCTCTTCGAAGATGTTGATAAATTGATTGA
>CAYPDF010000007.1:49535-214017 GCA_964409415.1 uncultured Ohtaekwangia sp. | reverse complement strand
GGCAAAAATCAGTGACAGCACGGCATACAATATCGACTCTGAGAAGAACTGTGCGATGAGCCGTCCTTTCATGGCGCCTATTGTTTTTCTAATTCCGACTTCCTTGGCACGGTTGGCAGACCGTGCTGTGGCCAGATTCATAAAGTTGATGCAGGCAATCACAATGATAAACAAACCAATGGCGCCAAAAATGTAAAGGTATTGGATGTTTCCGTTGGGTAGAATCTGTTCTCCAAAAGTGGACTTCAAGTGGATGTCCGTGAGTCGCTCGGGCACGTACCTATAGGCGCCACCATTTTGACGGAATTCATCCATGGAAATGCCGAGATACTGTTGAATTTCAGGACCTACATATTTGTCAACGAGGGCGTCAAGCTTGGATTGTATATCAGGATTGGCATTGGCAGCTAACCTATAGTAAGTGTAACTGCTGTTGCTGGTGTATTGGATTCTTTTGGAGCCTTCCCATGTTTCCATTGACTGCAACATATCGAAGGTAAAATGTGAATTGGCTGGAGGGTCTTGCACAATACCAGTCACTTCACATGCCAATTGTCGTGTACCGTAGAGAATAATTTTTCCCAGCGGGTTGGTATCACCTTTGCCTCGATAGTTAAAGTATTTTCTGGCAGCACTTTCAGTGAGCACTATTTTGTTGGGACCTCTAAGCACATCGTCTGGTGCACCTTCGATGAGATGGAAAGTAAAAAATGAAAAGAAGTTGGAGTCAGCCAACATGACCCATTCTTCAGTAAAGGCTTTGTCTCCATACTGCACGATAACCTGATTGATGGGCCGAAGCCTAACTGCAGCTTCTACTTCTGGCACTTCCTCTACCAAGGTTCTGGCCATTGGCTCGGAGCAGGTAGCCATATTAAAATCCTGATCCGCAAGCCTGCCGGTGATACCTAATCGATAGATTCGATCCACATCCTTATGGAAACGGTCGTAACTCACCTCATCGGAGATGTACATGAGGATGAGTAGGGCAGTGGCCATCCCCACAGTAAGCCCAAAGATGTTGATAAATGAGTAGAATTTCTGCCTTTGCATGTTGCGCAAGGCAACTTTGAAGTAGTTAAGCCACATGGAATTTTGATTGCGTCATAAGATATGACGCCCATAATTGGGTTGAGGTTGCATACCCCATATAACTTAATGAATAGTGATGAGTACCCTGATTGTAGCACTTTAAAACGCATCAGGTGAAGTAGCTAAGGTTGACCATAAATTGATAATTTTGTCCGCATGAATGAGTTGGAACGCTGGATTGAAGCATTGAAAGCAAGTTTGGAAAAGGAGGAGTTTATTAAGCTGACATTGAGTAAGCCAAAAACTAAATCTGAACTATCAAATGTTTATGCGAAGTTGATTGCTATTAAGGATATGCCTCACCTGTCGCTAACATATCACCATACCACCAGAGATGTGGTGAAGAACTATAAATTGGACGAGGGGGTCGAAAAGATAAAAGGTTTATTGAGTACTGATTTTAAAATTGGGACACTGTTTACTGCCAGTGAAGATGTAGTGTTGCGTATTTCTAAAAAAGGAAAAATGGTGGTAACCTCAACGGCAGCAAGTCAAACTTCTGCCTCATCGGAAGCCCACGATAAGCAAAAAAGGAAAAGGGCTTTGGAAGGGGATAGCTATCTTATTCAATTGGGAATTGCGAATGAGCAAGGTAAAATTATCCCAAAGATGGCTGACAAGTTCAGGCAAATCAACAAGTACCTGGAGGTGATGGAAGACCTCATTAAATCAGCTGAATTTCCAGGGGCAATCAGCATTGTAGATATGGGGGCAGGAAAGGGCTATCTCACTTTTGCATTATATGACTACTTGAAAAATAAACTTCAGCATGATGTTAGGGTAACAGGAGTGGAGTTAAGAAAGGAACTTGTTGACAATTGTAATAAGGCAGCTACAGAGTGTGGTTTTGATCAACTTCATTTTGTTTGCAGTTCCATTGAAGATTTTGAGTTAAATGAAGTGGATATATTGATTGCCCTCCATGCCTGCGATACAGCCACTGATGATGCCATTGCGAAAGGGATAAAGGCAGATGCGGCACTGATTGTTTGTGCGCCCTGTTGCCACAAGCAAATCAGACAGCAACTGAAGGGCAAGGAACAGGAGAGTCCAGTATTAAAATACGGAATCTATAAAGAGCGTGAGTTTGAAATGGTGACGGACACCATCCGGGCTTTGATTCTTGAAAAGAACCACTATAAATCCAATATCTTTGAATTCATTTCCAATGAACACACCCGCAAAAATACCATGTTGGTAGGCGTAAAATCAAAACACAAACCCGATAAAACGGTTATTCAAGAAAAGATCGATTCGTTAAAGGAAACTTACCAAATCGACTTTCATTACCTTGAGAAAATAATTATTTAGAAATGGGGATAATACCGCGACACTATTCAATTACTACTTTTCTAATGCTATGATTGCCAAAATCAGCAATAGCAAATACTGTTGCCTGTAAGTGAACGACACCTGATGGCGCTCTAAGGCTTGCTTGCATGCCAATACCATTTTCAAAGCCCGGGCCATCACCACCGCATAATGTAGTAACTGTATTGTTTTTCAAATAAATTTTTCGAAGTCTGTTATTTCCTGAATCAGTAATGATCAAATCCCCATTGCCATCTATGGCTACATCAATGGGTGAGTTGAACCTGGCAGTTGAGGCCGATCCATCCTCATATCCAAGGGCGCATGTTCCTGCAACGGTAGTTACCACACCTGCCTGAGTTATTTTCCTTATGCTATGATTAAACCAGTCTGCTACGTACACATTGTTATTGTCGTCAACAGCTAGGCCAACAGGGAAATTAAATTGAGCGGCTGATCCTGTGCCGTTCGTACAGCCAGCAGTGCTACCTGCAAGTGTAGAAACGATTCCGCCCGGGGTAATCTTTCTGATGCGGTGATTAAAAAAATCTGCGACATACAAGTTTCCACTCTTATCAAAGGCCAGGCCTGTGGGTCCAAAAAACCTGGCATTGGGCAGTGTTCCATCATCAGTGCCAACAGCACCAGCTATACCCGCGTAGGTTGAGACAACTCCTGCTGGTGTTATTTTACGAATGCAGGTGTTCAAAAAATCTGAAATGTAAAAGTTACCATTGATATCAACGGCTACATCGACAGGATCATTGAATTGAGCCGTGTTGGCTTGACCGTCTGCATACCCTGCAATGCCGGTGCCTGCGAATGTACTTACAATTCCTTCTGGCGTAATTTTCCGAATAAGATGATTGCCCCTTTCGGCCACATACACATTACCCTGATCGTCTTTTCCAACTCCCCATGGAAATGTAAAACGGGCTGTCGCACCCTCACCATCTGCCAATCCTTCAAAGCCAGTACCGGCAATCGTACTCACCTCACCAGTTTCTAAATAGGTAAAGATGGGACTTGTTGATTTCTTATTTCCTATTTCTACAGTTATTGCACCTGTTCCTGCACCTGCCGGTACAATAATGGTCATTTCAGTATTGTTGGAGACCACCACTTCTACAGGGTGTTCGTTGATGGTTACATTAACCTCAGACAGGTTGTTGCTAAAGTTTTTACCGTATAGGGTAACAGCCGTTCCTTTGATTCCTGATGTGGGATAAATAGAATCAATCTCAATAACAGGTTGTTCCACATCATGCTGGCATTGGCTGGCCAACCCTAAAATGATAATGTACGGCAACCACCTTATGACCACTTTTGCTATGTAATTGAAATTACCCATCTTCTAATCGTAACTCACAATGAGTGCTGTGCTGCGTTCGCTTTCTTTATTACTTCCTACTGCTGTGATATAATAGTAATATTTCTCTCCTTTTGTTACTGATCGATCGGTGTACTCATACTGACCAGCTTCTATAGTTGCCAGTAGCGAAGGGGTTGCCCCTTGAGTTTTCCTATAGATTTTATAAGCAACCAAACCATTTTGCAAACTGCCACCCCAACGCAAGGTGATTGCACCTTCCCCTTTGAAAGCCTGAAATCCGGGAGGAGCAAAAAGCTGTTCAGAGGGTGCCGCCATCAAAATAGATGCATCCTGACTCCAGTCACTTGCACCGCCAAACATATCATAAGCACGTACGCGATAGGTGTAAGGTATTCCCCTAAGAGCAGTGCTGTCGTTAAAACTGTTTTCTTCCCATCTGAATAGAGTGTCCACCTTTTGTTGAACTGATCTTTCTATTTCATACACCGCTATAGCATTATCCAGATTTTTCATATCCAGCCAGGAGAGTCTTATTCTGCTATCAGCAACGGTGGCCATCAATTCGCGTGGCCTTTGAGGAATGGTAGGTATTTCCGGACGAACCTGTACGGTGTCGGAATGAATACTTAAATGCAGGCTGCTACTTTCTGTCCGGACGGCATAATCGTAAAATATTCTTCCTGAAAGATCCTGTGACGAATCCAAATAAGTGGTGTCTGTAAGAAATGGACTAACCTGCTCTAATGTTTCACCGGCAATACCTCTGTACACATAATAACCTTTTATATCTGTATCGCCTGCCTGCCATCGCAATCTTATTGCCTGCTGCTCTGGAACCGCACTTAGATTAACTGGTGGGAGTGGGGCCAGGCCACTTTGGAACATGCCAAATACAGTGGCACTGGTGACGGAGCTTTCACCCAGCACACCCAATACTCGAAAATGATAATAATATCTTTTCATGGGTTCAACTTGTTGGTCGATATAAAGAGTATCCGTTGGTGGCAAATCGGCAATGGTTTCGAAATCATTGTTTTGATGCTCACTTCTGAATAATCTTAATCCCCTGGAGAGTTCAGGATTATCCAATCGCCAACTTAGGAGTACTCCTTGCACGTTGTTTTGGTTACGCGTGTTGATGCGATAAGGTAAAGTGGCCTCATTAAAGTTGTAGCTGGCTACGGTTACCGTATCGGAGGGTATGTTGCGGTTTCCCACACGGTCGTAGCCTGCTAATACGTATTCATATGCCTGATGGGCGACAAGCAAAGTATCTCTTATGTTTACAAAAAGCGAATCAGCGCGAACACTCAACATTTTCTGCACTGGTTGAATGGCAAAGGCTCCATTAAAATTATCCCTGCGAAGCAACTGATAGTACACGGGAAAATTTTCACCCTTTAATAAAAATGTAAGTTCAATTTGATTGGGTTGTGTGAATTGCTTAAAAGATTGCGCTTTCGGCATTTTAGGTGAAGCGGGTAACGAAACAGAATTGGTAACAAAGGCCGTTTGCCAGCTACCGCTAATTTGGTGGCTTATACGATATTGATAAACTATCTTTGGTTTAACGTTTTTATCGACAGTAGCATAGCCCAGTGCCAGCATGACAGGGAGATAAAAATTATAGGGAGCAATGGAGTCAGCATTATTGTGCTGCAATACTTTTTGCCAAATTACATCGACAGGTATGGGCAAATCCTGATGGGGCTGAGGAAAATAGGAGAGCGCTTCATTGAATGCACGCTTGAATTCTTCATTCGTAGCAGGGGCTCTGCTTTCGCCAACCTCTGTCCAGTTGTTGCGACTTTCTTCTTTACGTTCGATCCGGTAGGCTGTAATGTTCTGAAATGGCTTTGATGTTGATACTATACCTTTTCCCAGAAATACAATAATTTCATTTTGCCTTGCTTCGGCCATGCTGTTCACTTGCTGTATCTGAGCTACCGCCCCTGAAGCAAACACAAGAAGTAAAAAAAGTATATACCTTTTCATTTAATATAAAATTTCAATTCCTTGTAGTCAGTGCCATAATGGGCATTTACGCCAAATGTAACAGAAGCCGAGCCGCTACTTTTATCACAGAACATTCCATCACAATCTGAATCACATACACCCCATCCCTTATAGGCTGTACCTTTCAATGTCAGCAAGCCCTCTCCATCAACAAACCAATCGCCATTAGTACTGATTTGGCCATCATAATTTTGCATACCCATTATGTTGGCACTACAACCTGCGCAGGCAATCACAACCGAGCCACCAAGGCCAACCCCTGCATCAACAAAAATGCTTTGTCCAATGCCAAAAATTTTGTCTTTGCCAAACTCCATCTTCGCACGAATATCTCCACCCACTTTTACATAGAGATGACCGGAAACCAGGCCAAAATTAAAATCAACATTCGGTATCAATGGAACGGGCAAGGCAACACCACCCTCAAAATAAAAACCTTTCACTACCGTTGGGAAAATATCAGGGAGATGGTTTGCCTTTTGATAAACATAGGAAGTACTTTGAAACCGTTGGATGATGTCCGGGGTCATGGGGTAGTCCCCAAACAATAGTCCGGCCTGACCTTCCAAGTTCGGATTGGTTTGCGTTAATTTTCCTGTCGCCAAAAAGCTCCAACCGGAATTGTCTACCAGCACAGTTGCATCCCCTTTGGCATGTTGAGAAGGAGACACCTTTTTATCAAAATGTAGATTTCCCTCCAGTCGTTGTTCATCGAAATTGTAAACCAGTGCGATGTTACCAAATGGAAGATCCACATTCTTGATACTGATTGATTGATTTTCCGCTTTTAATTCCTGCGTGACCTTGAAGGCAAGTTTTCCAGTCGCTCCTTCGGTTCCATTTAAGTCGCCCTCAAATGTTAGGTCAGTCCAACTGCCATTTTTCACTTCCATTTTACCCACCAGTTTTTGCAGACTGGAATTTTTGCCCTCAGCCAATACGAATTTTTGATTGGGCAACAGGGATATGATGGCTGCGTTTTTGGTGTGAGTGAGCTTGATGTCAAATAGAAACTTACCCACCTGACCTACTTTACCTAATGATTCAAATTTTTCGGCAGTGAAGGTTTGATTGTCGGTTGGGATACTTATTGCAACAGAGTTAGTAGAGAAATTGATGGCACCTGGAAGTATGTCGCCCACTACTTGGCCTCCTTCTTTTTTAAACACAATGCCACTGGAGATTTTCTCTACGCTGGGTATTTTATGATCGAGTTCCCCGATTACTGTCATGGCATCATTGGTCACTTGCATACCCGTTGCCTTGAAGGAAGCGATATCATATACCGAAACATTCGGTGCATTTTTATCCACCATGATGTTAACGGTACCATCACTTAAAAGGGCTAAGGAGGACAACCGAAAACCTTCATTGGCTTTGATGACAGGTAAGTTTTGTAAGATGGCAGCATAAGTGTCATTCTTAGGCGTGGCCATGAGTGACCATTTGCTCTTACCATTATCATAACCAAAAGTTAAATCACCAGTAATAGCCACATCAGCGATTCCATTTAGCGTGATATTGCTTGCATTGTATTTGGCATTGTCATGCAATTTATCGGGAAGAATGGTGAGACCAGTGAATGGTACATCTACAATTCCGGTTTTCAGCACGCCCTTGTGGACGTTAAAGCCACTATTTGATATTGACCAGGAAGTGGCGTTCATTTTCCATTTATCAATTCCTATATCAAATCCTGGCTTGTCTACCACTGACGCTACGGCTGTTGGGGTAATTAGCACCTGACCCACATCTAATTTTAAGTCGGCCTGAGTTATGTTTTTTAAATTGGTGTGCAGCACACTGTGCAGTTTCAGGTTTTCACCATCAATATAGGAGTCATTGCTCAAGGCATTCATGGTGAAGTTGTGCAACTTATAATCAAGATTTTTTCCATCATCTGCTATTAAGTAGTATTTGTTTGTGTTGTTTGCAGAGACTGCAGAAATGCTTGTCACGCTAAGCTTTTGATTATTGCCAGTACCTGTCGCCAGCCTTAACTCATTCTTTTCGAATTGAGCCACATTCACCTGAAAAGTGCTGATGTTAAGATAGGTTGGCGCCTCAAGATATCCTTTGCCCTGCCCATTGTCGGTAATTTGCAGTTCATCGTCTTTTGCCACTTGATGTAAAACCAATTTATCATTGAGCTTGAGGTCAAGGGTACTTGCGTCAAGAGGCACATTTCCGCTCATCGGTTTGCCATAAAAGATGCCATCTGTATTTTTCTTATCACTCTTTATTATTTCTACCTGAGAGAAGGGGAGAGAAGTTTGGTTGTTTTCGAGCGAAAGGTTTTGAACTAAAGGGAGATTAATAAAGGCTCCTGTAAGCTTTATCTTGTCACCCTCCTCTGTCAGTTGGGATACTTCAATGGGTATGCCCAGGAGCTCTGTTAACACAATGCCATTGTATTGCGTTAATTCAAAGTCAATATTTTCATTAAGGGTTTTAGTCAGCGTAAGATTTTTTACATCACCGATGTACTGACTTTGACCTTTTACAGCCCAAACCTGAATGGGTGTGTTCATAGGAACGTTTTTTAACACATACTCACCTTGTTCATTTGAATTTGTTTGAAGCGGAATGGCATTCCCCTGAGTAGAGGTCTTTATATAAACCTTTGCATCTGTTATGGGTGTATTGCCCACCATCACTTTACCCGAAATCTGTGCCGCTTTCTTCATGGCGATGGTTATTTCATAATAATCTTTTGTAGGTGTTGGTAACTGATCTTTTGTAATAGTGGCAGTAGCGGCTTCATAGAGTTGGCCATCGGGTGCCTCGACTTTAATAATAAAATTGCCACCCATGGATTTAAATTTAAATTGGGCAAATCCCTGAGTGTTAGTAAGTACAGGTTGCGGCACAATGTATTGAATGGATACTTTGGCACCCTCAATCAATTTTGGTCCGGAAGGCTTGGAATTTTGAGATTGTCCCGGTAGCTGAAGCGAACTTAATTGATAAAGGCCATGACTGCTATTGGTGTATTCCGTAACCTTCACTCTTATGCGAAAAGCTTTGTCGTACAATTTAATGATACCTGCATTTTGTTTGTCTTTCGTTACATTGATGATTGTATCATAAGAGAGATAGGCTTCCTTATTAGTCGGAATAACAGTTAACTTCTGCTTGCCGAGTGGTGCCTTCACTTCAAAAGTGGACTTGGTTGGCATGGCCAGATACCAACCCTTGATGCCGGAAGGCTTGGTCTCATAACCGCTCAATATGGTTTGTACGGAGTTGCCATTCTTCACACTCACCTCCGCAGTTATATATTGATTATGTTCGTTTACCACCTCACCAATTAAACTACCTTTTGGATTAAGGAGTATATCGCTCAATACCTTTCTTTCTCCCAATAAAATATTTGGAATAGCCTCCTTGTAATCAGAAAATCCATAATAACTCACCTTGAGAAAACGATAGGGAGAATGAAACTCCAGGGTTTTGGTGTTATCATTAAATTTTGTGGTAGGTAACAGCTTGTCGATTTTGAAATATCCTTCCGGCTTGATGGCCGACCATCGTGTGTACTTCGGTGGAGCTAATAAAAGGTGGAGGATCACGTTGTCCGTTTCAGGTACCTCCCAAAGTTTTACCTGCGCAAATGATATACCCTTTTGCGGGTTGTCTCCTCGCTTCACATACCCTACAATCTCACCGGGTCTCCATTTCATGGGTAACGTGTATTCTACTTTGGGTAGACCATATTCACCTGTGAAAGTAGCGTTGTCGATTTTATCACCGCTGAGTTGTTTTACTTTATACTTGGATAGTGTTTTTTCAAAATTAAAAGCAAAAGGGGTTGGGTCAGTATAGAAGTTGGTCAGGTTCTCCTCTTTGCCCTCAGCGTAAATATAATATTTATCGTTTGGCCCAATGTTTTTAACCAATCGATAAAGCTGAGCCGCCCCATTTTTATCTGATAAACCTTTTCCTACTACTTCCATACCCTTTATCGTAGCCTTAGGGGTAGGTGCAATTCCTTCATTGGAGGGGACTCCGTAGGGTCTTATCTGTCTTAAAACATAAACGGTATAGTTTTGCAACGGCACCTGGGTAGCACCTTCCTTAAAAAAGTCAGTTCGCTTAAGTTGAACCTTTAACCAATATTCCCTTACTGCGGCCAGATACTTGCCAACATCTACTGTTTTGTTTTTCTCAATGGTGATGTCTTTATTGGGACTTAATAAATAATTATTTTCAACAACCACCCGTGCTGTACGATAAATAAATGTTCCGCTGGACTTACCCGTATTTACATTGATTGTTACTCCGTATGCATCCAGTAGTTTGGGCAGTTCATAATCCTTAACTATAAACAAAAATGAGAATTTTCCTTTAGCGTCTGTCTTAGCTGTAGCCAGTACTTTTCCGCCATCTGCATATTCTGAATTAATAATATCTTCCTTGCTACCCGTTTTTTTAACATAGGTCAGCACCAATTTAACATTGGTATTCGCCACAGGTTGTGATTGACTAAATATAAAGTTATAATCAAGTTGACCTATAATACCGGCATTAAAAATAAACTGAGAAACATTACCCTCTCCATAGGTTAACTGTTCTGTATTGCCGGGTGGGCCTTGGTAAGGGGGAGGGCCCTCACTTGTGGTTTGAGGTAATTGTAATATAGTAAGAGGTGATGAGGCGGCCTCATAAGTAAATGAACATGCTGCACTTTTTCCCTGGTTTCTAAACTGGCTGGTGTTGTTTTCAAAATCAGCACCATTACCCAATCCTGCAATCACTTGCCATGCATATTTTCTTCCCGGTTCCAATACAGGTTGAGCAGGACCATAAAGAAAAGCGGTGGCTCCAGTTACTGGTGTTTCAAAAAATGCAGGAGTAGTAGCGGTCAATAATGCGTCATTCGGATTCTTAGCGGGATCCAGCATTTCTACCAGACGTAAAGTATAGGCCACATTGGGTGGCGCACCCGGAGAGGGAGTCCAACTGAAAACAATAGACTGCATGGTGGTCGCTTTTATTTTACTGTCACATTGCGGATTGATTAGCTGTGGGGGTTCAAACAAATGAATGTTGACCTGGTTGCTGCATCCCAGGGGGTCATCTGCCGAAATAAGGTTTCCTTTGAGATCCACGATGCGAATACAGAATCGGTAGTTGCCTTCTGGTAATCCTCTATTAAATACTGCATTGGCAGAGATGCCGGAGAATGTCAGGTTTTCAAATCTAAAGTAAGGGTCGAGATCGAAACTATTAAGCATATAGGGCACCCCTGCACTGAGTGTGATTACGTCTTGTGTAATACTACCTGGGCGTGATTGGATGATAATGCCATTGCTTCCTTTAATGGCAAGATGAAGCCTTACAGAATTATTGGTAGTGGATACAACGGTGCTATTAATCTTATTAAGATAATCCTGTAACGATGAGGTGTAGGGAGGCGTTATAAAATTTGTTACGGTAATCGATCCTGGTGCTGGCTCTTGAACGATGAAACTACTGCAACCCATTGGAGGAGAAGGGGATATGGGTTCATACCCAATCCTATAAGAGGCGTAAACTCTTACGCAAATTTCATAATTTCCGGGGGGTAGGCCGGAGTCAAATGCCTGGGCTTCGGTGATACCCGTAAACGAGAAATTACTTCGCATGAATATCTCTTGAAGGTCAAAATCATTTAATTGATAGCTTTGTACATCTGATATTCCCAAATAATAATTGTCGGTTTGAAAATTATTTTGAATCCGAATGCCATTATTTCCCTGAATGATAATAGAAACTTTACCATCATCAATATAGCCATTGAGAGGAGTGATGATGATTCGTAGTTGCTGGCTGGTCAGGTTAGCCAGAGGAACTGAAAAGGGTGGACTCAATGTGGTGACTACAGTGGCTTGTGTTGCCGGTTGGCTTTGGGCTATTAAATAATGGCTTTGTAAAAACACAAGCAGTATAAGTGACACTCGTGCAGTAGTCCACGCTACTTGCTTCAATACATACGGGGGTTTAAAAAGTATATGCATAACCAATATCTCCTTTCGTTTCTTTAAATGGCATTACTGTATCTGTTTCCTTCGCACTCTTATTAATATAGAATCTAATATTAAACCGGTGTTTCCGCGATACCCGATAAGACGAGTTCACTGAAATTCGATTTATATTTCTGTTTTTAACATCATTAATAGTGTATGCCATGGATGACCACATCAAATTGACACTCATCGTATTGTTTACCATCATCTTTGTGATTCCCAGCGTGGGCCCCTTGATTTTTGTTTGCTGGCTGGGCAACTCAAATTGGGTAGTAGTATAGCTTCCTGAAATACTAATTTTTGCCGCATTGAAGGTGACATAATAGGAGGCCAGCCAGGTATCCATGTTATAGTTAGTATATAGGGCTGTAGTTGGATTTCTATCTGTTAAGGTTTGATTGTTGTAATTGATCATGAATGTATGCGTCAGTTCATCTCCCGACCACATGAGATTGTGTAGCATTCCCCAACTTTTCACCGTTTGAGAAATTCTTACTAAAGTGTCTAATGCAATTTTTCCTGCCGCCTGGCCAATGTCATAATTTGAATAAAAAACATTTCCTGTATATTTTTCACCCAAGCGGCCACTTACATTCAGTGAACCAATCTTACGCTTTGTAGTTGATTCCCGGGCGCCATCCAGGTTATCTGTTTGATAGCCATAGCTACCACTTACTTGCAAGGCCGAATTAAAAAACTTCACATGGGGTTCAAGTGTAATATTTCGCAGGTCGTTTTGAAAGAAATAACTTCCCATGCTTTGATAGTTGGGATCCACTTTCCTGAATTTTACCCTCAAACCAAATTGTTCCTGTTCATATCCCAGTGAGGTTTCTAGCGCAGAACTGTAGGTGGTAGAACTGTTCTTGTGATTGACCAATGAACCGAAAGGTTTGATGAGGATACCTTCATTTATTGTATCCGGTTGAACTGTATTTATGTTTGACGTGTAGAGGCTTTGTGCCAGCTCAAGTTCAAACCGGAATTTCTCCAAAAACTTTTGTTTCGAATAAATTCCTACTACCAGGTTTTCAGCCGGAGTGATTTCCGTTTCAGTTGTTGTATAGTTGATCGAGTTTTCGTCATCCTGTCCTTTTAACATAATAAGATCAACGAAATTGTCCTCAGTTCCATAACCTATTTTTGTAGAAAATGCACTGCGTTTGAAGGTGGGAGTTTGAACAAAAGTGCCATCGGGGTTGCCTATTGCCTGCACGGCCCTAAAGAGCCTGCCATACATAAAGCCAAATCGTAATTTGCCGGGTGTCAATTCTATTCCGGCACCGGCAATGGTATGGCCGCCCAGGGTAAATGGTGAAAAGACAATATTGCGATATCCAAAATGTCCTTTGGCCCATTTGTAATAAGGACTGACACCAAATTGATTAAAGGGTTGGCGAAAGTCACGCTGTTGTTCAGAAACAGTAAAAGAAAAGGGTAGCGTAACGCCATATATATCTAATACCGGGTTACCAGTAAAATACCAGGTAAATTTTTCCCTGCTTGCAGGTCGACCCTCTGCATTGAAAAACATCGCATTAGCCGCTATACTGCCAGCGAGCGAAACAGGTTTCTTCTGACCAATGGCTTCTAGATCCTGACCATATCCAACTTCTTCAACCAGTAAGAGAAAAGAAACTCCAATTATAATCTTTAGACAATTCGGAGTTTTCATAATAAAAATAAATACACCCGACTAGCCCAATTTGAGCACACTTAAAAATTAGCATCTTGAGGATACCTGTGGATTTTGGTCAATACTAATTTATGAAATTTCAAACTTAGAATTACAACATTTGAGCATGAATAATGGTTAAATCACTGAAATAGTCGACAGGCGGGTGTTTATTTTTAAAAGGTGTTTAAACGTGAGTATTGTTTTTTTTGATATGCAATTCCGTTGAATATCAGACCATAAAAAAGGGGACAAATGATAAGTTAATGTGACCTATCACTGCCCCCATAATTTAGAATTTCAACCTCTAGTTTTGAGTCTTAATATTTGTATCTGCTGGTCGCTCTGCTTTTTGTTTGATCACCATTTGCTCTACGTCTTTTAGTAATTGCTTAGCATCGTAAACGATACCATCTTTGATGGTGTACTCTACGCCACCCACTCTTTCCGGCTTCCCGGTTTCGTCATTCAGTCGTACTGCGCCAGTTCCATAGAGTACTTTCAAATTTTGCAGTGGGTTTTCTCCTACAATAACCATATCTGCCAATAATCCCTCACGAATGACACCAAACTCGATAGGCTTTTTCAGAGGCTTGAATATTTCTTCTGCACCATACATGGTGGCAGCACGAATCACCTCCAGAGGATGGAAGCCTGCTTCCTGAAGCATCTCCAATTCCAGGATGGTACCAAATCCATACAACTGATAAATAAATCCTGAGTCCGAACCTACCGTTACTTTTCCACCCCTGTTCTTATACTCATTTAAAAACTGCATCCACACGTGATAAAAATTTCTCCATTCCACTTCATCTTGAGTAGTCCAGTCGAACCAGTAAGCACCATGACTCAGGCGACTGGGTGTAAAGAAATCCATTTGCGATGGCAAGGTATACTTGGCGTGCCAGTCTGCATTGCGTGCGGCCATTACATCCCTACCGGCAGAATAGATGGTCATGGTAGGGTTAATGTAAAAATCCAATTTTAGGAACTCGTCCATTAGCGCGTTCCATTTTTCGCCATGTGGCTTCACCAGATTCCATTGGCGGGCAACCTGGCCAAAGCGATGTTGTTCATCACCATAGTTGATGTCCAATGGCCAGGGCTGTACATCGTTGTTTTCGTACATCGCTTCGAACAACCCATAGAAGTGCGTCATGCCAGTCATACCCAATCGGGCAGCATCCAAAGCATTCATTTGTGCCACTCCGCTTTGAGCAAGGTGTGCGGTACTGCCCATGCCGAGTGCGTTGGCTTCATCCAAAAGTGCCTTCATAATTTCAGGGCGGAAAGAAAAAAGTTTCAACCCATCTACGCCATTCTTCTTCGCATACTGTACCCATTCTTTGGCGTCAGCAGGCGTGCTGATTTTTCTACCCTTCCATTCCTTGCCACTTCCGGGCACCTGAAAGTTGACAATACGTGGGGCAACAATTTTATTGCTGGCGCTTCTTGCCTTTTCATTTAATGTCCATTCAAAATCACCTGCGGGTACCCCACGCACGGTGGTAATCCCGTTACCCATCCATAGCTTGTAGGTATATTCCGCCTCGGGCGCTTTTGGCACGCCACCGGTATGCACATGCAAGTCGATGATACCTGGCATAAGGTACTTACCAGTGGCATCGATTTCTTTTACTTTTCCTTTAGTGGCCAGTTTAGGGCGTCTTGCAGGGTCAATGGCGACATGAGGCACACCAACAGATTTGATTTCTACAATTTTATTGTTTTCTACCACAATGTCCACAGGGCCTGTTGGAGGCGCCCCGGTGCCATCGATCATGGTGACGCCACGTATGATTAATTGATCAAAAGGGCCTTCGCCTTCATTCGCTTTGCGATCGGGTGCACCAATCATCTGGGCGGAGACCAACAACGGAAGCGACAAAAATGTTACAAGTAAAAAATGTTTCATGGTTTTTAGTTTTATCTCGAAGGTACCCTAAAACCACGTATTGTTTCTCAAATTCTGTACAGATGGTATATTTTAAATTTTAGTAGACTTTGAAGTGATGATTGAAATATCGGGGCACATCACAAATAGCCAATCTCATCATCATATAGAGATGAAATAGGCTGTCCTAAAAGTTGTATCAACGTAAAAAAATCTATTTTTCTCCTCGCTCTTCCTGCTGTTTCTTAACCATACCCTCCACATCGCGCAACAGTTGTTTGGCATCGTATACGATACCATCTTTTATCGTATATTTTACACCACCTACGCGCTCTACTTTTCCGGTTTCATCATTTAGTCTGGGAAAACCTGTGCCATATAGCACCTTTAAATTTTCAACAGGGTTTTCATCAATGATGATTAAGTCTGCTAACATATCAGGTCTGACAATTCCGTACTCAATGGGCTTGCCCTTGGGTTCAAAGATGGCTTGTGCCGCATGAAAAGTAGCTCCCCTTATAACTTCTAAAGGATGAAAGCCGGCTTCTTGCAGTAGCTCCATTTCCTCTATTACGCCTATGCCATACAAATTATAGATGAAAGAAGCGTCATCACTTACTGTTACACGACCACCGGCATTTTTGTAATCGTTCAGGAATGACATCCATACCCGGAAAAAGTTCTTCCAGGCCAATTCTTCCCAGGTTGTCCAATTATAAAAATAAGATCCATGATTCAAGCGGTTAGGCTCATAGAAATCGTGCAAGGAGGGAAGCACGTACTTAGGAATCCACTCTGCGGTGCGTGCACGCATTACATCCCGGCCGGCCAGATAGGCGGTCATAGTAGGATCAAGAATGGTTTTATGATCAAGAAAGAATTGAATAAGGTCATTCCATTGTTTACTTCCGCGAGGATAAATCTTATCCCACTGATAGGCTACCTGGCTGAAACGGTCTTGCTCATCATTGTATTCAAAATCCCTGGGCCAGTGTTGAATGTCTTCATCTTTGTACAATGATTCAAACAAACCATAAAAATGAGTAAGGTTGTCCAACCCCAACGCAACGGCATCCCGTGCATTTACCCGGCCTACCATCATTTGCGATAGATGAGCTACCGATCCCATTTTTCTCTTGTGCGATTCATCAATAGCGGCCTCCATCACTTCCGGATCCATATTAAAAATCTTTATTCCTTCCACACCTTTTGCATTGGCCCATGCTACCCACTCCCGTGCCTTTGCAGGTGTGGTTACAGGCCCGCCCTTCCAGTCGGAGCCGGTCCCCGGTACCTGAAAATCGACAATGCGAGGTGCCACGATTTTGTTTTCGGCACTGCGTTTCTTCTCGCTTTCCACCCAGTTCACATCCCCGGCAGGTACACCACGAATGGTGGTGATACCATGACCCATCCAAAGCTTATAGGCATACTCCGCTTCTGGTGCTTTAGGCACATCGCCCACATGGGTGTGGATGTTGATAAACCCCGGAAGTACATAAGCACCTAACGCGTCTATTTCTTTCGTTCCTTTTGCTGGTCTATCTGAAGGATTGATAGGAATTTTAGGAGTGCCCACCAACACTATCTCTTTGATCTTGTTGCCTTCGATAACAATATCTACCGGACCATAGGCTGGCGCGCCAGTGCCATCAATTAAATTGGCTCCACGGATTACCATTCTGTTAAAAGGGCCTTCGCCTTCACCTGCCTTTCGATCGGGGGCAGGTTTTACCTGGGCATTAATAAGTAATGGAAAAATAAAGAAAACTAAGAGTAGTATTCGCTTCATGCTATTTAGGTTTAGTGAACATTTGCTTTGTTGAGATTGCTTTGTGTAAAATTAATGAAAAGAGTTTGGGTTATGGGAGTGCTGCAAGAAATAACCAAAACTGTTTATATTAGCGGTGAACGAGTGGGGAAAAATACATCAATAATCATTTTAGAATGTAATCCATACAAACAGTTGTTCACCCTGCGCACAAGTGCAGAACCTGCTGATTATGAATGTAAATGACCTGTAAGATCAACTCATCAAATATTTGTAACAGCATTTGCCAAAGAAACTATTTTTGTTGAATCATTATAGAAAATATAACCAGAATCTATTTGATATGAATCGCCTCTATACCACCATCGCTCTTTTGTTGTGTTTGAATATTGCCACCGATGTGTTTTCACAGGAAGCCTACCGGAGATGGCGAGTGATGAATCAAATACGCAACGATAAGTTTGACCTAGTTCTTCCGGAGGTGATGAAAGAAAACAACATTGACATGTGGATCATTACCAACAAGGAAGGCAACTTTGATCCACTGTATCATGACATGGGTGAAGGATATGCAGGGCAAAACGGATATTATATTTTCACCAACATTGGAAAGTCTAGAATAGAGCGTGTCGCATTGGGTATTGATGGAGGATTTTTAGAAGGAGGGGGGTCCTACGATTATTTCGGTAGTGAAAGCGAACTGAAAGACTTCGTCACCAAACGCGATCCAAAGAGAATTGGGCTCAACATGTCTAAGATGATTGGAGGTGCCGATGGATTGTCTTATACCATGTACCATCACCTGGCAGAAATCTTAGGCAAAAAATACGAAGATCGTTTTATGTCTGCTGAAAAATTGGTGTCTGATTTCAGATCGAGAAGAGTGGCTACCGAGATTGCCACATTTGCCGAAGCCGGTATGCTGTCTTATACCATTGCAGAAAAAGCTTTTTCCAATGAAGTAATTACACCCGGTGTCACCACCCTCGAAAATGTAGCGTGGTGGATGCGGGAGCAACAATTTAAAAACAATCTGGAAACCTCTTTTGGCATGCCTTCCGTCTATGTCACAGGTCCGGATGGCATTGTGGCAACTTCTACCGATCGCATCATTCAGCGTGGTGATATTTTAATGCTCGACTGGGGCGTGGGGTTGATGAATATGTACACCGACATGAAGCGTATGGCCTATGCATTGAAAGAGGGAGAAACGGATGTGCCGGAGAGTATTAAGAATGCCTTTAATCAAGGGGTAAAAGTACGGGACATCATCAAGCAGACCATCAAGCCGGGTATTACCGCAGAGCAAAATATGAGCAATATATACAAGGCATTGGAACAGGCAGGATTTTCAAAGATAGCATTTAACAAACCCAGTGAGGACGGAAAAACAAATGTGATCATTGGCTGTCACTCTGTGGGTAACTGGGGGCATGGTTTGGGTCCAAGTATAGCAGAATGGAATCCGGTGAGGTTTAAATACACGGTAAAGCCAACCAACTTATTATCAATAGAGTTATTTGCGTATTCTCCATTGCCTGAATGGGGAGGAAAGAAGTTGCGCGTACCGTTGGAAGATGATGCCCTGGTGACTGAGAGGGGCATAGAGTGGTTATATCCGATTAATCAAAGAGTATTGTTGATCAAATAGTACCTGGTACTTAGTTGTTAGTCCTTAGTCACAAACTAAAGACTAAAGACTAATGACTATTTACTAAGAACTACTCACATGATACTTTTCATCCACAGGCTTCACCAATAGGTTACAAACGAGGCCGACCAAAAGTAAGCACGCCATAATGTACATGGTAAAAGAGTAAGCTTGTGCCGGAGGTAAGCCAACCGTGTTGATTTGGTAAGCCCGCAGGTAGTTAATCAGGCTGGGACCAAATAAAGCAGCCAGTGACCAGGCCACCAACAGCCTGCCGTGGATTGCACCCACCTGCAGCACACCAAACATGTCTTTGAGATAGGCAGGTACGGTAGCAAATCCACCTCCATACATGCTTATGATAATACAGAAAGTAATAATGAACAACAGGGGTGTGCCCATTGTCCCAAAAGTGGGGATGAGGATGTAGAGAACCGCGCCTAACAAAAAGAAAACAGTGTATGTGTTTTTCCTACCCAGCTTATCTGAGGTGGTGGACCAAAAGAATCGCCCCAGCATGTTGAACAAACTGAGTAACCCTACGAAGCCGGCTGCTGCTGTCACCGAAATCGCTTTGGCTTCTCCCACTGCATCAACAGAAAACATTTCCTGTATCATCACGGAAGCCTGACCCAGCACACCAATGCCGGCAGTTACGTTGAGTAACAAAACAGAAAAGATGAGCCAGAACTGGGGAGTTCTAATAGCGGTATCCGCATCTACGTTGGCGCGTGTGATGAGGACATGCTGATGTGTTATTGATGACGGATCATAACCATCGGGTTTCCAATCATTGGCGGGCACACGCACGGTAAATACACCGATCATCATCATGATAAAATAGATAAAGCCCATGGCCAGGAAGGTTTGAGCTACACCTACTGAGGTTGCGCTCTTAAAATGATTCATGAAGTGTACCGACAAGGGAGAGGCGATCATGGCGCCACCACCGAAACCCATGATGGCCATGCCCGTGGCCAATCCAGGTCGATCGGGAAACCATTTGATTAACGTGGAGACAGGGGAGATGTAACCGAGTCCCAGACCGATGCCACCCAGCACCCCATGACCAAGGTACACGATCCAGATGTTGTGAAGATACACGCCCAGGGCGGCCACCATAAAGCCGCTGCAGAAACAGATTGCAGAGGTAAACATGGCTTTGCGTGGGCCTACATGTTCCAGCCACTTGCCAAACACAGCCGCAGAAGTGCCAAGCATAAACAAGGCGATACTAAAAATCCAACCTAAAGTAGTGAGTGGCCAATCGCCAGGCACCGATTGGCTTACGCCAAGAATTCGTGTCATTGGTTCATTGAAAACGCTATAAGCGTATATCTGCCCGATGCAAAGATGGATGCACAATGCAGCAGGCGGAACCAGCCAGCGGGAGTAGCCCGGTTTGGCCAGCGAGTGGTTACGGTCAAGGAATGCGAGGTAGCTCAAGATTGCGGGGCGTTAGTAGGCAACTAATATAAGAAATGTGTGCGCCAAAAACTGAGTATTGTTGAAAGTGTTAATTGAAGCTCTTGGCTTTGCGTTGAAAATCTACTCTGGAGAAAGATCTTAAAAATTTATATCATTATAGGATTTTCGCACCCTTCTAAAAGGAATTTATTAACAAATACCCTTATCTTCGAATACAAATGAAATTCATTAGTAACTAAATAATCAGAGGGTTATGGATGAAAAAATTATTTGGAGCATTGGTTTTGTACTAATAGTAATATTTCTATGTATCGTAAAACCTAACATTGGTCGTATTTTTCTTGGGATCTTCTATTTGATAATGGCAATAGGGATTAATATGGTTAATGCGATTACCAATCCGCAATCTACAGTTCAAATGGGAGAAGCTTCTCTTCTAGATTTCTATAAAACAATATTTTCAGAAATTGTAGCAAAGGCCCCTGTATTTTTTATTTTGTTGATAGCATTGTTTCAGATTATTATGGCATTGCTGATTCTTAACAAGCATAAAAATGTGAAACTTGGGCTAATTGGAACATCAATTTTTCTTTTACTTATAACTCCATTTGGTTATATCCAGATACCATGGCTAGGAATTGCAGCCATACAGCTGTATTTGTTAAGAAAGGACTTTGATAAAACATTAATCGAAATCATTGGTAATGCCTTTCGTAGAGATAGACATTAAAAAATTGCGCACCATAACATCATCCTGTAATTGGCATGTGCTTAACTGCTTATATGAAAGAGCGTGCTGATCTCACCGCGCTTTTTGTGTTTCGCAATACTTGGAAAGTTAGAAGTTGCTGCATCGTTGAACGGATACATCTTTATAAAAAATTAAACTTTGAGAATAAACTATGCCTAGCCAATAAACTCAAGTAGCTGCCAGTCAATTTCATGACTAGGGCAGGCAAATTGCACCAAAACTTTTTTCTTACTTGAATTTATGTAAATCTGTATTTATAGGAAACCATATAATCAACTTAGACTGGTATTTTAAATTTACGATCCTGTATCAATGTTTTTAAAAGTGGATGACGAAGCAGCTAAAACTGCTCGTTCCCAGCCTTTAGGCAATTCTTTTTTCAATAGATCCCCAGGTTTAAGTTGTGGGTATATTTCCCCGTAATGCTTTATTTCGGTGAAGTCCGTTCTGCGCATCCTATGCCAGGGCCTTAGTTCTGTGGTGGAGTGTAAGCCCATCGCGCCCAACATCTCAGCTACACTATGAATGGTTTCCTTATGAAAATTGGCCGCACGAATGGCCTTCAGGTCTATATCAAGTCCGGCAACCAATTGTGGGTTTTGTGTAGTAATTCCTGTGGGACATTTATTTGTATTGCAAAGCAATGCCTGAATACAACCAATCGACATCATCATGCCCCTGGCCGAGTAACACACATCGGCACCTATGGCTAGGTTCTTGATCACATCAAACGAACTGATTATTTTTCCACTGCACATCACCTTTACCTTATCTCTTAGGCCGTAACCCACCAGCGCATTATGAGCAAAAGAAAGTGCCTCTACCAGTGGAGTGCCAATCCTATCCGAAAACTCAATGGGTGCTGCACCGGTACCCCCTTCGCTACCATCAATATCCACATAATCAGGCTGTATGCCAGACTCTACCATGGCCTTGCATATAGAAATAAACTCCCTTCTCTTACCGATGCATAATTTGATACCAACGGGCTTACCTCCTGAAAGCTCTCTTAGTTTTTTGATAAAATCCATCATTTCCATGGGGGTGGTAAATGCGGAGTGGCCAGGTGGTGATAATACAGTTTTCCCTACAGGTACGTTACGAATTTTAGCGATCTCCTCATTTACTTTCTCAGCAGGGAGAATGCCGCCATGACCGGGTTTGGCCCCTTGAGATAGCTTTATCTCTATCATCTTCACATTCTTATGATTTGCCTTTTCTTTAAAGAGATTCGGATCAAAATCTCCGTCATGGGTACGTGCACCAAAGTACCCTGTTCCTATTTGCCAGATAATATCTCCACCATGCATTAAATGATATTCAGAAAGCCCGCCCTCACCGGTATTGTGGGCAAAGCCTCCAAGCTTAGCACCCTTATTTAATGCTTGTACTGCATTCTTGCTTAACGAACCATAACTCATGGCGGAGATATTGAGAATGCTTGCATTATAAGGCTGTAGGCAATCAGGTCCGCCAATGGTTACCCTAAGTGCTTCAGGGTTTACTGTGGTGGGGCTTAAAGAATGATTTACCCATTCAAATCCCACTTCATACATGTTGTTTTGGGTGCCAAATGGTTGGGTGGAGAGCTCATTTTTGGCCCTCTGATATACAAGGGAGCGATGCTGCCTGCTAAAGGGCACTCCATTTGAATTTGACTCAATAAAATACTGGCTTATCTCCGGTCTTATGCTTTCAAGCAAATACCTGAGATTACCGATAACGGGAAAATTTTTCCTGATCGTATGCTTTTTTTGAAGCATATCATTCACGCCTATCAGAAATAGAGGACCTATTAAAATGAATGTCCACAATATGGGAGCCCAGAATATTGAAATCACAAACAATCCTGAAATCAAAATTGCTGATATAGTTATAAATTGTCTTCTCATTTTACCTATTGATCAATAACAATCAATAAATAAACGAAAATTTAATGATCATTGAGAAGCGTATAGAAGAAAACAAAAAAAATGCAATCGCATTCTACCAAACAGCCTATGAAGGCAACCCTAAGAGAGCCATAGAAGAGTATGTTGGGGAAGAGTATATTCAGCATAATCCTGATGTTGCTGATGGCACAAAAGGTTTCATTGAATATTTTGAAAGAATGCAACAAGAGTACCCTGAAAAATCAGTTGAATTTGTCAGATGCATTGGTGAAGGCAATTTGGTGGCATTGCACACTCACCAGACATGGCCGGGAAATGATGAGTTTGTCACCATGGACTTTTTTCGATTTGATGAGAATGGAAAAATTTGTGAACATTGGGATTCAATTCAAAAGATTCCTAAGCACGCTGCGAATCCAAACAAAATGTATTAATGTAGATCAGCGACACATTAGAGTTCCTTCTCTTTACAACAGTGGTGGATTCTATGGTTATTCTTTGTGCAGCAGTCATCTTTTACGCTAAGGCGCTAAGGAATGATCCCATGTGATTGACTTACAGATTTAACTTGCGCCTCTGCGACTTGGCGGTAAAATATAAGTGATCCATTCCTTTTTCACCTCGGAGGTACTAAAGCACAAAGGAATGCAGAAGACAATCCATTCCTCTGATCTTCAAATTGTTATTTTTCTTATATTTGATGCAATGAAATTTTTCTGTTTGATGCTTTCATTGTCTGTTATGCTGTTATCTACAGTGCCTTGCTGTGGTGATGATGATTGTGATGACGAAAAGGTGGGGACAGAGCAAACTGAAAATCATAACAATACAGATGAAATCTGTTCACCTTTTCTCACTTGTGGTGTTTGTACGGGCTTCGTTTCTTTGTACGAGGATTTTGTTTTTCCAGCACCGGTAAAAGAAAACACTGTTAATCTAAATTTAGGTATTATTCTTTTTGTAGATAATTGCTTTACTACCATATGGCAGCCGCCAAAGATGGTTAATATATAATCATCCATTATTAATCCAACCGAGACCCTCGGTTAACATTATTTTTTAGGTATTAACTTTTAACTGAAATGAAAAGAATCACTTTGTCATTGCTGACAATCTTTATGATAAGCCCTGTATGGGCACAAAACAATTTTAAAGCATTCATCAAAGACAGCGAAAGCGGTGAGCCATTGATAGGCGCTACCGCAATAGTACAAGGAACCAACAATGGAGCCAGTGCCGACCTGAACGGTCTCGTTGAAATCAACAACATCCCTAGCGGTCAGCAGACCATCGAGTTTCGATACATTGGCTATGAGACACAACGCAAAACCTATTCATTCCCATTGTCTTCCATCACACCGATAGAAATTCTTTTGGCGCATGACGCTGAGGAATTGGAAGAAGTAATCATTACAGCCACGCGTTCAAGCAGAACGATAGCGGACATTCCTACACGTGTGGAAGCCATCTCAGGAGAGGAGCTGGCAGAAAAAGGAAACATGAAGCCAGGGGATATCAGAATGCTGTTGAATGAAAGCACGGGCATTCAAACACAGCAGACTTCTGCTACATCTTACAATTCCAGTATCCGCATTCAAGGATTGGATGGAAAGTACACGCAAATCCTGCGCGATGGTATGCCGTTGTACTCCGGATTTTCTGGGGGACTGAGTTTGCTTCAAATTGTACCGCTTGACTTGCAACAAGTAGAAGTGATCAAAGGAGCATCTTCTACCTTGTATGGTGGTGGTGCCATTGCCGGTTTGGTTAATCTCGTCTCTAAAAAGCCAACGGAAGACAGGGAACTCAACCTCATGCTCAACGGCACTTCTGCCCTGGGCCTGGATGCGAGTGCCTTCTATTCCCAAAAGTTTAAAAAAGTAGGCACCACTGTGTTTGCTTCCTATAATCACGGCACACCGTATGATCCGGCAAATATTGGATTGACTGCCATTCCGAAATTTAATCGCTATACACTAAACCCCAAGCTCTATGTTTACCTCAATGAGAACACTACGTTCAATGTGGGCTTAAATACCACCATTGAGAAACGCATTGGTGGAGATTTAAAATACGTTGAAGGGAAACCAGGCAACCCAAATCCCTACTTTGAGGAAAACAGTACTACACGGTTAAGCACACAGGTAGGGTTCGATCATCAATTCGAAAACAAGGGCAAGCTGACGTTCAGAAACAGCGTGAGTTACTACGACAGAGGTATCAGGATTCCTTCTTATGAATTCTCAGGAGTGCAATTGTCATCGTTCAGTGAGTTGGCCTACAACCAAAGAGGTGCACAATCAGAATGGGTGGCAGGATTAAATGTATGGACCGATCAGTTCACACAGGATAATGTAACACCCGCTCAGGCAGTGGACTACAGTTACTATACGTTGGGTGCCTTTGTTCAGAACACCTGGAATGCTTCCGATCTGCTGACCCTGGAAACGGGCATGCGCGGTGACTATCAAAATAAATATGGATTCTTTGGCTTGCCACGGATATCCGCAATGTTCAAACTGCATCCCAAACTCACGGCCAGAGTAGGAGGTGGGCTGGGCTACAAAGCGTCTACGGTATTCACGGAAGATGCAGAACGTTTCCAATTCCAGAATGTACTGCCGATCAATACCAATAACACCGAAGCAGAAAAATCCATTGGAGGGAACCTGGACTTCAACTACAAAACACCTCTATCCGATAACATGACGTTCAGCATTAACACACTGTTCTTTTATACCAAAATCGATAATCCATTGATACTGACACCGACAGGCAGCGCCTATGAGTACCTACAACCCAGGGGGAATATTGATACGAAGGGCATAGAAACCAATGTAAAGCTGACTTACAATGATTTTAAACTCTTTATTGGTTATACGCTGGCCGATGTAAACGAACATTACAATGGCACCACAACAACTTTTCCTTTGGTGGCGAAGCACCGGCTCAACAATGTGCTGATGTATGAAGTGGAGGATAAATTAAAAATAGGATTGGAAGGCTATTATTTTAGTGAGCAAAAGCTCAACGATGGTGCCATAGGCAAATCGTATTGGATTTTTGGATTGATGACAGAAAAACTCTGGGAGAACTTTTCCCTGTTCCTCAACTTTGAGAATTTCCTGGACGCCCGCCAAACCCGGTTTGATACGATCTTTACGGGTACTGTTACCAATCCCACTTTCCGCGACATCTACGCTCCGGTGGATGGGTTTGTGATGAATGGAGGGATTAAGATTAAGTTGTAATCCTACTTTTAGTTATAAAAACATATTTTGGGTGGAGTATTTAATTAGGAGTATCCTTATCTTTGGATATGGCCATGTATTTCTACTCTCTCAATTATTGGATATTGTAGAATATGGTTAATACACTTACATGGTTAATGTACTTCATCATGACCAACAATAATCAATGATAAAATTCTTTAAAAAAATTCGCCAAAATCTAATGATTGAAAATAAATTCAGTAAATATCTTCTATACGCTATTGGAGAAATAGTTCTTGTGGTAATTGGAATTTTAATTGCGTTACAGATTAACAATTGGAATGAAAATAGAAAAAATAGAATAATTGAAACGAATGTTCTAAAGTCTATTAAATTAGATCTCATAACCGATACTTTAAGATATAATAAAAGCATTAACAATCTGAATTTTTCAGCGAGATCTATTAAAACGATTTTAAGTAAACCGGCAAATCAGGACTCAATAGCCACCTTTAACTTTATATCATCTTTTACTCTTTCTGGTATTAATTCAAGAACTACTTCTTTTGAATTTCTGAAGACAACGGGGCTGGATATAATACACCACAAAGAGTTGAGAGATAGTATCATAGTTTATTACGAGCAAAATGTTAAATCTTCGGTAAACCGATTCGACAATAACTCCAAAAGATTTAACACTGAAAGTTTAGAGCCCTATTTGGCAGAACATTTTAGATTTATAACGCAAGATTCTAGCTTGACAGACATCAATTATGTTCCATTAAATTATAAGGAATTAATAAATGATGATGAATATTCCTCCCTTTTGATTCAGAGGTTTATTTATAATTCGCTAACGTTAGATGATTTAAATGTCTTAACCGGAAAAGCTAAATATATAATTAGTGAAATTGATAAGAAAATTGACAAATAAAATACCGTAATCCTGTTCAGAACTACCTTAACTATGTTGGTGTTCCTCATCTGGTAGCGAGTCTTAGCCTTTACGATGGCATGCAGGTGCCAACACTTAGCGTTACGAACTGCAACAAAAATTGAATACATATGAAAACAATGACATGTCAGCAATTGGGTGGGGCTTGTGATAAAGCTTTTCACGCCAATACATTTGAAGAAATTGCGGAAATGAGTAAGACTCATGGAATGGAAATGTTTCAGAAAAAGGATGAGGCACACTTAAAGGCAATGGGAGAGATGCAACAATTAATGAAGTCACCTGATGCCATGAAAGCATGGTTTGAAAAGAAAAGGAAGGAATTTGATGCGCTTCCTGATAAGGGATAAGGATCACGTTGCAATACGTATTTTCTAGTTGAAAAATCTAATTTGTAACCTACTTAATTAGGAGTATCCTTATATTTGGTTAAAGTCATGTATGTGCAGTTTCTTTATTTTCGGATATTGTCATAATAACAAATCATAACCAAAAATCTAATAATAGAACCCCATGAGAAAGATAATTTCATTTATGCACCTATCGCTGGATGGTTTTGTGGCAGGACCGAAGGGAGAAATGGACTGGATTAAAGTGGATGAAGAAATTTTTGATCATGTTGGTAAGCGGATAAGCAAAGGCGACACGGCATTGTATGGACGAGTAACGTATCAGATGATGGAAAATTACTGGCCTACTGCGGGAGACGCGCCCACAGCGTCCAGGCACGACATTGAACATTCAAAGTGGTATAAAAATGTTCACAAAGTGGTTTTATCAAAAACAATAAAAGACGAAGGTTTGACCAACACAACTATCATTAGCGATAACCTTCCGGACCACATCAATGCACTCAAGCAATCCCGTCCCGCATCAGGCGACAGCGGGAGTGAAGACATTTTGCTTTTTGGTAGCCCTACGGCAACGCATTCACTGATGCAAGAAAACTTAATTGATGGTTACTGGCTGTTTGTCAATCCCATTATTCTTGGACGAGGTATTCCACTGTTTGTGGACATCAAAGCCCAAATAAAACTAAAGCTATTGACCACACAACATTTTACTTCCGGGGTAACTGAGCTGAATTATATAGTGGACAAACAATAATAACGAACCGCTTACATGAGAAAAGTAATTGCAGCCATCAATATGACCCTTGACGGTTTTTGCGACCATACAGCAATCATTCCAGATGAAGAAATACACAACCATTACACCAACCTGTTAAGTAACGGAGGCACCATTCTCTATGGGAGGATTACCTATCAGCTTATGGAATTTTGGAAAACGCTGGTAGAAAACCCTTCCGGTGAAAAATCAATGGACGACTTTGCAGTGGTAGTAGACAAGATTCCTAAAATTGTTTATTCACACACACTTAAAGTGGTGGACTGGAAAAGTACCAGGTTGGCCAACCGAGACCTTGAAGAAGAAGTGTTAACACTCAAACAATCCAGTCCCGCATCAGGCGGTAGAGGGAGTAAAAACATTTTAGTGGGCAGTCGAAGTTTAATAATGCAGCTATTAAAACTTAACTTAATTGATGAGTTCCAACTTTGTGTTCACCCCGTTGTTGCAGGAAGTGGTCTGTCATTATTTGAAAACCTAAACGACAAGACTGCTTTTAAACTTATTAAGACAAAAACCTTTAAGGGTGGTGCAGTAGTTCTTTACTATGAACCCATAAAAGAAAAAATGGAAGTGAGGTGATTATTAACGATATTGTAATAAGACAAAAACAGAGTGAAATTCTTTCGGAAATATGAGCCTTTGGATACTCAGAAAAGTATCATACGTGAATTCCAGATTCTTCACATGAAGTGGGAGGGAACAGACCCACTACCCCCACCATTTATTACCTGCCTGGCAAATACAGAACAAAATCTCTACTTCTATCCGAGGGACAATGTTCAAGTATTTGATAATGGCAATTCGCAGAGCACAACAGCCCCTACAACCAGTATTACAGGTCCAAAAAATAGACCCGTTGGACTAAAGTTTGGTAGTGATTACCTAATGATCAAAGTGGCCTTCCTCCCCACAGGCCTTTATCGCTTATTGAAAATTCCAATGAAAAAGACTGTCAACACAGGACTAAATGCTATTGATTTTTTGTCGGGTGAAATAGGGCTTGTAAATGCACAATTATTTCAATCATCATCGTATGATGAAATGATTGAAATTGTTTCGGCCTTTCTGGATAAACAAATGGAGAATGGGATCGCTCAGGAAGAACCCATTGACTCCGTGGCCATTAAGATGCTTGATCCACTTGCAAAAAATAGCCTGCCGGAATGGGCCTCCCTGGCTTGTCTGAGTCTTCGTCAATTTGAGCGCAGTTTCATAACCCGAGTTGGAATATCTCCTAAAATGTACATTAGAATTGTACGATTTGAGCGTGCGATGAAGATTAAAAATGCGTCTCCTGAAAAAAGTTGGTCTGATATTGCCAACGAATGTGAATACAATGATTCTTCCCATTTGTTACGGGAATTCAAGCAATTTGCAGCGTTTGCCCCCGGCTCACTGCTTCAAAAGCAAACGAGCGGGTTCGGAGCGTTTCCTACGGGATAAACAATGTCGTTTTTTTCCTAAAGTGCTTCCGCTAAGTATTCTTACTATTGAAATGCTTATGATAAATTATCCATTTTATAATAGTAATATATGAAGGCTAAAATTGATCATCCTGGAGTTTATCTTCCCCCTCCGCTTTTCTACGTTATAATATTTTTTATGTCAATATATTCTCAGAAAGCATTTCCACTTCCCACCATGTTTTTAGAGACAAGTGTTGCCTTTATGGTAGGAGTACTATTTGTGATGATGGGACTTATCATTGCAATTCCTGCATTGATAAAATTTTTTCAAACCAAGAACACACTGATTACCATAAAGCCGGCTAACTCACTTCAGACTTCAGGCATTTATTCTGTCTCAAGGAACCCAATGTATTTGGGACTTTTAATCCTTTATACAGGAATAGCATTCCTTCAAAACAATTTATGGGCCCTTCTGTTCATTCCAATTGTTTTATGGGTTGTCACCAAATTCATAATAGTAAAGGAAGAGAAATATTTAGGTAGAAATTTCGGAAGTGAGTATACCGCGTATTGCAAAAAAGTTAGGCGTTGGATATAGGGGGAATCGCGCTCTGGTGCAGATGACACCTCGTACCGTTGCTGTTGACATTCCGGATCAAAAAAGGGTATAGGGTAAGGGTGAAGTGAGAGGATACGGGCATTTGAAGAATTAATTTCCTATCTTTCTCTACTATAATTCATCTAATAAAAATCAATTATGACGACTGTAAGTAATCCGAAGGTAACGCTTGTGGAAGAGGGCGAAAAGATGGTAATAAAACAGATGGAAGCGTTGTCCGGACAACTTTTACCCAAACACAAGGCATCAGATGAGTCGGTACTTGTGGTGATAGAAGGAGAGTGTGTTCTAAATTTGGCTGAAAAGGATCATTTGTTAGGACCAGGCGACAGTATGGTTATACCTCCTGACGTATGGCACCAAATTAAGGTCAATCAGAATTTCAAGGCCCTTCATGTGATGCCCAATGGCATACATTTTGATTTTGTAAAATAATAATCTTTTTTACAGGTCTTTAACCCTTTTCAAAGTAATTCGTAGAATATACTGAGATCTAAAAAGTTAAAATAAGCTCAACAATGGCTGAGAATAATATGGACAATCCATTGAATAAAACAGCTCATACACCATTTGCCCAGACCTACTTTCATGGTACAAAAGCCAACTTTGCAATTGGAGAATTGATAGCCGTTGGGTTTCACTCCAACTTCGGTAAACAGAATAAAGCAAAATACATCTACCTGTCTGCCACATTGGATGCGGCTATATGGGGTGCAGAATTGGCTTTAGGAGAGGGGCGTGAAAGAATTTATTTAGTGGAGCCTACAGGTCCCATTGAGGATGATCCCAATTTGACAGACAAAAAATTTCCCGGCAACCCCACGATGTCTTACCGATCCAAACACCCCTTTAAGGTAGTGGGGGAAGTAACTGTTTGGCAAAGCCATCCACCCGAACAAATCAAAGCGATGAAGGAGGGACTAGCCAAATTAAAAGAACAAGGTATTGAGGCTATTGAAGACTAATCCTATTCGGAATCACTCCACCGCCAGTGCTTATTTAAGCAAAGACTTTATTTGAATAGATGTATTTCTTATAAAATTGGATTGAAAAACCATTTGCTCTTATATTTAAAAGAAAAAGCAACATGAAGAACATCCTACCTCTCTTAGTTATTACCTGCGTTATTACCTGCTCAATGAGCTTTGCACAAACTAAGCCGGTCAAAATATTTATCTCCGTAGATATGGAGGGGATTGGAGGGATCGGAACCTCAAAAATGACCAGCAACAATGGAAAAGATTACGATACAGGTAGGAAGCTAATGACTGCGGAGGTAAATGCGGTGGTGAAAGCTATTTTTCAAGCCGGGCCTGCCACCGTGTTAGTCAATGATAGTCATGGTGATATGCAAAACCTGTTGCACACCGAACTGGATCCACGTGTGGAATACATTCAAAGCAACATCAAACCATTGGGCATGGTACAAAACCTGGATGAGAGCTTTGATGGCATCATCTTTATCGGCTACCATGCCATGGCAGGAACGGAGAATGGATTTTTGGCACATACTGGTGCGGGAAATGTAAAAGGACTTTGGTTGAACGGCACTGAAGTAGGTGAGGGGGGCTTGAATGCTTACTATGCTGGAGCCAAAGGCGTACCTGTGATTTTGGCCAGCGGAGACAAGACGTTTACGGAAGAGATTGTAAAAGTAGTGCCCACACGTACGGTGGCCACAAAAGAAGCCATCGGCTCCAGTGCTGCCAAATTGTTGCATCCTGATGTGGTGCTCAAATTATTACAAGAGCAAACTACAGCCGCATTGAAAGATTTAAAAAATGCAAAAGCACTTTCCGTAAAACTACCCGTCACGTTTATTTTGAAAGTCGATGAACCCACCAGAGCGGATGTGGCAATGGGCATCCCTGGAATGAAAAGAGTAGATGGTTATACCCTATCCTACAATGCAAAAGATATGGACGAGGCATATAAGCTGATACGCATCGTGTATAAATATATATCATGGTAGCGCCATATTGATTATGGTTGTGAGTATTTGTAGATATAATTGTTAATTCGCTTATACCACAAATCGACCAGCTTATTCCGCACTTTTGAAGCGCTATCTTTCATTTGAATGATCAACTTGTCTGCATGAATCATGAAGGTGTAGAGTATTGTTCCGATATACAAAAAGTTAATCATATCCAATTCGCTGCGAATCAGTTCGGGTATAAGATGCATGTCAAAAAAGTTTAGATGTTGATAACACTTTTGAAGACACCGGATAATTTGGAATGACAATAATAAGAACAGATGCTAATAACACAGATTTTGTTGGGTTAGTAACGCTCTTGGATATTGAATTAGCTGAGCGCGATGGCAAAGACCATTTGTTTTATGACCAATTCAATAGGTTGACTTTGCTTAAAAACGTAGTAGTTGCCTACAAGAATGATACACCGGTAGGCTGCGGAGCCATGAAGGAGGCTACTCCTTATGCGATGGAAGTAAAACGAATGTATGTTCTACCCAATTACAGAGGAAAAAAAATAGCCGGTAGAATTTTACTTGAACTGGAGTCCTGGGCTTTTCAACTAGGTTATCAAAAATGTGTATTGGAAACAGGTAAGCGACAGCCAGAAGCCATTCGTCTTTATGAAAACGAAGGTTATGCGCGCATTCCCAATTACGGGCCTTATGTAGGAATAGAGAACAGTGTCTGTTTTGAGAAAAATTTGAGGAAATTAGGCCAATAGACCCCTAATGAAATAATTTTTGAATCTAAATTGATTATTATCCGTATGCTCTACAAGAATTCAAATTCCTAATTCAGCATTTGCCAAAAGAAGTATACTAAATACTCACCATGCTTAAAAACCTATTTGTCATTGCCATCCGAAATATTGTAAAAGAAAAAATTTACAGTACCATTAATATTTTAGGACTCACCATAGGCATTACCTGCAGCATGTTCTTGTTGCTTTATATTCTGGATGAACTTAGTTACGATCGCTACCATTCGAAGGTTGACAAAATCTATCGCGTGGTTTCTAATGTCAAGGAACCTGACAATGCTTTTACCTGGGCCGTTGCACAAATCCCATTGGCGGAGGAATTACGTGATAATTACCCCGAAGTTGAGAATGCAGTAAGGTTCTTCGGAACGGGCAGAAATTTGTTTAAAAATGGTGACCTGCAATTCTATGAAGATAAATTTTACCTGGCTGACTCCACGGTATTTGACATGTTTGATTATCAGTTTATCAGCGGGGATAAGAATACGGCTTTGGATCAGCCATTCTCGATTGTCTTAACAGAGAGTATAGCCAAAAAATACTTTGGCAATGAAGATCCGATGGGGCAATCTCTGCAAAATCAGAATAACGAAGAATACAAAGTGACAGGTATAATAAAAGATGTACCCGAAAATTCTCATTTCCGATTTGATGCACTTCAATCGAGAAATTCAATTCCTGGTTATCAGGGATCATGGGGCAATTTCGGAGTATTTACCTACATCGAATTACCCATCGGATATGACTTGTCCAGGATGTATGCCAGCCTGGACACCATCATTGCCCAAAAAGTTGATCCCATATTTAGGGAGGTAGGCGTCAGTATAAAATACGAACTTCAGCCAATTGCCGACATCCATTTGCATTCTAAAATTCAGGACGAAGCAGAGTCCGGTGGTGATATCTCCTACATCTACATTTTTGGTGCAATCGCGTGCTTCATGATTATTATTGCCAGTATCAACTACATGAACCTGGCCACCGCAAGATCCGCAAACCGTGCCAAAGAAGTGGGAGTACGAAAAGTAATGGGTGCGCAGAAGAAACAACTGATTATCCAATTTATAACGGAATCAGTGTTGATTGCGCTGATCTCGCTGGGGGTGAGTTTGGCAACCATTTATTTGCTACTGCCAGCTTTTAATGGATTGGCCAATAAGTCGATTCCTTTTGATTATATCCTTCAACCCACTGTTTTATTGAGCTTGATTGCAATTGTTGTTTTTGTTGGCATTGTTGGAGGAAGCTATCCGGCTTTTTATTTGTCAAACTTCAATCCGGTTAATGTGCTCAAAGGCAAAAGCGCATCCAGGGGAGGTAGTGTTCTTTTCCGAAAAACATTGGTGATTGCACAATTCTCTATTTCTATATTCATGTTGATTAGTACGATGGTCGTCTTTAACCAGCTTGATTTCCTTCGCCATAAGGATCTCGGATTTGTTAAAGAGAGAGTAGTCAAGATTTCTCTTTCGCAGCGTGAGTTGCGTCAACGAGAGGGAGTACTGGTCGAAAAGTTAAAGCAAAGTCCACTGGTAGAGAGTGTAGGAATGGCCGATGCTTCCCCGGGAGAATGAATTGGTAAACTATTGATTCAAGTTGAAGATAGCGAAGGGAAAATGGTCCAACGAGGTGTAGATTTGTTTGGGGCTGGCTTTGACTTTGTGAAGACCATGGGCATGCAAATCGTGCAAGGCCGTGATTTTTCACGTGATGTCATTTCCGACACCACCTACGCGGTATTGGTGAACGAATCGATGGTAAAACGCATGAATTGGGCGGACCCTATCGGAAAGAAATTTATTTTTGGCGGAGGAGGCAGTCGTCCGCCAATTGAAAAGCGGGTAGTGGGCGTGATCAAAGACTACAACCAGAACTCACTTTATGATGCCATCGAACCATTGATGATCGTGCTGAATGATAATTTAAGAAACGTATTTGTGCGCACCCGTGAGGGCGATGTACGTCAATCCTTATCAAGTCTTGAAGGTATATGGAAGGAAGTAAATCCTAATTTTCCATTCGAGTATAATTTCCTGGACCAGGATTTTGATTCCCAATACAAAGCCGATGAAAAACGAAGCAAAATATTTACCGTTTTTTCTGCGCTTACTTTGTCCATTGCGTGCCTGGGCCTACTGGGCCTGGCAGCCTTTACCACCGAGCAACGAACAAGCGAGATAGGTGTGAGAAAGGTGATAGGAGCTAGTGTGCCAAGTCTTGTCGTTCTGGTTGCCAAAGAATTCTTTATTCTTGTTGCAATTAGCATGGTCATTGCCTTTCCGGTGGCCTGGTATTTCACCGATGCATGGCTACAGAATTTTGCCTATCGAATTGAGTTGCCAGAAGAATGGGTTACGTTTATTGCTTCAGCTTTACTTGCATTTCTGATTACTATGGCTACCGTAGGATTTCATGTAATCAGAGCAGCAGTGGCTAATCCGGTAAATTCGCTTCGAGATGAATAATGAATAACGCCAACTTATTGGGCCAAATAAAAATGAATCAGTACTAGGCCTGTTCAACTACCACCACTTTCTCCATCACATCACCTTCTCTTATCTGATCGATCACATCAAGGCCATCCACTACCTTGCCAAATACAGTATGGTTGCGATCGAGGTGCTTGGTGTTATCCCTTCCATGACAAATGAAGAACTGAGATCCTCCGGTGTTTCTGCCGGCATGCGCCATCGATAATACCCCGCGATCGTGGTATTGATTCTCACCGTCCAACTCACAATCAATTTGATAGCCAGGACCACCCGCACCGGTGCCATCCGGACAACCTCCCTGAATAACAAAGTTGGGGATTACGCGATGAAAGGTAAGACCATCATAAAACCCCTTTTTAGCGAGGTCTGTAAAGTTCTTAACCGTGTTAGGGGCATCCTTTTCAAAGAATTCCACTTTCATTGTTCCCTTGTTGGTGCGTATTTCTGCTGTTTTCATTCAAATGGTTATGTTACAGGTACTCAAAAAAATTTTGATGCAAATTTGCCATAAAGTCATCAAGCGACAAAGCCATTGCGTAAACAATTCTGCACGCTTTACCACATACCACATTATGCATTGTAGCTTTTCATTTTAAATTTATATTGCAAGTAATAGCAAACCATTGAAACCTATGCGAAACTTTGCACTCATCCTGCTGGCGCTGGTCTTTTACAATTGCACCAATTCCTCACAGAAAACAGATTCAAATGTTACCATCATCAGAGATAAATTTGGGGTTCCACATGTATTCGGCAAAACAGATGCTGATGCGGTGTTTGGCCTGATCTACGCACAATGCGAAGATGATTTTAACAGGGTAGAGGTGAACTACATCAATGCCATGGGAAGGATGGCTGAAGTGGAAGGTGAGGAGAGCCTGATGAGCGACCTGCGCATGCATCTGTTCATGGATACAACAAAGGCTGCCAGCATCTATAATGAAAGCCCTGAGTGGATGAAGAAATTACTGAATGCTTTTGCTGATGGTGCTAATCATTATTTAAAAACACATCCTGAGACAAAACCTAAATTGATTACGGAGTTTAAGCCATGGATGCCCCTGATGTTTAGTGAGGGCAGTATTGGTGGAGATATAGAGACCATTTCTCTCAAAGAACTGGCTAAATTGTATGATCCTAAAAACGACATGGCATTCTCTGAACAGGTTGTGAAGGAGTGGGAGAAGGAGCCCACAGGTTCAAACGGATTTGCTTTGGCGCCTTCTAAAAGTGCCACAGGCAATGCCTTATTTCTCATCAACCCGCATACTTCTTTTTATTTCAGACCTGAAGTGCACATGGTAAGCGAAGAGGGTTTGAATGCGTATGGAGCAGTTACCTGGGGACAATTTTTTGTATACCAGGGATTTAATGAGCACAACGGATGGATGCACACCAGCAGCAGTGCTGATGCCATTGATGAATACGAAGAGACCATCGTGAAAAAAGGCGAAGAGTTATTTTACAAGTATGGTGAAGAGTTGAAACCATTGACTTCCAAGACTATAAAATTGGCCTACAAGGAGGGGGATAATGAGGCGACCAAAGAGTTTACAACTTACGCTACCCATCACGGTCCTGTTATTGCCAACCGCGATGGTAAGTGGATCAGTATAAGTCTGATGCAAGAACCATTAAAAGCGCTGACACAGTCTTACACGCGCACCAAGACCAGCACCTATGAGGAGTTTAATAAAATGATGGAGTTGAGAACCAATTCTTCCAACAATACAGTATATGCAGATGACAAGGGAAACATTGCCTACTTCCATGGCAACTTTATCCCCATCAGAGACCCACAATTTGACTGGTCGAAGCCGGTAGATGGCAGCAACCCGGCCACGGATTGGAAAGGATTGCATACTGTAGAAGAATCGGTTCATGAATTGAATCCCGCCAACGGCTGGATCCAGAATTGTAACTCAACTCCTTTTACTGTTTCTGGCGACCAAAGCCCTAAACCATCCGATTACCCTGCCTACATGGCCCCTGACCATGAAAACTTTAGGGGGCTTCATGCAGTTAGGGTGTTGAAAGATTCAACCAACTTCACATTGGATAAATTAATTGCAGCAGCTTACGATTCATACCTCCCTGCATTTGAAAGACTGGTGCCTTCATTGGTAGCTGCTTATGGAAAAGTGAGACCTGTCAACCCGGATTTGAAGGAGCCGATTCAGGTGCTAAAAGATTGGGATTACCGCTTTTCTGAAACTTCAGTGGCCACAGCAGTAGCGATCTTTTGGGCGCAAGACCTGCAGAGAATGGTGGCGGACAAAGTGTCCAGAAGAAATGGTGATTTGGCGCTTATTGATTATATGGTGAACCAAACTTCGGATAAGCAAAAATTGCAGGCGCTACTCAACGCACTAAATTTACTACAGGCCGACTTTGGTAATTGGAAAACAGCCTGGGGTGATATCAACCGATTCCAAAGGATCACCGGAGATATTGTTCAGCCTTTTGATGACACAAAACCAAGTTTACCTATTGCCTATACCTCTTCCTTTTGGGGAGCGCTAGCTGCCTTTGGTAGCAGACCTTATCCAGGTACCCTAAAGTGGTATGGAACCCGGGGCAATAGTTTCGTTGCGGTTGTGGAATTTGGGGAAAAGGTGAAAGCCAAATCGGTACTGGCGGGTGGTAATAGTGGAGACCCTGCATCACCTCATTTTACAGATCAGGCAGAAATGTACAGGGAAGGAAAATTTAAGGATGTGCTGTTCTATCGCGAAGACATTGAGAAGAATGCTGAGAGGACGTATTATCCGGAGAATTAATCCAAATTTGTCATGGTAGAAAAACAGAATTTGGTATTTACCCTCAATAACTTTATTAGAGCGAAAAGAATCAAATTGGATTTTTCGCCTTTCCCTTTAGGGACAAAGGGCAAAAAAGGCGAAACATGACAAAGTTGGATGGTCAATAGTCCAAGCAACTATGGACTATTGACCATCGACTAAATTCAAATTAAAACGAAAAAAATGTCATACGATAGTCAGCTAAGAACAAGCAGAAGGATTCTCATGGGCCCCGGCCCCAGTGATGTACACCCGAGGGTATTGCAGGCCATGGCCACACCAATGATTGGACATCTTGATCCTGAGTTTGTCACCGTCATGGATGAGATCAAGGAGATGGCGCAACTCACCTTCCAAACGAAGAACCACCTCACATTCGTAGTGTCTGCACCCGGCAGTGCAGGTATGGAAACATGCCTTGTCAACCTATTAGAACCTGGGGATGAGGCGGTTATATGCATTAATGGAGTATTTGGTGGAAGGATGGTGGATATCGCAGAAAGAGCAGGCGCCAGAGTAACTAAAATTGAAGCTGAATGGGGACAATCCATTGATCCTCAGCAGGTAAAAGATACATTAAAAGGACTTAAACCAAAGCTTGTAGCCATCGTGCATGCTGAAACATCAACAGGTGTACTTCAGCCCTTGCAAGAGATCAGCAAAATCGTGCATGATGCAGGTGCGTTGTTTGTTGTGGATGCCGTAACCTCTTATTGCGGAACCGATCTTAAAATCGATGATTGGGGTATTGATGCCGTGTATTCGGGTACACAAAAGTGCCTGAGTGCTGCACCGGGATTGTCACCCGTTTCTTTTAGTGAAAATGCCGTAAAAGTGCTGGACAATAGAAAAACCAAAGTCCAGAGCTGGTTTCTCGACCTCAGCATGGTGAAAAACTACTGGCAGGGAGCCAAAAGGACATACCATCACACGGCCCCTGTGTCTGCCATGTTTGGTTTAAGGGAGGCCTACCGGCTGGTGCTGGAAGAAGGCCTTGAGAATCGATTTGAAAGGCATACAAAAAATCACTTGTTGTTGAAAAATAAATTGGAGCCCCTGGGTTTTGAATTTGTGGTGAAAGAAGGACACAGGCTGCCCATGCTCAATGCAGTGAAGTTACCGAAAGGTGTGGATGACGCTGCTGTCAGGAGTAGATTATTGAATGAATACAATATCGAAGTGGGGAGTGGTCTTGGGCAGTTTGCCGGTAAGATATGGAGAATCGGGTTGATGGGAGAAAGCAGCAATCCCAATTATGTGAACACGCTGGTGGCTGCACTCAAAACAATAATCAAATAACTACTAAATATTAATGAGTCAGTTTAAAAGCAATTTGCCTGAAGGAGTGTTTGCTGCATCCGTAACTCCATTGAAGAAAGATTTTTCTATCGACCATGAGGCATTATTGAATCATTGTATCTGGCTGCTGGCCAATGGCAACAATGGCATTTGTTTTATGGGCACTACAGGTGAAGCTAATTCATTTTCTGTTTCAGAAAGAATAGCTGCTTTGGATTATTTGGTAGACAACGGATTTCCTCCCGATAAACTCCTGGTAGGCACGGGATGTTGCGCCTTGCCAGACACTATTCAACTGACAAAAAATGCTACATCAAAAGGGGTGGGCGGTGTATTGATGCTTCCTCCTTTTTATTACAAGGGTATCAGTGATGACGGACTAATGAATTATTTCATCAGGGTGATTGAGGGTGTTGATGACCCTAACCTTAAAATTTACTTATACCATTTTCCCAAAATGACGGGGATTCCGTTTTCCATATCCTTTGTAAAAAACATTGTCAGTTCACACCCGGACACAGTGGTAGGCATGAAGGACTCAAGCGGTGACCGGAGTAACATGGAGGCAATTTGTACGGGAATACCAGGGTTTAAGCTTTACTCAGGTACAGAAAAGTACTTTTTAGATGTGCTGAGAGCGGGTGGTGCAGGGGTAATCTCTGCCACTACTAATCTTACCGGAGCTATGGCCGCTCAAGTTTACACCCACCGAAATGATGACAAAGCAGATGAACTTCAGGCTAAACTTACGGAAGCAAGGCTGGCCTTTGAGGGAGCCTCATTCATCTCCAGTGTAAAACAGGTCCTGGCAAAGCACCATCAAAACAAAGAGTGGCTACACACCAGGCCGCCCAACGAAAATTTGACGGAAGAGCAGACCGCGGAGTTAGAAAACAGACTCAAGGAGATTGACTTTTCTATTTAGCAAGCAAGTGCTTCTGCACTTTACCCAGGGCAGTACGGGGTAGTACATCTACTAAAATAAATTTTCTCGGCACTTTGAAAGAGGCGAGTGATTGCTTGCATTTTTCTTCTAATGCATTCTCATCTAATATTCCGTCAGGCACCACATAAGCAATGGGCAACTCACCTCTTATTTTATCGGGGATCCCAATAACTGCTGCTTCTTTTACCTCATCCTGCTCCATCAAAAACTCCTCAATTTCTCGAGGATAGATATTGAATCCACCAGAGATAATCAATTCACTTTTGCGGCCCCTTAGCGTATAATAACCATCTTCCGAAATCACAGCCATGTCCCCGGTTTTGAAGTAGCCGTCCTCAAATGCAGCTCTGGTGGCATCCGGCCTGTTCCAATATTGTGAAAATACATTGGGTCCTTTGATGTGAATTTCGCCTTCTTCGTCTATACTCGCTTCTTTGCCGGCTGGCGTAATGATTTTTATTGAAGTACCAGGCAATGGAAATCCAACGGTTCCCGCCCTGCGTTCTCCTGCATAGGGATTACTTATGTTCATCAGCGTTTCCGTCATCCCATATCGCTCTAGAATGACATGGCCATACTTATCACGAAAGGCATCCAATACCTGGGGTGGAAGTGGAGCAGACCCGGAAACGAATAGCCGTACTGATGAACTCATGGTTTTGGCTACCTCATCCGCTTGATCGAGCATCCGAACATAAACGGTGGGCACACCATAAAATAATGTCGGTCTAAAGCGCTCAAATTCTTCGGGTAGCTTTTGATGCTCTAATCGGGGTAACAAGTGGATAGTACCTCCCGCAGCAAATAGGCAGTGCATACCATTGGCCAGGCCGTGGACGTGAAAGAGGGGTAATCCCAGCAGGAGTTTATCTGATTCTGAAATTTTCCAACATGTATTTAAGTTGTTTGTGTTTGCAATAAAATTATTATGAGAAAGAACGGCACCTTTAGAAGTACCAGTTGTTCCAGAAGTGAAAATAATGGCGGCTGGATTGCCTCCTGTTGCCATACATCTAACGGTTTCTGAAGACTGATTTCGTGCTTCATCGGCCAACTCCCTCGCATTCCAGGTGGTAATGCCTTGAATATTATCAAAAGAAACAATGGCCTTTGGACCAGCATCATTGTTGATATGGGCAATCTCGCGTTCTTTGTAGAGGATATTAATGGGCACCACCACAGCGCCCAATTTGAGACAGGCAAGGTAGATATCCACGAATTCAAGACTATTTTCAAGGTACAGTCCCAATCGATCTCCTGTTTGTAAACCTTTGGAACGCAGCAAATGGGCCATCTGATTACTCCTTTCATCAATCACCTTAAAAGTGAGTTCTGTTTCTTTAAACTTCAGGGCCGTTTTATCCTTCCTGTCAATAAATGAGGGATTGAAAAGGTCGATTATGTTCATGATAATGTCTTGATAAATTACTTAAGGATAATCAATTAATCCCAGAAACTTTATGGACGATAATCTGAGTGTGGAGTCTGGTATTAACCCAAAAAAGTCATTAGACTTTTTTGCACTACGTGCTGATGATTGAAAATGAAACACATAGAGATATTTTATTAAAGTAAGCTTTGGTTTCATTTTCAATATCAGGGTTAATCCTGATATTCCTGACGAAAATCGTCAGGAATCGTCACCCGGAGGGCAAAATTGTCATTCCTAATGACAATTTTGGGATTAAAAAATGGAAATACCTGAGGTGAGAATGAAGTTAACATTGATACCCTTTTAAGAAAGATATTACAACCTCAAGGAAGAAAAAATCCATTTAGCCACTAAAAGAAAACAGGGTAACTACTGCTTATTCGAATTAACGGTTATTGTCCTTTCCTCTGACTCTTTGGCCACTTTCTTCAGGTTCTGCGCATAACGTTTCTGGAGATCTTTCGCTTTTTTTTGCACCATCTTATCGTGCTTCAGGCCAGGTTTGGGGCAATCCCACTCTTCAATGCTGCTAAGTGGTTTTACTTTGTATCCGGATTCTTTAAAGTAATCATAGTTATTGGCCTGCGCTTCTCTTCTTTTGGCCAGGTTATACCGCATTTTGTGCGCTTTGGCCCTGCGAAGCTTGACCACTTCCGGAGTGGGGCAAACCATGGGGTTGGTTTGGCACGCTGTCATGGCAGCTAAGGTCAATAGGGCAATCCACCGGAGTATCATTAGCTTGAAACTGAACAAACAATTTAATGAAATTAATCTATATACTCAACTGAATTCTAGATACTTATGGTTAATTAGTCGTCTGACCAGTGTAGGCTAAAGTGATCACTGGTCTGACGACTAAGCATGGTTTGATGAATGAAAATCAACCGCTGTTACAGTCGTCTGACCAGTGTAGGCTAAAGTGATCACTGGTCTGACGACTAAGCTAGAGTTTTCCTTGGTGGTTCAAGAATAACCTACTGACAGATGCCTAGTTCACCCATTCCGCAGGCATGTGGTGACTTTGTAAGGTAAAAAGTTGTTAACTTAGTATTCAAAATTAATTATTAAATGAATGAACTAAGGACCAATCTTCACAAGATCGTTGATCGCATTGAAGACGAGAGGCTTCTTCGTGCTGTTTATAGCTTTTTGGAAGTCAGAGAAAAATCGACAGATGGGCAGATATGGAATTCATTGACTGAAGAACAGAAAAAGGAAGTTCTTGAAGCATACGAAGAATCTGAAAATGACGAAAATCTGATTGAAGACGAGGATGTTTGGAAAGACCTAAAATGAAGCTCGTCTGGACTAGGAAAGCCCATAAGAGAATGGGGGAAATCTTAGACTATATTCAAATTGAATTCGGAAATCCTTCGAGGATATCATTTAGGGAAAGAGTAAAAGAATTCACAAGATTGCTTTGTGAATTTCCGGAAATTGGAACCTTAGAATCTAAAGATAAAAACTTAAGAGCTTTTCAATTGACAAAGCAAACGAGGGTGTTTTATCGCATAATAAATGATCGAATCGTTATTTTAACTTTGTTTGATTCAAGACAAGATCCAAAGAAAAAACCAAGATAGCCGAGGTCACACCACATCAATAGTATTAGACTTTTACTAACGAGAAAGATTTGCACTGACTCTTAACAGGTGTGAGTATTGCGCGCTGACGGGTGCGTGGCTCACTCGTATTTCTAATTAATACCCGCGGGCGGCAATCTCTAAACAAAACATTTTTTATATTTGATTAGATAAATAATCGACAACATGATTAAGAATATTGTAATCGCTATTCTGATTATAATTTCCTTGTGCACTACCGTCTATGCTCTCTATCAGCAAACAGAAGTGAAAAGGCAAGAGACACTTGTATTTGAGAACACACAGAAGTTGAATAAATGTATGGTGGAAGCAATGGAGCAGAGAAAAATTGCTGAAGAGATGATGGCAATAGCAGTAGCAACTAGGGTTGATGTCGAAAATAAATTGAAATCAGCCTTGGAAAAATGTAAGTAGTGACCAGTAAATTTAGTTCCTTACCCAAATAGTAGTGTAGACTTAATACAGAGACAAATGAGCGCATTTAAAATTAACCTGAACGAAAGAGAAGTGGAGGTAGAAGCCATGGACGATACCCCGTTGCTGTGGGTACTTCGGGATAACCTCCAATTGATGGGCACTAAATTTGGCTGTGGCGAAGGGCTATGTGGTGCATGCACCGTCCATTTGGATAGAGAACCTGTACGATCTTGTTCTCTTCCTGTATCGGCCATTGGAAACAAGAAAATAACCACCATAGAAGGAATTTCAACGAACGGTCTTCATCCTGTACAAGCTGCTTGGATCGAAGAGGATGTACCCCAGTGTGGCTATTGCCAAACGGGACAAATCATGACTGCTGTGGCGCTACTGAATAAAAACCCAAATCCATCTGATGAACAAATAGAGGAAGCAATGAATGGAAACATCTGCAGATGTGGCACTTATGTAAGGATAAGGAAGGCAATTAAACGCACAGCAAAACAAGCATGAGAAACACAGATTCTAAAATATATAAAATTGATCGCAGGACTTTCCTGAAAACCACCTCGATAGGTGCGACAGGGCTGCTTCTGGGCATTCAGTATAGTTGTACTCCTACTAACAAAAAATTGCAGGGCGATCCTTCTGCTAATTTCTCTTCCAGCGTATACCTGAATATTAACGGTTCAGGTGAAGTAACGATTATCGCCCATCGTTCTGAAATGGGAACCGGAATCAGAACCAGCCTGCCGCTGATTGTGGCGGATGAACTCGAAGCGGATTGGAATCAAGTGAAGGTGGTGCAGGCTGTAGGCGATAAAAAATATGGAGATCAAAACACGGATGGCTCTTATAGTGTACGAATGTTTTATCCCATCATGCGAAAAGCTGGTGCTGCGGCACGCATGATGCTGGAGCAAGCGGCAGCCAATGAATGGCAGATTGATGTGGGGGATTGTAAGGCGCAAAATCATGCGGTTACCAATAAAGACGGAGAGGTGTTGGGTTTTGGCTACCTCGCGGATAAGGCAGCGCTGCTACCCATCCCTGAGGAGGGCGACATTAAACTGAAGTCACCGAACGACTTTAAGTTTATTGGCAAGAAAACCTCAATTGTTGATTTGGAAGATATTGTAACGGGAAAGGCAATCTTTGGATTGGACACCAAAGTAGCGGGCGCAAAAATAGTATTGGTAAGACGCCCACCCGTAGCCGGAGGGAAGGTGAAAACATACAATGCAGATGCTGCATTGAAAATTCCGGGCGTACACAAGGTTTTTACTATTGATTCTCCTGGATTTCCGATATCACTTCAAAGCCCATTAGGAGGAGTGGTGGTGGTAGCAGACAATACATGGGCTGCCATAAAAGGAAGAGAAGCACTGACCGTAACCTGGGACAATGGCGTGAACGGCAATTACAATTCGACCGCATACATAGAGTCGATGATGAAAGAGGCCAGGGTGAGTGGAAAAGTAAGACGTGCACAGGGCTCGGCCAATTCCGAATTGGCAAAGGCAGCCAAAAAGGTGGAGGCGGATTTTCGTGTTCATCACCTGTCACACGCCCCGATGGAAACGCCTTGCGCCATTGCCCATTTCAAAGATGGTAAAATTGAAGTGTGGGCGCCTACCCAGGAGCCGCAATGGGCCCGCAGCGCTGTAGGGAATGCCCTCGGTTTAGAAGAAAAGAATGTGACTGTCAATGTTACACTGTTGGGGGGTGCCTTTGGCAGAAAGTCCAAGCCCGATTTTATTGTTGAGGCTGCTTTGATTTCAAAAGAAAGCGGATTGCCCATCAAACTATTGTGGACCAGGGAGGATGATATTCACCATGACTTTTACCACGCCAATAGTGCCCAACATATTAGTGTCGGTCTTGATGCCAATAACAAAGTAAACAGTTGGGTACATCGTACGGTATTCCCTGCCATTGGCTCTACATCCAATGCAAAAGCCAACGAACCTTCAGGTTCAGAAATTTCACAAGGGGTGATTGATTTACCTTATGATATTCCTAACGTCTCTTGTGAGACAGGAGAAGCTTCAGCACAAATAAGAGTTGGGTGGTTGCGATCGGTGGCCAACATCCATCATGGCTTTGCGATTGGTTGCACATTGGATGAGGTAGCTGAGAAGCGAGGATTAGACCCGGTAGAAAATTTACTGGACATGCTGGGGCAAGACAGAAGCATTGACATGACGTCTCTCTCCAGGGAATTTTGGAACTATGGAGAAAAAATTGAGGATTTTCCATGGAATACCGCCCGGTTTAGGAAGGTGATTGAAAAAGTAAAGGAGATTTCCGGATGGGGGAAGGCCATACCGGCAGGCAGCGGAATAGGTATTGCGGCACATCGGAGTTTTTTAAGCTATGTAGCTTGTGTGGTGGAAGTAAAAGTGACGGATGGGAAAATAAAAATACCTAAAGTGTATTATGCGGTGGACTGTGGAGTGGCCGTCAATCCCGAGCGTATAAAAGCGCAATTTGAGGGAGGTGCTGTATTTGGCACCAGTATAGCCCTCAAGAGTAAAATCACCGTAAACAAAGGTGCTGTGGAGCAAAGTAATTTCAACGATTATGAAGTAGCAAGAATAATAGATGCACCACGTGAAACAGAGGTATTTATTGTTCCAAGTAATGAGAAGCCAACAGGAGTAGGAGAGCCACCGGTGCCTCCATTTGCCCCTGCCTTGTGCAACGCACTGTATCAGGTAACCGGCAAAAGAATCAGACAACTTCCTATTCAATCATAGGTTACAAATATTTTCGCAGACACTATTGTCCAAATATCCTGACTTAGGTTAAGTTGAAGCATTCAGGTTGCCTTCCAGATGCATTTTATGTAATTTGCCAACCTAATCGCGGACACAAACGTTGACGCAACAATGATCTAATTATTTGAACTATGAAATTACAGCATCTAAGTATTATGGCCGTTTTCCTCTTATTACTGGCCGCCTGTTCTCCTGCCAAGAAGGAAGCAGCTGAGAACCCTGAAGAAACACAAATGGAAGAGCAAATGCAAGACGACACGGCTAAGGAAGAACCAACTGCCAAGGCTACCTTGAACAGTGCCAGTGGTAGCTCAGTGACGGGAACGGCCACTTTTCAACAGATAGGTGAAATGACGGTGAGAATGACAGTAGAGGCACACAATCTGAAACCCGGAGAACATGCATTGCACTTGCACCAAAATGGAGATTGCAGCGCACCTGATGCAAGTTCTGCAGGCGGACATTGGAACCCGGGAGGCATGGAGCACGGCCAAAGGGGAGTGGGAGAATTTCACGCGGGTGACATTATCAACCTGACAGCAGACGCTAACGGAAATGTTTCGTGGAGTGAAGATATAGTAGGATGGACAATTGGTGGAAGCGATAGTACCAACATCTTAAACAAAGGAATAATTATCCATGACAAGCAGGATGACTTTGTTACTCAACCGACAGGAGCTGCGGGTGGAAGGGTAGCATGTGGTGTGATTGAAGCAGGAAGTATGTGATTTATTCAAAAAAAAATTAAAAAAGGCTTGTCTTTTGGGCAGGTCTTTTTTTGTTATAAATCCTTATTTACGAGAGACTCAAAACTGAGGAATTATTACCCTTGATTTGAGTGAAAATATCCACAAACCAGAATAATTTAAATTGGGCAGAAAGATAGGAGTCGCTGAAATATGTGGCACAGTATTTTCTTTAACCGATATATCTAATCATTAAAAACAATCAAAATGATATCAAGCAGAATTTCAACGCGAATAAGTATGTGGGCACTGGTGATCATGCTCGTGGTGGCCGGAGCAAGTTGTAAGAGTAAAAAGAGCGCAATGGCTGTCACCGATCCGGCAGCTGAAAAAGCCAAAATGGAGCAGGAGGCTGCCCTGCGCAAGCAACAGGAGGCAGAAGCACTTAGAAAACAAGAAATGGAAGAGCAGGCGAGAAGGGAAGAAGCACGCAGAAAGGCGGCTGAACCTTATCAAAAGCTTGAAAATTATTTCGCTGCCATTTCCAGCTCGAATAATCTCGCAGCAGCCAACAGCAGCATCAAGGAGGCCCTGACCTTATTTGCTTCAAAGGATACACCTGTGTTGATTGTCATCAGCGAATCAAATGGACAAAAAGATTATGACAGGCCCACCACCATTGGGGAATACCTCAACTACCTCAAGGATCAAAAGAAGAATATAAATAAAATCAATCAATTGCAGTTTGATGATTCAGGAAAGATCACAGAAGTGGAGCTGATAAAGAACTAATAAATTTTCATCCAATAACTCAAAGACTATGATAACCCATAAGCATTTATATACATTATTGATTGCCCTTTTTATTTCGAGCAGTCTCTTTGCTCAGGAAGGAGATATCAGCCCCCAGAGAAAGCAGGCAATTGACTCCCTTGCACTTGAAAAGGTGAAGGACTTGAGTAAATACATTTCCATTATTGGTAATAAAGCAACGCCCTATTCAGAAGCGACCCGTGTGATGGATCGTGCTGAAGAACTTTTTGCCGAAGACAGTGAAATGGGTGTCTCTTCTATCAATCGCAAAGAGATCAACTACTATAAGGTGCGTCAGTATTTTGAACGGTTGATGGCATTGAATTATGATCGTGTAAAAATACAGTGGTATGATATTCATTATATCAGCGATTTGGAAAGACAACCGGATGGACGTTACGTGGGCGTGATTACCATTTACCAACGTTTTGAAGGGGAGTCTGACGATGGCCTGAAGTATAAGGACACCACCAAAAAAGACATCACCATATACGTTGAGCGCAAGAAAACACAAATTGCAGGACGTACAATAGAATTCTGGGATGTATTGCTGGGTGATATTCGTGTAACGGAAACATCTAAATGATTTTAAGAAGGGCTCTTTTCTTTCTTCTTTTCTCTACTTCCACTTATCTACAGGCGCAGATTGTAGATGAGATGAAGGATGAAAGCAAACTGTATGCAGAGACCAAACAAATCAATCAGTTCTTTAGGCGCTTTAATGGTGAAGAGGATGAGAAAGGGGAGCGGTACTACCCGAAAGACAAACAATACAGAAGCCCAAAACTAAGGAGGAAATACCTGGAAATGCTTTTCGATCGGTCGAATGCGGGAATCAGCAATGACCTTAAAATGGAGTTTGCCCGCGATGTGCTGGAAAAGAATGATCCTGCTATATTGAATTTCCATGGACCCGATTGGTTTGCTGAAGTACAGACCACATTTACCGTGAATGGTAAAGATCACCTAATTACTTTATTCATGGAGTTGGAGAAGCATCACCTTGGGACCCGGTGGGTGATGTACAAAGCCCATGCAGACATGTGGGATTCATATTACAAAAGAGATACTGTGGCAATAGGAAAATTTTTACACCCCATGAGCCACGAGCTGGATTTCATGAATTTGCGAAAAGCATTTCTTAATAAGGATAGTGTTGTGCAGTATGTAAGTAAAAAATTTGAACCGGATCATTTGTCCGTTTTCCTGTACGAAGTGGAAAGAGGAAACATGAAGTTTAAATCAGTAGGGGAGGTGAAATTTCATTTCTTCCAGGTGCCGGGATGGTATTTTGAGTTGGCCGAATTTAACCGGCCTGGTTATAACACGGGATGGCTTATTTCAAATTTGGTGAAGCTGAACAGCGAAAGTGATAAAACCCTTCTTCGAAGATATGTGCTCCATGAAATCAATTAAGCGGTGTGCGTTTTTAATCCTCTTTATTTTTTATTCTTCCCTGCATGCACAGAAGAGCCAGCCACTGGCTGATTCTCCCGAACTGGACAAAGTAAAAAATATGGTGGGCTTCCTTGAGTATATGCTCAACACGCTGGGAAGTGAGAAAACTTCGGTTCGCGACAAAGAAGTGCTTGTTACCGAGAGTTATGCTAAAATATTCAGAGACAGTAAGGTACAGATTGAGGATGACCTGGATACCAAACGGGATGTAATCACCAACAAAGATGTAACTGCCTATCTGAAGGATGTGGACTTCTTTTTCAAGGATGTCAAATTTGAATTTACCATTGAGAACATTGCGGAAGGAGTGCTGCCCAACAACAATACATTCTATAAGGTAGCATTGCTCCGCAACCTGCAGGGAACTACCGTGGATGGGAAACCCATCAACAACACCATGAAACGGTTTATAGAGATCAATTATAATCCTGAAGATCAGGACTTAAAGATTGTAAGCATTTATACCAATGAATTCGATGAGCGCGCTGCACTTACTTACTGGTGGGGTCAGTTGTCTTACGAGTGGCAATCCATTTTTAAGAGAAAACTAAATATTGTAGACAGTGTACAATTGTCAGACCTGAAACGCATAACCGGTATTGTTACGCTGGATCTATCCGGTAATCAATTCATTCAAGACATCGGGCCGCTGTCGCAGCTTTATGACTTAAAGTCCCTCAACCTTTCAGAAACAAATATCACCGACCTGAGTCCAATACGCAACCTCACGGAACTGACTGAGTTGAACTTATCTCATACCCAGACGATGGACATTACCCCGCTACGGTATGCCATGAAATTATCTACGCTTTCGCTGAGCTACACTGCAGTGAGGGATCTGTCTGTCATTGAAAACATGCCCAACCTGAAGGTTTTGGACTTAAGCGGAACACAATTGATAAACTACGAGCCACTTCGGAACAGCTTTGAACTTCAACGACTCAACCTGGAATCCTCAGGTATTTCCAACCTGCAACCCCTGGATTCACTGACCTTATTAGAGGAGCTGAACGTATCACATACTGCCGTGATCAACTTGAACCCCGTTGCTGGACTAAGGAACATAAAAGTACTTGTGCTGGACAGCAACAGGGTGGCAGACATCAATGCACTGAAGCACCTTGAGAATTTGAGTGAATTGTATATTAATCATACCCTTGTTTCCGATTTGTCTGCATTGAAGGGGCTGAGTCAACTCAAGAGAATATATTGTGACCATTCTGCTGTTAAGCGTTCTACAGCAGAGGCCTTCATGGCTGCCCATCCGGAGGTATTGGTCATTTTTGATTCGGAGGACTTGAAAAGTTGGTGGAATGCACTTTCATCCGACTGGCAAAAAGTTTTTCAGAAAACAATCGGTGTGAGTGTAAACTCGACCAAGGAGGAGCTGGCTAAAATTGCAAAGGTAGACTCCATCAATTTGAGCAATTCGGGAGTCATGGATCTGGAACCGCTGCAAAGGTTGTATCGGCTGAAAACGATTATCGCCTCAAATACTGGAGTATCCGATTTGCTACCCTTGCAAAAGCTTACAGATGTTACCTATCTGGACATCAGTAACACACAGGTAAATGACCTGTCTGCCATCAAATCGTTAACGGGTTTGGAAGAACTGCATGCACACCATACGTTGATCAAAAGTTTACCCTCTGGATGGCATACACCGTCCCTGAAAAAATTGGATATGGATAATTCAGGTATTGATAATGACATGGTTAGGGAGTTCCTGACTCAGAACTCCTCTTGCCTCGTCATTTATAAGACCCAAAGGTTGAAAAGGTGGTGGGCAGAATTACCGGGAGACTGGAAAGTAATTTTTCGTGTTTACATAGGCAATGAAAGAGAAGTCTCTACGGAAGCTTTACACCAGTTGATAGAAGGGGAGCGGTTGTATTTTCAGGACAAGCCGGTAGTCGACCTTAGCATACTCAGTGAATTTATTCGGTTGAAAGAACTTCACATTTCTGGTACAGCCATCAGCGATCTCGAACCCGTTACACAAATGAATACCCTGGAGTCACTTCATGTTACACAAAGCCCTATCCGGGAATTTGGTAACCTCAGTCGCTTGCCACTTCTTCAAGACCTTAACTTCTCAGGTACGCCAATTGACGATTTATCAATAATTGAAGGCATTAGTAATTTAAGGAAGTTGGACTGTTCTGGAACGCAATTAAAAAGATTAAAAGGGATAGAAAAATTTAGCAAGCTGGAATACCTGGATTGTTCCAATACTGCTGTAAGGAACATAGATGACATTCAATTTTTGCCGCTCAAAACACTGAAGTGTTTCAATACTAAAATCAGCGATCGAAAAATTCAAGAATATAGAACGCGTCATCCGGAATGCACTGTTGTTTACTATCGGTAATCCAGCATTATACCGCAGTAGGTAGTTTGGGTTCAAGCTCTCGCAGATCATTGCACACTAATTCTTCATCATACATTTGACCTGTTGCAGCGATGCCATAACATTGATTCGCTTAGCTTCTTCAAGAGAAAAATGAGAGTTAAAATAATGGATGCACACCTACCATGCCCGGCTTGATGATGCGCACTTGCATATTGGTGAATTGGCTGATGTGATTACGGGGCCGACTAATGATATCGCCCTTGGAATCAATGGCACTAATTTAATGTCTTTAATGGCGATAGAGAGAATATGCTTCGTGGCTAGGGGAGTGGGTACTGGTCACCTTCTGGGATTAAATGAGCACCTATCTAACGGCATTTGTAGGGGCAATAGAATTAATACGATTTAAAGCAATGGCCACTCACCAGCCCTATTCAATCTATTTTTTCTGTAATCTGCTTTTGAGATTGGGTTTTTCATTAACTTACATTAACACCCTTTATGAAAATTAGCCTCCCTAAGCATTTATGGCTTGCATTATGTCTGATGCTTTCATGCAAAGAGGAGCCAATTAACATAAATTGTGCTGATCCCCTGGGCACCGACACGAAAACGCTGAAGGATGGTGTATTTTCATGTTTTCAGGAAGAGTTTAACTCTTGTGTATGGTTTCATCTGGATGTAAACCCCCCAGTGCTACAATCAGTCATCGTGGTGAAAGGCAATGCGGTTGCATATATTTTTGATGTAGGTGAGGTTGAATGCCTAAGTAAGGTCACCATAAAACCTTCAAGTGGTTGGGTATATGTGACAACTGCCAAGTTGCATCATGGTTATGTTATAAAGATGGAAGATGGAACTTATGGCAGGTTGTACATTGATTCATGGGAAATATCTGGAAGCCTGGTGTCGGAAGTAAATATTAAACGTCAATACGCTTATTAAATTGATGATGAGAAAAGTAACACTGATATGGCTGTTGCTTGGTGGTCTCTTCGCTAACTCAGTAATGGGTCAATCAAAGCTGTACATTGATGGAGGGATTTCATCAGTCATCGGTAGTGGTACCAATCTTTTATTTGGTTCCAACTATAGCTTTAAACTCAACTACAAGACCCTGGATATTGAGTACGAAAAAAGACTAATCGGTTCTTTCAGCATGGTGACAGGAGCATCCCTCTTCAACGCGGGATACGTAACAACCGATGGCTCATTCAGCTCCCTCAGTGAATTTAAGGCCACCTATGTCGCAGTACCTCTGTTGGCACGTTGGAACGTGGGCAATAGGAATTTTTTCTATCTCGATTTTGGATTGGTTCCGTATTACCTTTTACATGCCCATCTGACAGAGAGCATGCAACAATTTAATGGTACGGTTACAGTAGAGGGAGATGTAACTCCTTACTCCAATAGGTTTTATTATGCTTCAAAAATTCAGATGCTTTATTGTATTAACCGCTTTAACATCGGTTTCTATTTTGTAGCTCCTGCAAAGGGTCAATCCAGCATAAGAAACCTGGAAGGAAATTGGGGATTGAATAATCAACAGTCAACTTACCTGTTGTCAAATGGGTTTTCAGATTATTTTATTGGGGGTTTAAAGGCGGGGTGGAGAATTAGATGAAACAACTACTGCTCTGCTGCGTGATTTGCTTACTCTTCGCTGAAACAGTCGAGGGCCAAAAGAAGTTTGGTATTAATCAAACACGAAAAGAGGTTCTAAAAATTAATCGAGTCACAGATCCTGAGAAGGCGATTAAGGATATAGAGACAATAATCCCTCAGATTTCGAATCGGAGGTGGCAAACGAGAAACTTTAGACTTTCTATTTCACTTCGGCTAGCCGATCTGTATATACGCACAGGCGAGTTTCAGAAAGCAGAAGCGCAATTGACATCTCTTGTTACAGAAGTGGATACACTCGATGTCAATTGGACAAGGGCTATGTTTCCACAATACAACGGCACTATTTACGACTGCTACGATCACCTGGGATATTATTTTCTGATGACGGGAAATTTAAAAAAGGCGGAAGACATTTTTCAGCTTTCGAAGTTAAAACGGGACAAGGTGTTCCCACCGCGTAGTGTCCATCGTTTGTTTCCTTTGGTGGGCATGGGCTCATTGAATTTTAGAAAAAACAATTTTGATGAGACGTACCGAATATTTAATGATGCGGAGAAAAAATTAAACAGGGCCACCACTACCTACTATGACTTCGACAATGTGAGGCGGCTCTACCTTAGTGACCTGGCTGAAATTTGCATGATACAGGGCAGGAGCAAGGAATCTTTGGACTACCTCGATAAATTGTCAATCGCCTCCTCTGGCATTGCCAAGTTTGGCAATCGAATAGGCAGCCGGCTTGAACTTGCACGGATATTTGAATTAAAGGCCAGGTATTATTTGATTGAAGGCGAATATAAAAAGGCTCAGGAATACCTCGACAGGGCAAATAAATATTACTCATCCAAGATTGCCTCTTCTGATATTAAATTCAAATTACTAAAGACACAGGCACTTGTCTTTTGGTTTGAAGGTGACTTGGAAAAATCAAATGCAGCATTTTTGTCTCTCGTAGATGCCTATCGCCAAAACATCAATCAGAACTTTATTTCCATGAGTGAATATGAAAAGGAGCAATTCTATAATACACTCAAAAGTGATTTTAATTTATTCAATGCCTATGCCCTTGAACTGGACCCAACTCAGCATGCAGTGCTGTTTGAAGCGATGTTGAATAATGCATTGAACACCAAAGCCCTTCTATTGAATGAAAGCAATAAAATTAAAAATGAAATACTCAGCAGCGGTAACACGGCCCTGATCATAAAACTGCATCAATGGGAAGAAGCCAAGTCACAATTGTCGTCTTACTATTTTGACAAGGATGCCGTTCAAAAAATCGATTCGCTTGAGCGAAAGGTAGATGGACTGGAGAAAGAAATCAATACGCAATCACGCCTTTTTAGCAGTAAGGAGAATTCGCGGGAATGGCAACAAATAAGGGCAACACTTAAAGAAGGTGAAGCAGCCATAGAAATAATAAGAATCAATAGATTGGTGAAGGGAAGCAGGAAGTTGTATGGGGTGAACAGCGGCCTGAGTGACTCCGCTGTTTACCTTGCGCTGATCATTAAGCCGGAGACGAAGACACCTGAGTTTGTTTTATTTGATAATGGAAATCAAATGGAAGAGCGTTACCTGAGCTTCTACAGGAATTCGATATTAACGCACGTGGAGGACAAGGCCAGCTATGATATATACTGGCGACCGTTAAAGCCGCATCTGCAAGGCGTAAAGAAAGTGTATTTATCTCCGGATGGTGTTTTTAACCAATTGAATTTAAATATTTTAAAAAATCCTGCCAGTAATCAATTCCTTATAGACGAAATGGAACTGGTTTATCTTACCAATACTGCGGACTTATTAAGGGAAAAGGAAGATATCTCTAAATCACCCAATGCAGTACTGGTAGGCAGACCTTCTTACGATCTTACCCGGCAGCCTCCCCGTGACACTGCTGTTTCTAGCCCGTACGGAACTCGCTTTGTTATGTCTGACGAGATGAGCACCTTCAAAGAACAGGAGTTTGCAGATTTGCCTGGTACCGAAAAGGAAATTGATCTTATCGAAAAGGCGCTGATACAACGAAACATTAAGGTGACGACCTTTAAAGGAGATAACGCTCTTGAAGAGAATGTAAGGGCAGTACATAGTCCTGACATTTTGCATATAGCCACCCACGGTTTTTTTGTAGATGATGCGGCCAGCGTAGTGAGTCCTATGATCCGGTCGGGCCTTATCCTGGCAGGGGTAAAGAATCAAGAGCAACAGCAAAATGTGGATGGTATTCTCACTGCCTATGAGGCCACCAACTTAAATCTAGACAAGACTAGTCTTGTGGTACTCTCCGCCTGTGAAACAGGGCTGGGTGAAGTGCGAAACGGGGAAGGGGTATACGGTTTGCAGCGAGCAATTATTGTAGCCGGAGCCAATAATTTGCTGATGTCGCTTTGGAAAGTAGACGATGAAGCTACTGCTCTATTGATGATCGAGCTGTATAACGGCTGGGAACAGGGAAAAAACCAGCAGGCCTTTAGAGCAGCCCAGTTGGCTATGAGAAAACAATACCCTGATCCTTTTTATTGGGGTGCTTTTATAATGCTAGGTAAATGATGAGGATTATCATCACGGTTATTTTTGTTGGCGCTTCGATTGGCCTAATCGCACAGGTTAATATTATCCCTTTTGCAGGAGTTAACTCCACCCGTATGTATCAATCCTATGGATATGAAAAGGGAGGGACCTATGGTATTGCAGGCCTTGAGATAGAGTTGAGAAAAAAGCCCAAAACCCAGAATTCCTTTTATGCTACCCTGGTTACTGGGTTGAGCTACCTAAACAACGGTTATTATAAATCCGAAAATTTCAGCTACAATGCCATTTCCCTTTATACCGCCAGCATTACCGATCGTCAAATGGAATACATACAGGTGCCTATTATCCTGAAGTTGAACTGGCAACCCTTTCCTTTGGTAGAAGATTGGAAAATGTTTTTGGGCATAGGAGTGAGCAATAGCATTTTACTAAGGGCTCATTTGGCTGAAAGTTACACCAGGGTGATCTTGAATAATGATATATCAGCACCACCAGTAACCGAACATTATGAAGACAAACTGAATGTAACTCGGTTGGGTGTAAATCATAGCTTGTTTACACGCATTGACGTGGGTATGATATACAAAAGAATTCAACTTTCTTTTCGGTTTAGCAAAGCCATTACCAATTTGTATTATACCGGTCTTGAGAAGAGTTGGAAAGTTCCAGCCGATAATTCTCAATACTTAAAAGCAAATACAGATAATGGGGGTACGTTTGAAAAGTATACAGAGATTGTTGTGGGGTATAGACTATTCAAATAAATAAATTAATAACTTCAATTTAACAGGCTTCAAAAAATCACGTTTGGTGGACTTGAATCTTTCCGACACTCTCCTTTAGAGAACCTGGAGGTATTGGGCAGTATGTTGCAACTCAAATGGTTAGATTGTTCCGGCACACGCATCAGGAAGCCCAACTTATAACCCTGTTCTCATTACATTTTAATCCCTTCTTAATCTTTGGTATGGTAATAAGCTTTTAGTTTGCATTCGCAACGAGAACTTATTTATGCTTACACTTATAGCGCTAATTTCCTTACTGCCAACTTCAGATTTGATCATTGATGGCTACAGTGATCGCCTGTCCGTTAAACCGGGTGACTCTATTACCTTATATGTCAATGTGAGGCAAGCGTCAATGGATTATAACCTGAAATTGTATGACCTGGGCAATACTGAGGTAGCTCAGTTCAAGGTACAGGTTGCGCCTCAAGAAAAAACCAACAGAAAGGCGTGGGAGGAGGGTTTTGGATACAAAGCCACTGCCCGAATTCTTATTCCAAATTTGAAAAGTGGGGTATACCTATGGGAAGGTAAGATTCCTTTGGTGGTAAGGGGAGCTCAACCCAAAACTATTATCCTTTATTCATCCAATACCGAGAATGCCTATTGCCCTGCAGGGGGGAAGAGTTTGTATGGGTTTAACTCCACAGGAGGTAAGATGGCCAGTAAGGTTTCCTTTTTAAGGCCTATCCCGTTGCCTAAACATTCTGAAGAGTTCTTGAGGTGGATCAATAATAAAAACCTTAAAGATGTCGGGTATATCACCGACATGGATATGGATAATTATAATGAAATTAAGAGCGCTGATTTACTGATAATTCCTGGTCATAATGAATACTGGACACTTCAGGCAAGAAAGAATTTTGATCGTTTTGTCAACAGTGGTAAGAACGCTCTTATTTTGTCTGGAAATACCATGTGGTGGCAAGTGCGCTACGAAGAGAATAATACACAACTCGTTTGTTATAGAAATGCTGATGACGATCCCATTGAATCACCAAAACTGAAGACGATCAACTGGAATCAGCGACAATTGGATTATCCCATTATTAATTCAATCGGGGTTGACTTTTCGCTGGCAGGTTTTGGTCTAATACATACCGATAAAGGCTGGGATGGGTACAAGATTGTAAATGGCAACTCACCATTGCTGGAAGGGGTGAACCTGAAAAAAGGTGATATCATCCCACTTCCAAGCGATGAATATGATGGCACCCTTGTCTCGGGTTTCACAGGGCGCGTCTCGCCTGTGGCAGATCGGAAAGCGCTTGGCTTTGATAAAATAGAAATTGTTGGTTACGACTCCACGTACCGGCTTGGCAGCGACTTAATGGCTACCTGGATTGTTTTTAAAAAATCGAAGACTTCCGGAATTATTATAAATACGGCTACTACCGATTGGTGCTCAGGAAGAGGAATGCGAAACCAGGATATACAAAAGATTACCTTAACAATGATTAGGAAACTTCTCAATGGTGAGAATGTATTCTCACCATCAAAAGAGGTTATGGTTTTCAATTAGCATAACTATAACCTTATTCATGAAAGTCCGACAAATAAGAAAAAACTGCCAATTAATATTGCATAAGTAACTTAAAATGACTATTATATGACTTGATCACCACGATCAGATTAAACCCATAAAAAACATAAACCAAGTAAAATGAAACCAATTATCCGATTATCATACATTGCATTGATGCTTCTTCTATTAAGTTGTGGTGTAAAAAAAGAAAATGAAGCACTTAAAGCAGAAATTGAAAAAATAACGAAAGAGAATAATGCTTACAAGGCTAAAACTGTTCAATTGACCACATCAATAGATTCTTATAAACAGATATTAAAGGAGATAGACAATAACCTACAAGCTATTGATGCCAACGTTCTCATGACCGGTACATTGAAAGATGAACTGAAGAGTGATGCTAGTGTGGGTGACAAAATTCTGAATCGTATTAAGAACATCCATTCGTTAATGGAGAATTCAAAGCTAAAGTTGCAGGCTCTGGATAGAACGCTTAATGACCTTAGAAAAAAGTTTGGTGATAAAAGTGATGAGGTCTTACAACTTAATGCCGAACTTAAATCAGCTGCTCAGCAACTTATTGACAGAGAAAAAGAATTTGCCGAAATGAGAGCCGGATTTGAGGATGATATAGAAGGATTGGAAAGTGCTTACCAAACACAATTAAAAATTGCTGAAGATCTTAAAGATATGGTTAACCGAGCGTTCTACTTTAGCGGAACCAGTAATGAGTTGCTTACAAAGGGTATTATTGAGAAGGAGGGAGGCTTTATCGGAATAGGCAGAGTGAAGGTAGTAAACGCCAACAGCCCAGAAACGCTATTCAATAAGATATCAAAAGAATCTACGGATTCTCTCGTTTTCAAAAGCAAAACCCTCAAGTTAATCACTGACCACCCCGCTGAGAGTTTTACCATTAAGGAAGGTAAAGAGCAGAGTGTACTGAAAATTGTCGACAAAAAGGCATTCTGGAAACAAGGGAATTACCTGATAGTCCAGACCAAATAAATAGATTGATTTTAAATTCAAATATGTACCTCAACTTAATGAGGTACATATTTTTTTGTTCATAAGACTTTCAAACCAATACAAACGTTTATAATAAGTTCTTCTGGCAACTGGTCTTGGTCTCCTTTATGGTAGGTGTGGCTATATGTTTTGTTAAGAATGAACATTTTGAATTATTGCAAATAATGGATCAGCAACAAGAAACACTATTTGCCATAAATACAAAATTACCTATATTTGTATTATACATTTTTGTATAATACAGAATTGTGAAAAACAAGAACCCCTTTAAGTACGGTGAGCTATCCAAAGGAGAGAATTTTTGTAATCGCAAGGCAGAACTAAAGCGGTTGCATGGAGCATTCAGGGATGGCCAAAGTATCGTTTTAATATCTCCACGCAGATGGGGTAAATCATCCTTAGTGGACCATGCCCTGGATACTTACAAGGGGAAACTGTATCCCGTTAAAGTGGATTGTTTTGGTATTAATTCCTCTGAAGAGTTTTATGGAACGGTGCTTAAATCAGTATTACTGGCCACCACATCCAGGCTCAAGCAATTGACCGACACGGTTACTAAACACATTAAGTCCTTTATCCCTTACATTAAATATACGGTAGGTGAAGGAGAGGAGATCAGCATTTCTCTGGACTTCCCTGCGGCTCAACTGGATCCGGGTACTGTATTGGACCTGGCACAGAAGATTGCCCGCCAACGAAAGATACGGGTGGTAGTGTGCGTGGACGAGTTTCAAAAAATAGCAGAATGGTCGGATGGTGCCATTGTACTGGAGAAGCTCCGGTCGCACTGGCAAAAGCACAAGGAAGTGACGTATTGTCTCTATGGAAGTAAACGACATGTGATGAGTGCGTTGTTCTCACATTCTTCACAACCGTTTTATCGGTTTGGAGAAACCATTTTGCTTCCTAAAATAAATGAAAGCGAATGGGTGAGTTTTCTTGTGAGCGAATTCAAGAAGACGGGCAAGACCATTACCAACGAAGTAGCCTGGGAGCTGGTAGGACTGGTAGATGCACACTCGTATTACGTACAATACCTGGCCCGCATTTGCTGGAACAATGCCAGGGATAAGATTACACCAATTATCTTGAAAGATTCGTGGGAAGAATTGTTGAACGATCATCTGGCTTTATTTCAGCACATCGTTAAAGGACTCACATTGTACCAAACCAACTACATCAAGGCACTGTTGGCTGGAGAGACACAGATGACTTCTCAACGTGTTTTACAGACTTATCTGTTGGGTAGCCAGGGAAATATCAAGCGGATAACAGATGCTTTAGAGGATCAGGAGATTGTGGACTACTCTACGGAGACACCTTCGTTCTGCGATCCGTATTTCGCACCGCTTTTCAAGAAGTATTTTATTTCCTAGTGACCGTGCGGTTGTTTGCTGCTGGATGGCAATGGGTGCTCTGGTTCATTCAATCTTGTGATCATCGCAAATGCCCAGATTAATGTACATAGGGTAGTAGTTTAGAATTCAATTTAACATAATATAAATTATATAACTTTCTTCCTTGCATCTTTCTGACCTGCCTTTGCCGGCAGGCAGGCGCTCAGTTATATAATGATATTATGTTAACCATCCACGTATGCCAGCGCACAGTCCTTTCAATACGTGTCTGGGGGTTTACGGTTTGTTTGAAGTTTCCCGCGCAAGCCAGCCGCACAGTTACATAATTTGACGTTATATTAAATAGCCGCTCAAGCCTGCCTGTCGGCAGACAGGGCCGCGCCTGCCTTTGCCGAAGCGGCTACGCGCAGGCAGGCGCTGCCACGTCCCTGGCTGCCGCAGCTTTAGCGCAGGCACTGCCTTGAGTGTCTATGTAATTTGAACAATACGGTATGAAGTTTTTTTGCCACCGCGCATGTAAGGCACCAGCCCGCCAGGCATAAGTAATTGCTGGCCGCTCATGCCTGACTCAAACCAAAGCCAGCATTACACATGCCTGATCCATCGCTCTACTAATCATTAGATTGTATTGACAGAACTGAATTCTAGCCACAAGGCCGACATCTTGGATTTACATTCGTTAACGCTCAAGTCATGACGGACTCTGATGAGTCGTCAGACTCCGTCAGAGCCGTTGGGCTTCCTGACGGTACCGTCAGGACAAAAAATCTAGGCCCAAAAATGCTTCTGCCCACTTCCCTACGCGCCACCCCGCTTTTGGGCCGGGCCAGCGCTCATTAGGCTTCTTGCTCCAATTTGAAGTTTCTTAAGGTCCATCTTTTGGACTTAGTATTTTGGATTACAATACCTTCTTCCTCCATTAGTGCTAGGATTGTTCTAGATATATGACCTTCGTGCCTTTTATGTCCATGATAAATTCCGAGATTTCTTCCTATCTCTACATTTGTTAATCCGGCCTCTGGACAATCTTTCAATACTCGATAAACAGCACTCTTGAGCTGCGCCATTGCAGACTGTGCTAATTCGTATGGTACAAATAGTCCAACCTCAGGTATTAATGCTGCATACGCAGCAAAAATCATAATGTCAATAGCAGAAAGATTCATAAACTATTGTTGCTTGGATGTTAGATGCATTGATTAGTTTTTCGCGGGCAAACTCAGGGGTTATATCTTCTATGTGAATTATTGTTCAATTCCATTTATAATATTCTTATTCCATCACTAATGGATACCTGGTAATTCTTCAATTTAATTCCAGTTTTTGAAAAGTAAGCATTACTAAATGAATGAATTACTTCTTCTACCTTCCCTTTTTTGATCAAGTTGATTGTACATCCACCAAATCCACCTCCCATTACTCTTGCTCCTATTACAGCTTGATGCGCTTTGGCTAGATCTACTAAAACATCCAATTCTTTACATGACACTTCGTACAGGTGTCGCAATCCATCATGCGTTTCAAATATTAATCGTCCTAATTCCTTTATGTCTCCTTCTTCAAGGGCAGTACTGGCAGCTTGTACTCTCGTTATTTCTTCTATTACATATTTGCACCTGTTGTAAACAATATTAGTCATGGACGCTTTTGCCAGGTCAAGCTCAGCAAGTGAAGCATCCCTTAGCGAATTGACATCAGGGTTAATTTGATGAATCGCTTGCGCACCCTCTTCGCATTGTGATTTTCTGATATTGTATTCAGAGTCAGCAAGGTTATGTTTTACATTTGAATCCAATAAAACCAATTGGTAATCCTGGAAATTGGCCGCCACATAACGGTATTGAAGTGAACGGCAATCCAAGAAGATAACAGCGTCCTTTTGACCAAATGTACTTGCAAACTGATCCATAATTCCGCATTTAACTCCTGTGAATTCATGTTCGGCAAGTTGACCCATTTTTACAATATCAATTTTAGGTATTTGAAGTTCAAAGAGTTCACTTAAAGACAAACCAAATCCACATGCTAGTGCTGCGGAAGAAGACATTCCGGCTCCTATAGGGATGTTACTTGAAAATAGTAGGTTGAATCCCTTAAGGTCATATCGGCTTCTCTTCAATTGAGCAATAATCCCCAAAAAGTAATTTGCCCATTGTTGAGATACAGGTATTATGTCATCCGTAATGTCAAAGTCATATTCTTCATTAATGTCCAGCGCTATCATTGAACATTTAGATGACCCACTTTTTTGTATTATGAATTTACATGTTTTATCTACTGCAGCAGGAAGCACAAACCCATCGTTATAGTCTGTATGTTCACCTATTATATTTATTCTTCCAGGAGCATGAATCTCGATACCGGTGGCCCCAAATCGGGTAGTGAATTGTTTATGTAAATTAATACTGGTAATCGTCATTCTTAAGTATTCCTATAATTTATTAATCCAAAATCAGAGGCTGGATCATCTACTGTTATTCTTTGTTTAGCATCAGTCGTAAACATGATGAAAAATGTTGAAAAAATATATTAAGAAATAATGTTAGCTTGGGTTGGTAAATCAATTATGCATAAACCAGGTGTAAGATTAAAGTTAATTTTACCAAAACCAGTCATGTCAATGCCAAAATAAGAACCTTTGTTTTGATGAAATCTATTTATGACCAGGAACATTGAATATGAAAAATACGATATTATCAATAATACTATTCCTTTTTGTTTTCAAGACGCAAGGACAAGCGTCTAAAAGAACATTTACGCTAGCTGAGTATACAATTGATCTAACCTATCAATCCAATGATGTCAATATTAGTATTGATGTAAAAAAAGAATTTGATGGAATAGAAACGGCAACCATCACTTTAACTAGCGAGAAAGCATTCTCACCTGAAAAATTAACGCTAAAATGGGCACTGCCATCAAGTAACGTTGCCGGATACTGGAGTAGTAGTGCCAGTTTGGATAAAACGATATCACCCGATTGGGGTCCGGCTATGGTGAAATCAAATCTCGCGCGTCATTCTCCCGTAATTTGCTTATTTGGCTTCAACGATGTAAACCGACAAACTTTTGCAGTATCGGAAGCAATAAATACTGTCATTACGAGTGCGTCTGTAAAAGAAGAAAATGGAATGATTTACAATGAAGTACAGCTATTTACCGAACGACATAAACAGGTAACCTCATATGCTTTTCAAATCCGGTTAGACACGCGTGCCGTTACTTTCTCCAAAGCTTTATCTGATGTGTCTGATTGGTGGGCTACATTCGATTTATACAAACCGGCATACGTACCTGAAGCAGCAAAATCACCCGTATACTCTAGCTGGTACAGTTATCACCAAAATGTAAGCAAAGATGCATTATTAGCAGAATGCCGATTAGCAAAAACAATGGGTTTCGAGTCCATTATTGTTGATGATGGTTGGCAAACGCTAGACGGTAACAGGGGCTATGCTTACACGGGAGATTGGAAACCAGAACGAATTCCGGAAATGAAAGAGTTTGTAAAAGCGGTACACGATTTGGATATGAAATTCATTCTCTGGTATGCCGTACCATTTGTAGGTGAAAAATCAAAAGCCTTTGAACAAATGAAAGGTAAATTTCTAACCTATTGGGAAGGGCAAGGAACCTATGTAGTGGATCCACGATTTCCAGAAGTGAGAGAATTTATCATCAGCACGTATAGGAAAGCTGTAAAAGAATGGGATTTAGATGGATTTAAATTAGACTTTTTAGAAAGGTTTAGAACCGAAAAAGACACCAGGCTAGTTGCCGATGGTGGTCGTGATTTTGCCTCAATAAACGAAGCAACCGATAAATTAATGACCGATTTATTAAAATCGCTAAGAGAAGTGAAGCCAGATATTATGATAGAATTTCGTCAACCTTATACTGGCCCTGCCATGCGCAAATATGGAAACATGTTGAGAGCAACTGATTGTCCTAATGTGGCCTTAATTAACAAAGTTGAAACTACCGATCTACGATTGTTAAGTGGCAATACTGCTGTTCATGCAGATATGTTAATGTGGCACCACAGCGAAGCCGTTGAAGTAGCCGCATTGCAACTCCTGGCCGTCTTGTTTTCTGTTCCTCAGATTTCGGTTCAGCTGGCAGAAATACCAAAAGACCATTTCGAAATGATTCGTTTCTACACAGATTACTGGCTAAAAAACAGAGACTTATTATTAGAAGGGGAATTTGTACCAAAGAGCCCACAAATGAATTATCCGATGATTACAAGTAGCAATAGAAACAAACAAATAACAGCACTTTACAACGATTTAATTCTACCAATAACAACGTCTAACCTTAAAAAACTGGACGTTGTAAATGCTAAACTATCTACAAGAGTAGTGTTGGATGTAACAGGCGAAAAACAAACCTATAGCTATGCAACGTACAATTGTAAAGGAAATGAAGTAAGCAACAATACTATTGAGTTGACGCCTGGCGTACATGCATTTGACGTGCCCGCTTCTGGGTTAATCTCATTTACACCAATTAGTAATTAAATCTAATTACCGAAGTGTATCGTGTTGCCTACAAACAAAAAACCCTGACATCTTACAACATCAGGGTTTTAAGGGATTGCTAGGTGTGTCATCTTACTCGTTTTTTAGTGAAACTTAATGCTGACAATTGAGCGGCTTCGCTGCTTCGGGCACCAAACTCTGCGCGCAGGTAACTTTTTACCGCGTTAGCATTGCTTAGCAAAGAAGCAGGTCCTTTGTAAAACAACGTATCGCGATGGATGCGTGCGTGGGTCAGTGCAACCTTGGCACGGGACCAGCTTTCGTTGAGCGCTTTCAGCTGTGCTGCTTTCTCCAGCAAGGCTGGTGGTTGCAGTTGGGCAGAGGCGGTCTTATACTCTGGCACTTCCTCGTTGATCAACTGAGCCAACCGCATGAAGTTATGGGCTTTCGCTACATAGCTTTGCTGCGTGATGGAACGGGTGACCATGGGTTGCGCTTCGTTGTCCTCACTGGGTACGGGTAGCCTGTCCCGGTTGTACTTCAGCTGCCCGTTGATCAGGCGGGTGTAGAAGCGGGCGGTGGCAAGCGTTGCCGCGGGCACCTGTGAGGCCTTCATCGTACTGACGATTTTGGTCACCAGCTTTTGAAGGTCATCGAACGCTTTGGTCCGTTCGTTGGTAATGCCGCTCAAGGCATTCCTTTTACGTGAAACATCTTGCAATGAACTTTGTGCTTCGGTGAGCAAGGCTCTCATTGCTTTAAGCTGGAGGGTCTGGCGACCGGGGTTATATTTACCTCCGAACCTGCCTACCGCAGGCAGGCCCGGTGCAGACGTCTACTAACCTGGAGTAGCTTGCTGCATTTTTTATATTGCTCATACTATTACTACGTAAAAACCCTATTAGAAAGTTTCACGATTACGGAAAAAACTTATAAAATATTTAGCGAGTATATTGGAAAGGTGCCCACAATCATTCTTTTGGCTGAAATTGATTCACCAATATTGAGATATGGATGCCGTTCCAGTTCATCAATGGGCATAAATCAGGATTTTTAAAGGTTAACCATAGATCTTAATCTTTTTATTTATCCCCATAATATTCCCGTATTGCTCTATCAAACCGCTTCCAACCCATTTTGAATGGCTTCTTTGCATTTGCTGGATACCATTCAATGGCGCCTTTCGATATGGTGATTGTTCCGGCTTTTCGACCATTAGTAATAATATCAAAAATAGCATCAGCTTTACCAAGCTCTCGCTTTGGCAAGTTCAGGTAAACATTATGCTTTGCCATATCTCTAAAGTTTAGTTTGTGCTGTCATTAAGTTAACCATGCTCTCAAATAATTTAAGGCTTGTATAATTATCTCGAAACACTTTATCAGGTACTTTCAGGTATCTCCACTCCTGCCCGGTGAACTTTGTTGCATTCTTGCACCAGTTGTTTGCTTCATCATCCTTATAAGGAACATTCTCATCTTCGTAGCCTTTGGTTTCAATTATCCAGTTTACAAGCTTCCCTCCTTTCACCTTTTGGACTGCAACAAAATCAGGATAGTATAGACTTTGACTTCCCTTCTTATTCAGGTATGCTATGAAGAATAAGGTGTAGCTCTCAGCTAATGCGGCAAAACGTTCAATGTCTTCCGCTTTATCAAGGAACAAAGCAAAATCCTTCTCCAAATTATTATAAACCGGAGTGTAGTTAAACACCGTGCGCTTGCATTCTGCAATGTCTCGTTTCCAATAGAAGCCCTCCAACTCTATTAATGAAATTGGATAATTTTGCATTTTCATTTCAGTGCTTACTTTGGTGTGCTCGCCTAAGGCTCTTGAAATAGTTTGGATCATCTTACTGGAGAGCTCTGCTTTCGCCAATGCTCTTCGTACAGCCATTGAATCCAGATCAACCAATTTGCCAAAGCATATTTGTTGTGTGTACTGTTTTACTATTTTATATAGCTGATTAAACTTTCCATTGAATTTCCCTTCGCGGATAATTCGATTGGTAATGCCACTAAGTAATTCTTGTGAGGTTACATAGTCATCATCTTCTATAATCACTTGCTTTGTCCCCACCTTCTTTTCTGTGGTGCCATGAATCAAGGAGATTTCCTTTTCTTTAAAATTTCCTTGCGCATCTAATTCACCCAACGCCTTTAATTTTGACAAGTCAAAGGATTCAATTCCTTCCAGCTTTCTGGTGAAGGAGGCAGATAAAACAGGAAGCTCTATATTATACTTTTCGCGGATTTTTAACGGTACAACAAATTTTCCCGGTGTTGGAGCTTTGGTAGAAACACCTACGCCTACACCTTCTTCTTCCAATTGTTTTACAAACTCCTCGAACTTATCTGTACCAATGATTTCGAGAATTTGGGTGTAATCGGGGCCGATCCGTGGCATGAGGCGCAAGCCACGACCTACTGCCTGCTCGGGTAAAATGTTTGCTTTCGAAGTGAATGGGCGAAGACCCAAGATGATGCTTACATTCTTTACATCCCACCCCTCACGAAGCATTAATACGGAGACAACAACTTTTACGGGTGACTTCACCTCATCAATTAAACGCGCTTGTTCGCGAAGTTCTTCCAGGCTTTTCTTATCTGTGCTCAGGTTTCCATCTTTTTTGGTGTGAATCAAAAGCACCTGATCCTTTTTGTTGTAACCCGCTATCTTCTTTAACCCTTCCGCTACCTGGTCGGCTTGCTTGGTGTCTTCGCACATGATGAAAAGTACAGGCTTTTGTTTTAAGGCACCGTACATCTTATCGTGCTCATCGTAGCGTTTTAATGCAATTTGAATCCATTCCTGATAAGCACTGAAAGCATTGCTAATGTGTTTATTGTCGGGACTAGACTTATCAGACTGGTGAACAATAAGCGGAGTTTTTACAATCCTGTCTTCAACTGCTTGTGCCAGCGGATAATCCGTAATGATCCAAGGAAAATATGTCCCGTTCTCATCTTTTGGTGTTGCAGTGAGATCAAACATCAGAGAAAGACCTGTTTTATTCTTCTTCTTTAAATTCTCGTGTAGCAACATGATGGACTTGTACCATGCCAGCTCTTCGTCATGAACGTGGTGTGCTTCATCATTGATAATCAATAGATCATCATGCGCCATTATTCTCTCTAACAACGTGGTGAGCCACGATGCCTGGTTATCTTTTTTTGGTGGCCTGCCCAACAGATTTCCTACAGGCCCAAGGTCTTCATCCTCATCATCCAGACGACTTTCGTATATCTGATGGATGTTGGTGAGGTATAGTGTGCCATCGTTGCTGGTCTTTACCTGATCATCGCGCATGATGAAGCTCATTTGCCAATGGTGCTGCCATTCAGATGGAATGAGCGGTAACTCATAGAAAGTTTTGCCGTCCGCAAAATCACTTTTCAAACGCTCGTACACGATCACGTTTGGGGCGATAATCAACAGGGTCTTACTCAATGGAGAATCCTTTTCGAACTTCTTATGAAAATAAGACCATACTGCCAGAAAGGACATGATGTAGGTTTTGCCAGAACCCGTTGCGGCTTTAGAGCAGTAGCGGGTTAAATCTTTTGGAGGCAGTTCTTGCCTTACATCTTTATCGTTGGTAGGGTTGCGTCTGTGCAATACCCTTGATTTCTTTAATTCTTTGAGTGCTTCTGATTTGTTATGAAACATTTCGTTTCCAAAAGCCAACTCATTGATGTAGGTCTCTGCAAGAATTGCATTGTCTCGTACCGCTTTTACTTCATATAAATAAATGATTGTTTCAATGGCTTCACGTTGGCCAAAGCGAAAACGGAAAAGTTCTTTGTTGACGATGTGATCCTGATCGAACCAAAAGTTTAGAAGTGTTAGCGAAGTCTCTGAACAACCTGGGTAGCCATTTGCACGCCAGGCATCCACCTCAACTCTTATTTTTTCAACCAATAAGGTTTTAGTGGGTCGCCTGCCACTCTTTATTAAGTAGCCCCCCTTACCATCTTTCTCCAGATAGTTGGTAGGTATCTCCCAATCGTTCCGGTTCGGGATTTCTGGCAAGGCCTGATCTAATAAAATCACGGATTGGCGTGGGCCTGACTTTGCCGTTATTTTTTTCTTTGCCATAGCTTAGTGCTTTATCTCCACCAACCTCGTAGTGTCGTTACCGAAAATGTCAATCACTTTGATCATGACGTTGTACACGCCACGCTTCCTATATTCGTGCGGATCAGTTTTTAATTCTAAGGCCCTGTCTTTCTTGGTGCGGTAGCTTTGCCACTGGTTGTGGAACGTATCGTTCTTATAATCCCAATCCACACTCCAGTAATCTATGTAATCACTCCATTTTTTGATGAGCTTCTTTACTTCTGCGGGGATGAGATCGAGATTGGGGATCACAAAATCGGTGAGTTGGATGACGTATTCTTCTGTTTTGGTTTTTTTGGTTTCTGTTTCCAGGTAAGCGAGCTCAAAGAACTGCACATCACCAGCATCGACTGCACGTTTGTCCATCACCTCGCGAGGTATGTTAAGCAATGACAGATTGATCCCAGCTTTTTTGGCCTCCTGCTCCACCACATCGTGCAAGCCCATTTCCCACTCCCACCCCAGCACGACCAACTCCTTTTGTTTCATGCGCTTGGTTTCTTCCAGTGCATTTTGAATATCAGAAAATGTAACGGGTGCCTCTACAGAACCAATGTGAATTAATTTATTCCCTCGTTTACCATGGATGTAGGCACTGCCCGGTAATGCATTTGCTTTGTACAACTCAAGGATAAAGGCGATGTACTCGGCTAAAGTTTGCTCTTTGGTTTTCTTGCCAAAGTTTACGCTTTGCCAGTATTGCCGTTCATATTTGCCAATGTTAAGGATCTCAAAAGGTTTGCATCCTTCAATCTCAAGCATACGCTTGCGGGTGGTATGAATGGCATAGCGACCTAAATCACTTACAATCCATCTTCTTCCTAATTTCTCAGCCACCGCTGCTGTCGTTCCGCTGCCACAAAAGAAGTCAGCAACTAAATCATCCTCATTACTACTAGCCTTAATAATTCTTTCTATCAACCCCTCAGGTTTTTGTGTAGGATAGTCCAATCTTTCATTTGATGATGGAGCTATTCTCCATACATCATCCCATAAATCAGTAACTGGTCTTCCTTTTGCATCTTTTAAATACATTTTCTTGCTAAGTGATTTGCCTGTTTTCGATTTGACAATTAAGCCTTTATCATACAGATCTTGCATTGTCTCCTTTGAATATCTCCAATAGCCCTTTGTACCCAAAAATTCAAAATGAGGATTACCTTTTGCCGCGCCACCAGGCCCATCAACAGGAACTAATCGATATTGCTCTCCATTTTCATCAAAATATTTATAATCTCTTTCAAGAGCCTCTTCTGTATAAGGCAAGTAGCTTGGATTGAATGTACTGTTTGGATTCTTAGTGTAATATAGAATCATATCTGTGGTTCGTCCGAAATGTTTGGCTCCTTGCCCTGTATCTCCATGAGCATGAGATCTTTTCCAAACAATGCTATTTCGAAAATTATTAAGGCCAAATATTTCATCTAACAACATTTTCCCAAAATGTCCAACACGCCAATCCAAGTGAACATAAATACTCCCCTTATCACTCAATGCTTCCCTCATTAAAAGAAATCTATCATAGAGCATTTGTAGAAAGCTATCCAATCCTTTTCCCCAGGTATCCCGGTAGGCAAGTTCCTCCATTGCCGATGCTTCTTTCGTGTGCTCAAGTTCATTATCTCCAATGGTAACAGTAGTACTAAAATCGGCTCCTGTAGCAAATGGAGGGTCTATGTAAATGAGATCAATCTTTCCAGCAAATTGTTCCAGCAATGCACTCATGGCGTATTTGTTGTCGCCCCAAATCAGTTTGTTTCTCCATTGAACATCTGCCTCATTGGGATCTTTCTTGAACATGGTGCCCTTCTCCTTCTCTCGCGTAGCCCGGCTCTCGTTGATGGTTTCAATCACTTCCAGGTTTTGAAAGGGTAGCACAATGCGGTCAACAGTAGTTCGCTTGCCTTTCCAATACAGGCCGAGGGGAAGTTCTTGTTCTTTATCGTTCATACTATTTGGTTTCAGGTTACAGGTTCAAAGTTTCAGGTTATTTCAATTTTTTTACCGATGTGTATTTCAACAAGGTAGTGAGTTGCTGTATGGCAATTTTATTGAGTTGTAACAGCCTTTTTCCCTGGGGTTGGCCTTGTTCAATGAGCACGGCATTGAGGCTTTCCAGGTTGGTGAGCACCACGAGTTGTTCCAGCGTGGCAAAGTCGCGCATGTTGCCGGCTGCCTTTGGGTTTTCCTTGCGCCATTGTGCGGCTGTTTTTCCAAACAGGGCCATGTTGAGCAAATCAGCCTCGGTGGCATACACTCCAGCCGCTTCTTTTTTGCTGAGGGCCTTGGGTATCAAATTTTCCTTTATGGCATCGGTATGGATGTGGTAATTTACCTTGGCCAGGGTGCGCTGCAGGTTCCAGTCGAGCTTCAGGCGGCTGCTTTCATCAGCCTTCAGTCGTTGAAACTCCTTGATAAGGTAAACCTTGAACTCAGCGCTTATCCACATACCAAACTCAAAAGCTATGTCGGCATGGGCATAAGTGCCTCCGTATCTTCCGGCTGTAGCTCTAATGCCAATGGCATTGGTCTTTTCTGTCCACTCTTTGGCGCTTATTTTATAGTTGTTCAACCCGGCCTGGCTTTTAATTGTGGCAAATTCGCCATAATTAAAATTGGGGTTATTCACCGATTCCCATATTCCCAAAAATTCAACGGTATTGCGGTTTCTTAGCCAATCCGAGATGAAAAAATCACCATCCTTCGCTTTCAACATGTCGGTGAGTGAAATGAAATCGTGTTGCCCTTCCGTCAAGATGGTTATTTCGGTACCCCTTACATTCATCTTCTTTGATTTACTCATACCAAACCGTTTCTCTTAAATGAATAATACTCATTCCCTGCCAGAATGATGTGGTCTTGCAGGCTTATATCCACCAGGTCCAGCGCCTTTTTAATTTCATCGGTAATCCTTACGTCATGGTCACTTGGCTGCGCCACACCACCCGGGTGGTTGTGGGCTAAGATAAGTGATGTTGCTTTCAGCTGCAGTGCCTCTTCCACAATTTTTCGCGGAAAGGCGGAAGCCTGAGCTACAGTGCCCTCGCCTAATTCTTTAGTGGAGAGCACTTCGTTTTTAGCATTCAGGAAAATAGCAAAGAGTACCTCATTTTCCTTGTGACCAATCTGAGCGCGGAGCATCTCAATAAGTACACTCATTTTTGTGATTTGTTCTTTGCCCGTTACAGCAGCATCCTGAAAATAGTAGGCCATCACGCCTCTAAATGCAGTAAGATTCAATGCGGAGGCAGCGCCCATACCCTTCACTTTCTCCAATTCATGAACGGGCGCATCCAGTACTTTTGAAAATGAACCAAACTTTCTAATGAGACTCTTCGCAAGCGGTTTAACATCGCCCTGGCGAAAAATGAAGGTGAGTAAGAACTCCAGTACTTCATAGTCATGAAAACCGTTAAAGCCACTTTTTGCAAAGCGTTGCCTCAGCCTTTCTCTATGTCCGGCTGCATCACTCATGGCGGTAGCCTTTCCGTTTGGCGCAAATCTTTTTCCAGTCGCACCCTGCACACTTCTTGTTGTTGCGGGCGTCCCTTCTGAAATTCATTTGGGTTATGCCATTTATGGCAAAAGCAATTTGTTGACGGGCGTTATCCAGGGCGTAGTCGGAAGTGACTACTTGCAATCGTTCTTTCTTGGTAGCGTCTAAAAAATGAATGAGTGCATTTTGAGTATTCAAGCCCAGGGCTTCTCGTGCAGCAATGGTATAGAGCTGCACTTGTAGCTCATATTTCTCAAAAAGATCGTTTTCCGGCTTTCCCGTTTTAAAGTCAATCACTTCGAGGGTGGTGCCATCGCTGGATTCGCGTTTGATCATGTCGATGGAACCGGCAATGAGTGCATTGTTGAACTCCATTTCAAACGGCCGCTCCGTTTTTACCGTCAGGCTAAAATCTGCTTCCCACATTTTCACATATTGAGAAAGGCTTCTGAATGCTCCCTTCTTGATTGATTCTTTCAAATCAGCGTGTGCATACCGTAAATAGAAATGCTCATCAATAAGTTGTTTTATTCTTTTCGGTGTAGGAATGGTCTGTGTGTCCTCAAAATCCTTGTGCAGTAAATTGATCAGGTTGTGCATCTGCTTGCCAAAACCCAGCGCTTGTACAATACCTGGATTAAAACCATAAATGAAACGCATTTTGTAATCATAGCCACAGCCCAGGTAATAGGCCATTTCGCTATAACTGGTAGGGAACCTGGCTTCTTCTGAAACACCTTCGATAGAACATGGCTTTCGCTTTGTAGGGTCAACGCCTGAGTTGGTAATGAAGGCCTTATTAGAAAGCTCAACAAAAAGATCTTTAGGTTTTGATGCCCGCTTATTACCGATCTTTACCTGACTGTACGTAACGTGCAGATATTTTTTCGCGCGGGTTAGCGCCACATAGTATAACCTTCTCTCATCCTGGTCGGAGTTGTTGAAACGACTAAGGTCAACTTTTGTTGAGTCGACCCATGATGGCGCGTCCCCAGTTCGGGGCTTTCCCTTATGATGAGCCGGGAGAAACACAGCCGGGAAGCCAAGTCCTTTGGTACCATGCATGGTCATCAGCTGAACCGCATCGATGAGATTGGCTGTAGCATCCGATGGCCCGCTGTCGTACGAGTTTTCTGCATGCAACCGGATGAACCAAATGAAATCCTTAATGCTTTTGAAGGTCAAGTACTCACGCGAATTTTCGTAATCGGTGATTGCAGTGCTGAGTCTTCCAAGATTATAAAGAAGTACCTCGTTTTCTTCTCTGTGAAATTCCTCCTTGGCTAAGCCAAGCATGGAAAGAATTGACGCATAAAAGCCTTGAAGGGATAAACGTTTTTGTCTACGCGCATAACTCTCAAGCTTTTCTATTCCCTCACTAAAATCCTTGAAGTTTATTTTGAAGTTTATTTTGATGGAATCGTGAAGTGCTTTGAGCCAATCTTCATCATAATCAACATTGCCATCACACTTACAGATGTATTCCAACATTTGCATTACCGATCTTACTTCCAACGTATCAAATAGTCCACCAGCGCCCGAGAAAACAACCGGAATATTTGCCTCCTTCAAAGCGTCAAGATAAGGGCCTGCCTCGTTGCCAATAGAGCGAAACAACAAAGCCATGTCAGAGTAATTCAGCTTTCTGATTTGATTACCATCCTGATATTCCGTGCCAACCAAACTTTGAATTCGCTTAACAATCCATTCTATTTCATCAACCTGATTGGGAAATGTAAGTTTGAACAGATCGCCAGGCTCAGACTTTACTCCTTTGTCTTTGATGGATTTATCGAGGCGCGGTTTATTAACTTCTATCAGCATGCGCCCGGTGGAGACTACTCCATCCGTACTTCTGCGGTTTATTTCTAGTTTATGAATGGCAACTTTGGAATACCTCTTTTGAAAGGTGAGGATGTTATTTACATCAGCCCCCCGCCATTGGTAAATACTCTGGTCATCATCCCCTACCACACAAACATTCTGCTTGTTGGAAATAAGTTGGATCAATTCCTCCTGTATCGGGTTTACATCCTGATACTCATCAACTGTGAAAAACTTGTATTGCTTCCTTACCTTATCAAGAACTGACCTATTTGATTTTAACGTATCAACTGCTATCCGAAGAATAGCTGAGAAATCAAGAAACTGCTTCTGATTTAACTTCTCGAGGTATACGTTGTATGCTTTGATAAAAGATTGAGAAACTGAAACAGTTTCCACATCCCACCCCTCTTCTCTTACTTTGTCTATATCAGATAGAAAAACAGAGAAGACCCAGTTTTGCTCCGTACGACCGAAGGGCTTCCTAAACCTGCTCTTCAGTGAATTAGTCAGGTAGTCGATATCAATATCTGATCTAATTGAACTCAGGAAAGCAAGTCTCCCCACATCATCCAGCATATCAAAGCCACGATATCGTGGTACATATTCCTGTAATAAGTGAAAAGCAAAGGCGTGGATGGTTCCGATGTACATATCACCGATATCTGGCTGGTGGCCGATCAATTCTTTGATCTTGGAACGCACCCTGAACTTGAGTTCTTCAGCAGCTTTTTCTGTAAAAGTAAATGCTACTACTTCTTCTGGCCTGGCAATTTTTTGTTCTATCTGCAGCGCAATTCTTTCCGATACAAATTCGGTTTTACCAGACCCAGCGCAGGCAATGATTTGAAGGTTTCCTTTCAGAAAACTTGGATTGCTTAGGAGGGTGGATTTATTGAAGAAGGGCATTAAAATAAATTCCACTGTAAAATAGGGAATTACATTGAAAGATTATCCTAGAAAAGTACCCGTCTAAACTCAACAATCTGTTTTTTTAATGCCAATGCCTTCTACCCGGGCTATTCGTCCCGATAATGATTGGGATCCGGCCTCACTCCTGCCAACTCTTCGGGTTTTCCGCTTCCCTGCCCAGCGCAAGCAGGTATCCCTATTGCATTTACCCACCCCTATCCTACTTAAAATGCTTAACCCCAACGGAGTTGTACAGTTCTTTGGCTTAATACAGATTCCCTCCCTTCATGAATCTCGTCATAGCCCTGATGGATAATTAACCAGTTAATAATCCTGTAACTAATAGGGTCACCTTAGCCAATCAAATCAATTAGCTCTGGCTCTTTGTGGGAATATCATTTTCTACCTCATTCTACTTTAACATCCCATGGTATAACACTTACCCTTTTGGCTACTGCCATTAAGGTAGCTAATACATCAGATGCAGCAGGCAAGGATCCATAAACCAGTCCTTTAAGATCACTTGAATAAGTGGATTCTAATTCTTTCCATACCTTGTCAGGTTCCGCAAAAATCAAGGCCTCTTTGGGATGGTATTTCAACCATTTATTGTTATTACGATAACCCTCAACATCATCGTTACCAACACGATTTAGCATTTCATCAAATGCACCCGACTCCATAAAAGCATTGATCTCCTTATCCCCAATTAATTTGTGTAAATCGTAGAGGTGTCGGATTTTCATTTTCAAATCGACTATTGGTTGCTCAGTATGACTAAATCGAACTAGGCTTAATATCTTCTCGCAAAGTGTTCGCCTTACATCCAATACCTGGACGGTAAACGGAGTCATACCGTATTGAATGATTAGCACTTCCTGTTTAGTGTTCACCATCATGTCGTAGATGTATGTACTAATATCTTGTGCATGATAAGGTTCATAATTCCCCAACCATGAAGATTCTAGGATAACCATATCCCTGATCTGGCCATATTTACCATCAAATACTTTGGGATACTCATGGGCAGTTTTCCTGATCATACCCAATTTATTAGTTACACCTGCTACTTCTATCTCAGGCATAGAATTATTCACCACTTGACTTATAGTCTTGAGCTTATTTTTTAGCTGATTCCCTGTTTCATTTTCATGCCTGAGCGTAACCAAATCAATATCTTCGGAAAAACGCTCAATGATGCCATAACATTTTGATAGTGCAGTACCACCTTTAAAAACCACCTCTTGTCCAATCTTATTTGAAAAAATGGTGTGCAGTGCTTTAGTCACCCAATAATCTTTTTCTATGTAGATATCTAGAATTCCCATTTCTTGTGAAGTGGCGCGAACAGCCTCTTTGAATAGTTTGGGGTTTTCGTGCAGATTCATATGATATTCCAGTTTTCAGCGGTTTTCAGTACTTTCGTCACTCCTTTCAATTTGTACTGTGTGATTGGGTTCAGTATGTTTTGAAGTGTGTTTAAGTTGCTGCTTCTATCCAGTTGATCCAAAATGGCGCCCAGTAGTGCACGGGTTGCCGGAGGGTATTTTTGTGACAGACGAACTATTGTTTTTTCTTCGCTTTCGCTCAGTTTATCCACAAGGATCAATAATCGATTGCATACGGTTGAAAGGGCACTATCAGGAATCTTCTTAATATATCGGATAGCATCAAGCAATTGAAGCAGTGGAATATTTTCTTTGGTGATCGTGTTTCGCTGCCGAATAAATGATATCGTATACCGCTCTCTTTTTACTGCCGGCCGCACCTCATTTCTTCCAATTTGGATCAGATTGCTAACCTGAGTGGTCAACCCTAGCTGATTATAGATACTGAATCCGGTCAGATAGCCAATGATTTTTCCATCGTTCTCGAGCAAGTCTTTTACAATCTGATACTGAGGTGGAGTCAATTCACCAAAATTCGTTTTTTCAGGCTTGTAATATTTACCCTTACTGAGCTTGCTTATTTTTCCAGAAGCAACCATTCTATTGAGTGCTTTAATTACTGCTTCCTTCTTTTTTACCTCCCCCATAAAATCTTCATAGGTGAATACATACCCTTTGGGTAGTCGATCTATACTATTAGTAATGTATTCAGCTATTTTCATGGATTTTATCTATGGGTAAAAATACTATTTTGTCCAGTTTTTTAACTAATAAACTGGACATTTTAGATGTTATTTTTGCAAATGGGAAAGGAAAAATTAGGTTTTGAAAAGCCAGCGCTTAAAAAAACTTTCTATTGGGAGTAATGTTTTGCGGTCTGGGTCCTCAAGGACCAGGTAACATAAAACCTGCCAGCAGCAGGCTGGTCAGATATATCATGCGGGTTGGCTTGTGTCCTGGCAAGGTGATATTTCGTTAACGATTTTATGTTAAAGCAAAACCTGGTGATCGGTCAACGATCTATGCTTCGCATTTGACGTTATACCTGTCCCGATCGGAATGAAATGGAGCATCGGGATTAAATAGCCGCTCAAGATGGAGGGTACGTTTCCGTGCGTTAATCCAAAATCAAATTGTTCCCTCAATCCACACGAAACTTATGCCTATATTGAAGTAACATCTGACAATTGTTATGAAAAAACACCTTATTATTTGGTACCTTACGGGTGTTCTGACTCCGTGCGTTTTCGCCCAACAGAACAATGGCGCTATCGATGGCAAGCAAGGAAAAAATAAAAAGTATATTCAAAACTTTCCCGACTTCGAAAATACCTTACTATTAGAAGAGAACCCAGATACAACAGCCAATGCAAGTTTTGGCGATTTTGATGGCGATGGTTTTCCTGATATTGCCGTTAGCAATGATAAGCCGGATCGGAAGCTGATCTATTTTAATGACGGAAAAGGAAATTTTACAGTTGGTTCTGAATTTGGGCTTCCTCAATGGCCAACACGGAATTTATCAATCGCTGATATCAATGAGGATGGCTTGCCGGATCTTATCCTGGCGAACAGAGGTCGCGCTCCAACATCAAATTATGTCTGCCTCAACCTGGGAAAGGGAAAATTTAATGCTGATTGTATTCCATTCGCCCCCTACCCTTCTTCAACAATAACCCCTGCGGACTTGAACAAAGATGGGTTTATTGATTTGGTGGTGCCGCATCGCAACGGTGGCCATGGTTATGTGTACCTGGGTAGTGTGGATATGACCTTTTCAGACACACACCGTATTCCATTCGGGCCATCTGACGCTATCATCCGTATGGCAGCTGTTGCAGATTTTAATGGAGATAACCTGCCTGACATTGTAGTGATTGACGAAACCAATGGAGTCGATCTCTATTTTGGACAAAAAGACCTAACCTTTTCTGCAAGAACTTCTTTAGCAGATTCCAAGATTGTTCCTCATGCGTTGGCAATTGCTGATTTGAACAATGACAATAAAGTTGATGTCATTGTAGGATACGTAAAGGCACCGTCCACAGTATTTTTTAATGCTGGTACAGGTAGTGATTTTACATCCGTTTCCTTTGGTGATTCAAAAGGTTCCGTGTATGGTTTTGCAGTGGATGATTTTAATGAAGATGGTATTCCGGATATCATTGCGGCACGTTCGGGAGCCATTACGGCTTTGTATTTTGGCAGTATCAAATCAAAAAATCGTGAATAAAATCTAACGGATAAAAGACTTCAAATATCCTTGACTGCTATTTACATGTAAGCGATCGATTAAAACTTTTGCAATTCTGGTGCTAATCGTACACTTCAACTACCAATTCAATTTCCACGGCTTGTCCCCTGGGCAGTGAAGCTACGCCTATGGCTGCCCGGGCATGTTTCCCTTTTTCTCCAAATACTTCCACCATTAAATCAGAAAAACCGTTGATCACTTTTGGCTGCTCAATGAAATCGGGATTTGAATTGACCATTCCTAAAACTTTTACAATTCGCTTTACTTTTCTTAAATCACCGAGCATCGCTTTTAAAACCGCCAGTTGATTAATTGCCGTTAGACGAGCTCCTTCATAGCCTTTTTCAATGGAAACATCCTGGCCCAGTTTACCAGTAATCTCTGTTCCATCCGCATAGCGTGGTCCTTTGCCCGCCAGGAAAATGAGATTCCCTGTTCGTACGCCATTGACATAATTGGCCACCGGTTCTGGTGCAGTTGGTATAGTAATATTTAGTGCTTTTAACCTTGCTTCCGGGTCGTATCCAGCTTCTGGTTTGGACTGTTGATCACAGCCGGTGGTTAAAAGGATAGCCATAAGTATTGTTATACAGATATTTTTCATGGGTCGTATGCTAATTAAAGTGTTTAATGCCAACGAAGTTGTACAGTTCTTTGGCATAATATAGATTCCCTCCCTTCATGGTCCACTCTACTTTTCGGATGTCGCTCATGGCTTTCAGGGGATTGCCATCCACTAAAATGAGGTCGGCCTGCTTGCCCACCTTAATGGAGCCAACGGTTTTGGATACTCCCGTGATCTCTGCTGACTTGATGGTGGCTATTTTTAATACTTCCGCGGCAGGGATGCCTGCCTTCGCATACAGTTCCAGCTCTCTGTGATACAAAAATCCGGGCAGGCCGTCTGTTCCCGGAACGATGGTGACGCCTTTCTTAAATAAATCGTAAACAACGGCCAGCATTTTGTCATAACTGGCCTGATGCCGTGCTGCCTGTGCCGCTTCTTTGGTAATCCCTCCGGAATAAAAGCTGCGCTGTTCAATGATTGGGAACCGGTCGATGATCATCTCGTAGGTAGGACTGGGTACACCCTGCTGGGCAAGGAACATGTTTTCAAATATGGCCATGGTGGGGTCAACGACAATATCTTTGGTCAGTAAGAGTTTGACAAAATCGAGATAGGCCTTAGAGCCGAGATCCAGGTCAGCTCCGTGCTGCGCGGGCATGGTGAAGCGCAGGGGTGTGCGGGTGTCTATCGTATCGGATAAAAAATTGAGGAACAACATATTGATGTGTTGGATCTCGTCATAGCCCTGGTTGATGGCCTGGGTGGCCGTCATGTAGGCGGGTATATGCCCGCTTACCCGCATACCCAACTGATGTGCCTTCTCTGCCAAAGGGTGTACCCATTCAGGCTTAATCGAGCTGTATAGCTTTATTTGCTGATAACCCAGGTCTTTATACGCTTGGATCTCAACCAATCCTTCGTCCAGATTTTCGATCACATTGCGCTGATTGGCATATGGTCCGGGTCCATCAATTATACCGCAATACGTAACAATGTGGGGACCCATAATCTCATTGCGATCGTACTGGGCCGCCAGGTTCTTCAATTGTTTGTTGTTGGCCAAATCCCTCACAGAGGTCACCCCTCCTGCGAGGTGCAGCAACCCCCTGAATTTATCGTTGTGGGTATGCATATCGAACAGGCCCGGCAAGAGTGTTTTTCCATATCCGTCCATTACCGTGGTGGTTTTATCTATCGTCCCTTTGCCGGTAGGTTGAATGGATTGAATTGTTTTCCCTTCCACCACCACGTCCTGATTCGGCAGCAAGGTTCCCTCTTCCGTGAATACGTTTACATTTTGAATGACCACTTTATCCACCTGATGTGTTAAACTTTTGGCGACCTCCCGGAGGTTTTCATCCTCAATGCCGTCTTGCAGGGCTTTCATCTCAAGTCGCAATGCACTCAGGTCTTTTCTCACGATGTGCAGGTTGCCGGATATTTTACAAACCATCTCCTCACCCATCATCCAGATGTAGGTGGGATCCAGGTCCAAGCCTTTGATGATCAAAAGCTCCGCTGACGAACCGTTGGAAAGTTGCTGTGGAATTTTCTTCACCAATTCAACGGTTCCTTCAGGATATAGATCCACTTTACCCGTTGGAGATTTCAGTACGAGTTGCGCAAGGATTTCGAAGACCGCAGGTGAGCCATCATAGCGGAAGTACAACTGGTCGCCCTGAAAGGCACCCGTGGTTGTTCCCATTAAGTTTTTCGTAGTGGCCTTGGTTGCATCACTGGAAAAACTTTCATCGATGGCTACCTTCAGGTAGTTGTTGCCTGTGATGGTTTGGGATGTAATATAATTTTGATCGTTCAGCGAAATTTCCTCCCGGTACTCGGGACCACGTCCTCTGTCGGTGAACGTATAATAATATCCGAAACTGTCATCGGCTGTTTTCCATTTCTCATACGTGCCTGCCAGGTCTTCCCTGAACATCACATCATAAATGATTTTATCGGCTCCGTCTTCCCCGGACTTGTTGGCTTCATTACAGGCGGTGAGTAATCCAAGGGCCAAAAGAAAAGTGATGCTTAAATATTTCATGGTTATGCGGTAAGCTGTTGACTTAGACTTAAATAATAAAATCAGAACGTCAGGGCTTTAGTGTTTCCCGATAATACCTCACCCAGTTTTGTCCCAGTATTTTTTCGATATCTCCGGTGCGGAAGCCTCTTTTGTTCAATGCCCGCGCCACATGCCGATAGCGGTCGGTAGTATCGAGTTCAGGAATCCAGGGTGGCCACTGCACATGGTATGATTCCTTGAAACGCGTCAGGCGCGGCACATACCAGTTTTCACGCGTGGCGCCACTGGCCTCCAGTCCCTGGATGGCAAAGTCGGCCCCCAGTCCAACATGGTCGATGCCACCCACTTTTACGGCATGTTCGATGTGATCCACGTAAGTTTCGAGGGTAGTCTCTGTGCCCAGGTTGGGACCAATCATGTAACCCAGACAGATAATCCCGATCACGCCACCTTTATCCGCCATGGCCCGAATCTGTTCATCTGTTTTGGCGCGCGGATGATTTTTGTACAGGGCCTCACACATGGAGTGGTTGATGGAAGCTCCGGATTTGCTGAACTGAATGCCATCGTTGGTGGTTTGTTTCCCGCAATGAGAAAGGTCCACAATGATCCCGAGTTCGTTCATGCGCTCCACCACTTCTATCCCAAAGTCCAACAAGCCCGCGTTGGTACGTTCCGTACATCCGTCTCCCAGCAGGTTGCGCTCGTTGTAGGTGAGCTGCATCCACCGGGTGCCGGCCTGGTACAGTTTGTCGAGGTGGGCCACATCGTTTTCCACCATGGTGGCGTTCTGAAACCCCAGTAGTATGGCGGCTTTATTTTCTTTCCTGGCCTGGACAAAATCTTCGGCACTAGTGGCCAGGATCAGACGGTCGGGATTTTCTTTAATGCGTTGTTGCCATTCCTCCAGGTGCCTGAGTCCTCTCGCCAGGTTGCCTGAATCTACGGAGGCATTGAAGCCCGTGTAGCCCGAATTGGCCAGGGCCTTAAAAGAATCCTCATTCCAGCCGCGGGCAATGATCAATCCATCAATGACGATAGCCTTTTTATAGATAGCATCAATATCCTTTTGTGGCAGATTTTGATCGCCTGTAGTATTCGCTGCAGCGGGGAAACTGCCCAAAACCTGTCCCGGGATAAGGGCTCCGAGTGGCAACATTTTGACGAAATCCCTTCTCTTCATGTGTGTTTGAGGGGTGAATGGGTAAAAACCTTCTTTCAGGGAGATTAATCTACTCTTTTTGTGGATATTTTGTCTGCATAAAAATAAAAAGTGGTCTAAAATTGATTCAAAAGGTTGCTTGGGAAAGGAAGAATTGGGAGGGTTTGTATCTGGCTAACGCCCAGTTGTCACGGAAGTAACTTCAGTACTAGTTTAGAATATTTTAACCACAGAGTGCACAAAGCTATTCACAGCGTGCACAAAAAATGCGCTTTGCATCCTGTCTGTATTTCCCTGTCTTGCCTGCCTGAATTATTGCTCAGATTTACTTTCCGGTCTTATTCCAAAAATCAACAGATAGCCAATCATCCAAAACTCCCCCACGGTTGCAGGGATGGTAAGGAGATTAATCACTGTTTCGTGGACACCCATAAACAGCAGGAAGGCACTCAGGATATAGCCAACACCTCCAAGAATAAGTATGCGGCCGAGCCACACGGGCATCCGCTGTGAACTCACCACGATGTAGCCCATGGGTATGAGCCAGAGTCCGAAAAAGAGGCTGCCTACTCTCCATGCCTGTTTGATGAATAGATTGAAAATTTGAATGCTCATCGTTTTTTCATTCAATGCCATCGCAGTGCTTTGGGCTACTTCGATCGCCCCACCCATGGCCATGGCACTGATCATTATGGCAATGGCATTCACCGTGCCCCAGATCGCAATGGACCATGCGGCAATGTGATGGATGTCTTTGAATAGTTTGTAAAACCACAGGGCAGCCAACACCTGCGACAGCACAATCAGGCATTCAAATACCAGTCGCAACCGGGCAAGAGTTTCCTGTTCGGTTAGATTTGTCAGTGTCTGTGCGGGATCATCGGTCACATAGATGCGTGAGTGCAATAGCATGAATCCTACTATGCCGGTGATGGCCAAAAGCAAGTACCAGATGCCCGTCATGCGGGCGGTACCCACCCCTTCTTTTTGCTGTTCTTCCGTCATGTTCAACTTGAATGTTAGTTTTTGAATTCCGATATCGGTTATAAAATTAGTTATCTCAACTTAACCGTCAAGACGCTAAACATACCTACCGTTGTCAGCGTCTTGATCATAATACTTGATCATAATAATTGAGTCATGGTAAGCTTCGCAGTAAAAATAGTTATATGTCAATTTGGACATATGTCAAATATGATATACATTTGTATGTAAAGCAATAGCAAAATGGATAAGCCACTCGTCTGGTTGCATGGCGAAGTGAAAACACCACCTTTTTCGGTGGGTGCACGCATTGAGTGTGGCGTGTTTCTGCGTAAGCTTCAGGAGGGTGAAAAGCTATCCATGCCGCACTCACGTCCTATGTCCTCCATTGGCAAAAGGTGTCATGAGCTTCGTATAGATGATGAGGATATAACCTGGAGAATTGTATATAGGACAGATCCAGACGCGATTGTCGTTTTGGAAGTTTTTGAGAAGAAAACCCGACAAACACCCAAGCAAGTGATTGATAATTGTAAGCTGCGAATTCGAAAGTATGATGAATTAACTAGTAAACGAAAAAAGAATGAATAGTGCAAAGAAGAAACGTCTTGAAGCAAATGGATGGAAGGTTGGTAGCACAGCGGAATTCCTGGATCTTTCTCCTGAAGAAGCCGACTATATTGAGCTTAAGCTTGCCTTAAGCAAGGCTCTCCAGCATCTACGTAAATCCAAAAATCTTACACAAGTTGATCTCGCCAAACTCATAAAATCAAGTCAATCGAGAGTAGCCAAGATGGAAGCTGCTGATACTTCAGTCACAATGGACCTTATGTTTCGCTCACTGCTTGCACTTGGCGCATCCAGAAAGAAGGTAGTTGAAATGCTAATAGGTTAAGATGAGGGCGTAACTAATTCGAGCAATTGTTTTAAAAATCTATTTACCAAAATGCTTCAACCAAGAATATGGTTTAGCAAGATTCAGACCCTGATTACCACCTTTCCGTTGTAGTCTCCTTTTCCAAAATGCCGGAAAGCCTCGGCTGTCTGCGATAACGGAAAACTTTTGTCAATGATGGGTTTTAGTTTGCCGCTAGTGACCCGGTCGGCCATGTAGGCCAGGTCCTTTGGACTGTATTGCAGCCCGACAAGACGAATTCTCTTACTCCCCTGTGACAACAGCTTGCCGAGGAAAACCATCTGGAAAATAATCGAGGTCTTACCCCCCGTCATCACATAGTTTCCCCCGGTGGCCAACGACCGCCTGCAGGCAAATAGTGAATGCGTGGCGATGTTATCCAGGATCAGATCGTATTGCTTTCCGTTTTTCGTAAAGTTCTCTTTCCTGTAATCGATCGTGTGGTGTGCCCCTAATGAACGCATCATTTCAAACTTCTCATTGCGGTCCACAGCTGTTATTTCTGCACTATAGGATTTTGCCAACTGAATCGCGAACATGCCCACACCGCCTCCAGCCCCGTTGATCAACACGCTCATTCCAGACTTTAGTCCCCCCAACCGCAATCCCTGCAGGGCCAATAAACCTGCCTGAGGAATGGTACACGCTTCTTCAAAGGAAAGGTTCAACGGTTTTTTCGCCAGGTGCTTTTCACGTCCACACACGTATTCGGCAAAGCAGCCAAAGCGGTCACCAGACAGATCGCCAAATACTTCATCACCGGATTGAAATTGTGTGACCTTGCTTCCCACTGACTCCACGGTGCCCGCTACATCGCATCCCAGTATCTTATTTTTTGGTTTGAACATCCCACCCAGGAGACGTACTAAAAAATTGGCTCCTACGAGCAGATCCCAATCCCACGAGTTGATGCAGGCAGCGCATACTTTGATAAGCACCTCGTTCTCTTTGGGAGTAGGTTTTTCCACTTCCTGCAGTTGAAGTTTATCCGGTGATCCGTATCGGGTATAGACAGCGGCTTTCAAACAATTTGTTTATTAGGTTGCCAATGGTAAAGTTAAAAAACATTGGTTACCCAGCCTGAACCCACTACCCGTTTGCCAAAGTGGCAACCATTCCGGTAAACCCCGTGAACGGACTAGCGCACTCCCCTGGCCTCCCCGATTGTATCGGGACCTTAATATACCCAAATGTCTTTGAGTTTTAGTGGCGTGTGTTGCTGTCTCAAAGCACTCGTTGAGAGCTGCAAGCAGGCCAGCCTGATGATAAAAGGAAGGAAGGAAGGAAGGAAGGAAGGAAAAAGCCAGGCTTCGGCAATAATCTTAATGCCTGCCAGTCTGGGTACACGACTCTGTTTAAAGTACAGAATTATTTTCGTCTCATCACGATGGCTATCAGGATTTTCGGGATTGGGACCAAAGCCTGCTCCGTAGCTTGTTTTTATAATCCATGTATTCTTTCAAAAAATCATATACTTTGCAATCTGTGAATACGTCATACCTGTAAACAAGAATTCCCCTGCACCCATCGAATGCTTCTATGAGATACACAACTCCATTTTCATCTTGATCGCTACCTTTATTGAGCCGGAAGAAAGTTATGACTTCTATCTGATGAGGTCCGTAAGTATTTAGTCCTGACTCATTGGTTAATAGTTTTCCTTCCACAACAAAATATTCCGGATAAGTTTCTTTCCAATTGGCTACCCTGGTATCAACTGACGCTTCCGTCATTTCTTCAAACGACTTTATTGATTTATGGGTTTTAGGATTGTTCATTAGGATGTACATATTATAAAATTTTAAATGTAGATTATAAAGGTCATACCATTCTGTTGGCTTTGCCGAAAACATGCATCGATTTTAGATCATGAATTGGTAAAACAAGCACTTAATGAAGAAAAGTGGACTTAAAAGTCACTTGAGTAAATGTAAATATAGCGGCACCGACAATTCCCCATGTTACACACTTATGGCTAATAGTTACATAAGTCACACATTTCTCTTTTGTTAGCGTTGCACAAATGATCCTTCAAGATTAACCCTTCTTGAATAGATAAAGACTGTTGACAATGAAAATAGAGCTCGTAGTAAAGATTAACAACAGTTGCTTTTACCGCCTTCCTGAATGGGTGGACATGGAACAGTTCCGTAGGAGCAATACACACAACAATCTCCCTCTTTTGGTTTGAATACCTGATGGCAGCTTTCACATTCATAAAAAAATTGACAAGCATCTGTTGGCATGGTCTCTTCCTTTTGGTGGCCACAGTGAGGGCATGTAAGTGTTGATTGCAGCGTGATTTCTTTTTGCATGAATTTAGGTTTTAGGGATTTTGTGCTTTAGATGTAGTGACAGCATTCAGCATCATTTCTGATGGATTCTTTTTGTGTGTGCCTGTCACCGTGTACCCTGTGGCGTTAATGGCTTCCTTAATTTTTTCTTCGCTCACTAAATCCGCATCGTATTTTACCAGCGCATTTGCCCTTTCGTAGGAGACTTGTGTTCCTATTATCCCAGGTAACTGATTGACTTCATGATTAACTTCCAGTTCACATCCGGTGCAGGTCATCCCTTCAATATCAAACTCAACCAAATTCACATTGTCGGACACGGCAATTCCTGAACTTTGTATATCAGGATAAAAAATAGGTGCATAGCTGGGAAATGTCAGCATGGCCAACGCCACCAACGTCACAATTCCAAGAAATTTCTTTGAATGAATAAATTTGGTTTTCCCTTTATCATATTCACAATCGCAGTCTACTTCTGCATTGCTGGGTTTTAGTTGCTGATACCAGGCAAAACCCAATACCAACACCGTGACGCCAATTAGGAACGGCCGGAAGGGCTCCAGCCAACTGAATGTTGCAGCAATTCCACCAATACCTCCCAGAAAAGCTAATACGGGGGTGATACAACAAAGAGATGCAGCTACAGCGGCTAAAATCCCAGCGCTTGCTGCCTTTGTTTTTAAATTATTGCTCATGATACCAATTGTTTTTAAATTATTGCTCATGATACCAATTGTTTTTTATTGTCGTTTACCAGATCATCAATTGATGAGAAGATGAGGCCCACATTTTCTTCAATGAGGGAGTAGAAAATAGTTTTTCCCACTTTTTTATCTTTCACCAATCCTCCGTCTTTCAATTTTCTTAAATGCTGAGATACGCCTCCCACGGAAATGTCCAGTACATCGCTTAAATCACACGGACACATCTGACCTTCCCTATGGAGGAGAAAGAGAATTTTCAATCGCATTGGATTGCCAGCCAGGTTAAATACTTTTGTTATGCTTTCTATTTCATCTTCAAGGCAATTCAAAGCTCGCTTGCAGTCTTTAATTTGTACAGGATCTGCCAGTACACGGATACAGGTATTAGTCATTATTTTATTTTAGTAATTACTTAAACGTTGCAAGATAAATACTGGTTTCATCATTTTAGTAAATACTATAATCAGCTAAAAAATATACGAATAAGTGCAGAAATGAGGGGTTTTATTCAATGTTAGCGTGCAATCATTCATTCTTTATAGGCAAAAAGCTTTTGTGCCCATGCACGTGATGAGACAGGTTGCTCGGTTGATTCTGACAAATTTTTTGGAATATATTGAGATGAGTAATTTCGCCTTCTCCTTGCATAAAATACTTTTATTTTATCGTATACTATCGCGTTTCTAACGATTTGGAATACTCATTTGTTGGTACCGGTTTATGTCGCAGCACTCGGCACCCATATCAGAATTCAGTGCGGCTTCACTTTCGTTATTCTGCGGTTCAGCATATTCTTCCCAATTTTTAAATAGTATTTCCATCTGTCAAACCCTCCCCTTCCTGCATAAGGACAGAAACCATCATTGAATTTTGCAGGAAGGCTATCCGTTATATAATTGTATATTTGTATAGTTAGACAAACAGGGTACGACAAGTTGGCAAATCTCAGAGCCAGAAATATTATTTTTGGTTTAGTGGATTACTGTTTGGATAAGTAATCTTGCCCTCAATGGGTAGTCAAATCCCTTGGTGCATATTTAATCACAGTTGATATTGTATGAAAGTAAACTTTCAAACGCTTATAGCCATTCGGGTACTTCTGCGCTTAGTTGGACTGATACTCGTATTGTTTGTGGGCTTTGTCATACTTTTTTTTCTTCCAAGCAATACCTTTGATGGCATAGTCACTCGCAGTCCAATTTCAAACCTATGGAAAGCACCTGACCTTAAGTTGATACCGAATGGCGAATCCGGAAAATTAATTGCATATGGACGTGAATTAATTAGGAATACCTCCTATTACCTGGGGCCAAAAGGCAGCGTACAACCAATGAGCAACGGAATGAATTGTCAAAATTGTCATTTAAATGCCGGAACAAAATATTTTGGTAACAACTTCAGCGCTGTTGCTTCCAACTATCCAAAATACCGATCACGATCAGGATCAATTGAATCTATTGAAAAAAGGGTGAATGATTGTTTTCAACGAAGCCTAAATGGATCCGCCCTTGACAGCACCAGCCTTGAAATGCGAGCCATCGTAGCCTACATGCAATGGGTTGGCAAGGATGTGAAGAAAGGTGAGTCTCCTGATGGTGCAGGCTTAACGGCTTTACCATTTTTACATCGTGCAGCCAGTCCGGAAATCGGGAAGATAGTGTACCAACAAAACTGCATCTCGTGCCATGGCGATCATGGGCAGGGCTTAGTAACAACAATAGATTCTGTAAGGCATAACCCACCTTTATGGGGAGAGCACAGTTACAATGCGGGTGCAGGATTATTTAGACTATCTCGGCTCGCTGCCTTTGTGAAAGTGAACATGCCACTGGGGGCAACATTTACTTTGCCATTGTTGAGTGATGAGGAAGCCTGGGATGTCGCTGCCTATGTAAGTACCATGCCTCGGCCAAAATATAATTCAGACAATGATTGGCCTGACATTTCAAAAAAACCATTCGATCATCCTTTTGGTCCTTATGCGGATAGTTTTAGCAGCGATCAACACAAATACGGACCCTTTGACCCCATACTTAGGTCAAATAAGAAATAACTTATATCTGTTTTCCTTTGCTGATAGTAGGGCGGTAGTATTAATAACAATTAAAAAAAGCAGTCAGAATATTCTGCTGCTCTTTATACCTAAATCCCTAAGTATTTACTAAATTTTATCCATTGTCTTTCTTGTTTTCTTCTTTGGCAATACACTGGGGGCCTCTCTACCAAAAAGGTCAACTGTAGGAATTTTGAAGAGGTCGATATTATTAATACTAACTCGCTTAGTAAATATGGCGTAGCGTCCGCAATGGGTGATGCTGAATTGCTCATCATCCTGTGGGCCATTTACTGCGGGGCCAAGATTTTGAGGAACGGTCCAGTTTGTCCAGGAATCGTCTAAGCGGGTGCTCATAAAAATGTCATAGCCTCCATATCCATTGTGACCTTTCGAAGCGAAGTACAATGTTCTTTGATCACATGAAAGGTAAGGAGATGATTCTTCCAGATCAGAATTAATTACCCTACCCATATTTATTGGTTCAGTGGCATACTCCCCATTCCAAAAACTCACATACAAATCTCTTAGTCCAAATGTTTCTACCCTTTGAATAGCTGAAATTATTACACCCGTTTTTAAGGCAACAAAATGGTTTGCATGACTGGAAATATTATAATCATTTTTTATAATTATAGGCGTTGGAAACGACCACTGCCCATTCACATTGGCCGTATACGAAAGCCCAGCATGCATTTTACCATTTTTGAAATATTGATTTCCAAGAATTAGTGTATCTCCAGTAATACTTACGTTGTTAACAAAATTTGGTCCTGCGTTATTCAAGAAGCCCGGCATACGTATAGGCTCCGACCATGTTTCATCCAATGAGTCATATTGGGAATACCAAATATCTTCAGGATCATAGACACCATTGGTGTTATTGGGGTTGAAAACCCGGCTGAAGTACAGTTTATCTCCACTCGGAGCAAAAGACGGCTTCAGTTCCTCATAAGGGCTATTGATAGACACATTCAGGGCAACTGCCTTAGCCTCTGGATTGACATTTTTAGCAATGTTAATTGCATTACCTGCGTTCATTACCCTGTTCAAAGGGTCATCTTCTTTGTAAGCTGTGTTTTTATCAGCCCGTATACTTTTTACTTTAGCACTGGCAAGTATTTGCGCATTGGAAGAGCTTATTGAGGCAAGCAGGAATATACCAACGACCACTGCTGCCAACATAACTCTATCTTCGATTCCCATTAGTAGTTTCATGTTTTTTTTGTTTAAATATTAACAAATTGATGGATCAAAGGTGAGCACAGTAAAGCAGCATTCCGACAGGGAATAACGGAATTGGATAAAATCAGCAATTCACCTATCTATTCTTAAATCGTATAGTTAAATACCCTTTTTTGAGTTGTTACGAGGTTCTGGCATCAGGAAAACCCTTATTAAGGGCCTTATAAATGACTATATCACTTAAGACTCAACTGTACTTGTACTTTGCATTCTGTCTTTGCTGGGATATTAATTTGATTTTAATTTGTAAAAACTCTTACAAAACTTACACGTGTAATTCTTCTTTGATTTTAGTTATAATAACTATTGGTTGCTTCCAGCCAAAACAGAATTTGGATCACTCCACTCTTCACTCAAGCTACCAGCATAAGTAAAGTCACATCCAAACAATTATCTTTGTCTTGCTTGTTTCCTGAATGCCGGCTAACTTCATGCAGAAGTTGACGGTTTTATTTCAATTTTTTTCATTCAACCTTATGTTAGTTTTTTCTCTGTTCTGATTTAAAGAACGTTAACGATGTTACGGCCAAAAAAAACTCAAAAGCACCTCACCAATAAGGCGCTGGAAAACCCAGTGCTCTGTCAGGGTATTATAGAATCTGTTCCAGACGCATTGATTGGAGTAAATGACAAGGGAATTATTCAATTTGCAAACAAACAAGCAGAAGTCATTTTTGATTATCAAAGAGATGAGCTTATTGGTGCTCACATAGAAATGTTAATGACAGAAAAACCTGTCACAGGTGATGACGTACTGGGGCGATACTACTACAAAAAGCCAATTACAAGAATCATGGGGCAATCAACAAGGAAGTTGTCTGCCCGAACTAAACAAGGTAAGGTATTCCCTGTTGAAATTGGACTGAGCAGCATGCAAACCAAAGATGGATTGCTGGTAATCAGTAGTATTCGCGATGTAACCACAAAAAGGAAGTTAGAGGAGGCATTGCGATCGAGTGAAGAGCGATTGTCCATAACCCTGGCCAGCATAGGTGATGGGGTGATCAGCACAGATGCAAACGGCAAAATCGTCTTTATGAATTCAATGGCCGAACAATTGACAGGGTGGACGTTAAATGAAGCAAATTCAAAAGGCCTGTCGGATGTGTACGCCATAATAGATGAGGACACGGGAACCCCATTGGTCAGTCCACTGAAAAGAATCATTGAAGATGGCCTTGTAATGGCACTGGAAAACCACACTATCCTGGTTACACGAGATGGGCGTAAATTAGTGATTAGTAACAATGGCGCTCCCATTCGTGATAGCGAAGGAAAGATCCAAGGTGCTGTTATCGTTTTTCATGACTCCACGGAAAAAACCAATGCAAGGAAAAAACTTGCACAATCAAATGCCCGGTTTAACTCGGCCTTTTTTAACAATCCTGCTGCCATGGCAATTTTTCGTCAAGGGGACAATCGGTTCATTGAAGTGAATCAAAGTTTTGAGTTATTGACAGCCTACTCGCGTGACGAGTTACTTGGTAAAACCTTCGAGGAGATAGCTATAGTGGATATGAATGATCGCATCACTATCCTAAGCAATCTTAAATTATTCGGGAGGGTGAAGGACGAAGAGTTCAATCTCAGGTCCAAATCTGGTGCGCTTAAGCCCGTTCTGCTTTCCATGGAACCTATCGACAGGAAGGATGATTCAGATGTACTCATCACATTCATCGATATGTCCGCGTGGAAAGAGGCTGAGCAGCGATATCAATCCATCTTTGAAAAAACACACGAAGGCATTTATCAGTCCAGCCAGGAAGGCAGGTTCATCACTGCCAATCCCTCCATGGCCAAAATCTTTGGGTATACCTCACCGAAAGAGCTCATTTCTTCAATTGATAATATCGGGAGGCAGATTTATGTTGATCCTGAGGAACGTCTTCAACTGAAGGCCCTCCTTGAAAAAGACGGAAAAGCCAACGATCTGGAATTTAGGGCCTTTAAGAAAAATAAGGAGATCATTTGGGTAAGGGTTAATATCCGAATTGAGCGAGATACCTATGGCATTATTAAGTACTATGAGGGTACGCTGCTTGATATTACGAATGAAAAACTCGCAAAGGAAAAGTTAAATATACAGTTTGCGGAATTACAGAAAACCAATCATGAATTGGACCGATTTGTGTATAGTGCATCTCATGATTTACGTTCCCCATTATCATCGATACTGGGCATAATTAATTTGGCGAAATTAGAAAAGCTTTCCCCCCGCAGTTTAAACTATTTGAGTTTGATACGTACAAGTATCGAGCGATTGGATGGCTTTATAAAGGATATCCTCAATTACTCCCGCAACAGCAGAACGAAAGTGTTGAATGAGGAGATCAATTTCGAAGAATTGCTGGCAACTGCGCAGGCCAACCTTCGGTTTATGAACGGTAGCGACCGTTTGCAGGTTAAGGTAGAGATTGACAAACAAGCTCCCTTTTTCGCAGACAAGACGCGATGCAGCATTGTTATTGAAAATATACTATCCAATGCCATCAAGTATCAGGACTTTGATAAAGCTACAAACACATTGCATATTAGCATTGTACAATCAGAAAAGAGTGCAAGCATGTGTTTCCACGACAACGGCATTGGGATTGACCAACGCCATATGAATAAAATGTTTAACATGTTCTACCGTGCAACGGATGAAGGAACCGGTTCAGGCCTTGGCTTGTATATAATGAAGGAGTGTATCCTTAAAATGAGGGGAACCGTTACTGTGAAATCTGAACGCTCTGTATTTACCAAACTTGAAATTGAGATTCCAAATAACTTGAAATGAACGGCACAACTAATAAAAAACGGCCAACAATAGCCATGGTAATTGACGATAATAATATTGATCAAATGGTTGCCGAAGGTCTTATTAAAGCCTCTCGTCTAACCGATCAGGTTATTTCAGAATGGACGGCTATTGACGCACTCTCCTATCTAAAAGTGAATGAAGATCATCCTGAAAAGTTACCCGATGTGATTTTTCTGGATATCCGCATGCCCGAAATGGATGGCTTTGAATTTTTGGAAGAGTATCATAAGCTCGCCAATGACCTGAAGACCAAGGTGAGAATTGTTATGTTGAGCAGTTCAACAGATCCAATGGATAAGGAGCGTGCCATGCAAAACAAAAACGTGCTTAAATTCCTCAGCAAACCGTTGACGGTTGAAGAACTGGGGAACCTCGATTCCATCTTAATGTTTAAGAATAAGGGCGCGAACTGAATAGAATGGCAACATCGCACATCGATACCGATGATCTTAAAAAACTGGCAACAATAATGGGGTCTAGCGAAAACCCTATTATTATTATGAATCACGATTACGATGTGGAATGGGTAAACGAAAGCTTTACTTCACTAACTGGTTACTCCCTGGAGGACATAACTTGTGCAAAGCCTGTCAGTTATATTGAATGTGTTGAAAATAATTTTCCAATCATCCATAGGATCAGGAAAAAATTGGAAATGCGTGAAATGGAAACTGAGGAAATTACCAATTACAACAAATCAGGTAAACGGTTCTGGGTAAAATTAAAACTTACGCCAATATACAATGACTCAAGAGAGATTGAAAAATTTGTTTGTTTCATGTCCGACATTACGGACCAAAAGGAATTTGAAGCCAATATTATTTTCCTGGCCCGTGAAATGGCTAACTTTATTCAGCATGCCAACACCCCAATTATAGGCATTGATCGCAATGGCTATATCAACGAATGGAACAAGATGGCAACTCAAATCATTGGGCTAAACAAGGCGGATGTATACGGAACAAAAATTCAAAAGCTAATTTCTACAAATTCTATGTCTGATTTTAATAATCTATTGAAAGATGTATTTAGTCAGCAGCCCGTAAAGAACAGCAGCATCACCTTCAATGGTTTAAAGCAGAACCATCGTATGCTCCTTCTCAGTGCCATAGCCAGGAAAAATCAAGAAGGCAAAATATCGGGAGCCCTTCTCATCGGTCAGGATATTACGGAGTTAACCGAATATCAGGAGAAACTTGAGCTGATGGTTGAAAGGAGAACGCTCGAGTTGGATTTAGCGCTTCGTGAGGAAAGAGAATTGGTTGCATTGAAAAGTAAATTTATTTCTATTGCCTCTCATGAGTTTAGGACTCCACTGTCAACCATTGCCCTGGCAACTGGTTTCATAAAGAAATATAAGGATGTTATCAAACCTGATAAGTTGAATGAAAAGTTAGGAAGCATCGAAAAGGAAATTTCCCATATGACCTACTTACTCGATGATGTTTTACTGTTGGGCAAAGCAGATGCCGGAAAAATAGAGGTTAACGTTGCGCCCGTCAAGGTAGGATTTTTTAAGAAGCTCGTAAAGGAAGTTATGAAAAGCAGTAAAACTCATCATAAATTAATTTATCACCAAAAATTAATATCTTCAACCATCATGACGAGCGAAAATTTGATGAGAAATATTATCATCAACTTGGTCACCAATGCCGTTAAGTTTTCGCCTGAGGCAAAAGAGGTAATAGTGAATATTACCAGCGATAAAAATGATCTTTTTATTCAGGTAAAAGACGCTGGCATAGGGATACCCGCAGCGGAGATAGATGGCATATTTAATTCCTTTTCAAGAGGAAGTAATGCAACAACCATTGACGGGACTGGATTGGGTTTACCTATTGCGAAAAAAGCTGTTGAATTGTTACATGGTAAAATAACAGTTGCTAGTGAATTGGGTAAAGGAACTCAATTTAATGTCACTTTACCCCTACTCCATGGATAAGCATATAGTTATTGTAGAAGATACAATGGATTTACAAGCAGCCATGGAAGAAATACTTCAAATGGAGGGATATTTAGTCTCTTGCGCGGCTAATGGGGAGGAGGCACAAGTCTTACTGAATGCATCTAAACCTGATTTAATTATTACAGACCTTCGAATGCCGAAAATGGATGGATATGAGCTCATCAAAAGTATTCGTAAAAATAAGGACTGGCAAGCCACGCCTATCCTGGTATTCTCCGCAATGCCTCCGGGTGACAGTGAGGCCCGGGTATTGCAACTTGGAGCTAATTCCTATCTTAAAAAACCCAGCACACTTGAGGATCTTGTTGGAGCCGTGAAAACGATAATTGAAAATGAGCAACCCAATTAAAGTAGCCATTGCTGATGACCATGCCCTATTACGACAGGGTCTCATTTCCTTATTAGAAAAAGCTGAAGGGATTACTATAGTTGGTGAAATGTCGAGTGGAGAAGAAGCGGTTAATTTTGCCAGCAAGCATGCACCAGATGTTTTTCTCCTCGATATCATAATGACAGGAATGACTGGCATAGAAGCTACCCGGTGGATCAAAGAGCAATCACCACAAGTAAGGATCATTTTGATTTCAAGCGAAGTTAATAAGGACTATATCTCGGCTGGTATCAAATCAGGTATTGATGGGTATTTGAATAAAAATGTGGACTTGAAAACACTGGTGGCAGCCATTCACACCGTGATCAAAGGAGAGCGTTATTTCAGCCCGGAAATTACGGCCTTGGTATTTCAGGACTTTTACCTGAAAGAAACAAAGGGTAAGGGCCTACCTTCCAAAAAGAAAACAATTCTTAGTAAAAGAGAAGAAGAAGTGTTAATCCTTATAGCGAATGGTAGAAGCCTCAAGCAGATTGCGGGCGACTTATTCATAAGTGTGAAAACAGTGGAGACGCACAAACTACACATTCAGGACAAGCTGGGTCTCGCCAATACAGCACAATTGGTAAAATATGCTTTTGAAAAGGGTCTTATTGAAGTCAGAAAGGACAATGAGAGATAAAGCATCAGTTTTGAGAGCAGGACTACGTGGTTAAAGAACGGGTTAATAAAATGAACGGAACCATAACGGTGATCTCCACACCAGGTGAAGGTGCAACATCTGCCACTGCAGCAGCAACACACCGCATGTATTAGCAGCAGAAGTTTTCGGATGAAAAAAAAAAGAACCTAAGCTGAAGACTATAAAAGGCTGGTAATGCTGGTCCGAATAGCAACTTTCCTTGTGCAAATGACGTTTCATGGTTATTATTTTTTAGGTCATTTGCCCATAAATAATTCAATAGTGCAAACACAGTCGCTACTTGGTTTTGAAGATCCTATTAATTCATGGACTCACCTTTTTGGGGCACTTGCGGTGAGTGTTCTTCTGATCAAGCTATTCAAAAGAAATGGAATTGGTAGAACACATCCGGTTCCGATAATAATTTTTGGGTTTTCATGTATTTTTCTGCTTTCTATGAGTGGTGTATACCATCTGCTGCCAAGAGAAACTACGGCTCGGTATGTTTTGAGAATACTTGATCATGCGGGAATATTTTTACTGATTGCAGGTACACTAGTAGCTACTCATGAAGTTATATTTTCAGGATTAATGAAATGGGGAGTCATAATTCTTGCTTCAGTGATAGCCGCCCTTGGAATTACTTTTGGAACCATATATTTTAATGAACTTCCTACCTATATAACTCATTCCGTATATCTTGCATTTGGATGGCTCGGTTTGGTGTCAATTATAGGAATTTGGAGATTAAAGAAAACCATATCCATCAAATACTTAATCTATGGTGGGTTGGCCTATACATTTGGGGCAATTATCGATTGGGTGCAATATCCTGTTATAGATGCTGGCTATTTTGGAGCCCATGAGTTATTTCATGTAGCCGTGTTGATCGGTGTAGCTTTTCATTGGGTTTTCCTTCTTGAATCGATTAAGACAGTAGACCATAAAAAAGAGCTGATGCTCAATGAATAGCCAGTTGTTAAATGCCTTCATAACGATTGAAACGTTGCGTCTATTGTCGAGTTGCCTTTGCATCCTGGGGAATACCATGTAAAATATTTATCTACCCCTTTAGTTTTTCGGAATACTCCTTTATCAGCACATTTAATATTTTGTGATTTAAAGAGTAGTCTACAGACAGGTCAATCAAATGAACTCCTTTGGAATTTAATGCCTTCACCAGGCAGCCTTTAAAATCTTCCACAGATTGAGGATGGTAACCCTTTGCCCCGAAGCTTTCCGCATATTTTACAAAATCAGGATTTCCGTAATCCAATCCATAGGACGGAAACCCTTCCCCCTCCTGTTTCCATTTTATCATACCATAAGCACCATCATTCAGGACAATAACGACAAGATCCAATTGCATGCGTACAGCAGTTTCAAGTTCCTGCGAATTCATCATAAATCCACCATCTCCATTGACGGAGATCACTTTTTTATCAGGATTCAATTCTTTTGCCATCATGGCCGAGGGCAACCCCGCTCCCATGGTGGCCAACGCGTTGTCAAGAATTAAACTATTCTGCGCATAAGCGGGATAATTTCTAGCAAACCATATTTTGTATACACCATTGTCAAGGGTAATAATGCCATCATCGGGTAAGATTTCCCTGATAATTTTGACAATGCGCTGCGGTAAAATTGGGAAGCGATCATCCTTCTCATACTTGGTCAGGTGGGATGATACATTGCCCTTGATTCCCAGAAAGAAATCCTTATTCCACGAATTGGCCTTAGGCGTTAAACCTTTGGTTAATTGAACTACGCTATTGGCAATATCTCCGATAACGTTTAATTGTGGAAAATACACCTCGTCAACCTCTGCAGGAAAAAAGTTAACATGAATTACTTTTCGTTCATCCTCCTCACGCATGAAGAACGGAGGCTTCTCTATTGTATCATGTCCCACATTGATGATCAAGTCAGCATGATTGATTGCTTCATGCACAAAATCATGAGATGACAATGCTGCCGTGCCCAGGTATAACGGGTGACGTTCATCAATAATCCCTTTGCCCATTTGGGTGTTAAAAAATGGAATACCAATGGTATCAACAAATTCGGTCAATGCTATACTCGCCCGCTTTCTATTGGCTCCTGCGCCAATGAGTAGTAGTGGATTTTTGGACGCTTCAATCATTTCAACAGCCCGTGTGATCGTTTCAATTCCTGCATAAGGAATCTTAAAGTCTACTACCTCAAAAATCCTCGGCTCTACCACCTCTTCCACAGCAATATCTTCGGGAAGTTCAATATGCACCGCTCCTGGTCTTTCTTCCTGTGCCAGTCGGAATGCCTCACGTACGATTGATGGAATATGTGCTCCGTGCGTAACCTGCTTTGTAAATTTTGTGAGCGGCTGCATCATATCAACCACATCCACAATCTGAAACTTTCCCTGTTTACTCGTTTTTATTGGTTTTTGACCCGTGATGATAACAAGGGGCATTGCTCCCAACTGTGCGTAGGCCGCAGGGGTAACTAAATTAGTGGCACCTGGCCCCAGTGTGGAGAGGCAGACACCTGCCTTCCCCGTAAGTCTGCCATAGGTGGCTGCCATAAAACCCGCCCCTTGTTCGTGCCGTGTCAGCACCAGTTTTATTTTATCTGAATTTCTAAGGGATTCCAGAAAGTCGAGATTCTCCTCCCCTGGAAGTCCAAAGATGTATTCGACACCTTCGTTTTCTAAGGCCTTTACAAATAAGTCTGAAGTTTTCATCGCCTGCCTATTTAAAGAATGTTACTTTCATTTCATAGCATATTTTTCAGTAGTATTTAGGATATTAAGCTCAGTGGGTGATTCCTAAGTATCTTGTTGAGCAATATTTAAACCTGCAACACATCGCGCTATGACTACTATACCCTTCCTAAACCTTGGTCTTGCCTTTATACCTGTTGTCATTGTGATAGTGATAATCTGGAAATGGCATTCCAATTTCCGCACTTCTATCTTTGCCGTATTTAGAATGCTCATTCAATTGCTTTTAATCGGTTATGTGTTGACCTACATATTTGAAGCGGATAAATCATGGGTAGTAATTATTGTGTTGACTGTCATGCTGTTTGCTTCTGCGTGGATTGGACTTAGAACCATTCACGGTATTACAAAAAAGGTGTATGTAAAAGCTTTACTAGCCATCACTGTAGGAGGAGTTTCCGTACTTGTCCTGGTTACCCAGGGTGTACTACAGCTGCAACCCTGGTACTTACCGAGTTTTGTCATACCGCTGGCAGGGATGATTTTTGCTACTGCAATGAACAGCATCAGCCTTGCGGGTGAAAGACTTGAGGCAGAAATCAATCGTGATGTGAGTTATGATGAAGCCAAAGTGATTGCCTTTCAGGCTTCACTCATCCCCACTATCAATTCGCTGTTTGCTGTCGGTTTGGTTTCACTTCCAGGAATGATGACCGGACAAATCCTTTCAGGAGTATCTCCATTTATAGCAGCACGGTATCAAATCATGGTCATGTGTATGATCTTTGGATCTGCAGGGATATCTTCCGCTTTGTTTTTATCTTGGATTAGATCTGAATTTAAAACCCATAAAGCTTAATTATTCATCCATGCCGATTAAAGAGGACGCGCTCAAACACTGGTCATTGAACTGCACATTGCTATTAGAGAGGCTTGTATAAATAATGGGTTACCTGTAATTAAAAGATCGGGGTGAGTACTCCATTCTTTCTATGATTAGTTGATCAATGGCTGCAGACACCAACTATGGAATACCCTGTAAGCTGCTATACGTTATTGAAATTCGAAGATTGTCTGGGTCCTATTCAGGAATAAACCCAGAGGCATATACCCGAAACTGTGGTTCAATACTTAGCGCATCACCGTAAAGGATACCAGAATTATAACTGAGTGAATCATAGGTACCCGCGCCTGTCTGAAAAATAGATGATCCGCTGGTGGTGGGCAGACTCCACTTTATATCCGGGCCATTGCCATTTGAGTCAATGAGTTTCCCATTGGATAGATCCAACCTAAACAGTAATAAACCTTCGTATAATTCTTCAACTGGCGAAACCAGTAAATAGGCCTGGTTATTTTGGATAAATAAGTCCGTTGCAGAAAAACCAGTCCACAAAGGATTCATCGTTTGGGCATCCGATGGTGTAAGCAAGGTGGATACATAACTCCATGAATTTAAGTTATTGTATTTTAGCAAAACTATTGAATTGCCAACAGTAACCTCGCCCATGAGTAAGGTAACATATAGTTCATTTTGAAACACTTGCATGCCAGGTTCGGTGAATAACACTGCCCCAGACAAGTCAGGATGCAACTCATGTAATCTTACCTGCGGCACTCCACCTATGCTGTTATTGTATTGTTCTGTTTTCGCATCCTTGTAGTAACCCAACCCACTGAACAATTTTATCTCGGGGGCAGCCGCCAGTAACATTGGATCGGAGGCTGTTTTCATCGCTATCCATCCAAAAGCAAATTTCCGGTCGTCATTACCAGGTATACCATCATTGACATGTAAATAACGATGCCAGGTCATGCGCCACCTTTGGTCCACAGCCGCATTGGGGTCGAAGGCAATGCTCGGAACTTCATGACTCCAATGTGCCGAAACTGCGGATGTGAATTCGGTTGGCAATTGCGATAATTCCACTTTTTTTGATGAATTAATTTCGTTGGCATAGCACCATGTGCTGCCATGATCATCGCTGAATGCTAAGTGAGAACTTACTTGCCCTTCACCTCCTGCCCCGTTTATCCTTGAAAAGACCATCCATACACGGCCTGTCACAGGGTCGCCAGCCAATGTAGGATCATAAGAACCATTGTCACCAACCGGAGGTAACGCGATAAATTGGGGAAACGCACCAGAGGATGTTACACATTCAACCGATTGCGGGATTGCAGGTGAGTCATCCTTACAGGAGAACTGTGTTAATAAACCTAGTAGCACAAAAAATCTTAAATACATGTAATACGATTATAATCTTATATTTTGAAACACTAACCAGTCGCGTACTGCTTTAACACTTAAAACTGCCCTGACCCCTATTCAAATGTAAAGCTATTCAACTCCTTTTTCTTCGTTCTATCCAAGACCCTTCCCTCAACTTGACTATTTTTGCACGAAATTCAATCCTATGCCTGACTCCAGTACATGTCCTAAATGCCAATCGTTGTACGCCTACCCCACTGGTACTTCGATGATGTGCCCGGAATGTGGCCACGAGTGGATACCCAACGAAGTACCCGAGCCAGAAGAAGATTCGAATGACTCATTTATGGTAAAAGATGCGAACGGAGTTGTGCTACAGGATGGAGATACTGTGATCATTATGAAAGACCTACCGGTGAAGGGTGCCTCCAAAGCCATCAAAGCCGGAACCAAGGTGAAGAATATCAAGTTGACCAGTGGCGACCATAATATTGACTGCAAAGTCGATGGTTTCGGAGCGATGGCACTGAAATCAATATTTGTTCGCAAGGGCGGATAAAATTGCCTTCACTCATCGGGGAGCGGAACTACGTTCCGCGCCCCGTCTGATTAAAATTTACGCAGTGTCTTAAGGGGCATCAACGGCATTATCCATTTCACGAAGAACCACGGCCAAAAGGGAACGTAGGCATTGGCCTTTTCCCTATTAATCGCTTTAACGAGTAGTCGTGATCCTTTTTCCATTGAGATCATAAACGGTGGTGGTATTTCCTGAAGTTCTTTTTTAAGTTCTTCAAGGTTTTCCAATCTGCGGGCACACAGCGCCAAATTGTATCCCTGTTTCGCAAACCCATGAGCCATCCCCCTCCCTATACCAGAACTGGCTCCTGTTATTAAAATGTTTCTTCGCTTCATCAAGGCAAATGGGTTAGAGAACGAATATGGGGAAAAGATGAGTCAGATCACAATGGGTGCTATTCGTTGATCTACAGGGATATTACCAGGGTGAAGTGTATGCGATGCCCCAAGTACATTTTACCTTATCAGGTTATTGTGCATAGGGTATCATAAGTAAAAATGATTCTATCAGGATAAAGTACACACGGCACCAAAAGCAAAATTTACGCTATTAACCTAAAGTGTACAGGGTATCAGGGTAGTGTGCAAGTGTTAGCATTATTAAGTCCTACCCTATCAGGTTGTAGTCCATAGGGTATCAGAAGTAATATTGACCCTATGAGGTTGAAGTGTACAAGGTGCCAGAAGCAAAATTTACCCAGCCAGGGTGAACAGTACAGGATGACAGAAGCAAAACCTACACTTTTAACTTATAGTGTTTGGGGTGTTAGCGGTAAAAGTTGCCCTACCAAGGTATTGCGCATGACTATTAAAAATAAAAATTATACTACCGAAGCTAATTAGGCATGAGGTACACAAATCTGTTGCTGACAATGTCTCTCACCACGCACTATGCGGCCCTCAGGAGAGTCTGCGGGGAATTAAGTGTCTAAAGTTAGTTAGCTGATATTTGCTTTTTTTGTTTTAGTTTAATCACATTTAGTGTAAACAAAAGTTGCGTATCCAAATTAGAGGTTAGCCCAAATATTGTTGGCGTAAAATACATGGTAGGTTTCACACCTTCTAACTCCTGATCATAGCAGGTAGTGTAGTTTTTTGTGGTAGCCATGCTAATACCAATTCCTGTTCTGGGTAACTTCTCATAAATGGCATTAGCCCTAAAGATTTTAGTTCCTCCTGTCTCTTCTCCTATGATCGTTCCCATTTGATAACACTGGAAGGTGGACGCAAAACTCGATGCTGCTGAATAAGAGTCTCTGTTGATAAGCAGATAAACATCACCTTTAAATTCAAATTCTTCAATTACTGGCTCCTCATTAAAGAACTGATCCTCATGCACATAAGAACCAAGCGGGTTATTCATAAGTCCATTCATATCGACATAATGCCGTTGCGTTGCAAAATTCAATTGACCTTTATAGTATCGTAAATAGTCGTTTCTATTTAAAAAATTATTTCTATACGTAGCACTTACCTTCATGCTCGACCTGGCCATCGTCTTAAAATAAGAATTGGATATGTAGTGGAATAAACGAGAAGATATTTTTGGCCAACCACCAAAATTTCCCCTGATATCAATAATTAGGGAATTGATGCTATCCTTTTTTATCTTTTTGAACGTCTTAGTGAGAAACTGGTCATATGTTACTAAGTCCTTTGCATAAAATTCATAAATACTGATTAGACCAACCCCATCAGCTACTTGTTTATAGGCATAAGGTTCCTTGAACTCTATTTTAATTTCTCTTTCATCTTTATTTTCCTTTTGGAATTTTTTCCACTCTTGATAAGGCATATTTTTAACCTTTACAGAAGATGTGTCTGATGTAAAATAAGTTATCTCTGTACCATCAGCATATCCAAAAGCCAGGTAAAGATATTTCTCAAAGTCTTCGTCAATTACTGTGTTCCTGAAGTGCTTCAATTCATACGAGATATAAGGATCTATCCTTACTAAAAAATCGTCTACGCTTATTCCATTGATGCTAATAATTTTCGCAGCAAGTGGTATCTCTCCATTATTGAATTTTTTAATTACATACAATTCATCTTCATTGGTCAAATAAACTTCATAAGGAAAGGCACCCTTTTTTGCTCTTTGTGTTTGCATCCAAAATTTAGGAAGGTGCACTGAACTGTGTCCATCTTTGATTAGTGCAACGATAGAAGCTACCTTTTTATAATATTCCAGTGTCGTATGAGGGTGATCCAAAGTGGATCTAATCTCTTCAAACTTGGCCTTGAAATTCTGTTCTGAAAAATGTGTATATGGATCGGGGTGGGCATCAATAATTTTTTCAATGTAATTAAAATCTCTTACTATCGCATTAGTGCCAAAATGCTTCTCATGTTGAGAAAAGAGATTGTTGCAAAAACAAAATATAAAAGCGATACACATACCAATGACTCGCGCTTGATTTTTGCTCGCAATATTCTTCAATCTTTTTTTGAACATAAGTATCTAATTGTTCTCTGGCGCATATTATTATTGTTTTATAATAATAATTAATATTATATATATCTGTTAAAATTTTTACCCTTATGTAAGATTATTTTGATTATTGTCAGAAAGTCTCCGGCCAGTTGGCAGTGGTTCTGCGATATTTCCAATTCAAATTATCCAAGGACTTTGTAGGGAAAAAAGGCTGATAAACTAATCTACTGCAGAACCACCCGAAATACTTGCTTCTCCAAGGCATGATGCTCTGTTGAGAAGTGCCGCAAAATTGAATTCGAGAATCGAATAAAGTAAATTTTATACCCCTCTCGTCCCGAGTTTGTAACACATGACTAATTCTCAAAACTACCGCTCTTTATCCAACTTGTATTGAGCCAGCTATATCCATCAAAGAACCGAGGAACTGCTGGGGAAAGCTTATTTGCTTACCGCAGATTTTTTGGAAACAAGAGGTAAGCTGATCGACCAACAGGCCAACCGCAAAGAATTGCAATCTCAACTTATTACGCTGCAGAGTGAACTCATTAAACTGCACGGCACCTTGCGTGAGGTTTTAATTATTACCCGTAAGAATTCCGGAAGATCCACTTACAATGGCAAACGCCTTTTGGTATTTGCGCAACTGGTGGAAATACTGGAAACCGCCATTGCCAACCCAGTCCATTACGATAAGATGGATGCCCTTTTTAAGGCACATCCGGAATATACCCAGCACTTTCAGGCGCTGATTTTTGAGATGTCGTACCAACTGCGGAAGATCGCTGCAGCGGGAAGAGATGAAGAGCACCTCCCCGGGAACGACAGGCTGAATGAAGCATTCAAAAGACTGGGAGAGGATATTTCTTCTTTTGGAAGGGAGATTATAAGCGAGGATTACGAAGGATACCTGATGCTTCAAAACCTGCTGGGATACCAGGAATCACAGTTTAAAAAACTAAAAAAGATAAAATGGCTTTTGGGTACTCCCGATACAGACACGATTGAATTTATTGAGAGAAGTGTATCCAAGCGTTTCATTATCCCTCAGGATTATGACCCCAGGTTGTTGTTGCAAAACCTCAGCTTCCGCTCCAGTATCTTCAAACATTCATTGCGCTTGTCGGTAACGATTATGATCGGGTATGTGTTGGGCAACTTGTTCGACTTTCAGAATACCTATTGGGTTTTGCTGACCATCATTGTGATCATGCGCCCCAGTTATGGACTCACAAAGACCCGCTCCAAGGACAGGATTATTGGCACCCTGATCGGCAGTGCCATTGCCACAGGAATAGTTTTTTGGGTGCAGGATGCCTATGTGTATGGTGTTCTGGGAGCCGTTACCCTGATCATTGCTTTCTCCATGCTGCAAAAGAACTACAGGGCTTCCGCTACCTTCATTACTTTAAGTGTCATCTTTATTTATGCCATAACTCAGCCTGATATATTGACGGTAATTCGGTTCAGAGTTGTAGATACCCTGATCGGTGCAGGATTGTCTTTTATGGCCTTGCTCTGGCTATGGCCGGTATGGAGTTTTCTTGAGATCCGGCAGCATATTGAAAATAGTGTGAAGGCTAACAAGGACTTCTTGAGGGAGATCATACATTATTATCAGCAGAAGGGTAATGTACCAACGAGTTATAAACTGGCACGCAGGGATGCTTTCCTGGAGACCTCTAACCTCAGTGTGGCATTTCAGCGCATGGCTCAAGAGCCGCGCTCAAAACAAAAGAACCTGGATAAGATTTATGAAATGGTGGAACTCAACCACGTGTTTTTGTCATCGTTGTCATCGCTGAGTAGTTACATTCAGCATCGCCCGACAACAGCAGCTTCGGAGCAATTTAGAGATGCAGCAGCACGAATAGAGGAGCAGCTTTCCATTGTGCTTCAGTTGTTGAAAAGACAGGAGCCCAATCGCCCTTCCGCTGGAGCGGAATCTTCTTTTCTTCAACTCTCGGACGAAATCACATTTCTAAAGCCCGATGGAATGTCCGAGGAGCGTGAACTCCAGGAGGCGCACTTGATCGTGGAACAATTGCGATGGCTGTACTCACTTAGCAATAATATGCTCCAACTGACTTCAAAGATGAAGTTCGATTATTAGTTGCTAGTCTTGAGTCGTTGAACCTCTTAATAATTTACTACCCACATTACCTAACTAGGCAAGGAACATAAGTTCAGCGCCAGGTATGGCCACATCACTCGCCAGCACGGCAGATAGGGAATGGCGACAACTGACTGAGACGCAAAACGGAAGGTATGCATACTCCCGAGGGCTATCGGGAAGCAATAGGGAAGAACTTGTCGAGGCTCCACTAAAACAAAACCGCTTACCCAAAGTGAGTAAGCGGTTTAAGTAGTCAGAAGAATTTCTCTAATTAATTCTTACCCTTGATATTAATATTTTCCATTTTAGGGTAAATAAACTCAGGTAGCCCTGCTCCTTTCAAAATGTCACTATAATTATTAATGTCTTCGTTGATCATTTTCTCCAGTTCATTTTTGAAAATCTTCCACTTTTCAAGGTAATCTTTGGTTACGTCTTTTGTTCCCTGGGTTACAGGTACGTTACCATCACCCATATCATTCAAGAAATTTTTATATTTGACCAACAAGCGGGCTTCATACTGATAGTTGTTTTGCTGGGTACGCAGTTCCTTTTGCAGGATATTCTCAATCCACGCATCAATTTTTGCATTGAGGGCCTTACCCCCATCTGTCAACTCTTTTGAGTTGGATTCATCCAAAATAAAATCGAGTTGCTGCTTTACTTTTCTCAAATATCTCACTCCTTTGGCCATTTCAGTGGCGCCCACCAGTAAAGATTCAGACAGTTGGTCGCGCTCTACATAAGCAGCAGCTGCCCCAGGTATGCTCTCTTCTATTCTTGGGTCGATCTTCACTTCAAAATCCTGGACTTGTGTGAAGCCGCCTACTTTAAATCGAGCCTGATATTTTCCGGGGGCTGCATCATAGGCACTCAAATCACGATTGGTCATGGTTAATTCTTTGATGCAATCGAACTGACCTATACGCATGTTCCAGTTCCATGAATGTGCTCCTGCATTTCTTTTCAATTGTTTCTTAATGAAAGCATCACACTCTGTCCTCGGTCCTTGAGTTGATTCAGTATACACTACCTGCCCCGATTGGTTAATTATTTCCATTGACATAGGCACATCGTCACTCACTTCTTTGTTGATGACGTATGTTATTTGCGCACCTGTTGATGGGTTTTGACCCTGATCACCATTCAGACTGAAAGCCCTGGCCAATGGTGCATAGGCATCGCGCGGTTTATACAAGAAGTAATCTGCTTTCGCCACCTTATCTGAAATCTGATGAAGTGGTGATAAGTCATCCAAAATCCATATCGCACGACCTTGTGTTGTCACCACTAAATCTTTTCTCTTTACACGCATATCTGTAATGGGTACTTGTGGTAGATTGTTCTGTAGTGATTGCCAGTTGGCTCCATCATCAAAAGAAACAAAAAGACCATTTTCTGTACCGGCATAAAGTAGCCCCTTGCGATCAGGATCTTCTCTTACCGAACGCGCAAAAGTATTGTTGGGAATACCATTTACAATCTCTACCCAGGTCTTACCATAGTTCTTGGTCTTAAAGATATGAGGCGTAAAATCATTCATTTTATAACCAGCCACTGCGATATAGGCTGAAGCAGGATCGTGTGGTGAAGGTTCCACCACGTTGATGATGGCTTCTTTCAATCCTTTCGGGGTTACATTGGCCCAGGTCTTACCACCGTCTTGAGTAACGTGTACCAATCCATCATCTGACCCTACCCAAATAACACCTTCTTTTAATAATGATTCTTCTATATTGAAAACGTTGTTATAGCTCTCTGCCGTAATTTGTTCATTGGAGATTGGTATACCTCCCTTACCTTGATGGGCTTTGTCGTTGCGGGTCAGGTCTTCACTGATTACCTCCCATTTTACACCCCGATCAGTAGATTTCATCATGAATTGTGATCCATAATAAATCACGTTGGGATTATGTGGAGATACCAATACAGGGCCATTCCAGTTGGCGCGGTATTTCAAATTCTTTGGCTGCTCACCACTTACCTGTTCAGGAAAAGGGCGCACCATACGAGTGTTGTCTATTTTGCTATCCCACTCCACAAAATTGCCTGCAAAGAAAGTAGAGTAGATAAACCTCGGATTGTTGGCATCAAATGCAACCGTTGAGGATTCTCCCGCACGCAATTCATTCCAGTGCATTCGACCGATACCCTGATCTTGCGAAGTGCTGTTGATGGCTATAGTAGTGTTATCCTGCTGCCCGGAGTAGATACGGTAAGGATACTGATTGTCGGTAATGGCACGATAGAATTGACCAGTAGGTTGATTCATTAAAGTAGACCAGGTTTTGCCTCCGTTGTAGGACACAGCAGCTCCTCCATCATTGGAATTGATCATGATCTTGCTGTCATTCGGATTGATCCACATGGCATGATGGTCGGGGTGACTGCCACGTACAGCAGTGAATGTTTTCCCCCCATCAATGGACTTCATCGCAGAACTATTCATCACCCACAATTCATCCTCGTCATTGGGGTCAGCGATGATGTGCATATAATACCATGCACGCGCATAGGTAGTAGGGTCGTTGGTCATTTGAAGGAATGATTCTCCCCCATCATCCGAACGATACACACCACCTTTGTCACCCAATGCTTCAATGGCGAGGTAGACCACCTTTGGATTGGCTGCGGAAATGGCAACACCCATTTTACCTTTTAGGTCGGGCAAGCCCTTCTTAATTTCTTTCCAGGTTACGCCACCATTTGTAGTCTTATAGACGCGGCTTCCTGGACCACCACTTTGTACCACCCATGGCTTTCGGTTGAAATCCCATGAGGTTACCATCATAATATCTGGATTTGATGCGTCTACCGAAAGGTCAGCAATGCCAGAGTTTTCATTTACATAAAGAATCTTTTTCCAGTTTTTACCTCCGTCTTCTGACAAGTAAACGCCACGCTCCTCATTGGGTCCCCATGGGTTACCTTGCGCTGCCACATATACTTTGTCAGGATTGCGCGGATGTACAAACACCCGACTGATATGCCTTGTAGCTTCCAAGCCCATGTGTGTCCATGTTTCTCCTGCGTCAGTAGTTTTATAAACACCATCACCGTGCGAAGTTTTTACGCCCCGCACAGGGCCTTCTCCAGTACCTACATATATAATGTTTGGGTCGGATGGGGCTACAGCAATGTAGCCGATTCCTCCTGTGTTGAAATAACCATCTGAAATATTGTTCCAGGTAGTTCCCCCATCGGTGGTTTTCCAAACACCTCCGCCTGTGGTGCCCATGTAGTAGGTGAGTATCTCATCTGGAATTCCGGTAGAGCAAGTAGAACGACCCCCACGGAATGGTCCGATATTTCGATAGGTTAAGCTTTGGTACAGTTTTTTATCAATCAGATCTGTAGTGGGCTTTATCTGTCCCACTGCGAGGATACAACTACCCAATAGCAGGGCAAAAAGTACATTAATTTTCATGAAATGTGGTTTTGATGTTGAATTGCAAAAAAGCCATCTCTCTGATAATTTGACGGCTAAGTTCGCTAAAGGGTGAAATTAGGTAAACCAACCCAGTTCAGATTTGGGTTTTATTTGGATGGTGAGCACATCGTTAAGGCTTGAAGTCGAAAGTCAATTATCAATTCTCCTGCACTAGACCTTCTGCCAACCTGATAGGGTTTGAATGCATACGGCAACCAATTTCACGAGATCATCCACATCAACCCATTCATTGGGTCCATAAAAATTACCACCCAAAGAGCCAATGCCATAAGCCGGTACATTGAGTAATCGAATGGGGTAACGGATATCACCTGCATAGTGATTGGGATAAGCATCGGGCGCACGACCAGTAATGTCAGAAATGGATTGGAGCAACACTTTACTTACTGGCGCATCCCAACTGGCTGTCCCCGGATTGGTACGATATCCAATGGTTTTTAATTCTACTTTATAATTTTTATCTGAAGCAGGTAATGCCTTTACATAATCATCGATGGCTTGCCTGGCATGCCCAACAAGGTCTGCCCATGTGTTGCTACCTTCAAATTTCAACCTGAAGGTGGCCGTAGCTTTATCCGCAACAGAACCAATACGATCTCCACCATTTAAAATACCGATGTTGACCATTACATTTCTAAATACGGTGTTGCGCAGATGATCAAGAATTTGCCAGCAAGTGTCTACCGCATTGCCTCCCTTTCTCCATTCTGCCGAATCAATACTATTAATTTCCATCTGCTCACCACGCCAACCTTCTACTGTCATTTCAAGATCAACAATACCTTGCACGGAATTCTTTATGTCCTCCAATCCGCGGCCAGTTTCGGCAGGGTGCACATACAGAACAGCACCTAAATTATGTTCTGTTTTACTTATCCGCTCAAATATAGGAAGGCTACCCCTGCTACCTCCGCCTTTGCCATGTAAACTCATTACTACAGGTAATGCTTCACCAGCTTTAGACATTGCAGCGGCTGCCACCAACATAGCAGCTATTCCTGCTTTATCATCAGATGTGCCTAAGCCATATAATTTATTGCCCACTAGCTTCGGCTCATAAGGATCGGTTTTCCATCCATCATAAACAGCTTCAGTATCGATGTGCGCAAACATGGCAAACTGCTTTTTATTTTTGTTCTTTGTAGGCCAACCTACCACGTTGACAAAAGGTCCATCACCGGCAGGGCTGGGAGGCATAAACTCCGGGTGGTCTTTGTATCGACTTGGTTGATCATTACTTTCTTCTATCCGGTAGGGAAGCCTTTCAAGGTATTTCTTTACAACATTTTGAGCCTCGGCAGCCGACTCACCTGAAAGACTTTTTACGCGCACCATATCTTTGAGTAAAGTAAGTAACTCTTCACGATGGCTTTCTGCCAATTTCATGGATCTATTAGATGGCGCTGGTTGAGCAAAACCAGGTATTGCTGTCATCATGGCCAATGAGCTTGCTCCGCTAATAAATTTCCTGCGTGAGATTCCTTTGTTGTTCTTCATACTTTAACTGTTCATTATCACAATGATAAACAGAAACGAGAAGCTTAGAGACCATCACCGCAAAAAAAATAATCAGCGACCAAATTTTAGAAGTGTTACTAAAAGTTGGGAGGTGATAAGACAAATACTTGCACCCAATACATTTTTAGCACCAATTTCTTTGGTCCTCTTTTCAGTATTAAAGGCTGCGAGTTCGTGATTCCCCAGTCCGTGTACCAGGCAAATAATTGGCGTGTCGCGAATGCTAAGTTATAAAATCAGGTTTTAGCATTTAAACATTGCGTTTGAACCGCGTTTTCTGTGCTGGATATCTGAAAGATTTGAGTTGGTTGACCGCCCTTCAGGTTATTTGGCAGGCCATACCTTGAAATATTTAAGTTCAAATTATTTTGGATAGATTCAATCCATTAACAAATCTTACCAATATGATGCAATATTCCTCATACTTTCAGAAATCCCTCATAAGCATATTCCTTCTGCTGTGTACCCTCTGCCCCATTCTTGTTAAGGCTCAGGATCTTCCATCTCCAGAACAATTTTTTGGTTTTCAGATGGGAGCCGACCGCAAACTGGCCCACTGGGATGATCTTGTAAAATATTATAATAAGCTGGGAGAAAGTAGCCCCCGAATGAAGGTGGTGAATATGGGCAAAACCACTTTGGGCAACCCATTTCTCGCATTGTATATCTCCTCGCCCGAAAACCTTGCCAAACTGGAGGATTACAGAAAAATGAATGCTCGTTTGAGTGACCCAAGAGGTGTTCCTCAAACAGAAATAGATCAGATCATTGCCAATGGAAAAGCTGTTATAGTACAATCTTTTGGACTTCACTCTTCTGAGGTAGCGGCTGCTCAAACTGCAGCAGAATTTACCTATGATATGCTCACCCGCAACGATGATGAAATGGCGAGGATTCTAGACAATGTCATAACTATTGTCATTCCCTGCTTTAACCCTGATGGAGAAATAATGATTACAGAATGGTACAGAAAAAATGTAGGCACCGAATATGAAGGAGGTTCTCTACCCTACCTGTACCATCATTACATAGGTCATGACAATAACCGCGATGCATTCATGCAAAATACAGTGGAGTCTGTTTACGGTGCCAAAATCATGTTTAAAGACTGGATGCCTCAGGCTTATGTAGATCATCATCAAATGGGTGCTTATGGAGCCAGAATGTACGTGCCACCTTATGCAGAACCCATTCGCCCTGATGGCGACCCCTTAGTATGGAGAGAAATGTCGTGGTATGGTGCGCACATTGCCTACAAAGAGGAAGAAAATAATAAATCTGGAATTGTAAACGCAGCTATTTATTCTGGCTGGGGGCATTTTGGGTTCCATTGGATCACTCCCTTTCACAATATCGCAGGAATGCTAACTGAATCTGCAAGTGCACGACTGGCCACTCCTCTTTATGTGCATCCCGATCAGTTAGAAGGCAACATTCACGGTATGCCTAAATATGAAACGCAGACCTCGTTCCCCAACCCCTGGCCAGGTGGATGGTGGCACGTTCGTGACATCGTAGAACAACAAAAAATCGCAGCATTGGCCATCGCTGACATTGCAGCCCGCAATAGAGAAACAGTACTTAAAAATGCTTATCTCAAGGCAGCAAGACAAACACAACGCGGAGCTGAAGGTGAGGTAAAAGCCTACATTATTCCTGCAGAACAGCACGATGTACTCACGGCAAATAAATTAGTAAATGTATTGTTGGGTCAGGGGGTAGAAGTAAAACAAACCAATGCCGAGTTGAGGCATGAAGGAAAAGTATATAGTGCAGGTTCTTATGTGGTTACTATGGAACAACCTAAGCAAGGTGTTATCCGCTGGTTGCTCGGCCGTACTTTCTATCCTGACAATGATTACACCCGCGACAGGAATAACGATCCCATCAGACCTTACGACATGTCGACAGACAACGTAGCAGAATATATGGGAGTTCGGGTTGACCCTGTAAATACCAAGGTGGAGGGAAATTATCCTGTTGTAACTGAAACTGTTGCTCCTGCCGGAACGGTAACAAAAGGTTCGAATGGGTACCTCCTTGCAGGAAGCAGCAATGACAGCTTTACGGCCTTGAACTTACTATGGAACAATAAGGTTAAGGTAAATCGTGTAACTAAAGCCGGCAATGGACTTCAACCCGGTGACTTTGTGGTATCCTCATTGTCGGATAATCTGGCTAACCAAATAGCAAAACAAACCGGAGTAAACTTTAGAGCGCTTGATTTCGATGCTGGTAACCTTACCAGGCCGATAACACGCCAGCGTATTGCTATGTTCCAAAGATACCTGGGTGGTAACATAGATGAGGGCTGGTCACGCCTACTCCTTGAGAAGTTTGAATTCCCTTATACCACATTAATGGATAAGGAATTAAAGGCGGGTGAATTGAATAAAAAGTATGATGTTATCATTTTGCCCGATGACAATATCGCTCGCATGACCGGTGAAAACCTTGGCGATTTTTCGGGAAATAGACCAGACGCTTTTCCGCCTGAATATCGCAGTGGATTTGGACAACAAGGAGTAAATGCCCTTAAAGACTTTGTGGAAAAAGGAGGAGTACTCCTCACCTTTGGTCAGGCGGGTGAGTTGCCCATCGAAAAATTCAAGCTGCCCATTCGCAATGTAGTAAAAGGCGTACCAAGCAAGGAATTCTGGTCACCAGGATCTACCCTTAGAATGAACTTTGATAATACAAATCCATTGGCTTATGGAATGCCTTCAACAGGACTAGGATTGTTTACAGGAGGAAATAATGTGTATGAAGTAATCCCTTCTGATCGCAACCATACTATTGAGCGTATCATCACTTATCCTAAGAGAGATATTCTGCAAAGTGGATGGCTGCTTGGTGAGGATGTTATTGCTGAGAAGGCCGCTATGGTATCTGTGGGCATGGGGCAGGGAAAGGTGGTGATGATCGGATTCCGACCTCAGCACCGTGTGCAAACGCATGGCACTTTTAAGTTAGTGTTCAATTCATTGGTATCAGCTAAGTAGTGATCGATTAAAAGTCCATTTTTATAAAATTGATATTCTATGCGTTCTATGTTTCTATGTGGTTATAATTAAGGAACCACATAGGAACATAGCGCACATAGGATAATTAAGTCTGCTTATAGGCCAATAGCCTGAGCGCGTTGAGTACGACCACCAGTGTTGAGCCTTCATGCATAACCACAGCCGGTCCTATAGTGGCAATGCCCGAAATGGTAAGCGGAACCAGTATCGCCACCATCCCAAGGCTGATCCAGACGTTTTGTTTGATGATCCCTTTGGCTTTTCTACTCAGTCCAATGGCAAATGGTAACGCACTGAGCTTATCAGCCATTAGCGCAACATCGGCAGTTTCCAATGCAACATCACTTCCTGCTGCTCCCATTGCAATACCCACAGTGCTGTGCGCCATCGCGGGTGCATCGTTTACACCATCACCTACCATGGCCACCCTGGACTCTGCTTTCATCAACTTCTTAATCGCATCGACCTTTTCTTCGGGTAACAAACTGCCCCAAGCTTCTTTAAGGCCAATTTCTTTTGCCACCGCATCGGCCACATTTTGGTTGTCGCCAGTGAGCATGATCATCCGTTTAATACCAATTTCTTTCAATGCATTTAAGGTTTCTTTTGCCGATGCTCTGGGAACATCCATTAAGGAAATGATTCCGATGTAGGTTTCATTTTTCCTGATCACCATAGTGGTGTTACCTTCGGATTCCAATTTCCGTACCTTCTCAGTAATCTCATCGGAAGGTTTGATCTCGTCCAATGCTTCAAATAAGCTCAGGTTACCTATATAAATTTTATCGTCTACAAGAGAAGCCTTAAGACCCTTCCCAAGTACGGACTCCATATCATTTGCAAAAGGGATGTGCACATCACCGAGACGAGCCTTTCCATCTCTTACTACTGCTCTGGCCAGTGGGTGGCTACTGAGGCTTTCAACTGCAATTGCAATTTTTAAAAGTTCAGTTTCGGTAATACCACCCAAAGGTACCACCTGCGTTACTTTAGGTTTTCCCTCTGTCAATGTTCCTGTTTTATCAAAAGCTATTGCAGTGAGTGCGCCTAAATCTTCAAGTGGCCGGCCTCCTTTTATCAGCACCCCACCACGGGCAGCCCTGGCTACACCACTTAGCACCGCGCTGGGTGTTGATATCGCCAACGCACATGGGCTTGCAGCTACCAACACTGCCATTGCACGGTAAAAACTTTCACCATATGATTCATCCACTATAAGAAATGCAAAATTCAGTAACACCACCAACACCAATATTGTGGGAACAAAATACTTTTCAAACTTGTCAGTAAATTGTTGTGTTGGAGATTTTTGTGTTTGCGCCTCATTCACCAGCTCTACCAGGCGTGCGAGTGTAGAGTCTTTAGATTCTTTGATGATTTTTATTTCCAGCAAATTATTACCATTAAGAGTACCGGAATAGACCCTGTGAATATCAGGTATATCTTGAACTTGAGAATAGTCCATTTCGATATCATCCACAGGTACTTTGTCAATGGGTATACTTTCCCCTGTAATGGGTGCCTGATTTACGCTGCTGCTCCCATAGATGACCACACCATCAGCTGAAATCTTACTGTTAGGCTTCACTACAATAATATCCCCAACCTGCAATAAGGTAATGCTTACTTCTTCAATTTTTCCATTCTTCTTAAGGAGTGCAGTCTTCGGAGCAAGGCCGGCCAGGGCAGCAATGGATTTTTTTGCTTTGTTCATGGCATAATGTTCTAGTGCGTGCCCCATACTGAATAGGAACAGGAGCAACGCACCCTCAGCCCATTTGCCAAGAACAGCTGCACCTATCGCTGCAACAAACATTAAGAAGTCGATCTCAAAACCACCCTTTGACAAAGTCTGAATGGCTTCCTTTGCGGTATAATACCCGCCAAAGAGATAGGCACCCATGTAACACGCCAGACTCCACCATGATGGTATTGAAAATACAAATGAAAGTCCAAACCCAAGGGCAAGCAACACTCCGCTTATAATAGAAAAAATGAGTTCTGTATTCTTACCAAAAACACCACCATGTGCATGATCGTGAATGTCTCCTTCCTGGTGCTGATGCTCTTTCGCACCAATCAATTTGGCATCCGACTTCTTCCATTCTTGAAGAAACCGCTCCACCCCCACTGAGGAATCAGGAATCCCTAAGCCCTGCCCCCTAAGCAGCTCTAGTATTCTACCTTCATTCATCTTTGAGGTATCATATTCCAACCGCACCATACCTGAGCCCGAAACAGAAGCTTCCAGTATTCCGGCTTCGTTAGTTAGACTCCGTTCAATGGCGCGTGCATGACGGATATGTCTGATCCCCTCAACTTCAATCAATTTATGTCCAAATTTTTTGGTGATCTCCGCTCCAGCCTGCTCTGCCAGTGATTGAATCTTCTCTATAGATATTATATCGGAATTGTAGTGAAAGCAAAGCCGTGGTACAATGCTGTCCTTTCCCAATGAAACATGCACTTCTTCCACCCCTTCTGTGTCCTCAAGTTTTTCAATAAGCTTATGTACACATTGATCCTTCTCGTCTGGTACTTCAGGTAATAAAAGGGGAATTTCTATTTGATGTTTTTCCATCTATAATGCTGAATTCTTATCCATGGTAAAAATGTAGATTCCTGATGACAAAATTAAAAGTACCTGTCAAAAGGTGATGTTTCTGCAACAGTGCTGCAAGCATTGTGAAACGAAGGTTCCAATTCTACCAAAGCTGTTGCAAATACTCAGGAATCAGGCAAGCATCTTTAGCGTGAATCAAAACCATGTGTTCCTACGGGCAACAGAAGTCGTTCTTAATCATTTTTTACTGCGGAGAGGCCAGGGCGCAAAGGAAATTTGTATTCTAATAGAACATCTAACTTAGCGCCTGCGTCCTTTGCGGTTAAAAATGTTATTTGCTACCTACCCACACCGCTCCTATTCCAGCATCCCAAAGCTTCCTGGTATAGGCGGGCACATCTGCTTCCATGATGGTTTTTGCTCTGGCGTCCAGGGCGTTCCATTCCTTCGTTAACTCGGCCAAACGATCTTTAGAGGATTGATTGATTCTTGGGATAGAACTATCGCTTTCACCGATTAGGAAAATATAGTTAGCAGTGAATTTGTTCGGAAAGTTCTCCACATCATCGTAGACTTTTGATCTGCGCTGCACCATGTCCTCATCCCACAATCTCATCTTTTCAGTCAATGCCTTGCCCTCCTTTTTAAGTGTAGCATAAGCAACATTGTCTCCCATCGTTTTCATGGCTTCCTCAATTTGATTGCGCATCTTAAGTATCGTATTCACTTTGGTGTGCATATCACTTAAGGCTTCTTCCATTCCTAGCATGAAAATATGGTGTTCGTTATAAGATGCAGCATCAATTTTATATAGTGGACTGGGCAGGATCTTAAACTCACTCTTCTGTTCTTTGTCTCCGTACTTCAATGTCATGGTATATGTACCCGGAGGTGCTTTATGTCCATTATAGCTGCCTTCAATATATGCAGAAGGTACTCCAACCATACTTGGATAACGCGTGTTCCACACAAATCGATTAATACCCTTCATTTTTGGAATGGTTGGAGCCGCACTCGGTCCACCCGGATAACTTGGGAAGGAGTCATCTTTTTTCGAACTCAACTTCCTCACCAGTTTTCCCGCAGCATCTTTTATCTCCATCACCAGTTCAATTGAATCCGCTAGTTGGGGCAACTGGTAAAACATCACCACCCCGTTGGGAGGGTTCACACCAGTGTAAGGATCGAAACCCTTTGGATTAGCACTATTCATTTGACTTCCCCAACTTCCATAAATCAAGTCCTCAGGTTTGTACAATGTAAACCCATTGTCTTCCGCCTTGTATTGTCTTAGTAACCTCAGGTCGTCCAGTATCCAAAATGCTCTGCCGGAAGTTGCAACTATCAAATCATTTTCCTTCACTTTCAAATCCATAACAGGTGTTATTGGTAAGTTGAGTTGAAGGGGCTGCCAGCTTGCCCCATCATTCCAGGAAATATATACACCTGTTTCGGTACCAGCATAAAGCAATCCCTTCCGCACATCATCCTCGCGCACTACTCTTGTAAAGGCTCCGTAAGGAATACCCTTACTAATATTGATCCACGTTTTACCATAGTTGGTTGTCTTGTATATGGCGGGGGTATGATCATTGAACTTATACCGGGTAGTAGCAATGTAGGCTGTTCCGGGATCGTGTGGTGAAACTTCAATGGCGTTTACCAAACACTCTGTTAATCCTTTTGGGGTCACATTGGTCCACGTTTTTCCTCCATCACGTGTTAATTGCACATAACCGTCATCACTCCCTGTCCAGATCACCCCCTTCTCGTGAGGTGATTCTACCACATAGGCAAGTGTTCCATAATTTTCAGCACCTACTGCCTCATTGGTATAGGGCCCTCCCATTTTACCCTGTTTTTCTTTTTCGTTGCGTGTGAGGTCAGGAGAAACTTCTTCCCAGGTGACGCCCATATCTCTGGTTCTTAATAAAAGTTGAGCCCCATGATAATAGGTTCCTGGTTCATGCTTTGATGCAATAATGGGAGCATTCCAATTGAACCTGTACTTCATGTCCTTGGCATCCCTACCCAAATACTGAATAGGAGCAGCCATGATCTTTGTGCTTCCACCAGAATAGGTATCCAACACCTCGATTGATCCTAAATAACTTCCTCCCAATACATAGCGGGGATCATCAGGATCAAAGGCAAGAAATGCACTTTCTCCCCCTGCAGAGCTGGTCCAGTTTTCATCTGAAATATTCCATGAACCTAACGCCATGCTCTCAATGCGCACTGAGGAGTTATCCTGTTGGCCTGCATAAATACGATACGGGTAGTGATTGTCGGTGTTAATTCTATAAAACTGTGCAGTAGGCATATTGGCTTGTGTAGACCATGTCTCGCCACGATTAAAAGTAATGCCTGCACCCCCATCATCAGCAATCACCATATTTTTTGAATTGTTAGGATTGATCCACAAATCGTGATAGTCGCCATGAGGACCATCAAGGGTTTCCCAGGTTTTGCCACCATCAATGGAGCGCAAGGCGGTCGCACACATCACATAAACAGTATGTTCATCTTGTGTGTCAGGAAACATTTCTATGTAATACCATGAGCGCTGTATCAGGCGGTGATCGTCACTTACCTGTGACCAGCTTTCGCCAGCATTATCGGATACATATAGTCCACCCAAATCCTTTTCCCAGTCACTTTCAATCAATGCATACACCTTTTCGGAATTGGCCCTGGAGACAGCAATTGACATCTTTCCCATTTCTTTGGGCAGACCCTTGGTCATCTCTTTCCACGTCTCACCGCCATCTGTAGATTTGTACAACCCACTTCCCGGTCCACCGCTGATCACTTTCCAGGGTAAACGCAGGTTGTGCCACATGGCCGCATAAATTACCATAGGATTGTGCATATCCATCGACAGTTCAGCACATCCCGTATTTTCATTGATGTACAATACCTTTCTCCAGGTTTCTCCACCGTCAATTGATTTATAAATTCCTCTGTCTGGCGTGGCACCATGTATGGCACCTTGTCCTGCTACCAATACGATGTTTGGATTCTTTGGATGGATGACGATTCTTGAAATTTGCATCGTTTTCTCAAGTCCCATGTGCTTCCATGTTTTACCCCCATCAAAGGACTTGTACACGCCATCGCCATAAGAACTCATCACACCACGTGGTGCGTGTTCACCCATACCAACGTATACAATATTGGGGTCACTTTCAGAAACGGCTATGGCTCCTACCGAACCAGTTTTGAAATAGCCATCAGAAACATTCATCCACTGAGCCCCTGCGTCCTCAGTTTTCCACACTCCCCCTCCTGTTGTACCCATATAATAAGTAAGCGGGTCGCTGACCACGCCCGAAGCCATGTTGGAGCGACCACCTCTAAAGGGGCCTATGCTTCTGTATTTTACATTTTTGAATACGCTGTCCAGGTTCTGGGAGAAACCAATAAAACCTTGAGAAAGAATTAATAACAGGATAATAAGATGCTTCATGGGAGTAAAATAGTAGGTTATCGTGTAGGGCTAAATATAGCAAGATTTTGAAGTGAATATGGCTACTTCATTTTCTATGGAATAGCTTTTGGGCCAGTGGTCAAAAAACCAGTATTAGTCATCCAACAAATGATTGTAAATTGATAAGGCGAAGTCCTCGAGTAAAATTTGAAATATGTCCAAAATGATAGATAAATCGCGAATTATCAAAATAGTATCATTCCAATGAAATATTTATACAAGGAACATAAAAACTCAGTAAATCAAGTAGTTGCACTCTGATCCTTAATCATAACATGAAGACAATCCTAAGGGTCTTACCCTATTTTTAAAACAACCCCTAAACCTAATTATACTGAAATGGCCATGAAAAAATCGCTTACACTCACCCTCCTCGCTTGTATATTTTACCTCATCGCGGCCGCCCAAACCAATCCTTTGTGGACGGAGAAAAAGGTAAAGAATTATCTCCCGCACATGACCGTCCCCGAGGTCAATGATTTGTTAACACGATCGGATATGGTGATCATTCCAATAGGGGCACTGGAACAACACGGTTATCACCTTCCCATTGGAACGGACTTTCTAAATGGTATTGAGCGGTGCAAACTGATTGCACAGGAAAGAGACATTCTCGTTGCTCCTATTCTTATGGCAGGTCAATCACCCTACCACATGGGCTTTGTAGGAACCATTGCACTGAAAGCCGAGACCATCATTCAAGTGCACATGGAGGCCATTGAAAGTCTTATCCATCATGGGTTTAAACGCTTTATTATTATGAATGCGCATGGAGGGAACACTGCCCTCAGCACTCTGCTGGTGGACAAGGTGAATCAAACTACAGCGGGTATTGCAGTTAACTTTGATCAGGCAGTGGCTCCTTTTATGGAACGTTCCAAAGAACCAGCGGCTACAAAATTTGACCGACATGGAGGCACACCTGAAACTTCCTCTTCTTTGTATCTTATTCCTACATTGGTGCAATTGGATAAAGCAGTTCCCGCCACACTGACCCTTCCTGACCATATGCAAAAGATGCTGCCCGCAGTGGTAGCCGAAGACCCTACCGCCAAGCTGGTGTTTTTGGCTGAGGGATTGAAAGCAGAGGAAACAGGTAAGAAGACTTCATCAGCTGAAATGTCATCCACCGGGGTATGGGGCGTGCGCGATCCCAAAGAATCTACAGCAGAGCGTGGAGCATCTGCCACTAAGCGATCCACAGACGCTGCTGTAAAATTTATTGATCGGTGGAATGAGTTAAGGCCATATACATCTAAGAAGTAGTAAGGGGGAAATAGACTTGTAAATGTCCTTTCGGATCGGTGATGACACCAACCGAAGGCAAGTTATCATCAATCACATTAACTTTACTCAGATCGGTGGCAACATCGACCGAAGGCAGAAAATGTTTGAAACGGAAAGTATAAGCGTTCGTCTTAATGGCGATTATAACGTGTTGGCAGTAGGTTATTGTTTAGTTCAAATCTATTTAATGCTAATTTTTAAATCTTCAATATTTAGTCCTTTATGTGGGTTGGTTTTATCTTCCCATAATAGTTCTATTGTATTCGTCTTATCAGAATAGAAATTTACTTTGTTGATAGTCTGCCGGATTTTGTATTGGTTCAAGTTGTCTGAATTTTGAGCTGAAAGCAAATATTCCTTATTGTTAATGGACAATTTCAGAGGTTTATGACTTTGATCAGAAGAAATAATATCTATTTCACAAACTTCTTTTGTGTTACCAGGTAAATACCACTTCAATTTTACAATGGTAGGTTTGGTAGAATAATAATCGTGGCCACTGTAGCTATGGTATTCTTCAGCATTATCCAATAATAGAATAAATGCGCTATCCTCATTTGGAATTATTTGATTGGGCGGGCTGTAAATCCAATCATCTTCATATTCCAATGCGATAACCATTACATACTTGTCTCTATTAATTTTATCTGTTAAATCAATCTCAAGTCCCTTTTCTGAAGTTGAGGTTTTTAAAGTTATATCTTTATTAGAAAGCGGATAAGCATTTTTTATGTTTGTTTTTAAACCTTTAATTGAAATCTTGTTGTTTTCAGGGAAATTGAGAATATGAAGGTATAGCCTATTGTCTTTTGCAGTTACACTCCCCCAATCCTGGTGAGCTATTACAGATGCATTTGTTCCATAAATTGCCTTACCGTTTGTATTAAGCCATTTTCCTACACCTGCAAGTACTTGTCTCTCAAATGGAATGATCGTGCCATCTGCTTTGGGACCAATATTGAGTAAATAGTTGCCACCCGAACTTACAATATTTATTAAGTCATTAATTTTCTCTTTTATCTTTTCATCTGCGTTTGGTCTTTCTTGCCATGAACGATAACTCCATGTTTCATCGAACATAGATGCAGGAGTTTGCCAGGGAACTCCCATTTTAAACTCAGGTTTATAATTATCTCCCATAACGACAAAGTCCCCCTGGTCATTCCAAATTCTACCACTCACCAAACAATTTGGTTGTATCCTTTTTATTAGATCAGCCATCTCTTTACTTTGTTCAGGAGTAGGTGCTCCCATATCAAACCAAAATTCAGAAATATCACCATAGTTGGTAAGTAACTCCCGAATTTGATTCAAATTATATTCATGATGTAAAGGAGGTATAGAATCAGAATTTCTTACAGATGTAAAAGGTAATGCCCCATGATAATCCCAGTCAATTAATGAAAAATACACCCCAAATTTTAAACCATGTCGTTTACAGGCATCTGACAACCCTTTAATTATATCTTTTTTGTAAGGCGTGGCATCTACTACATCAAACTGAGTAAACTCAGATTCAAACAAACAAAATCCATCATGGTGTTTTGCCGTAATAATTATTGATTTCATACCCGACTCTTTGGCTAATAATGCAACTGAATCGGCATTCCATTTATCTGGATTAAATTGGGCAGCTAATTTTCGATAATCTTCTGACTGAATTCGTGCATGACCCTTAATCTGTTCGCTGTAGCCTTGTACTTTTTCACCATTCCATACGCCCGCAGGTATTGAATAAAGGCCCCAATGTATGAACATTGAAAACTTTTGATCCTGCCAGTTTTTTATAACCTCATTGTAATTAAATTTCTCAGCTTGTCGGGGTTTGTTATCATTACATGATGCTACAAGCATGAAAAGGAATCCAATCAGTAAAATATACACTACTCGTTTTGTTGCCATTTTTTTAGATAAATGCCTGCATTTGCATGGTGTCTACAACCTTAGAAATGCACTAGGCAGATCTCCCAATGTTACAAGATAAGTTCATTACTTTTATTTCACTATACCCAAAGATAAACCTACTTCAATAAAATAATAGGTTTTTTCTTCACCAATATCAACTGATAATCGATTCTCCATTCAAATCAGTAGTAAGCACCATGCTGGTATAGTCAAAAAAGGGACGAATCGCCTTGTAGGCCTTGTTCATTTGAGTGGCAAAATCGGAAGCAAGCACTTCCTTGTCCGTAAAGGCGCATTCAAACCAATACTGTTTGTAGCGGAGTAGCTCAATGGCTTCATGGTCTTTAGGAAAACCTCTGGGTGCTGTTTTTACCTGCTCTCCTCTCATTGTGCCAAAGGTATTCCTGATCCCTTTGGCGTTAATGATCTTCTTCCAATCCTCATGATTGTAATCAATATCCTGCCGTAGGCGCAGCAGGTCTTCCGCATTGGGGTGACCGTACCCACAGGCCAGTCGTGATCCTCCCGGTTTGATCCAAAAGTAATAACCTCCCCTATTCGTGGGTTTCACCCGCCTGATGTAGCCGGCAAACCTTGGATTGTAGGGTGTCTTGTCGTTGGAGAAACGAACATCATTGTAAATCCTATAAATGCTCTTTTTGCCAGTGCGTGTTTCAATCTGATCGTGTGCACTCATCCTGGCCATCAATCCTTCCACAAATGTTTCTACATTCTCTTTGGCGGCCAGGTAGTTGCCTTTATGGGCGTTGAACCATTCTCTGTTGTTGTTCCTCGCCAGTTGTTTTAAAAAGTCAAACGTTGATTTCTGAATTATTGGTGACTTCATCCGTTAGTACTTGTTCTTTTTCCCTGCACTTTTCACTTCTTTGGTCATTCGGCCAACGTTCTTCTTTCTCTTTTCTTCCACACTAAATGTACTGCCATTTTCGGTTCCCTGAATTGATTCAACAAGATAACGACTTGTGCGGATATGCCCACGTAATGTTGTGACTCGTTGCCTACAGACACTTCATAATGTTTATCTTTGAATTTGATTGCAGCATATGGACAAAAAGATTGGCCTGGTATTATCCGGAGGTGGCGTAAGAGGCGCAGCGCATATCGGCACTTTGCAAGTGCTGGAAGAGTTAGGTATTAACATTACGCATGTGGCGGGTGTGAGTGCTGGTTCAATAGTGGGTGCTTTGTATGCGGCCGGACATCCCGCCAAAGACATCCTTCAATTTTTTAAAAAGACCTCCATATTTAAAATCTCCAACTATGCCCTCTTTAAGCCTGGCATTATTGATACCGGAAAACTCATCCAGGTATTCAATGAGTATTTAGAGGATGATTCCTATGAGTCACTTCAAAAAGAATTGTACATCATCGCTACAGATCTGGAACACGCCAAGAGCAAAGTCTTTCACTCTGGACCACTGATTAAGACTATTCTGGCTTCCTCGGCATTTCCCATGGTCTTCTCCCCTGTTACCATTGATGATGTGATTTACGCGGATGGTGGGATCATGAATAATTTTCCTATTGAACCCCTGGAGGGCATTTGTGATAAGATCATAGGCGTTTATGTTAATCCTATTAATGATCTAAAAAAAGAGGATTTCACTTCTTCCTTAGCCGTTTTGGAGCGATCTTATCAATTAAGTGTTGGGGCCTCCTGCCTTCAAAAGTTCGACCGCTTTGATATACTCATCTCACCCAAAGAGCTCAGAAAGTACGATACGTTTAGTGTAAGCCGTATCGATGAGATTTACAAAATCGGTTATGAAGCAGCATTAAAACAAAAAGTGGAGTTTGAGAAGCTTCTCACCTAGATAGCCATACTTTAAGTAGTGCTGGTTTTTCTCTCTTTTACTTTCTTTAATCCCAGCCAGAAGATAAAACCACCCAGGGCTAAAATGATAAATGACCAGCCATAGCTGCCGTGGCTCATGTCCTCTTCACCCATTGCTTCCTCTGGGTGTTCAGGGTCAACCAATAGCTCAACCTCTTCACCCACATCGTATAAATTGAAACCAGAAGAAATTTGGTGATTGTAGGAAGTCCCTTCCCATTGGTATTCTAAATCAAAGTAATGAGTTTTACTACTACCTGACTTTCCACTCTCCGACTCCTCCAGTACAATGCCCTTCACTGCTACCCCGTTTTCCTTCAGGTAACTGGCTTTAATTTCATTATTAAACTTATAGTAGCCAAAGCCAGTGCCTACCAATATTAGCACAATCACTGCTGTAAAGATCATCCATGGTTCCGCTTCCTTTGACTTCTTATTCCCCTGTTCCTCTGACGTGTTAACGGCCATGTTCTATCTCAACATTTGGTTCTGTCGCAGCTATTTCTTTTTCTCTTCGCGGTCTACAAATAGCAAGGATGCCAACGTAGCTAAAGCCAATGCGATGAAAATGAACGCAAGTGATATTTCGATGGGTATTTTATAAAAGTCAACAATGGTCATTTTTATTCCAACAAATACCAGTATAGCGGACACGCCATATTTTAAATATTTGAAGTACCGTTCTATGCCGGCCAATGCAAAGTACAACGAGCGCAAGCCAAGAATAGCAAACACGTTAGAGGTATAGACAATAAATGCATCATCGGATACGGCAAGGATTGCAGGAATGGAGTCTACCGCAAAGATAAGATCGGTAGATTCAATTAACATTAGCACAAGAAATAAAGGTGTTGCCCACCTCTTTCCATCCCTTTTAACAAAAAACCGATCGCCTTCAAATTTATCGGTAACTGAAAAAAATCTTCTTGAAAGCTTTAATACCGGATTCTTTCCCAGGTCTAAATTCATCTCTCCACTGGAAACAATTTTGATACCGGTATAAATTAAGAAACCGCCAAAAATATAGATGAGCCAGTGAAACCTGTGAATAAGTTCTACACCAGCAAATATAAATGCGCCCCTCATCACCAAGGCGCCAAGTATCCCCCAGAACAACACTTTGTGCTGGTATGCCACAGGTACCTGAAAATAAGAGAAGATTAGGATGATGACGAAAATATTGTCAACGCTGAGAGACTTTTCAATTAAATAGCCTGTAAAAAATTCAAATGCTTTTTCGGTACCTTGTGTGTAATACACTAAAACATTAAAAGCAAAAGCCAGCAGTATCCAAAAACCTGTCCAAAGGAATGCCTCTTTTACGGAAATTTCTTTTGACTTGCGATGAAATACACCCAGGTCCAGTGCCAGCATGACAAGTATGAAAACATTAAAACCAATCCACCATGTGTATGATTGTTCCATTTACCAGTTCTTAGATTAAAACCAATTTGCAAGCTACCGACAAATATTCAGATGAGAATACTAGATCGAAAAAAAACTTTACGCCCTTCTTGCACATGTTTCGAATTACTTCAGGTACATCAATGTAGCCGTCTCCTCCCTGGATAATTCCTTTAATTTACGGCTTCTCAGGGCTTTATTCCATTTGCCTCTAAATTTTCCTTCAGACCAGTCGGTTAAAATAGTGGGATGGATATAAGAAGAGCGGCACACGGTGGGTGTGTTTCCCAGATCAAATGCAACAGTCTTTATTACTTCATTAGCGACCCTTTTCCTGGCTGTATGGGTGTCCGGATCCAATTGCTTTGACAATCGGGAAGCTGCCTTCCAGGTAGCTGCCCAAGTGCGAAAATCTTTAGCCGTTACTTTTTCGTGATCAGCTGTAATCTCATCAAGATATTCGTTGATGTGATTGGATTTAATATCAAAGTCGTTACCATATTTGTCTTCATACCTAAATAAGTCCTGGTTTTTCTTTCTGCCACCTACAGCACCTGACTTACTGATTAAAATAGCCAGATCATCTTCCCATATCCTGCGTTTCCACAGCTTACCTGATTTTCCCACGAATTCAAAAACAGCATCTATCTCACCCTCAGCGGACTTTGATCTATCTAGTTTCAGGTGCCCCTCCTTTAATGTGGTTAGGCCATACGACTTATTCATTTTTGCATACTCATCGTTGCCCACCCTGAAATGATAAAGGTCAATGAGCTTCACAATCAGTGCAACCACCTTTTCCTTAGGCATCCCCTCCAACTTCAAATCATGCTCCACTTTTTTTCTAATGGCGGGAAGTGTTCTTGCAAAGCGTGCCATCCCATCAAATTTTTCTGCCGCTCGTGCTTTGGTCCAGTTCTCATGATAACGGTATTGCAATCTTCCCCTGGCATCCTTTCCCGTTGCCTGAAGGTTTGCCTTTGGATCAATTGATATCCACACATCCTTCCATGCAGGAGGAAGTACCAGTTTATTGCAACGTTCAATAATCTTCTTATTTGAGATGAGCTTACCCCGGTGATCGTAATAATCCCATGTGAGTTTCCTTGTTCTTCTTTTTTTTCGGGATATGCCTTTGTCAGCCATGAGAGGAAGTCATTACTTCAGCTTCTTTTTAAAGAAATCCATCGTACGCTTCCATGCCAACTTTGCTGCAGCTTCATCATAGCGTGGTGTCGTATCGTTGTGAAAGCCATGATTTACGCCAGGGTACATGTACATGGTATATTCCTTTTTATTTTCTTTTAAAGCCTTCTCATATGCCGGCCATCCTTCATTCACTCTTGTGTCCAGTTCAGCATAGTGAATAAGCAGAGGTGCTTTTATCTTAGGAATATCTGCCGTGACGGGTTGACCACCGTAAAATGGTACAGCAGCCTTCAAGTCGGGGATCCTTACTGCCATTGCATTGGCTACAGATCCACCGTAGCAAAATCCTACTACCCCTACTTTACCAGAACACTCCTCATGTGCTTTCAGGTAGCCATAGGCTGCAATAAAATCTTCCAACATTTCTCCTCTGTCACGCTTTTGCTGCATGGCCCTTCCGTCATCATCATTTCCTGGATAGCCCCCCAGAGGGAACAACGCATCCGGAGCAAAGGCAATAAATCCTTCCAGTGCCGCCCTTCTTGCCACATCTTCAATGTAAGGATTAAGTCCCCGGTTTTCATGCACTACAATTATTCCCCCCAATTTCTTTTTATTATTCGCTGGTCGCGTAAGAAGGCCACGCATTTTTCCCGCTCCTTTTGGGGAATCGTATTCAACGTATTCAGAATTCAGTCTAGGATCATTCTGCTTGATTTGTTGAGCCAGTGCATATTTAGGCAAAAGAAAAGCCAGCAAGCCTGCTACAGTGATCCCTCCAACTGCGTGTGCTTTCAATTCTTCAATAAATGATCTTCTGTCCAGCTTGTTGTGGGCATACTTATCATACAAGTCAAACACTTCCTGATTGATGTCTTCTTTTTTGATTTCTTTCATTTGGAATCAGATTGGTGAAAATGTCTCCAATAAAGATAAGTAATTCTGATAAGTTAGTATGGGCGAAAGTGATGAAATCGCTCACCCCAGCCACACTCCCAGAGAGAGGGGAATAAAGGAGAGGAGGGTAAACTTATGTTACGATTCGTATTCGTAACTCATTTCCATCATCACCTCGGCAAAGAGTTGGTAAGATCTCAGTCTGTCTGCATGATGATAGGTGTGAGCAGCCACCATCAGTTCGTTGACTCCCGTCTCTTTTAAGAACTGTTTGGTTTTGTCTTTAACAATTTCTTTATCACCAATGAAGGCGTACTTGAACATACGCTGGAAGGCTGGATTTTGAATCAATGCACGCATCTCCTCATTGGGCTCATCCGGAGGTTGAATGTAATCCCTTTTGTTGGTAAGCACGCCCAACATCATGCGCACCAATGAGGTAGAAATTTTCTCCGCTTCATGGGCTGTATCGGCTGCAATTACATTGATGCAAGCAATGGTATACGGAGTCTCTAAATATTGCGAAGGCTGGAAGTTGGTGTAATAGATTTCCAAAGCTGCAAACAACTGATCCGGAGCGAAGTGACTGGCAAACGCATAAGGAAGTCCGAGTTTCGCGGCCAGATGCGCACTGTCAGTGCTGGATCCTAATATATAAAGCGGTACGTCCACACCTTCTGCCACAGTTGCGCGAACAGGCGCGGTTTTGTTGTTGACTGAAAAGTATTGCTGTATCTGTGCTACCTCTTCAGGGAATTGGTAGACGGAGTTCATCCGATCCGGGCGAATGGCCTGTGCCGTAACCTGATCTGTTCCCGGTGCTCTTCCCAAACCCAGGTCGATGCGACCTGGAAACAATGAACCCAGCGTACCAAATTGTTCAGCAATCAACAATGGAGAATGGTTCGGCAACATGATCCCTCCGGAGCCCACTCTGATTTCGTTCGTACCTCCTGCTATGTGACCAATAAGTACGGAAGTAGCACTGCTGGCAATGCTGATCATGTTGTGATGTTCTGCCAACCAAAAACGGGTGTAGCCCCACTTCTCTGCTTTTTGTGCGAGATCAAGACTGTTCTTAAAAACCTGATGGTGGGATGTTCCGGCAGGTACGGTGGCCAACTCCAATATGGAGTAAGGTATCCTTTTAGTTGTCGACATGTAATTATAAAGTGAATTGTTCTGTATCAGCAACAACCAAAGGCAGCTAATAATTCAAATGAAGTTTAAAGGTAAATATGCATCATTCCAAGACTTATTCATGAAAACAAGAATCATGTATGGGGTTATTCCTCCCACAGAATGTGATTTCAATTCTTTAATGTGCGATCACCTGTTCAGCTTGTTATGTGCTGTACTTTTCTTACAAATCAAATACTTTCTGTTTGATTTCTTTCAGACTTGGGGTTGAATGTCTTCAATAGATATCTCTGCTTAATTGTGGAAGGACATTCCCACAATATAAACGTTAAAACAATCAACCTAAATCCGGTCTTAATCTGACAAACACCGGCTCTCTAAATATTTTATCAGGAGTGAACGAAGCAAATGTAACTTCAACAAAAAGCTTGGGCTCCACCCATAGGCTTGTTTTTTCATCCAGTACTTTGTTTGGCACTGGTTTGTCGGTCTCTTTCAATTTCTTAATCATCTTGAAAATATCCTTTATGGCAGCATCTGTAAAGCCGGTTCCTACCTTTCCTCGATAGACTAGTTTACCATTCTCCAGTTCCGCAATGTGCAATCCACCAAAGGCATTACTTCGATTGCCTTTGCCTTCATTATAGCCAATAATGACACACTCTCGTGTATTTCGTATCTTCACCTTCAACCATGCATCAGATCGCTTCCCAGGTAAATACTTGCTATTTTTATCTTTGGCCATGATGCCTTCCAGGTTGTGTTCCCTTGCTGCTTCAAACAAGGACTGGCCATCTTCAACAAATTCGCTTATACGGTATGGGGTGTCTTTTTTAATCGCGTCTTTAAGCCACTCTTTGCGCTTCGACAATGGCTCGTTGATCAAACTGCGACCATCAAGATAAAGGCAGTCAAAAACATAGCAATAAACGGGGTTGGACTTGGATAGTTTCTCAATGGTGTTGTCACCGGAGCTCATTAATCGATTGATTACCCTTTTAAACTCAGGTTTCCCCTTTTTGTCTAAGCATACAATTTCCGCATCAAACAAACCACAATTGGCACGGAAAGCGGCTGTATTCAATTCAGGAAATTGCTTTGTGATGTCGTTTTGATTTCTACTCCTTATTCTGATCACACCATCATCAAGTGAGATCAACGCTCTGATGCCATCCCACTTTACCTCGTGGATATAATCATCTCCAATCGGGGGTTTATTCGCGCTTCCCGAAAGCATCGGCTCGATCTGGTCTTGAAGAAAATTAATCTGAGGCATATCCACCCGCTCCAACAACCATTCTTTCTGTTTGATTTTGTAAATCCGATACTCTCCATTTATTTCTTTGCTGCTCAACCGAAAGTAAAAGCCATCTTTTTTGTCTTTGGTAATCTGATATTTCCCCAAAGCGTAAATCCACATGTCTCCGCCACCATATTGACCTTTAGGAATTTTGCCATCGAATGTCAGGTACTCCATGGGATGATCTTCTGTTTGTACCGCAAGTCTTTTTATACCCGGCAACGGAGGTAGTCCTCGGGGGACGGCCCATGACTTCAAAACACCATCCTGTTCCAGTCTTAAATCATAATGAAGATTGGTAGCATGATGTCTATGCACTACGAAATTGGAACCACCCAATTCTAAAATTTTAGCCAATGGCTCTCTTGTTATTGTAAAGTCTCTTTTCTTATCGTATGCTTCGAGTTGTTCCGGGGTTTTGTGCTTTTTATTGGAAGCAAGCTTTTTTACTAGCTTTGCTTTCCGTTGTGTGTGCAACTCTGTTGCATATGCATCAATACCTTCCCACGCATCACCTTCTTCCAGCACTTTTTCTAAGGCTGTTCTTATATTAAATTCAAGAGGAGACTTTACTTGTGCCAACTGATCCCATGACAAGGGCATTGAAACTGGGGCCCCTATTCTACCGCGCAGACTATACGGAGACACAATACTTTGTCCCTGGCGAATGCGATAAATGTCTATTAACATTCTACCCTTACGCGCATCTTTCTTAATATGTAGTGTTAGCTCTTTGGGTTTGCTTTCTACATATGGCTTGGCAATGGATTGAGCTGTCTCAAAAACGGTAGTAAAATCCCATCTGGGTTCTATGGGTACACACACGTGGACGCCTTTGCCCCCCGTTGTCTTTACAAAGGGTGTGTATCCAAAATTTTCAAGATATTCTCGCAGATCCAGTGCTACCTCAACTACATTTCTAAAGTCAGTGCCTTCTGGCGGATCCAAATCAAAGACCATATAGTCAGGCTTGTCGAAGTGGGGTTTTCTACTATGGAGTTGATGCAATTCCAATGAAGCCAGGTTGGCCAACCAGACCAATGAGGCTGCCTCGGTGGCTATGATGTAATCCTTTTCTTCCTTGCCAAGCGTTACAAACTCAAGCCAATCCGGGGCCCATTCTGGTCTGTTCTTTTGGTAAAAATTTTCTCCATGAATTCCATTCGGAAAACGAATGAGTGTCAATGCTCTTCCTTTAATGTGATGGAGCAATGTGGGTGCTATGGTTAGATAATACTGGATGATCTCCGCCTTTGTCACCTGATCTTCAGGGAAAAGAACTTTTTCAAGATTAGACACTTCCAACTTGCGCTTTCCTACGTGGGTCCATTGAACCTTCTTTGCCATCGCTTAAGAGATGTCATCCAGTACCTCACCCCTTACTTTATTACTTAAAAAGATCATCCCTACCACAAAGCACACTGCTGCCACCCCGATGGGATACCAGAGGCCTGCGAATGGATCTCCCTCAGGCAATGTATCTGTTTTGCTAAATTCATACAAACTGGTAGCAATAAAAGGAGTAAGTCCCCCAAAAATACCATTGCCAATATGGTAAGGTAATGACATGGAAGTGTATCGAATTCTTGTTGGGAATAATTCAACTAAAAATGCAGCAATCGGGCCATACACCATCGTAACGAAGATCACTTGAATCGCTACCAAAATAATCATGTACCAATAAGGTGATGAGCCCAACGTCACTTGTCTACCAAAGGAAATTCCGACAGAATCTATCTTTTCAGTAAGAAAAGAGCCATCTGAATATTCTTTCGTGATCGTTTTCACTTCATCCGAAACTCCTTTAATTTCATTACTGCTAATTTCTGTTTTGGTAGTAACGTCCGTAAGCGCATACATAGCCTTGTAAATCGGCCGGTAAGCCACAACCGCCAAAATTAAGCCCGCCATCATGATGTATTTCCTACCTACTTTATCAGACCATCTACCAAACACAATAAACAAAGGCGTTCCAATTAATAAGGCTATGGCTATAATATAATTAGACTGCACAAATTCCACCTTGCAGGTATTTTGAATAAATGACAAAGCATAGAACTGACCGGTGTACCAAACTACCCCCTGACCTGCAGTAATTCCAAACAGTGCTATCAATACCATACCTAGGTTTTCCTTTTTGCCAAAGCTTTCTTTTATAGGGTTTACAGACAGCTTGCCTGCCTTCTTAATTTTAGCGAACAAAGGAGATTCCTCCATTCGCAGGCGGATATAAATAGAGATGGCTACCAAAACAATTGAAAGTAAAAAAGGCACCCTCCAACCCCATTCACTAAATGCTTCTGTACTCATGGATTGGCGAACAATCAAAATCACACCTAGAGAAACGAATAAACCCAACGTAGCAGTAGTCTGAATAAAGCTGGTGTAGTAACCTCTTTTTGCAGCTGGAGCATGCTCGGCCACATACGTTGCTGCACCTCCATATTCTCCACCCAAAGCCAAACCTTGCACTAGCCTGAATATTAAAACAATAATGGGGGCAAACATTCCAATAGAATCATAGCCTGGCACCAGACCAATAGCAAACGTGGAGCCACCCATCAAAATAAGGGTGAGTAAAAAAGTGTACTTCCTTCCTACCTTATCTCCCAGATGACCAAAAACCAAAGCACCAAATGGCCGAACTATAAAGCCGGCAGCAAATGTTCCCAGTACCGCCAAAAATGCTGCAGTAGGGTTTGTATGAGGAAAAAATTTAGTAGCCAGAACTGCGGCAAGGCTTCCGAAAATATAAAAATCATACCACTCGATAAGTGTACCCACCGAAGAGGCAGCAATGACTGACCATAATTTCTTCTTTTCTTCTTTGGTGATTGCTGTACTATCCATTAAGGTAGGGTTAGGTAGGTATCGTGGTTCTAAATATAGAAAAAAGATTAAAAGAAAATTTCCTGTGCCAGACGATATGTGTTGGCATGTGCTTCAATAATATCGCGAAAGTCTGACGAATAACCACCCCCCATACTGGCCACCAATGGAATGCTACCCACCTTGGCTTCTGACAAAACTATTCTATCCCTTTCTTTACAACCCTCTCTGGTCAAACTCAGCTTACCTAGTTTATCGGTTTCTAACACATCTACACCTGATTGATAAAAAATGAAGTCAGGATCAAACTGATTTAAAATATTATTGAGATTAGAACGAAGTGTCTTCAAATAAAATTGATCTTCAGTAGCGTCTGGAAGGCCAATGTCCAAGTCTGAATTTTCTTTGACCATTGGATAGTTACCTGCACCATGAATGCTAAAAGTAAACACACGAGGTTCATTTCTAAATATTTGTGCTGTTCCATTACCCTGGTGCACGTCCAGATCAACCACAAGAATCTTTTTTGCTAACCTTTTGTCTAATAGATAATTGGCAGCAATTGCAATGTCATTTAATAAACAAAATCCTTCACCTTTGTCGGTAAACGCGTGGTGTGTACCTCCTGCAATATTCATCGCCACTCCATATGTTAATGCAAAATGAGCGCATTGCAATGTACCTCCCATAATCATGCATTCGCGATTAATCAATTCCTGACTCAATGGAAAGCCGGTCCTTCTTACTTCTCTGGGTGTTAAACTTAGGGTCTTCAATTTTTCCCAGTATAATTGCTCATGCGTTAGCAATATCCAGTTTTCGTCAACCGGGTCTGGGCTAAAGATATTTTCTACTGTAATTGTGCCTTCATGAAGCAATTGCTGTGGAAGCAATTCATATTTGCTCATGGGAAACCTGTGCTGAAGTAATCATTTCACTTGCCAGTTGTTTTGCTGGTTCAACATTTGCTGAATCGCGGTAGGGATGAAAGCTCTTTGCCATTAACACATGAAAATCATCCATACCTTTCCACTCCTCTGTATCAGTTTCATTAGCCGATTCAGTCGATGATTCCGCTTTGGGGGAGCAAGCCCAACTGGTTATAAAAATAAATATACTTACCGTTACTACTTTGTTCATTCTCATAAGTTGATAATGTTAAAACTTTTTATCCCTCTTTCTGTACTTAATTCTATTTCCAATACTTTCTACACCGCGTTTCAAGATATTAAAATATAACATAATATATAAAACCAAGCTCATAAACCATATCATACCGATATTGAAATAAAAGGTATCATAATATTTACCTAAGAAATGTTTCGTGGGGGTATAAAAATTAGCCGAGAAATCAAACAAGTTTCTTGGTCGATGGTCGTTAAAGTAGATCGGGTAAATCTTTTGAACCAGCTCCCCGTTCCACTCAAGTATACGCACAGGGTCATTTATGTTTTCTACCATAAGAGTCACAGATTCATTTTGATATTTTAGCATGGCATCATTATAAGCCTTCAGCTTTTCAGGGGTATCTGTTAAGGAATCAATCAATGCTTCCTTTTCTTTCATGGCATCGTTGCTTCTTATTTGATAATATCGTTTTAGTATCTCGACAAAGCGAACTGTATTGTCATAAGTTGCAGAATCAAACTGACCAATTACCAATTTTCCCAGTTCAGGAAATTTGTCAGCACCAACAGTTCTAACCTCCCTTTCAAGTTCATTTCTCATGAGCTGCAGGGCTTCTGCGACCGGGTTATCATCGCTCTTGTCGCGCCACTGACTGCGATGGTTACGCACAAATGCCAGTTTGGACTCTAAACTGGGTATATAATACACCCGTTTATAATCAGCTAAAGCTTCTTTTTGGTCGAGCTTATAAAATATTTTCTCAAAAGGATTATCCTTATACTGCGTAACCATGTATGCTTCAAATGCCCATCTCGAAGTCATTAATTCTCCCAATAAGGGAATGCCTTTTGGGGTTCCTACATTGGGATTAAATTTATCGAAATTGATGACCACCCCACTTAATAATAGCTGCGGAATAATAAGGATAGGAATGAGTATGTAAATGGTTACTGCTGAGTCGAACGCTGATGAAATGTTGAGTCCAAGTATATTTGCAAAGCAACTGCAAGAAAACAAGATTAGCCAATATCGTATTTCAGATAAAGGTATTTCAAGAATCCAATTACCCACGAGTATAAATGCGAAGGTTTGCAATGCGGACACACCAAAAAGAATAAATACCTTAGACATCAGGTATCCACTTTTACTCAAATGCAAATACCGTTCGCGTTTTAGTATTTTTCTATCATGGTATATCTCTTCAGCGCTCACAATTAACCCAACGAAAAGAGCGACCACCACACTCATAAAAAAATAAACAGGAATATTATTGTTATGATAGAACGTATAATGAGGATTCTCAACACCTACCGCATCATAATATTTGACAAAATAAGATATGAACAAGGCCAAAATTGGAGCGATGGAGGAATTAATGGCCAGGTATTGCTTGTTAGAAAACTTAGATTTGATATCTCGTTTTACAAATACGCTAAATTGTGCAAGCCAATTGGGAAGATGCAGTGAACTTGGAATACTATCCTCGGAGGGTTCAACTTTAGGAATTTTAATTTTCTGTTTAAAATATTGGTACCATTGACCTGGTGATATTTTACGAGTGTGTGTAAACCTTCCAAATTCATTAACTACCCTGGTCTCGATAATGCTGAAAATCTTTTCCGGGTTGATATTACCACATTCAGGGCAAGCACTAGGAGTTTTATTGGCAGCATTTACAATCTCCTGAAAATACGTCATCGACTCGACTGGATTTCCATAGTATATTTGGAAGCCACCTACATCCAGAATGATCAGGGTATCGAACATCTTGAATATATCGGAAGAAGGCTGATGGATAACAACAAAAATCATTTTTCCACGGAGCGCGAGTTCCTTCAACAAATCCATAATGTTTTCTGAATCTCGTGATGACAACCCTGATGTAGGCTCATCAACAAAGAGGATGGTTGGTTCTCTGAGTAACTCCAATCCAATATTGAGTCGTTTTCGCTGTCCTCCGCTAATGGTCTTCTGCAATGGGCTGCCTACTTTAAGGTTTCTCGTTTCAGAAATTCCTAGAGAAAGGAGCACACGTTCCACCACCTCAGCAATTTCCTCTTTTGAGTAGTGACCAAAGCAAAGTCTTGCCGCATAATAAAGGTTCTCAAAAACAGTAAGATCCTCCATCAATAAATCGTCTTGTGGTATATAACCCACTACCCCCCTAATTTTTTTCTGATCTTCATGCACATCAATACCATTGATCAGCACTCTTCCACTGGAGGGCTTCTCCGAACCGTTGAGTACATTAAGCAGTGTTGATTTACCTGAACCACTCGCTCCCATTACACCTATTAACTTCCCCCCCTTTTCTGAGATAGTAATGTTTTGAAGTCCAGCTCTACCACTTTTGAAATGATAAAAAATATGTTCAGCCACAAAACTAACCTCATTCTCTACTTCTTCAACAAGAAACTTTCCTACAATATCACTGTAATAAATAGTATCAATTTTGTTTCCTCTGATGGTACTGCCTGTGGGGAGCACATCAATTTTTCTACTTTTTAGCGGAATACTGTTGAGGTAAAGGGTAGAGATACCCAGGTATTTTATTAGGTAGGTCTCAATATCTTGCAATCTAAGTATGGCTATCAAACCGGTGAGCTTTTTGGCCGTAATCCTTGGCCCTGGGTAATCAAAATCATCTGATCCTTCATCAATTACCATAATATTTTTTGAAGCCAACTCCTCCAGGTCTTGCCCCACCACGAACAGCCTCATGGCTTTTATGTCTTTTTGTGGAATTTTCAATGCTTCCCCAATGTAGAATATTAGGTTTTCCTGACGTTCAGAAATAGACCCATCAGCATAAACCAATTCAATGATTTTTATAACGAGAATCGCCTTTTGCTGCATGGTCAATGCCTGATTGACCTTTTTTGATATCTGCATAATTTGTGACCAATCGTCAACAAATTGTTTAGTATCCTCATCTACCGCGATGTTATCCTGTGCGGTACGATTCGAAGTCTTGCAGAAATCGTCAAAAAGATTGAGATAGTAACGGGTAAGTTCCTGGTTGAGATGCAACCCAAGAAACTCCTTGATATTGGAGCGTTCGTCTTCCGTTATCCGCTCCTTTGCCACAATGGCAAAAAGTTGAATGATAGCTTTAAGTAGTTCCTCGCTCATTAAGCTAGTCCCTGTGTTTGATCTTTCCTCACCTTACTCGAATACAAAATAAGGCTTAAAATAGTTAAAAAAATAAGCTTCCGAATTACTACAACTAAAATAATATCTTATCCTCTGCAAATTTGACTACAAAAAAAATATTGTGTATTTGGATTTTAATTTTACCCTTTAAAAAGAGAATCAAGTTATCTCAGCGTTCTAGCCTATTCTACTTGTCACCAGGTCAGATAAGATCAGTAAACTCTCCCGAAGATTTTCATCTTTGAGTTTTATCAACTCATCTTCCGGCAACCCATCATTGTTTTCAATCTTAGCCGCCATGTCTTTGTTCATAGTTTTCTTGCGTTCGACTTCCTCCATTTCCTTCCTGCGCTTGGCTTCGTTGAGTGATATTTTTGTCTCAGCAAGATTTTTCTTCAAATCTTCTGTTTCACTAATGTACTGCTTAAGGTTTTGATCGTGCTTTGCTCTTTCCTGGTAAGATTGGTTTAAGCTGGCTATCACCTTCGGGTTTATATCAGATGTCTTTTTAAAGGGAGTGCTTTTAATCACATCCCAGGGGAGTGCGCTTGGGTTTGAACTCTCTCCATACTGTTTGCTATTAAGTGCAGATGGAAGAATAACATCAGGCGTAACCCCTTTATTTTGAGTACTGCTTCCTGTTACCCTGTAAAATTTTTGAAAGGTAAGTTTCAACTCTCCAACATCTTCTTTGTCATTAATAAATCGTTTGAGATCCAAAACTGTTTGCACCGTTCCTTTACCATACGTTGATTCTCCCACAATTACTCCGCGGTTGTAGTCCTGTATTGCACCTGCAAATATTTCTGAAGCCGAAGCACTAAAACGATTGGTAACTACTACCAGTGGGCCTTTATACAGCTCACTATTGTCGTCATCCATGCCTACTTCTACTTTGTCCGCTGAGTTTTTTACCTGTACTACAGGACCGTCTTTGATAAACAACCCCGTTAGATCAATGGCTTCCGCTAAAGAACCCCCACCATTATTTCTCAAATCCATTACTATTCCATCAACGCCTTCATTCTGTAACTCTTGAATCAGTTTTTTCACATCCCTTGTTGTGCTTCTGTAGTTTGGATCTCCTTTTTGATAAGCATCAAAATCCATATAAAAACTTGGAAGTGAAATCACACCCAGCTTCAATAACTTAGTTCCTTTTTGATAGTTAATCACACTCTTTTTGGCCGCCTGATCTTCCAATTTGATTTTGTCTCTTACCAATACCAATTCCTGAGATGCTCCTTTAACGCCAGTTGCAGCAGGTAAAAGCTGAAGACGAACTGTTGTTCCCTTCGGACCTTTGATCAGCTTCACCACGTCATCCAACCGCCAGCCTACTACATCTACAAATTCTCCGTCAGTACCCTGACCAACACCAACGATAAGATCGTTAACATGTATTTTACCTGATTTTTCTGCCGGCCCCCCAGGAAGAACCTCAAAAATTTTAGTGTAGTCACCATCCAATACAAGGCGCGCACCAATTCCCTCCAGTGAAAGACTCATGCTTTGTTTGAATAAATCCGAAGCCTTAGGCGAAAAATAGTTGGTATGCGGATCATAAGATTCGGTAATGGCATTCATATATACACTAAAGATGTCCTCGCCATTAAATTGATCAATGTTCTTTACAAAACGATCGTACCTTTTGTGAAGTGCAGTATCAATTTCTTCAAGAGTTTTACCTGTTAACTTCAAACTCAAAGCCTGACTTTTAATTATTTTTCTCCACAACTCATCCAAATCAGCCGAACTGGCTGACCAGGCAGCATTCTCGCGGTTGGTTTCATAGTATTCGTCTATGGTATAATCAAAATTCTGTCCGATCAGTTTATTCTTCACATAATCCATTCGCTCATAATATCTTTTCTGAAACACATCATAAATAGCATAGGCGGGGCCTACATCCTCATTGCGTGTAAGGTCATCAATTTCAAATCGGTATTTATCAAATGACTTAATGTCAGAAGCAAGAAAATAAGTCTTATTGTTATCCAAATCTGAGATGTATCTGTCCAGGATAGCGGAAGATAAAGAATCGTTCAGCTTAAGCTTACGATAATGGTTGTTGTCCAGTATATATGAAATTACACGCGCCTCTTTGCCATAAACTGCTTTTGGCTTAAGGATAGTGGTATCGGGAGCGATTATAATGCCGGCATGGGCCATTAACGCCACAATGCCAAGTACAAAAGTCAGGATGGTTCTATTCATAACTACAAAATTACCTATTAGGTCAGTATACGGCTAACTTAGCAAATCCGATGCCTTGTTTTAATTTAAATGGGATTAGTTACTTTCCTTTGTCAAAGTCAAACTCTTCAAGAAACTGCTGAGCTTGTTCCACAGTCTGAAATTCATAATTCTTTTTTCCCTTTAGGCTGGAATGAATTTCAATCCGTACCAGGTCAATATCCTTTGTGTTGCGTACAAAATGTGGTTTCTCAAGCTTGTAATCTGCTCCTTCCTTTTTGGAAATATGGAACTGTGTGGCTCTGACATTTTTACAGTAACTACACTGATAGTGTTTTATTAATTCACTGGGACTTCCGTCATCATAATTTTCAACGATTTCTTCACGTACGACTTTCATGGTGTAGTATCCACAGTTTCCGCAACGCAGTGCAATCAGGTGGCCATCATACTTTTCTATTTTTATGTCACCCGTTTTTTCATCAATCCAAACATCATAATCAATTGAAAATACATTTTCTTCTGCCTGCATCCCTTCATTCAGGTGAACGTCTTCTTCTGATTCACTCAACAGCCTCATCCTATTTTGAGTCTTGGGGTTAGTTCGCGGGCGGTATCTCCATTTTTTTAATTTCTTGTTTAGTTTAGTTGGATAATAATACTCCAATATCAAAGATCCTACGTAACCTACCATAGTGGCTCCCGCAAAAGACATGAATAAACGCACATAAAACCACACTCCAAATTCAAGGATTCTTCCGGCTCCGTAGAGATTGATAATCATGGCAACTCCCAATCCAAAAATATAGAGTACCAATTTATACCACCTTATTTCCTTGGCATTGATAAAATCATGTTTTTCCTTATAGTCTTTGATCAGTGATACACGAAACTTATATATCAGATAAACAATAATTCCTGTAGCGAACATGACAATGGCAAGAACCGCCATTGTGAAATGCCATTTCTCCAAAAATGGACTTTGAGGGATTTCTTCCATACAATTACAAACTCAAAAATTCTGTTTTTAAAGATAATGATATTTCTGTATAACTTGTTTAAGTAAAAACCATTTACCCCATATGAGGCGACAACTGTTCAACTTTCTCTCTAAGGTTAACAAATTGGTTTTACCAAAATATAGTAAGCGTGATATCACCAAGCTTTCATCACTCGACAAAATCCTGGTAGCTTACCGCTATTGGGTAACAAAGAATACACTCTATTAGCTCATCCACCCTTCTTTTGTTCTATTATTCTTAAAATCTCAAAAGCCCCAAAATTGGCCAGAATTATCATTTTTAAATAATATTTGTGTAATTCTACACAATAATAATTGCAAATATCAAATTAATGATATATATATGTGCAATAATACACATAACTATGAGCAATTTTGAGCAAACAAGAATTGAATCGGATCTTAAAAAGTTTACTGACAGGAACTTTGAGAGCCCACGTAAATGCAAGAATCCGGATCAGATTAAGTTTTATGTTCGGGAGCTATGTTCAAAGATTGAGGAGTACGAAAAGAGGTTCAACTACGTGCCCAATTGGGCCTATTCGTTATTGGCACAATACAACCAAATACAGAATGAGATGGTTTATGTGGAGTTCGTAAAATCTTATAAATGAGAGGATTATGAAATTCATCCCCTCTCCTATTCCGATACAATTCAGCGTATTATTTACAGCTACAGCCAATAAATCGGGGAGAATGCAATATCATAAAATTTACCCTGGAAGAAGCAAAACGCGTATAGCGCGAAATGAGTTTATTGAGGCGTACAACACGCATAGTATCATTGCAATGAAGCCGCTCCAGGACAAAAAAAATCCGGGTGTGTTCCAGTTCGAATTTTACACCTAATCCTTAAGTATTTTCTCCAGATCAGCCGGGGAGTAATTCACAGATTTGATGGTTTTATTGTCCGATTTTCGATATACCAACCACTTGCTCTCCACCTCTTTATAGTAGCACTCAGTACCATCTTTTTGCAGGTAATGAGCTACCGTTAACTTCGCCTCTTCCTCACTATCGCAAGCCTTGCTCATATTTGATCTTTGTACTTCTTCAAACAAAGCTTTGAACTTATCCCCAAGTCCGAATTCTAGTATTGCTCCTGAAAGCACATACTGGATATCGCACAGAGCATCAGCAACTTCAATTATGTCTTTCTCCAGGATAGCCACCTCCAATTCCTTAAGTTCTTCGGCAATCAGCGCTACCCTAAGCTTACACCTTGCCTCATCCGGGATTGCCGGAGAAGGTAGAATCGGATGTTTGAATGTGCGATGGAAATCTGCGACTAACTGTAGTGAATTGGGGTGCTGCATAATGCTTTGAATGAGATGTGGTTTAAACCCTAAATGAACTAAAAACCACCGGACTTTAAAAAAATATTACCGCCTAATCTACACTCTGTCAACTTAACTGATAACTAACGATTTAATACAATCTGATGAATAAGAAGATTAATGTATATCGATGTATGCAATACTATGCTGCTGCTTATATTTGAAACTTATTGTCTTACGCACAGATGAATTTTGTTGAAGAATTGCAATGGAGGGGCATGATACACGATGTCATGCCCGGTACAGAAGATATGCTGAAGAAAGGATCAACTGCCGGGTATATTGGTTTTGACCCTACGGCTGACTCACTTCATATTGGCAACCTCGTTCAAATTATGATGTTGGTTCACTTTCAAAGATGTGGGCATAAACCTTTCGCACTGGTAGGAGGCGCTACCGGTATGGTGGGCGACCCTTCCGGGAAATCCAGTGAACGAAACTTACTTTCAGAAGACGTGCTAAATCACAATCAGAACGCTGTAAAAAAGCAGCTTGAAAAGTTTTTAGACTTTTCCGGAGCAAACAAAGCGGAAATGGTGAACAACTATGATTGGTTCAAAGACTTCACCTTCCTTGACTTTATAAGAGATGTGGGTAAACATATAACCGTAAATTATATGATGGCCAAAGACTCTGTAAAGTCAAGATTGGAAACAGGCCTCTCCTTCACTGAATTCAGTTACCAACTGGTGCAGGGTTACGATTTCTACTGGCTTTACATAAATAAGAACTGTAAGATTCAGATGGGCGGATCGGACCAATGGGGAAACATTGTTACAGGGACAGAACTTATACGGAGGAAAGCCAATGGAGAAGCATATGCACTCACCACCCCTCTTATTACGAAAGCCGATGGATCTAAATTCGGTAAAAGTGAAGGAGGAAACATTTGGCTTGACCCAGTGCGCACTTCTCCCTATAAATTTTACCAGTACTGGGTAAATTCATCAGATGAAGACGCAGTGAATTTCATTAAGATATTTACCACATGGTCGAAAGAAGAAATTGATTCCCTGATTGATCAGCATAAGATCGCTCCACACGAACGAAAGCTGCAGAAAGAGTTGGCGAAAGACATTACCATCCGAGTGCACTCCGAACAAGATTTAGAAATGGCTGTAAAGGCATCCAACATCCTTTTCGGAAAAAATGTAGCTAACGATCTTGAAAGTTTGGATGAGGCAACCCTGTTGGCTTTGTTTGAGGGTGTACCCCAGGCACAGTTGACCAGGACTGATCTTGAAAACTGTGTGACGATAACGGAATTACTTTCAGAAATGACAAGTAGCACAATATTTTCTTCCAAAGGAGAAGCCAGAAAAATGATTCTGGCGGGTGGCGTTAGTATCAACAAAACCAAAGTGACCGACCCCAATCAAAAACCAGCATTCAATCTCTTGCTCAACAAGTACCTCCTCGCACAGAAGGGTAAAAAGAATTATTACCTAATTAAGATTGAATAATCATTTTGGATGGTGATAGATTTTTAGTAAAATGTTGAATAGAAGAATCACAACCATCCGAACTTACAAATAGGCAATGGACTCAAAATGTCTGGTGCTTTTTTATACCGGGTCCATTATACCTCCTCGTAGACTTTCTTATATCTTTTTAATTTCAACACGTCTGTTTTTTGATTTACCCTCTTCCGTGCTGTTGTCAGCAATGGGCTTATCTTGTCCAAAACCTACTGTTTTAATCCTGTCACCGCTGATTCCTCTTTTCCCTAAAGCTGTCCTTAAACTTCCTGCACGCTGCTCAGACAAGGTCTGGTTGGAAGTCTTATTACCCACATTGTCGGTGTGCCCCTCTACTGAGATCTTAAGTGACGGATTTTCTTTCATCATCTGATAAAGCTCATCTACTATACTCTGAGACTCACTTTTAATAGCCGACTTCCCCGTTTCAAAATTAATATAAAGGGTGAGTGCATCACCAGCATTTATCTTTTCAAACATTTCATTGGCGGTGATTTCCTGTTTCATTCCTTCCATTGTCAGTAAAACAAATGTGAACTGGTCCACTGGATTATTGAACAAATTGTAAATCCCAAGCCAATATTCAGACCCGTCTTTTAGAAGATGAAAAGTAGCACCTACCCAACCACCATCTTCAGAAGTTTTGGAGTATACTTTCCTACCACCCATCTTTGTCACTGCATTCTCGTAATTTCTAATTACCTGCAATCGACTTGGTAAATTAGGACCGAAAGGGCCATCGTAAGAGTATGTAATATTTATAACCGTGCCTTCCAATGTTTGGGTTTTATCTTTACCTACCACGAATTCATATTCGTCATAATTCTCCGTACAATCCTGAATGTAATATTTATCAAGACGGTTGAAGAATGGATGGTCTTTACATCCTTCTGCATCTGCCTCTTGGGCAAATGAGATACTGGTTATGCAAGTCAATACAGCAAGTATGCTGAATCCTAAAATTGGCATTTTCATTTTTTCTTCCATTAATTGAGTCTCACTCCATTCTATTTTTATATTGTTGCCAAAGTCAATGCTTCAGATTGATACACTTGAGATCCAAAAGTTAATTACTTAGGATATGCAGTTTAAATCTGAATCTGCTTTGATTAACTGGCCAAAGTTGGGTTGGGGAAAACTGCTTTCATTGGAAAAAAGTCCCAATTATTGATTCCCAACAGGGCTTCCGGAAAACATTTTTACCACATTAAGATTTCGGTTAAAAAAATAACCTGGAGTTTCGCCAATGATATCTTTAAAGTCATTGATGAAATGCGACTGGTCAAAATAATTGCCTTCAAAGACTAAACTTTGATAATCTATGGCGTTCTCATCTTTTATTTTTGTCCATAAATAATCGAACCGAACTATTCGTGCCAATGTTTTAGGACTTACTCCTGTGCGTTTGACAAACTTCCGAAGTAAGGTGCTTTTGCTGGCATGGCACTCCTGCATAATTACTTTCACTGGTGTAGTAATACTCTTATCAATTATTTTGTCATAAAGCACATCTACTGGGTCGTGACGATAAGGTATTTTTTGTACTAAAGTGATCAAATTCTGAAAATGTGCAATCCGCTGCTGTGTTGTGTTGAGCGTTGCCATCTCTCTCCACAAAGGAAAAAAAATATTTTGTGGAAGATTTATACTCCGCTTTGAAACGGGAGACATGTCTACTTCAAATAATCTTGAAAAAACAGTTGCCTTACAAGCTATCGCCAAAGTGTCCATTTCGCCTTGAAATTTCAACGTAAATGCTTTGGGGACAATCGGAGCTACAAAAAATGATTCTAGTTTTATAGGAGGTTCCGCAACTATTACGGGACGATTCTTGAAATGAAAAAGGAGGTAGATATAAGGGCGAGGAATAAATTTATCTGCCAAGGGCGAACCATTGAACCGATACGTTTTATGTTGTCGAATGAGAAGCTCGTCATTTTTATCATTATCAAAAACGTCTATGCTTACCATAGGCTTCATGGCAAGTAATTCACTAACGTGTCCTCACCACAAAGGTAATCTTCCCTACAGATACAGCAGGCACCTGGGCACCTGGCCTTTTAGAAAAGGTAAGCTTTGAAATCGCATCTCGACAAGCCGTCTCTGCATCAATGCTTAGGCTTCGTTCCAGCACCCTGTAACCAATAATTTCACCGTTCGCATCCACTTTAATCTCGAATTCGATCTTACCCGATGATTCATTCTGGGGGATGGCTGGTCGGGGTATTTCGTCCCAGTCCCATCCCGCCAAATCCAGTGCAGGGCCACCGCCTCCTCCACCTTGCTTTCCATAGAGCGCTTTGGCATCCAATGATCCTTCTTTGCTGCCCTTGTCACCTACGGTATTGGGATTGTCACCATGGTTGGCAACTGCCGCGGCATTTTCTTTCTTTCCATCAGATGGGTAGGTGGCTAATAATTTCTCTTCTTTTTTTACCTGCTCTACAGGCTTTTTCTCCTGAGGCTTCTCTTCTACCCTTGGCTTTGGCTTAACTTCCTTTTTGACTTCCTCAGCAGCTACTGGGCTTTCTATTTTAGAAACAGGTTGTTCTGCGGTCTCTGTCTCCTCTTTGGGCGCGGCCTCTTTTACTGTTTCTTCCACTTGTTCCTTATTTTCCTCAACAGCCTGTTCTTCGTCCGTGGTTTGTGCTTCATTGGGCGGTGATTGCGGTTGCACTTCTCCAAACCCCTGACTGTCCAAACCAAAATTGAGCTCTATTCCATATTCGGGTAATGGCGGGTTAGGTGCACGCCATGCGATCATCAGCAAAAAGGCAACAACCAAGGCTGCATGAACACCTATTGAAGTGATCAGTCCAATTCTTTGATTTCTCCTTTCTGCACTTTCAGCCATTGTTACTTCGGTTTAGTGGCAATAGAAACTTTCGCCTCTAAAGCAGTCGCTATTCCTGCTACATATACTAATTCTTCTGTAGGTACGCTTTTATCAATATGAAGGACTACCACTCCACTCGGACCCGATAACTTACTTTTGAGTACTCCTTCCAGTGTTCCTTTAGTTACTCTTTCATCATTAACGTAATACTGCAGGTCTTTGGTTACAGTAACCGACACTTTCTGCACCTCAATGGTACTCGCCTTGCTCGATGGTAAATTGACCGGCAATCCTGACGGTGTGATAAAAGATGAGGTGAGCATAAAAAATATCAATAGTAAGAACACCAGGTCCGTCATGGAGGCCATACTAAAAGCTGCTTCTACCTTATTTCTCGATTGAAGTTTCATGCTACTTAGGCTCTTGCAACAGATCTATAAAATCAACAGACGAATACTCCATTTTATGAACCACCTTGGAAACCCGTGTTACTAAGTAATTGTACCCAAGGTAAGCCACAATACCCACAATAAGACCAGCCACAGTAGTGACCATTGCGGTATAAATACCCGATGAAAGTAACTTCGGGCTCACTGACCCCTCCTCCTGGGCAATGGAAATAAACGCCTGCACCATTCCAATTACAGTTCCCAAAAAACCCATCATAGGGGCAGCTCCGGATATCGTTGCCAAAATAGAGAGGTTCTTTTCCAGTTTAAAGAGCTCAATCTTTGCTATATTTTCGATGGATGCTTCTATGTTCTTGAGTGGGCTTCCTATTCTCGATACTCCTTTCTCAATCATTCGAGCAATAGGACTGTCAAATTGTGCACAAACCATCTTTGCTCCATTGATATCTCCCTTCAAAACCAGTTCCTTAATCTTACTAATAAATGCATCAGGGCTTTTATTGGCTTTATTAATGGTAAGCATGCGCTCCACAAAAACGTAGATCGCAATAAAGGAACTGAGGACGATGGGGATCATCATCAGCCCACCTTCTTTTGCCAGTGCCCACACAGAAATGGCCTGATCGGTGGCTACTTCAGCAGTGGCAGCCTCTGTAACAATTTGCAGTAAGATCATAGTTTAAAAAATAGGTTAATCATGCAAAAAAATACGCGTCATGAAAATATCAGTACCGCACCACCCAAACTTCGTTTCCATATTTTGCTTTCTCCTGATCTGCATTGGCTTGGGCTAACGCGTATGTTTCAAAATCGGCAATAGCAAGTCTGTAAAATTTAGTTTTTCCAAATGGCGGGATAATTTTAGTGCCCACTCCTTCTTTGCTGAGTTTTTTGGCATAGTCCATCATCAGGTCATCATCAATACCTGCAGTTATCACCACATAATAACGCCTTGTTCGCTCAGTTAGTGTCTGGATAGTGGCAATTTGAGGTTTTGCATTGGCAATAGCAATGGAATCGGCAATGGCCTTTTGCCTGGCTTCCTCTTGTTCACGTGCCAAGCGGGCTTCATTATCTCTCTTTGTCTTTGCCTCATCCGCTGCTTTTTTATCTGCTAATTCCTTTTTTTCCTTTTCCTGAGCGGGTTTATACACATAGTTATAAATCAAAAAGCCGGCAATAATAATAACAGCACCTATCACCAATCCAATCACCAGGGGGGCATTGGATTTCTCCTCATCAGGTGGTGTATAGACATATCGATCTTCTTGTCGAGGTTCCTCAACAGGTGTGGGCTCATCTGCAGCAGATGAACTATTGGCATCATCACTAATCTCCTCCTTCCCTTCATCAAGTGGTTTATACTCGATATTCGGCAAGCCAAAGCTATCTTCTGACTCGTTGCCATTCTCCGGATTATCATCCGGATGGTCTTCAGGTTTTTTTCTTTTTGCCATAGGTATTTAAGAGGTTAAAATGCGTATTCGTAACAAAAATAACGTAATTTCTTAAAACAAATAACCCCCAATTAAAAGCTCCAACTCACACCTCCAATCGCCTGAAATCCTCTCACCGGGTAATTCAAATACACGGGGTAATCATTAGACAAAATGTTCTCAAATTTTAGAAATATGGATACCTGTTTGGATAGAAAGTAATCGGCCTTCACATTCAAGTCGATACCCGGATCAAGGTTGACTACACCGGCAGTTTCATTATCAAATGCTTTCATACCACCTTGTCCTATAAAATCAATGTTTAACAGCAATTTTTGATACACATTAAAAGAAGAATTTGCACTTAATCTATAAGTTGGTTTATGCCATGCTTCTGGCTGTTTATCAGTTGAATATCCGTAATAATCTCCACGTAGGCTGAAGCGTACTATTTCATTTTTATTATAACCCAGCTCTCCAAACAGATTAATTCGTTTAGTATTACCTCTATCATAAACAATATCAAATTTTGACCTATCACCAGGGGCATTTTGGAAAAAATAAAGGTCTTTCAAATTGGCTGCAGCCACACCAAGATTAAAGGCTATCAGCCGGCCTGCTTTGCCCTTTAACCCTGCCACAAATTCAATCGTTTTATTGGTATTGAAAATGCCTATGTTAGAATTCAACCATAAATTTTCTCTTGAAAGTGAATGCAAAGTTACTTTTTCCATATCTCCTGAAAGACTCGCATAGGCATTTATGCGCTGAGAGAGTATATAACTTGCATTCAAATTGGGATAAAAATGTAATGATTTACTTCTTATGGAATCATTTTCAATTACTGCTGTTGCCCCCACAGATATCGATAAGTTATCGACAGGGTTAAACGCGTACGATGGACTTACCTTGAACAGGTGCCGCGGCTTGGCATCAACCAATAAATCCTTTCTTGTAATCAGATCATAACTAGAGGTCAGTGTAATCTTATTCTTATCAGAAATGGTGTAATTACCGTTGAACTTCAGAGATAAATCACTTTCAGCGGCTTCATATTTGTCTTTCAAATAGCTAAAACTACTTCCCAGGTCGAAATTAAAATCAGAAGGCTTTGTATTGGTAATAGAACCACCCAAAGATACTACATCGTAGGTTTGTCTGATGGTATCTCTTACCACCTCTAATCCTGGGGTATAACCATAAAAGTATCCTCCCCGATTTTCATAGTCGATAAAAGCATTGGTAGTAATTGCTTTGGTATACGTTTGTCCGAATAGTTTGATATCTGTAACTCCGCTTGCAGAATTTTTATCATCTACCGGTCCTTTCCCAAAACTTCTATGGTAAAGCTGTGCTCCAAAAAATCTATTCTTGTCCCGCTTGGTATTCAACCATGCGTTGAGATACGGGGAAGAATAATTTCCAAAACCAGCGCTGACATAATTTCCGTAAATCTTGGAAATATCCTCTTGCTTAAGCCGCAGAGGGCGTGGGTTGGATTGATAACCAGGAACATTAAAGCTTAAATTTCTGAACTCGTAAGTAATTTCAGGTTGAATAGGTTCCGCGGGTCGGGGTGGTACTTTTTCGAAATTTCTGTTTGCACGAGGCAAAACGATTTGTCGCTCCCTCACAATTTCTATCTCTACATCTCCAATCTCCCCATCGCGTTCCCATTGATCCTCCTGCGCAAATACCGAATGAGAGAAAAGCATTACCAGCATAAATGCACTTGTGCAAAGACTATATGTATATCGCAATAAAATCATCAATCCATCAGTTGTTAATATTCTTTAATGAGTCCTTTTCTTTCAACTGCTTTTCCTTTTTCAATTCATCATCCTCAATGCGCTTTAATTTCTCTCTGGCCAATGCCCGGATATTTTCCAGCGGAAAGTTTTCAATAATGGACTTCAATGTTCCTTTCGCCTGAAACAGGTCACCCATTGCCACGAAATTTTCACTCAACAGGAGATACGACTTTCCAACCCACTCGGTATAAGCAGCAAAATCCGTGTTGAGACTAATTAATGTCTCATAGCATTGCTTGTGTTCTTTCGTAAGAAAGAAAATCTCGCCTAAAAGATATTTCGCCTCTGCACCATACTCATCCTGTGCAGTGTTTAATGTACTCAAAAATTCGTCCTTAGCTGATTCATAATCACCGCGAGCCATGGCAGACTTACCCAAAAAAAGAGATGCTTTGTTTTGCGATCCTGCACTTACGTTACCACTCTCAAGAATCAACTTTGCATACATATCAGCGGAATCATACCTGGCCAACATATAGTAAGATTCCATAAGACCCGACCATGCATAGTATTGATCCTTCTTTGTTGAAGATTCTTTGGCAAGTTGTTGAAATACCGGTACTGCGCTCTGATAGTTGCCTAGTTTATATTGTAATTCTGCAATTCGGGCTGTCACCCTGCTTGCGAATTGGAAAGAAAAGTCATTCTTAATCTCCTCATAAATATCCAATGCTTTTGCATTTTCCTTTAACCTATAATAAGACTCTGCCTGATAGTATTTTGCTTCCGTAATTCGAGGGCTATCGGGATAATTTTTCAGGTAGTTGCCCATACTGGTAATGGCCCTTTGGTAATCCTGGCTAAAGTAAAGGTTTTTGACCGTTTCAAATTCTACAGATTCTATCCCTTGTGCATCGGGGTTTGCATTCTTGAAATACGCCATGTGTGTTTCAAACTCACCCCCTCTTCCTGCCAAATTCAAAGCTTCCTGCAGGGGAAGAAGCGCATCCTTAGCAACAGGGTGACCGCTATATTCGTCCACCACAGTAATATAATCAGTAGCTGTTTTGTTATAATCTTTTAAATTATAGTAAGAGGCAGCCCTGCGCATATAGGCATAAGGAACAAACTTGGAAGACTTATTGGAGGTGATAAGCTTGGAAAATCCTGATACAGCCTCGCTGTATTTCCCCTGCTCAAAATCTAATTGAGCACGCTGAAACATCGCTTCATCAACAAATCTCGATTGTGGATAGCTTTTTATTACCTGATCCAACTCTGCCGCAGCCAGATCATATTTCATCTGTATACTCAGGATCACTCCTGCCTGTAAGTGTGCATAATCATTGTCAATCGACCCTAATTGAATGGCTTTTCTATAATTGGCCAGGGCCTCTGGATAAACTTTTGTTACAAAATAGCAATCCGCAAGCCTCAATACTCCATCCGGCAAATTCGGAGACGCTTGCTTTACAAATTCTTTAAAATTAAATAAGGCCCTGTCATATTGCTGCAAATTAAAGTAGGCATACCCCAGTCCATACCGTGTCTTGGTCAGCACTTCAGTATTTTCATAATTTGATATGCCAATTACACGCAAATAGTTAACAGCAGCCGCTTCATACTTCCGGCCAATGGAATAAGCTTCACCATTCCAGAAACTGGCTTCTGCCAAATAGTTAGGATCAACAGGGTATTGAATAGATTTCTCGAACATCTGCACAGCTCCGGCATATTGTTCCATATTAAATAGCTCTATTCCTTTAAGCAAAGTCGCTTTTTGATAGGCCCTGTTTATGGCAGGTCCTCTTGATGGGAGTGCCTCAATGTACTCAATGGCTTTATTGTAATTATTAGCATTCACATAGGCTTGAGAAAGCACTTCCTTTACTTCCGTAGTATGGGCACTGGATTTGTAAGTAGACAGGAAATTTTCTAACTCCTCAATAGCATCATCTGATCTTCCTAGATCATAAGAAATCTTTGCATGTTGGAAGCTACTCTCCTCCATAAGCCGGGGATCTGCCTTAAATTTCTTTGCATTATCAAAAGCGGTAAGCGCCAACTGTTTTTGGTTTTGCTTAAGATAGATAGCGCCCAGATAATAGGATGCGTAAAAACCCACAGAGTCCTGGTCAGATGCAGAACGCTTGAGATATGCCAAAGCTTTTTCATCCTCACCCAACGAATAAGCAGAGAATCCTGATCGCAATAAAACTCCCTTATCTGCCCTGGCCTCATTAATTTCCAGGTATTCCTCATAGCCGGATAAAGCTTTAGCAAATTCCTTTTTATTAAAATAGGCCTCAGCGGCAAACAATGAAATCTCTTCCGCATTGGTTACTCCTTCTCTTCCTTTTATTTCCAAAACATAGGCCAATAACGCATCGTATTGCTTTTGCATATAGTAGGCATCGGCAATTAGATGAGGCACTACTAACGCATACGATTTATTTTGCTCTGCTCTTTTCAAATCTGTGAGCGCATTCTCATAATCGCCATTACCCAGCTCAATGAACCCTGCATAATAACTTGACGCAGGACCATACTGCCCACCCAGTGCTTTAATGAAGTTGAATTGATCCAGTGCCTCCTCCAGTTTACGGAGATTAAAAAGGCTATACCCCCAATGAAACCGGCCTATCGCATGTTGGTCATTACTTAATGTTGGGAAGTCAACCTTGTGGAAATAGGTAGAAGCGCGTCCATAGTTTTTCTCTGCGTAAAAAAAATTAGCCAGGTCATACCAGGCAGTGGCAGCCTTGGGATGATCCGGATGATTATTTACAAATTCTTCAATCTTCTTCTCCCCGTCACCATGGTAAAGGTTCAAGGCACAAAATGCCTGATAATAACTTGCCTCGGCCCTTTTTAAATCACCAAAAGTAGATTGGGATAGAAAATCGGTGAAGCTCTGTTTTGCTGCACCAAATTCCCCATGGGCAATTAAGTCAAGTCCGGTATCAAACAGTCGATCTGCCTTATTTTGCGAATTAAGGTTTTGCGCAACAATCGGAGTGGTAAGGAGTAATATAATTCCAAGGCAAAGGAATCTGATATTCATGAACAGTTTTTCGCTAGAACAGGGTAAACCCAAAAATATTGTAATACTCAGTTTAAAAAATTGCGCCATGCTCCATTTAATAGGTTGGATTGCATGGACTCAAAACTAGTGATTAAAACGTTATTTCGTGAAACCCGCGTTCAATACTTGAATTAATTATTGAACTATTTACTTCAAATAATAGCTTAATAGAAGGACTAGAACTATCAGTGAATCAGCTTATAAACTAACTCCCTTAATATCTGTCCTTCACCTACTGCAGTTGTATTTACTCCTTTGATTTTCAAATCTGCTTCTGAAATCGATTGTATACAATTAACCAACTGTGATGTGGAATAATTCTGAAGTGCACTGTTGTAATCTCTGGCAGCATACGGACTGATTTTTAATAAACTAACCAATGATCGGTCGCTTTTATCGGATGCGGTTGAGGCTACCAGGAGTTTGCTATAAAACGAATACAAAAAAGCAACTGCCGGTATAAGTGGATTCTTTTTGGTGTTGCTTTCAAAGTAATTCACAATCTTATTTGCCTGAAGTGGATCACGCCTTATTAAGGCTTTTTGTAATTCAAAAATATTATACTCCCGGCTAATGCCCACATGGGCCATTACCTTATCGGCTGTAAGCTTATCCCCTGTCGGCAATGCAATCATTACTTTGTCCAACTCATTGGTAAGCCGCTTTAAATCATTACCGACATACTCGCACAACACCCGAACGGCTCCATCATCGACCTCATACCCTTTCTCCTTTACATACTCCATGATAAAATCAGGAAGCTGATTTTCATATGGCTTCTTAAATACGGCTGATAACGTTAGCTTGTCTATCTTTTTGCCAAGCTCTCTGCGTTTGTCCAGCGATTTGTGTTTATGGCATAATACAAGGATAGTAGAGGGTGTTGGGTTAGATACATAATCAAGTAAAAGCTTGGCACCCATCTCTTTTTGCAGGTCGGGAATCTCCTGGGCCTCTCTCACAATCACCACCTGACGTTCAGCCATCATGGGGTAACGCTTTGCGTGAGTAAGAATGAGAGACACTGGTGCATCTTTACCATATACTACTACCTGATTAAATCCTTTCTCAGACTCAGATAGTACACTGGTTTCGATATAATCAGCTATTAAATCAATATAGTACGTTTCCTCTCCTTGCAGTACATACACTGGTGCGTACTTCCCTGCTTTTAGCGCTGTTAATATCTTTTTAGCTGTTGCATCCATTAAACTAACCTACACTTTTTTTATTTCTTAGATTAAAGGCGGTTGCCATTCCTACAATGGCACCCGCAAGGTGTGATTCCCATGAGATTCCGCTTTCAGTAGGCAAAACACCATAAAATATCCCGCCATATACAATAATAACTCCAATTGAAATAAGTAAAGATAAAAAGTCTTTGCGCAATAAACCGAAGACAATGAGAAAAGAGGCCAGGCCATATATCAACCCACTGGCTCCTATGTGATAAGAAATTCTTGGACTCAGTAGCCACACCAAAATGTTGGTGAAGAAATAACATCTAAAGAAAACCGTTCTTCCAATGCGTTCATAAAAGAAAAAAAGAGTAGTGCCTAAAAAGAGTAATGGTATTGTATTGGAAATGAGATGTGTTCTACTTCCGTGAATAATTGGAGCTGTAATAATCCCTATCAAACCGGTAAGTGATCGGGGTTTGATGCCCAAAAAAGTAAGGTCGATTCCATAGATGTATTGGAGGCTAAAGGCTGCCCACATTAGAAATACCAGGCGGGCGGGAATGATCGAACTCCCCCAAAGCCCGGGTGCCCCTTTACTCATAGACTAGTGTTTTGATGGATCTTTCACCATTGGCAAATCAACAAGCTGTGCCTCTTCATCGCCTACGGTTTTAATGCCAAATAAACCACCTGACGATTCAGCAGTGTTAAGAGCAATATCTTTTATACTTGAATAGTATTGTTTTGCAAAGTTGGAATCCAATTTGGCTAGTAATCCACTGAGGACAGAAAGTTCCTCCGTAATCATCGCATTCCTTTTGTCCGCATCTACAGGGTAACTCTGTAACACTACTTTGAGCTTGTCTTCAAAATCTTCAACCACCATTAGATAAAACTTATCCAGATGGCTACCCTTTGCATTTTTGTGCTTATCCTTTGCTAGCTCCATACTCCCCTTAATCTCTTTATTGTCAATATGGCCATCGGCTCCGGCAATCAAAATACAGGCTAAAATAGGGCCCCTGAGCATAAGTTCTATTTCGGAGGAAGTGAGTTTATCAAATTCTGGTATCATCAATTAGAGCGGTTACAATGTGTAAAAAAAGTTGAATAAGCGTAAATTATGAAAGTTTTGAATAATAATATTGAAGCCTTTAATTTACCTTGCCGAAAAACATACATATGTACGAGAATGATCCCGTAAAAATATTTGTAGTTGAGGATGATCAAACGTATACTAAATTTATAAAATATGTATTAGGCCTCAATCCTGACTTTGAGGTGGAATACTTTACCACGGGAAAACAATTCCTTGGTGCACTCAATAAAGGACCCTCTATTGTAACGCTGGACTACTCCCTTCCAGATATGTCAGGAGAGGAAGTTTTGAAAGAAATCAAAGCCTTTGATCCCGATATTAGTGTCATCATCGTATCTGCACAGGAAAAAATAGGTACTGCAGTGGGGTTATTAAAAGCCGGTGCATTCGATTACATATCCAAGGATGAAGAAGCAAAGGATAGAATCATCAATTCCATTAATAACGCCAGAAACAAATCTTCGCTTATAAGAGAAATTGACCGGCTAAAAGAGGAGATAAATATTAAATACGAATTTGAGAAAAGCATTATAGGAAACAGTATACCCATTAAGAAAGTATTTAGCCTGATAGAAAAGGCGCTTAAAACCAATATTACCGTTTCCATCACAGGTGAAACTGGGACTGGCAAGGAATTGGTAGCTAAAGCAATCCATTATAATTCGACCCGAAAAAAAAAGCCACTTGTTGCCGTAAATATTGCGGCTATACCGAAAGAACTTATTGAGAGCGAGCTATTTGGCCATGAGAAAGGGGCATTTACAGGAGCTGCTAGCAGAAGAATTGGAAAATTTGAAGAGGCAGAAGGGGGCACATTGTTTCTGGATGAGATCGGAGAAATGGACCTTAATCTCCAATCCAAGCTATTGCGGGTGCTTCAGGAGCGTGAATTAACCAGAGTGGGTGGCAATGAAGTAATTAAGATTGATGTCAGAATTGTTGTAGCCACCCATCGCAACCTACAAGATGAGGTGAAGGCAGGTCGCTTTCGTGAAGATCTTTTTTATAGATTGTTGGGTCTTCCCATTCAGCTTCCCCCTCTTCGCGATCGAGGCAATGATGTAGTGTTATTGGCAAAGTATTTTTTAGATCAATTTGCCAATGAAAACAATTTCAAAAAAATTAGAATCACATCTGAGGCGCAAGAGAAGTTACTTCAATATCCTTTTCCGGGGAATATAAGAGAATTAAAATCAATCATCGAACTTGCTGCCGTAATGGCTGAGGATGGCCAGATCGCTGCGGAGGATATCACCTTCACCAATACTCCGAGGGACTCGTTTATGCTAAAGGAAATGAAACTACAGGATTACACTTATCATATAATTAGGAATTATTTAAATAAATATGATAATAATGTAATGGAGGTGGCAAAACGATTGGAGATTGGCAAATCATCCATATATCGTTACTTAAAAGAAATGGAAGAAGCCGGTATCTAATGACAGATATAAAGGAATTCGTAAGGAAGGGTCTGTTTTATAAGTCTGTTGTTGAAGACGGATCAGATATTGTATTTATCGTGGATTATGACGGTGTAATTTTATATCACAATGATTCTGTGGAAGATACGCTCGGTTATAAATCCAAGAGTCTTGTAGGTAGAAAATTCTTTGACCTCATTCTGCCAGTAACATTGAGTCAATTTAAGCGTGACTATAAAACTAGCACAACAAAGCGATTTAATGAATCAATTGAGTTTCAATTTTTATGTAAGGATAAATCATATAAATACCTGGAATTCAATTCTATAAACCTAAAACATAAAGAAAAAATTGAGGCATTAATATTGGATTGTCGGGATATTACGCAACGTAAAGAAGATGCTGCGGAACTTCTCCGGGCACAAAAAGCAAAAGAACAATTTCTGGCTAATGTAAGCCATGAAATCCGCACGCCTATCAATGGGATCGCGGGTATGGCTACATTATTGAGTCAAAACCCTACGGTTAAAGAACAAGCTACCTACCTCAATGCAATAAAAAGTGCAGCGGATAATTTAAAGGTTATTATCAATGATATTCTCGATTTGGCATCTATCGAATCGGGTAAACTTAATTTTGAAAAAATAGGATTTAATTTAAATGATCTCCTGCATTCAGTAGTAGATTCTTTTTCGGTGCAATCAGCTCAAAAAGGCATTGCACTCAATTATATACTGGATGAAAACATTAGTGAGGTATTAATCGGGGATCCTTTCCGGCTCAATCAAATACTCATCAATCTGATTGGTAATGCACTTAAGTTCACACACAGAGGTCATATCGGCATTAAATGTCAGCTCGAAAAAGAAAATAGCAAAACGCAACACATTCGGATTGATGTCGCAGATACAGGTGTAGGAATTCCTGCTGACAAACTGAATAAAATATTTGAAAGCTTTAGTCAGGCAGATGCGAGTGTCACGAGAAAGTATGGAGGAACAGGGCTGGGCCTTACCATCGTAAAGCAACTTGCTGAATTGCAAAATGGAAAAGTAACAGTGAACAGCATTGAAAATGAAGGAACTACATTTACCATCATCATTCCTTATGACATTGGAGATGCCGCTAAACTAGAAGATCAGGCCTCTGCGTTTAAAGGCAAGAAAGAAGGAGAGGCAAATCTGAAAGATCTCAGGATATTGTTGGCAGAGGATAACGATATCAACAGACTATATGCCACCAGCATACTTAAGATGTGGGGATGTTCAGCAGATGTTGCTGAAAATGGTTATGTGGCTTTAGAAAAAGTTCGCAACAATAACTATGATATTATCCTCATGGACATTCAAATGCCTGTAATGGATGGGTTTGAGGCGGCTAAAGCAATAAAAATGAGCGGAGCCCCAAAGAATCAAATCCCAATCATAGCCCTTACTGCAAACTCCAGTTCAATAGATATTGAAAAATGTTTGGCCTCCGGTATGAATGATTGTATAGGAAAACCCTTTACACCAGAAAACTTATTTACAGTCCTTGTAAAATATGGTAAACACAAATTCACTCAGTCAGATAAAACATCAAAAACAGAAAAGGTTGACCTATCCTACTTAAGAAAGATTTCAAACAACGATAAGGCATTTGTCGATGAGATTATTAACTCATTTGTGTTCAATGCACCTAAGGCCCTTCATGAGATAAAGAATTATCTCAAGTCAAAAAACTGGATTAAGATGGAGGAACAAGTTCATAAGATAAAAGCAACACTTACTATGATTGGGATGCCTGTGGCAAGAGAAAAGGCTGTTGAAATTGAGATTCTTACCCGATCACAAAGCGACATTGATACAGTTGAAAAACTTACTAAAGAATTTTGTGCTTCTCTTGAGTCTGCCCTTGCAGAGTTTAAGGGGATGGGGTATTAATGTCGAGGTGTCGCTGAAGTTGATGTTGGGGTTTACGGTGATATATTAGTTTCTATTCATTACTACCAGTTTCTTGTAAGTGGCTGAATTATTTCTGCCGGTAATAATTACATGATAAACTCCATTTGGTAGATTAGAAATATCTACAGGCATCTCCTCATTTTTTGCATTTACAAAATTTCCATGGAGCATTACCACTCCCCTTTGATCCGCTATACGCCAGGCATATCCTTCCATCTGGATAGATGGTAACCCAAAAGTAACCTCTCTGTTTGCAGGGTTTGGATACATAGAAATCTGATCTGATATTGGATCAAACGGCTCATTATCATCAAGCCCAACCACAACTGACCCTCGCTTATAAGGTGCGTCAATTACTATACTCTGGTATATTTCCTTTGTGTTTTTATCCTGAATATATCCCACCAAAACTAACTGACTTCCATTCGCAATGGGCACATTGATTGTAACATCTGCCTTGGATTGAATAAGGCTTTGACCAACAGCCCAAGGTGTGCTTATCGTTGCACCGTCAGCTCCCAACAACTGCTTTCTCACTACATTCTTTGCACCACCCACATTTTTTTCAACCAACACAACCTGTGCAATAAGAGGGGCTGAAAACGCCTGAGTGGCCGTAATTGATAACCTGGCAGTAATGGTGTTGCTATTATTTGTTGGTATAGTATCCAGGATAATATTAAACAATGGATCGACAAGTGCCCTTCTATCAATTTCAGTGTTAGTAACATCAAGGAAGCTACCTGTAAACTTTACACCATCAAGTTTTCCATCCATAATAGTTGAAGGTGCCTGTGATACGTTGTAAAAGGAAGCCCTTGCACCAGGGTCTGCCGGGTTTTCAAGATTTATTGGATCAGGTGAAGGGAAGCTGATGTGATACCTGAGGTCGCTGAAATCTGAAGTACTTTTTAAGTCAAATTGATCCATCAAACGATCATCAAGATAGTTATCCCCAGAAGTACTTGGGACTAATGCACTGTTGGTAAAGTGTTCTACCAGTACGTTTCTTTTCTTATTTCCCACAAATACATTGTCAAATGCAAACCCATCGTAAGTTTTACCAGCAGCATTAAAATCATTACTAGCGAAAGCAATCCTTAATCGAACTTGGTCGCGCTCATTGATTGGTATCATATCAAGGTTAAATCTTCCATTTTTCCAGCCACCTTGCTTATCTGTCCAGCCGTAACTCCCCAAAGGTTGCTCCCCAGGGTTAGATGGGATGGTTACACCATTAAACCAATTGATACCTTCATCACGATTTACCTGCCCAGGCAGCGGACCAACAATTTTCCAACTACCTGGCAGGCCACCTTGAGTGGAATACTGTAATACAGCACCATCCACATTATTCTCCATGTCCGACCAGTAATCTAACGATATCATAGGTCTTGTTAGCTGTGTCAGATTATAGCAGCGTCCATTTACCGCGGATTTTTCCTCATTAAAATATGATCCTGCGTTGCCTCCAGTCCACCAGACATTGGACCCCTTTAATGCAGAATTGATTGTCGTCCCCGATGGGGGACCCAAAACCCAACTGGTTGGGGCGAGTGAGTTTTTTAAGTTCTCAGCAAACCAGCCATCCGTACCGCTTTCAAAATCAGAAGGGGGTGTGGTTGACATAATCGTTACAGTAACGTTAGGAATAATGTTTATTAGTTTAGGTGGCGCGAAAGTACTGTTGCAAGAAAGGTTGGTAATTACCGACAAACTTACGTTGTACGGCCCTGGGTTATCGTACTTGTGCATGGGGTTCACATAGGTTCCACTGGTCCTTCCCATATTAGTTCCTGCCGGAACACTTCCTAATCCAGAAAGCGTATTACCATCTCCAAAGTCCCAATTATAAGTTGCCACGGTACTGATGCCCAGTTGGGTTACAATCGCATTATAACGTGTACTGTCGTTGTTACAGATTGCTGAGAATTCGAAATCAGTTTTTGGTATATCACCAATTTGAATCACAGTTGGAGTTACCACTGAACTTGTACACCCTTGTGATGTTGTGACTTTCAGACTGGCCGAGAAGATTTGAGAAGTCGTGTACTCATGATGCGGCTGATCGAAGGTATTAGTTGTTCTGCCATTATGAGTTCCTGGAGGAACTGGTCCGGTTGGTAATCCATTTAGAATATCACCATCTCCAAAATTCCACTCAACCGCGCTGAATGAACCACCAAATGGACTTGGATTTATTGTAGAGGTATTGCTTAATATGACCGGACTTCCAATACAACTTCCTGCTGACGTGAACGAGGGAACAGGGCTGGCAAATAAAACAATATCTCGAATCTTATTGGTGATTGCGTCAAAGGCGTTCTTAAATGTATACTGGATTCTGTAGGTGTCAGATGCCAGACCCGTAGTTTGCATAAAGTAGTTGGTTCCATCAAATGTTACCGTAGCTGTTGGACCACCACTGTAAGCCGGGATGCTTGTAAATTTCGTCTCGGGTGGAAAACCTGCAGAGGCAGCAGGATTACCAACCAATTTTACAGCACCAACTTCAGCGCAAAGTTCGAATGCGCCCAATCCATTGATCGGCACAAATGCAAGTGGAGGGGTCGTATACTGCATTGTAAAGTCTACATTAGTGACAGGGTTTATAATTACCTCCTGCGTATTGGCATTGGTACACCCATTCGGATCTGTATAAGTGTAGGTCACAAAGTTTGATCCTATATCAACGGCAGCCGGGTCAAAGGATGCCTTATCAACAGGGCTTGCCACCGTACTGCCTATATTTGAGGTTGCAGGCGAAATGGTAAATACACCTCCAGCTTGATTACCGGTAAGTATTATTGGTGGAGCATTTTCTGCCATTTGGGGTGGAGCTCCAGCAGGGAAGCCAGTAAATACCACGATTGGTTGTGGGTTGACCCTAAGTACCATCTGATCGATATTCGCAGAGCACGCTCCCGAAGCACCCGCAGTGAGGGTGAGGGTAATGTTTAGCGGTGATGTTACGGCCAGGTCACTTGGGCTAAGAACATAGGTGGCATTTGCTGAGGTAGGATTCATAATCGTCCCGGTTCCGCCCGTCCATAACAATCCACCCGGTGCAAATGAAGATGTCCCGCCCAGTACCTTGGAACCATCGGCCACGCATACTGATAAATCGGGGCCGGCAGAAAATATGGCTTTAGGGTTTACCTTAACCGTGATTGTAAAAGGATTACCTACACAACCTCCTGATTGGCCAGTAGGTGTGACTGTATAAACTACTGTCTGATCTGATGTGGTGGTATTAATAAGTACATCGTCAATAATAGAACCAGATTTCAAAGAGCTTGTTTCTCCTGTCACATTTGCATTGGGAGTTGCTGTCCATGTGAAGTTTGCTAATAGGTTATTACCAGGAAAAATATTTACATTGTTTTGTAGATCATACGCTACTGAAGTACCACTGCAAATGTCTGGTGCTGATGCAGAGACTCCTACAGGTTCTGGTTTAACTGTAATTGTAATTTGGAATGTAGCCCCCACACATCCATTTGTTCCAGTAGGAGTAACTGTATACATCACATTCTGATCAGTATTCGTAAGATTCGTTATTACATCTGTGATGTTCGGCCCCATAACAGGCGCTAGGCTTTCACCCGTTACTAATGGATTAACATTATCGGTTGCTACCCAAGAAAACGTACTTCCTACGTTGTTTCCTAGTGTTGCAACGTTTTGAAGCAAACTATAGTTGATGGCTACATCACTGCAAACAGTCTTACCATCATTTAATCCAACTGGCTCGGGGTTAACTGTCACTACATAATTAACGCTAGCACCTACACAAAATGAGCCTCCAGGTCCGGTTGGATTTATAGTGTAAGTAATTGTACCCGGTACACTTCCTGCGTTAATTGGATTATCAGTTATAGGAGTGCTGCCACTTGCCATCACACTTGCTGGAGTTATTGGTCCACTAATCACGCTCGTCCATGTGTAAGTTGAACCTGCCACATCAATGGTAGGTGTAAAGCTTAATGGGCCTGCCCCACTGCATAACACAATACTAAGTGGGGTATTTATGATTTTCGGAATAAGTGGAAATGCTATATCTACTTCATCGAAGCTCGGAGCACATACTCCGTTACTGATCGTCCAGCGCA
>CAYPDF010000007.1:0-49435 GCA_964409415.1 uncultured Ohtaekwangia sp. | reverse complement strand
TACCACACACGGCTGTAGCGCCTATCTGGTCGGCACCTGCTGCCGCTACTGTAGGGAGCTTATAAATGGTTAATACCTTAGTATCAACTGCAGCAGTACAACTACCATTACCATTAACTGTTAAAGTTAACGTGACTAAATTACCTCCATCAGCTGCAACTGGGTTGTAAACAGGGTTTAAAGTAGTTTCAGTCCCAGGGGTAATAGAACCAGCTCCATTTTCAGTCCACAAAATCGAAGAGCTATTTGATTCGCTTGCATCGGTCACCGTAAAGGATGTGTCTTCACAGGTTACTCCAGTTGCTGCTCCTGCATCTGCCGTAGGGCCATCTGTGACTGTTATATTAATAATATCTGATGCCGTAATCCCATTACCATCCGTAACGGTTACCGTATAAGGAGTAGGCCCCCCAACTGTATTTCCTGTAAAGACAGGATTTGGAATAATAGTAGAACTTAAATCAGTTGCCGGGCTCCACGAGTAAATTAAAGTGGGAATTCCTCCAGCTGTAGTAGTAAGTCCAACAGTAGACCCTTCACAGACAGAAACCGTGGCACCATTATTAATGGATACAGTGGGTGGAGCCAACGTAATTCCTGTAAAAGCAGAGGCCTGTCCGTCTGTTAATGGAGCACCAATAATGGCGAGGGTAGTGCCTGAAGGAACTGCTCGCTTTACCCACGGGTTGGAAGTTTGATTAAACACTCCATCTAACTGAGCAGCACTTACATTTGAATCGGTAAATCCTCCTAAGTCAGCTACGGTATAAGTTCCAGTAACATCAACCGTTGGTGTAGTTATTCCTGAAGTAGTTATTTCCCAATAGCGTGTCAAAAAATTTGAAGTGCTTACGTTATTAGGGTGCTTGGCATCAATGACTGAAACTGCCACATAGGCACCTACAACAAAACCACCTGCTGCAGTAACGTCCACCGTAACAGGGGAATACTCAAGGACACCTGAATTATCACCAATTGGAAAAGTAAACGATCCTGTGGCAGTGTATTCTTTTCTCACCTGCCCTCCACCACCATCAATAATCATTTTTGAAGAAGACGGACCCGCTACAGAGATATTGGCAGTTGGCCCCAGGGTTAAATTATTACCAAGCAGGTTTAAATTACGCGCTGTTAATGTAAGCGTACCATTAACATCTGTATTGCCACCAAGGCCAGCCTCGCCACTTGACTGATTGATATTTAGATTATTGTAAATACCCGCTGTTATGCTTTGTGAAGCTCCATAATATTCAATTGTTCCTCCGTTAATAGCGAGCCCATTGGTAGGCCCTGAAAATCTGATAGTGCCCGTATTAGTAATCGTTGTTGCGGATAAGACATTGGTGCCCAAGTCAAACACAGAAGAATTATTCAATATATTATTTACAATAATGCTGCCACCTGCATTCTTTGAACCTGTATTTGAATGCGTGAGATTCTCATAGGTGACAGGAGCAACTAGCTGTGAGCCAGTGCCATTGTAATGAACTGTACCAAAGGCGTTGTCAAAGGTTCCTGTGTTTATAAAATTACCAGCAATGCTTAAAGTATTGGATGGGGCTTTTAGTGGTCCACTGTTGGTTAAGTTATTAATGGTAACTGCATTGGTTCCGAAACTCAGCGTTCCCGCTCCCGCTTTTGTCAGATCAAAGGCACTGGCCGAAATGGCTCCTCCTACAGTCAGATTATTTGAGTTCACCGTAACCAGACGATTCGCGGAAATAGTGACAGTTCCCGTCCCTAAGTTGAGGTCATTTGTTCCTATAAATATGAAATCATTGTTCCAGTTCTGAATATTGTTATTGGTTAGGGTTACCGCTCCTCCACTTGTATTATCAATGCTTCCACCACTTATGGCAATGGTGCCAGTGCCAAGTGCAGTTGGACTATTGATATTTAAAATGCCGACAGAAAGCGTGGTGGCACCAGAATAAATGTTATTACCACTTAACGTAAGTTCGCCTGCTCCAAGTTTCGAAATTCCACCAGTGTTAGAAACAATACCTGACACAAGTAGGTCTGGGACAGCTGCTCCATTGGCCGTAGTAAATGTTCGAACAACAGTACCAAGATTTAGAGGACAGGAAATAATTGATGTCGCTGCGCTAGAATTTGTACTTACATCACCAGCAAGTGTAATTGTTCCACTGCCATTAATTAATGTACCGGTCAATGAAACCGAACCTACACTAGTTACATTATTTGCTCCTATTCCAAAGACTCCCTGGCTAACCGTTAATGCGGTTGTGATCGAAATGTTTGAAGCAAGAAATACCGTGTTGTTGCCAGCAATACCGGTATTTGCAATTGTAAGATTAGCGATAGTGGCCGGTAAGCCTGCACCTACGGTTTGATCTAGTGAACCGTTATAAACATATGTTCCTGTGGTTACATATGTTCTAGTTCCTGTTACTTGAACCACTCCAGCAGGTGTTGGTGAACTGGTAATTCCGTCAGCAGAACCAATTTGTAACGTGGAGTTAGGACCCATAATAAAATCAGCATCGTTACCAGTTTCATTTATTAAACCTGTGCCTGATATTGCAAGATTTCCGTTTGAGGTAAGGCTCCTGTTAGTTGGACCAGAATAAATTCTTAGCGTTCCATTAATAATTCCTGTTGAAGCAGCTCCAAAAATAATATCGATTCCACCACCATCACTCCCGTCCCCAAGGGTCAGGAGTTTACTTACAGATAATGAGACGGAGGTGGCTATGGTTATTGTGCTAGCCCCAGCGCTACCTATCAAATTAGCCGTGCCTGATACAGTCAGGCTGCCTAAGCCGATGGTGGGCACATTGGTGATACTAGCTGATTGATCACTATTGATTATTACATCATCTCCAGCGATCGGTGCAATACCCCCACTCCAGTTTGCCCCAACAGTCCAATCGCCTCCCGTTGTTGGAAGCCAGGTTTTTTGGGCAAATGAATTTAAACTTAAAAGGAAAAATAGTAATGTAACTAAGCCTGCTATTCGGGCCCATTTATGTACAGGTAAGGAACTGTTAATTCTAATGCCATTGATTCCATACCAAATCCCGATAGGTGATTTTAGTCTTTTATCAAAAATAGAATTGTTGCGTAGCAATTCAGACATATAAGGGTATAGGCCAACTAAAAAATTAATATCGACTAAACCTTAAAAGTAACCTATTTGGAGTGAAAACCAGCTTATTTTGAAAATTTACCTTCTTTGTTCACTTTGATAAAGGTCATTTTTGTTTCCCCATCCACACCAATGGCAAAAGTGCCGATAATACCGATTGACCCATCAGGGAATTCCAAAACCGAACCAATACGATCGTCTTGTTCTCCTCCGAAAATAATGGGATCACTCCATACCGGAAAACCACTGTTGTCTATTTTGGTAAGGTAAAAATTTTGAATGCCGGTAAGTTTTTCATTTGCCAAAATGAGAAAGCCAGAACTGGAAGACGCAACGGTCGAAACTTTTGCCTGGGAAACTATTCCCAGATTGATCGATAAAGTCTTCTGGAACTGAATATCCGAATTATTAAAATTCAGATCTTTTCTAAGTTTAACAACATATACGTCTGCACTCGCCCCTGGAGCTTGTGAAATGCCAGCAAGAAGGAACCCTTCCCCAGATTGTATGGGCGAAAAAGCAACTGAACTGAGTATTTCGTTTGATCCAGTTTGCTCCCCCGGAAAAAAATTGTTAGGACTATTCCCTTGTCCAGTTGCTCCTAGCCCCAGCACATGAAAGTTTATGTCACTAAATGGTACTGGGGTATTGGTATTGGCAAATAAGTAAAATTGATTGGGAGAAACTTCAATTACTTTTATTGCTTCATCAAATGCTCCTGGGCCATAGCCTTGTTTCCACAGGTCAGGATATATGGTAAGATCATCAAATAGCCTCACAAATAAGGCATCTCGGCTGTCATTAACGGGGCCGGTACCGTTTGGCTTCAAATCAAGGTTATTGGTAGACCCCGCCACTATAAACCCATCGCTAATTTGTGTAATCGAATTAGCGGTTTCATCTGTAGGTGTGCCTCCATTTATAAATTTGATGGTATCACTAGCGATTACCGCCCCATCAAGGCCAAGTGTCATCACCAAAATATCATGTTCTGTAGGAGTATTTTCAATGTCGGCTACAATGGCCAGTCGTCCGTCACGGGTGAGTTCAATATCCTTGGCAATCTCGTTTTTGCTTGTTCCGTATTTTCGCTCCCAGTTAATAAGTCCGTTAGGTAGTATATTCACCAGGTACAATTGCTTCCCCATATTCAACTCTTCTGTCGTGCCAAACAAAGTGATTGTTCCATCAGGATTGATTACTGCATCTACCCCCTCCTGATTGCCTTCGTCTCCATAAAACTTAACAAAAAAGCTATCCTCGGGAGGATCAATATTAGAAGCTGTATCGCAACCCAGAGCAACAAAGATCAAAACAAAAAAATACACCCACTCTTTCTTCATTATTTGTTCCCCTCTTTTGATATATCCCTCATTACCTTTTTGGTATTGGCGTGTTTTATTTTTCTTGGATCATACAGTGGTTTCACAAAGCCAACAGAAAGTGAAATATTATCCAACCTATAATCATCCCCTATCCATCTGTATCTTCCTATGGTGCGTGAAAAATTTCCATCTTTATCCAGGTAATTTTTTTTATCATTTACTACATTGTTTAAACCGGCCGTGTATCTCACATCCGCAAAAAAGAAATTTCTACCTACTTTATAATAAACTCCGCCACCTACTAGCAATGACCGATTTAATAAAATTCTTTTGTATCCCACAGTTTCATTGGGTCCCTCTGTAGTCACCTGACTTCCCTTCTCTGTAAGAGTGGGGCTCTGATTTTCCAAACGCAATTCAACCTTCGAACCTACCAGGGCGTTTAAAGATAAACCGGCATATCCGTATGGTCTTATCTTTCCGAAATTATCCTGGTACTTCACATAAAGAGGCACATCAAACCATGTTTGCCGCTCGATTATTTCCTGCCGATCATCCAGTGAAATCCCTGATTTTACAATTTTAAAAGACTTCAATGCAAATAAAACCTCCCCGCCCAGGCTTAGGTTATCATTTATATTCCAATCCAATCCGCCTCCAAATTGTAGGTTGGGTCTGAGCTTGTTGGTCCTATCAACCGGATAGCCCTCTGTATTATTTTCATGAATGGTTCGAACCAAGGAGACATTTCCCCCGAATATAAAATGTGGCGTAAATTTGGGTGTAGCAGTGAATTTTTTACTCAAGTAAACTAAATCAATTGGATCATTTTCTGGTGAGGCTACAAATTCAGGGTCTGCCTTAAGCAATTTGAGATAACTGTCTTCAGCTGCTATTGGATCATCAAGTATTAAATAAGTTTGTGCCAATAAATAATAGGCCTGAAATTTCTGCTCATTCGTAAATCCCTGGTCAAGACATTCTTTAAACATGGAGGGAATTCCAAAAAAACGTCCCGCATTAAACTCATCATTGGCTAGGTTCAACGTTTGTAGGCAACCCGTTTCCTGACTGAATGCAGTGAGGGAAAAAAAACTTAGAATAATTGCAACTACGGCTGACTTCACAATGGTTAATTCGTTTCTTACTTAATTATTCTAAAAATCATTGATCAATAAACTTTTACAGGTGGCCTCATACCCAATGCCATTTGCTACATAAATTCCCCACTCCTCCGGAGTCATGTTTCTGGTCAACTTGGGACAAACCTGTTCGGCAAGCATTTTTGGATCCGTTGGCCAAATTCTAATCTCTCCATTGTTACAGGATGCCAACAGGTAATTCGAATCTTTTGCAAAACCAATATCCCAAATGTTGCCATTGTTGTTATCCATCAAAATAGGTAAATCTTCTTCCTGGTCAACTACCCACATTTGCAATTTTCTGTCCAGTCCGGCACTGGCTAAAAGAAGGCCATCAGGGCTGAATCTGATTGCAGAAATACCTGATTTATGACCTGACAATTCCTTGGTCACCTGCTTTTGGTCATTGTCAAAAAGCTTAACCACACCCCTTACTGGTAATCCGCTCTCATTCACGACCTCCACACCGTAGGCAATTAGGTTTCTTGTAGGATGATAGGCCACTGAAAGCACCCTGTTAGGTGCTTCATTGGCTACCGTTTCATACGTATTTGTGTTAAGGTTTACAACAATGAGCTCACCCGAAGTAGCCACTCCTGCCAGCCAATTTCCATCCCCGCTAATATCAATGGACTTTAGATTGAAAGGAAGGGTTAACAATTGCCTGCTCTCGCCTGTCACCTGGTTTGTAAACCTGAGGGTGCGATCGGATGCTGCTGAAATAAAACCTGAATTGTTAGGTAAAAACTTAATGTCATTTATCGAGCCTTTATGCCCCTCCACTTTTATTGCTTTTTTACTATTGTCAAGTGTATAAATTTGAACAAAGCTTGAGTCGCCACCATTGACAAGATATTTTTCGTCTTTGCTAAGTGCAAGCACCCGATTTGGGTATGGATTAGCACCCATTTGCTCACCCATTTGATGATTTATAAAATCTCCAGTGAAAATTCTACCATCATTACCTGTGGTATAAAATGTATTGCCGCTCCTGGAGACTACCAATGAGTACATCCTGTTTCGCAATTTACCCGGCACAAACAAGGCGTTATAATTGAAGCCCGATAATTGTGCTAGTGCATGATACAATCCACTAAAAACATAAGAGTCATAGCGCTTTCCTCCATATTTTGTGTGAAACAAATAACCCTGCATAGACAGAAGCCCCGCCAACTCACCCTCATCCATACCTGCAGCCTTGGCCTCCATTGATTGGGCTACGGATAAATACAATAATCTATTGGCCTCCTCTAAGGCTGCCTCTGCCCTATCAAATTGGGCGACCACATCCACCCTTGCCTTATCTGCTACAGCTGTTTGTTCCTCGGCAATTTTGCGTTGTTCCTCTGCAGTTCTAAAATTGGCTTCTGCTTGCTGTTGCGCGGTTAGTGCTTTTTGAACAGCCACGCCAAGTTGAGCATAAAGTACTTTTACACTATCCAGTGCTTTTTCTGCCCTACGCCTTTCCTCATCTGCCACTTTACGCTGATCTTCTGCATCATCTCTTGCTTCCAAAGCAATCTGCTGTTGCTCTTTCGCATTAGCGGCCTCTTTCTCAGCAGCAATCTGCTGTGTCAATCCAAATAAGAAGAAGGCAATGGCAATCAACAAGAAAATAACCAAAACGATATTGGTCGTTCTGGCCCTGCGCAGGGTTCTCTTTTGAAGTAATTCCTGGTTTTTAAGTTCCGCCTCATAGGTGATCCTACTGGTATCCAAAAAAACAATGGCGCGTTCAAAAGCAATATCATAGCGCTGCGCCCAGGGGCGGGTAGGTTGCTGCTTTTTTTGCCAGTTAAGCGCCAATTGTAAGTCGGGGGGGCGCCAAAGTCCTGTTTTGCCAATCTGGTACATGGCGGCAGCCTCAGAAATTCTTTTGTATGTTTCAGCCGATTCCGATTCTTCATCCACCCAGATGGAAAGTCGATTCCAAATCCTCATGATACTTTCATGGGATAGCTCCACCACAGAATCTTTAGTCAGTTTTATCGATGCATCAGGCATCAAAAAAGAACGTCCAGGTTTTCTAAAATTTTCTATCACCTTAATCACATCCGCATCTGACACCCCTGCTACCTCAGAAACCGCGGTGACCCTGACAGGCCTCCTCATCCCGGTATTATCCTCTCCTTTTTCTGTTACATTCTTAAATAGAACCTCCGCAATTTCCTTTTCCTTAGAAGAAAGCTCATCATAGGCCTCGTTGGCATGCAAAGACAGGGCCTGCTCTATCTTACCAATGGCATTATAGTGCCTCAAATCCATTGGCTCGCCCGGCTCACGATTGTCTACCCAATAATCCCATGTACGCATCAACGCATGTTGCAGAATGGGGAGCTGATCTTGGTGCCTATCAATATCGGCCAGTAGCTTTTTTACCAGCCTGTCAGAAATCTTCCCTCCCCCAACGGCTACGGGCCCTTCAATGGCCATTCGTTTTTGCTCTCTGGTCATCTGAGGAACCAGGTAATTACTCATGTTGATCATTTGAGTAAGCCCGGTAAACGTGGCGCATTCTCCAATAAAATCAGAGCGCATATTCAAGGCTACATAAACGGGTACTTTGTTTTGATGAACGGCATTTAAAATTAAGTTTACATATGCTGTTGCATCGTCAGAGTGCTGATCTCCTGATGATTCATCATATCTGAAGAGTTCTTCAAATTGATCAATCATAAAAAATACATTCTCATTTGCCTTTGACTGAATGTATTTCGCAATTTCAACCAGCCCATCGGGGCTGCTCCTCAACACTGAAGAGATAATCACATTATGAATTTTCCGATCAGATTCATCAATTTGTTTGGTGTGAATCTGATAATCAATTATTGCTTTGGTAAGATTTGCAATCGGGGATGTGCCAGGCCTAATATTAATGACATGCCAGTATGGCCCCGTTTGGGTCATGAAGCCACCATAAAGTACCGGCACCAGTCCGCAATGCATTAAACTGGATTTACCACTTCCAGAGTAACCCATCACGGTCACAGAGCGGTGTGTAGAAAGCTTTACAAGAATGTCATCAACTTGTCCTTCTCTACCAAAATAAAGATGGCTTTCATCGATACTAAAAGGCCTGAGTCCGGGGAATGGGTTAAACCCAAATCCACCATCCGTCTCTTGTGGGCCAGGAGCGTCATCATCGAATTCGCCAACTTGGACAGGATAATTCAGCATTGATTCAAATAATGGGATTTGAAATTTACTAAAGTAGTGACCGAATTGCGAATATTAACCAATGTAAACTGAAGTTTAAAAAATGCTCCAATAGGCCTAAAAATTGAGTATTAGCCTAAAATCTTTGAAATTTAGCTAAAATCATATATATTCCAAAACCCGGTCAGCGAGCTTCACATTATCTGACAGTAGCTCATAAAACTGGTCCTTGTCGAAACCAAGTAGAATGGTTTCCTCTTTGGCTATTAAAACATGGGTATTTACAAAGGAAGGCGATGCAACCATTTCCCCAATAAATTGACCTTTTTGGTATTCCCCGCCAGTTTTCCCCTTTTCAATAAACTCAGCTTTACCACTGTAAATGATATAAAAATTATTATTTTCCTTTCCGTCAATTACCAGTGATTCCCCATTGTTGAGTCTTACTTCTTTAGAAATATCGGCCAAAACAGACAAAGCCACTCCTGGAATTCCATTGAACACTTCAATTGACTTGAAGAACATCACCTTATCATACAACATCTGGTGTGTTTGATGTGCTCTGTGGTGAATCACATCATCCAATCCACTTTTGATTTCCCTGCCAAGCCGCTCTGAATTGATATCGTATTCTTCCTTGCTAATCTGGTTCAATGCCCATGCGGCTGACTCCCGAATCAGGGAATCCTTGTTGAAGAGTTGTGCAATCAAATCAAGTTTAAAATCTGCAATTTTTTGAACTCCTATTTGATGTAAGACAGTAGCCTTTGTCCATCGGTTTGACTGAGTGAAGTCTCTGTTTATCAGAAACTTAAGCACCAGTTTACTATCTAATTCCGCCCTGGGATAAAAGACCTCCAATCGTTTTATCTTTTCAGCAATTGACATATCATCCAAAACAGGGATTACCCGTTGCTTCAGAGACTCAGAAAGAAAAACATCCAGCAACTCAACCGCATAAGTAGTTCCCTCTGTAGTCCCACTTTCAATATTTTCTTTTACTAATTGAATGGATCGCGTGTCATATAACATGGCAAGCAACATGTAAATATGCTCCATATCATTCTGGATCTCTCTTTCAAGCGCTTGCTTGATAATTTTTGCATCACTGCTGGAGCCTATTTCCTGAATAGCGCTTAGGTTCCAGCTGATATCTGCAATATCAGCCTCAATAGCATATTTAATGCGTGAAATCTGAGACACGCCAGCCTTAAATCCGCATACACCCAATGATAAAAGTACTTGAGACATAACCACCTTATCGGGATAATCAATTTTATTCCACAACAAGTCTTTAGCGCGTTGGCCCCCAATTCTGCCGATTGTCTGAATAATCTTTATAAGTACTTGGGTGTTGTTTCCATATCTATAGAATGCATTCTCAAGCAGGTTGAGTGATTTTTCTCCTATCAGCACCAGTGCACTCATTGCCTGATTGCCAAATAATGGATATCTCATATTATCAATAAGTGCCATTATTACCTCATCATTATATTTCTGTATCGAGGTTTTAATTGCAGTACTTCTTACTGTAGGCACAGTATCATGAAGCAGTTCCATCAAAAAGGAGATATTCTCCTCGGCAGATGAGTGCAACAACAATTCAGCAGCATATTGTCGATCTTCGGCAGAAGGAGATCTTGTCAACTTTTGTATCCTTTGCTTGGTAATATCTCCATGGCTACCAAGGATTTGTTCAAGGTCAGTTTTAGTAAGAATGTTTTTGTCTGATGATTTAGCTTGCTTTGGATCGATCCTAATTACATAACGGTCTGAAACAGACAACCCCTTTAATTCATTCATCTTCCTTTGAGCATATTCCTTCGCATTTTCATCATCGTTTTTCATCAAACTATTTATCCAGGTAGAACTATGAGCAGGATTGATTTTTTCCAGTAGTTTAAATGAAAATATTGCTTTTGAGGTATTATCTCTTAATAATTGCGCCTCCAGCCTGGTGGTTATCTCGGTAAATCCTATTTCAAGCTTATCTTGATGAAATTCAGTACTTTCAAGCTTTTCTCTTACCTTATTTCGGTATCCATTGTATAATTTACTACCAACTATAAAGTAAGCCCCTACGAGTAACAAAATGATGCCAGGTATCCACAGTAAGTTGAAGAACGGAATGAGAGCAAAAAGAAAAATAGAAATACCGGCAATAAATCTACCTGATTCGTTTACTACCCCTTCTACTTTGGCCTGAATTCCAAAACGCAGGCGGCTATCCAGAGGAATAAACAGAAGTTTATATACAGGATTTTCGAGAGAGTCTCTCAACGTAGCATTGAACAATCGGGTTAACGCCATGAATAAGAAGAAGAAAATAAACGTGGTAGGTGCCAGGGCAATGTCATATCCAAAAATCAATCCTGTGAATAGGGCGCCAATAGCAAATATGCTAACGATTACAGGGAGTACATATAGTGAAACTTTAATTCCATAGTTACCAATGATCCTATCATTGACAAACGTTTGCATAATTAGGCTTAGAAAATATATACCACCGTTAAAGTAGGCAAGAAAGTTCGTGAGCTCACGTTGATCCGGATATTGTTCATTAATCAGATCTTGAAATGCATATTGATTAAAAATGAACATCACCATAGATATAATCGAAAAGATGCTCAGCATCATTACGTATGGATCTTTAAAAATCTTACCAAATGAGGTTTCCTTCCTTATTGTTGATTCAAATTCTCGAGGGTCATTTTTAGTTAAAGGAAATTTGAATGAAATAATAATAAATAAAATGGCAGATAACAAAATGCTTATGGTGCATACAATAAGATAGTTTGACGTCTCAGTGAAAAGCGCTGCAGTTAACGGTATGAGAAAAAATGCGAGTATTGAAGCTACCAATTGACCTGTGTCAATCCAACCTATTATCCTTTTGCTCTGTCTGAAATTGAATAGTCGCCCGAAAATTCCCCAATAACATAAAAGAAGCACAGCAGTCATAGGGCCGGTAAGGATATACATCGTAAAAAGCACCTCATCATGATAGGAAGGATTACCATAGTTATACATCAGGTAGACACCAACTGTAAAAAACACAATGGTTAAAATGCTGAAAGTAGTCAGCGTACTAAACTTGACCCTGTTCTGGAGGGAGGAGAACAACAATGTGGATACAATTCCGAACACTCCGGAGGCCAAAAAGGCACGATCCAGCTGGTCACTTAATTGATTAAGAAAAAGGGATTCAGCTGTTACCGTATAGGTAGCAATGAAGATACCCATGAAAAATCCTGTACTCAGCATAAGAACAACCTGTTGCTGCTCTTCGGGCCTTATGTTCAACATAGTGAGTACAGACTTCATCCTTCTTTCCGATTTTTTCTATTGTTGATGGCTATAAATCTTGTAGATCAACTGCCAATCAGCATACAATCTGAAAATTAAAACATATCAATCAAAAAAAGAAAAACCGGTCAGTAACCGGCTTTCAATATTTATTGCAACCAAACACTACCCTATTTCACTTTTGTAGAATCCCTCGCCTGTTCTTTATCATTTTTATAACCCTCGTTTAGGCCTACAATTACATCTTTAGTGATATCAATTGCATCCCCTGCATACAACAAGTCGCTGGTCAAATCAAATTTCAGAACGGCATGAATCCCATTTTGAACGCCATATTCTTTCAGGTAGGCTGTAATTCGATCATACAATTCTTTATTGAATTTATTCTCTTCAATTGCCATTTCCTGTGAGAGTCTTTCTTGGTAAACTCTTAGGTTCTGTTGTTTCTTTGTCAAATCTTCTTCCAACGCCCTGGCCTGCCCTATCGTTAAGTTAGCAGCTGTATTCTGATAAGAAGTGATCTCTCTCTGTAATCCCTGGGCACGGTTACTTAAATCTGTATCCATTTTCTTCCCCTTGGCTTCCAGTTTCTCACGATTTACCTTATAGTATTCATAGTGTGCCAGTACAGAATCTGCATTGATGTAAGCTATTCTTAAATCACCTTGCACACCTGTAACTCCACCAGTGGTAGCGGTGTTTGCGGATTGGGTACCACTTCGAAAATGAAGATAATAAAGAATGGCCACTGCCACTGCCAGCACAATATTTATGATAATCGATACTTGCTTCATGTTATTCGTAAAGTTAAGGGCGCAAATATAGATGAGTATATCCGATATTGAAGCAATCTGAAGCCCTGATTTTGCTAATGACCTATCATTTTACGCGAAATAAGATAAGTGTAGAAAGTTGATGATTCGAATCATTCAAACTTGACATTGTAAGTTTAAAATGAGTCTTTGCAAACGAAAACTCTTAAATGATGAAAGCACGTAATCTCCCTCTACTTCTGGTACTGATCACCCTCGTTCATTGTGCGGCTCCAAAAACGAAAAAAGAGGATATCCATATAGATCCACAAATCGCAGAAATGATAAAACAGGTATCTTCTGACAGTATCAGGAGTTATGTGGAACACATGGTAAGTTTTGAAACAAGGCATGCCCTGAGTGATACCCTGAGTGATACCAAAGGAATTGGAGCTGCAAGAAGGTGGGTAGCTTCAAAATTTCTTCATTTTCGCAAAAAATCCAACGCAAACATGACTGTGGAATTAGACCCTTTTGTGATTGAAGGTGGGGCTTCAAGAGTCCCATATACTGTTACCATGAAAAATGTGATAGCCACATTGAAAGGATCAGATCCAAACGATGACAGGGTAATCTTAATAAGTGGTCACCTCGATTCTCGCAACAGCGATGTGATGGACTCTGTTGGCACAGCCCCAGGAGCCAATGACGATGCTTCAGGGGTGGCTGTTGTTATTGAATTGGCTAGGGTCTTATCACAATATCAATTTCCATGTAAACTCATTTTTATGGCCGTACAGGGTGAAGAACAAGGACTTTTAGGTGCTAGACACATGGCGGTGAAAATGCGGGAGGAAAATATCAATTTGATCGCCATGCTGAATAATGACATCGTGGGAAATTCCATAGCCAGCGAAACCAACGATAAGAATGATAAGACCATTCGTATTTTCAGTGAAATGATACCCGCTGTTGAAAGTGAGTTGGATACAAAAAACCGTGGTGCAATGAAATCTGAGAATGACAGCCCCTCGAGGCAGTTGGCAAGATATATTAAAGAAATCGGAGCGTCTTATGACTTTGGTTTTTCAGCTACCCTAAATATGAGACCAGATCGCTTCCTGCGTGGTGGAGACCACACACCATTCCTTCAAAACGGATTTACTGCAGTGAGATTTACAGAGTTTAATGAGAATTTTACCCATCAACACCAAAACGTTCGCGATGAACAAGGAGTTGAATACGGTGATAAATTGAAGTTTATGGATTTTGGTTATGCAGCTAATGTGGCTAAAATGAACCTTGCCACCATGGCCTCATTGGCTAAGGCCCCTGCCCCTCCAAAAGAAGTGAGCATGGAGGTAAACCTTGGTAACATTACCAATTTATGGTGGGAAGAACCCACGACTGGCCCAAAGGCAAAAGGCTATAACGTCTTAATGAGAGAAACTTATCAACCTTTTTGGGAAAAGAAGATTTACGTTGAAGATACAAAAATAGAAATTCCCTACTCTAAAGATAATTACTTTTTTGCTGTACAAGCAGTGGGTGAAGAAGGGCACTTAAGTCAGATTGTGATACCGGCACCAAAACGGAAATGATTACTCTATAAACCATTCTGCATACATAGGATAGTTTTTAGCTGTCCGCTCAATCACAGCTGTCATTTCAGCACCTACATCTTTCACCTTTCTCGCGGGCATACCGGCATAAATTGACCTTGGCTCCACTTTTGTACCTGCCAACACCACTGCTCCGGCAGCCACGACTGACCCACGGCCAATCACCGCACCATCCATCACAATAGCTCCCATACCTATCAATACATTATCTTCTACAGTACAGCCATGAACAACAGCCGTGTGCCCCACAGAGACGTTGTTACCTATGATTGTTTTGGACCTTTCATAAGTACAATGAATTATTGCCCCATCCTGGATATTTGTGTTGTTTCCAATGGTTATTGTATTTACATCCCCTCTTACCACAGCATTGAACCAAACTGTACAATTGTCGCCCATTGTCACGTCTCCAACAACAACCGCATTATCGGCTAAAAAGCATTTATTCCCCATTTTGGGAGTAAACCCGCGTACTGATTTAATAATGGCCATTTTTTTAGAATTTGAAGCAAAAGTACGATATGCGGTTAATTCAAATCAAAAAATGCCGTATTACACACCAAGAACATGACAAGATGTCACTTTAAATGAGTAAAAACATTAAATTTGCGTGCTCAAATGGGAAATATGAAGGACTTGATAGAGGAATTAGATATGATTGACACTGCTGGAGTGAAGCAGTGTGAGGTAAAGGTTTCAGCAAATGCAAATACCGGCCAACCCAGAAAGTTGTACATAGAAAGTTACGGGTGCCAGATGAATTTTTCCGATAGCGAAATAGTGGCCTCTATCCTGGCTAAAGAGGGCTATGATACTACCTCTAATATTGATCAGGCTGACCTCATTTTTATAAATACATGCTCCATACGGGAAAAAGCAGAACAAACCATAAGGCATCGACTGAAGCACATTAACGGTTTTAAAAAGCGCAAACCGGACTTGTTGATAGGCGTGCTGGGATGTATGGCTGAGCGATTAAAAACAAATTTGCTCGAAGAAGAAAAAATTGTAGACCTCGTGGCCGGCCCGGACGCCTATCGTGATTTACCAAAGCTGATTAGCCAGGTCGATGGTGGTCAGAAAGCAGTCAACACATTCCTGTCAAGAGAAGAAACCTATGCAGATATTAGTCCCGTTCGGCTAAACTCCAATGGAGTTACAGCATTTGTGTCCATCATGCGAGGTTGTGATAATATGTGCACTTTTTGTGTTGTTCCATTTACCCGAGGAAGAGAGCGAAGCAGGGATCCACACTCTATTGTGGCTGAGGCTGAGGCATTATTTGATCAGGGCTTTAGAGAGGTAACGTTGCTTGGGCAAAATGTAGACAGCTATAAATGGAGCGAAGAAGAAAACAACAAATCAAGAATTGAAAAAAGAGGTGTAGACAAGGTTATTAATTTTGCACACCTGCTTGAATTGGTAGCCAAGATTCATCCGGATTTACGAATACGCTTTTCAACCTCACATCCAAAGGATATTACCGATGAAGTGTTGCGCACTATGGCCAGGCATGAAAATATTTGCAAAAACATACATCTTCCTGTTCAGAGCGGTAACAGCCGAATACTTGAATTAATGAACCGGGGCTACACAAGAGAATGGTATCTGGAAAAGGTGAGTAAAATAAAACAGATTCTGGGAAAGGAATGTGGCATATCATCGGATATGATTATTGGTTTCTGCTCCGAAACTGAAGCTGAACATCAAGACACCCTCAGCCTTATGGACGAGGTGAAATATGATTTTGCCTACATGTTTTACTATTCGGAGCGGCCAGGAACCCTGGCAGCAAAAAAGCTGAAGGATGACGTTCCGCTTGAAGTAAAGAAGAGAAGGCTGGATGAGATAATACAAAAGCAAAGATTGCATTCTCAAAAAAGCAATGAATCAGATGTCGGTAAAGTTTTCAAAATTCTTATTGAAGGGACATCTAAAAAATCAGATCAACATTTGCAGGGACGCACTTCAAACAACAAAGTAGCGGTGTTTGAAGCACAGAATAAAAACAAAGGTGAGTATGTAAATGTTTTAATAACAGAGTGCACAGGTGGAACATTATTGGGAAAGATAGTAGCGTAAGTATTATGACAATTAAAGATTCAGAGATACAAAGTATAAAACAAAGGTTTGGAATTATCGGTCGTTCGGCATTATTGAATAATGCTGTCCGTGTGGCCATGCAGGTTGCTCCTACTGATATGTCTGTGCTGATCACAGGTGAAAGCGGTAGCGGAAAAGAATCGTTTTCTAAAATCATTCATCACTTAAGTCCTAAGAAGCACGGACAATTTATTGCCATCAACTGCGGCTCAATCCCGGAGGGTACGATTGACTCTGAGCTTTTTGGTCACGAAAAAGGATCGTTCACAGGGGCTCATGAAGCCAGAAAAGGGTATTTTGAAGTAACCAATGGAGGAACAATTTTTCTGGATGAGATTGGAGAGATGCCTTTGGGAACCCAGGCAAGGCTGCTAAGGGTATTGGAAAACGGGGAGTTCATCAAAGTAGGTTCTTCCAAAGTCCAGAAAACGGATGTGCGTGTGGTGGCTGCTACCAATATTAATTTAATGAAGAACGTAGAGGATGGGAAATTCCGTGAAGACCTATACTACCGACTAAGCACAGTCCCCATTTATGTACCTCCACTTCGCGAGCGAGGTGATGATATTGAGCTGTTATTTAGAAAGTTTGCCTCTGATTTTGCTGAAAAGTATAAAGTAAAACCAATTACCCTAACTGAAGATGCAAAAAGCTTACTGCTTAAATACCGTTTCCCAGGAAACATCCGGCAATTAAAAAATCTGGTAGAACAAATATCAGTGCTATCACCAGAAGTAAAAGAAATTGATCAGGAACAACTCCAGAAATACCTGCCAAAAGATTCCATGCTGCCAACACTTTATAAAACGGGATCCTCAGAAAATATATCAGAGAGAGATATTCTCTACAAGGTATTATTTGAAATGAGGAAAGATGTCAATGAACTTAAGAAGGTAGTACTCGAAAATGCAGTCAATCCATCCAATGCCGCGCAAATAGTGAAAGATAATGCCGAACTGTTTGATGGAATCGAAGAAGAGATAAAACCCACCCTGGATTCAATAAGGGTGCTAAAACCTAACAATACTCCTATTGAAGAAGATGAGGTACAAGACATTAGCCATGTGACCGAAGACGACTCCTTGTCTATTGAAAAGAAAGAAAAAGAGTTGATTGTAATGGCCCTTCAAAAGAATAACAACAAAAGAAAATACGCGGCACAGGATTTGGGGATATCTGAGCGAACACTTTATCGCAAAATTAAACAATACGAACTTGAAGGATAAGAAGAGAAAAGTGCTGCGGAATCTCTTAATATTATTTCTACTCTCACTTACTTGGGGATGTGGTGTCTATTCTTTTACGGGGGCCTCTACTGCGGCCGAAACTATTGTGGTGGCTGAATTTTTCAATAATACAGACCTCGCTCCTGCTAACCTGGCCCAGACTTTTACAAACGATCTCAAAGACTTTTACCAACGCAACTCCAGCCTGAGTGTGGTTAAGGAAAATGGCCAACTCCGAATTGAAGGAACCATAGTAGAATACACCCTACGTCCCATAGCACCCGTCTCTTCAGGCAACAATCTACAGGTTGATGTCGCTGCTTTGACACGTCTGACAATTGCTGTAAAAGCAAGTTACGAAGACACCCTTGAACCCAAAAACAGTTTCAAAGACAAGACTTTTTCATTTTATGCTGATTTCCCTAACACACAAGATATCACAAGCATACAAGAGCAGTTGGAGAAAACCATTTTTAATCAAATTCTTCTCGACATTTTCAATGCCACGGTAGCCAATTGGTAGTTTTCACTGTTTGCGCTTAACTTCAACTGTTGCTTGAAGGGTCAAATTGCATTACCTTTACCTTCACTTCATTGTAATAATTTTGGAAAAAAGTAAATTCTTGTTCCTACTGGTGAATAACAGCTCTCTCTCTCCGGATGAAACCAGAGTATTGGAGTTGCTTCAAAATGAATTTCCATATTCCCAGGCCATCCACAGCCTGGTAGCACGAGGATACCAACTCAATGATTTACCCGAGAAGCAATTGAAACTGAGCAAGGCAGCAGTATACGCCACAAACCGAACCATACTGAAAACGATTGTAACTGCCCCGGCAGTTGAAAGAGACCCATCTGCTCTAATTACAGTTGAAAAAGCAGAAGAAGTGGCCAAGGCCAGGAAGGCTAGTATAGTCGTTGATTCCAACAAACCGAAAGAAAAGACAGAGGAAAAAGTTATCAGTAAAAAGCCTATTGAAGAACCCCGTCTTATACAAGCGATTATTACCAAAGAAGTATTCACCCCCTCAAACCTGAGTGGTGACGAACTATTAAATGAATTGTTTAAGGATTTGGATAAGCTAAAGAAGCTAAAACATGGGTTTGAAGTGGCTTCCGCCAATTTTGATGGCCTTCCTTTACCTGAACAACCGATTATGGAGAAAAAGGAAGAACCAAAGACTGATAAAAAACCCAAGACTGCAGATAAGAGTATTATAGCCGAAATTAAGAGCACCAAAAAGAAGATAAAGCCCAGCGACCCCAAGCAAAAAGAGCAACTGGATATCATCGATAAATTTATAAAGTCCAAGCCAAGTATTGGTAAGGGTAAAGCAGGCATTACAGGAACAGCAGCTACTGATTTATCAGAAGGAAGCAGTGTGTTTACCGACAACATCGTATCAGAAACGCTCGTTGAAATACTGATCAAACAGGGCAAAAAGGAAAAGGCTGTAGAAGTTCTCAGAAAGTTGATTTGGAAGTTTCCACAAAAAAAGGCTTACTTTGCGGCTCAAATTGAAGAATTGACAAATTAAATCATGTATACGTTATATATAAGCCTGGTACTTGTTTCGGCCATACTCCTTGTTTTGGTTATACTAGCCCAAAATTCTAAAGGTGGAGGATTGTCCAGTCAATTTGGAGGCTCGGGTGCCAGTAACCTCATCGGGGTAAAGAAAACGGGTGATCTTTTAGAGCGCCTAACCTGGGGATTTGCTATTGCTATTATGGTATTTTCTCTAGCCACCAGTTTTACCACACCAAAAACTTTCAACCAATCCGATGATATATTGGATCGTGCAAAAGAACAACAAACTGCTCCTGGACTTGATCTAAACCGGATAACCCCGGCAACACCTTCGGATAGCACGAATCAATAGGTCCACCTGGAAGAACACATTGGAAGGCCCACTCTACGTGGGCTCTTCTATTTATAATTTATGTACCCTTTGATACCTGCTTCACCAGCAGTCTTTTAGCTACAGGCATAAGCGTGGGTGTAAATGGAAATTTCAGTTTAGACAGAATCAGAAAGGCGGCAGGATTGGGTAAATCCTGAAATTGCCTGATAAGTTTCAGCTTCATTTTTTCATAGCTGTTGCTGAGGGTGCGCCTCTCCTTAAACACGTAGTTAAGTGTTATTCCCTTGTATTGATCGGTGCTGTTACCAAAAATAGTGGTATGGTACCGGTATATTTTAGTTTCTGTCTCCGGAGGCTGTGTAATAAAAAGATATCCTTCATTAAGCGCCAGGGAAGAAAGTCCAATCGGTTCTATTTCACATTTAGACTCTACATATTCATAGATCACAGACCCTTCTTCCAATTGGGATTTTAGCATAGGCAGTGCAAAATCAATGATCGATTCGATTTCTTTCATAATGGCATCATCTTCAATGATGGTCCTGTAATTGAGTTCCAGGTTTTTAAGGTCTTCCGAGGACAATTCCTTTGGAAAAGCATCATAAATCATGGATTTGTTGGCTTGAACGGCTAACAGATTGCGGTAGTGGTACACCATGTCAGACAAAAACGGATAAAGTTCCACCCGATGAAAAGACTCCTTTACACTTTTCAAATAGGCCAAAAGAATATACTTTTTATACTCGAAATCTATTAGCCCTTCGGTCAACCAGTTTTCTTTAAGTTTCATAAGCTATCAGTTTTGCCAATACGAGTATACAAAAACATTTAAAAATATGACAATCTGCCATTTTGTATTGGTTTAACCCTGACAGGTCGTGTAAACTTCACTACCTAATAATGCCCTTTACTGAAAAACTGTCTGAAAAAGCACTTGGTTTAAGAAATGGCACAAAAATGGACGGTAGCAGCCTTTGTTAACTTTAATTATCAAAAACAAAATTTAAATCCATATGGCGAAGATCAACTTTAAACCAAACGAGGATCGGGTGCTTGTAGAAGCAGCCGAGGCTGAAACCAAAACCTCCTCAGGAATTATCATTCCGGATACGGCTAAAGAAAAACCTCAAAAGGGTAAAGTAATTGCGGTTGGTGATGGTGTGAAAGACAAACCTGTAACCGTAAAGGTTGGAGACAAGGTATTGTATGGCAAGTATGCCGGTACCGAAATCAACATTGATGGGAAAGAATACCTCATCATGCGCAACTCTGACATTTTTGGAATTATTTAAACCACAAACAAAAGAAATTATGGCTAAAGAAATCACATTTGATACCTCAGCGAGGGACAAAATAAAGAAAGGTGTAGATAAGCTTGCGAATGCCGTGAAGGTGACGCTTGGACCTAAAGGAAGAAATGTAATCCTGGACAAAAAATTTGGTGCACCTACTGTAACCAAAGACGGTGTGTCTGTGGCTAAGGATATTGAATTAAAGGATGCGATCGAAAACATGGGTGCTCAACTTGTGAAAGAAGTAGCTTCTAAAACTGCTGATGCAGCCGGTGACGGAACAACTACCGCAACTGTACTTACTCAATCCATTTATAACCATGGAATTAAGAACGTAGCAGCAGGTGCCAATCCAATGGACCTGAAGCGTGGAATTGATAAGGCTGTGCTTGCTGTAGTGGAGAACCTAAAGAAGCAAAGCAAGAAAATCAAAGATTCTTACGAAATCGCCCAGGTAGCAACCATATCTTCCAATAGTGATGAAACCATTGGTAAGATGATTGCCGATGCGATGGACAAAGTGGGTAAAGATGGTGTGATCACCGTAGAAGAAGCCAAAGGAACAGAGACTGAGGTAAAGACTGTTGAAGGTATGCAGTTCGATCGCGGATACCTCTCCCCTTACTTTGTAACCAATACAGAGAAAATGGAAGTTGAATTGGAAAGTCCTTATGTCCTGATTTACGACAAGAAAATCAGCGCTATGAAAGAGCTCCTTCCTATCCTTGAGCAAAGTGCACAAACAGGTAAGCCATTATTGATCATTTCTGAAGAAGTGGAAGGTGAAGCATTGGCTACGCTTGTTGTTAACAAAATTCGTGGATCACTCAAAGTAGCAGCTGTTAAGGCTCCTGGATTTGGTGACAGAAGAAAAGCCATGTTGGAAGACATCGCAGTACTTACAGGCGGAAAAGTTATTTCAGAAGAAACTGGAATGAAACTGGAAGATGCGAAGTTGGAAGACCTTGGCCGCGCTGATAAGATCAATATCGACAAGGACAATACCATTATCGTAAACGGAGCCGGTAAAAAAGCAGATATCCAGGCACGTGTTGGACAGATCAAAGCTCAAATCGAGACTACAACTTCTGACTATGATAAAGAAAAGTTGCAAGAGCGTTTGGCTAAGCTTTCAGGTGGTGTTGCCATCTTATATGTAGGTGCAGCTACTGAAGTAGAAATGAAAGAGAAGAAAGACCGTGTAGATGATGCATTGCATGCCACGAGAGCAGCCGTACAAGAGGGAATTGTCCCTGGTGGTGGTGTCGCTTACATCCGCGCCATCGATGCCCTTAAGAATATCGAGTCACTTGGTCTATTGAATGAAGATCAGGAAACTGGCGTGAACATTGTAAGACTAGCCCTTGAATCTCCCTTAAGAACTATTGCTGAAAATGCAGGACAGGAAGGTTCTGTTATTGTGAACAAGGTTCGCGATGGTAAGAAAGACTACGGATACAATGCACTTGATAATAAATTTGAGGCATTCTTCGAAGCAGGAATTATTGATCCTACCAAGGTTACTCGCCTTGCACTGGAGAATGCGGCCTCAATTGCAGGTATGTTATTAACGACAGAAGCAGTTGTGTCTGAAATAGCTGAAGATAAAGAACAAATGCCTGCAATGCCAGGTGGTGGAATGGGTGGAATGATGTAATTCCAACCCTAAATTAATCAAAAAAGGCTTCATTTCACGATGAGGCCTTTTTTGATTATTTTTAAGCTCAATCTCATTAATAAAATTATGGTTATTCATAACAATTTTGCCGACTTCGTATTGTTCCTATACATCCACATGGCACACGCTGATGGGGAATATCATTCATCCGAAGAAGAAGCCATATTGAGTAAAGTGCCCAAACTCTATCCCAATGAAGGGGATCCTGTAAGAATATTGAAAGACGCCTTTAGTGAATATCAAAAAGTAAAGCCAACTGACATAAAAAAAATAATCCAGGATACATTCGTACACTTCAATCATATTAAGTTTTCCCAGAAATATAAAGTGTATACAGATATGTTTGACATCGTACATGCTGATGGCAAAGTGCATGAAGCAGAAAAGCGTGCCTTAAGAGAACTCAAAGAAATTATTGATGCTGGGTCTGAAGTAAACAAAAGCTAATCCTACCTCAGTCGACCTTGGCTTTGGCAAATCGAAATACCACATAAGCCATCAAGCCAAACATCAAAATAGAAATTAAATCACCTCCCTCCGGAACAACACTATGCACTGCATTGTGAATAACCGCAATTACCGATTGTGGTCCCTCAGCGGTGTTTATATTCGTACCTAGCAAAACAGCCACCAAAATACCTGTGAGTGATCCTCCGGCTATCAGGCCCGAGCTAAAGAGCGCTCCTGATCCTACTTCGGATTCATCTTCCTTTCTCTTTGTAACCTTATCCGCAATTAGCTTAATCATACCCCCTACAAATATGGGTGAAGTGGTAGATAACGGCAGATAGGCGCCAACGGCAAAAGCCAATGAACTCACACCACACAATTCAACCACAGCAGACAATCCCATTCCCGCTATCACCAAACCCCATGGTAGGTTCTGGCTCAACAAACCCTTAATTACCGTGGCCATTAAGGTTGCCTGTGGGGCGGGCAGTGGATTAGGATGAGCCTCCGTTACTACACCTATTCCCAATGTGTCATTCAGCAAAAGCAAAGTAAACCCCACAGCTACTGTTGAGACCAGCACGCCAATCAACAAGCCCAACTGTTGTTTTGCCGGAGTTGCTCCTACAAGATACCCGGTTTTCAAATCTTGTGAGGTAGCTCCTGCATTGGCAGCAGCAATACAAACAATTGAACCCACCACCAATGCGATGGGTTGATAATAATCTCCCGTCCACCCTATTCCAATAAAAATCAAACTGGTGGCCATCAGCGTGGCAATGGTCATTCCGGAGACTGGGCTGGAAGAGGACCCAATTAGCCCTACAATCCTTGACGCTACCGTCACAAAGAAAAATCCAAAGACCACAATCATAATGGCGGAAAGAAAATTCGTAGGAATGTTGGGTAACACTGACATGAGTATGACCAAACCAACAGAACCTACCACTACATATATCAACGGAAAATCCTTATCTGTTCTAAGTTTAGAGGATTCAGCTTGTGTGTCCTTCGATCTAAGGTCTTTGAAAGAATCCCTGAAAGCACTCACTATAGTTGGTAGTGTTTTTATTAGTGTAATAATCCCACCGAAGGTCACAGCACCCGCCCCGATGTAGCGGATGTACCCGTTCCAGATTTGACTGGGTGACATCTCGGATATTAACATTGTTGTTTCTGGGGCCAGCGGAACAGCGAGTCCATCTCCAATTAATGTAATCAAGGGGATTAACACCAACCAGGAGAGTACGCCACCTGCTACCATAATACCGGAGATACGCGGGCCTATGATGTAGCCAACACCCAATAATTCGGGAGTAATTTCTGCATTGATCGTACCATTTGGCAAAAAAGATTTTCTTCCAAATACATATTGAGGTACGTCTTTCCACAACCCGGCAATGGACATAAGTGCTTTGTAGAGAAAAGCAATACCTAATCCAAGGAAAACGTTTCGTGCCAGCTTACCTCCCTTTTCACCAGCCATCAGCACATCAGCGCAGGCGGTACCTTCAGGATATGGAAGATTATCATGTTCTTTAACTATTAGGGATCTCCTCAGAGGGATCATAAACAGAACTCCCAACACACCCCCAACCAAAGCCAATACAAATATTTGAAAGTACTTGAAGTAGGCTTCCCCGCCAGACAGGAAAAGGAGCGCAGGTACGGTGAATACAACCCCCGCAGCTACTGACTCTCCTGCCGAGCCAATGGTTTGTACAATATTGTTTTCTAAAATAGTGGCGTTACCCAATTTTTTAAAAATGGATATGGCCAAAACGGCAATGGGAATAGAGGCACTTACGGTAAGTCCAACTTTAAGCCCCAGATAAACCGTTGCGGCTCCAAATATGATTCCAAATATAGAACCCAGTATAACTGCCTTGAGTGTAAACTCAGGTATAAAATCCTGAGCTGAAACATAAGGCTTAAAGGATTTACTTTTTTCCATGATTTAAGGTTGAAAAGTCCAAGACTACGTGCACAATAGGCTATGAAAAGCCAAATTTTATTACTTTTAGCATTCTGCGTTAACACAATTATATGATTTATTCTGTAGTTACCATCGCTTATCTGGTACTTTTGATAGGCATAATTATCAATAAGAGCAGGAAGGTAAAGAACGAAGAAGATTTTATTGTGGCGGGGCGGGGTGTCCCTGTCTATTTATTAGTGGGTACCCTCGTATGTACCTGGATTGGTTCTGGCAGTCTATTTGGCACTGCCGGGCTAAGTTTTCGTACAGGATTTGGTGAGCTCTGGTTTTCAGCTGGCGCCTGGATAGGCATCGTGGTGATTTATTTCATTGCTGGGCGAGTGCGCAAAATTTCCAAATTCACACTTACTGATCTGCTGGAACAACGGTACAATCATACAGCCAAAATCCTGGGAACAACCACCATCATTGTGGCCTACCTTGTTATTGCGGGCTATCAATTTAAAGGAGGTGGAAGATTTCTAGCAATACTTTCCAAGGGTGCTATCGATGTAGAAACAGGTGCTCTTATTTCCTGCATCACAATCATCCTATTCACTGCATTAGCCGGAATGGTTTCCATTATCTCTATTGATATTTTCAATGGGATATTAATGATACTTGCTCTATTTATTGCATTGCCTTTTGCTGTCGCCTCTCATGGTGGGGTGACGGAAGTTTTGGATACGATTAACGCTACCAGCCCTCAATATCTCTCGCTCATGGAAGGCCGGGATCCCTGGTGGGTTATTGGAATTATCCTCCCTACTTTCCTTTTGCTTGTGAGTGAAAGCAGTATTTACCAAAAGTTCTCTTCCGCCAAGGATTCTGCCTCCGCCAGAAAGGCAGTTTTTGGAATGTTGATTGGGGTGGTATTGATTGAGTCTGTAATGTGTACCATAGCTGTTGTCGGATATGCCATATATGCCAGCGATCCCCGTTTCTTTCTCGCTGACGGATCCATTAATCAGGCCATGGCCGAGGAGGTAATTTTGAGAATAGGTTATGAGCAAGTACCCTCATTGGTTGGTGCAATGCTGTTTGCAGCAGGAGTTGCCATCATCCTATCCACAGGAAATACTTTTCTGATGGTTACATCCACCAACCTGACACAAGACATATTAAAACCCTACTTTTTCAAAAAAACTATTGATCCCAGGAAACTGATTCGAATCCAGCAAATAAGTATAGTTCTGTTGGGACTATTGGCTTATGTAATGGTTACTCAATTTGAAACCGTACTTGAAATGGCTTTTATATCCTATACCATGATTGGCGCCTCTTTGGCACCGGTTTTACTGGCCAGCTTTTTCTGGAAAAGGGTTACCTCAAAAGCAGCAGTTTGTTCCATTGTTGCCGGCATGACCATTCCCGTGCTCAACAAAGTTTTAGATGCTACTGGCCTTTCCTTGGGCTTTTTACCTGTCAACACCGACTATATCGCTATTCCCTCACTGGCAGCTTCTCTCACGTTATTAATTGTCGTCAGCTTATTTACTACCAAACCCAGTGAAGACAAGTGGAAACCTTTCTTTGAGTAGCCTAACAAAGTTACCGTTGGTCAATTTTGAATCATTAAAATAAAGGGTCATCCTAATTAACTAACCAATTGACAGATGATCACCGGGCTCAAAATAGAGCTATTTCTGAGCTATTTCTAGAGTCTGTAATGGGAATATTTTGTTAACTTTGCGGCCTCATCAATTTACCTTGAAATGCAAGAAAGTGGAGTAAAACCTGCCAATACCTCAATCAAAGATTTAGGAATTAAAGACGGAATAGCACACTGGAATTTAGCCCCAGCGGAGCTTGCAAAAATAGCCGTTAAATTAAAACAAGCTACCGTCACCAGTACCGGAGCAATTGCTGTCGACACCGGTGAGTTTACCGGGCGGTCGCCAAAAGATAAGTTTACAGTAAAAGATGACATAACAAAAGATTCCGTTTGGTGGAATAACTTCAATATTCCTTTTGAGTCGGAGAAGTTTGATAAGCTCCACCAAAAAATGGTCAACTACTTTAATGGAAAAGAGTTTTACGTGCGTGATGTGTATGCGTGCGCAGATCCCAGATATCGAATTAATATCAGGGTCGTTACAGAGTTGTCCTGGTCCAGTTTGTTTGCCAATAATATGTTCCTACGCCCTACCCAGAAAGAACTCACCCAATTTGAACCCGAGTGGACTATTCTTTGCGCACCCAACTTCAGGGCCAATCCCGAGGTAGACGGAACACGCCAGCATAATTTTTCTATCGTTGATTTCACAAAGAAAGTAATCTTAATAGCGGGTAGTGCTTACACCGGAGAGATTAAAAAAGGTGTATTCTCAGCTTTAAATTTCATACTCCCCCATCAAAAAAATGTGCTCTCCATGCACTGTTCTGCAAACACAGGCAGCGATGGTGATACTGCCATTTTCTTTGGACTATCAGGAACCGGAAAAACCACCCTCTCAGCCGATCCCAGTAGAAAACTGATTGGTGATGACGAACATGGATGGACACCGGACAATGTCATCTTTAATTTTGAAGGAGGTTGTTATGCAAAAGCGATCGACTTGTCTGCTGAGAAGGAGCCCGATATTTTTGGCGCAATCAAGGAAGGTGCGTTACTTGAAAACATCTCATATAAGAAGGGAACCAATGAGGTGAACTATGCCGATAGTTCTAAGACAGAAAATACACGCGTGAGCTACCCGATAGATCACATCACCAATATTGCTGTTCCATCCCTGGGGAAGAATCCAAAAAATATTTTCTTTCTTACCTGCGATGCTTACGGAGTACTCCCTCCTATTTCAAAACTTACACCAGGGCAGGCTGCTTTCCATTTTATATCTGGCTATACCGCCAAGGTAGCTGGAACTGAAGCTGGCATAACAGAACCTACCACTACGTTCTCTACTTGTTTTGGTGCTCCCTTTATGCCATTGCACCCCACCCGCTATGCTGAAATGCTGAGCAAAAAAATGCAGGAAGCCAATGTAGCTGTTTGGTTGGTGAATACCGGCTGGTCGGGAGGCCCTTACGGAGTGGGCAGCAGAATGAGCTTAAAGTACACAAGGGCGCTTATCGCAGCAGCATTAAGCGGAGACTTAAACGATGTCCGTTATGAAAAGCATGACATCTTTGGTGTAGCTATGCCTACCTCTTGCTCAGGGGTGCCTTCAGAAATTCTAAATCCAAGAAACACATGGAAGGATAAAGAAGCATACGACCTTAAAGCAAACCACTTAGCGGCTGCTTTCAATAAAAACTTTGAAAAGTTTGCTGAGCATGCCAACAAGGAAATTCTTGATGGCGCACCTCAAGTGGTAAAGGAAAATGCTTAATAAATACACGCAAATATATATGAAGAAGGCCCTCATTTGAGGGCCTTCTTCATTATCCTTATAGGAGGAATATATTTGCAATCCTTAAATGCTTATGGCATGTCAGGGATTACTTTGATTCCTTTGCACCATTTAGAGAAAGCACATACATCGCCATCTTTTCTGCATCAGGCTCTGTAATATTTGGATGTGGTGTCATAGGTATCTGTCCCCAATTACCAGTACCTCCCTTAATAATTTTTTCTGCCAGCATTTTCACGTTTTCCGGTGTGAATGCATACTTCTTAGCCACCTCTAAATGTGCGGGACCAATAAGTTTGTCAGTTTGATGATGGCAGGTGGTACAATCATTCTTAGCTACAAGTGCCGCACCCTGTGCAATCATATCCGCCTCTGATGTAGCTGCTGCGGGTGCTTCTGCTTTTTCGGTTTGTGCCGCAGGCTCACCATAATCTTCAGTATTTGTTTTTTCAGTTTTAGAACCGCATGACCAAGAGATGGTGGCCATTAATAAAAATGGAAATATTTTGTTTATCATGTTTATAGAATTTTGAGAGCCCAAAATTAAAAAAATTATAACTTAATAACACCCTATAATCCTATTATTAATAATCTTAGGGAAAATACCCCATTGTTAGAAATGCAGCGCCAAATACCCCGGCACTATCTCCCAACTTTGGCTTTACAACGCTGGTTTTAAGATAGTCGTTGAATACAAATTCCTTCAGAGATGCTATTCCATCAGTATATAATGTATCTATATTACCCACTCCACCCCCCACTACAACCACATCCGGATCCAGAATATTAACTACTGTGCTGAGGGCCTGGCCAAAATAGCGGGTCAGCCGACCTATGGTCATAGAGGCACCTTCGTCCTTCCCGGCAAGATATGCTTCGTATATCTCTGGCAATGCCATATTATGATTGGTTAATGAGAAGTAATACTTTTCCAGGGCTGGCCCCGACAAAACTGTCTCCACGCACCCTACCTTGCCACAGTAACAGGGTCCTCCCGATTTATGAAGAAAGTTATGCCCCCACTCCCCACTGATTCCATGAAGTCCATTAATTAGATTACCATTTATCACAAGTCCACCCCCCACACCGGTGCCGATAATAGCACCAAATACTACTTTCGCATCAGTAAAATTATCTTTTACAATTCCCATGTTAGCTTCGGCTAAAGCAAAACAATTGGCATCGTTGGCAAGGATAAATTCCATGGCAAACATTTTTTCAAGATCGTGCTTGAGAGGCTCTCCATTTAAACAGGTTGAGTTACAATTCTTCATTAAAAAAGTGATAGGATCAAGAATTCCCGGAGTCCCCATACCTATTTTGGCAGGCCTATAATCCAGATCATCGCTTAACCTGTCTATCACTTTACCAATTTGATACATAACATGTTGATAGCCCTTCTGGCTCTCGGTAGCCAATCTATGGCGGCATAATACCCTCGGGTTTGTTGGAGACTCAAGCACTACACCCTCAATCTTGGTTCCACCAAGGTCAATTCCCCAAAGATGTTTAGGTTGGCCCGCCATCATTTTAAGGAACTAATAAAAAATTTCGAGCATCGGCAAGTGCAGACTCAAGCCTGGATATATCCCTGTTCTTTGCTTCTTCACTCCAATTCAACAGTGAAGTCAACTCGTTGATAATTTGGTCTTTGTACTTCAAAACGCTCTCTATATCAAAATACAATCTCCCGGTTCTACGTATAAAAAAATCCACAGAAGAACAGGTCATTTCCTTTTCAACGCAATAGCGAAGTTCTTCTTTAATAAGGGTCAGATGAATATCTCCACTATCAATAGTCTTCTCATCTTTAATTATCTTCTCTGTTTGCTTACCATAATTTTCGACAAAGTAGTGAGCATGCTCCGGATCCACTCCCAGGCTTGTCATTCTTTTTTTCAACTGATTAACATACCGCCTCACGCTCTTAGAATGAATGAGTTGACCATCGGATAATCTTATTTTGTCAGTATAACATTTTGATATTTCCCGCCTTCGGGGATGATTATCAATCACCATATCCACAATTCTTTCGGCCATCTTCCTGTACCCGGTCAGCTTACCTCCAGCGATAGAATACAGTCCACTAGGCGAGATGAATATTTCATCTTTCCGCGAAAGCTCAGATGCCGATTTACCATCTTCATGAATAAGCGGGCGCAAGCCTGCCCAACTGGACTCAATATCTTCTAGTTTTAGTTTTACACCAGGAAAGTTTTCGTTTACACCATTGATAAGATACTGTGCATCATCATGGGTAATCACTACCCTCTCAATATCTCCCTGATAGTTGGTGTCAGTCGTGCCCACATAGGTTGTTCTGCCTCGGGGTATGGCAAAAATCATTCTTCCATCGGAAATATCGAAATAGATGGATTGGTGAATGGGTAGTTTTTCCTTTGGCAACACGATGTGTACGCCTTTGGTAAGATGAAGTCGCTTACCCTCGCGAGATTTGTCCATTTCACGAAGTTGATCTACCCAAGGCCCTGTTGCATTGATGACCACACTGGACTTGATAGAAAATATTTCACCCGAAATACCATCTTGTACTTCCGCACCACAAACACTTCCTATCTCAGAATAGTTGAGTCGGTTTACTTTACAATAATTAACAACGGTTGCTCCATACTTGTTGGCCTTTTTGGCCACCTCAATGGTCAGTCGCGCATCGTCTGTTCTGTATTCTGCATAGAGAGCACCACCTTTCACATCATCCTTCTTCAGTAAAGGTTCACGTCTCAATGTTTGCCTTCGCGTAAGCATCAACCTTCTGTCCTTGCCTGTGACACCCGCCAGCCAGTCGTACAGCTTTAAACCAAAAGAGGTCAACAAACTGCCAAAGCCCCGGTGTTCTCGCAGCGGTAACAACATCTTTTCTGGCAACACAAGATGCGGAGCTAATTTATGTACTACCGCACGCTCACTCCCTACTTCCTTGACCAGCGCAAATTCAAATTGCTTCAAATAGCGCAGCCCTCCGTGAATCAGTTTTGTAGAGCGGCTGCTGGTACCCGATGCAAAATCTTCCTTTTCAACCAGCGCCACCTTTAACCCACGTGAAGCAGCATCCAATGCGATACCCACTCCCGTTATCCCTCCTCCAATGATCAGCATATCGAATTCATGCTGCTTCAGAGAAGCAATGAATTGATGTCGGTTCACGCTGGAGAAGTTCATATGTTGTTTAACAAATTATTCTTCTTCTATCCATTTCATGGATCTCTTTACGGCCTTTTGCCAGCCCTTGTAAAGTTTGTTTCTTTTCTGTTCATCCATAGCTGGTATAAATATTTTATCAATCACCCGATCCTTTGTTATCGTTTCTTTCTTCCACAAACCCACTTGTATACCCGCAAGGTATGCAGCACCCATGGCGGTAGATTCAATCACCTCCGGACGTTCGACTTCAGTGTTTAATATATCAGCCTGAAATTGCATGAGGATGTTATTGGCACTGGCGCCTCCATCCACTTTTAAACTTTTCAATTTTACCCCTGCATCCTCCTTCATGGCATCTAATACATCTTTGGTCTGATAGGCCAATGACTCTAGTGTGGCTTTAATAATATGGTCTTTCCCAGTATCCCGTGTCAGTCCGAAGATGGCACCACGGGCATACATGTCCCAATAAGGCGCCCCCAACCCCACAAAGGCAGGCACCACATATACGTCATTCGACCCCAGCGCTTTCGCAGCAAAGTATTCAGAGTCTTTTGACTGATCAATAAGGTGAAGACTATCGCGCAACCATTGCACCGCAGCCCCAGCAATGAACACACTCCCTTCCAACGCGTACTCCACTTTTCCATCCAGTCCCCAGGCAATGGTAGTAATCAATCCATTTTTGGAATGCTGGATCTTGTCACCGGTATTCATCAGCATAAAACAACCTGTACCGTACGTGTTTTTGGCCATACCCGGAGTAAAGCAGGCCTGACCAAATAAGGCCGCCTGTTGATCACCTGCCACTCCAGCAATAGGAATAGTAGCTCCGTCCATTTCATACACGCCAAAATCTGATGAAGAGGGGTTCACTTTGGGCACCATGGCCTCAGGCACTTCCAGCTCCTCCAATAGTTTTTTATCCCACTTTAGATCGCGGATGTTGTACAACAAAGTTCTGGAAGCATTGCTGTAATCGGTAACGTGCGACTTCCCTTTTGTCATGTTCCAAATCAGCCAGGTATCAATCGTTCCAAATAGCAACTCCCCTTTCTTTGCTCTTTCTTTAGCGCCCTCCACATTGTTGAGTATCCAATTGATTTTAGTACCTGAGAAATAGGAGTCGATTACCAGCCCCGTGTTTTCCCTTACATAATCCTCCAGGCCGCGGGCTTTTAGCTTTTCACACAACGCGGCTGTTCTCTTGTCCTGCCACACAATGGCATTGTAAATGGGTTCTCCTGTTTTCTTATCCCACACTACCGTGGTTTCCCTTTGATTGGTAATACCAATGGCGGCTACTGACTTAGGACTTATCTTATTATCGCTGAGTACCTTTTGAAGCATCCCCAATTGAGTGGATAATATTTCCTTTGGATCATGCTCTACCCAGCCTGGCTTGGGGAAAACCTGAGTAAACTCTTGCTGGGCAATGGCTTGAATGGTTCCTTTCTCATTTAACAGAACAGCCCGTGAACTTGTGGTCCCCTGATCCAGTGCAATAATATATTTACTCATTGGTGCATCATTTAAGAAACTAATAATTGATATAACAAAGCTCCGGCAATACTTCCCGCCAGAGGCCCAATCACCGGGATCCAACTGTACGACCAATCGGAAGGGCCTTTGCCAGCAATAGGTAAAATAAAGTGTGCCAACCGAGGCCCAAGGTCTCTTGCCGGATTGATGGCAAACCCTGTTGTGCCCCCTAAACTAAAACCGATAGCCGAAATCAATGCACCCACCACAAGCGGGTTCAATCCTTCCGCAAAACGATTGGCACCAATAAATAACAACCCCATAATCAAAACCATGGTGCCTATAAATTCACTAATAAAATTAGAGAGCGTAGATTGGATAGCGGGTGCCGTGCAAAATACAGCCAGTTTAGCATCCTTGTCTTCCGTTATCTTCCAGTGTGGCAGATAATGCAACCATACAATAGTTGCTCCGACAAACGCTCCAAGCAACTGAGCAAGGCAATAAGCAGGCACCTCTGCCCAAGGAAAGCTGCCATTAAATGCTAGCGCCAGTGTCACAGCAGGATTAATATGGGCTCCACTGTATCCCCCTACCGCATAAATGGCGAAAGTAACAGCCAGACCCCAACCCATTACAATTACAACCCAGCCCGCATTCTCTGATTTGGATTGTTTTAATAAGACTCCGGCCACTACACCATCACCCAAAACAATCAAAATCATGGTACCAATAAACTCTGCCAGATAAGGAGACATATCAATTGAATTTAATTATTCCCTTAAAATATCACTTTCAAGGCACAACAAGAAAATCAATCGGCAATACACTATTTGACTTCTTTACTCCAAAGCGATGATTTAAGGCATTGAATTTGTTTATTTGCTTGTAAAATGGCTTTGGCGATGAAATTAAGGCTTTACTCCTACCTACTCTTCTCCCTGGTGTTACTTGATTCGTGCTCTTCGGGCAAAACTGCGTACAAACATGGGGACTACTACGAAGCTGTTTTATCGGCAGTTCAACGGCTAAGAGGTAAACCTGATCACAAAAAATCGCGGGAAGTACTCAAGCTCAGTTATCAGTTGGCTGTAGATTATTTAGAAACGGATGCAAAAAATCAGATTGAATCGAATGCTAATTTTAAATACAAAACGGCAACCGAAAATTACGAGAAGATAAACCGCCTCTATGAAGAAATACGCACCTCCCCAGGTGCTTTGCGCGTAATCCCAAATCCGGTTAGCAAGTTTAATGAGCTAACTACCGTAAAAGCAAAGGCAGCAGAAGAAACGTATGAAGCGGGCATTCAGGCTTTACTTAAAAATACACGTGAAGACGCCAAGCAAGCTTACTTCTTGTTCAACGAAGCCAACACATTTTCCCCAGGATACAGGGAAGCCATCGAAATGATTGAACAGGCTAAATTCAACGCCACCCTTAAAGTGGTAGTACAACCCTCATTAATCAAGTATAGCGATTGGAATTTTGACCCAATTGTTTTTGGTTATTCTTCTAATCAATTTGTTAAGTTTTACACACCACAGCAGGCCGAAGACTTAAAACTTGAAAAAATAGATCAGTACATTAAGATCATCGTGAATGGTTATCAGGAAGGTCGCCCTGTAATTACCACCAAGACAGAATCATTTTCGGATAGCGTAAAAACCGGAGAAAAAACAGTGAAAGGAGTAAAAACACCCATCTACAGCAAAGTATCAGCTACCCTCACTACCTATACCAAGAGAATTACAGGACGAGGTTCACTTAATCTCATCATTAAGGATGCGGACAACCAGGCAGAAATTAAGAATGAAGATATCGTAGCTGAAGAAACCTGGGCTGACACCTGGGCAACTTACAAAGGAGACGTAAGGGCGCTGTCTGAAGGAAACAAAAAACTCTGCCAGAAAAAGGAACCCTATCCCGAGCGCAGCTACATAGAAAACAGGACACAGAAGGAACTCAATAATAAGTTGAGCAATGGGCTGAGGTCATTTTATGACAAATATTAGTTGTTGCCGCGCTGACAATAGATGTTTACTGCAAAACCTTATTGGTGCCAAAATTGTATAATTAGAACAACAATGCACACTCGTTACTTATGAAGAATATCACCGATAACAATGGCAAAGCATTCATCACATTTGGCGCAGGATGTTTTTGGTGTACCGAAGCAGTTTTTCAAGAAGTAAGTGGTGTAGAGAAAGTGGTGTCCGGTTATTCAGGGGGTAAAATTAAGAATCCCAGCTATCGTGAAGTTTGCACCGGTACAACAGGCCACGCAGAAGTAACCCAAATCACATACGATCCTGCTGTTGTTTCTTATGAAACTTTGCTGCAAATCTTCTGGAATACGCACGATCCCACTACCCTCAACCGGCAGGGAGCCGATGTGGGTTCGCAATACCGATCCGTGGTTTTTTACAACAGCGAAGAAGAAAGAATAATTGCCGAAGACTATAAAAAACAACTGGATGAGTCGGGGGTGTTTAAAAGCAGTGTTGTAACGGAGATAAGTCCTTTGCTGAATTTCTATCCAGCAGAAGAGGATCATCAAAACTACTATGCGCTTAATCCCCATCAGGGGTATTGCCAATACGTAATCAGGCCAAAAATAGAGAAGTTTCGTAAGCAATTTGGCAGGCAGATGAAAAGGGAGGTCCACCCCTGATCCTAAAAATATTTCACTATTCTTTTAGAAATTCGTAACCAAAATCTGATCCCCCCGTATTTATACCCAAGAGCAGAGCAATTCTTCTCATAGGTTTAGGTTTAGGTACAGGGGACCCCTCCAACGCGAGGGGTCTTTTGTTTTTAGGGGGTTGTTCGAATCTCCATTGGGCGGATATGCTTCTGAGCCGAGAGTTTTACCAATTATGTATTCCTCCTTATCCAATTTATCCTACCCTACCTGCCCGTTCTGTTGCTTACTTCATTGAGAGCAGCAACACGATCCTCCCTGACTATATATCACCTTTCCCCACCACAACCATCTTATCGTTATCTTTGAAATTTACAATACCCAGTAAATGAGCTTAACAATCGAGAACATACTTCTCATCGGTTCCATTTTGCTTTTCATAAGCATTGTGGCTGGTAAAACCTCCTACCAGTTCGGGGTGCCCACCCTCTTGTTGTTCTTGACCATCGGGATGCTGGCGGGATCGGATGGCATTGGAGGCATCCATTTCAACGATCCAAAGCTTGCTCAATTTATCGGTATCATTTCTCTTAACTTTATCCTTTTTTCAGGAGGTCTTGACACCCATTGGTTTGCGGTAAAACCTATCCTATGGAAGGGAATATCCCTCTCTACGCTGGGGGTGCTGCTTACGGCTTTGTCGCTGGGTACTTTCGTCTGGTTCATCACTGACTTCACCATTTACGAAAGCATGTTGCTGGGGTCAATCGTTTCTTCTACAGACGCAGCGGCTGTATTTTCGATCCTTCGCTCGAAAAGCCTTGCTCTGAAGAACAATTTACGACCCACCTTAGAACTGGAAAGCGGAAGTAACGATCCGATGGCCTATGTGCTTACCATTGCCTTTCTTTCACTGGTGGTCAATCAGGATAAAAGCATATTTTCCATTATTCCGCTGTTCCTGCAGCAAATGATATTGGGCGGACTTGCTGGTTTTATGTTTGGGAAACTAAGTAAATATATTATCAACAGAATCCACCTTGACTTCGAAGGACTTTACCCGGTGTTGGTGATCGCTTTGATGTTTATCACCTTCTCGGCAACTGACTTTGTAGGCGGTAACGGATTCCTGGCCATTTATATCTGTGCTGTGTTCCTGGGCAATCAGCACCTTATTCATAAAAAAACCATTTTGAAAATGTTTGACGGGCTGGCCTGGTTGATGCAAATTGTTCTCTTCCTTACCCTGGGGCTACTTGTTTTCCCTACACAGGTCTTTCCAGTGTTTGGCATCGGGCTGCTTATCTCCGTTTTTCTCATTCTGGTGGCAAGGCCCCTTAGTGTTTTCCTTAGTTTGTTACCATTTAAGATGAGGATGAGGAGCCGCCTTTATATTTCATGGGTAGGGCTGCGGGGTGCCGTTCCTATTGTGTTTGCCACCTACCCCCTGCTGGCCGGCATTGATAAAGCAGGGATGATCTTCAATATCGTCTTCTTTATATCTGTTACTTCGGTATTGATACAGGGCACCACCCTTCCAATTTTTTCCAAGTGGCTTCGTGTGGCTCTTCCGGAAAAAGCAAAACCGCTGGATCCTACTGACCAGTTACTTAAAGAATACCCAAAGACCACCATGGAGGAAATAGATATTTTTGACAACAGTTACGCGACAAACAAGAAAATCGTAGATCTTAATTTCCCGCGTGCAGCAATTATTGCCATGATCAAACGCAATGATAAATACATCACACCCAACGGTTTTACGGTGATTGAAGCCAATGACAAACTCATTGTTTTAGCTGACACTCCAAAAGGCATTGACCAGGTGTATGAGGCCTTAAAAATGGAAAAAAGTGCATAAGCCGATCTTTAAGTATTGGAGACCATTTTTGGTATAGTGTATGGACTCCACTGACCAAGGTTATAAGCGAATAAATGTTACCACGTGCAGCCCATTACCTGTAATAAACAAAATTCATATGTCGCTATCAAAATAAATACGTTTTGAAATATATTACCAGGACAGTTTGGATTTTATCATTGGTCAGTTTGTTTACTGACATGGCCAGCGAAATGCTGTATCCAATTATGCCAATTTATTTGAAAACAATAGGTTTTTCTATTGTGTTAATAGGCATACTCGAAGGTGTCGCGGAAGCAACTGCGGGGCTTAGTAAGGGCTATTTTGGTAAACTTTCAGACGTGTCGGGAAGACGCGCCCCTTTTGTTCAAATTGGTTATGCATTCAGCGCCATTTCAAAACCAATGATGGCCATGTTTACATTTCCAATCTGGGTATTTTCAGCACGGACATTGGATCGTTTCGGCAAAGGTATTCGAACAGGTGCGAGGGATGCCATTCTTTCTGATGAAGCTACACCAGGGACAAAAGCAAAAATTTTTGGATTTCATCGTTCAATGGACACTTTGGGTGCCGTTATCGGCCCTTCATTGGCTTTGCTCTATTTGTATTTTTTTCCACATGACTACAAAACACTCTTTTTTATTGCATTTATTCCCGGACTTTTGGCAGTGTTTTCATCATTCTACCTCAAAGACAAAAAAGCAAACAGGGAAATAACAACTGTAAAAACTACTTTTTTTTCATTCTTAAAGTATTGGAAAATAAGCCCCATCGATTATAGAAAATTAGTAATAGGACTTCTAATATTTACGCTTTTCAATAGTTCGGATGTTTTTCTTTTACTTCAGGCCAAGCAATCCGGACTAACTGACACTATGGTTATAGTGGTCTATATTTTCTACAATCTTATTTACGCCTTGTTTGCTTTTCCTATGGGTGTTCTGGCCGATAAGGTTGGGCTGAAAACCATTTTTATAATCGGGCTTATCTTGTTTGCCATTGTGTATTATGGAATGTCTGTTAATACCCACCTTTATTTCTTTTTCGGGCTGTTTTTTCTGTATGGTATCTACGCCTCAGCCACAGAAGGAATTTCAAAAGCATGGATTTCCAATATCACTGACAGAAAAGACACTGCAACTGCAATTGGTACTTTTACAGGACTTCAAAGCATTTGCACAATGGTAGCAAGTTCGTTGACCGGGCTTATTTGGTTTCGTTTTGGCGCAACCGCTGCATTTCTTACAGCAGCCTCCATGACTTTATTGGTGATCGTTTACTTCCTCACCCTGCCAAAACCGACAATTGAAAGAGTGAAATAATTCAATCTTAATATTTATCGTCAAGCGGAAAACTCTACAAACACCATTCTTTATTGGTGACAAATTATTATTGGCATAAGATGAATATAGGTTGGAAATGGTGGTCTTTGGATACCATCATTAATAATTAATATAGGTGAAACCTCAACTGTCTGATTATATTCATTTACCCACTTACAAAAAAAAACAGATATTACAGTCCGTGGTAATGGCTACCTTTGAGAAATAGAGCTGAAACTTATCGCGCGTGTCTCAACCATCCATTTCAATATTTAATTTAAGAATAGACGAACCGGTGAACATGATCACCGATCTAATCGTCTCTGCTGTCTGCCTGACTGCCTACTATCGGTTGACGAAAAAGAATCTACAAGGCAAAACTCAACTCTATTTCCGCTTGTATTTTTTACTCCTGGGATTGGCCACCTTGTTTGGAGGTGTAATCGGTCATGGGTTTTTGTATGCCTTTTCATTTGCATGGAAACTTCCGGGTTGGATCATCAGCATGTTTTCCGTTGCGCTTATTGAGCGTTCATCTATTGAGCACGCCAAGCCCCTCATCCATCCGCGCGTTGGCAAATTCTTTCTCACGCTCAACATAATAGAATTAATCACGGTAATGACCATCACCATTTATACCCTTAACTTTAAATGGGTAGAATTTCACTCCGGCTATGGTTTGCTGGCGGTCGTATTGACTTTTCATGGTTTTGTATATTTAAAAACTCGTGACCAGGGAAGTGGTAAAATCATAATTGGTGTGGGTATTGCCAGCATTGCCGCTTTGATTTTCATGAATGAAATCTCTCCCCACATTTGGTTTAACCACATAGATTTAAGCCATGTGCTGATGGCTGTGGCCGCTCAATTCTTTTATGAAGGTGCCATTAAGCTAGGCAAAGAACTATAAGCCAATCATGACAAAGGCTCCCCAATAATAAGGTTCTTTGTATTTAGCCATAAGCTGTACTTGAGCCTGCTTAAAAGCTTTTTCTTTGTTGCCTCCTTTCACCCAGTTGGAATAAAAATGCGACATTAACAGTTGCGTTGCTTCATCATCTACTTTCCACAAGCTCATGATGAGTGCATCGGCTCCCGCTACGAGAAATGATCTTTGCAATCCATATACGCCCTCCCCTGATTTCACATCACCCAGTCCGGTTTCGCATGCACTCATGATCACCAAATCTGTTCCTTCAAGGTCGAGGTTCATGGCCTCGTAAGCGGTGAGTATGCCATTCTCACTGTGGGTAATGTCAACAGCTTTTGTATCGGTAATGGCTTCTTTTGCATCCGCCAAAATCAAACCACTTCGCAGTAGTGGATTATTAGATGCATTCTCAGCATCGACACCATAAACAGAACCATGCGCACCCTTCACATCCTGAAGAAAATATCCATGTGTGGCAATGTGCACAATCGTGGGCGCCTTAATAGATTTAATACTTTGTTCAGTGGCTTCCTTTTGCATGCGCTGGGTCACTTTATAATTGGCAGCTTTCAGCACTTTAGCAATGTTTTCCAATTCCACCCTGGTTCCAGGCAAGGGCGGCACTGCATCGGTAGCATAATCCGGAAAACCCAAAAGAAATGCGCTCTTTGTCCCTATCTGCGGATTACGGGTTTTTATATCCTTTAAATCTTTTGCGTTTCCTACAATGGCAATGTCATAACGATTGATATTAAACTCTCCTTTATCATTTTTAAGTGTATTCAAATTCAACTGATTGTAAACACCATCCGGAGAAACATAAAGTACCTTCTTACCGACTAATAAAGGATCGATACGACTCCAAAATTGATTATAAGAATACTCATCGGGTAAATGCTGTTGTATGGCCGTGCGATAATACTTTCCATAGCGTGTTTCCAATTGGCTACCATTATCCAGTTCAACCACCTGAATGTCACCCTCCTTTTCCAAAACAAAAACCACATACTTTGCTTCATCTTTAAAGTCCTGGTCAAACAACCTCACCCGTACGATGTCCACAATAGCTTCATTGACACCTAGTAGATTAATCAACTCTTTATAATCTGTTTGCTTTGATGCATAGCCCGAGGTAAAAAGAGAGGATTTCTCGGACAGCGACCTCTCCATGGTATTCACTTGACGCTCCAATTCTGCCAGGTTAATGTTCTGTTCTTCCAGTTTCTCTTTAGAGAATCCATACATCTGGGCCAATTGTTCTTTCTGATCCAGCCAATGGATATAGTCCATTTTCAATGCAGTATCACTGCTATTAAGAATAGCTTGTTTTACCTTATTGGTGCTATTGATCAATAGTGCTTTAGTGGCTATGTGATAGTTATAAAAATCAGTTTTTAACGCCTTTACGTTTTCCATATTCTCCAAAGAGAAATTATAGAATCGCTGAAAGCGGGGCGCGGTAATGTCCCAAAACTTGGTCTTTTCCGCTTCACTCATGGGAGGAAAATAACGATTAATAAAGTCAACCGTTTTGTCCATTGCCTCTTTGTATAGTTTATAGGCTTCTTCCGGTCGGTTGGTTTTCCAATAAAGAATGGCCAAATCCTCCTCTGTTCTAATGTAATCCGGGTGCTGAGGATCCAGGATTTTGCTTCTCACTTCATAGGCACGGGTCAATTGTTTTTCAGCGCCTTCATAATTTCCTGTCTGGCGATAAAAATTTCCAAGGTCGTTGAGCACCTTGGCGAAGTACACATTCTGATCACCAAATCTTTTCCGGTATGTTTCTCCTGACTGAACGAGCAAGTCATGTACCAATTCATACTTACCCATTTGAATATAAAGAATACCTAACTGATTAAGTAAGCCTGCGTATTCAATGTTTTTGGATTGCCCCCTATTCTCAAATACTTTCTTTATGGCCAGGAAGTTTTGCTCTGCCTCTTCGTAGCGACCCGATAGCTGGTACATGGTGGCCAGGTTGGCACGAAACTTTCTGTTATCAAAAGAGTTCTCGCCAGATTTCAAGAATTTTTTCGGTGCCACTTCTGACGACTTCATGGCCAAATGCATTTGATCAAAGGCCTCTTCATAGCGCCCCATCACATGCAATAGCATGGCCTTATTATTTAAGATGATGGCCTTTTGCATGCCCTCACCAAAAAATGATTCACACAACTGAAGCGCTTCATTAAACTCCTTTTCCGCCTCATTGTATTTTCCCAGTGATTGATGAAGTTTTGCGTAATTATTAAGATTGGCGATATAGGCTGCGCTGGATTTGCTCAATGCCTTCTCACTATCAGAAAGAGACCCAACAATAAGCGATTCGGCAGCCAACACCTTGCCTTGCACGAGGTATATCAGGCCGAGGTTTGATATCGTGCGGAGATAAACCAACTCATTGGTAAGTCCCTCTTTTTCCAGCATCCCCTTTGTTTCCAACACGTACAACTCTGCCATCTTGTACCTGTTGAACTCAAACAAATTGATGCCTGTCTCCAGATTTTCACGGGCCAATTCCAGCTTGGTCTTATCCGACTCCTCTTTCAATTGATAAAGAAGTGTTGCCCCGGTTTCTCCTTTTTGCTCTACATCAAAAAAACCAGCACTCTGATTAAGGGAAATAGCAAATTGAAAATCAACGGAGTCAAGGTTGGCGACCTGTTCACTCCCTTTCTTGCTTAACTTTTTGCTTATTTTTTTTCCAAACAAGTCCAGCACATCCTGTGCACAGGCATCGCTAGCAAACGAAAAAAGAAGAAAAACCAGAAAAAAGCGAATCACAAAAAATTTATTTATTCAATAGGCTCACCGCGCGACTTCAATTCGTCACCCAACAGTTTCATGTCATCCTGCAGCATTTGAGTGATCGATTTCATTTTGTTTTTTGCCGCATCCAATCCTTCTACAGACTTTTTGGTATTGGCCGTGGCTTTGATGGACTTCATTTTGGGAGTTATTTTACTGGCGTTGGCCAACATGTCTTTTCCCTTGTCATCCAGCTCCCCGATATTGGAATTAATAGTTTCCACCTCGCCTTTAACGCCTGTGAGGGCCTTGTAGTGTCCTTTAATTTTTTCGGTACTTACAGTTGACATTACCCCTGAGTACGTCTTTATCTCTTCATCGATGTGTTTCAGGTTCTCATCCAATTTTGTGGACTCTTCCAATATATTAAAGGAGCTGTTTTTAAAATTATCAAACTCACTCTCTCCAATGTCGCCCGGGCGCGTTGGAGCCTTATCCTGCGCAAACAAAGGTGCTGCACTTACCAGGGCAGCAGCCAACATAATCATGTATACTTGCTTCATAATTGTAGATTTTTATTATCTGATTAAAGGGATTTACAGGTCAAATTTTAGAAAAATTAGCGTACATAAAAAGGAATCATACAATAAACGCCTTATTTTCATAACGGAGTGCTGATTGTGAATTGATTATGCATAAATAATGCCGTAACTTGATTTGAATAGAAATATCTACCCCTAAAGGCGAACCATGACCACCACCCAACATGAGCACAGAAGGCTATTGCTAAAATTTCTTCTGTGCAGTCCTTTATTTGGCCTCACCATGTGCTCATCTCCTGAGGACAAAAGAGAAGCAGTTGAAAAGGCTTTTCAGGGCATTTCAAGTGCAGGAGAGGCCCTGGATGTTTTTGATTTCGAAAAATTAGCCAAACACAAACTCCCTCCAGCTCATTATGGCTATTTATCAACTGGTGTAAACGATGACCTCACGGTTAAGGCCAATCGTGATGCCTTTGCGAAGGTGAAATTAAAAATGAGGAGACTTATTGACCCCACTCATGTGGATATGACAACCAATATATTTGGTAAGGAATGGTCGTCACCCATTGTGATTTCACCTGTAAGCAGTCAGCGCGCCTTCCATCCTGAGGGAGAATTGGCTACCGCCAGAGCGGCCAAATCCAAGGATCATTTACAAATATTATCTACTGTGACAACGACCTCGGTGGAAGAGGTGGCAAAAGAACGTGGCGCACCCATTTGGTATCAATTGTATGCACTTAATGATTGGGAGGCCACCAAAGGGATAATTCATCGTGCTGAAGATGTAGGTACAAAGGTAATGGTATTTACAGTTGACTTGGCAGCTGGCAGCAATAGGGTTACATTGGAGCGAATGAAAAGGTTGGATACGAGAAATTGCCCAAGCTGCCATTCGGAAAATCGTTTTGAACACAAACCCATGGTGCCAAACACAAAGGGCATAGAATTCGAGAAAAGGCTGACATGGGATTACGTAGACAAACTAAAAGCTACTACCAAAATGAAATTGGTGATCAAGGGAATAGAAACAGGCGAGGATGCCCAAAGGTGCCTTGAGCATGGAGTAGACGGGATTATTATTTCAAATCATGGTGGCCGAGCAAGCGAAACTGGCCGCGGAACATTGGAAGCACTCCCAGAAATGGCAAGGGTGATTAATGGGAAAATTCCGGTGTTGATTGATGGAGGTTTTAGAAGAGGCACAGATATATTCAAAGCACTGGCATTGGGTGCCGATGCCATTTGCATTGGAAGGCCCTATATATGGGGTCTTGCCTCTTTTGGACAAGAGGGTGTAGAAGCTGTACTGCAACTCCTAAGGGATGAATTGAAAATGGTGATGGGGCAAGCCGGTGTCGGGACCATAAAAGAAATTAACAAATCGTTTATTGCCTAGGAAATCCGGGTTTTGTCGGTTACATCAACCAAATAAACCGTATCCTATTTTAACAAGCCTTATTTCACACTAAAGGTATTAATAACAAAATTTGATGACCAAAATCATCCGCTCCATGAGCAAAATCATGGTCACTTAAGTTTGAAATTTACGATATTTGCATACTTGTAATTATCAATATAAATGCAATGAAAACTCAGGTAGCAGCATCAGAAAACGGGACAACAACTCAATACGAACAAGAACTCAATAGTTGGACAAACAAAGAAATGGCAGCCATTGACCTGATAGGATCAATTGGGACGCTTTTCTACAATAGGAGCATCGAACTGATGCTTTTTAAAAATAGACTCATCGATCAAAGCGTTTCAGGCATACTCAACCTGCACAAATACGCCAAAGATGTGGTCAACAAACCCATTAATATCTTCGATTCTGCCGAGTTGGCAAAACTCATCGTTGAAGGTAATTATAGCCCATCTAGAATAGATATAGGAAGATTGGCTTATGAGTGGCAGGAAGAGAAGAGCAACTTTGCCAGCAAATCTGACTTTATTAATAAAAAACTAAAAGGTTTTGAAAATGGTCATGATAAACCGCTGGTTCCCAGAGATGTGATTTTATTTGGATTTGGTCGAATAGGGCGTTTGGCTGCACGTGAGTTGGTACAAAATGCCGGGAAGGGTCAGCAATTGCGATTGAGGGCCATTGTTTCGCGCGGCAACACGGATGAAAACATTATTAAAAGGGCAGCCTTGTTAAGGACGGATTCGGTGCACGGTCCATTTAAAGGAATTATTGTTGAAGACACGAAAAATAAAACGCTGCACATCAACGGACAGATTGTACACATGATTGAATCCGACAGCCCCGATAAAATTGACTATGAGGCGTATGGTATAACCAATGCGTTGCTGATTGATAATACTGGAGCTTTTCGCGATCGGGAATCCTTCGGAAAACATGTGAAAGCCAAAGGGGTAAGCAAAGCACTACTCACAGCACCCGGTAAGGATTTTCCCAATATTGTGTATGGTGTCAACCATGCAGATATTGATTTGGAAAAAGAAGACCTTTATTCAGCTGCTTCCTGCACCACCAACGCTATCGTACCCGTGCTTAAAGTGATCCACGATAAGTTGGGTATTGAGAAAGGGCACATTGAAACCGTACATGCCTATACCAACGACCAAAACCTGCTGGACAACATGCACAAGCATCACAGAAGGGGACGTTCAGCAGCCATCAATATGGTCATTACTGAAACCGGGGCAGGAAAAGCAGTGACCAAAGTAATTCCTAACTTAAAAGACAAGCTTACTGCAAACGCAGTGCGTGTCCCTACTCCCAATGGATCGCTGGCCATCATGAACCTGACAGTAAGTAAGGAAACCAGCCTTGATGAAGTTAATAATTATCTCAAAGATGCAGCACTCAATGGTGAACTGGTGAGTCAGATTTATTATTCCATCAATCAGGAATTGGTATCCAACGACATCATAGGAAATCCCTGCTGCTCCGTTTTTGATAGCCCGGCTACTATTATACATCCCGACAAAAAGAATGTAGTGCTTTACGTCTGGTACGACAACGAGTATGGTTATACCCGTCAGGTGATTCGTCTGGCCAAGCATGTAGCCAAAGTAAGAAGACTTACTTATTATTAATCCCAAAAAAATCATCTTCAACTACTCAGAGTCCCCTGTAGGGGATTCTGAGTTTTCATAGACATGTTTATTTGTATTAACTTCTGACAATACCAATACATGACATTGTGAAATTAACGAAACACACTGCTGCGCATTAGCCTGTTATTGGTGACCCTCATTGTTTGCGGATGCTCAAGCATTACCTTTGCGGGATGCAGAACAACCTCAAGGCTGATATTTCAACCTACTTAGAAAATCTATCTATAGCAGCACTCAACAAAATGCAGGAAGAAGCCCTTGAAAAGGCAGCTTCTGTCAAAAACCTTATGCTCCTGGCTCCGACCGGATCAGGAAAGACATTGGCCTTTCTAATTCCTTTGCTCCAACAACTCCGGTCTGAAGATACAGGCGTGCAAGCCTTAATAGTGGCACCCACCAGAGAATTGTCATTACAAATAGAACAGGTTTTCCGCACTATGAAAACTTCCTATAAAGTGAGTTGCTGTTATGGTGGTCATTCTATGAAAGTAGAACAAAACAGTTTGAGTGAAGCTCCAACTGTTATCATTGGCACTCCCGGTAGACTGGCAGATCACATTTTTAGAAAATCATTTGATGCCCGCAGCATCAAAATAGCAGTACTCGATGAGTTTGACAAATCACTTCAAATGGGATTTCACGATCAATTAGAAATTCTATTCAAAGCCATGAGTGGGAAGCAAAGTCATATCCTCACCTCAGCCACGAGGCTCAATGATTGGCCGGAGTTCCTGCCTTTTAAAAACCCTGAAACACTTAGCTACCTGCATGAGGAGTTGGATTCCAAGCTGGTCTTGAATGTAGTACATTGCAAAAGCACCGATAAGGTGGAAACATTGATGCGCCTGGCAGCTGGATTCAATCAGGAAGCGTGCCTGGTGTTTTGCAATCATAGAGAAGCCGTAGACAGGATAAGTGTTCTTTTTAACAGGCATCAATTTGAGCACGGCATACTACATGGCGCACTGGAGCAAATCGACAGAGAAAAGAATTTGATCAAGTTCAGAGGGGGTGCTCACAATGTGCTGATCGCTACCGACCTGGCTTCACGAGGCCTCGACATTCCCGAAATCAAACATATCGTGCATTATCAACTGCCTCCTAAAGAAGAAGCGTTTATTCATCGCAACGGGCGTACAGCCAGAATGCATGCAGAAGGAAAAGCTTACCTGATGGTGGCCGATGACGAGACCCTTCCTGATTATATCGATTCCTCTATTCCAGAACATCACGTAAATCCTAAACTTAAACTACCCGATCCTCCCCTATATGTATGCCTGTACATTAGTGCTGGCAAAAAGAACAAAATAAGCAAGGGAGATATTGTAGGACTGCTCACAAAAAAAGGAGGACTCACAAGTGATGACATTGGCCTCATCACTACACTTGACTTCACCTCTTACGTTTGTATAAAAAAACGGTCCACCGCAATTAAACTACTCAAGAGCATCAAAGGTGAAAAACTTAAAAATATTAAAGTAAAAATTGAGGAAGCAAGTTAGATGATGACTAACCCCTACTATCTCCGACATAAGCCAGGTAAACAACATCGTAAGTGAAAATTGGTGGTGTCAGAAAGGAAATAGAGTCAACTTCAATGTATTGCTTAGATAAAATATAAACCAATCCAAATTTAATATGCTCCTCTCGGCTAAAGTCGATATATAATTTGGTATACCTACCCCTCTAACGATAGATACAAGCATCAGTTTGATATGGCATAGAATAAGATTTGTAACAAAGAGGTTTTTTCAAATTCTTTATCTCATTTAATTGATGTTGCTTTGCGGCCATAAACTTTAACTACTTAATAACATTATGAAAAAACTAGTCTTTGTTATGTCTTTGGCCAGTGCTTTAATCTTCTCTGGTTGTGATAATGAAAACACGGTAAATCCGACAGTTACACTTGGCTCAGCTACAATTACAGGAACAGTATATGCTGAATTGGATAACAACAATGCAGTTTCTGAAAAAGCTCCTTCTGGAACAAAGGTGTATGTTATTGTGAATACAAAGGATTTCGTATTAAATCCTACAGGTGGAACCTACGCAAAAAAGTATTACGAAGGTACTATTGATGCAAATGGCAAATATTCAATTACAATAGAAACAGGCAATAAAACGATGACGGTAACTGTAGTTCCAGCGGATTTTACAGCTTCTGTATTAACTGGCCCTAGCACAAGCGAAATCCAAAATTTCATTGGAGACAACGCAAGTGCAAATGTGGATGTATTCGCCAACGGAACTTTTATCCTTGACCTTACTTACTAAGTCTACTTCAGTTATTTATAACACTTATCTAAAGACAAAAGCATGAAAAATGTAATCATAACTGTTTTTGCTTTCGTGCTGCTAACCAATGTAGCATTAGGGCAAGACACAGAATCGTCAATCATTTTATCTAAAAAAGGTCAACCACTTTTACCTGAAACCGGTGAGTGGGGACTTGGTATTTCAGCTGATCCATTTTTAAGGTATACTGGTAACTTTCTTAACGGTAACACAAGCACGAATATCGAACCTAGCTTTACCTATCCAGAGAATGTGATCGGCAACAACATAGCCTTATTTGGTAAAAAAATGATTGATGCCAACACAGCTTACCGCGCACGTTTTAATGTGGGCGTTGGACAAAACATCAACAAAGCAGTAGTAGGACAAAACGTAACAACGCCAGATCCTTCAGCTCCTGCATTTGCTGACGATTGGCAGAAAGTTAATTTCACAACTGTAGTAATCAGCGCTGGATATGAGAAAAGAAGAGGCAACAGCCGTGTTCAGGGTATTTATGGTGGTGAAGTTCTCTTTGGACTTACTGGAAACAAAGCCATTTACCAGTACGGAAATCCAATCAATCTAGAATTCAACGCACCCATTACCAATAACTTCGGTAGCAATATTCTTGCTGGTTCTTCTGCTGCTGCAACATCCAGAAAAACTGAGGAGATATTCGGAAAAAGCTTCCTGGTTGGCGCCAGAGGTTTTGTGGGTGTAGAGTACTTCTTCGCTCCAAAAATGTCAATTGGCGGTGAGTTCGGTTATATGCTTGGTTACAGAACTACTGGAAAATCTTATGTGACTTCTGAATCATGGGATAGCATTTCCGGTACAGTAAAAACCATCAAAACGGATCGTTATGATAATAACGGATTCCAATCATTAGGAATTGGTCTTGATAATTTGAATGGAACAATCAACCTGATGTTCTATTTCTAAATTATTTGCAGATGCTAATTAAAGTAGGAGGCAGGACAAATATACTTTGATTCTGCCGTCCTCTCACACCA
>CAYPDF010000006.1:117704-232890 GCA_964409415.1 uncultured Ohtaekwangia sp. | reverse complement strand
GTGAGAGGACGGCAGAATCAAAGTATATTTGTCCTGCCTCCTACTTTAATTGTTATGAACCCGCTTATGATGCGTAAAGGACTTTTGTTATTTCTTGCGTTGCTACTTCCGGTTGCCATCTTTCTGTTTTTGCATTTTTTTGGTAAAAATGAATTTGATGTCCCTGTTCTTTTTCAGACGGCAGATGAATTACCTGCAGATTGTGAAATTGATCAACACTTTCCATACAAAGTAAAATCAACAGCAGTGGATGCCACAGGAGGGTATGTGGTGTTGTTTGCCTCAGGCATTTCCACCAAGGTATTTGAAGATGCATTGTTTCAGATAAGCAGGTTAAATGATGAGTTTGGCAAGAATGCACCTCGCCTAATTGTTTTGAAAAGGAAGGAGGATAAGCTGCCTGTCACTAAAAATGAGGTAATTCTGGATACTGACCAGTACACGAATGAGCAGAAGTGTATTTTTCTAGCCGAAACTCACCGGCTCGTATTGGTTGATGCAGATGGTCATATCAGGGGATTGTATCCAAACGCCTCCTTAAAAGAAATTGATCGCCTTATACTGGAATTGAAAATAATATTCAAACAATATTGAGAATGAGTGAAGCAAAAGAGCCCCACAAAAAATTAATCATTGCTCTTTCGGTAATAATCCCCCTGGTAATAGCTTTATTATTTGGAGTAAAAATTGAAGGATATGATTTTACTTTTCTTCCTCCCATTTATGCTTTTATTAATGGTATTACGGCTGTACTTCTGCTTTTAGGTTTTTGGGCCATAAGGAATAAGAAGATAACTCTTCACAAAAGGCTAATGAAAACTTGTCTTGGCTTGTCAGCAGCCTTCTTGATGATGTACGTTATGTACCACATGACGTCCGAATCTACTTCGTATGGTGGAGAGGGATTTATAAGATATATATACTTTTTTATTCTGATTACGCACATTTTATTATCAATTGCTGTTGTTCCAATGGTACTTTTTACGTTGAGCAGGGCCCTTGCGGGTAATTTTGAAAAACATAAGGCTTTGGCTAGATTTACGTTTCCAATCTGGCTCTATGTGGCGATAACTGGAGTGGTCGTATACCTCATGATAAGTCCGTATTATCAATAGAAGATGAAAACGTCAATAGCATTAATAGTGTTACTACTTTTCGGCATTACAGGTGCTTATGCCCAATGTGCTATGTGCCGGGCTACATTGGAGAATAATGTTAGTAATGGAAATCCTGGAATAGCTGCTGGTATTAATTTTGGAATCATGTATTTATTTTTTGCTCCTTACCTTGCGGTGGGAGTTATAGCTTTTTTTTGGTATAAAACCAGCAGATCAAATGCACGAAAGGAGTTGGACGAGCGCCCTGTGCTCAGGTAAATGTCCTAAATGCCGTAAGGGAAATATTTTTAAAACCTCAATATTTAATTTATCTGGCTTTTGGAAAATGAACCCAAATTGTTCCAATTGTGGAGTCACTTTTGAGCCGGAGCCAGGATTTTATTTTGGTGCTATGTTTGTGAGTTACGCGCTAAGTGTCGCATTGTTTGTGACGATAAGTGTGGCACTTTATGTGTTAGGTAATCCACCTGATTGGATTTATTTGACCGCAATAGTTGTGGGCGCGGTTTTATTTACCCCCTTTTCTTTTAGGTATTCACGCATCTTATTCCTGCATTTCTTTGGAGGTATTCGCTACGACCCCACAATAGGGTAGGCAAACTCACCACCTTTTCGTTAATTTTATTGATTGCCAAATAATTGATGAATATTAGCAGGTCATTTTTTTACTTTATTCCTGGGCTCCTCCTTGTTGTTATCGGACTGCCGTTAAGTAAGACATCAGAAGATGATGGTGCAGCAATTCTTACTGAAATTACCTCTCGGTTAAATGATCAGGTTAGCTCAATGGATAGGGAAGCCGCGTATTTGCTTCAGCAGGATTCAATGGTCATAACCCATGTTACACATTCGTTTTTTCTGATGGATCGTGATAATGTCCTGGATTGGAATAAAAATGATTTTTTTCCTGATATACATACTGTGCAGGATGATTTTTCAATTCGCTTGCTTCGATGGCCGCGAGGAATATTTCTGCTGAGAAAATGGACTATTGAAGATGGTAAATTTTTACTTGGAGTATTGCCATTACAAAACCGTTATAAAATCAATAATCGGTATCTGATCTCGGGTTGGAATAAACAAATATTTCCTACCCAGGATATAATAGTTAATGATCCTTCTGGAGAGGGTGATCCGTTTGTTGTTGATGGTAAAGAAGTATTCAAGTTGAGGTTTTCTGTCACTGAACCTCAGGTTACTGATGTAAATACACGGGTTCTGTGGCTGGTTTCAATCGGTATTCTATTTCTTATTATTGGAATTTATAACGTTGTTAAGACCTTATATCAGAAAAACCGGTATGAGATTTCCTTTTTAGTGCTGGTGATATTTTTTATTGGAGGACGTTCTTTAATGTTAATTTTGTTTTCATCACCTCATATACCTCTTTTTGATCCAGCTTACTTCGCTTCTTCCAGTTACAACCGATCGGTAGGTGATTTGTTTCTGAATACAATTTGCATTGGAGTTCCAATTATTTTTTTATTTTTCAATTTTTATAAATTAAGAATTTGTAGGTACGTTTTGGCTTTTCGAAAAAATAGAAAGTACACAACAATGGTTGTGCTTTTACTTCTGTGTTATTTTTCTATTTTGCTGCCCTACTTATTCGTTGAAACTATTTTCCACAATTCTTCCATTGCTTTAGACATTACCCAAAAGCTTGCATTCGACCCAATAAGAGTTGTTTCATTTCTTTCTGTGATATTGGCATCGATATGCAGTTTTATGCTGGTGCATGTATTTGTTCGATTGGCAATGGGCCTCATTGATACAAGAGGGATTCATTTTTATATACTCCTTGCCCTGTCTTTTCTTTTGTTTTTGACATTTTCATTTTTTGTTCAACGCGGTTATTGGATTCCGATGATGGTATCAACCATGTATTTAATTCTTATCTGGGTGTTAAGGCTACCCAGAAACCTGAGTCGAACTTCATATGCATCTTTTATTTATTTTTTTGTAGCAATTATAGCCTTCTCCTTACTGGGATCGCTTTCTATAAGGAAATTTGTTCATGAGGAAAAGATAAATGCCCAATTTAGGTTTGCCAATACTTTTCTCACAGATAGAGATTATTTGGGCGAATATCTTCTGGGAGAGAGTGTTCAACGGATTTCTTCCGATCCCTTCATACAAACAAGGCTGGGTAGTCCGTTTCTCAGTAAAGCGGTAATACGTCAAAAGGTGAAACAGGTTTACCTGAATTCATATTTTGATCGATATGATATCCAGGTTTACTTATTTAACTCTGCAGGTAACTCCTATGATAATTCTACCTCATTTAATTTTACTGAACTGATTACTAATTTTCAGCAAAATACAAGCAAGACCAATTATGAAGGAGTTTTTTTTCTTAAGAATGCTACCCCGGAGTCAATGAAACGGTACCTTGTGGTGATACCCATCAGCCGATTTGGAATGGTAACCGGGTATGTGGTATTAGATCTTTCTCTTAAAAGGGTTATTCCTAGAAATGTATTTCCTGAGTTGCTGCTGGATGACCGATTCATTCAATATTTTAAGAATAGAGACTTTAGCTATGCCTTTTATTCAAAGGGCCTAATAACAAGTAGTTTTGGAGATTTTAATTTTGACAGAGACTTTTCAAGTGATCAGCTTTCTGATCCTGCACTATTGAATGTGGGGATACTGAAAAATGGCTTTGTACTGGTAGGGGTGCTTGATGAGCAGGGAGATGTAACCGTTGTATCGTCACCTGCTTATTCTAAATTTGATATTGTCACAAATTTTTCATTTCTTTTTATTGTTGGCCTCTGTATTATTTTTATTGGCCTTTTAATATATGGTGCCAAAACTTTATTTCAAAGAAGGGCACTCAACTACTCTGCTCGAATACAATTGTATGTGTACCTAGCATTTATACTTCCCTTGGTTATGGTGAGTGCAACCACACTGGGATTGATAAATAATTCTGCCAAAGAACAATTGAAGGAAGAATACTTAAACAAATCAAAAATAATTGGAGAACGCTTTGCTCCTTTACTTGATTTATATGAGAAGGATAGTATTGCATCAATAAACGATCTCGAGAACCAACTTATAGACTTGGCTAAGTTAGCCAATATAGACGCCACAGTATTTTTGCCTACTGGAAAACTTCTCATCTCAAGCCAACCACTTATTTATGAAGACAGGATACTATCGTCTTTAGTGAATAGAGACGCACTGGTAGCCATCGTTAATGATTCAGAACAATCATTTGTGAATAATGAACAAATAGGAACGCTCACTTATAATAGTTCTTACTTTGCGATGAGGTCACCGGAATCGGGCGAACTACTTGGAATACTGAGCCTTCCGTTCTTTGAATCAGCCTACTCCCTGGAAAAAACACAAATTAGGGTAATAGCCAATATTATTACTATTTTTTGTATTGTGTTTATCCTCTTTTCTATTCTTTCTTTTTTTGCGATGCGGTGGCTAACATTTCCTTTGGAATTCATTACCAGGACACTACGTAGTACAAGTTTAAACACATCAAACAAGCTTCTTGAATGGAAATCAAATGACGAGATAGGATTGATGGTAAATGAATACAATAAGATGGTGCACAACCTTGAGCAAAGTAAAATTGAAATCTCTAGGATACAAAAGGAGTCGGCCTGGAGGGAGATAGCCAAACAAGTGGCGCACGAAGTGAAAAATCCTCTCACACCAATGAAGCTCACACTTCAGCAAATGGAAAGGTCACTATTGACCGGTGGTCTTTCAAAAGAGAAAACTGAAAAATCACTACAAACACTTTTGCAGCAGGTTGAAATTCTCAACGATATAGCGGCATCTTTTAGTGCCTTTGCGCGAATGCCCGCACCTATACTTCAAAGAATGGATATTGTCTTATTGGTGAAACAAGTGGTTCACCTTCATTCGGGTTATAAAGATGGAGATATTTCTCTTACGCTTCCAGACAATCCGGTATATGTGATGGGTGATGCTCAGTTACTTAGTAGGGTCTTTTCAAATATTATCCTAAATGCATTGCAGTCACGTGTGGATGATCAAAAAATACATATTCAGATAAATATTGATTTTACCCAAAGGTCATGTATTGTGAGTTTTATGGATAACGGTGCTGGAATGGATAGGGAACTGGGGGATAAAATATTCTTACCACACTTTAGTACTAAAAGATCAGGATCAGGGTTGGGATTGGCAATTGCCAAACAGGGGATAGAACAAAGTGGAGGAACAATTAGGTTTGAGACCACTGAAGGGAGAGGGACTACGTTTTTTGTAGAGCTACCTACGGTAGAGTAAAACCTTATTTCTTTTTTAAGCTTTGCATTACCTTATTGGTGAAAACAAAATTGTCCAATTCCTCTACGCCTGAATGAATAATTTCCTCTTTGGATCCTTCCCAAAGTTTCCGACCATCGAAAAGAAAAAGAATTTTTTCACCAATTCCCATTACAGAATTCATGTCGTGCGTAACAACCACCGTTGTAATATCAAATTCGTCTGTGATTTCTTTTATGAGTTCATCGATAAGAATAGAAGTTTGTGGATCTAATCCGGAATTAGGTTCATCACAAAAAAGGTAATTTGGATTATTTACAATGGCCCTGGCAATACCCACTCTTTTTTTCATTCCTCCTGAGATCTCGGAGGGCATTTTGGCATTCACATTTTCTAAGCCCACTCGTTTCAAACAAAAATTTACACGATCAATTTTTTCACCAGGGGTCATCTTGGTGAGAATATTCAGTGGGAACATCACATTTTGCTCAACCGACTTTGAGTCGAAAAGGGCTCCACCTTGAAAGAGCATTCCAATCTCTCTTCGAATTTCGGCTTTCATTTCCTTGTCTGCATCTGTGAAATTCCGACCATCATAAAATACCGTTCCAGTATCAGGCTGAAGTAGTCCGACAATGCACTTTAACAAAACGCTTTTTCCTGTTCCACTGGCCCCAATAATGAGATTGGTTTTTCCTTTTTCAAAGGTATCACTAATGTTATGAATAATTTGTTTATCCTCGAATGACTTAGATATGTTTTGGATCTCTATCATAAAAGTAATTGCGCAAGCAGGTAATCTCCTATGAGTACTGCCATTACACTGGTGGTTACTGCTGCGGTACTTGCAACGCCTACTTCAAATGCGCCTCCTTTGGTATAATACCCCTTGAAACAGGAAATACTGGAAATTAAAAACCCGAATACCAGTGATTTGATAAGAGCGAAGGTCACCGTATATTCATTGAACGAATATCGAAGGCCGTAAATATAATCGGTGGGAGTAATTATTCCTGTCAGTGTTCCGACCAGGTAGCCACCCGCTAATGCGCAGACGCCTGAAAGGATTACCAGCATCGGGTACATAAGAATAGATGCAATTATTTTGGGCAGCACCAAATAGGACGTGGCGTTGATACCCATTACTTCAAGGGCATCAATTTGTTCAGTAATTCTCATTGTGCCTAAGTTACCAGACATACTGCTGCCTACCTTTCCTGCATAAATGAGGGCCATAATGGTAGGTGCCAGCTCAAGTATAGTCATTTCTCTTACTACATTGGAGATAATGTATTTGGGTACGAGGGGACTCACCAGATTGTAGGCAGTTTGAACGGTAGTAACAGCTCCTACGAAAGTGGATACTAGTGCGAACAGAAAAATGGATTTAACACCCACCAGAATGCAATCTTCCAATACGAGTTTGTAATAAGTACCCAATGACTCTCTTCGTACCAACAGGGATCCCAAAAAAATCATGTACCTGCCAAATCCCTTCATTTAAACCTTATTAAATAGCTATCTTGCTCAAATATAAAATAATTTATCTATGATCTTACTCGTTATTTCACGCTTAAAAGGGTAGGATTTCGCACTAATTACTTGGTTAAAAGGCATGAAAAAACTAATTGTTGTTTCTGGCGGTACAAAGGGAATTGGAAGGGCGATCATCGAGAAATTTGCGTCCAATGGATTTGATATTTTCACCTGTGCCAGAAGTGAAAAAGATTTGATTTTATTAAAGAAAAAGGTGGAGCGCGATCATGGAGCAAAGTTATATTACTCTCCAGTTGATTTGAGCAAGCGATCCGATCAGGCAGCTTTTGCACAAGCCATTTTAGAACTTAAGCAACCCATAGAAATATTGGTGAATAACGCTGGTTATTTTGAGCCAGGATTAATAACAGAGGAGCGGGAAGGAGCACTGGAAAAAATGATTGATACCAACGTTTACAGTGCATACCACCTGACCCGTGCATTGGTTGGAGGCATGAAAGTGGCCAAAACCGGGCATATATTCTCAATTTGTTCGGTAGCCAGTTTATTTGCGTATCCCAACGGGGGTTCTTATTCCATTTCAAAGTTTGCTTTATTGGGTTTTTCGAAGGTATTACGTGAGGAATTAAAGCAATTTGGTATCAGGGTAACTGCGGTAATTGCTGGGGCAACCTATACGGCCAGCTGGGAGAACTCAGGCCTACCCCCAGAGCGCTTTATGAAGCCTCAGGACGTAGCAGAGGCAGTATTTGGAGCCTATTCCCTTTCTTCGCAGAGCGTGGTAGAAGAGCTAATTATCAGGCCTCAATTGGGCGATATTTAGCACCCTGAAAGCTGAACAATTAATCCTGTTTTGGAGTTAACTTTGCATAAATAACTTACCTGTGAGGTCTGAAATTATCCAGTTTCAAAAGTATTGTAATAGCCTGGTAGCATATAGCAGAAGGATGACACGTGAGGTAAATATTGGAGGTGTACCCTTGGGGGGAGGTAATCCAATTCGTATTCAGTCCATGACCACAATTGATACCATGGATACAAAAGGTTCTGTGGAGCAGACTATTCGAATGGTGGATGCCGGTTGTGATTACGTAAGAATTACGGCTCCGAGCATAAAAGAGGCACAGAATCTACAGGAAATTAAAAGGGAGTTGAAGACTCGTGGCTATACGGTTCCATTGATTGCTGATATTCACTTTACACCGAATGCTGCGGAATTGGCGGCTAGGATTGTGGAGAAAGTGAGGGTAAACCCCGGAAACTACGCAGATAAAAAAAAGTTTCAAACCATTGAATATACAGATGCTGCCTATCAGGCCGAGTTGGATCGCATTCGCAAAAAGTTCTCTCCTTTGGTAGCTATTTGTAAAGAGTATGGCACTGCTATGCGTATTGGAACCAACCATGGTTCATTGTCTGATCGCATTATGAGCAGGTATGGCGACACTCCTTTGGGAATGGTGGAGTCTGCGCTGGAGTTTGTAAGAATTTGTGAAGACCTTGGCTATTACGATATCGTACTTTCTATGAAGGCAAGCAATCCACAGGTAATGATTCAGGCTTACCGATTGCTGGTGCAAAAATTGGAAGAAGAAGGGCTGCAGCCCTATCCGCTACATCTGGGAGTAACGGAAGCAGGTGATGGCGAGGATGGAAGAATAAAATCATCCGTTGGAATTGGTGCGTTGCTGGAAGACGGATTGGGAGACACCATTAGGGTATCCCTTACGGAAGAACCGGAGGCAGAAGTACCTGTCGCTCAGACGTTGGCTGATCGTTATATGAGTAGAAAAGGGAATGCCATTCCTGATGTTGATCATTACCCGATCAATCCATTTGAATACAATAAAAGAATAACCCATGAGGTTGTGAATATTGGTGGCTCTAATGTTCCGAGAGTATTAGCCGACCTATCCGGAAAAGAAAAGATCACCCCCGCTACATTATTTGCATTGGGTTATCAGTATTCAGTGCCATTAGACAAGTGGACGATTACCGACATGGCATGTGATTATGTATTTGTAGGGGATAAGGTAATTGACTTTGAAATACCTGGTACGTTGGGGGTTATCTGCAATCACAGTACATGGCTGGACGAAAGAAATAAGGCCAGAACCTACCCCGTCATTGATGCTCATACCTATCTCTCAGAAGATAATCAATCTCCCTATTTGAATTTTATTGAATTTACCATAGAAGATTTAACTCCTGAATTCGTTTTAAAGCTCAAGAGTGATTTAACCGCAGTATTGATCATTGATACTAAAAATGATCATGCGATGGCAGAACAAAGGCGATTGATTGCGGGCTTAATGACTATGGATTGTACTGTACCCGTGATCATTCGAAGAGCTTATTCAGATTTGCCGTTCGAGAAGTTACAACTATATGCCGCCACAGACATGGGTGGATTATTAATTGATGGACTTGGAGATGGGGTTTTTATTCAAGCTGAGAACTGTGGACCAGGTAAACGCGTTAATGAAACGGCATTTACCATTCTTCAGGCTACCCGCACACGTATTTCTAAAACAGAATATATCTCATGCCCCTCGTGTGGCAGAACATTATTTGATCTGCAGGAAACCACCGCGATGATCCGTTCGAGAACGCTTCATCTCAAGGGGGTGAAAATTGGTATTATGGGTTGTATTGTAAATGGACCCGGAGAAATGGCAGATGCGGATTATGGCTATGTAGGATCCGGGCCTAGTAAGATAACCCTGTATCGGGGCAAAGAAGTGGTGAAAAGGAATGTACCTTCGGAAAAGGCAGTGGATGAATTGATCAACCTTATCCGTGAGGATGGAAATTGGGTGGAACTGGAATTGGCAGAAAACAATTGATAAAAGATGGAAAAAGAACCGCACACATCTGACCAAAAGAAAAAATTAACCTTTAAGGATTTCTTCAGCTTAGGAGAAGTAGGTGGATATTTCTTTCGCGGAAAAGATCCCAGCAGACCAAGCAACATTAATCTCAAGATGATGCACGGTGTCAATAAGATAAGCATTGTTATGTTTTTGCTTGGCTTGCTTTACATTATCCTAAAAAGAATATTTTAGTGAACATTGAAGCCTACAGAAATATCTGTATGGACATGAAAGGGGTAACCGAAGAGTTTCCCTTTGACAAGAATACCCTGGTTTTTAAGGTAATGGGCAAAATGTTTGCCCTCACCGACTTGGATTTGTTTACCAGCATTAATCTAAAGTGCGTGCCCGAAGTAGGTATAGAGCTGCGGGAGCGATATCCTGCCGTACAACCAGGGTATCATATGAACAAGAAGCACTGGATTACAGTCCAAATGGATGGTTCTATCCAGGATACACTCATAAAATCGTGGATTTTGGCGTCTTATGATTTGGTTGTAAAATCTTTATCTAAAAGCCAAAAAACAACTCTTGAGTGCTTATAATTTGATAATCAGGTAGTTATAAATTGGTTACAATTACCGTCTACCCCGAATTACTTGAGGTTAATTCTTTATTTTTGTTGATTGCGAAGGTCTAGGTTTAATGATAAGAATAGCGCTTCTATTGGTTGGCACAATTACGCTGCTGAGTGCCTGTACTCAGCGAATGATTTGCCCTGCCTTCCAAAGTGCCTATATCTATGATAAGGAGGAGCTTAGAAAGAAATTCAGCTACTTCCAGGAAGACTCTACTCCAAAAATGCTTACCGCCAGTAAAACCAAATATTTGATTGCTGTTCCAGAATCTTACCGAAAGAAGATGAGGAGTCTGAAAACAGTAGAGATGAAACCTGTATATCCTGTAATCCCTGATTCTCTAAAACTTGAGGAAGGAGCTGATTTAATAATGGCAGAGCGTGATGTTATTGACAGCGTGGCCGCTCATCAGGGTTTGGATCGGTCGGATTCAGCCTATGCCATTACAAAGGCCAAAGAAAAATTCAATGTAGATCAGGATAACTACATGTGGTATTTTAGAAATCAGCTTGTGCTACCGGATGTACGTGCTGCGCTTGAAGAGAAGAGTGGAAAGAATCTGGGCACCAATGCAGGTGCAGGAGGCACCAAAGAAAAGAAAGGATTCTTTAAAAATCTTTTTAAAAAGAAAAATAAGAGGGACTCTAGTGCAGTCGACTCACCACCTTTGCCATCGGACTCTACTGCGACCACTGGTAAAGTAAAAAAGAAGAAGACACCTAAGAAGAAGGAAAAGAAAGTGAAGAATAAGAAAAAAGGGAAGGAAGAAATTCCTGCAAAGAAAGAGGAGGAAGATGATGGATTTTAGACTTTAATCGAATAAAGTAAGGTTGCCAAATTGATCAGCGGGCGCGGTAGGGAGCATCAACGTTGACTCATTGGCGGCTAGTCGGCCTATTCTTGGCGATACCGTATAAAACTCCAGGTCAATTGGGGTTTCAATACGCAACATGCCTAACAGTTCATTTTCCGTGGATTCCTTATTGAGCCATATCTTTCGCATTTCCTTATTTAATAGTAAGGGCATTCGTTCATTAATCGGTTGAACTTGTTTGTTTGATTGGGTGGTAATAATACTGAAAGTATGATGCGTTTCTTCCTGCTCATCTTCAAACTCTTCCCACAATCCCGCCATAGCCAGTAGCTCCTTGTTCCTGGAGAAAAAACGGTAGGGGATGGCCGATTTTTTGCTGATTTTTTTCCAGCAATAGAACCCATCAATAGGGATGAGACATCGAAACCGCATCATCTTTTTTTTTAGTACTGGTTTGTCCTGTATTGTTTCGGCTCTTACGTTAATTAATTTTTCACTTATGTTTTTATTCTTTATCCATTGTGGAATGGCACCCCAGTAGAAAAAGGATAACCCCTCCGGATTGTGATGGGTAATAACAGGCAGCAGGTGTGTTGGGCCGGCATTATAATATTTCTTGTAATGAGAAGGCACGTCCACCGAAAAGTGATCCCTAAGTTGTTGTGGTGTGGCCGCAATAGAATAACGATCAAACATTTCTTCCATTAATAAAATCCAAAGCTCTTAATTCCGACCAATATAGCCCATTTTGGTTGAAAAGGGCAAAGCCAACATGTCCACCATATCTTGGGTTTTCAAATTTGACAAGTGGATTGTTAAATAGCGCTGGGTGGCTGTGGGTAGTGGCGGAAAGAAAGGGATCATTTTGGGCATTTACGATAAGGGTTGGAATTCTTATTTTTTCCACAAAATGTATTGCACTGCATTTCTCGTAATATTCAATGGCATTGGCAAAATGGTGAAGAGGCGCTGTATATACATCGTCAAATTGAAGCAGACTTTTTATTTTGTCAATTCCGCCAGTTTCCAGTTCCGGTCTTAATTTGGCTTTAGCCATCACCTTTTTTTTGAGGCTTTTGAGAAACCGCTGTTCGTATAGAAAATACTTAGAAATAGAAATGCAGCATGCATGAAGGTCAAGAGGCACGGAGAAGGTTACGCATTTACTAATATGTTTATCCAGATTTTCTCCTTTTTCTCCCAGGTATTTTAGGGTAAGGTTTCCTCCCAGGCTGAACCCAATAAGTGAAACAGATTGATAGCCCTTTTGGGTAATGGCGTGTTGTACAACTACCTCCAGGTCATCGGTGGCACCGCTGTGATAGAATCGCAATTGTTTGTTCATTTCTTCACTGCATCCCCGATAATTCCAGGCGAGCACATCATAACCCATCTCAAAGAATGCTTTGGCCATGCCTTTGATGTAGGCACGTTGTGTATTCCCTTCAAGTCCGTGGGAAATAATGACCAGTTGTGGCGCTTTTTGTTGGAGCCAGTCAAGGTCTAGAAAATCATTGTCTGGAGTTGCAATTCTTTCACGCTCATAACTTACATAACTAACCTTTCTAATTAGCGCGGGGTAAATGGTTTCCAGGTGATTAGTAAAAAGAAGGCGAGGAGGAACGTATTTGGATGTTGGTAACATAGCAGCCTGTTAGTTCCATCCCATTTTTTGCTTTAACGATGTAATATGGGCCAGGTGGTGTGCACCATGCCAGGCATACATTGCGATCATCTTATCCAATCTAGTAGGCTTTTTTGTATCTGGATGGATAAATTCTTTTTTCAGATCACCAGGAGAAAGGTGGCTCATCAGAGATACCCATTTGGCATGAAGTGCGCTCAAAAAGGCAAGAGAAGTTTCAGGGGGTAGTTTTGTTTCCGGGGTTTCCGCCCAGGCTTTTTCGTTGTAGGCTTTAATAAGTGGCTGATCTTCTGTTAGCGCCCATTTCATTCGCACATAGGCGTTGAGGTGACTATCGGGTAAATGGTGGATCACTTGCCTGACCGTCCATCCACCCTCTCGATAGGGAGTATCAAGTTGATCTACAGTAAGGTGTTGAACTTCTTTGACTAGCAAACCAGGTAAATCAGCTATTTGCTGAATACATTCATCAAGGTCTGCAGAAGTATACGTTTCCTTACTTTTAAAAGAACCAATAGGATATTTGTCATCAGCCATACTATTATTAATTATTTATCATCTTCTTTATATCCTCTTCTGAATAGCTTTTATGAAGCTTAACAGGAGTGCTTTTCTTTTGGCGCTTCTTTCTTACGCGAATATTGGTAAGTTCGATTAACATTGAGAAAGCCACTGCAAAGTAAATATATCCTTTTGGAATCACGTAGTGTAAAGATTCCAGAAAGAGCATGAATCCAATGAGGATAAGGAAACCTAGCGCCAGCACCTCCATAGATGGATGATCTTTTATAAAGCGACTAATACGACCTGAGAATATTATCATTACAACGATAGAAACAATTACCGCGATGATCATAATGATTACATGATCCACCACACCAATTGCGGTAAGAATAGAATCAAAAGAAAATATGATATCCAGGAGAATAATTTGAACAATGGTAGCAGAAACGGTGGTCGCCACCTTTTTAAATTCATCATCATCTTCATCATCTCCTTCCATTTCATGGTTGATTTCCATGGTACTTTTAGCAATCAGAAAAAGTCCACCAAACCCCAAAATCAGATCGCGACCGCTAAAGGACATATCGTGATCAATAGCGAAGTTGGCAGGAATGGTGAAAAGGGGTTCCGTAAAGCTGATGATCCAGGTGATACCCAGCAGGAAGAGGATGCGCACGCCCATGGCCAGCAATAGGCCGATGTTTCGGGCCTTCCGCCTCTGGCTTTCTTCGGGAAGTTTGTTGGACACAATGGAGATGAAGATAATGTTGTCGATCCCCAGAATTATTTCCAGAAAACAAAGGGTGAGGAGGGCTATCCAGGTATCAGCCCTAAGGAACAATTCCATGCGTTAGGTATCTTATATTGATAGGAAATCCATTCCAAATTAAACAAAGCATAGAAATATAGAAAAGGAATGAAGTGAAGAAAAGGAGATCATTTTGGACTGAAAAGCTGAATTTTTAAAAACTTTAAATCGATTGGTTTATTACAGTTAATCTCTTGTCATTTGTTGTGAACGACCATCACTTTTCGGTAAGTCACATTTCCTTTTCCATTCTCAATCCGGAGCAGATAAATGCCTCCTATAAAGTTGCGGGTGTTTATTGTTTTGGTACTTTCACCTGCAAAGATTGTATTGTCATAAACAATTTTCCCTACGGGGTCGGCTAATTTTACAAATACATCCTGTCGCGAAGGGTAAGGGAGTTGAACTGTAAGTTCAGCATCTACGGGGTTGGGATAAACTGCTATCTGATCCAGTCTGCTTGGTGATTCCCCAATGCCGGTAACTAAATCAGGTTGAGGAGGGTTCAATACTATCCTTGATTGATAAATCGCTTTTGAGGTGATTGTATCTTGTTGCACAAAGACGACAATGGCTCCGTTACCTGGAGTGGTAAAATTTTCGCTGTCCCATATTATTTCAGGAACATCATAGGTTTCGCCTGCTACAAGTGAATTGGTTATCTTATGCCCTGCAGGTGAAGGCAACATTTTTCGTACTACATACAAGAACCTCTGATCTCCATTTTGCCCAAGCAAAGAAGGTTCTGTAATTTCCTTTTCAACGATTACGGTATGTACAAATAAGTTTTTAGGAATTGGTCCGGTAGCGAGTAATCTTGTATTTATTTTCACCACACCATCCACTTTTTGTGCATCAATGGATTCTATACGTAGGAAGGTTGGGTCAAGCACTCGATCATCATAGAATGGTTCTCCCCATGTTGTAAATGGCCCATCCTTAAATAAACCGTCCAGACGGGCAGAGGGGGCAGAGGTAAGCCCATAAAAGGCAGAACGAGCATCATAGATAGCTTTATTTTGATCGTTAATCGGATCATCACCCGGGAAGCTGGTGTGATATTGAATTTTAACCAACTCTATGGAGTTGTTTTTAAAAGTATTAAACTCCTCATTTTGTAATCTTGCTGCTTGGCCCGCTTTAGTGGAACTGTTTGTAAAGTTTTCGATCAATACAGTACGTGTTCGTTCTCCGATAAGAAAATTATCAAATGCAAAGCCTTCTCCACCGGATACCGTTGCTGCAAATGCGATTCGAAAATTCACTTGTGGCTGACCCACAATAGCGTCTAAAGAGAAGGTAGCCCGCTTCCAACTTTTATATTTTGTGGTTGAGTTTTCATCTCCAGTCCAGCCTGCATCGATGGAGGTTTGATTCCCTGGTTTGCTGGAAATATTATTTTGGTCATACCAATTTATTCCAGATCCAACTTGCCCAACCACAATCCAATTCGATTCATTCTCAAGATTACCAGATACATTATATTGTAAAACAGCACCATCAACTCCCCTTGGAGTGTTAGACCAAATATCAAGAGATATTACTGGTCGCGATGCACCTGAAAAGTCAAAACAAGGGCTAAGGACATAGGATCGTTCATTCGCATTGTTGTTTCCGGAAAGATTGGTTTTCCAGGCTCTGCCAGTTCCTGTTGCAGACGAATCTCTGTTTATAACTACACTTGAAGGAGTACCGTATTGCCAGGAAGAATTGCTACCACCACTACTCCATCCACCGTTTCCTGAATTAAAATCCTCAGAGTAAGGTGTATTCGTAGTTATTGGAACAGCTACAGGGACTACAAATACCTGCTTTTGAATAGTGTCTTTGCAGTTGGCGGCTGATTTTACTATTAGTTCTACGATATCAGTTCCGGTAATATCATAATTAACATTGGGACTGCTACCTGTACCAGCGGCACCAAATGTCAGTTGGCTATTTTTAGCAAAGTCCCAGGTGAAATTTCCAGCAGGGATTGCCACTCCATTTGTCACATTAGCCATAAACTCCATAGAACCACCCAAGCATGCGTTTCTCCAGCTAAAATTAATTTGTGGGACCTCACTTATTTGAACGTTTTGATTTCCTACAACAACGCAACCGTCTGATGTGGTCATTGTATAAGTAATAGGGAAAAGCCCAATGTTGGAGTAGCGATGTTGAGGATTGTCATAAGTACCTTTAGTTTTACCACCATCCGAGCCATTGGGAATTACCCCTGAGCCCGGAGGGATACTTCCATTATCTCCAAATTGATACCCTATTTGGTCAATGGTAGCACCACCGGGAACAACGACTGAAGTATTGTTAATATCCACAAATGTGCCTGCACATGCATCACCAATGACAAGGGAAGGATTTACGCTTGGTAATATGGTAACCAATTTGGTGTCTGAGTTTGAACAGCCTCCACTCGATGTATAGGTTAGATTATAACTTTGACCTGGCAAAAGATTACTATTACTCGGATCAAGTTCCGCAGTACTGGGGGTGCCAATTGCAGGAGCAGGTGGATTTGTTCCAGCAACTATGTTTATAAGACCAGCTGCTGCTGGCCCACTCCAAACCCCACCACCTGGGATAGCCTTTAGTTTTGTTACAATGCCTGTTTTACAGACACTAGTTAGGCTTTGCCCACCTTCGATGGAGATGCTTACACTTGCTAAATCAATGATTGTAACTGTAACTATTTTCGGTGGACTTTCGCAGCCATTGGCAGTTTGGGTAATGTAGAAGTTAGTTGTACTAGGTATTGAGGAATCAAGACCTAATTCAATGGAAGTGGCAGCAAACTGATTTGCTATTGGAGTAATTTGATTAATAGGGCCTGTTGGTGTGTTATCCCTATACCATTTAATATTGGTTCCTGAAGTAACAGTAATCGGAGGACTTGAATCAATATCCTGATCTTTACAGAAAGAGGGAGTGTTATTAATAACTGGGGGCTCCAAAGGTATTGGATTAATGGTAAATGTTACAGTAAAGGGGTTACTTGTACATCCGTTAATTGTCTGAGTGACGAACCTATCATAGGAAACGGGACTTGAAGTAAAATTGGTACTAGGTACACTTAGATCTGTAGTAGCCGTAACGGCCAATGGGTTAGCAGGGTTTATGGGATTGGTAGGGTAAATCGTATACCATTGTACAGCTGTTCCGGTTACGTTAACAATTGCAAAGTCACCTCCGGAACAAATGGCTGGTGGTGACGCTGTGGTTGGCACCGATGGCTTTGCATATACATTTATGGTAACCAATCTTGGAGCACTTTGACACCCATTAGTGGTTTGTGTAACATACCTTAGTGTCGTTCCAGGAGAAGCATCGGAAACTCCTAATTCAAGTAAAGTTGGAGCTCCATTTCCAGATAAGGACACACGTTCATTAGAAAGTCCTGGATCATTATACCATCTAAATAATGCACCCGTTTGTCCTATTGCAACAACCTGTTCTGTCAAAATACTTGGGCCCCCAAGACAATATCCGCTTGAATAATTTGCTAAAGGTTGGGGTGGAGTTTGATAAAAGTTTACATTCTGGGTTCGGGTAATTGTAGCGCTGGTTACATTATCTTTATAGACTGCGTAGAATGTTACGATTTTGTTACCTGTTGATGCTATAAGGCTAGGACTTATATGTATTGGAGAACTGGTAATTGCAAAACCTTTGAACCAGTTAATTTCATTAGCTGCTGTAACCTCTTGATACACTCCGGGAAGTCCGTTTTCAGCTTTAACAGATCCAAAGGGTAGTAAATTGACTGAATAATTGCTCAATGGCAAAATATAAAGAAAGGTAGTACCGGGAATGCTATTGTTTGCTACATCCATTGTAAAATTGGCATCTGCGCTACAATAGTCGGTAGCTAACCCTAATACTGATGTTGTTCCATCATACACCTCAAAAGTTCTTGTTTTAACGTCAGTGCATCCAGTAGTGGTTACCGTATAAGTTATGGTGTGCTGGCCTAGAGGGACACCAGATGGATAGAAGTCATTACCAACCATACCAGGTCCACTAAAAACTCCACCAGCAGGACTACCTGTAAGGTTTACCGGAGGCTCTTGATTTGAAAAAGTAGAAATTGTATTGGGTGTGTTAGGCGGTGGTGTAGTAACTACGAAGTCAGCAGTAGAACTAGCTACATTTTTTGTCATGCCAATTGAATTTGATGTTGATGGGCAACTGCCAGCTACAGTTATAATCACATCTACAGAATTTCCAGTAGTGAAATTATTTGCATTTCGATTGAGAATTCTACTTGCTCCATTTTGTGTTGAAACTCCGTTAATTCTAAAATCATAGTTTGCGGCACCCGAGGGCGAAGCCGTAAACTGGACAGTTTCATAATTTGGCGATCCGTTTACATAGTTCGTACACAAAGTAGAACTACCGCCAGTTATTGTGATATCTGCTACTGGTTTTGGTTGTACAGTAATCGTTACTATTGTACCCGCACTCTTGCAGGTTCCAGGCTGTTGAGTCACATATCTGTTTATGGTACCGCTTCCGGTGGTTACAAATCCCAATTGAGATAAAAGTATGGGAGTATTTATGTTAGTGATACCGGCAAGTGCAACGATTTCATTAGTTAGGCCAGCATCTGTGTACCATTTTACAGCTGTATTGTTGGAGGTAACATTTGGCCCGGGTGAGATTACATCTCCCTGGCAGTAAGCCGTAGGGGAGAATGAAACAATAGGGGCGGGGGCCGGGCTTCCAGAATTGATGGTTCCTAAATCACTGGAGCCAATCCCATTAATTGTTGAAGTTCCGCCTGTACGCACAATTTGAGCACTAGGTGCCACACTACCATCGTAGGTGATCTTTATCCCACTTAAAATAATTGACTCCTTTTTATCATTAGAACCATCCAAAGCGAATGTAATAGTAATTCGGGAGGCGTTAACTACCATGCTTATGGATGTAATGTCCGTAGATGAGCCGATTATAGGACTAGTTGATACTGTCCCCTGAGATGGAACAAAGCTGAAGGCGAGATCATTTAATTCATAAAGCAGGGTTCCTCCTGTAATAAAATCGTTTTTACCAACCTCTGCAATTGTGATATCGGTTAACGTAACCTGACTTCCAGAACACACTGAGGTGGTCGCTGCTTGTGTGATATTTACCCCATTTGATGGAGTATCAAAATCTGTTTTAATAGTTGGGTCAGTAAGGTAATTGTAGGTTTGGGCATTACTTCCATCCCAGTTATAAGGTATAATTGCATAGTTGTACTGAGTGCCTGCGGTCAGGCTGTTGTTATTGTAGGTGGTTGTTGCAGAATTTGTAATTGTGGTGACCAGCGTGGTTCCAATAGTAAGTGGCAATGATCCTGGAGCGACACCATCGGTTACTCCAGTGTTTGTGGGATTTGATCCATCGGTGCGTCTAAGGATAATGTATCCGTCCGCATTTAAAATCGTACTGGCTGCAGAAAAAATTAAATTAATTTGGGTAGCACTGCTGGCAAGCGCTGTAAATGAGGCTGGATGTGCAACGGGTTTTGGCGAAAACGTGTATCCTGTACCCACGGTAAATCCACCAGTGGTATTGTAATTATAGGTTTCATCATTTGCACCATCCCAATTGAAGGGGATTAACGCATATCTGTATTCCGTCTGCGCGCTTAGTGATGCCATATCACTATATGAATTCGCGGCAGTACTATTTATGGTGGTCAGATAATATGTCGCAGAAGACGGGGCTGCCCCGCCATTTAGTCCAGCTGTTGTAGGATTAGATCCTTGCCTTCTTAGCACAATGTAGCCGCTTGCATTTGTGATGCCGGCCGTGGTTATACTGGAAAAAGAGAGGTCAATCTGGGAGGAAGAAAAGCCACTTGCTGTAATGCTTCCTGTATATTGTGCGGAGGGAGCAGTGGAAAAAGTAAATGCACTGGTTGTTGGGTTGCTCGTTAGATAATAATTGTACGTGGCTGCATTAGCTCCATCCCAGTTAAAGGGAACCAGCGTATAAAAATACTCTAAACCTGCAGTTAGTCCAGTAGTATTATTAAATGGGCTGGAATTGTTGGCCACAGTAGTTAAAAGATCAGTGCCACCGGGGGCAGAGCCGTCAACTAGTCCTGCTGCACTTGGAGCCGAACCCTGTTTTCTAAGAATTACATATCCACTTGCAGAAATACTTGAATAGGTTAGATCAATCTGTGAAGAACTTGATCCTGAGGCAGAGAGAGTTGGGTTTGTTGTAGGCTCATTCGAATAAGTAAATCCGGAAGTCACGGTAAAGCCAGCGGTTACATTATAACTGTACGTTCCATTGTTGGCTCCGTCCCAATTGAATGGGATCAAAGCATATCGGTACTCAGTTCCTGCACTTAATCCTGTTATATCATTGTAGCTTGTGGCTGAGGTACTACTAATGGTGGCATGATAATAGGTAGCCGAAGTTGGTGAGGCTCCATCATTTAAACTTGCTGTTGTTGGATTACTCCCTTGTCTTCGAAGTACTATGTATCCACTTGTTGAGGTTAAAGGAACACTGGTAACATCGGTAAAAGTAAGATCAATCTGGTTTGTAGCTGATCCGGTAGCGGAGAGTGTTCCCGTATAATTCCCTGAAGGACTATTGGCTAACGTATAAAAGCTACTTTCAGTTGTAGTGGAGTTTCCATTACTATTTTTACCGTATGCCACGTAAAAGTATTGGGTAGCAGCAGTTAATCCCGATACGGCTTGTGTGAATATACCAGTAGATGTTCCTGCCGTTACTACAACAGTTGCAGGGGGAGCGAGGGTAGCAGGTTCACCTGTAGTGGTAGAGTATGCTACTCCACGTTCTGAAAGGCTACAACTACCTCCGGAACCAGCATTAGTTATATCTCCCCCTAAAGTTGCGCCAGTTGATGTGATTGAAGTAACTGTTGGACTTGAAATAACTGGGTTACCTGTACAGGCATCAACAGCGATGTCAGTAAATTCAAAATTATTAAACCCAGTTTGAAAAAAACTGAGAATAACAAAACAAAATAGTAGTGGGTTTGTAAATAGTTTCATAGACAAAGCAAAATATTGATTCGGCTAAAACTTAGTTTTCCAAGTTTCCGTCCTTATCTGTTTTAATAACCATGGCGGCACTTAAGCCACCAATAGTAGAGCTCCCACAAATCAAAAATCCATCATCAGGAGTTAAGCGAACTGTATTTGGAACATCATCGCCCGAACCGCCAATTATTTTATTCCAGAGCATGTTTCCAAACGGATCAAGGCGAATTAGCAGTATATCGATCCCCCCATTTCCTCGTCTTGTTGTAGTCGCCATAGTTCCTGCGAGCAAATAACCGCCATCTTTTGTTGAAACCAATGCCTTGCCGGTATCTGCTGTTTCGGAATCAGTTGAGGTCACAAGGGATGTGTTATCAACTGACAAAATTCCATCAAAAAACTTTTCACTACCAGAAATTATGTTACCTGATGGATCGGTTCTAACAAAATAAATATTTTGGTTTTGACTTTGGATATTTGAGAATGTGCCAATGATTCCAAATCCAGTTCCGGAAGGTTGGATGTCCTCTGCACTGTAAAACAAATCATCATTTTGACCAAATAGTCCTCCATTTACGAAAGTAGAGTTAGGTGAAATGAAGGGAACTGATAGGTATGCTCGCTTGGTGCTAGACTGATCGTCTAGGGCTGAACTTGCCCAAATTATTTTTTGAGTAGGTGTGAAATGAACGCTCTTGGAGTTTATAAAATCTCTATTGACATATCCATACACTTGAGACCAAATTATTTCTAATGTATTTGGATCATGGGCCGAAACAAATGATCGGGTCGGGCTATTGGGGGCATCAATTTCTCCAAGCGTAATAACATTGCCTGCATCGTCTAGTGTAATTGCATTACCATGAAAATAAACATTAGTTACTGACGAATTCCAGCTAAAATCACCTGCAATGTTACCGGAGGCATCCATTTTTATAATCCTGGCTTTGGCCTTGACAATATCTGTTACTTGTTCGGCAAGGGGATTTACTTCTATGCTATCTCCCAAAATTAGGTAACCGCCTAATGTAACCTCAATTGATCTCATTGTTGAGTTTGGAATTTCTGTCTCCCAAACTACTTTACCAACTAAATCAGTCCTTGTTATAATAGAACTAAACTCAAGGGATTTATTAAGATTCCCCACAATAATAAACCCGTCTGTCAATGGCTCTGCGACAGCACCACTATAATTAGAGGCTCTTTCATAGAAATGAATAAATGTATTTCGGCTTGTAGGCAAAGCATCTTCTAACTTACTACAACTAAAAAACACCAGTGAAAAAGATATCAAGAAACAAAATAATCTACACCGCATTTACTTCACAGTTAATTTTTTGGGACTGAAAATATTGTGCACATATCCTAATGTAAAAGACAAGGAATTAAGCTTGAAGATTCCATTCACTGCCTGGTAATTGAATACGAGTTCCTGGTTGGAGTAAGTTGAAGATTTTGTGTTGGCATTAAAGAGCCCATAGTTATACCTGATTTCAGCTATACCGTAACCACCCGCCATTCGATATTTTATACCCGCTCCAGCGATGATGTTAATATTTAATTTTTTTAGGTCTGGTGTAATGGAGAAGGTCTTTTTTTCAATGGGAGCAAAGCCTGTTCTGTTGCGTTCAGCGGCCAGATTTCCACTTATTAGATAGTCAACGGATACACCTCCTAATGCATAAGGATTTAATTTTGTGTTCTTTTCAAAAATACGATATTGAACAGCAAGTGGTAATGAGATGTAAGTAAGCGTTTGTTTTGCAGTCAACATAAAATTTCCATCACTTGTAGCTAATGAATTTGTATTTGTAAAGGCCTTCTGTTGAATGGTTAATTCCGGGTTCAGCGTAATTCTTTTTGTGAACGGAATCTCTGCGGCAACACCAGCAATAAATGATACATTATATTTATACTTACCTGTTCCCTCATTGGCAAAATCCGAACTAACCACGTTGGGTTGAGCGCCAATCGCGCCTCCCTTTAATCCAATTCTGTAGATGGGATCTGTTCTGAAAGTGCGATACAACGCTACAAGCTCAGCAGGGTCTATCGCTTCATTAATTTCGAAATAATTATCGGTTTGAAGTAAAAGCAACATCGACTCCTCAGCCTTTTCAGGTTCTTCTAAATAGATATAGGTTTGAGTTAATAGCTTTAAGGCTTCCACTTTTTCTTGTACCGTAAACCCGTTTTTTAAACAACCGTCAATAAGTGCAGGTATCTCATGCAATCTCCCGAGTTCATAAGTAGATCTCGCCAGCCTCAAGGTCTGCGCACAGGACGAGGTCTGTGCATATCCACTCACTAAACAACAAATAGAAAGACCAAAACCAAATAGAATTCTCTTCATAACATCATTTATCGTTCTCGGGTAAATTGGGACAAGTTTTTTCATAGGATAAGTCCTCTCCTACATAGGAATCCCATTCTTCCCTACTCATATTTCGTTTGGTATACCCACAAAGGAGGCCAGATATGGTCTTTATTTTGGTAGGGTATGCATGTATGGTTTGGTCTACTTTACCTACCACTGTTTCCTGCACGCTGTGTATACCTGCCATCAACTGTTCGTCATCAGGGGAGAATGCTACGCTCCACACCCAATCGTGTTCGCTCAATAGCGTTGGGGCCTGATTCAACTGCCGCATATTCCACAACCGAATGGAATAATCTTTACTTGCGGTGGCCATAAAATTGCCTGCATGGTTATACTTGATCTCTTCAATAGCAGATGTGTGACCTGTTAACTCTCGGGTGACCAATCCGTTGACAGTGATCCAAACTCGGCCTCTTTCGTTGCCCACAATGAGTTGCGCACCATCAGGACTAAAGGCAACCGCAGTTAATCGGGTGTCAGGCATTTTATAGGAGACTACCTGATAATTGTTTTGAATATCCCATACATATAGATTGCCGGCATCACCTACCCCGGCTATTTTTCTGCCATCCGGACTCAGTCCTATATCTGCAATCTTTTCTTTGGAGGTAATTACTTCCTTTACGGTTTGCAAATCTGAAAACTTGATGCTGAACCCGGCATTGTCACGTGCAAAGAAGCCCTTTCCATCCGGAGTAAATGTAATGTTTGCCACAGCCTGCTTAAAACCACCAATGATTTTTGGTTTGGACTCTGGATTCCTTAGGTCATACAACTCTACATAATTGTTGTTGGCATCCGCAAAGTACAGCCCACCGGCCAGCAGCCAGTTTCCGTCTGGGCTGATATCCATGGTATACACCTGGTATCCACTGGTTTTGGTGCGGTCGGGAACAATTACCCTCGCTTTCCAGCTTTCATCAGAGTAAGCCCACTCGATAATTTTGCCATCACTTCCACCGGAGTAGATCTGTGCAATATTTGGTCTTGAAACCAAAGCACGGGCTGCTCCATTGGTATGACCCTCGAGGCTTTTGGTAAGTGGATGGGGTTCCGGCTGATTATTTAACCCGTAATACAACCCGCGATAGATATCATTGTCAAATTCATACCCACCATAGGTAGAATTAAAATTAAAAGCTTGTTGTGCTATTAAGGCCTCCTGTTCAGGATCATTACTCAAATCCATGGATTTAATGGCCATGGATTTGGCAATAGAAAGGTACCGCCTTCGCCTTGCTTCTTCTTCTTGTCGTTTAGCTTCCGCTTCTGCAATCCTGGCTTGTTGTTCTTTATCCTTGGCCAATTGTTCGTTTTCTATTGCTTTGGCCTTTTGTCTTTGCGCTTCTTTTTCGGCTGCTTCAGCTTGAAGTCTTCTCCGTTCTGCCGCAGCCCGTTGTTCTGCTTCTGCTTCCCTTGCAGCGATTGCTGCCTTGGTGGCATCTTCCGCGGCTTCCTTTTGCTTAATGGCTTCCTCTCTTTGTGCTTCTGCATCTTTCTGGGCTGCGGTGGCAGCTGCTGCGTTTGCAACCGCTAGCGCTTCTTGCCTCTTCGCTTCTGTTTGCTGATAAATCGCGTAAACTAGAAACATCAACGCCACTACCATCAATGAGCCAAAAACGATGGCTGTAACGCGTGCTCGCTGTAATTTGCGCTTCTGTTCCAGTTCTTTAATGCGTTGCTCCGTCTCGAACTCTTTTCTGGAATATTCAAGAAAGACCATGGTGCGCTCGAAAGCGGGATGGTACCGTTGCCCCCAAACCAAGGTGGGCTTGTGCTTGGCTTGCCAGTTGAGTGCCAGTTGCAAATCGGGTGGCCTCCATAGACCTGCCTTACCTACCTGATACATGGCGGCAGCTTCTGCCAAACGCAAATACATTTGCACAGCCTCTGCTTCATCATCCACCCAGTTTTTCAATCGTATCCATATCCGCATTAAACTCTCATGCGAAATATCAATCATGGATTTTGACCCCAACTCCATGCCATGCGCAGGTGTTAGTAATGACCTACCTGGCTCACGAAATTTTTCAATAACTTCTGCCACGTCATTTTCAGAAACATCAGCTATGGCAGCTATTTCATTAAGTCTTGTGGGTCTCCTGATACCAAAATTTTCCCCTCGTTTTTCTGTGATGGCTTTAAAGAGAATTTCACAAATGCGTTTCTGCTCTTCATCCAACTCTTCATAAGCTTCATTGGCGTGCTGTGACAACGCCTCCGACATGGTGCCAATAGCCTCATAGTGTTTTAAGTCTACCGGCTCATTATCATAGTCTTTATAATTGGCCCAATAAGACCACGTACGCATAAGCGCATGCTGAAGAATTGGAAGTTGATCTGGATTATCACCCAGGTCGTTCAATAACTGCTGTACCAATCGTGGCGATATGTGAGCGCCACCCACTGCCACCGGTCCTTCCACAGCTCTGCGCTTTTGATCGCGTGTCATTTGTGGAATCAGATAGTGGCTATCGTTTAGTTTTCTTGTCAGTTCAGGAAATTGTGCGCAATCTCCGATAAAGTCGGAGCGCATGGTAATACCTACATAAATAGGAGAGTCCTCATAGTTGACGGCCTCCATAAGTAAGTTTACAAAGGCAAGTGTTTCGTCTACCGATCCGGGGTCGGTGCTGTCTTTGAACCGGAAAAGTTCTTCAAACTGGTCAACCAGAATAAGGTAATTGGTGTCTGAGGATCTTCTTGATTGCTGTACAGCCTCTACCAAACCCAGCGAGCTACTCCTTAGTAGGGTTGATACAATAGTTCGTTTTATTTTTTGATCTTCAATGTTTGCATTGGCATAATCATCAGAAGATTTTAAAAGTGCCTCTGCCAGGTTATCAATGGGACCCGCACCTGGGCGTGTTACCACTACCTCCCAGTTGGGACTTACGTCCGTAAGAAAACCGCCATACAGTATGGGCAACACACCACAATACACAAAAGAAGATTTACCACTTCCTGAGGGACCAATTACACCCACGAAGCGATTCTTGGAAAGCTTAAGGAGAACTTCATCACTTTGGCCTTCCCGTCCAAAGAAAAGATGACTCTCTTCAATCTTGAAGGGGCGAAGACCGGGAAATGGATTAGCCGAACCTGTTTTTACTCCTTGCTTTTCGTCAACTGTCTGGCTCATGATGATTTATGATTTAATGTCTGACAAAAATGATTTTAAGGATTCCAAAGTCTTGTTTTGATCACCAGATATCAAAGTCATGTTTTGACGTTTGAATGCTTCCAAATTTGCTGGAGACTCGTTCGATGAGATAATGGCTTTACCTAATATTGGTTTTTTGCGACCAAATCCTGGAGCTTTCAACAGGTCAAGCACTTTCATGCGCACCCATTGATCGTTTACCTTGTCTTTAAAAATGATGGCACCATCGAGGGTGCGTAAATTGTCAATGTGATTTTTTCTTACAGCCAATAGATCTCCTTCAAACACAGGTTCCACCACCTTAAACCCGTTCTTCTTTATGGCTTCACGATAGGGTTTAACCGCTTGCTCATCAACGCGGTCGTGTACCAAATAGATTGACTTACCACGACCTTCATCCTGTGTAACACGTTCGTGTGATTCTAATAATTCCTCACGCATGATATTTTTAAAATCTTCCAATGGATTTTGAAGAATTTCGGCTCCTTCCTGCGCATCTACATCACGCTTGATGGTGTCAATAAATGATTTTTGACGATCGCTTGCGTTTTTAAGATTGGGCGAAATCCAGATCAGGCGGGTGAAATCTTCATTTTTGTTTTTCTTTGCCAGGCTTTGCTCTGCCGCCAATTGGTTTTGAATATCTACAACGGATTGACTGGCACCATCAGGGATTTCACCATAGGCACTGCCTACTAAATGAATTGAAAGACTACAATTTTCAAGGTCTTTTTTTACCATTGTTTCCAGTTCCGAAAACTGAGACGGTAAAGTTTTCTTTGGGAGTACAATATATCCGTGACGCTGAAGCTCTCGTTTGATAATATTTCTCTGTACGGACAAATCGTGCCCGGTCTCTGCCAAATAAATGGTTTTTCTTTTGAAAATATTCTTAACCTCAGCATTTGTTTCACCTTCCTTAAGGAAGATTAGGGCTTCGTGGATATCATAGGCCAGGTCAACCATCTTCATCCAATATTGTCTTTCTGCTTCCTCGCTGAAAAAGTCCGCATATTCTTTCATGAGTCCTGTTTCTGCATCCAATTGGTACATGTCATACCCAATCAGGTCTCTCAATCGTGGGGGCTGTTCGGTGTTTGATAGTGGCGTTTTCAATACTTTGAAAACTCTATTGATCTGAGTATCGCTGGTGGCTTTATAAAATGCTTCTACCGTATCGAGGCATCTGCCCGACTCAATAAATTCTTTGGACAAAACTGCAACCAAAACAGCTGCATTGTCCATTGTGGAGGCAGTCATAGAATCAAACTCTTCTTTAAGCACAATGTTGGGTTTTTGACCCAATACCTGGAAGAGCATTAGTTCGAGGAATTTTTTAAATTGTGTCACCCAACCCAATTCTTTGTTGGATGAAGATTCATTGTCCTTTTCTGCAAATGCGATGATTACATCAATATCTAAAGCCATTGGAGACGTATTATTTTAATTTATATCTGTGTATACTGTAATTCTTTTTTTGTACTGTTTTTTATAAGTTTTTGTACCAGTTCATGGTGATTAGCAAGCACAAAATAGAAATCGGCTATACTAATCCTGAAAACTACACTGTATTCGGAAGCTGTAGCTTCTTTGACTATTGGAAGAGGACCATTTTGAAACAGGTCACCGAAAGCAGATCCGCGCGACATAGGTATTTTTTTCCCATTTTCCTCCTGTAGGATAATCCCCCCATGTGCCACTATCAAAATTGGACTCGGTTCATTTTCTTCAAATACAATTTTGTCCCCAGAGTTTAGTGTAATAGGTGCAATCTTATCTGCTAAATCACTTAGCATATTGCCTTCAATGCCTTGGAAGATTTTAAGCTCTTTAATAAACATGACCATCTCAATGCCCAAAAAGAATCCATCCTCCAGTCCATCTAATAATTGATTGTTTTCTATGGATGAATCGAGGAATTTTTTGTCTTTGAAGGGCAGCCGCTCTGCAATGGTTTCATACATGGCCTTGTCCTTGTTGTAGATTACCCATGCAGCCGTTTCCTGTAGTAGTTTGTCCTTATTGAACATCTGTGCGATCAAACCCCGACTTATTCTAAAGTCCTGTACATAGGCTGTGGCATGCACCGCACATAGTTTTGTCCATCGATTATTGAAATTGAAATCACGATTGAGGATATAGTTGATCACCTGAACCGGATTATAACTTTCTCTGGGAAAATAGGTTTGAAGTTTTTCTAATTTTTCGTGGGTAGTGTCATCGTCTAAAAGAGGGATGAGTTTTGGCTTCAGGTCAGGGTCTACAAAGAGATCCAGTAGCTCCAGGGCATAAGTGGTGCCATCGGCTGAATCTGATTCAATATTTTCTTTTACTAATTGTACCGAATTGGGATCATAAATAAGGGATAAGAGCAGCGTAATCTGATCATAGTTGTCCCTTATCTCTTCTTTTAATGCGTCTCTTAGAAATATGAAATGATTTTCTTCCGGCAGTTCTTCCAGTGCTGCAAGGTTCCACAATGTTTTGCTCATCTCAACATCAAGCAAATCCTTAACGATGGTGGCTTCTCGTCCTTCCGCTTGATAAGTCATATAGCGTAGGGAGTAGAGAATCTGTTTTACAATTCTCTTGTCCGGATAATCCGCCTTTGCCCATAGCATGGCAATACCTTTTGACCCACCGATATAGCCAATTATTTGTACAATCTTTAGCATCACCAGGTCACGTTGTCCTGCCTTGTGAAATGCGGACTCCAGTGTTTCCAGTACAGGTTCACCTGCTTCTTTTAGTGCAGAAGCTGCCTGGTGGGCGTAAGAAGGAGAGGAGAGTAAATCGATTAATACGTTCCATGTCTCTGGCCTTCTTACCTTACGGGCGGTTAACAATGCCTCCTCTCTCACTTTAGGGTCACCATCGCGTAAAAGTTCTAATAAAATAAAGATCGTTTTTTGACTTACCATTTTGCGCAGCAGCTTTGCCGCCAGCATTCTGTCCGATTGTTTTACTGATTTACTTAGTTTCATCAGGCGTTCCACAGAGATAGATAGCAAGTCGCTGTCTTCTGCGTCACCGGCTGCTTGTTTGGCAAGCCCTTTTATTTCGTTACCAATATCCTGACCGATTCCCAATTCAGATATTTTATCTTTAGCAAATTCTCTAACCCTTTTTAAGTCGCTATCCACCAACCGGATGATTGAAGTCTCGAATAAAGCAGGCTCAAGCTTTTCCATCAGCTTTAAACCATATATTACTTTTTCCTCTATGTTACCATTTACCTCACTCGTAAGGACACTGTCCATTGTGTATTCCTTTACTATGTTTTTCTCAGTTTCGGATTTACTCTTGATCAACGAACTTTGAAGGGTCTCTCGATAGCCTTTGTGCATACGATTTGTCACCCAGTACCACACCACTAAGACAGGGATGGTAAATAGCGTAATTGACAATAGATTGGTGATCTCGAATGAGTTAATTAGCACAATAAGACCTCCTGCCATGGTACTTCCAATTCCCATCACAATACCCTCAATTTTGGTTTGGGCATCTATTTTAATGGACCTTTCCATGGGCACATAATAGTACTTGAAAGTAGGCTCATCAATTGCATCTTGCATCGAGTTGATAAAGAGCTTACTCATGGCAATCATAATAAAGAAGAAGATAACAGTATTGCCTACAGAGTGGTCAAAACCGAAAAATGCACCTAAAGCAAATGCACCTCCTGTAAATATGAGAAGCAGTAATGGATTGATCAGGAGTGAAATCCGTAATCCATACTCTTTGTTGATCTTGTCGGTAACGAAGGTGGTAAATAAAAAACTGAACACTACAATGGTTGCTTCAAAGTAGCTAAGGAAGTAGGGCAGGTCCTTATCATTGAATTGATTGGTGGTTACGTTGAAGAAAGAATAATCAACGAACTGCATGGCGATCATAGATACTACTATAAACAAAGACATCGCCATGATGTATTTGTTTCCAAGGAACTGCCTGGCAGTAAGTTTTATATTTTCTGATTCTTTTATTGCTGTATCGGTATCCTTTTTTAAATAGTTATTGGTAAGAATAATGTAGAGCACGAGATAGGTGACAATGCTAAACAACCCGATTGTAAAAAGCGATTCGGGTTCCACACCAAAATTGAGGAGAACGGGTATTGTAAAGAAGGCGAGAATAGCGGCTATGTCCATTCCTACGTCCACACTACCAATTACTCTTTTAACCTGCCTCAGGTTAAAGAGACGATTAAATGTACCCCAGAAAATGAGTAGGACCAGGAAGGTAAAAGGTAAAATTAATGTAAATCCGAAGTAGTAGAGTAGATTCTCATCCTCAATCCATCTATCTCCGTATTCGATGAAGGCAGTAAGGCCAATAATGACACATAGACTTCCGATGGCTAAATGTGTGAACCTGACCCGGCCCTGAAAGAAATTATAAATACCTGTGGCAACTATTGAAAACACCCCGGAAAACATAAGTGCTTTTGGAAGGTCTGTTTGTTCATCGTATAGATTAAGAAATAAGGTTTGTGAGGCTACTGTTACTGTTGCTAAAAATAGACCCATACAGAAACTTATGGCAAGGAGTAAAAACACCCTGCCGGATTCTTCAGGTTCCACATCCAGCATTTTCAGCAACCGTGCCTTCATAGTTCTGGGTATATTTGATCCACTCAACTTTTCAAACCTTGAATTTCATAAGATTCTTCGAGATATCCTATTGGATAAGTATCAGATTTTTGATTCTATTACCATCTGGTTATTAATGACTTAGAATAAATAAATAAAGTCTTCCTATTAATGGAGTAAGGTATATCCTTAGTTTACAAAATACACCAAAGTCACCTGTTTATTTTACAGGTATAAGAAGAGAGCTATCCCCATAGCTGAGAAAGCGATAATCTGTTTGGAGAGCTTCTTTATATATATGTTTCCATTGATCCCCCACAAATGCTGCAACCAACAACATAAGAGTAGAACCAGGCTGGTGAAAATTTGTTATTAGTCGCTCACAAACCCTGAATTGATAGCCTGGCACCATAAAAATGGAGGTACGGCCCACCAGGTGGTTTTGTGACCCCATGTTTTTCAAAACCTCTTCGAAAGCAGCTTCGCGGGGAGGAAGAGTGCCTGAATTTTCGTTATACGGGTCATTTTGATGGATATGAAAAGGTTGGGGCCCACTTTGGATGAGCTTTGCTCCATACCAGTAGAGGCTTTCCAGGGTGCGCACAGAGGTGGTGCCCACGGCAATTATTTTTCGGTTGGGCAGTAGTAATGTCTCCAGATTCTTGCGGGTCACAATAATTTGCTCTGAATGCATGTTGTGATCCATGGCATTTTCAGTTTTGATAGGCTGAAATGTTCCTGCACTTACATGCAATGTTAAAAAATCAATGTTGATACCTTTGGCTTTAATTTTTTGGAGAATATCATCAGTAAAGTGGAGTCCGGCAGTGGGCGCTGCCACAGCTCCTTCAAAATGTGAGTACACAGTTTGGTACCTGTTTTTATCGTTTTCGTTTGCTTCTCTGTGTAGATATGGCGGCAGGGGAGTGTTACCAAAATGATTGACTACCTCTGCAAAACTCAAGTCTGATGGTTGCCAATTAAACTCTACCTGACCTGATTTTTCATCTGATAATGTAACCTTAAGGGTAATCCCTTCTTTGCTAAGTTGGAGCATATTCCCTTCTTTCCATTTTTTCAGGTTGCCGATGGTACAAAGCCATTGTGCCTTTTGTCGTGATTGCATTGCCAATTGCACTGGCGTATCTCCGTCCAACGGTTGGAGAAGAAATACTTCAATCTGGGCACCGGTTTCTTTGCGAAAAAGTATCCTGGCTGGGATTACCCTGGTATCATTGAAAAATAAGGTGGAATTGGCAGACAGAAGATCGGGTAGATCGTAAAAATGTTGATGTGAAATTTTACCATTCTGGTAAAACAGCAGTTTTGCATGGTCCCTTTGCTTTAGCGGATGGATGGCAATCCTATCCTCAGGCAAGGGGTAAGTATAGTCACTGCTTTTTATTTTCTTTTGCATAGAAAAAATAGAGATGTAAAGTTAGTGTTGTAATTGTATTTCCGAGGGCCCATATTAGCAGCATGTCTTTAAACGCTTCCTTTGTAAAAAACACCTTTCATTTTGGCTTTAGGGCCAAAACTTCAAGAGGCGTGATGAGAGAGAGGGATTCCTGGTTTATAAGAATACAAGACGAAAGCAATAACGAAATTTTCGGATTGGGTGAGGCTGCTCCATTGCCTGGATTAAGCAAAGAGTGGAATGAGAACTTTGAGTTGAATTTGACTCACCTGATTAAACAATTCAACATCGAAAAACTCGATATACATAAAGGTGACATTTCGCTAATAAGTAAAACCATTATTGAGAAGATTCCTGAGCTACTTCAATTTCCTTCTATCTTATTTGCTTTTGAGATGGCTTTGCTGGATCTGAGAAATGGTGGTAAGAGGGTTATTTTTAAGAATTCTTTTGTTGATGGAAAGCCCATCCCTATTAATGGATTGATTTGGATGAGTGGGATGGATCAGATGTTACAACAAATTGAAATCAAGATTCGGGAGGGGTTCGATTGTCTGAAACTAAAAGTAGGTGGACTTGATTTTGAAAAAGAGTGCGATATTTTACAATACATCAGGAGGAAATACTTTAAAATGAACCTTACCCTGCGATTGGATGCCAATGGAGCTTTCAAGGAAGAGGAGGTGATGTACAAACTTCACGAGCTGGCCAAATTTGATATTCATTCTATAGAACAACCCATAAAGCCGGGTCTTGATCAAATGGTCGACATATGTAAAGATTCGCCTATATCTATTGCTCTTGACGAAGAGCTCATTGGGGTAGGGAATGAAGAGGAAAGGACTGCCTTGTTGGATAAAATCAAGCCTCAGTTTATTATTCTTAAACCCACTCTTCATGGGGGACTTACTGGCTGCCAACAGTGGATTTCAATTGCTGAAAAGATGAATATAGGCTGGTGGATGACATCCGCTTTAGAATCCAATATCGGCCTCAATGCAATTGCTCAGTTCACGGCTGAATATAACAACGGATTGCCGCAAGGGTTGGGAACTGGCAAAATCTACGAAGACAATATTAATTCGCCCCTTTTGGTAAAAAAGGGGAATTTGAGCTATACCGGGTCAGATAATTGGGGTTTATTAAATTTTAACTAAATATTTTAGCTAAAACTTGCTTTTGTGTCTTAATAGCTATTAATTAGCTAAAATTATTAGTTGATTATGGATTCAAAACTTAGACTTTCAAGCAAAAGACTGAAATCTGGAAAATTCCAGGTTAGTTTTTCAACGGTTGGGCTGGCACAGGAATGTTATGGATATATGCTTGCTGAGGCAAAGACCTCAGTGAATGATATCATCAATAAAATCAATCGTCATGTCTATGCAATGCAAACATCCGATTTGTACTACCAAAGAAATCTGTTTTCATTTGGCAAGAAAGAAACTAACTCAGGTAAGATTTTAATCTATAAACGATAAGTCAATGCCTGCAATAAACGAGAACATAAGATTCATTCGCAAGCAACTTAAGCTTACACAAGACCAATTTGGTCAGCAGCTAGGCATTAAGAGGTCTTTAGTAGGTGCCTATGAAGAGGGAAGGGCAGAGCCACGATTGGAGTTATTACACAAGATGGCAAGCATGGCAGGCCTACAGGTGGATGCCCTTATTAGCATTGATTTGAATAAGTCGGATGCGCCTGTGTATGAGAAGAAAGACTTTACAAGAGGCAAAGAAGTGCTGGTGGTTTCAATAGATGCAAATAAACGGGACAACATTGAATTGGTACAACAAAAGGCCGCAGCAGGTTATATGAATGGCTATGCCGATACGGATTATGTAAAGGAATTGCCTAAGTTCAATCTGCCCAATTTAAGTACAGGCACCTACCGTGCTTTTGAAATAAGCGGAGATTCCATGTTGCCCATTTTACCAGGCACTATCATAGTGGGTGAGTATGTGGAAAACCTGAGTGACATTAAAAATGGAAAGACCTATATTCTCGTCACCAGTCGGGAAGGAATTGTCTACAAAAGGGTATTTAATTACCTGGACGAAAACGGAAAACTTTTTTTAGTCTCCGACAATCGTCAATACACGCCTTTTCAAATTGATGGAGAAGAGGTATTGGAGGCATGGTCTGCCAAGGCTTATATCAGTGTCCAATTTCCTGATGTAGAGTCTCAAAAAGATATGTCTATTGAAAATCTGGCAGGGGTGGTGCTGGACCTGCAAAAGGAAATCCTTGATCTAAAGAGCAAAAAGAAATAGCCTAGCGATTCTATCCCCGTCTGTTCCAGTTTTTGGAACTAGACGGGGAATAGATTAATTGTTTTTGGCCTGTTAATCTTCCCCGTCTCAGTTTGTTCAAACCTTTCTAGAAATCTAACCTCCTTTGGAATCTCATATTTAGACAATCGTACCCTCATTTCAGATTGAAGCTGGTGTATTGTCTCTTCATGGAATGGAGAGGACTCTATTAGCAAACACACCTTTTGACCCAGGCTCGAATCTGGAAATCCGGTTACAAAAAATCTTCTGGCGATTCCGCACGTTCTAAATATTTCTTCCAACTGCTTTTCTATTTTCTCTGGCATCACTTTGATACCCCCGGTATTGATAATGTTATCCCATCTCCCTAACCATTTGAAATGATTGGGCTTTTTTAAATTCACCAGGTCGTTGGTGATTATGGCTTCACTTAAAAAGACCGTTTGGATAATAAGACACCCTCGATCATCTTTTTCAATTTTTACACCGGGCAGAGCGGTAAAATGGTCATCTGGGTTCGGTCCATTTAATTTCATCAGGCCTATATGGGATAACGTTTCCGTCATCCCATAAGTAGCATAAATGGCGCACTTTAGCTTTTGTAATCTTTCTTTTAATACTGAGTCAATGGATGCTCCTCCAATTATGGCAACTCGAATTTTATTCAATAGCTCAGGTTTGTTTGAAATTATGTTTTGCAACTGGTAGGGAACGAGCGCTGCAAAATCTATTTTGTCATTTTCTTCAATCGCAACGAACGGATTGGCTGATGGTTCTGTGGCAATGATGTTCATTCCAACCACAAAACTTCTCACCAACATCATTTGCCCGGCAATATATTTTGTGTCAAGACAAATCAGAGCAGTGTCACCTTCCTTCAAACCGAGTGCAGTTTGTGTCATCCTGGCACTGGCCATCATTTGATCTCGCGAGAAAGAAATCTCCTTTGGGGTTCCGGTGGAGCCGGAGGTTTGTAGTGTAAACTGTTTTTTCCCAATCAACCAATCATGGCAGAATGCGAGGGTACTGCGCTCAAAAGCTGAAGCAGAATCGAATGAAAGGTTAATTATTTGGTCATGAGTAAAGTGTTTATTATTAATTAAAATATTCGAACTGCGCATACTCTTATGGAAACTTGGGGAATTTGGAGAAGTCGGGTTCTCTTTTTTCCAGGAATGAATCCTTGCCCTCTTTGGCTTCATCACTCAGGTAATATAACAGGGTAGCATTACCTGCCAATTCCTGTATTCCTGCCTGACCATCCAACTCTGCATTGAACGAACACTTGAGCATGCGGATGGCAAGTGGACTTTTCTTAAGAATTTTTCGAGCCCACTCTACGTAGGTCGCTTCTAGTTTTTCCAAAGGAACTACTTTGTTAACTAAGCCCATATCCCGGGCCTCAGCCGCATCGTACTGATCACACAAGTACCAAATTTCTCTAGCCTTCTTTTGTCCCACTATTCTTGCCAAATAGGAAGCGCCAAAACCACCATCAAAACTTCCTACCTTAGGGCCAGTTTGCCCAAACTTTGCATTCTCGGCAGCAATAGTTAGATCACACACAACGTGAAGAACATGACCACCACCGATGGCCCAACCTGCAACAGCTGCAATTACTGGCTTTGGAATAGAGCGTATTAATTTTTGAAGGTCGAGCACATTAAGTCTTGGTACTTTGTCTCCACCTACATATCCACCGTGCCCGCGCACACTTTGATCCCCTCCGCTACAGAAAGCTTTATCGCCTTCCCCGGTTAATATGATTACTCCGATTTCTGGATCTTCGCGGCAAATCATTACCGCATCGATCATTTCCTGAACGGTAAGTGGAGTAAATGCATTGTGAACTTCGGGTCGGTTAATACTTATGCGAGCGATTCCTTCGAATTGTTGAAATAGAATTTCTTTGTACTCTTTTATGGGTTTCCATTGAAAATTAAGTTTCATAATTGCTCCTTATTTGTTTTTTGAAATTGTCTAAAATTATTCTCGTGTTAGTTGCTGTTGACTCAATTTCAATGATTTTTGTTCGCCCATCAAAATCAAAAAAATCCTTCATAAGGTTTTTTAACTTTTTCAGGCTGTCCAATTTAAGATAATCGAAGTCGTATTCAAGTGCTACACTACGAGCAGATAATCTTTGATGTGTTATAAAGTATTCATCAAACTCCGGAAGTTGATTAGGGCCATCAATCATACCAAAAATAGCACCTCCATGATTGTTAAGTACAACGATTCTCAAATTGGGTAGTTTATAATTATGCCAAAAGGCATTCCTGTCATAGAAAAAAGCCATGTCGCCTGTAATCAGAATGGTGGGTGTGTCGCAAGCAAGAGAATGACCAACGGCTGTGCTGGTACAGCCATCAATACCACTCGTGCCTCTGTTAGCAAAAACAGCAGTCTCTTTTTGTTTATCGCCTAATCCAATAAAATTGGCATACCTCACAGGCATGCTGTTGGATAGATGGAGGTGAGAAGGTTGAGGAGAATTTTTTATTATTTCGTTGACCAATGAGAATTCGTTAAGTTGGGGTGTGGAGAAAAAGGCTTTTGTTGCACGCTGTGTGCGATGCTCCTCTGCTTCCCATAGCCTGTAGTAATTTTCTCGTTTTTGTCCATCAAATCCGCTTTTAGGAACCACTTGAGAGAATTGCTGAAGAAATGATAGGGGAGTAGCTGGAAGGACTGCGGTTACACTTTGGAATGTGTCAGCTACTTCACCTTCAGGTTGGATATGCCAGTGAATAGCAGGTTTATAATTTCTTAAAAAGATTTTAAGGTTTTTGGAAATGACTGATTTACCAAAAGTAATCAGCAATTCCGGCTGCAATGCTTTTTTGTTATCCGGTTTACATTGTTCAAGCATTGCATCTGCATGAGTAACACCATGTGATAAGGAGTGAAGATTGGAGATCACATCAGCAACTATGGGCAAGTGGTGTTGTTTAGAAAATGAGTCAAGTGCGATTGCAAAAATTGAATCATGAGATTGCTGGCCAGCAACTATGAGTACTTTATTGGTTGCGTAAAAGGTAGATCTAAGCTTATCCAGACCGTCTAATTGCAATTGTGTTGTGCGTTCCAACGACTCAATAATCCTAACATCAGGTGAGAATTGAATGGTTTCACCGTGTGCGGGGTACAAAGGTTCACGCAATGGAATATTTATATGAACTGGCCCTCTTGGAAATTGATAGGAAAGGTTAATGGCTTCATTAACACACCTGTTAATATACCATCGTGTATCGGTATGTTCATAATCCTGGGGCAACTCGTAGAATTTTTTTACATGGCTTCCATAAATATTTCCCTGGCGTATAGTTTGACCATCCAGTTGATCCACCCACTCTTTGGGCCTGTCTGCTGTGAGCACAACTATGGGAATGTGTTGATAAAAGGCCTCTGCTATTGCAGGCGCAAAATTAAATGCAGCAGATCCAGATGTACAAACCAATACTACAGGAAGCTGTTTGGCCAATGCTATTCCATTGGCAATAAAGGCAGCACTTCGTTCGTCATTAAACGTACGCGTATTGATTTTTGGATGAGCAACGAATGCGCTCGTTAGCGGTGCGCACCTTGAGCCAGGACATAATACGGCTTCGTTGATGCCCTGCTGAGCACAAATTTCCGCAATATCATAAATGGGTTGGAGGCGCACTAAAGTATTTAAGGTTGGATAACTTGAAGAAGTGTGTTCATTTTCAACTCTGTTTCTTTCCATTCTTTTTCAGGAACGGAATCAATAGTGACTCCGGCTCCGGCATAAAGGATAGCTTTGTTATTAGACCATTGCATGCAACGAAGATTTACAAACAACCAGGTTTCATTTTCATAGTTGACAGGCCCAAGGTATCCACTATAAAAACTCCTGTCGAAGGATTCATTGGATTTTAGAAAAGCCATCGATTCTTCTCTTGGCATACCGCAAACAGCTGATGTAGGATGTAAAAGCTTTAGCATTACAGAACCCAACTGTGAATAATTGGTGGCAACCATGTCTACTTCAAACTCTGTTTTTAAGTGTACGAGATTTCCCGCTTGCCAGGTTTTTGGGCCAAGCTCTGTGAACTCCCGCAAACGAATTCTTTTAAAACAATTGATAATGTAGCGACTTACCAATGCCTGTTCTTCTATTTCTTTTTGTGTCCATGCTAAATGCTTGAGGTTCGTTTGTGGATGAAGTGCCTGAGTACCAGCTACAGCTACTGTCTTAAAGCGCATTTGACCATCAACAGAAACCAATAACTCAGGAGACGCACCTATCCATGTGCCCACCTCAGGAGTGGACACAAGGGAAACAAAAGCATTGGGATACTTTGTGCAAAGTTTATAAAAGGTATCGAGCAAATCGAAGGTTGCAGGCAATTCAATTTGCTTGCAACGGGATGGCACAAGTTTTTCAAAATTCCCCTCTTCTATTTGAGAAATAGCCTCTTTCACTAAATTGATAAACTCATTTTGAATTGAATCCCTTTCTTCATGAAGGACAGAAGGATAGAAATCAATTTGACCTTTTGTGTTTTCTACATCCTTTGTACTAAAATGAGCACTAGAGATATTAGGATTTACATCACCATTCTCAATCGAATAGGTCTTGTTCGCTTTAAGAAATATTTTTTTCTTTTTGCTGTCGAATGGAGCAAAAACGAAACCTGTACCTAAATCTTCTAAGGGTAATTCGTCAAGAAACTGTATGCTCTCAGTGCAAATGATTAAGTTTTTTTTAGTACTGCCGGGCAGTTGCCATAATCCGATGGCGCTCCCCGCTGTAAGGTTCTCATAAAGTACAGCATCAATAAGTTCCCTTTCGGCATGTTGAACTTTTAGTTTATCAGTGACTTCAGCCATTTCCTTAATTACTTTTATCAATCACAGCCATTGTAATTCTGCTGATTGAAATCAATTCATTTTGCGGATTTACAATTCTAATCTCCCACACCTGGGTTCTTTTGCCAATATGAATAGGACGGACTGTTCCCGTTACAATGCCCTCTCTGGCACTCTTAACATGGTTAGCATTGATTTCCAACCCAACACAATATTGTTTGCTTTGATCCACACACAATGAGGCGGCTACGCTTCCCAGAGTTTCAGCAAGTGTAACCGATGCTCCACCATGTAACAATCCAAAAGGCTGTAGTGTTCGCCTATCCACAGGAAGTGTCGCAGAAATGTAGTCTTCCCCTACATCGGTAAATACTATTCCCAAATGCTCCAACATGGTATTGTGAGATAATTGGTTTAAGTGATCGATGGTAACTCCACTGGAGGCAAATGAGGGGCTTTTTGATTGTGTTGCCAATGGTCTAATTCGTATTTTTGTGCCAAATTAGATGAAAATTGACCAGTAAAAAAATATACTTGATCCGTCATGGACAGACGGAGTTCAATCTCAACGGAATAGTGCAGGGTAGTGGAATAGACTCCTCCCTTAATGAACTGGGCATTGAGCAGGCCAGCTCATTCTATGCATCATATAAGCATATTCCATTTGATAGAATTTACACATCCACCCTGATGAGGAGTATGCAATCGGTTTCTTCATTTATTGGAGTGGGGATTGCTCATGAATGCTATGCCGGACTGAATGAAATTAATTGGGGTAACAAAGAAGGAACCAAAATTACTGCCGAAGAAGACAATTATTACCGGTGGTTATTGATGGAATGGCAAAAAAATAGAATCTCATTGCGCATAGATGGAGGGGAAAGCCCTGAAGATGTGGCGGTAAGGCAAAGGCCGGTAATTGAAAGAATTTTGAGTAGAGATGATGAACATACTATACTCATATGTATGCACGGCCGTGCAATACGGGTACTCTTGTGTCAACTTCTTAATTATCCACTATCAGCTATGGATATTTTTGAACACAAGAATTTGGGTCTTTATATCTTAAATCATACTGGATCAATGTGTTCGGTGGAGTTGTTTAATGATGTAAACCACTTAACAAATGTGACCCCATCTGCACAAAAAAAGACAAATTAATCTTCGAGCCGATCTAGGGCAGACTTTGCCTTACTATCAATGCTGTTTTTGTAAGCGTGATTTTTATAACTCAGAGCAAGTTCAAAATATTTTCTTGCTGTAGGAATGTCATTGTTTGTTTTAGCGATATATCCTAGCTGTAAGGCTGCGTTTGGGGCAAAATACCACGGGCTTGAGCCAGTTAATGTTACTGTTCGAGAGTAGTAAAGTTTGGCAGTAAACTGATCTCCCATTTTATCGGCCAGCCGTGCTTTGCGATAATTAAACTCCACTTTTTCTTTAGCCGTCTTCAGACCGACCTCATCAATGGTTTTAAGGGTGAGGAGTGCATCCTGATAATAGCCTCCATCTGTGTATAACCGCGCTTTTAATAATTTAGTATTTGGAAAAATATTTTCCTTCAACTGAAAACTGGCATACCGATCAGGCTCAGCCACTTCCTTACCTGTTTTCTTCGCTATTTCAAAATTCTTATAGGCCTCTTCCTTTTTATTTTGTAGCCAATTGCACAAAGCAATTTTGTAGTAGGAATCTTTTTTAAAATTTTCACTCTTGTAATGAGTGATAAATTTCTTATAGGCATTGATTGCATTGGCGTATTCTCCTTTTTGTAATAAAATTTCTCCTCTTAAATAGTCTATATAATACATCGGCAGACCCTGAGGATGTTCGTCCAACGTTCGGATCAATTGCAAAGCCTTCTCACTTTGAGAGTTCTTCATCAGCATATTCACACCAAGAAAGAGTGTCAGTCTGTTATAGGGTTGATCCTCGAGTGCTTTTAGAATTCCATTTGTAGCCTCTTCGTGTTGTTGATTGATAAGCCCTTTAATTGTAAAGTATAGTATTGTGGCTTCAGTATTTAATGACGATTGTGAATTGCGGAGTGCCTGAAGTTGTTCTTGTCCCGTGGCCACAGACCCTTTCATTCCCAGTAAAGACATAAACCAAGTGTATTTATCTGGCACAGACCCAATCATTACCTGAATTACTCCGCTAGTTTTCTTAATGGGAATAAAGTCAGGATATTTTTCCAGGCACTCTTCTGTCTGGTTGTATGCAGTACGAATGGCCCACACCGCATTTAAATCCTGGCCGAGATTCAGATAATTGAACCCGCGCTGCAAATTGAGTTCTGCTTTGAGGAAAAGGGTTTCAGCAGATTCCTTTTGTGCATCCAGATACTTGAACCGTGCCTTAAAGTGTGCTTCAACCTTTTGAAATTTAATTTCATCTTCTGAAATAAGCACATCCAGTGTTTCACAAAAGCTCTCCACGTACATTTTATGAAATGGATTAACCTTAGTATCCATAGCAGCAAGTTCTGCATAGGCTTTGTCTGTTTCTAGATTGAGCACAGCCTGATATGCTTTTTGAAGTTGAGGCTCAAATTTCCAGATGGGATTACTGGCAAATGAAGGGGTGCATAATAACAAAAAAAGACAGGCGATTGGGCCTGCCTCTTTTAGGGATGATATTGTATTGCTATTAGCCAACTTTCTTTTTTCTGGGCGCAGCTTTTTTCTTTGGCTTTTTTTCTTCTTCCATCGATTGCATATCTACGTCAGCAAGAATACGGCCGGAATGTTCATCTATTACGATTTTTTTCTTTTCTCGAATTTCTGCTATTTTTTGTGGTGGGATGATAATGTTACACCCTTCTGCGGCTCCGCGCACAACACTCACCACTGCAAGCCCGTTGGACAAGCTGGTACGCAGGCGCTCATAGTATTTTAACAATTTTTCTTCAATCTTTTTTGAAGCTTTTTCACGATCGCCCAAGAGGCTGGCTTCTTCTTCTTGACTTTCGTTCAGAATTTCGTCCAATTCTTTTTTCTTATTGGCTAAGTCTTCTTTGCGTTCATTGATAAGTGTCTCAATTTCAGCAATTTCCTGCTTTTTTAATTCAATCTTATCTTTCGCTTCGTGGATGCGCTTTTCACAGATTTGGGCTTCTAGTTCCTGAAGTTCTACTTCTTTTGTGATGGCATCGTATTCGCGGTTATTCTTAACGTTTTTCTGTTGTTCGTTGTATTTTTTTACCAGTTTTTCGGCCTCTTTTATCCCTTCTTTGTTCTTTTTTATGGATTCATTTAAATCTTCCAGGTCGGCTTCAAAACGCCCCATTCTTGTCTTATAGCCCTCCACTTCGTCCTCCAAATCCTGTACTTCGTCAGGAAGGTCACCCCTTAATTTCTTAAGTTGATCAATTTTTGTATCTATGGCTTGGAGTTTTACAAGGGCTTCGAGTTTTTGGGCAACTGTTTGATTTTCCATTACTTACAGAGATAACTTATTGGATTTGTGACCGATTTCGAAAAATAGACTGCAAAACTAGTAAATTTTTCTTCCAAAACCTCCTTAAGGAGATCTTTAGTAAATTGTTCGCTTTCGTAATGTCCTATGTCTGCAATGAGTATTTGCCCCTCGGCATCAAAGAATTCATGATATTTGAAATCGGCTGAAACGAAGACATCCGCACCTTGTGTTTTGGCAATCGGGAGAAGGAAACTGCCTGCTCCTCCACAAATCGCCACTTTTTTAATGGGCTTATCAAGGGGTGCTGTGTACCTTATGCAGGCGGTATTCATTACAATTTTTAAACGTTCCAAAAAAGCCTTTGGTTCAATTGGAACTTCTAAGGTTCCGATTATACCGGAGCCTACTTCCTGATTATTATTGTTCAGTGGGGTAAGGTAATAGGCGACTTCCTCATAAGGATGTGACTTTTTTAACGCAGAGATTATTTTGTTCTCAAGTACAGAGGGAAATATCAGTTCCACCCGGGTTTCCTCGACTTGCTCCAATTTACCTGCTTTTCCTATATGGGGGTTCGCTTTGACTGTAGGTTGAAAAGTACCTGTACCAGTAATTTTAAAGCTGCAATTCTTGTAGTTACCAATGTTTCCAGCTCCGGCATTATGCAATGCATCCAATACAGACTGCACGGCATCCTTTGGTATAAAAGTAACTAATTTACTCAGTGTATGAGGCTTCGGGGCAAGTACTTTTAGGTCGGAAAGGCCAATCTTTTCAGCAATTTTATAATTGACTCCAGTCATTACGTTGTCCAAATTGGTATGAATAGCATAGATGGCGATGTCGTTCTTAATGGCTTTAATGATGGTTCGTTCTACATAATTTTTACCGGTAAGTCGCTTGAGCCCCTTGAAAATAATGGGATGGTGAGCAATAATAAGGTTGCATTTTTGCCGAATTGCTTCTTCAACAACTATTTCAATACAATCCAGTGTAACCAATACTCCCTTTACCTCCCATTCGGGGCTACCCGTTATCAGTCCGCTGTTGTCATAGCTCTCCTGATAGGTGACAGGGGCCAATCCTTCAAGATGAGAAGTAACGTCTTTTATCTTTATGGTTTCCATCGAATGCTTAGTTTTGACAAAAATACGAAGATATATGGCTCCATCGAGATGAGTGTACTAAGCGTACTGTTGTTTCCTTTTGCGGTGATTTTCAGAATTGCTACCGGGATTCGAAATCATCTTTACTCTATAGGACATAGAAGGTCTTTTCAATTTGAGGTGCCTGTGGTGAATGTGGGCAATCTGAATATTGGTGGTTCGGGTAAAACTCCGACCATAGAATATCTGGTCAGACTACTTAAAAAGGAACATGCCATTGCTATTTTAAGTCGTGGGTATGGAAGACGAACAAGAGGTCTTCGATTTGCCACTTCGGGTGACAATGCATCTACGCTAGGTGATGAACCATTTCAGTTTTATCGAAATTTCAATAAAGAAGTAAAAGTGGTTGTGGGCGAGGATAGGGCTTTCGCCATTCCCAATATTCTTCAGGAGTACCCGGATACTTCTTTAATATTACTTGACGATGCTTATCAACATCGCAGCGTTAATCCGCATTTGAATATTTTGCTTACCGATTTTGAGAAACCGTTTTATGCGGATTATCTTTTGCCAATGGGGAGATTGCGAGAGGGAAGGAAGGGGGCAAAACGCGCTGATATTATAATCGTAACAAAGTGTAGGGAATTGATTGATAAGGAGACACAAATGAATGTGAAAAAGGAAATTGGACGATATGCGGGTAACAAGCCCGTGTTCTTTTCCTTTATACGTTATGGAAATCCTCAACCTTTTCAACAAACCAATGTTCCAATAACTTCACAGGTTGTGTTGTTATCAGGAATTGCAAAACCCCAACCATTAGAGGATTTTGTATGTGCCAATTTTGTAATGATAAAACATTTTAAATTTAAGGATCATCATTTATATACGATAAAGGACATTGTTCAACTCAAGAATTTCATTAATAGCCAGACAGAGAAACCATCTATTCTCACCACCGAGAAAGATATGGTACGTTTGCTGGATCCTAAATTCAGTGAATTACTTCTTGACCTCAATTGCTTTTTTTTGCCTATTGAAATGGATTTTGTAGAAAATGGTGTGGAATTTGATATTATAGTTCGTAATGCCGTTGAAAAGGCTGCCATCAAGTCGAATTCTGAGAATGAGTAAATTATCTTTGCACCTGTGTTTCTGAGAACCTCAACAATTTTCCTTTTCGTCTTTTTTCTTTGCACCTCGGCTGCTGCACAAAGGAGAGGGTCTCAAGTAGTAGACGATTCTACCAGAAACGTATATGGACCTAACACTACCAGGTGGATTACAGAAAATGATTTATTCTATGACAGAAACACCTACCAACCGATAGACACCTCAATTCTTAATTATCACCGATGGGATTATGTGAACAGATTGAACAATACTTATAAGAATTTAGGTAATGTAGGCACCCCCTTGTTTCCTGTTTTTCCTGTCTTAGAAGGATCCATAGGCGTGTCTACCGGATTCCGAGTATACGATCAATATTTTCAAACTGAAGAACCAAAGTACTTTGATACTAAATCTCCTTATACGAGAATGCGACTTATATGGGGTGGTCAGGGCAGAGCCATGACACGCATAGAATTTAGTAGAAATATTAACAAACGATGGAACTTTGGTTTTAATTACCGCCCTATTTTGGTGGATAAGCAGATCCTGCGCAACGGCAAGGGAGACCGGCAAACGGTAAGCCACTACTATGACATTTATACGGCATACCGGACTGAAAATAACAAGTATCAGGTTTTATTTAACTATAGAAGAATCCGGCATAGCGTTGTTGAAATGGGTGGTATCAACATAATTGCCACTGCTGCAGACTCCACCTATCGATCACTTTTTGATCCAAACAATTCACCCAAGTTAACTGCTGCAACAAGTGTACAACTTCAAAACCAAGTCCACCTTTTTCACCAATACAGAATTGGCAACGCCTTACAAATCTATCATCAATCCGATTTGGGAAAGAAAGTAAATACTTATAAAGACAATCTGAATACTGATCCGGCTGCCTATTATGATAACGCAATTGCTGTTGATGACACTCCAAATGAGGCCAGTGACAGTACGCGCTTTTCTTATTGGACCAACGAACTAGGGGTGAAGGGGAAAATTGGTAAGGTGTTTTACAATGGATATTTAAAAAGTCGAGCTTATAAATTTCGTTATAAATACATAACTGAGGATACACTGGATATCCCACTTACAGATGATGAATACTACATTGGAGGTAGGCTTTCCTATGAGCATGATTCACTCACTCACCTCACCGCATGGTTGGAATATTTAGATGGCGGCAATTACAGGGCAGAAGCTACACTAAAGTTCCAATGGCTTGATGCCAGCGCCATTCAATTATTGTCAAAACCTCCATTTGTATACAATGCATATCGTGGCTCTTTTGATTTATGGAATAATCGTTTTAAAAATACCTTCTCCACACAACTGGAAGCCTTTGGAAAATTTCGATTTGGGAGACTGTTTGTTTCCCCCGGTTTTAAGTTTACCTCCTTGAGAGATTATATTTATTTTAGAAAAGGTACTTACCCAGGCACCACCCAAAAGGTGCTTCCTGTTCAGTCTTCAGGGAAGCAGGAATTGCTATCTCCCGAACTTAGGTTGGAGGTTCGGTTTTTACGAAACATGCATTTGAGACCTCAAGTGATTTACTCTTCTTTTCTGTCCAATGATGACGATGCACTGCGTGTGCCAGAGTTGTTTGTAAACACGCAACTGGCCTATGAAAACCAAATTTTAAATAAACACCTGGAGGTGCAAATCGGAATTGACTTTCACTGGAAGTCTGCCTATTACGATTATGGATATGATCCTGCCATGCAGCAGTTTTATGTTCAGGATCAGGTAAAATCACCCTCTTTTCCATTGACTGATGTTTTTTTTAATGGAAAGATGAAGCGAGGCCGTTTTTTCCTTAAGTACAACAACCTAGTACAGTTCATTACAAAATCTGGCTACCTGGCTACACCTGTTTACCCGGGTCAACGAAACATAATGGATTTTGGTTTTGAACTTCTATTATTTGATTGATCATGGAAAAGCATATTTTGGGATTGAACTTACCCACCGATCCGAGATGGGTAAATATTGCCGAAAAAAATATTCATGACATCCTTATTGATCATGCCTATTGTGAACAGAAGGCGGCTTCATCCTGCATTTCTCTAATTATTCAATATCCAGAAATGGAAAAAATGGTGGAAACACTCACGCCCATTGTAGCGGAAGAATGGGGCCATTTTGAAAGGGTGATGGATGAACTCAAAAAACGAGGCTTGGCTTTTGGGATGCCCCGTAAAGATGAGTATGTAGAACAGTTACAAAAGATTATAAGGAAAGGTGGGAAGCGTGAAGATCAGTTGGCAGAGAGACTGCTTATTAATGCGTTGATAGAAGCGCGCAGTTGTGAACGGTTTCGTTTGTTGTGGAAAGAAATTGGTGATTCTGAATTGAGCAAGTTCTATTATGAATTGATGGTGAGCGAAGCCGGACATTACAAAACTTTTTTATCGTTGGCCAGAGAATACAAGCATCCTGACTGGGTGGAGAATCGTTGGAGGGAATTATTAAAAGCGGAAGCTGAGATAGTATCCAAACTTGAAGTACGAGCCGATAGGATGCACTAGTTTACTGCCTAGGTTTTTTGCTTTTTCTTTTTGGCAGCCGGAAACAGAATATTGTTAAGAATTAATCTGTAGCCGGGTGAGTTTGGATGTAGACTCAAATCAGTAGGCTCTTCGCCTACCGTATGTTGATAATCCTCCGGATCGTGGCCTCCATAAAAAGTATAAAAACCTTTGCCCAGTACGCCATGCAGGTATTTGACTTCCCTAATGTCTCTGTTCTCACCCATGATCACCACATCAGGTTTCACCAGGTGTTTTTTAAATCCGGTAGTTTGGCCATAGAAACCTTTAATTACTCTGGTGTGGTTTTGTGTTAGCATGGTAGGAATGGGATCCCATTTTGCGGAGAACTCAAAGAGATTAAAGTAATCATTGTCCTGACGCAATCCTCTTTCAGGCGCATTGTTATCAATATCAGAAAACTCATATTGATAGGGGTCTCTGGAAATTCGGAAGTCCGTAAATGCAAGCGTTTTTTCATAATCAAGCTTTTCCTGTGCTTGTGGGTCGGCAGGGTCTCCGTCATACATGCGTTCGCAAATGTCTACTCCTTCGGCAGCCAAAGCGATATCAAACGAATCGGTGGCTGAGCACATGGCAAAAAGGAAACCGCCTCCTGCAACGAACTCTTTTATGCGTTTTGCTACTGCAAGTTTGAGTTGAGATACTTTATGAAATCCATTTCTTCTTGCTATTTCTTCGGCTTCCTTTTGACCTTCTATATACCAGGGCATATTGGCATAGCTTCCATAAAATTTTCCATATTGGCCTGTAAAGTCTTCATGATGAAGATGGATCCAATCGTACTTGGGTAAATCACCATTCATTATTTCGTCATCGAAAATGATATCGTAAGGAATCTCGGCATAAGTAAGCACGAGTGTTACCGCATCATCCCAGGGTTGCTTGCTCTTAGGTGAGTACACAGCAATTCTCGGATATTTTTCCAGTTTCATGAGGTCATAATTCACGGCCGGGCTTGCAATTTCTGTGATGATTCCGTTGGCTTGCGCATCTGAAATGATTTCAAAGCTCACTCCTCTCACCACTAGTTCATTTTGTATAGCGGGCTGATATTTACACATAAAACTGCCACCACGGTAATTGAGCAGCCAGTCTACCTCTATATCGTTTTTCAGGACCCAATAGGCGATTCCATAAGCTTTTAGATGATTTGCTTGTTTTGTATCCATAGGAATGAACACGTAATTGGCGAAAGCCAGCCTACTGGCAGTTAAAAAAAAGAACAAAATCAGTAACCTCATCGTTAGTTCTCTCATTAGCAATACGAATGTAACAATTTAGTAGCTTGAAAGTCTTATATACAACGGCCAATTCCTACTTTTGATTTTGTAATCTATATGATTTTTGAATGAATCTACTTGAAAATTTTAAGGAAGGTATAAGATCAGTACAGGCTAACCTTCTGAGGTCTATATTGACGGCACTTATTGTTGCTATTGGCATTACTTCTTTGGTGGGTATTCTTACCGCAATTGACGGGATTGAATATTCGGTGTCTGAGAGTTTGTCCTCACTCGGTGTAAATACCTTTGATATTTATTCAAAGAGAAACAGAAACCGAAGCCAGCAGGGCATGAAAGAGGAGGTAGAGCGCCCTGTTTATTTGCAAGACATGGAAAAGTTCATAGATCGCTATTCCATACCCTCCGCAATTAGTCTTTCAGCAAGCCTTACCCAGATAGCTGAAGTAAAGCATAATTCTAATAAAACAAATCCAAACATTGGGGTGATGGGAGTGAATGAAGAGTACCTGGCGATTAAAGGCCTCAACATTGAAAGAGGTAGAAATTTTTCTTCTATTGAAATCGGGTATGGGAGTAAGGTGGTGGTTTTGGGTTCCAAGGTAGTGAGTGCCATCTTTGAGGATAACGAAGATCCTATCAATTCTGAGGTGTCTTTTAAAGGAATGAGGTTCAGGGTAATAGGGGTGTTGGTTGAGAAGGGACAGCTTTCTGAAGACAATTATGACAATATGGTTTTTATCCCAGTGATTGTCGCTAACCAATTAGCCAGCGGTAGGGGGCTGGAGTATAATTTGACAATCGGAATTAAAGATGCCTCTCAGTTGGAGTTGGCCATGGGAGAGGCTACAGGGTTAATGCGTACTATTAGACAAGACAGGGTGGGGGAACCCAATTCTTTTGAATTGGAGAAAAGCGAAACGTTGGCAGAGAACCTTGAAAACATAACAGGAGCACTTCGCATAGGTGGTTTCGGTGTTGGATTTATCACTTTACTAGGCGCCTCTATTGCTTTGATGAATATTATGATGGTGTCAGTAACAGAGCGTACCCGTGAGGTGGGCGTACGAAAAGCACTTGGGGCAACTCCTCTTCTGATTCGTCAGCAGTTTGTCATTGAAGCCATAGTCGTTTGTATATTGGGGGGGATAGCGGGTATCATTATGGGTATTGGAATTGGCAACCTTATTTCAAGTGCCATAGGTATTGATAGTTTTGTGATACCGTGGCTCTGGATGCTTATGGGGTTCATCATTTGCATTGTGGTGGGGCTTTTATCAGGATACTATCCTGCCTATAAGGCATCAAAACTTGATCCTATTGAATCCTTAAGGTTTGAATAATCTACTCATCAACTTTTTTATTATACTGGAAGTAAAAAGTTTTCTAATTTGGGGGTAAATATTAACCTCCATGAAATTCTCTATTGTAATTCTTTTTTTAGCAACCGTGTCGTTGCCTTCATTCTCTCAAAGGCCCATTCAGCCCTCTGATGTTTACCGACTCAAGTCTGTAAGTGATCCACAGATTTCGCCAGACGGCAAATGGATTGCCTATACGGTAAGCTCACCCGATTCTGCGAAGGATAAATATGATTCAGATATATGGATGATCAGTTGGGATGGAAAAGAAACCATTCAACTTACTTCCAGCCCTGAAAGTGAGAGCGCTCCGAGGTGGTCTCCTGACGGCAAGTACCTTACCTTTTTATCTTCCCGGTATGAATCGAAAGCCAGCCAGATTTGGAAAATGGATAGAAGAGGGGGAGAGGCAGTAAAGCTGACTCAGCTTAAGGTTAATATAAGTGATTATGATTGGAGTCCAGATGCTAAAAAAATAGCATTGATCATTAAAGACCAGGAACCTGCGGATGAGGCAGAAAAGAAAAAAACAAAGAAGCCTATCGTTATGGATCGTCATCATTTCAAAGCAGACGGGCAGGGTTATTTGGAGAGAAAAAGAAACCACATTTATGTGTTTGATATAGCCACAGAAAAATTAGATACAATTACAACTGGAGATTTCGATAATTCAGACCCGGCATGGTCTCCGGATTCAAAACAACTTGCTTTTGTAAGCAACAGAACTAAAGACCCTGACCGCAATGGCAATACCGACATCTGGATTGTTGATGCCAGGCAGGGAGCTAAGCCTCTTCAACTTACCAAGTGGGAAGATTCGGATACCTCTCCCGCCTGGAGTCCTGATGGAAAGTCTATTGCTTATTTAAAATCAAGAACTCCAGAGTATGATATTTATGATCAGGCACAAATTGCAGTTGTGCCCGTTACAGGAGGAAGTCCAAAAATTATTTCCGCTAAGGTGGATAGGGATATGAGTAGCCCCATTTGGTCTTTAGATGGAAAATCAATTTATACAACAATAGATGATGATCGAAGGTCGCACGTGGCTTCATTTGATCTTTCCTCTGGTGAGATGAAAAAAATAACAAGCGGAGACAGGGTGTTTGGGTCACTAAGACGTGGGCCGAATAACAAATGGGCCTCAATGAGCGGTGATCCATATACTCCAAATGAAGTGTTTGCTATTGAGGGTACTGCTGTAACAAGATTAACACATGTGCATGATGAATTCCTGAAACCGCTTGTCCTGGCTACCGTTGAAGGTTTTAATTCTACCAGCAAGGACGGAACGGTGGTAGGTAGTTTATTGTACACCCCTAAGGGAACACCGAAAGGCAAAAAACTTCCGCTTATTCTATGGATACATGGTGGGCCAACTTCGCAAGACGATTTTTCATTTGATCTTGCTTCACAATTGCACGCAGCCAATGGTTATGCTGTGACCAATGTTAACTATAGAGGAAGCAGTGGTAGGGGCATGGATTTCAGCAGGGCAATTTATGCCGATTGGGGGAACAAAGAAGTAATGGATTTGATTGGCGCGGTTGATTACTTGATTAAGGACGGTAGGGTAGATGCCAATCAGTTGGGAGTAGGCGGTTGGAGTTACGGAGGGATTTTAACCGATTACATTACCTCAGCGGACAACCGCTTTAAAGCAGCTGCCAGTGGTGCGGGAAGCGCATTATGGTTTTCATTGTACGGGTCAGATCAGTACACGACACAATACGAAGAAGAATTGGGTGTGCCCTGGAAAAATGCAGACAAATGGATGAAACTATCTTATCCGTTCTTCAATATTGAAAAAATGAAAACACCAACTTTGTTTATGGTGGGAGAAAAAGATTTTAACGTACCACCCGTTGGAGGTGAACAAATGTACCAGGCACTAAAAACCCTGGGTGTGCCTACAGAATTTGTAGTTTATCCAAATCAGTTTCATGGCATTCGCACTCCCAGTTATCAGGTAGATCGCTATGTGCGCTATAAAGATTGGTTTGGAAAATATTTGGATAGCCCAAAAATGTCTGGCGCGATTGAGCCAAAGAAATAGCAATGAGACTGGAATTAAACATTCTATTCCTTGCGCTAATTATTTTAGCTTCTAATTCAATGTGTGCACAAACAAAAAAAGAACCGCTTCGGTACCTCGCGTTGGGAGATTCCTATACCATTGGAGAAAGCGTTGCTGAAAATGAAAGATGGCCAGTGCAATTAGCAAAGGCGCTTTCTGAAAGCGGGATGCCTGTGGGTACCCCTAAAATAATTGCAGTGACCGGCTGGCGAACTGACAATTTGAGGAATGGAATTGATATTGCTCAAATCAAGGAAAAGTATGATTTGGTTTCGTTGCTTATAGGAGTGAATAACCAGTATCAAGGAAAGCCAGCCGATGCATATGCAACAGAGTACGAAGGCTTACTAAAGACGGCCATTCAATTAGCCGGTGGAGACAAGTCACGTGTGTTTGTGGTCTCCATTCCTGACTATGGATTTACGCCTTATGGAAAGCCAAAACAGGAGAAGATATCAAAAGAGTTGGATGAATTTAATGCCATCAACAAACACATTACAGAATTGTATGGCGTTGCTTACATTGACATTACCGATATTTCTAGAAGGGGGTTGGACGAACCTGAGTTGATGGCCACGGATGGATTGCATCCCTCAGGAAAACAGTATACACTTTGGGTGGAGCGTATCATGGAAAGCTTGCGGCTAAAGTAATTCTATTTGCACCTACTTAACCTATGTATATAGGAAACATAGAAATTTCTGTTAGTGTTGCCTTCGATGGAATGGTTTTTTAGAATATGAATAAATACGTTCCTTGTGAGTAGGCACTATTTGTATTTATCGTTCAGGCCAACCCCTTTGAGGATCATGGGTAGGATTTTCTCTATTCTTCTGACTTTGGTTTCAGGTTTGGCGGCTTCCATTATGTATTCAGTATATTCTCTTTGCTTGCCCTTTGACAAACCATTAAATGCCTTTAGGGAGGATGGTGTCTTTTTAAAACGCGTAGAAAGCTCTTTTGGAATTATGACTGGCTTGTCACGGTTAGGTTTGATTTCTTTCCCTTCTTTTACATTTTGAATAGCCTCTTTCAGATAAGTCCGAATTAGTTTTTCATCGATCTCTTTAATGGATGTAAACCGCCATTGCCGAAGTGCTTTTGTAATTCCTTCTTGTGCATTAATCAGTTTCTTTTTAGGGTCTTTCAGTAACGCACCTTGATGAAACCAAAGTCCAACATAAGATTTGAAAGCCGCCATTCCGGCTACATTTTTTCCGTTATAAGTGTAGATAGGAGTGCCCCATTTCACTTCTTCAGTCAATTCTGTCTCCATAAGTATCTCTCTAAGTTTGGTCAATTCGGCTTTCCATTGCTTGGAGTTGGCGATAAATTGATCAACTGATTCAAAAGATTGCATGTTGAGGTAATTTTATTGAGTTACAATTTAATTAGCCCTTATTTAATTTACTTCTTCATTGATGATTTTTTGATCATTCTTCTTTTAAACATTGGGAAGGGCTTATTCTGGATGCCCTGTAAGCATGAATGCCTACGGTAAGCCAGGCAATGACAAGGGCGAATAAACCGGATGCAGCAAAGAGCCAGGCTTGAAGATGGATTCTAAACTCAAAGCCGTTGAGCCAAGCAGTTACGATATAATAGCTGATGGGAAGGGCAATTAAAATTGCCATCAAAACAATTTTAGTAAAGTCGCTGGATAACAAATAGATAATACCCCACTCGCTGGAGCCCATCACTTTGCGTATCCCGATTTCCTTTTGTCTGCGCGCTGCCGTGAAGGCTGCTAATCCGAATAACCCAAGACTTGAAATAACAATCGCTAACCCTGCAAAATATTTGGATAGTGTACCAACTCTTTGTTCAGAAGCATACTGCGCCTGATAATCCTGATCTAAAAACCTGAACTCAAAAGTGAATCCTGGATTGTATTGTTGATAAAAAGTTTGCAATACATCCAATGTTTGTTTCTCCTTTCCTTCCTCCAGTCTGACAATGGCTTTTTCTGTGAAGGGTGGTGCAAGAATGAAGAACAGTGGCTCAATAGGTGAATGAAGAGATTTAAAATGAAAATCCTTGACTACCCCGATGATTTCACAATCAAAGGGGCCAAATTTTATCATTTGTCCAACAGGGTTTTCCATTCCCATATTGGCAATTCCTGTTTCATTAAAAATTACTTTTATGCTGTCATTGCGATCTCGTGAAAAAACTCGTCCATCTGTAAGCTCAAGACCGAGCATTTCAATTGCATCGTAGTTTACAGGGCGATAGGCGAAATTTGAAACTGTTTGTGGATCTTTGCTTTCCCAACTTATGTTGGCGGTATTACCTCCGCCAACCATACTTTGACCCAAACTGGAAGCATTATTAACACCTGGTATCCTTTTAATTTCTGTCAAAAATGTTTCCAGACTACTCTTGACCTTCCCCTCAATCTGGAAATAAATGATGTTGTCCTTGTCATAGCCAATGTTCTTTGTTTGAACGAATTCTATTTGTCTGTAAATGACCCAAACGCAAACAATAAAAATGATTGACATCGTAAATTGAAAGACCACCAAACCCTTTCTGGTCCAAACTTCACTGAAACTGGTGTGCAATTTTCCCTTCAACACAGCGGCTGGTTTAAAGCCTGACAGATAAAGTGCAGGGTAGCTTCCGGCCATTAATCCAGTAAAAAGCGCTATACCAATAACGGACAGAAGCAATCGCCAGGTTAATTGAAGGGTGAGGTGCTTTTCTGTAATGAGATTGAATTGTGGTAAAAATGAATAGGTGATGAATAATGCTACAATGAGGGCCAATAAGGTGATAGAGACAGATTCGAAAAGATATTGAAAGATCAAAGAAAGGCGATTGGCGCCAATAGCTTTCTTTACACCGATCTCTTTCGTTCTTCTGGAGGCTCTCGCTGTGGCCAGGTTCATGAAATTAATACAGGCGATGCCCAGAATAAAAATAGCGATGAGCGAAAAGAGTTGTACATACTCAATTCTTCCACCTGTCTGGACACCATTTTCATATTTGCCATACAGATATGTTTTTGAGTAGGGTGCCAAAAACAGCGTTCGATGAGTTTGGTCTGTCTTGGTTTTTATGTAGTCCCTTATCTTACTTTCAAATTCATCTGCATTTGTCCCTTCCTTCAGGGTGAGGTAGGTGTAAGGACCAGAATTTTTCCAGGCGAAGGCCTGCGGAATTTTATCTTTTTGTATTTCTATGGAAAGCGCAAAATCAAAATGCGTGGATGAATTGGAAGGGATGTTCGCAAATACACCAGATATGAGATAAGTAGTTTCGTGTTGGAACTCCACTTCCTTGCCCACTACATTGGTTGAGGTGTTAAATAGTTGTTTGGCCAATTCTTCTGAAATGACAATGGAATTTTTATCGGTTAGTAATTTGTCCTTGCTGCCTTCAATAAGAGGGTAAGTGAATATGTTGAAATAGTCTTTTCCCACATATTGCCCCACACCACTTACACTTTTATCACCTACTGTTAATGTAAATGGGTCAAACCAATCTGTAGGTGTTGCAACGGCTGCATATTCTACTTCGGGCATCTCATCTTCGAGTGCTTCTGCCAATAACCATGGAGTTGATTTTTGTGAGCCTATATAATCTTCATGAACCTGGTGCTCCATTACCTGGTAAAGGCGACTGTCTTTTTCATGAAAACTGTCAATACTTAGTTCATCTGCTACCCATAGATAGATAAGAAGTGCACAAGCAAGGCTGGTGGAAAGACCAACTAGGTTAATGAAAAATGTGCTTTTGTGACGACTAAAATTTCTGAATGATATAACAAGGTTGTGACGGAACATATTGAAAGGATTGATTTTTGATTTTTTTAGGGCAAAAGGCCGCAGATAGTTAAAAGATTGATACCAGTAGTTCAGCTTGGCACGAAATGTTGATTGAGTTTTAAGGGTTGTGTAAAATTTTTCATCCAGATCACCAATGACTTCTTCTTCAAGTTCCTCCCGAAGTAGCCATCGGAGGAACTTTTTGGAGAGTGCCGGAGGTAATATTTTTTTTGATGGAGTCACAGAGCTATTTTCCAGATGCCAAGGCAGGGAATTGTTGCCAAAGAGAGACCTTAAAGTCTTTCGAATTTTTCAACACCTTTTTGCCGTAGGCTGTAATAGTAAAAATTCTCTTTCGCCTTCCACCTCGTTCGGAGGTAGACTTACCCATAGCAGATTCCAGGAAACCTTTGCCTTCAAGACGGGTAAGAGTGGAGTGGACAGCCCCAATGGATACGGATCTATTGGTTTGTGCTTCAAATTCGTCTGCGAGTCTGAAAGCGTATGCCTCTTCTCCTAATATTCCGACCAAAAGAAGTACTACCTCTTCAAAATCGCCTAATCGGGTTTCAATCATAGGTTTGTTACTAAAATGTATAACATATATACGAGGGCACCCCTATTATGTTCTACATTTTAGTAAAAAGCTTAGTATTTGAGTTCCTGAAATCGTGGATATGGACTGGGAAATAGGGATAAAATAAATTTAGAGATAATTGAAATTGCTAATTTGGAATTGCAGTACCTTTGCCATGTTTTTAACAAACATAAACTATGAAGAAAATTATGGCATTAGTTATCGTTGGTAGCTTTGCTTTTGCAATGACATCCTGCGATGGCGGTAAAAAGGCGGCAGAGGCAACTGCTAAAATGAAAGCTGATTCAACAAGAGTTGCTGATTCCTTGGTACAAGTTAAGGCTGAAGCAGAAGCAATGCTTGCTGCTAAGGCAAAAATGGTAAGGGACTCTATTGCGAAAGCTGACTCAATTGCTCAAGCTGCAGTTAAGAAAGTAAAAAAGAAATAATTCTTTGTTTACAGGATTTTGAAAAGGGGCTGTCCAAATGGGCAGCTTCTTTTTTTTATTTAAAAAAAATTATTTTGAAAAACTCAATACCATATAAATTTACTCTATCAACTCCCACCACCTACTGTGTGGTTTTTCCGTAAGTTCTAAAATTACAGGTTCACCAATTTGGGGGGTGGAGATAGGCATGCCCAGTTCTTCCGCCTTTTTGGTCACGCGTTCTATTGGATCTTTCCAAGTGTGGAGTGCAAGTACAAAGGCTCCCCAATGAATGGGCATAAACAATTTTGCATTCACATCTAGGGCTGCCTGAGCGGTTTCCTCCGGCATCATGTGAATGTTGTTCCAGCGTTTATCGTATTGCCCACATTCCATCATGGCAAAATCAAACGGACCGTATTTTTCACCAATGGTTTTGAAATGTGGTCCGTAACCACTGTCGCCACTAAAATAAATATTATGGTTTGTACCCTGGATGATCCATGATGCCCACAGCGTGCTAAAACGATCTCCCAATCCTCTTCCTGAAAAGTGTCTTGCCGGAGCGCATTTGAATGTAAGGTCTTCGAACTTTATTTCATCCCACCAATTGAGTTCGTGAATGTTTGCTTGAGGTACTCCCCACGCAGCCAAATGGACACCAAGTCCCAATGGTGTGTAAAACTGACCTACTTTGTCTTTTAATTTTAATATTGATCCGTAGTCCAGGTGATCATAATGGTCGTGAGAGAAAATAACCGCGTCTATTTTTGGTAGCTTTTCTATTGCAATGGGAAGTCCTTTGGTAAACCTGCTTCTACCCAACCAGGGATGGGGTGAGGGGGTATCCCCAAACATGGGGTCGATCAATATATTTTTACCTTGTATCTCCAGTAAGAACGCAGAATGACCGAACCAGGTAATTCGTGTTACCGTATCTGGCCTATTTACAATATCAAGCGAATCAATAGTTTGAACGGGTAAAGGAAGCTTAGGTGCGTTGTTGGGGACACCTGCTATGTAATCTTTTAATATTGATATGGTCTTAGAAAAACCCATCTTCATGGAAGTCGGTATTTCATTTACGAATACTCCGTTTTCGTAGTGCCCAGATTTTTTGTACTGCGCAATATTGGCCTCACTGTGCTTGCCACCAAATTGTGAACTGAATTGCACGAATAAAAAGCCAATAACAAAAAGGAGCGCGATTATGCCCACAATAACAAGTCCGGTCATTTTTAGGAGTTTCTTGATGATATGCACCAAAGGAGGTTTAGATTGTGAGAAGATAGTCGAATATGAGCTGTGGTTATTTTAAAAAACTAAAAAAAGTTAGAATCGAGATATATGGGATTTAAGGATTGGCAGGATTTTTCTTCCTATACAGCCTTTTGTATTCCAAACTATTTGATCCAAAATTTATTAAAAGTCCAATATCAATTCTGTACGCTTGTAAATAATTAAGTGCTTGAGCTAAATGGACATCCTCTAATTTAATAACGGCTTTTATCTCAACGAGTACCTTCTCCTCGATTACAAAATCAGCCCTTCTTGTTCCTACTTCAGTATCTTCATAATAAATTGGCATTTCAAGTTCTCTGGCAAATTTGATGTGCTTCTTTTCAAGCTCAAGCGCGAGGCAGCGCTGGTATATTACTTCTTGAAATCCATTACCCAGTGTATTGTGAACTTTCATGGCACATCCAATAATAGAATAGGTCAATTCGTCTTTAGAGATGTTGTTTGAATTATCCTTTAATCCTTCCATCTTGATTCAGACTATTATTTCAACAAAGGCTCCACAATTTGCAATACCGTTTTGGCCACAATCTTATGTCCTGCCACATTGGGATGAATTCCATCAGCAATATTTAACTTGCCATCTCCGGCTACCCCTTCTAGTAGGAAAGGAATGAGCTCGGCCTTATTTGCTTTTGCCAGGTCGGGATAAATATTTTTAAACTCAGTGGTGTACTCCTTCCCAAGGTTGGGAGGAACCATCATGCCCGCCAGAACAATCTTTACTTCAGGATTTTTGGCCTTTACTTTATCAATAATGGCCTGGAGGTTGGTTCGGGTTTGGTCAAGGGGAAGCCCTCGCAATCCATCGTTAGCACCCAATTCCAAAATAAAAATATCAATGGGCTGGCGAAGTATCCAGTCGATGCGGCTTAGGCCCCCTGCTGAGGTCTCACCACTTAAGCCTGCGTTTACCACTTTCACTTTTATTCCTTTTTTTACCAAGGCTGCTTCTACATGAGCAGGGTATGCATCTTCTGCAGATAATCCATATCCTGCGGTGATGCTATCACCAAAGAACAATATGGTTTTTGGTGTCATCCCGGTTTGGAATAAAAGAGCCAGTGCAATAATTAAGACTTTGTTAACGACCATCATATCAGTAAGTTGCTATCTTCAAAACGAAATACTTTGGATTAGGGCTAACAATATTAACCCCTAATCGATTTTAAGTGTATAAGAATATAAAAACAATGCCAGAAACTGTCCTTCAAGCCGAGAATCTTACCAAAATCTATAAATCAGGAAACAAAGACCTTACTGTGCTCGATGACGTGTCATTTAGTGCCGAGCAAGGTACCAGTTTGTCAATAATTGGCCCCTCAGGGAGCGGAAAAACAACACTCCTAGGCCTGTGTGCCGGCCTTGATGTGCCCACGATGGGAACAATATCACTTATGGGGTTTAAGCTCAACAAAATGGATGAGGATGACAGGGCTTTTGTCCGAAACCAATACGTGGGTTTTGTGTTCCAAAATTTTCAATTGTTGACCACATTAACTGCATTGGAAAATGTGATGATCCCGTTGGAATTAAGGGGTGAAAAGCATGCGGAGTCGAAAGCTTCTGAATTATTGGTGCGGGTAGGGTTAAAAGATCGCATGCATCATTATCCTACCCAGCTCTCCGGGGGAGAGCAGCAACGGGTAGCCATGGCCAGGGCATTCATTAACTCACCCAGAATACTTTTTGCCGATGAACCTACCGGTAACCTTGATGGAGAAACAGCCGACCATGTCACCGATTTGCTTTTTACCCTGAATAAGGAAGAAAAAACTACCCTTGTTTTGGTTACCCATAATTTAGAACTGGCCAAAAAGACCGAGCGTGTTCTTCAGATGAAAGGTGGGCGTATCGTGGAGGAGAAATCCCTGAAGGTGGTATTATGATCGATTACATCATCAAGATAAAAAGAAAGGTTAAGCCTATCTACTCCGATGCATGGGTGTGGAAAATGGCATGGCGGGATGCGCGTCATAATATCGGGCGTCTATTTCTTTTTGTGGCTTCTTTGACTACAGGTATTGTCGGAGTGGTGGCTATTGCTTCTTTAAATTATTCGCTCCAGGCTGATCTCGATAGGAATGCAAAAGAGTTGCTTGGTGCGGATATAGTGGTGACGGCTAATCGTCCTTTTGAACCTGAGGTGCTTGCGTCCCTGGATTCATCCAAATTGGAATATGCTTCGGATGCCGAAATGGCTTCAATGGTGTTGTTCATGAAAAATAAGCAGTCGCGCCTTGTGCGCGTGATGGGGATTGACGGCCCTTATCCGTTTTATGGAGAAGTGGAAACACTTCCTGCCAATGCCTATTCCAAAATTAATGAAGGAAGATTTGTTATTCTGGATGAGACCCTTGCCAGTCAATATGAGGTGAGCTATGATGACACAGTCAAGATTGGAAATAACCTTTTTAAAGTAGCTGGAGTAGTGCAAAAGATTCCTGGAGGAGGAGGGGTGCTCTCTACATTTACTCCTTCAGTATATATCTCGATGCAGGAACTTGATTCGACTGGTTTGATTCAGTATGGAAGCAGGGTCTCTTACAAAAGATTTTATAAAACAGAGACGGATGAAGAGACTGAACGGATCGGGGATGAGTGGCGACCTACTTTAAGGAAATACGGTCACTCATATGACACTGTGGAGGAGAGAAAAGAAGAACTGGGCAATGGGTTTCAGTCGGTGTATAGGTTTTTTACGCTGCTGGCATTTATGGCATTAATTCTTGGATGTATTGGTGTCGCCAGCTCTGTACACATCTATGCCAGAGAAAAGAGAAGTCAGGTAGCTGTGTTGCGATGTGTCGGATCCTCAGGCTGGCAGGCCTTCAATATATTTTTTATTCAAGTATTTATTTTAGGATTAGTAGGTAGTGTTATTGGGGCCGGAATTGGAATGGGCATTCAACAACTTGTGCCGTTGGTCTTCAAGGGGGCTATCCCGATAGAACTTCAGTTTGATCTATCATGGAGAGCATTTTTTGAAGGCTTGATTTTGGGTGTGATTGTATCCATTCTGTTTACCGTCTTGCCTTTAGTGGCTGTTCGTTTCGTGCCACCTCTTTCAGTTTTGCGTGCTGACTTCGAACCACAACGAATTTTTTCTAAGACCAGGTATGCTGTAATACTACTGGTTATTTTGTTTCCGATTTTAGCAGCCTGGTATCAGACAAAAAGTATATTGTTTGGTGTTACCTTTTCTTTGGGCTTAGCGGTAGCCCTGGGCTTGCTTTCATTGGTTGCCCTGGGTTTGCTTACCCTTGTCAGAAAGTTTTTTCCCAAAAAGTCTTCTTTTATATTTCGGCATGCACTTTCCAATTTATTCAGACCCAACAATCAAACCAGGGTATTGATGGTAAGCATTGGCCTGGGCGCCTTTATTATTGCCACTCTAAATGTAATTCAATACAGTCTTTTGGATCAGATAGAGTTTACAGGCAATGAAAACCAATCCAATACCATATTGTTTGATATACAGCCTGCTCAAAAGGAGGGAGTGGTCAATTTGATTGAATCACATAAACTTCCTGTGAATCAGGTGGTACCTATTATCACCTGCCGGATAAGTGAATTAAAGGGAAGGAAAATCAATTTGTACCAAAAGGACACAACAGATAATATTCCCAATTGGGCACTTACCAGAGAGTATCGTGTTACCTACCGTGATAGCCTTCACGTTTCAGAGAAATTATTAGAAGGTGAAATTCAGCAATTGAAGAAAGGACAAAGAGATTCGGTGTGGGTGTCAATTTCTGCGGGAATGCAGGAATCATTGGATGTAAAAATTGGAGATTCTTTGGTTTTTGATGTGCAGGGTGTGCCCATTCCTGCCAGGATCAGTGGTATCAGGGAAGTGGAGTGGCCCAAAGATCCCCCTAATTTTATTTTTGTTTTCCCAAATGGGGTACTGGAAAAAGCCCCGCAGATTTGGGTGGCTGCCACACGGGTAGACGATCAACAGGTGGCCAACAGGTTTACGCAGGAATTAGTCTTGGGATTTCCCAATGTATCACTCATTGACCTGAGATTGATACTGAGCACTGTAAATGACTTGTTTGATAAGATTGGTTCTATTGTAAAGTTTTTGGCGTTGTTTAGTATTATCACTGGTCTTGTGGTGCTGGCCGGAGCCGTGATGAACAGCAAATTTGTACGCATCAAGGAGAATGTTCTGTTGAGAACGATAGGGGCCAGAACCAGGCAAATCACTCAGATCACGTTGATAGAATACACTTATCTTGGACTTTTCTCAGCGCTGACTGGGATATTGCTTTCGATGATAGCAGGTTGGTTTTTGACCAAATACTTTTTTGAAGTAAATTTTTCTTTCAATGGGTTAGATTTGACCTACCTGGGTATAGCCATAATAGCTCTTACCGTCTTTATAGGCTGGTTCAATTCTCGTGAGGTAATCAACACTCCCCCACTTCAGGTGCTTAGGAAAGAAAACTAATATTTATCAATCTCACACTTTTGTAGCTACCTGATTACCCTTTCGGGTATATAGAAAGGTTAGTTTGGTTAAATTTGAAAATGGGCAAAAGAGCCACGTTTTATATTCTGATAATGCTCTCTGCAAGACTGGCCTGGAGTGGCCCGGGTAATGGTTTTATCGAGAATAAAAATCAATGGCCATCCGGTGTTGATTTTCTCGCGAGCATCCCGGGTGGACAAATGGCGGTGCAAGCGGGTCATTTTAATTATTTTTTCCTGGATTACCAGAAAGTGGATGAGCTGCACGAAAATACTCACAGTGGATTTAAAGAGGTAGGTACAGCTCCTGACAATGTTCAGATTAGTGGAAGAAAGGTTAGTGTCAATTTTTTAAACAGTAATCTGGTAAGTGCTAAAGTAAGCAAGCCGTATTCAAATTATTACAACTATTTTTTTGGGAATGATCCAGACCAATGGGCATCGGGAGTTCATGCCTACGAAGCGCTTTCTTATGAAGGAATTTATGAAGGAATTGATTTGAATCTCTATGTAAAGGGTAGAAATATAAAGTACGATCTTGTGGTGGCTCCCGGGGAGGATCCTAATCAAATTCAAATCGAATACAATGGGGCATTGACCATGAGTCTACTGAAGGGTGACCTCGTCATTGATGCTGAATTGGCTGAAATTATTGAAAAAAAACCAATTGCTTATCAGTTCATTGAAGGGGAAAAGAGATACCTGAAGGCGGAATATATTCTTGATGAAAATTCTCTTTCATTTTCTTTTCCTGAAGGCTACGATAATTGTTACGCATTGATAATTGACCCACTCCTTATTTTTTCCACTTACTCAGGATCCCAGGCAGACAACTGGGGGAGTACGGCCACACCGGGGGAAAATGGAACTGTCTACTCGTCTGGGGTCACTAATCATTTTGTTGGGTCAACATTCAGTGGCACTTTCCCTGCCACTCCAGGTGCCTTTCAAATAAACTACGGAGGTATTTATGACATCGCCATTTTGAAATATGATTCTGCGGGTCAGAATTTGTTGTATGCCTCCTATCTGGGAGGTGGTGATTCCGAAAGTCCACACAGTTTGGTGATAAATGAAAATGAGGAATTGCTGGTACTCGGAACCACCAGCTCATCAAATTTTCCTACAACCGCTGGCGCATTTGACAGAACCTATAACGATGTGGGTGGAATAGCAATTAACCATGTAGTGACCTACAGCAACGGGTCTGATCTATTTGTGGCAAAAATAAGCAAGGATGGAAGCCAATTGCTGGCCAGCACTTTCCTTGGTGGTTCCCAACCGGATGGTTTAAGTCCAAGCCTGGGCGCACTGGCAATTAATTATGGCGACCAACTTCGTGGCGACATTATTTCTGATGCTGATGAAAATATTTATGTGAGCACGGTTACTTCTTCGAGTGATTTTCCTGCTGCCAATGGTTTTGATCTCACTTATCATGGTGGTGGCACGGATGCTTTGATTTTAAAACTCAACCCTGACCTCTCACAAATACTCTGGGCTTCTTTTGTTGGGGGTAGTGGAGAAGATGCTGCCTATACTATTAAACTGGACAGTGAAAATAAATTATGGGTAGCAGGCGGGACAGCAAGTTCAGATTTTGCGACAACTACTGGTGTATACAAAATGACTTATGGAGGAAATGTAGACGGTTGGATTGCCAATATTGAGAATGATGGTTCAGCCCTGATAGCGGCTACATTTGTAGGAACAACTTCTTATGATCAGGTTTACTTCCTGGACTTAAACAAGAATGATGAGGTGTATGTTTACGGACAAACTGCGGGTAATATTCCGGTGAGTCCGGGGGTATACTCCAATACCAATAGTGGTCAATTCCTTCAGAAATTTTCCAAAGACTTAACTACACTTAATTTGTCCACAGTTTTTGGATCGAGACGCGGTGCTCCTGATATTTCTCCTACGGCTTTTTTGGTCAATGACTGCAACAACATTTACATGACGGGCTGGGGTGGTGCAATCAATCACAACATTAACATTCCGCTCATGTTGGGAAGCAGCACGATTGGAATGCCAACTACTGCTGATGCATTTCAAAGTACCACCAGTGGCTCTGATTTTTACTTTATTGTATTAACAGATGATGCAAGTGAATTTCTGTATGGAACATTTTTAGGTGGCACCCAATCTAAAACACATGTAGATGGTGGTACCAGCCGCTTTGATAAAGGAGGAATTGTGTATCATGCAGTATGCTCCGGATGTATTTCCGGAAATCCAGATGGACATCCTACCTCAGATTTTCCTACAACCTCTAATGTGTGGAGTAATACGAACAATAGTTTAAACTGTAATAATGCCGCATTTAAATTTGACCTCTCTTCCCTGCGCGCGCGCATTGTGACCAACTCAATTGCGCTTGACCATCCAGGGCTTAATAAGGTTTGCTTACCTGACAAATTGGTGTTTCAAAACCGGAGTACCGGAGGACAATTCTATGAATGGGATTTTGGAGATGGAACGGTGGATTCTAAACCGGATACTGCTGCCATCATTCATGAGTATGGAAAGGAAGGGACTTATTTAGTAAAGCTTCGTGCGGTAGACCATGGCACATGTATTGGCGAAGATTTTGACTTCGCTACTATTGTAGTGAATAAGGCCAGTGGATTTGCAGGAGATGATCAAACCATTTGTGACGGCAAAGATGTGCAATTGCTGGCGGGTGGAGGTGTTCAATATATGTGGAGTACTGCGGAAGCGGGGATGGTGTCGGGAGTTGCACAGCCTGTATTCTCACCTTCTGATACCGTAACCTATTATGTTTCGATTACAGATGTTAATAATTGTGTGGTAAAGGACACGGTCAAAGTAAGTGTTGTTCCAGGAATTGATTTGCATTTTGAGATAGAAAAGGTATCAGACTGCGCATCAAGGGCAGCTTTGAGGCTTGTCAATAAAACTGAGGATGACAGTGAGCAGTTTTTTGAGTTTGGGGATGGCAACTCTTCCACACAACGGGAAGTGTTGTACAACTATGAATCAGACGGTAACTACCATGTCAAGCTGGTTGGCAGAAGGGCATTTTGTGTTTTTGAGGAATCTGTTGATTTGCCTTTGTTTACTATACGTGTGCCAAACGTAATAACGCCAGGTAATTCAGATGCTAATTCTTCAGGAAAGAATGATACTTTTAAAATTATTTACGGAGAGGCTGTAAATAGCCCCACCACTACTGAAGCGGGATTGAAAGTTTCTTTATCTGTCTACAACAGATGGGGTAAGCTTGCTTACGAAAACTATGACTACGATGACTCCTGGTCAGGGGAGGGATTGGAGGCAGGTACTTATTATTATGAAGTTAAAATTAAAGATGAACCATTATGCAAAGGTTGGGTACAAATAATCAGATAGTAAAATTTTTATTAGCGATTGGATTAATCATCGTTCTGGGATTAACCTCATTTTCTTGTGGAGAGAAGTCAAAACAAAGTGGAGATGATTCATCTTCTAAAACAGTTGTTTCAGAGACGGTATCCTTAGATGTGTTTCAGCAAAAAATAGAGCAGACAAATGATGCTATTATTTTGGATGTGCGCACCCCTGAAGAACTTACAAGTGGGTATATAGAAGGAGCCATTAATATAAATTTTAAAGCAGATGATTTTCGGGCGAAGGTAAGTGCACTTGATAAAAATGCCACCTATTTGGTATACTGTGCAAGTGGGAAAAGAAGTAGAAAAGCTGTCAATGTGATGAAGGATTTACAATTTAAAAGCGTGTATGACCTGGCGGGTGGATTTAATGAGTGGAGCGCGAAAGGACTTCCTTCTGTTAAGCCATCCCATTGATATCAATGGCTGTCCTATTTTGTCATGTTCAACTATTTCTGATTTTTTATTCCAGTCCTTAAGTGAAAATCATAAAATTGACCAGTACTAATGGTGCCAATAATTATTTAGGAAGAGCATCTGGTTGATTTTGGGCTTAACCTGACAAAACAGAGTTAAGATTTTATTGTTGATAGATATTCTTCAAGGCACTTCAAAAAGTCTTGAATATCCTTTTTGTACAGATCGCCTAATACAGAAAGTCTGAATGTTGCGTTTTTGACTCCCTTACCGGGATAGATGGTAAATCCCCGTTCATAAAGATAATCGTGCATGGTCTCGAATGAATATTTTGATATCGGTGGTTCTTTAATGGCTAACAAAATTTTAGACTGCTGACTATCCGGTAATAAGAATTCGAATCCAAGAGAAACCAAGCCATCATAAAGGGTCTTGTAATTTTCCTGATACCTATTCCATCTACCCATTTCTGTTTCTTCAAAATATTCATCCATGGCAGTGCGCAAGGCATAAACTACCTGGACGGGAGGTGTAAATTGCATCTGCCCTGTTTTTTCGAAGCCGGTAAACTGACTATAAATATCAAAGTAGAATGACCGTCTCGTGTCTTTTATTTTCTCCAACAGATTCTTCTTGAAAATAACAAAAACCAATCCCGGCATTCCCTGGATACATTTGTTGGAAGAGGAAATGAGGTATTCAGCATCCCACTGGCGTATATCAATAGGTATACCTGCATAGGAACTCATGCAGTCCACAATTACCTCTACCTGATATTGATGTGCCAGATTGCATATCTCCTGAACAGGATTTAACATGCCTGTGGTGGTTTCATGATGTACCACTGCCAGGTGGCTCACATCTCTATTATTTTTTAGTAGGTCTTCAATCTGGGTCAAATTGGGATATTCCCCATAATCCATTTGATAGCGAACCACCTCAATATTGAATGTCTCCGCAAGCTTTACCATCCGTGTTCCGTAGGCGCCATTTTCTACGACCAATAATTTCTTCTCCCTGGGTACTGCTGAGGTGATGGCAGCTTCAAGTCCACCAGTGCCACTGGCGGTAAACAGTACAGCATGATGCGTCTCCTCACCATGCACAATTTTTACCAGGTCATCCTTTATGCTATCCATTATTTTTCCAAAATCTTTTTCTCTTGGACAGATATCTTCTACTACCATCGCTTCCTTTACAGTTTGCGTTGTAGTGGCAGGACCGGGATTTAATAAAATTTTTCGAAAAATATTTTTCATAGAATCAGATGCGTGGGTTAGACCAAACCCAGTAAATTTTTAATGCCTTGAAAGTTTGGAACACTAAAACAAATATTCTCACCAAAAGGTAAGCCGCTAGTATCCAAAAAATATTTTTAGGCGCTGAGAATGACAAAAAGTTTAAAAGGAGTAGTGCACCGGGGATAACGAGATCAGGAATTCTTTCTACACCATCTACCAAATGTCCTCTCATGATCAGCCCGACATACAAGCTTGAGTATAATGTGATCAATAAAAATAGTTCAATGCTACTGAACAGGCTAGCGGAAACGAAAGCAATTGTAGTTGTGCCCACTACAAATAACCAAATTTCGTTGCCACGTTGGGGTGTTCTTTTTAGTGTAGTTATAAATGTGCCAATAGCTCCAATAGCGGAGAACGCAAATAAGATATCGATTAGCCTGTAGGCTGAAATAATATTCGCAGTAAGCAATAGATAGACGGGTTCAAAAGCTGAAGTGCCTACGAGAATTAGAATTAATAGCACTGCTTCTAGCGAACCCAACTTTTCGAAAGTCAGCCAACCCGTTTTGAATTGCTCATAGAAGACGATCATATGTGCCAGGTAGGAGGCTGTCAGGACAACTGCTATTAATAGGGGGTTATCAATGCCAAAAACTATAAATGCAGTGAACAGTATGACCCCATTGTTAAAAGCATCCAGATAATGATCACAGAATTCACCTAAGGCCGACCCGGTTTGCGTCCTCTTTGCCTGCATTCCGTCCAGATGGTCACCCACAAGATAGAAAAAGAGGCATCCTGCTATAAGAATATGACCAGCCGGTGTTTTATAATTCAGTGAAATGAAAAAGCCTATGTATACAAAGAGATTGGAAAAGATGGTAATGATATTGGCGGGAATAACCCAGGGTATGTAGGGCAGGAGCGGGGCCACAAACCATTTCTTAAAACCGGGAGTAAGCAGTGAAAAATCATGACATCGATACGAATATTCCCTCATATTCTACTTTAAACCGCTAGTTGTAAATTGGCTCGAAAGTTAATGACTTAATGCCAAAATTGTCATTAGGAATGACAATTTTGCCCTCCGGGTGACGATTCCTGACGAATTCGTCAGGAATATCAGGATTAACCCTGATATTGAAAATGAAACCAAAACTCACTCCAATAGAACATCCGTATGAGCTTCATTTTCAATCATCAGCACATAGTGCAAAAAGTCTAATGACTTTTTTGGGTTAATTACTCAGATATTAATTCCCGATGAATTAATCGTTATTTTTGCGACCGTTTACGCTTATCCTGTCTGGAATGAAGAAGACCTCACAATTAAAATCATTGATCACCTCCCCCGAGCTTACCTATCTTATGGAAGCGCACAATGGATTGTCCGCAAAAATTGTTGAAGAGGCTGGTTTTGCCGGCATCTGGGGTAGTGGACTTTCTATTTCAGCCTCATTGGGTGTTCGTGATAACAACGAAGCTTCCTGGACCCAGGTACTGGATGTGTTGGAGTTCATGAGTGATGCCACTAAGATTCCTATCCTTCTTGACGGAGACACCGGCTATGGCAATTTTAATAATATGCGAAGGTTGGTAAGCAAACTGGAGCAAAGGGATATAGCCGGGGTTTGTATTGAAGACAAGCTTTTCCCTAAGACCAATTCCTTTATTGGAGGTGAAAATCAACCATTGGCCGATATGGATGAGTTTTGTGGTAAGATCAAAGCTGCTAAGGATACCCAACGGGACGAAGACTTCATGGTAGTGGCCAGACTGGAGGCGTTCATTGCCGGATGGGGTTTGGACGAAGCCTTGAGAAGGGCAGAAGCCTACTACAAAGCGGGTGCCGATGCGATTCTTTGTCACAGTAAAAAGTCCGATTCCACAGACATTGATGCTTTTATGCGAGAGTGGGCCAACCGTGGTCCGGTGATTATTGTTCCTACAAAATATTATTCAGTACCTACTGAGCACTTTCAGAATCTGGGGGTAAACACTATCATTTGGGCAAATCATAATATTCGTAGCGCTGTAAAAGTAATGCAGGATACCACCAAACGTATCTTTGAGGATAAATCACTTATTAATGTGGAGAGTAAAGTGGTTAGCGTAAGTGAATTGTTCCGACTTCAAGGTGCGGATGAACTTAAAGAAGCCGAAAAGAAATATTTACCTACCTCTGGTAAAAAAGTGAACAATATCATTTTGGCAGCGAGCCAGGGTTCATTGGGAGATTTGACTAAGGATACTCCAAAAACTTTATTGGAGGTAAATGGAAAATCTTTGTTGGCCACTCAAATTGATGAGTTCAATCAGGTGGGTATCAAAGATATTACCGTGGTGCGAGGTTTTGCCAAAGAGAAAATAAAGCTCAATAATATTCAGACAAGGGACAATGATCTTTATGCCGAAACGAAAGAATTGTATTCACTTTATCTTGCCAAGGATGAAATTAAGGACAATACAGTGGTAAGTTATGGGGATATTATATTCAAGAGGTTTGTATTGAATGAGCTCTTAAACGACAACAACAATATCACCATCATCGTGGATGCAGATTGTGATAAGGAAGGTAAGGATAAAGATTTTGTTTTCGCTTCGGAAAAATACAATCGAGTAAATTATCAGGGGTTGGCAAGTTTCAAACAAATGACTTCTGAAATGAAACCGGAGAATATTTATGGAGAGTTTATCGGCTTATGGAAAATGAACAAAAAAGGCGCTGAAATTGTAAGAAAGGCTTTAACTAAACTGGCCGATGAACCGAATTTCAAAAAAATGACATGCACTGATTTGTTTAATGAAATTGCCAAAGAAGAGACAATTGCAGTAAAATATATCAGTGGAGCCTGGTTGGATGTGGATACATTGGTTGATTTTCAAAAGGCAGGCAAACTACATTTGTAATGATACCGACTCAACAATTCGGAAATGAACTGAAAAAACTTGGATACGATTTTTATTCAGGTGTTCCATGCTCTTTTCTTAAATACCTGATCAATTACGCCATCAATGATTGCGATTATGTGATGGCTGCCAACGAAGGAGATGCTGTAGCCATTGCCTCGGGAGCCTACCTGGGAGGAAAAAAATCTGTGGTGCTTATGCAAAATTCCGGTTTAACCAATGCCATATCTCCGCTTACCTCGCTCAATTATACTTTTCAATTACCTGTGTTGGGATTTGTCAGCCTGCGAGGGGAAGAAGGTTTGGGGGATGAGCCACAACACGAACTTATGGGGCAAATCACGGAAAAGATGTTGAAGTTGATGAAAGTAAAATGGGCCTATCTTTCTGACGACTTTGAAATCGCAAAGAAGCAATTAAAAAGAGCAGACAGGCATATATCCAAAAAGGAGACCTTTTTTTTTGTGGTGAAGAAAAATACTTTTGACGAGGTGAAGTTGAAAGAACAACAATTAAAAACAATACAGAACAAGATAAAGAACAAAACAACTACAAAGGCAGAACTTCCAACCCGCAGGGAAACATTGAAATTACTGGCTGATCTTTCTGATAAGGAAACCATTTTACTGGCAACTACCGGAAAAACGGGTAGGGAGTTGTTTGAAGTTGCAGATAAGCCCAATCATCTCTATATGGTGGGTTCAATGGGTTGCATCAGTTCATTAGGAATAGGGTTGGCGCTTAGTCAACCCACAAAGAAAATTGTGGCTATTGATGGTGATGGATCGGCCATTATGCGTTTGGGTTCTTTCACCACCAATGCTTATTACCAACCTAATAACCTGCTTCATATACTGTTGGATAACAATACACATGACTCAACGGGAGGGCAGGCTACTGTTTCTCATAATATTGATTTTGTTGATCAGGCCGCATCCGTTTGTTATCCAATAGCGCTAAGGGTAGGTACATTGGATGAATTGACAAAAGCCATAGTGAAGTGGCAGATGAATGGTGGGTTAACATTCTTGTATATGAAAATTGCTAAAGGTTCGGCAAAGAACCTGGGCAGGCCTACCATGAAGCCTCATGAGGTAAAGACAAGATTGATGAAGTTTATTAGTAATGGCTGAGTCACTCAAAACTGCAGTAATTTTGGCTGCTGGCCTGGGAAGCCGGTTGGGCGAGTTGAAAGAAAACAGACCCAAAGCATTTGTAACGATAGGTGGGGTTTCTCTTATCGACCGCTCCATTCAATTGCTTGTTGATAAAGGGATTACAAAAATTATTATAGGAACGGGATATTTAAGTGAGCAGTTTGATGAACTTACAAATAGTTACCCTCAGGTAGTCACTTTCAAAAATCCAATTTATGATAAAACCGGAAGCATGTATACCCTGTTTGTGCTTCGGGAGTTAATTGAGGAGCCATTTCTTTTGTTGGAAGGAGATTTACTTTATGAACCATCTGCATTGGATTACGTTCTTGAAGATGAGACCGAAAACATTATTCTGGCAAGCGATGCTACCCATTCAGGAGATGAGGTCTTTATACAGTCAGGTAAAGATAGATCGCTTGAAAAAATGAACAAGGATAAAAGCAAACTGAAGAAAATTAGTGGTGAGTTAGTGGGAATAAGCAAACTTACACCCAGGGCTTTGAAGGCAATGGTAACTTTCGCTCAGCAACAGTATAATAATGACAATCACCAAATTCATTATGAAGATGTTTTGGTGGGTATTGCCCATGAGGTTGCCCTTAATGTAAAGGTGGTTAACGACATGGCCTGGTGTGAAATAGATGATCCCTCACACCTTAAGAGAGCCGTGTCGGAGGTGTATCCAAAAATATTAGCAAGATCATAGTGTAACAATGGCAGATAGATTAAAGATTTTTGTTTGGGGATTTGTGTCATGGGTAATTTATTTTTTGGGCGCCCGTGCATTTTTCATGATGTACCAGTGGGACAATACCGTACAACTAAACTTTGTAGACATTTTTCTCGCTTTTGCGAATGGCGTTCGAATGGATATGGCTATGGCCGGTTATTTCTCTTTGCTGCCTGGCCTTTTGTTTGCTTTACTTTTCATTTTACCGGGTAAGACATTGTGGAAAATTTGGTTTCCTTATCAGGTCATATTAATTGTGCTAGCCACATTCATTGTGGTGCTGGATGCAGAACTCTACGTACACTGGGGCTTTCGCCTTGATGCCACTCCCATTTTGTATTTTGGAAAGGAGGCCGCCAGCTCTGGTGATTTTTGGAAATCTATCTTTCTGGTGTTGCTTTGGCTAGTCACATCAGTAGGTCTTAGCTACCTTATTTTTAAAATTTTCAAATCGAGGTTTGAAAAATTGACATGTGCTTCATGGCATTCGCTGCCGGCATTATTAGCAACCACCGTCTTTCTTATTCTGCCTATTAGGGGTAGCTTGGGTGTAGCACCCATGAACACAGGGTTTGTCTATTTTCAAAAGGACAATCTATACGCTAATCATGCGGCTGTAAATGTGGTTTGGAATTTTGGATATGCAGTTCAGAAAATGAATAGACTTCGATATCCAGATAATTTTTTTAACAAAGAGGAAACTGAGGAGGATTTTACCAGAATATTTCCTCCCTTTGATTCTACCCACTATGTAATTAACACCAAAAGGCCAAATATTATTTTAATTGTACTGGAAAGTTACACTTTTAGATTTATTGAGCCGCTGGGTGGCATACCTGGTATTACTCCCCGGATTAATAAGTTGGTTAATGAAGGAATTCTGTTTAACAATTTCTATTCCAGTGGAGATCGTACAGATAAGGGGATTGTTTCAATTCTAAATGGGTATCCCTCCCAGCCTCAAACTTCTATCATCAAAGATCCTAAGAAAACTAAATCACTACCATTTTTGAACCAGGTGTTTAAAAAAGCAGGGTACCGTACTGAGTTTTCCTTTGGCTACAATATTGATTATTCGAATTTCAGATCTTATTTGATCAATGCGGGGTTTGATCACATCACCCATAGTATGGACTTTCCTCAAGAATTAAATACCAGTAAATGGGGTGTTCATGATCATTACGTTTTTGAAAGGGTTTTTGAAGAAGCCGAAGCTTGTAGTGAACCTTTTTTTAAGGTAATGATGACACAAAGCAGCCATGAGCCGTTTGATGTACCCATGAAAACCGTTATTGAAGGTGAAGATGTGATAAGCAGATTTCTCAATTCAGCCTACTATACTGATAAATCCCTTGGAGATTTTATAGACAAGGCCAAGCAAACAGACTGGTGGAAAAATACGCTTGTGGTAATTACTGCTGATCATGGCCATCCCTACCCGGATAACCAGGGACTTCCCAATCCGAGGCGTTTTAAAATTCCCATGATATGGTTAGGCGGAGCACTTGCAGTAAAAGATACCGTAGTAAGTACATTGGGGTGTCATGCCGATATTGCTAATACCATACTAGGCCAGGTGGATATGCACGACTGTTCGTTTATTTTTAGTCACGATATGTTCGACACTTCCTATAAAAATCCATTTGCTGTTTTTGTTTATAACAATGGATATGGTTTTAAAACGGATAGTACGCTTAGTGTTTTTGATACTATTGGTAAAAATTATATTAAAGAAGATGGGAATCCCTCAGATTATGAAAAGTCCCTTGGCAAGGCCTATATGCAGAAACTTTATTGGGATTTCAACTCCCGCTGATGGGTCTCTCTCCATTTCACAAATAGTCGATGTGAAATAAAATAGATACTAAGGCCAAGTGGAACGGATACAACCGCCCAAACCCCAACACCTAATGTGATGGCAAACCCCACCTGTTTTAATTCATCCCAAAAGTTGTTTGAAAACTTGGTGATAAGTTCATCTAATGCGTAGGGTAATGGATTAACGCCAAATATAAAAGTGCCTGCTTTGATGAAGGGAATAATAAGTATGAGTTGCAGTGGATATACAAAGTAATGAACTAATTGAAGCATAACAATATTTATCCTGAAAATGGCTGCAATACCGAAACAGAGAAAAGTGGTTATTCCCCATATCGGAAGTATTCCTACTACTACACCCAAAGCGCAAGTGAGCGCGAGCTTCTCGGGTGATATTCCTTGTTTTAGGAACTCCACCAGCTTATTCCATAATTTTTTCCAGAGTAATTTCAAATTGAATAAATTAAATATAGCCTACGGCCATATAGGAAATATATCCCACCGTTTCCTTAATTAAATGATGCCAGGTAATTAGTGCATCAATTTTCGGAATGAATAAAATATCAAAGGTAAAAGAACGAGGGTGTGAAAGAAAATCTGCGCTAAAGGAATCCATCTGCCAGTCGAGCTTGTTGAAGCAACCCAAAGCCCTCCGCATATGATAGCCCGATGTTATAAGTACACACTCATCAGGTGGTATTTTATTTAAAAGCAATCTTTTTACGGCCACTGCTGACTCATGTGTGTTTCTTGAATCACTTTCAATCACAATATCTGAGGGGTTGACTCCCATAAGAACCATCGCATCTGCAAGTTCGTTCGATTCTCGTTCTCCAATGTCTACTAATAAACGACCACTACCGCCTGAAACTAAAATTTTCTTAATTATTCCAAGTTTATACAACTGAACGGTGTGGATAACGCGATCAGCTCCTCTGGAGAAATAGACACGATCATTGGGCTCCATTTCGGCTTTGGTGACACCACTCAAAAGAATTCCCCATTCATATTTTTTATTGATCGCGTTATAAGGGGTTGCGGGTATTTCCCATGCCCTCATTAATTCATTGGCAATAAATTCGTTGGAAAACAAAAGCAGAAAAACTAGACCAGAAATAAAACATCTCCTTCTCCACTTATTTTTAAAAAGTGCAGATAGTACAAACAGCGTTGTGATGATAACCATGGGCATCATCAAGTAATTAAGCGTTTTGGATAGAAGGAAGAACATGGTCTACATGCGCTTGGGTAGAGGATTAGAAATATTACTCAATCCATCTATAATTTTTCTTAACACCTCAAAATAAAGTGTTAAGCTTAATATGATGGTCATAAACCATATCACCCCTAGGTTGAAGTAAAACGTATCAATGTTTAGGTTGAGAAAATACTTAGTTGGCATATAGAACTGTGCATCAAAATCCACGATGTGTTTTGGTGCAGGATCTTTATAGATCGGAAATATCTTTTGAACCAATTCATTCCCACTTCTCACAATACGATGTTGTTCTATTGTATTTTTTACAAGTTCTGTAATAGCTTCATTTTGATAATGGTTTTTGAGCTCTTCAAAATTTTTCTCCTCCTCAGCGGTTGTTGTTTCGCTCCTTATAATTTCATTTTTTTTTCTGTCAGCGGTATTATACTTGTTGATATAATACTTGCTCAGTGTTCCCAAAAATTTTGCAGTGATAGGATAAAAACTGGAGTCGTATTGATCAGGATAAAATCGATCAATTTCAGTAAAGTTTTCATGCCCTACAACATCAAGTTCCTTCTTGATTTCATTTCTCAATAACTCCAGATTATCGGCTACCTGTTTTTTAATTTCTTCTTCGGTGGAAGTATGATGTCGATTGACAAAGGCCAACTGAGACTCAAGAGCGGGTATATAATAAATTTTTTTATAATCTGCTTCTGCCATACTCTTATCGTACTTGTAGAATTTTTTTTCAAATTTATTGTCTTTAAACTGTGCAACCATTGCTGCCTCGAATGCCCATCGCGATGCCATAAGGTCACCTACTATAGGAACAGTTCTGGTATTACCGATGACAGGATTGAGTTTATCGAACTTTACCACCACGCCACTCAAAATAAGTTGAGGGATAAGTAGAATGGGTATAAGGATATAAATTGTAATAGCTGAGTTAAATGCGGATGATATATTTAAGCCTAGCAGATTGGCAAAGCATGAAGTGGCAAAAAGTATGGCCCAGTGGATTACCAGCATTCCTTTGATCTCTAATATGTAATTACCCACCAACACAAATAGGAGGGTTTGAAATGCAGAGATTGCAAACAAAATTGAAATTTTGGAAACAATGTAACTGCTCCTGCTCAGGTGAAGGAATGACTCTCTCTTTAGAATTTTTCGATCTCTGATGATTTCTTCAGCACTGACAGTCAGGCCCATAAAAAGGGCCACGATGACGCTCATGAAGAAATAGGCTGGCATGTTGAGGTTCTTGCTAAATACATAATCCATTCGAAAGGGATCGTCAGTATTGTAGTAACGTACAATAAATGCAAGAATAAAGGCCAGAAGTGGTGCTTCTAAAATATTGATGATCATGTACTGCCGATTGCTTAACTTAGAAAGCATGTCGCGCAATGAAAATAGTTTTGTTTGTTTAAACCATCCAGGAATGTTTAGAGAATTATGAGGCACCTCCTTTGAGGGCAACACTTGTTCAATCTCGATACTTTTCTTAAACTTCTCCTCCCATTGTTCCGGGGAGAATTTCCTCTCGCTGGTGAAGTTTCCGTATTCATTAATTACCCGGGTTTCGATAATATTAAAAATTTGTTCCGGGTTAACATTTCCGCAAGATACACACTCACCTTGGTCACTATTGATAAGATTAATACTTTGCTTAAAGTAAGTAACTGCATCTATAGGATTGCCATAATAAATTTGATATCCACCTGTATCAAGTATTACTAGTTTATCAAACATTTTGAAAATGTCTGATGATGGTTGATGTATTACAGCAAATACTAGTTTTCCTTTAAGGGATAATTCTTTTAATAGATCAATGATGTTTTCTGAGTCACGTGAAGAAAGGCCGGAGGTAGGTTCATCACAAAAAAGAACAGTGGGTTCACGAAGCAATTCCAATCCGATGTTTAGGCGTTTTCTTTGTCCACCACTTATGGTTTTTCTGAGAGGGGACCCAACGGTTAAGTCCTTCGTCTCTACCAATCCAAGGTCTTCCAGAGTGCGAGTTACCAACTTAAATATTTGTATCTCTGAAAGGTGATTGAAGCAAAGTTTGGCTGCGAAATACAGATTCTGAAATACAGTAAGGTCTTCAATTAACAAATCATCCTGAGGTACAAAGCCGATTACTCCTTCTATTTTATCTGCATGGCGATGGATATCAATTCCATTAATCAATACCTGACCTTCAGTTGGCATTTCGGTTCCATTAAGTACATGCAACAGTGTGGACTTGCCAGCCCCGCTCGCACCCATTAAAGCCACAAGCTTCCCCGACTCCTCCAATACATTTACATTTCTTAGCCCCAGTTTACCATTCTTAAACTTGAAAAAAATATTTCTAGCTTCAAAACTTAGTCGTTTACCATCGTTCAACTTCTTAAATTGAGCGAGTACATCTCCGTAATATATCGGAGTGATATTTTTCCAACGAATGGTACTTCCGGTAGCCAATACATTAATTCTTCCCGATTTCTGTGGTACTCCATTGAGAAATACATCTGAATTTCCCAAATATTCAAAAAAGTAAGTGTTGGTACTTTTGATATTTAATACAGCCACAAAACCATCTAATCCAGAGCGATAAATGTGCTTACTCTTTTCATATTCTTGCTTGTCGCTATTTATAACAAGAATATCTTCATGGTCTAGTTTGTCAGGTGTTTTAGCAAACAAAAACTTCTTTATCAACTCTATGTCGTATTGATCAATATTGAGCCCTGCGCCAATTGCCTTGGCGAGGTAGTCTTCGTGTGATGATATTTCACCATCCACTAAAACCACACTCATGAGCTCTACCATAATTACCATCTTCTGTTTTTGTGCAATCTCCTGGTTGATAGATTCGCACATAGAAGCAATTGTCTTGGCTTCTTCACCAGGCGACATGTTATCGGAAAGCAGACGTGAATACTGGTCGAATAGTTTCAACTTACTTTCAACATTATTCAAACTCAAGTGGTCAGATAGAAATGCCTTTATATGATCTCTTTCTGATTTTGTAACCAGGTCTTCTTTGGCTACAAGTGCGAACAGTCGGATGATGGCTTTGAGTACGGGCTCGCTCATAAACGCGTTATTTTGAGGTCAATAAAGATAATAAAGGATTGATGGTATGGAAGACAAAAAAAAAGGATTGGTATACCAATCCTTTTAAAGTTGATTTCACCGGCATTACCCGGTGATCGTATTTCTTATTTTAGCAACAATGGTGGTAATTTCCGCAAGATTTTTGTCAGTTAACACCAAGTCAGCCCTGTTTTTTTTGATCTGTTCTTCAATGTTAAGAGCGCGGTAGCTTGCTTTTAGAGCAGTGAGGTCGGTTACAATGCCAGCCACTGGCTCTGCCTGGTCAATGGTGCTTAACATTTTCAAAAGCTCATCTACTGATTTTTCCTGCTCAAGGACAACCCGCATCAAAGGTGTTAGTATCAAATTCCTGGTATCGTCAGGAAGAATATTCTTTGGATAGCTTTTTATCAGCCCAGTGGAGATATACAATCCTTCAACAAAACTGCCTGTAAGAATTAGGGCAGCGAGTTTGGTTCTACTATCGTCTTTTAGGTAATCATCGGTTTTTTGGATTGACCTGTTAAGAATCTTTGCCAAAGAGTCTTTATTGCCAATATTGGACTCAAAACTTTTCAGCACCTCCATATCAAACGATCCAATTACCCCAAGATTGTCAGCAAGCTTTTTGCAGACATTGAGATAGTCAATGGCTTCCTGAGTTTTTCCATAAGAACTCAAATAGCCGATATCTGCGGCATAGACACCGAGATTTAAGGCTGCTTTATCACTAATGGTACCATATTGGTCAGCCTTTTGCTTACCGTTAACAAGGCTTTGGTTGTATTCAGCACCGGTTGCTTCAAGTAAATAGGGGATTTCAGAAGGTGATGGGATATTATAAACCACATCCTGAATCTGTTCTTGTAGTGACTCTTCAGCTTTTTTAAAATCTTCAGAGTTGTTATTCCCCTCTTTAGTGGATGATCCACAGGACCAAAGTCCAAAGGTCAATAAAACGAGCAGTGTAATGGCATTAAGGTGAGTGAATTTCATCTGTAGGTTTTGGTTTAAGAACCCAATTTTAACACATTTTATTATTAATGGAAAATGGTATCCTGTAAAAGTTTACACCGCTATGGGCCTATAAGTCAATAAAGTGGATGAATATCACCAAGTTTCTCTTAGTGGTAATTGGGTAGTTGGGGGATGGGGTACCATTTTGATTTAGAATAGGCATCAAACCAGAAATGGCTGGATGGGGATAGGGCCGGAATCGTTTTGTTTAAATTTGTGTATTGAAGGCTGACAAACCTTCTTGTGAATTGTGAAATCAAGGCCCAAATCATTAAAATTGCAGCCTGTTTGATGGGCCCTTAGCTCAGATGGTTAGAGCACCTGACTCATAATCAGGTGGTCGCTGGTTCGATCCCAGCAGGGCCCACTTAAAATTGTTCTTCTTTACCCAGTAAAGTACCATTTTATTTTTTAGTCTTTTTTCACTTCATCAAACGGTACTTTGGTAGCCAAAAATTTTAAAAATATCATTTTCGATCTAGGTGGGGTGATCATCAACCTGGATGAGGCAAAAACAGTGGAAAAGTTTGCACAGGTATCCCAGCACTCCGTTTCCTCCATTGAACACCATATCCTTCATTTTGATTCTTATAAACAATTCGAGAAAGGCCTTATCTCAGCTGAGGCATTCAGGGAAATACTGAGAAGCAAGTTTGAAATAAATGCCACTGATGATGAGATTGATGGCTGCATGAATGCCATGCTTCTGGATATACCACAAGAAAGAATCAGCTTTTTGAAATCACTTCGGAACTCTTCACGGCTTTTTCTGTTGAGTAACACGAATCAGATACACTACACTTGTTTTAATAAGATTCTTAAGAGAACTACGGGAGATGATAAGTTGGATGTGTACTTTGAGAGGGCTTACTATTCTCATCAGGTGCACATGCGAAAGCCAGATTTGGAAATATTTGAGATGGTGCTTTCAGAAAACAACTTAGTGGCAACCGAAACGCTTTTCCTTGACGACAATCTCTCAAATCTGGAAGGAGCGCAACAATTAGGAATAAGCACATTTCAAGTAATAAACCCGAATCAACTTTTTGAACTGTTCGCATGAGAATAACACCAAAACAAATATTGGTTCATACTTCACTTTTTGTGGTTACTTTCATCACCACCACTTTGGCCGGGTCGGAGTGGGTATATAGCAAATCTGTCTTTATGCCAGGGTATAGCTGGACAGATTTTTACAGTGGAATGTCGTATTCTATTCCCTTTCTGATTATCCTCGCGGTGCATGAATTTGGGCATTATTTCACCGCCATTCATTATAAGGTAAACACTACGTTGCCTTACTTCATACCGCTGCCGCCAATTCCGCTTACGATCGGAACAATGGGAGCGCTCATACGACTTAAAGGGAAGGTAACTTCCAAGCGACATCATTTCGATATAGGTATCGCAGGTCCACTTGCAGGATTCGCAGTGGCCCTTGGTGTATTATGGTATGGATTTACCCATTTGCCACCACCAGAGTATATATTTCAGTTCCATCCTGAGTACGAACAATACGGATTGGCCTATGCGAATTTTGTTTACCAACCCCAGTACCTGGCACAGAATGCAGGTGCAGATGTGATGATCGGAAAAAATCTTTTGTTTATCTTTTTTGAGAAGTTCATAGCCGACCCCGCCCGTGTTCCCAATATGCATGAGATCATTCATTATCCTTATCTCTTTGCAGGGTTCTTGTCACTGGTTTTCACCAGTATTAATTTGCTTCCCATCGGACAGTTGGATGGAGGTCATGTGATATATGGCCTTTTGGGTTTTAAGGGCCATAGAAAAGTAGCATCCATTACATTTGTTCTGTTTCTTTTTTATGCGGGTCTGGGTTACATCAGCCCAGGTGATTCTACAGATAGTTTGATTTGGCAGATTCCCTTATTCATTGGGTTTCTTTATTTCTGCCTTACCGGTCTTGGGCTGACGTGGAAAGATACCCTAATGTATGCGCTTACTATATTTGCCATTCAATACTTACTGGCTACCCTCATCCCCGGAATTCGGGGCTACCCCGGTTGGCTACTTTTTGTATTTATTATTGGCAGGTTCATTGGCGTACAACACCCGCCTTCGGAGATAGAGGAGCCACTAAACGCAGAGCGCGTAGCACTTGGATGGTTTGCTTTGTTTGTATTTGTAATTTGCTTTGCGCCAAACCCACTTGAAATTGCAATCACGGGCGTTAGTCAACCTTGATACGATGGGAGGAAACTCCAGTCGAATTAAATAATCTCATAATGTATAAACCAGAGTGTGCGTTTAAGAATTGAACCCTATGCCCCTCAGGAGCTTTTTCGACAGCGATATCGATAGCTCTGCCAGTGATGTCATATATCTTTATGGTATCTACTTCTCCCGTGATAATAAAACTTCCATTGGAGGGATTGGGATAAAATTGAACAGGGTTAACTTCTCGCGAAGACAATCCTGTAATCACACTTTCTCCTTTGCCAAATACGGGTCGGATCATAAGGCTACCAACCAGATTTATATTTTGCTCCCATTCACCGTTGGTATTAAAAAATATTTTATCACCGGAGTCGGTATTTTTATCTAATCCTATAGGCAACGAAGTGGAAGTTGATTGTTTCCAACCCACATAGAATTGATCTTTTACTCCCACCAACCTTGACAGCTCTACTCTCCAAAAATTATTTTTTGTTCCACGCACCACCATTACATTTTGTGTATGAAGAAACGAGCCAGGGTCTCCTGTCAAATCTTTTAAGATTTGAATTTCAATAGATTGACCTATGTCTTTACCAAACTCAGGAAAATAAAAGTCAATGGCTACCAGCGTATCCTGTTTTTTTAATGTCTCCAGGGTAAACAGGTAGGCGAGTAGCGCTCCGGGTTGGTTGAGGGCCGCGCCATATTCTGCCGTGCCATCATCGTAGGCATAATAATTATCCAATATGTACTCTACCCGTGTGGTGTCGTTGTACCTAAAATCAATAGGGGAATACTTTACCGTGTTATAGTCGCCCAAGGGATCGGCTACGGACGGAACCACATTGTCGCCAGAGTTGATCCATAACTTTAATTTTATTCGCGCTGCTGAGTCGGTTACTGACAGGTTGGAAATATCAGGAAGCGTTTGAATAGGGGTTTTCCGAAACTCTAATGGTTGTAAAGGGTTTCCAATGGAGGTGGCCAGGTCGAGTTGATGGGTATATATTGTTTCTATTCCATCACGGTATACAAAAATAGAATCTTCTGAGTCATAACTAATAGGCTGCACATCACTTTGGGTCGTATTGCCTGGAATAAATTCGAGATTGTGCATGGTCAATATGGGCGGTTTAAGGTGTGCCACAGGGTCTTCCATAAAGTGATCATAAGGCATGGCATAATACCCATTCAGCATCGAGGTGAGCGGGATGGAAATGGTTCTATCGGGATAGCTGGTGTCACTGGCATTTCTTCCTTTGTTCAGATAAACGTAATCTATATTCCAAGTATCATAAGGCCCTGAAAGTCTTCCATAGCTTTGTATAGCAAACTGAAATCCGTTGTGGAAGAAGTCGTTTCCGGCTACAGGTATAATTGTTTGCATAAATACATTGGGAGCCAGGCTTCCATCATTCTCTATGGTTCTAACTGTAATCCATGCACCAGATACATCTTTAAACAATACTCTTAATTGATCTCCCGGATCGGGCGCCTCACCGTTTCCCTGGTATTGATAATAAAAACTTAAAAAGACACTGCCTCTTTCGGGTAAGGAAACCAAGTCTAACGCAATGGGTCTTGAAACCAGGCTGTCTGCAATGCCTTTTGCCAATGGATCATTAGCCACGTACGGGCTTCCAGAAGCATTGAGCCCGTCAAAAGTAGCCACCCCCAAAGAAGGTGGGTTTATTCCCATTCCCATATTTAATGACACGGAACTTCCAGACTGCCACAAGGTATCATGAGGGGAATCGGGCAAGTTGGAAAATGAAAAATCATCCCAAAAGGGTAACGACATGGGTGTGAGGGTTTGCGTGCGTGCGGAGGAATTTGATTTAGATTGCTTTTCTTTTGGAAGAGGTATAATGGTAAATTGGGAAAATGCTATCTGCGCATTTATAACAAAAATTAAGACCAGCCAACATTTGTTGCTATAATTCATCAGATCCTGACTCTTCCTTTTTGTCATTAGGTTCCTTGTATCCTGGTGGAGCAAGCCACAAATCAACAGGATCACCAACGCGTACCTGTTCGTTTACTTCCGGGTATTGTTTGTAAACGACCGGTGAAGTACCTGTAGTATCCACACCCGCAGGGATTTCAACCACTCCCAAGTGCAGATTCCAGCCTTGCAGCTTGAATAATGCAGTTTCGTAGCTATCGCCAATAAGGCTTCCGATTCGAAAATCTGATCTTCCGTTGCCATCACCCACCACCAGATCGATCACGGCTCCTTTGGGTACCCGGGTACCTGCGTCAATGGGCTTACCCATATATCGCATTTCTTTTACCAAGTTTAGAAACGGGCTGGATTCGAGAATGATGTGGCCTCTTCTGAGCTCAGTGCTTTTTAACACTACCTCTGCATTGATGCGCGAGCGGTCTACAAGATCGGGCATTGGTACGGTAGGTGGTGTAACACGATTGAGGGTAATGTATATCTTTCGATTTTCTTTCACTTTGGAGTTGGGCTTGGGAAATTGTTGAAGCACAGTGAGCGGTGGAAAATCTTCTGAATAGGATGAGTCACTTATTTCATAACGTAAGTCATGACCGGATAGGAAATCATCAATTTTATCCAGACTCATCCCTTCCAGATCTGGTACCGTAATGGTTTCACCATGATTGGTGCTATTGGGTAAGAAGATATAGAAATAAAATATAGACAAAAAGGCTAGCAATCCAACAGCAATCATAAGATTTACTATAAGTGAGCCAAGTGTATTTGATTGAAATGGCAGTTTAAATCGCATAGGTTTAAAACTTCAAAGACGATTGAAAGTCCTTTTCTATTCTTTGTGCATTTTTATATCGTTCCTTCCCAAGTTCTATCAAACGGGAAATTAAATTAGTAAATGATACACCTCGGTCTTTCCACATCATGGGGTACATACTTGAGTTGGTAAAACCAGGAATTGTATTAATTTCGTTCACATAGACTTTTCCGCTTTCACTCAGAAATAAGTCCACACGTGCAAAATCCTCACATTGCAACTGTTGATAGGCTTTGATGGAATAATCACGAATAGTACTACTTATATCCTTGTCAAGCTTAGCGGGAACTTCAATTTTTACCGCCTCGCCATCCACGTACTTAGCGTCAAAAGTATAAAAATCATAATTGGAACTTATGATGATCTCTCCTGGTAGAGAGGCTTCTGGAGGCTTATTACCAAGTATTGCACATTCTATTTCTCTGCCTTTTATATACTCCTCTAAAATGATGCAATCATCATAACGAAATGAGTCTTTGAGTGCTGCATCAAATTCCTCTTGGCTTTTTACCTTAGAGATTCCTACCGAAGACCCAAGATTTGCCGCCTTCACCATAAATGGTAGTCCAAGTTTATCTTTAACTTTTTCAAACTTTATTTCTTCCATTTGATCATGACGAAAGAAAAGAAAATCTGTAACCGGAATTCCGGCTTGCTGCATGAGTTGCTTGGCCACCAACTTACTCATCGAAACAGCTGAGCCCAATACGCCTGTTCCCACCATCGGTATCCCCATTGCTTTTATCAGTCCTTGAATACTTCCATCCTCTCCGTCTGTACCATGAAGAACGGGAAAAATGACATCGAGGGTAATCGTATTATTATTTTCGTCTTCAAAGCGTGGGTTGACCCCATCAAGGTGGAGTTTAAGTTTGCTCCCCTTTTCAATTTCTTTACTAACAGAAGGGGTAGTGTACCAAGTGCCCCTTGTTGAAATTCCTATACAATACGTATCATAAACATTTTTGTCAATATAGGTTTCGATATTTCTGGCCGAGTTAATGGAAACACCATGTTCTACTGACTTACCTCCGTAGAGAATACCTACTTTCAATTTCGTCATGCACAATTAATTCAAACTCAAATATGCCCAGTATTTAGGTGATTTCCGCCTAAAAAGGAGGGCAATGTGAAAAATTCGGCTAGCGGGTAATAAACACTTTGGTTGACTCAATTCGATTGGCAACTTGAAGCCGCAAAATATATATTCCTGCCCGCTGAGCGCTCATGTCTATGGTGTAGGTCTGGTTCAGATTATCAGGAAGTAAATTATCCAATACAATTTGACCCATCGTATTATATACCTGAAGTCGCGATGTTTCCTTCTCAGACAGGTTGAATGTAATTTTGATTTCATTAAATGACGTGGTGTAAACACTGTACAGAGAGGTAGTGATGGGCGGAGAAGGATTGTCGTCATTGTACAATTCGATATCATCGAGATACAGGTTATTGCCATTGTCGTTGATAGCCACAAAGGCCAGGCGAACATTCTTTTGGCCTGCCAGGTCGTTGAGGTTTACAAATTCTCTTTTCCAGTCCAGATTATCTGTTGGCATCCATAATGCATTGCTGTTGGCCGATAGAAATTGGTTGCCAAGTTGATCGTATTGGGTTTGGGTAAATGTTAGTCCTCCATCGGTAGAGGATAGCAGGCGAAGGCGATCTGTCCCTTTGGTACTTAGTGCATAGCTTACATCAAAGAACAAACTTGCTTTTATAGATTTTGAAAAATCAAGTACTGGGCTCACTAACCAGGCTTCATCACCTTTTGATGTATTGGAAAATGCCCGGTAGACCAATGAAGTACCTTTGTTGGTAGTAGTCAATTCCCAATTGAGCATATCTTCCTGACTTACAATGGTCCATGTATCTTGAAATGAAAGGTTAAAGTTTTGTCTTGCAGGTACGGTTTCAATAGCGTTGTTTACAACTACAGTTTTTGTGATGGAATTGTTAGAGAGAACTTCGTCCATAACACCATTTGGATTGGAAAGTGAAATGGTGAGGAGGTTGCTGCCATTATTTAATGTAATAGGATCAAGTGTTATAACAGCACCTTCACCTGTCGAAAGGGTTTGGCCATCGATTGACTTGTTAGACAGCAAAATATTATTCACCATTACTTCTACGTTAAACTCTGTAATTAGGGAACTTCCTTCATTCATTATTTTAATAACAGGCGAGAAGGTGTTTTTATTTACTACAGGTGAGGGGCTGATAAGTTCTTTCAACGAAAGGTCATTGAGATTCTCAAACACGAATACGTTGTCTATGTATAAATTATTTCCATTTGAATTTTGGCCTATAAAAGCAATTTGAACATTACCTGAACTTTTGAAAGGAGTTAAGGAAATTGACTCAGATTTCCATTGTGAGGCGCCTGTTGGGGTAAAAGGATTAAAGGTATTTCCCGCAGTGGCAAAATCCGGATCTTCTGATGATTTATTAAACACTTCGGTTCCCGCTGTTAGGTCAGGGTTACAATTGGTAATTACTACTACTTTTAGCCGGTCTGTGTAGTTTGACCCTGGGAATTTTGCGTATGCCCTGTCAAATTTTAAGAGTGGTTCCGGTACCATCGCAAGATTCAACACTGGGCTAATCAGTCTATCCACTACTCCTTTTTCTTCGTAGTCATAAAAATTCATAAACATGGCTTTATTGCCTTCCGTACCATTTGGGGCAGGTATATTTTCCCATGTGATACGCTGATCTGGATTTTCAACTATCCAATCGGAGGGGGTGGTATCGAAGAATTCAAAGTAGGGGACATCAGCAATATAAGGAACTGCTGTGGTGTGGCTTATTAAGTTGTCAGAAACTTTACCATCTATCTCTCCGTTGGTTTGAAGGATTTGAAAACTTACTAAAGATGAACTGGGTGAGGGCAAGTTGATGGTATTGAAGTTGATGGTAGTGAATTCAAGCGGATTGAGGTTAAGAACGATATCCTTTATTTCCAGTGAGTTGCCATTTAGTTTGAATTCGATTCTTGCTGACGTAATCACATTGGTTCCATAATTTCTTACTTCTATACCTGGCGTGAGGGTACCTCCACAGGATGTGACTCCGGGATTTAGTATTTCCCGTATCCCGAGATCGTTGGCCACCGGAGCGGGCGGTTGGGAACCCACGGAGGAAGTAAGACTTGCTCGTCTGGGACTGTTTTGTAAAATGATTTCCATGCGGGTGACCTGACCAGCCGTGAAAAGATTCATGCAGGCATCATTGGTGTAATCAAGGTAGTTTTGAAACATCTTGTTATTGGAGCAGCTCACCTGCGGATGGCTGGGGCAGCCTGTCGTTTCTGTGGATTGTACGGGCGTATCATCTACATAGTCGGATCCGTCTCCTGTCGCGATGCAACTGCTGTTATCACCCCAAATATGACGAAGGCCAAAAAAGTGACCTATTTCATGGGTGGCGGTTCTTCCTTTATTGAATTGTGGTTCCAGATTGAATGCGCCCGGAGTAGGCTCATCATCCACCGAGCCCACGTCCTTGTAGTTAAGCACTACGCCATCGGTCAGGGGGTCTGAAGAAGAGTTTTCCAAACCCGGCAAAGGAGACTCAGGGAATTGGGCATAGCCAATAAAATTTGAGGGGTCGTTGAAATTAATTACCCAGATGTTCAGGTAATCTTCCGATGGCCAGTAGCTCAATGACTTGAATTCCAGATTATCTGCCAGGGTCCATTCTGTTTTAGTGCCTTGCGTTCTTAGGATTCCATTGGTAGCCAGCCCCTCGGGGTCTTGTTTAGCCAACACAAATTCAATGTCCAGATTTCCTGCAACGGGCAGAAACTCTGCCGGTGTTTGACCAGCATCCGCATTGAGGCGTTGAAAATCCTTATTGAGGACATTGATCTGTGATATAAGTTGCTCGTCTGAAATATTGGTACCAGTTCCAATGGGCTCGCCATTATTTATGACATGGAAAACGACTGGGATAACATAAGTTGCAGTCGTTGTTCCTTCAGTGCCAAAACTTTTCATCCTGGGCTGCAGATGCTGTTGGCTGATCCAGTTTTCAAATTGCGCCTTTTTAAGCGAGTATTGTGGGTTGAGTATTTTCTGGTATTCAACGGTGGCACAACGCTGCTGACCAAATCCTTGCAAGGTGGACCCAATTACCAATAGAATTATAAACAGTTGCTTACCCACAGTTTGCTAAAAAGATCCCCCTTTAAACCTGTTAGCGCATATTTGTACCCATGCGCTGTAACGCAAAATTATTAAAATCTATGTCTTAATAGGCTAAAAAGAAAGGCAGTAACCTAAATGGTGGGCATATTCACGACTTCGATACGGCCAATTTCCGGAACGGATTTTTTTATGGCTTCTTCTACTCCTGCTTTAAAAGTCATGGTGGACATGGGGCAGGTGCCACAATTACCCATGAATTCTAAGATGAGTTTCTTCTCCTTGGTTATTTCAAGTATGCGCACATCACCTCCATCCGTTACCAAATAAGGACGAATATTATCCAAGGCTGCTTCCACCCTTCCATTCAAGTCGTCCTTTTTTGTTTTTGTGCTCATCATACTTTTATTTCTACCTGCTTGGTCTGCGCAAAGTTAGCATTTCTAATGGCAACTTGGCGCGCCATGGCTTCTGCCAAATCCTTAAACGCAACAGACACTGCACCCTCTTTCATTACAGCAGGAAGGCCACTATCTCCGCTTTCACGAATTCCCTGCACCAAGGGTATTTGACCCAGCAGAGGAACATCATACTTCTCTGATAAGTTCTTACCCCCATCTTTTCCAAAGATAAAGTATTTATTGTCAGGCAGTTCTTCAGGAGTAAAATACGCCATATTTTCTACTATCCCCAGAATGGGAACATTGATTTGAGGCTGCTTAAACATAGCTAGCCCTTTCGTAGCATCTGAGATGGCCACTTTCTGAGGAGTAGTTATAATAATGACCCCGGTGACGGGTACAGTTTGTACCAGGGTAAGATGGATATCGCTGGTGCCTGGAGGCAGATCGATAAATAGATAATCCAGTTCGCCCCACTCTGCGTCACCAATGAATTGTTTAAGGGCCGAACTGGCCATGGGTCCGCGCCATACCACAGGGCTATCAGGTGGGGTAAGAAACCCAATGGACAATAGTTTAACTCCATATTGCTCAAGGGGCTGGATGATATTTTTCCCATTAACTACCTTCACCTCAGGCTGATCATGCTCGCAATTGAACATGACTGGAATAGACGGGCCGTAAATATCAGCATCAATAAGCCCTACCTTGGCACCCATTTGCGCCAGTGCTACGGCCAGGTTTGCCGTTACAGTAGACTTGCCAACACCCCCCTTACCAGAGGCAATGGCAATAATATTTTTAACGCCAGTGAGTACAGGTGCCTTGTCCCTGGATGAGGTGACAGAAGAACTCATGGTAATATCCAATTCCAAATTTTGCCCGATTACTTTTCTAACGGCTACCTCACAATCCTTTCTAATTTTTTCTTTCAAGGGACAAGCAGGGGTAGTAAGTACTACCGTGAAGCTAACTTTAACGGGATCGACCTTTATATCCTTGATCATATTAAGGGTAACAAGGTCGTTGTGTAAATCAGGGTCTTGCACGGTAGAAAGTGCGGCAATAATGTCTTTTTCAGAAAATTTCATCCTCCATAATTAAATCGACTGCAATTTAGGATTAAAGAATCAAGTCTGCCTTCCCGTTTGTCCTTTTTACTCATTTTTACCTATTTATTGCGGCTTTTTAGCATAACTTAGTTTATCCCATTCATTAACACGCAAAGCATAAAAAAGTATCTTTGAAGTCTCAAATTTTTTCAAGTGATCCTACGTGAGACCATAGATGAAGTAAAGAGCAGGCTGGACATCGTAGATGTGATCAGCGACTTTATTACGTTGAAGAAATCGGGTCAGAATTATAAGGGTTTAAGCCCCTTTACCAACGAAAAGACCCCTTCATTTTTTGTTGTGCCCGGCAAGGGCATTTTTAAAGACTTCAGCAGCGGCAAAGGAGGGGATTCTTTCACCTTCCTGATGGAGCATGAGGGAATGAGCTATGTGGAAGCGATCCGGTTTCTGGCCAAGAAATATGGGGTAGAGGTAAAGGAGACCGAAGCTTCAGAACAGGAATCTGCTCAGCAGAGCGAACGAGAGGGCTTGTATATACTCATGAATTACGCCCAGGAGTATTATCATAATAATCTACTCCACCACGAAGAAGGGCAAAGTATCGGACTGAGTTACTTTAGGGAACGGGGATTCAATGACAAGACCATTGAAAAATTTGAGCTGGGCTATGCCCTCAATGGGTGGGAGAATTTCAGCAAAGAAGCGATAAGCAAAGGATACAGTCAGGACTTGTTGGAAAAAACCGGGCTGGTAGTAAAAAAAGAGGACGGTAGCTCATATGACCGCTTTCGCGGAAGAGTAATATTTCCTGTCCATAACATCTCAGGAAAGGTCATTGCCTTTGGTGCCCGCATGTTGGGCAAGGAAAAAAATCAGCCCAAATACATCAACTCGCCAGAAACAGAAATCTATCACAAGAGCAATGTGCTCTATGGATTGGTTCAGGCCAAAAATGCCATTCGCCAAAATGATAATTGCTACCTGGTAGAAGGCTACACCGATGTGATTTCATTGCACCAGGCGGGTGTAGATAACGTAGTGTCCTCTTCAGGCACGGCTCTTACAGAAGAACAAATCAAACTCATTCGCAGGTTTAGCGAAAACGTAACTGTATTATTTGACGGAGATGCTGCGGGTATCAAGGCAGCACTGCGTGGCATTGACCTTATTCTAAAGGGCGGGTTGAATGTACGCGTGGTACTGTTCCCAGATGGAGAAGATCCAGATAGCTATTCGCGTAAGCTCGGCACTACCGACTTTCAAAACTTTCTCAAGAAGAATAGAAAAGATTTTATATCGTTTAAAGCTGATTTGTTTGCAGTAGAAGCTGGGGGTGACCCTATTCGCAAAGCAGAATCGATAAAAGAGATTGTAACCAGTATCGCTATCATTCCTGATCCTGTAAAGCGATCAGTCTATATTCAGGAGACAAGCAATTTGCTCAAAATCGGAGAGTCTGTTCTTTTGACAGAGCTGAACAAGATTCTTATTAATGAGCGAAAAAAATCCGAAAAGGAAAGACTTAGAAATGTAGAGGAGCCTCCTCAATCTTTTGACACTATAATTGACAATACGGCACCAGCCAAAACGGATTCTGACAGCATGGTTCAGTATCAGGAACGGGAAACAATCCGTTTGCTATTAAATTATGCTGATGAGGCTTTAGAAGATCAGAAGCTTTCAGATTTTTTATTTCACGAGCTCGAGGATGTTGTTTTTGTGAATCCGGTTTTTAGCAAAGTTTTTGAAGGATTAAAGGAGGGATGGGAGAAGAACGAAATTCGAACCAGCCACTATTTTATTCATGAAGGGAGTGAGGAGATAAAGAAAGTAGTAACGGACTTAATTGCCCAGCGTTATGACATTAGTGATCACTGGGGGGATAAATACCATATTCACATACCAAAAGAGGGCGATATTCTGAATGAAATGGCCTACACGAATGTGTTGAGACTGAAGTTACGCATCATCCAAAAAATGCTGGATGAGAATAAGGATAAGATTAAACAGGCGGAAGAAAGTGGGAATGAATCAGAGGTAGATAATTTTTTAATAACTCAGATTGGGTTGGATCAGGCAAAAAAGGAGCTATCCGACCTGCTGGGGATAGTTATTGCCCGGTAGGAACAGTCCTATTGGTTTTATTGTTGTAAGCATGAACTGTTGAAAAGAAATGGATAAGATTAAACTGGACAGCATCAAAGATGCCATTGAAGATATCAAACAAGGAAAAGTGATCATTGTGGTGGATGATGAAGACCGTGAAAACGAAGGGGATTTTGTGTGTGCTGCCGAGAGTATCACCCCTCAGATCATCAATTTCATGGCAACCCATGGCCGGGGACTGATTTGTGCCCCGCTGAGTGAAGAAAGGTGTGAAGAGTTGGGCCTGGAATTGATGGTGGGAAGAAATACAGCCGCTTTTGAAACGCCATTTACGGTTTCTGTCGACCTGATTGGTCATGGGTGTACCACCGGTATTTCTGCTCACGATCGTTATAAAACTATCAAAGCTCTGGCAGAATCGGCAACAAAGCCTGAGGAGTTGGGTAAACCCGGACATATTTTTCCGCTCAAAGCAAAGAAAGAAGGTGTTTTGCGCAGGGCCGGACATACGGAAGCAGCAATTGATTTCGCCCGACTGGCGGGATTTAAACCAGCCGGTGTGCTGGTTGAGATTATGAATGAAGATGGGTCTATGGCACGGCTTCCGGATTTAGTGGGGGTGGCCAAACGATTTGGATTGCGGTTGGTTTCCATCAAAGACTTGATTGCATACCGGATGGAGAAGGAGTCACAGATTAAGCGGGAGGTAGAGGTAAATATGCCCACAGAATATGGTGACTTTAAATTGGTGGCATACGAGCAGGTGAATACCAACGAGGTGCACATGGCCTTAATAAAAGGAGAGTGGGAGAAAGATGAGCCGGTATTGGTAAGGGTTCACTCTTCCTGCGTTACCGGTGATATTTTTGGGTCTTGTCGTTGCGATTGTGGCACCCAACTACACAATGCCATGAAGATGGTAGAAAAGGAAGGAAAGGGTATTGTACTTTATATGAAGCAGGAGGGGAGGGGTATTGGGTTGTTGAATAAACTGAAGGCCTATAAGTTGCAGGAAGAAGGATATGACACAGTGGAAGCCAACCTGAAGCTTGGGTTTGATATGGACAACAGGGATTATGGAATTGGAGCACAAATTTTGCATGATCTTGGTGTATCGAAAATTAAATTGATTACCAATAACCCCAAGAAAAGGGTTGGCCTGATGGGGTATGGATTGGAAATAGTGGACAATGTACCCATTGAAATTGTGCCCAATCTGCACAATGAAAAGTACCTGATGACCAAAAGAGATAAAATGGGTCATAGTATTTTAAAAGATTAGATGAGATTAGCATTTATAATATCTATATCATTTTTTTTGATCTCTTCAGCTAGAGTGCATGCACAGGAGTTTGCATTTGAACTTTGGCATGATGGCAAGGTGGTATTAGAAAATGGAGATACCCTCACCGGGAATGTCAAGTACGACATGCAAACAGACCTCGTTCAGGTTCAGGTGGGGGACCGCCTTGAAACCTATTCAGCCAGGAAATTGCTTTTTCTCGAGATATTTGACAAAACCGTTAAGCGCTATCGCAGAATGTATTCACTCCCTTACAAAACATCGGGGGAGTACAAAGCACCTGTGATCTTTGAATTACTGGAGGAGGGTAAAATCACCTTGCTGTGCAGAGAAGCGCTGGAATACAGAACCTACTCTTCCTCCTTTTATTACTACAGTAATTATACCCGGCTTATCATTGTATACAGGTACTTTTTATTAAAAGAAGACGGGAACATTATTGAGTTTATTGGAAAGCGTGGTGATTGGTTGGACCTGATGAAGGACCGGAAAGATGAAGTACAAAAGTATGCCAAATCAAACCGGCTTGATTTTGAAGATAAGTATGATCTAAGCCGTATAATTGCCTATTATAACTCGTTGTTTCCCAGTTAGACTTTCCCACTAAAAAATGCAAAAGCCACTTATTCTTGTTTCCAATGATGATGGAATCACTTCTCAAGGTATTCGCACCCTTGTAGAAGTAATGCAGGAGTTGGGTGAGGTAATAGTAGTAGCACCCGATAGCCCGCAGTCTGGGATGGGTCATGCAATTACCGTGGGCGATACGCTTCGGTTGGAAGAAAATTTCATTTTCGATGGCATAAAAGCCTTTGAATGCTCCGGCACACCTGCAGATTGCGTGAAGTTGGCCCGGCATTTTGTTTTGCGCGACCACCGTCAACCTGCTATTGTAGTAAGTGGTATCAACCATGGAAGCAATACTTCGATCAGTGTGTTGTACTCAGGCACGATGTCCGCTGCCATAGAAGGAGCTATTGAAGGGACTCCGGCCATAGGTTTTTCACTTTGCGATTACGGCACCAAGATTGATTTTTCCCATACGAAAGAATACGTAAAAAAAATAACCGAGCAGGTGCTGAAGAAAGGTTTGCCAAAAGGCGTGGCCCTCAACGTTAACTTTCCACCCAAGCGCAACGAGAATCTTAAAGGCATCCGGATTTGCCGGCAATCCAATGCCAAGTGGGAAGAAGAGTTTGACGAACGTTATGATCCCAATGGCAGACGCTATTTTTGGATGACGGGTAACTTTGTCAATTTCGACAAAGGGGAAGACAATGATGAGTGGGCGATTGGTAACAATTATGTATCTGTTGTTCCTTGTAAATTTGATCTTACCGCTCACCACTCCATAGCCTCTCTAAATGATGATTGGGATATTTTAGCGTAATCCTAAACGCTTGAAGCGCTTTTTATTGAGGCAGCCTTATCTTCATTGTAGGTAAAAGCCGTTCCTAAAAAGCGAATTTTGGGTTGATTAACTTACTGGTTCGGATTTTTAGAGTTGTGAAACTCTGTGGGAAATCCTAATTTAGTATGAGGAAACTGATTGGTTTTTATGCTTTTGAAAAATGTCAAATCATTGATTTGTATGATGCTGCTCTATAGCAAAGCGTGGTTTTTCTTTACAGCATTTTTTGCAATATCAATTTCTTACGCGCAGGAAAGATCGTTATCAGCAAATGAAAAATCCAGTTTGAGGTTTTTGCAGGAAAAGGTGTATCTCCAAACTGACAAGCCTTACTATTATCCTGGAGAGATAATTTGGTTCAAGGCATATTTCTCTTACACCTCACCGGCACTCAAAGATTCACTGAGCAAGGTGCTGTATGTAGAATTGATCAATTCTGACAATGAAATTGTAAATCGCTCAATACTTAAGGTTGATGACGGAGTAAGTTGGGGCGATATTGAACTTCCAAAAAATCTCGCCTCTGGTACTTATGCGTTGCGTGCGTACACGAATTGGATGAGAAATTTTCCAGCGAATATCAGTTACAAGCGATTGTTGGTTTTTTCGTATGCTCAGAATATTGACCCTTCTGTAGGGAAGGATCTATATATTCCTGAGACATTTAATGTACAATTGATCACCGATAAGCCTGTTTACAAACCCCGTGAGCAAGTTCATTTGGGCCTCAAAATTTTAGATAAGCAAAGCCAGACCATGTCGGCCAATATATCTATTGCGATTACTGATGCTGAAGTGGTTGTTCCGCTTCCGGATGAAAAGCATATCATGACGGGTGCATTAGCAGTTGATCCGACATTCAATGATAGAGAGCTTCAGTTTGCATTGGAGCGGGGCATCACAGTCAAAGGAAAAGTGGAGAATAAGAACAAACCACTGGAGGCATCGATTTATGTGGTTCAAAATGATGGGCATTTTTTAACCGCTCAAAGTTCTGCGGATGGTTTTTTTGCAATTACTGATCTTGATTTCTACGATAGTTTACAGTTTACTTTTCAGCCACTTGGCAGGAAAGATAAACCTGTAGGGAATGTTGAATTGATTGAACGTGACATACCACCGGTGGATTTTGATTTTACAAAAAGTACGTACCCTCTTCGTTCTATGGATATGGCACAGAGAGTGCAAAATACATATACACTTAAAGAGGATGTGAAGTTATTAAAAGAGGTAGTGGTAATTGGAAAGCCTGTGAAGGTGGACTCCATATTGGATACCCGTTCAAGGCTTTATTCGAAGCCTTATCATACAGTAAAAGGTGAAGACCTGATTTCGACAGGTTCAAATTTTATTCTTAGCCTTCAGGGAAAAGTACCCGGGTTGCGAGTGTTCGAGTACCGTGACGAATTTAATATTCTTCGAACCACTGTTTGCGTTCGGTGCTTGCCAGGGCTGAGTTTGTCAGGGCTCAGTTATTCAGAGCCGCTCATATTGGTGGATGGTGTTCCTTTTCAAAACTCAAATGACTTACTGGCATTGCCAGTATCATTGATAGACCGGATTGAAATTGTAAATCGTGCATTGCCCCAGTATGGTTCCAGAGGAGGAAGTGGATTGATCGCGATCTATACAAAACGTGGCAGCGTTGGTGCTAGATATCCCGACCCTAATTTCAATACGTTTTGGGTGAAGGGCTATAAAACCCCAAAAGCGTTTCCAATACCAGATTATGGCAATCCATCAGAAAATCATCCGGTATATGATTTTCGATCCACACTCTATTGGAATCCCAATGTAAAAGTAGACTCAGCCAAAGAAACCCATTTGGCTTTTTATACCTCTGACTTATCCGGAAGGTATAGGATTGTTATTGAAGGCCTGACGCCTCAGGGCATACCCATTAAAGCGGAACAGTTTATTACAGTTGAATAGGTGGTTGTTGGGCACCAGGGCGTATGGAATAAAAAATTGTTAAATTTGAGGTACTATGAAAAGCAAAACGCTAGATTCTAGCATTGAAAAGGAAAAGCTTGAAATTATCAAATGGGTTACAATCTCAAAGGACGAAACTTCAATTGAAAGGCTTAAAATGTTAAAGGATAGTAAATCAGAATTAGACGGGTGGGATCAAATTTCTGACAGGGAAAAAAGTGCTATTGAAAAAGGACTTGATGACATTAAGACGGGAAGGGTAAAACCGCACAGTGAAGTAAAGAAAATCTATGAGAAGTGGTTATAGACTACAATGGTCTGAAAGAGCCACCCTTGAAAGCCACGGTGCCCGGCAACATGTATGTGTCATGTGCTTAATTGCGTATCAGAAAGTACGTGTCATTTCTTCTGCCCCGAATTATTCAATCACGCAGGATCGACATCAAAAACAATTTTTGCGCTTCTGTATTCCTTTATGGAAAGCATATGGTCGGCCAGTTGCGAGAGTTGACTTTTTATTTCCTTTAGCCTTCCGCCATCTCTTGGAATCTTTATAAGAATCGACATTAAGAATTCATTTCTAATCTTGGATACAAGTGGTTCACCGGGCCCTAATATTTTGGGGCCGGTGATATCTTTTCTGATCAGCTGCGTGAGTTGTGTAGCAAGATTTTTACACTTCAATCGATCCGTATGCTTGATGGTGATTTCAATTAATCGCGAATAAGGTGGATAGAAATGGGCTTTACGATCGTCAAGTTCTGCCTGAATATAACCGGGTATATCGTGTTGCAGCACATATTTAAACAATGCCTGTTTAGGATCTGCGGTTTGAATAATCACATCCCCCTTTTTTTCTCTTCTTCCCGATCGGCCACTTACCTGAATGATCAGTTGGAAGGCCCGTTCGTGTGCTCTAAAGTCAGGGAAGTGCATCATTCGATCTGCATCAAACACGCCTACCAAACTCACACGATCGAAGTCCAACCCTTTGGTCACCATTTGCGTCCCTACCAGGATGTCCGTTTCACCCTCCTGAAAATTCTCGATTATAGACTCATAACCACTTCTTGTGCGTGTGGTATCCCAATCCATTCGTTGCACTTTTGCTTCAGGGAAAAGAAGTTTTAATTCTTCCTCCAGTTTTTCAGTGCCATATCCTTTAGTTAAAATTCTTTTGGAGGTGCAGGTGGGACATTCAGAGGGGAGCGCCTCTTTATAACCACAATAGTGGCAGATCATTTCGTGGCGGTATTGATGATAAGTGAGACTCACCGAACAGTTGATGCACTTGGGAATCCAGTTGCAGTCTTCGCATTGAACCATGGGTGCGTAGCCTCTTCTGTTTTGAAAAAGAATGACTTGCTCTTTGTTTTTAAGTGCTTCTCCAATTGCCTTAATAAGGGTAGACGAAAATTCACCTTTGTTTGATTTTCGCTGCCGCTCAATGGCCATATCCGCAAAAATGACTTCAGGTAAGTTGGCTTCTCCGAATCTCTCGTTTAAGCTAACCAGTTTAAATTTGCCTTGCAGACTGTGAAAAAAACTCTCGGCTGAAGGAGTAGCGCTCCCTAAAACCATCTTGGCATGATGCTGATGGGCCATTACCAATGCAAAGTCCCTCGCCTGATAGCGGGGCGCAGGACTCTGTTGCTTGTAGGAGGAATCATGTTCTTCGTCTACAATCACCAATCCCAAATTGTCGAAAGGTAAAAATACGGATGATCGCACACCCACTACCAACTGGAATTTTCCGGATAATATCCCGTTCCAAACTTCTACACGCTCATTGTCGGAAAACTTGGAGTGATACACTCCCATTTCTGTTCCAAATATTTTTTTTAGCCGCTGTACAATTTGGGTAGTCAATGCAATTTCCGGGATGAGGAGCAAGGCCTGGTTGCCTCCATCCAATGCTCTTCTTATTAAATCAATATAGATTTCTGTTTTTCCACTTCCGGTGATGCCATGGAGTAGTACTACGTCACTTTCTTTAAAATGGTTAAGGATGTCGTTGCGTGCTTCTTCTTGCTTCTCACTTAATAAAATCGGATGTGCGGTTGTGGGGTCATCAAATCCAAACCTGGGGATGATGGTTTCAAATTCTTCAAAGATTTTGTTTTTAACGAGAGTATTAATTGATGAGACTGACTCGCCCTCACTAAGCTCAGATTTACTTTGTCCGCTGACATTTAGTGACACATCACTGAATAGTGGAACAGACTGCAAATACTTTAAAAGCACTGCCTCCTGTTTGGGCTTGCTGCTGATTTCTTCAAACAGTTTCTCCAGTTCTTTTTTATCAGTATATTTTTTTGTGAAGCGAATTCGCTTTTCCGTCTTGGGTTTAAATTTTTCCCTTACTTTTTCAAAAAGTATAATGGCTTCTTTAGAGGCCATCGATTTTATCAGGCTGTAAATACTTTTTGTCCCTAAAAACCTGGCTATCTCTGTATAGCTGAGTGTGTCGTTCTTCAACCGGTTGATCAGTATTCTTTCTTTTTCAGAAAAGTCGAAGGAGGTTTCTTCCCAACTGAAAGAAGGGTTTAATTGTACCATGCTTTCGCTGGAAAGCTTGAGCCCCGATGGCAATGCCGCATTGATCACTTCTCCAAGCGTGCACATATAATAATCGGCCATCCATTGGTATAGTTTGAACTGATGTTTACCAATTACTTCATTTTCATCAATCAGTTCAAGGATATACTTGGCCTCATATTCTACAGGAGGGTTTTGGTGAATGCGAGAGATAATGCCGGTAAGTATTTTTTTTTGACCAAACTGAACAATTACTCGTTGACCAATTTTGATTACTTCATTGAGTACGGCCGGCACCCGATAGGTAAAAAGTTTGGGAATAGGAACGAGCAGAATGAGATCTGCGAAAAAAGTATGGGTATCAAATTCTAATCCTTCCTGGGTCATAGCGTGCAACAGCAAGGTAATAGGTCAAAATGGTTTTTCCTTGAGTGAGGGGGTTATAGCAGTCAATTAATTGGGATGCGTTAGCGTAAAAATGAAAAATAAGCCCATGTGTATAATTTCCGAGTGAAAATAAATGTCAATCGATTGTGTAAAGTGACTTTCTTTTTTTAGGATGACTTGGTACATTGTTGCATGACGTCAAGAAGACAATTTATCAAGATTGGGATCCTTCCCATAGCCATCGGAGGCCTCAGCACAATTCCATTTACAAACATTAATAAGAAGTCAGCCTTCGAAGAGTTAGCGCAGGCTTCCTCTGATGACGAGCTATTTGCCCTGGTGCGCGACCAACTTCATGTTCCCAAAGGGAGAATCTACCTTAACACTGGCAGCCTGGGTCCTAGCCCTGTGGTAGTTACTGATGCAGTAAGTAACAAGATGCATCAATTGGAAATGAATCCTGCCATCGAAAACTGGGGAGATTTAGGAAACCAAATGGAGCAGGTGAGAAACAAGGTTTCAGATTTTATTAATGCGGAGGCGGAAAATATTATACTTACCCGAAACACAACCGAGGGTTTGAGTCTGATAAGTCAGTCCCTTAAACTGGCTGAGGGAGATGAAATACTTACCACCACACACGAACATGGGGGAGGAGAGATAGGATTGGAATACCTGGCCTTAACCCGGGGGGCAGTAATTAAAAAATTGCAGATGCCTGTTCCCGCTCCCTCAATAGAAGCAGTTATTGAAGCGGTGGAGAGTAATATCACTTCTAAAACCAAAGTGGTCATGTTGAGCCATGTGAATACGTTGACGGGTTTAAAAATGCCATTTGCGGAGATTTCAAAAATTACAAAACCAAAAGGTATTTTATTGATTGCTGATGGCGCTCAGGCCCCTGGCCTCATAATGGTAGACGTGAAGTCGATGGGTGTAGATGCGTATGCTGCAAGTGGACACAAATGGATACTTGGACCCAAAGAGACAGGATTTGTTTATTGGAGTAAGCGGCTCCAGGAAAAAATTCACCCTGTTTTTACCTCTTCAGGATTTAGTAGTTATTCGGCTTCATCAGGGACGAGAAACGTAGCATTAATTTCCGGACTGGGCGTGGCCATTGACTGGCTTAATTTGATTGGAAAGGAAAAGATTGAGAATCGTTGCCTTGAATTAAAGAGATATTGTCTTTCGCGGTTGAAAGAATTAAATGGTATTGTGATAATCAGCCCTCAGGCGGATTCGATTTCGACAGGAATCGTAAGCTTTACACTTAAAGAGGGGGAGAATAAAAAGATTGCGAGTGAATTGGCAAAAGAGGATATTATCGTCAAAGTACTGCCTAAGTACAATGGCATCAGGATATCCTGTCACATGTTTGTTTCAAAGCCAGAGATTGATCGATTTATCACCGCACTCTCTGCTTGGGTCTAGCTATTTTCAAGACTTGTTTCTAATCAAATCGATAGAAAGGGTAATTTATCAGGATCGTTTTCGCTCATTATGGCAAAAAACCAGGGGCACTCCATAAATTTATGGAGTGCCCCTGGTTTTCTCGGTATAAAATATTTTCTAGGTACTAAGCCACATTGGATGACAAGGCGGCAATGGTTACTTTTTTTAATTCTCGGTGACCACAAAACGAGCACTTGTAGTGCTTGTGAAGAACACCAGGTTCGCTCTTGGTAGGGGGTTTAACAACCTCTTCCACATCAATTTTGAGAGTATAATATCCGCAGCTAGGACACTCCTCTGTCTGTAAATAGTCAAAATACTTTTCAATTTTCTTGTGACCGGTCTTTTCGTCAAGCCACACATCGTAGTCCACAGAGTGAACTGAACTTGCCTCTTCGGCAATCATTTGTTCATCCAAATGTGCATCTTCTTCTTCTTCACTAAGTTTTCGCATTTTATTTCCTTGCGGAGAGATGCGGGGAGTATTTCGTATGCGATCCAATCGCTTCATCAGGTAGCGCGGATAATAGATGTTGATGGTGCTATTGGTGAAAAGGTAGGCAATGATTCCCAAGATACCGGTGACAATTAACCGGACATAAATAAGCCATTCATATCGCGAGGCTACAGTTTCTGTAGCCACTGAGTTGAGGAAAACACAAACAGAAATAACGACTGCCAACAAGGCGTACCAAAAGTATCGTATTTCATGTGTGCTTACATAATCATACTTCTCCTTGAGATCCTTTATTTGCGTGACTTTAAATTTGTAAACAAGGAAGATGAGGAGACCGATACCGAGGAAAATCAAACTTCCAAGGACCATGAAATGATCCCAGGCAGCTAAATAGGTTGTTTTGTCCATGACATATTGATTAGTGACCACTTAAATATATATATTATTGAATTCCGTTCAAATCATATTGGTGCATTATAAAGCCCTATTTATAGGGTTTAAGGTCTTTGATTCTTAGGAATTTGTTCGAGTGCCTGCTTTACAGTATGTACCGGCAATTTACACGTCTTATTGAAGCAGACATAGATGGTAGCTTCCTTCCCTTTGGGGTTCACCTTTTCTACTAAAAGCGGCAACTCACTTTGAGTTTTCGTTCCCATCAGCAAACTAAAAGGCAAATAATTCTTTCTTAATTCTTTGGCTATTACTTCAAGCTTTGGACTCACCACCACTATTTCAGCCATTGGAGAAGTTATTTCACTATAAAGTATGGCCCAATTTGACATATAGGCAGGCTCGCCAACAATGACCTCACTAATTTGGGAGACCATTTTTTGGGCCTGCAATTGATCATTGGCTTTGTCGAGCATTATTCCCAGGTGAAAGAGGTTGCTGGCCATTACACCATTTGAAGAGGGGATTACGTTGTCGAATATTTCTTTTTTCCGTGCGATCAATTTTTCCGCCTTATTTCCAGAAAAGTGAAAGTAGCCCTCCTTCGGGTCATAGAAGTGCGATTGGGTATAGTCCATCCATTTTTCCGCCTTTGTTAACCATGCCTCATCAAAAGTATTTTGATATAAAGAGATATAGGCTTGTATGAGGAAGGCATAGTCTTCCAAAAATCCTTCTGTGGAAGATCGTTGCTCCCTATAAGACCGGTAGACTTTTTCATCCATTAGATTTTTTTCGAGAAATAGCATATTGTTGATAGCCAGTTCCAAAAAGGTATCATCTCCAAAGGCTGAATAGGCATCCAATAAACCCTGAATGGTCATGGCATTCCATCCTGTCAATATCTTGTCATCCAAACCAGGTCTGATTCTCTTGTTTCTTACTTTCAAAAGTTTCTCCTTTGTTGCTTTCAGTTCAGCGTGAAGTTGTTCTTTGGTTAGTTGGTGCTCTTTAATAAAATCATCCTCCCATTTTTCTATAAACAGAATATTGTTACCATGTTCCCAATTGCCACTATCAGTGAGTGAATAATAGTCTGCGAGCCATTCCGGTTGATGTTGAATAACATTTTCAAGTTCTGATTTCGTCCATACATAATACTTGCCTTCCTTGCCTTCGCTATCCGCATCCAGGGCAGAATAAAACCCACCATCCTCACTTGTCATTTCCCTTTTTAGCCAATCTACCGTTTCGTACACCACGCGTTTATAAAAATCATCTTGGGTAATTTGGTATGTTTCAGAATAGAGACTTAGTAACTGTGCATTGTCATAAAGCATTTTTTCGAAGTGTGGTGCAAACCATTTTCTATCCACAGAATAGCGGGCAAAGCCACCGCCTACCTGATCGTAAATCCCGCCCATAGCCATTTTCTTTAGGGTGAGTTCCACCATTTCCAGCGCATGTTGGTTTTTTGTTTTTATGTAATATCGAAGTAAGAAAAGCCATTGTGCAGGCATAACAAATTTTGGTGCTTTATCCACCCCTCCCCACTCGCTATCAAATTTAGAAGCGAGGGCCCGGTACATGGTTTCCGTACCCTGATCGGTAAATTCCGGGTTCTTGCCCGGTTGCCTAAAGCGGTCCAAATCACTAGCGGTCAATCTTTTGGCAAGGTCATCCGCGGACTTATTGATATCATCCCTCTTTTCTTTGTACACTTTTGAAATCTGCAAGAGCAATTGCGACCAGTTTGCAGGCGGAAAATAGGTGCCTCCATAAAAAGGTTTTTGGTCGGGTGTAATGAATACGTTCAATGGCCAACCACCATTGATGCCCATGGCTTGCACGGCATCCATATAAATTTGATCGATATCAGGACGCTCTTCCCGATCTACCTTTATACTTACAAAATTTTCATTCATAATGGCGGCAATGTCCTCGTTTTCAAAGGACTCATGCTCCATCACGTGACACCAATGACAGGAAGAGTAGCCAATACTTACCAAAATGGGTTTATTTTCCTTTTTTGCTTTTGCCAAAGCTTCTTCACCCCATTCATACCAATCCACAGGGTTATAGGCATGTTGTAATAAATATGGACTGGTGGCATTGATCAATCGGTTGGGTTTTTTGTCGTCATTTTGCATACTGCATCCGGTGTTTAATGCGATAATGAATAGGGCTGCGTTAATGATTTTCATAATGCATGTGGCAGTCAGCGCCTAAGCTGGTTTTGTACCAGGCTTATCTCTTGATCAACATTTATGGTTCCTTTAAGTTCTTCGAGTTTGGATAGCAATTGCTTAAGGAACTTTTGATGGATAGTCGAGGTGGAGTGATAGGGCCGGTGTGCCATTGCCTTCATTATGTCATTCCATTGCTTTATGAAGCGGACAGTATCCTTAGTAAAGTATCTTTCCCCAAAAATTCGCCAGATGTAGTCAATGGCTTCGGCTGATGGGTGCAACATATCGCGATCGTAGAACCGATAATCACGCAAATCATCTAACACGATTTCATACGCTGGGAAATATTCCACCTGAGGGTACATCTCACTTAGAGTGTGGCACGAAAGCCTAAGGATAGACTTACTAACCGCATTAAGCTCCAATGTGTCTTTGAGGTGGCGAACAGGGCTCAACGTAAGTATGATTCTGATAGAAGGATTAATAGCAATGAGTTGTTGATAGAAGTTTTCGAAAGATTCGATGATCTTTTTTTGAGTAAGCAGTTGTTTGTTGAATTGTGCCGAAGGAACCTTATGACAGTTGGAAACAATTTCTCCATTGTCTTTGCGCTCATATACCCATGAAGTGCCATACGTGATAAGTAATGTAGTAGCAGACTTTATGAAAGAATGACTTTTAGAAATAGCGCTGGCAATAGTACGCTGTACGTTGTTGATGTCCAGCGCTGAAAAGGAAGAGTGAAAATCGAAATTAAAATGGGTTTCGTTGAGTTCACCATAGGTGTCGGTTGAAGGCAATTCATTTTGAATAGCGTAATTCAATGCCTTATGAATAGAAATAGGGTTGTAGGATGTTCCAAAGGGATTAACCAGCACTTCGAACTTGTGGTTGTGAAGCAATTGGCCCAGATTATCAGCAAAGCATGACCCGATAGTAAAACATCCATCGCGCAATCCGATGGAAAAGGCAGAGGGGGTGGTGGAAAGGATCGTTCGGAAATTATCCATGGGGTAAAGTTATCCTTATCAATGCTTTTTTGGACAGTGAGAAGCATTAATCCCAAAATTATCATTAGGAATGATAATTTTGCCCTCTGGGTGATGATTCCTGACGATTTCGTCAGGAATATCAGGATTAAATCCTGATGCTGCGATCAGGGTCATGACCATAGTGTCATTGACCTGATATTGAAAATAAAACTAAACTTACTTTAATGAAATAGCTCTACGAATTTCATTTTCAATCAACAGCACAGCGAACAAAAGTTATTGACTTTTTTGGGTTAATTTTAGGGTTCTGAGTTGAATCATTGAATTAATTGAAAAAGTAAAAGAATAATGGCTATCAAAAAATTTGCCTCCTGGAATGTGAACGGTATAAGGGCTACCATTAAGAAGGATTTTGTGAAGGATATGAGGGGACTGGGGCCTGATATTTTGTGTTTACAGGAGACAAAGGCCAGCGCTGAAGAGGCTAAGGCAACATTGGAAGTGATGGACGAATATAAAATCTATACCAATTCATCCAAGGCAAGAAAAGGATATTCTGGAACGGCTATTCTCACAAAAGAAGAGCCCGTTCAGGTGACCTATGATCTTGGCATAGAAGAACATGATCAGGAGGGAAGAGTAATAACTGCCGAGTTCAATAAGTTTTTTATTACCACCGTGTATACTCCCAACTCGGGCGCAGATCTTGCCAGATTGGATTATAGAGAAACCTGGGATAAGGCATTTTTGGATTATATTTTATGGCTCAATAAAAGAAAGCCGGTGTTGGTATGTGGAGATTTCAATGTAGCTCATCATGATATTGATATCGCACGTGCCAAAGAGAACTACAACAAATCAGCGGGATACACACAACGCGAGATTGACGGTTTTCAACGTTTTGTTGATGAAGGTTTTGTTGACACCTTCCGACACTTTTACCCCAAAGAAGAAAAGTACACTTATTGGAATTACGTAACCAATGGCCGGGCCAGGAATATCGGCTGGCGCATTGATTACTTTATGGTCAGTGAAAGAATTTTGCCTGCCGTCAAAAGTGCAGCCATTCACAATGAGTATGAAGGCTCTGATCATTGCCCGGTGAGTTTGGAGATTGCCTTATAGACGTATTCCAATGTGAATGCCGGCTTTTGGTAAAATGCCTTGAAATTCCGGATCAGAATAGTTGTAGCTTGGGTATTCGGAATTTTCAGGCTTATAGTTTATCGGTGGTGGCCCATATGCTTCTCCATTAACATCAGACCACTGTATACCGCCTCCTAGGTATGCATCAATAGTCAATATTTCCCATAAAACCCTCTGGAGACCGATTGTAAAACCAGTGCCCCAATTGCCAATACTCAGATGTCTGTTAAATGGGGCAACAAAATAGCCTCCTGTTGTTTGGTCAACGTAAGAATACCAATAGGATTGGTCTCCGCTAAAAGCATTCCCTTGAATATAACCTGATAAGTAGATGCCTTGATCATAGTCTTTACCATTTCTGTTTTGGTATGAGGCCAAAGGTTTTAAGTAGGTTCTATATTGAAACTCACCCCCCAAGCCATCATATCCTGATGGAAATTGTGATTGATTATTTCTTTCTTTGCGAGCTATTAAGAAAAGTGAGTAACTTTTATTAAAAGCCTTATTGAAGTGTTCAATTCCCAGCTTTAGGGATTTTACGGTGAATTGTTGAGGTGCAACTTTTAATACGTTTCTTTTTAGTGCTGAATCGTGTGTATTTTGACTAAAAGAAAGAATTGGAACCAAAAATAATATGAGTGCAGTTGGAGCTTTCATAGATTAAATTTTAGGGAGAACGAGGAGGTATTCCCTAATAGTATTAACCTGGCCTTATTATTTTTCCGGGGGATGCTTAATTAAGAAATTCGCTCAATGTCAGCCCCAAGCTTTTTCAGCCTGCCTTCGATATCCTGATAGCCGCGATCAATTTGGTCTATATTGGAGATTATACTTTCGCCCTGGGCGGAAAGCGCTGCAATAAGCAATGCCACTCCAGCACGAATATCTGGTGACGACATGTTGATGCCGCGCAAGGGTTGTTTTCGGTCCAGTCCAATTACAGTAGCCCGGTGTGGATCACACAGAATAATCTGAGCCCCCATATCAATTAATTTGTCTACAAAGAAGAGCCTGCTTTCAAACATTTTTTGATGAATGAGTACGGTGCCTTTTGCCTGCGTACAAATTACAAGGATAACACTCAATAGATCAGGCGTTAATCCTGGCCAGGGTGCATCGGCAACATTCAGAATAGATCCATCAATATAGGTGTCTATTTCATATTGTGCCTGAGCCGGCACATGAATATCATCTCCCTGAATCTCTAAGTTTATCCCAAGCCTTCTGAATGTTTCCGGAATCGGTCCTAACATATCAATGCGACAGTCCTTTATGGTAATGTCCGATTGTGTCATAGCGGCAAGGCCTATGAAACTCCCTATTTCAATCATGTCTGGTAGAAGTCTATGCTCCGTTCCGGAAAGTTTTTCTACTCCTTGAATGGTAAGCAGATTAGATCCTACTCCTGAAATCTTAGCACCCATCCGGTTCAGCATTTGGCATAGCTGCTGAAGATAGGGTTCGCAGGCGGCATTGTAGATGGTGGTTTCCCCTTTGGCCAGTACTGCTGCCATTACAATGTTGGCTGTTCCAGTTACAGAGGCTTCGTCCAGCAACATATAACTCCCTTTCAGGTGTGTGGCATCTATCTGAAAAAGATTTTCATCAGGATTGAATTGAAATTTCGCTCCCAAATTTTGAAATCCAAGAAAGTGGGTATCAAGACGCCTGCGTCCTATTTTATCTCCACCGGGTTTGGGAATACTTGCTTTTCCATAACGCGCCAGAATAGGACCCAACAACATGATGGAACCACGCAGCTTGGCCGCTTTTTCTTTGTATTCTTTTGTTTTTAAAAAATCGACATTGACAGATTTCGCTGTAAAGCGGTAGGTGTTATCAGATATTTTTTCTACAAATGAGCCCAGGTCTTTTACTAAGTCGATCAGTTTATTGACATCAAGAATATTGGGAATATTGGAGATGGTAACCGGTTCAGGGGTTAATAATGTAGCGCAAATTACCTGTAGGGCTTCGTTTTTTGCTCCTTGTGGAATAATCTCTCCCTTCAAGGACTTGCCGCCTCGAATTCTAAACGAACTCATTGATCTCTTTTGCGGTGATGTTTTTTTCCGTGGCCACCTCTTCTGTCATTACGAGACCTATCGTTTTGATTACGCGGCTTTTTCTTTTCGTGATATAATTTTTCAAACAGATTTTCTTCTCTCACTTTATCTAGGCTCAGTGTTAATTTTCCGTCTGACATTTTTTCAATGTCTTTAATAATAACGGAATCATCGATGGTTTCCTTGTTCCAATTGCCATGAAAGGTCTTCATAAGTTTACCCAGATAAATTACTGCATTCTCTTGCTCTTTGGGATCTTCTTTTGCCAGCGCCTCTACAATTAGTTTTTCAATATTTTTACCATAATGCTTGTAACGGACCCTGCCCTGAGGATACGTCATTGGTTGAGGCTTTTTAAAAACGGTTTCCGGATTGGGCACAGGATATGGATTGTTGATGTCAAAATTGAAATCGGCCATAATGTACAGATCGTCCCAAATGCGTTGCGGGTTTTCGAAAGCCTCCTTTACAGATGGGGCCAACTGTTTGATTAATTCAATCAGCGTGGTGGCCATTTCAGTACGCTTATCCTTATCAGGAATCGTACGAATATAATTGACGAGTTTTTGTACGTTGCGACCGTACTCCTTTAATTTTATTTGTTCGCGTTGGGTATTGTATTCTGCAATCATGCTTATTGAATTCTATTCTTCCTTTAAAATTAATTTAATTTAATATTCTTTGATAACTCTATTGTCGCTAAATGAACTGTATTTCAGGAATACAATGCGCACTTAGGGGAGGCTCATGTGGGACTATTAGCGGTAGACACTAATTCTCATGTATTTTGAGCTTGGCAAAGCTAAGTAATAATGTCTTTTCACCAAAATCGCTGAATCTGATCCTGGCCTTGCGATTGGCTCCCGATTCATCCATGGCGGTTACCACGCCAAACCCGAATTTTGGATGTTCCACCTTCATGCCTTCTTTAAGCCCTGAGGTGTCACTGGGAGCAAAGTCAGCGGATGGCTTATAAGATGATTTTACCACAGGCTGCGACCTTACGGTCTTCTTCAGGCCACTGACAAAGCTTTTGGCATAGTTGGGGTTCGGTACCGACTCCAGTCCGCCCACTCGTGCACTCACTTTTATGTACTTCGCATCTATGTCATCAAGGAAACGGCTTGGCTCACAATTTTTGAGGCGGCCAAACCGATACCGTGTGAGGGCATAGGAGAGAAAGAGTTTCTTTTGTGATCGGGTGATGGCCACATAAAATAACCTCCTCTCTTCCTCCAATTCAGCGCGACTGGTGAGCATCATTTGAGAGGGAAACAAGTCCTCTTCTAAACCTACGATGTACACGTATTTGAACTCCAACCCCTTGGCCATGTGGATGGTCATTAAGGTCACTTTCTCAGGGTCATTGTCCTTATCATCGTCCTGGCTCGTCACCAGGGAAACTTCCTGTAAGAAGGCGGCAAGGCTTTTGTCTTCCTTTTCCGGATCGTCTACATATTCCTTAATGGCATTGAGAAGTTCCTGTACGTTTTCATATCGATTGAGACCTTCTACTGTTTTATCCTCATACAGTTCACGAAGTAAACCTGAAGATTTCGCAATCTCTGCCGCAGCTTCATACGCATCCTTGGTTTCCACCTCAATCGTAAATCGTTTAATCAGATTGACGAAGTTTTCAATCGTATTCACCGCTCTTCCTCCCAAAAAACTAGTGGCATTTTGCAGCACCTCCCAGATGGAAATGGCGTGATCGTTTGCGGCTACAATGATTTTATCCACCGTTGAACCTCCGATACCTCGCTTGGGGAGATTGATGATTCTCCTGAAAGAAGCTTCATCTTGTTGGTTTATTGTGTATCGAAGGTAGGCCAAAATGTCTTTAATTTCCCTCCGCTGATAAAACGAAAGACCCCCTATGATTTTGTACTTGATGTTCATGCGCCTCAAAGACTCTTCAAGGGCGCGTGACTGGCTGTTGGTACGATAGAGTATAACGAAGTCACTGAACTTCAATTGATGCTGCATCTTTTCTTCGAAGATGGAAGTGGCTACCAATTTTCCTTCCTCATTATCTGATACTGCTTTTATTAACCCAATGAGATTTCCCTCTTCATTGGAAGTCCAGACATTCTTTGGCAATTGGGCCTTGTTTTTGGCGATCACAGAATTGGCAGCATCTACGATTGTTTTTGTAGAGCGGTAGTTCTGTTCCAGTTTGATAATCTTCAAATCCGGATAGTCTTTCTCAAAGTTGAGAATGTTGGAAATGTCTGCACCTCGAAAGGCATATATACTTTGGGCGTCATCGCCCACTACACAGATATTTTGAGTTACGGCTGCCAGCTTTCTAATGATAAAATACTGACAAAGGTTTGTATCCTGAAACTCATCGACTAGAAAATAACGAATCCTGTGCTGGTACTTATTCAGTACCTCCAGGTGCTCTTTGAACAGCTTGTCGGTATTGAAAAGCAGATCATCAAAATCCATCGCCCCGGACTTGAAGCACCGCAAACTATAGTTGCGATAAATGTTTCCGATTTCAGGCCGCATATTGGCGGCATCATCGGCCAGAAGTACAGGGTTATTGAGGTACTCCTGCCAGGAGATCAGCCTGTTCTTTGCTGCACTTATTCTATTGTAAACAACATTGGCTTTGTATTGGGTCTCATCAAGGCCCATTTCTTTTACGATAGCCCTGATAAGTGACTTTGAATCGTCTGTATCGTAAATGGTAAAGCTGTTAGGGTATCCGATATGATGCGCCTCAGAGCGGAGTATTCGGGCAAATACCGAGTGAAAAGTACCCATCCAGATATTTCTCGCATCATTACCAATTACACCTTCAATGCGGTTGCGCATCTCTTTGGCAGCCTTATTGGTGAAGGTAAGGGCCATGATACTGAACGGGTCTACGCCCTTTGCGTCAATAAGGTGAGCAATCCTATAGGTGAGTACCCTCGTCTTTCCTGAACCTGCCCCCGCAATGATCATGCACGGCCCCTCTGTATTAATTGTTGCCTCTAATTGGGGCTCGTTGAGCGATTGTAAGTAATCCATTCCACTAATCAATCTGCAATATAGACCCGATAACACTGGGTGTGCAAATTGAAGCCAACTTAACTGATAACAAACAAACATGCATTTTTGACCTCAGGTTCAACGAATGATTAACCTCGTGTTTATGATCTTACTGGTTAGCTTATACTTAGGTTTATTTGAGATTTTTTGAATAAAATTTTCATCTTTTTTCTATTTTATCAAAACGGCTAACTTTGATGAAACCTAATGAATTGAAGGACAATACAATTCCTGATTTACTGAAGATCCCCGATGATGGTTTTGCTATTACTACTGCAGAACCCTGGGTTAAGCACAAAGTTCAGGTCGTTCGCCAATATTTAACTGCATTTGTGTCTGCACTGGCCAGTCAAGTGGATGAGATTGTATTTGTGGATTTATATGCCCGCAATGGTTTGTATTGTCTTGGGGCTAAAAAAGATATTTTTCCGGGTATTTCGTTCATGGCCCTTCAGCAAAACTTGCCCATTTCCAGGTATGTGCTGTGTGAAAGTGATGCGGAGCAGGCGCGCGTGTTAAAAATAAGAATGAACAAGTATTTTAAAAGGAAGAGTATTGTATTGCTAAATGGTAAACCCGAAGAATTAATTGACAAAATTAAAATGTACGTATCAGAATCAAGAAAAAACCACAAGGTAGCTACCCTTTGTGTAGCGGATGCATTTGGACTTGAGCCGGGTATTGAAACCATCAGACAATTGAACGATTACGACTTTACTTTTCTGATACCCTTCACATTTCATTTGGGAAAAAAAATTGATTTCCGATTTTATTTGGGACGGGAGAGAGAAAAATTAATCCATCTCCTGGGAGAAGATACGGAAGGTGATCTGTCTGAAAAAACTATTGGAAGTAACAGTGTGTTTTACAAACAAATGATTAAAAACTGGGAACGCAAAATGGAAGAGTTAGGGATGAATACAGCGGTTTCAACTCATAAATTGGATTCGGGATTAATGGAAATGCCAACCTATAGTATATGCTTGTTTGCTAAAAAGTATTCTGCCAAAGCCATTCAATTTGATGCGTTGGCCGGCAGCCATATTCAATTCGCTTTGTTTAATCAAAATTAGAATGATCAAAATAGGGGAGATTCTTGTATCGGACGACATTAAAGATGTGGAGTTCGTTTGCCATCTGGAGAAGTGCAAGGGTGCCTGCTGTGTGGAGGGTGAACTGGGTGCTCCGTTGGATGATGATGAGCTTCCCATCATGGAGGCTATTCAAGAGGAAATTAAACCTTACATTACAAAAGAAGGGCTAAAATCCATTAAGCGGCACGGGCCTTATCTATTGGATGAAGACGGTGATTATTCAACACCTACCATTAAGGGCAAGGAGTGTGCCTATGCGAACTATGATGAGAAGGGAATTCTTAAGTGTGGAATTGAACAAGCTTATTTAGATGGAAAGACAAATTTCAGGAAACCCATTTCATGTCATTTGTATCCCATCCGCGTAACAAAGAAAAAGGACTTCGAAGCGATCAATTATCACAAGTGGAATGTGTGCTCTGCCGCTTGCGTATTGGGAAAATCGTTGGGAGTGCCTGTGTATAAATTTTTGAAGGACCCGCTGATTCGCAGGTACGGTGATGCCTGGTATAAGGAGCTTGTTAAGGAAATCGAAAACGAAAAACCCCTAAAAAAGAAGCAAAAAAAAAGGTGACCTGAATCAGATCACCTTCCTTGGTATTTATAAAGACTATTCAGCGACTACATTTACTGCAATCTCGTGCTTCACTTCTTTGTGAAGATCAAGTGTTACCGTATAGCTTCCTATTTGCTTAGGGGCATCTTTCATGATTACCTTCTTGCGGTCGATATCAAATCCTTTTGATTTCAACATATCTGCAATTTGGTTTACGGTAATAGCTCCAAAAATTTTGCCACTTTCACCGGCCTTGGTGCCAATTTCGATAGTCAACTCGCCAATTCTCTCAGCTAGTGATTTTGCATCCTGAATCAACTTCTCTGCTTTATGAGCCGCCTGACGAATGTTCTCTTCGATCATTCTTTTATTGGAATCATTAGCAATGATGGCTGATCCATTGGGGATCAGGTAGTTTCTACCGTATCCGGACTTTACCTTAACGATATCGTTTTTGTAGCCTAGTCCTTGAATGTCCTGTTTAAGAATTATTTCCATAGTATTTCAAGTTTCGGTTATTTTAATGAATCTCCAACGTAGGGTAAAAAGGCCATATGACGCGCTCTTTTTACTGCTTGAGAAACTCTTCTTTGGAATTTCCAGCTTGTACCTGTTAATCTGCGAGGCAATAATTTGCCTTGCTCATTAACAAACTTCATAAGAAAGTCGGGATCTTTATAATCGATGTACTTGATTCCGTTCTTTTTAAAGCGGCAGTATTTAGGTTTAATTTCTGCCCGCTTAATGGGTTCGTTTACTAATGTCATGCTGGTAGCTCCTCCTTGGCTGCGCGTTTTTCTTTGTTTTTCTTAAATTCTCCTTTGCGTCTGCGGGCATTGTAGGTAACCGCATGTTTGTCAAGCGCAGTAGTTAAAAAGCGCATTACTGATTCGTCCCTTCTGTACTCTGTTTCCAAAGTGTGAATCAATTGGGTATCTGCCGTAAACTCGATTAGGTTATAAAACCCTGTAGACTTGTTCTGGATTGGATATGCCAGCTTCTTAAGTCCCCATTGTTCTACATTGATCACGTCTGCTTTCGCATCGGTCAACACCTTCACGAACTTATCGACAGTATCCTTTGCCTGATCAACAGACAAAACGGGATTCAAAATGAATACTGTCTCGTAATTTTTCATTGTTATTTATTGATAAGTTTTTAAAAATGAGGTGCAAAGATAGGAAAATGACTTCTTTTCGCAAAAGTGGCAGAAGATCATTTAATTGTCCTATCGGTTTTGTCCCGAGTCCTGTCATCAGCCCTTGGAGAGTGCCAGAAAGTCCCCTTTTAGTGGATTTAGGGTAGCACCTGCCCCCTGAAGGGGGAAACCGCTTGCCAACTAAGGGGAATTAAAAGTCCCCT
>CAYPDF010000006.1:99250-117604 GCA_964409415.1 uncultured Ohtaekwangia sp. | reverse complement strand
CTGAAGGGGGAAACCCCCTTGCCCCCTGAAGGGGGAGACCCCTGCCCCCTGAAGGGGGAAACCGCTTGCCAACTAAGGGGAATTAAAAGTCCCCTTTAGGGGAATTAGGGTAGTCCCCTTTAAGGGAATTAGGGGCGACAAGTGAGAAATACTCCTCCGGCTCCTGAAGGGGAAACCCCCTGCCCCCCTGAAGGGGGAAACCCCCTTGCCCCCTGAAGGGGGAGACCCCTGCCCCCTGAAGGAGGTAAGTTTAGGTTTTATTTTACCTTAAACTCTACCTGGCCCATCTTATAACCATCCGTATAGATATCAACAGTATAGGTTCCGGAGGCATATTCGGAGCCCTTCTCATAAATGAGACTTAATTTCTGGCGTGTGTTGTCGAACAAAATCTCCTGTGCTGCGGTGTAAAATTCCTCTTTTCCATCGAGCATAAAAGTACCCGATCCTTTGGCAACATCGAAAATCACCTGTCCGTTTTCATCGGTTACTTTAATCATTATTTTTTTCCCTTCTACAGGCGCCACCTTATTTTCAGCAATATTGAAATCCACCTTTAGGGTCTCCAATTGCTTGCTTCTGAAAGGGGAGGTACGCTCTTTTCCTCTGTTATTTACAGAAACCACTACTATGTTTTCTGCTTTTAGCTGAGAAGCGATGGCCACCTTATTGGCCAACACATCCGTATTTAATGACAACCTGTTGATGGAGTCGCTCAGTTGATTCTGAGTGGTTTTCAAATTTCTGTTTTCAGAATATAATTCTTTGTTCAGTGATTTTAGCTTTTCCAATTCTTCGTCCTTGAGTTTAAGTAATTCCTGGTAGCCATCTACGCGGTCTTTCAGTTCTTTGACATCGCGTTTATACCTGATACGACCTTGTTTCAACTCTGCATCAACCTCCGCCTTGGCTTTCTGTAATTCCGTAATATCTCCTCCCAACTTTTCTAACTCTGTTATCTTTTGGTTCAGCTCAATTTGAATATCCTTTAGCTGTTGCATAGTGGTGGCCAGATCTTCCTCCGTAGTAGCTAATTGTTGATTTACTTCCACCTTATCCTGATAGTCCAGATAGATTTTTATGCTCTGAATAATAACGATAATTGAAAGCAGCGCAATGATGATGGCTGTTCGGTTATTGGGCTTTTTGGGTTCTTCTGCTTTGGGTGCTACCTCGCTCATAGATTCTTATCGGTTTGGGGGTGTAAAAATAGAGGTTATCCCGGACTATTTAGAGGGATAAGATAAAATGTTGTTTGTTGAGTGCAGGATCAAAAAATAAAACACCACAGCGAAAAAGGTCAATGCTCCCGTACACCAACTCGTGTTGATAGAGCTCTTTCCAGGCTCTTTCCATCTCCTCTGACCAATGAATATCGTCTAATACCATAATGGAATTATCGTTGAATCGTCTTGTCAAAAGGTTGAAATAACGAATGGTGGGTTCGTAGCGATGGTTCGCGTCTAATAAAGCGAAGTTTATTTTCTCTGTATTTTGAAGAAACTCAGGAAGGGTATGGTCAATATTACCTTCAATTAATCGGATATTTTCCTTTTCGAAAAGCTCAAAATGGGTGAGTGCAATATTGCCCAGTGTCTTACTTCCTTCAAAGGTAACAACCCGGGCATCCTTTTTTTTTGCCAGGTACAGTGTATTCAACCCCATAGAGGTACCAAGTTCCACAATGTATTTTGAGTCATTGTAACGAATGATATGTTCATACAATTTGGAAATTGCCACAGGGCTCAGGCTGTTTTTGGCAATTTCAGCCAGCTTTTTTTTGTTCTTATTACGATGACGTGATCCGGCTCCAAGGTCATCTACTTCCACCACAGAATTATTTTTGAGCAGGGAGTTTCTGAGTGCCTCAATATTACTGTTTGCTGATGCTTTCCGGCTTTTTTTTATTACGTTTTTATAAAAATCGAAAAAGAAGGGGGAATGAATAGAATGTTCGTCTACGCGATTTAACCAGTGCGATAAAAAAGATCGAATAAGTTGTACGTTCAAATTTTGATGTGAAGTTGCCTTTTCGTAGACAACATGTTAATTGAGCCGCAAAGGCGTGATCATATGAAATTCCGGAACGGTTACCTCAAATCGCGTTCCGTCAACAATGCGTTCCATGAGATAAGTGCCCACCATCTTTCCAATCCCTGATTTGAGGTTACAGCCTGAAATATAATTGTGGGTTTGGTTGGGCTCCAACACAGGTTGCTGCCCCACTACACCTTCTCCGTCTACTTCACGGGAACTAAAACCGGCATCAAATATCTCCCAATGTCTTCTTAAGAGCTGAATGGTAAACTCGCTTTGATTTTCTATGGTAATTTTATAGGTAAAGACATAGTGGTACTGGCTGGGACTGGAGTAGGAAGGTTGATACTCCGTTTCCACACTTACTTTAATACCTTGCGTGATTTCAGTTACCATTTCGTTCAAAAATATCAATTTTTTCTATTTTACTACCCTTTATAAAAGCCCATTAACCAAAAAATAGTTGCATGAGTGTGGATGTCAATATTGCTCCTTCATGGAAAGAACGGCTCAGTGCGGAGTTCACAAAGCCTTATTTTCAGGAACTTACGAATTTTGTAAAGGCTGAATACAGCCAACATACTGTTTTTCCTCCGGGTAAGGAAATATTCAGAGCATTCGATAAGTGCGATTTTGACGGGGTCAAAGTGGTGATTATTGGGCAGGACCCTTACCACGGCCCCGGACAGGCCAATGGTCTGTGTTTTTCGGTCCGGGAGGGAGTAAGAATTCCCCCTTCCCTGATGAATATCTACAAAGAAATTAAAAATGACCTGGGAAAACCGTTTCCTGCTTCTGGCGAACTGGAACGTTGGGCTGAACAGGGTGTGCTGTTGCTAAATGCCACACTTACTGTCCGTGCTTCTTCTCCCGGTTCTCATCAGAAAAAAGGATGGGAGAGTTTTACTGACGCTGTGATTAAAAAAGTGTCTGATGAAAGAGAGAATGTGGTATTTATCCTTTGGGGCGCTTATGCCCAGAAAAAGGGAGAGGTGATCGATCGCTCCAAACATCATGTAATAGTGTCTCCTCATCCATCACCTTTCTCAGCCGATAGGGGTTTCTTTGGGAGTAAACCTTTCAGTAAAACCAATGCTTATTTGAAAAGTAAGGGCTTGACAGAGATCAATTGGTGAAGATCCAGCATCCAGCATCTAGTTAATCATCTTAAAGAACCTGCTCCAGCGAATCCTATTAAAGAAACTACCATATTTATCTATCGACAACCAGATAAAAAAGGCTTTACCTACAATGTGGTCTTCAGGAACAAATCCCCAGAACCGCGAGTCCAAAGAGTTGTGCCGATTATCACCCATCATAAAATAATAGTTTTGCTTGAATGTGTACTGTGTTAACCCCTTCCCATCGATGGTTAATGTGCTGTCGGTGAGTACCACGTTATCATTGTGGTCGTACAGCTTAATGGTGTTACCATAGAAGGCCAGAGTAGAATCATTGATGTTAATGGTCATTCCTTCTTTTGGAATGGTGATGGGGCCATAGTTGTCTGCATTCCATCTGCTGTATTTTGATTTAGGGAAAATTCTCGGGTCAGCACCACCACCCATGCGGTAATCTTCACCTACTGAAAGGATATAAGACAATTTGCTGATTTCCTCGGCCATCTTTGCTGTGAGAAACATTTGATATACCGCTTTACCCTCTTCTGGTCTTCCGAGAAAACTGTAATCCTCCGGGTCTATCCCCAGATTATCAAGGTTGCGTTCATTGATCTCATCTTTAGAAGTGACCAGGTAGCTGAACTCCATTTCCGGAGGGTTGGGTAATGGCTCTCCATTCACAATTACTTGTTTGTTCACCACCCTCAGTTCATCTCCGGGAATACCTACGCAGCGCTTAATGTAATTTGTTTTTAGGTCCACAGGGTAATCCTTTCCGTCATTGAGTTCTTTAGGGGGCACATTAAAAACTACCACATCGCTACGATGCACTTTGCTAATACCAGGCAACCTATATTGTGGCAATTGTACCCAGTCTGAATAGGAGGGTAAGTCTGTAAACCAGATTTTCTGATGGGTTAAGGGTATCTGTAAGGGAGTTTTAGGGGTACGTGTACCATAATGGAATTTGCTTACAAATAAGAAGTCGCCCACAAGAAGTGAGTTTTCCATGGATGGGGTAGGGATGGTATATGCCTCCATAATCAGCCAGCGGATTAAAGTGGCAGCCACCACGGCAAAGGCAATGGCTTCGGTCCACTCCGATACTGTGGATTTCTTTTCTTCCTTTAGTTCATTCAACTTACCCAGGTAAGTAATGTCTTTCTTGAATCCGATGTAAGGAATGTAAAATGGTGCTATGAAAATGATGAGGAATTGGCTCATCAGAGATTTCTTTCCGAAGCAACGCAATAAGTCAAATATCAGGACGTAGAAGGCGAAAATGTTGAGTAGGGGAATAAAAAGGTAGAGCACCCACCAATTTGGCTTTCCAATGATTTTGATTACCCAATATTCACTGTATATAGGGATCAGGGATTTCCATCCTTCCACATTGGCCTTTTCAAATAACTTCCAGTATCCGATGGTAATGCCTATTCTGAAGATAAGTAGTATAATGATTATAGCAGTCACAGTGTCTTAGAGGGTTAAAGCTTGCAAAGAAAAGTATTTTTTGTTGTTATTGTTAGCATTTTAAGAAATCACCCATTTGAAGAACTCCTTTTTTGTCCTGAATCCATTCTGCTACTAACAATGCGCCCAGTGCAAAACCATCTCTGGAGTGTGCGGTATGCTTAATTTCAATGTTGTCAGTAGGGCTGATGTACTTCACTGTATGAGTTCCGGGAGTAGGGTCTTCTCTATACGAGTGAATGGTCAGTTCTGTTTCATTTGAACTGTCTTTATTCACCCAATTCTTCTTTCGTTCAATTTTGTTGAGAATGCCCTCGGCCAGTGTAATGGCGGTACCACTTGGCGCATCTTTTTTTTGTGTATGATGAATTTCGTCAATTTCCACATCGTAAGCCCCATGTTTGTCCATCATGGAAGCAAGCATCTCATTGAGCTTAAAAAAGATATTGACACCCAGACTGAAGTTGGAAGCATACAAAAATGTGCCGTTGTGGTTTCGACAATAGGTTTCTGCCTCATGTTTATTTTCAAGCCATCCGGTGGTACCGCAAACCACGGGTACTTTTGCCTCGAAGCAGGCCTTTAAGTTCTTCATTACCGCATTGGGTTGTGAAAATTCAATGGCCACATCTGCCTCTTTAATTTTTGAAAGTGTCGAAGGGTCTTCTGAATCGACCTTTATAACAATGGTGTGGTTTCTTTTCAATGCAAAAGCCTCGATGGCTTTTCCCATTTTACCATATCCTATTAAAGCAATCTTCATCAAAATTTAAATTTTAGTGCGAGACCGGCACTCTGCCCATTCATTGGATTATGATCAATTATCGGTTCCAACCTCACCTGCAGTTGTGGGTTGAGGTCAAATTCTTTGAGATGGGCATCTACGTGGGCATCCACCAGTTGAAGGATGTACCAGAACCCTGTAAGGATCGTAAAAAAGTCTCTTTCCCTTTTAGAATCATCTACAATCTTGCGAAGCTGTTTCTCATTAAAACCGGAAGGAGCAGGAGATCCGTCATTGAGTAAGCCGAATAACTGGCCTTTGTAGGTAACGTACCGATCCTGATAGAAGGATATAAAGAACACGCCTGTTGCAAATCCGCCATATACCAACGGTACTTTCCAGTACTTTTTGTTGTAAACCTGGCCAGCACCCGGAAAAATAGCGGAGTAAAGCAAGGCTTTCCTGGGATCAAATCTGGCGGCATACGATTCTATGGTAATTACCTTCTTACCGCGCTCCAGCCGCAGGGTATCAGAGGGGAGGGTGAGTAAGGTATCCTGCGATACCTGTCCGAACCCCAAAAATGAACTGAACCCTAGAAAAATGATGAAAATTGAACGCATATTCATTCATTTCCAGATTTACATTTTGAAGATTTCCAGTATTCTATTGAGGTCTTCTACTGAGTAAAACGGAATTTTTATTTCTCCTTTTTTGCCATCACTTTTTACATTCACTTTCGTGCCAAAGTGTGTGGAGAGCGTAGACTGAAGTTGCTTTATTTCACGCGATGCTCCCGAAGCACTTGCTTCTGATGATTTTGAAGTAGTCGTTTTTGTAGAAGTCATCATTTGCCTCACCATCTCTTCTACCTTGCGCACAGACAAATCTTCAGCAATCGTTTTCTTAAAGATGTATAATTGTGTCTCGGTATTGTCCACGTTGATGATTGCCCTGGCGTGGCCCATGGATATCTTATTGTCGCGGAGGGCAATTTGAATATCAGGGGGCAATTTTAACAAGCGCAGGTAATTGGTTACAGTGGATCGGTTCTTACCCACACGCTCGCCAAGCTCTTCTTGTTTTAAATTAATCTCAGAAATCAGACGCTGATAGCTTACCGCAATCTCTATGGGATTAAGATTTTCTCTTTGTATGTTTTCAATTAATGCCATCTCCAACATTTGCTGATCATCGGCTGATCGAACATAGGCAGGCACGGCTTTTAATCCCGCCAGCTTTGAAGCCTGAAGTCGCCTCTCTCCGGAAATCAACTGATATTCGTTCTTGGAAAGTTTTCTAACGGTGAGTGGCTGAATAATTCCGTGTATTTTGATGGAGTCAGAGAGTTCTTTCAGAGCGGTTTCATCAAAGTGCTTTCGTGGTTGAAATGGATTAACCTGAATTTCAGAAAGAAGAATTTCGTTTACACCTGAAGAGGACGCTGCCGGTGTGACTTCATTCAGTTTTTCGCTCTCTGGTGTATCACTGAGTAGCGCGCTAAGCCCTCTACCTAATGCATTTCTTTTCTTACTCATTTTGATAAACCGTTTTTGTTCAGAATTTCGTGTGCAAGATTTAAATAACTGATGGCACCCTTGCTTTCCGCGTCATGGACAATGGCCGGAAGACCAAAACTTGGCGCTTCACTTAATTTTACATTTCGAGGGATAATGGTATCAAACGCAATATTTTTAAAATGAGTCTTTACCTCTTGCACCACCTGATTACCCAAAGAAGTCCTTGAATCATACAATGTAAGTAGGATGCCTTCAATTTCTAACTTGGGGTTGAGCCTGGTTTGAATGATTTTAATTGTATTTAATAATTTACCCAATCCCTCTAATGCGAAGTACTCGCATTGCACAGGGATAATAACAGAATCCGCTGCTGTAAGGGAGTTAATGGTAATCAATCCAAGACTGGGTGAACAGTCAATAATAATAAAATCATAATCGTTCCTTATCGTTTCCAGGGTATCACGCATCCGTTCTTCCCTGCGCTCTATGCTCACCATTTCCACCTCTGCACCCACCAGATCGATATGGGAGGGCAGGATGTGCAAATATTTTAAATCATTTTGAACGATTGCACTATGAGCATCTGCACCATCTACCATGCACTCATAAATTCCGGTCAAGATTTCTTTGGGATTTAATCCAAGCCCTGAGGTAGAGTTAGCCTGTGGATCGCCATCTACTAGCAACGTTTTATACTCTAGCACAGCCAGGCTCGCAGCCAGATTAATGGCTGAGGTAGTCTTGCCCACTCCTCCTTTTTGGTTAGCTATGGCGATAATTTTTCCCATTCGTATATGTTACCGTAATCGTAAATAAAAAAGCCCCAATCCTGCTTTTTTGTGGGATAGGGCTACAAATATAAGGTTATCCACGCATGATAACGGATCAGCTTTAAATAAACTTTAGATACAAGGCAATGCTATTTCTTTCCTTTTTTTCTGGCCTCTTCACTGGCCTTCATGGCGTCTTGCAGCTTGGTCATGAACTTCGATTTCTTTCCATCTCCGGACATGATCTTTTTCTTGTGTTCTTCCATCACGGCTTTGATCTTGTCCTCATCCACAAATTTTCGAATGATGGCCTGTTGAGCAAATGTAACCAGATTGGAAACGAAGTAGTAAAAGCTCAAGCCCGCTGCAAATGAATTGAGGACAAACATGAAAATGAGCGGCATAAAAAGCGACATGGATTTCATAGGGCCCGTGGCGGCTGTCATTTGGTTATTTTGCCAGGTGTAAATCATGGTGGAGGCAGTCATTAGCAACACAAATAAACTCACGTGCGAACCGTAGAAAGGGATGGTAAAAGGCAGGTTGACGATGGAGTCGTAGGTGGAAAGGTCTTCTGCCCACAAAAAAGGTGACTGCCGGAGTTCAATGCTCACAGGAAAAAAATAGAACATGGCAAACAGAATAGGCATTTGCAGCACGAGGGGAATACAACCACTGAACGGATTCACCCCCGCCTGCTGGTACAGTTTCATTTGTTCCTGTTGAATCTTCGTCATGTCATCGCCATACTTCTCTTTAAGCAGATCCTGTTCCGGCTTGAGCAGTTTCATTTTGGCCATGCCCAGGTACGACTTATAGGACAATGGAGACAATATAAGTTTTACGATCAGCACAAGAATGATGATGATGATTCCATAGTTGCTGATATAATTTTCTAAGAATTTAAAGATGGGAATGATCAAAAATTGGTTGACCCAAACGATGGGGGGCCATCCGATATTTAAATTTTTTGAAAAACCTTCCGTGACCTCTCCGAGAATAGAATATTTGTTGGGTCCGAAAAAGTACATGAACTGTGCGCCACCGCTGGTCACATCCTGCCGGGGCACATACAGTTTCATGGAAGTATTTTTTACCACTGTCGTGTCTGCCACAGGAACGGAGGTGGTCACCTCTCCACCTGAAAAGGGGCTGTTGGCGATAATGGCGCTGATAAAAAATTTCTGCTTAAAAGACACCCATTTGATTGGATCAATCAGGGCCCCTATTTCGGCATCGTTGGATGCTTCTTTTAGATGATCGAAGCCATCTTTAACGGTATAATAGTTGACCGTAGTTTTTCTGCGGCTGTCGGTAAGGTCTTTTTCCTGTACGGGCACTTTATCACTCCACTTAAAGGTGAGCGCATCACCTGTAAGACTGGTAAGCCCTGCAACTTCAAGCGTATAGCCTATTTCATAACCCGATGAAGGGATGGAATAGGTGTGCTTAACAAATGAACCCGGACTTAACTGGGCAGTGTAGGTTACGAGGGTAGAATCTCCTTGCGTGCTGGTTTCACCCTGGTAGTAGAGTTTGAATAAGTCAATTTCCCTACCTTCATACAAGGCAAGGAGAGAAAAAGTGTTGGTTTGTGGAGTGACAAGATAAAGCGGTTTCTGATAATAGGTTTTGAATTTTTTTAATCTCACCTCACTGAATATACCTCCTCGGCTGGATAGGGTGACAGATAAATCATTGTTTTCAACTGTGGTTGTTTTTTCAGTACCATTGATAAAATCAGACAAGCCACCATACTGCTGTTGTAGCAGACTGTCATTTGGGACCTCAGCTTCAGCCACTATATTATTATTATTGGGCTGTGGAGCTTCATTTGCAGAAGAATCAACGGCAGTTACCTGGCTGGATTCGTCCGCTGGCGGTGGAGGAGTAGGAGAAAAGTAGTTGAAATATAAGAGCAACAGAACCGCAATTAAGGTCAGGCCGATGGCTGAATTTCTATCCATGATTTAAAGTCTAATACTTATGAGTTCTTATGATTAATTGATGCTTCTACAAACTTGACAAACAGTGGATGTGGATTGAGTACGGTGCTCTTAAGCTCCGGATGGTATTGCACACCAATGAACCAGGGGTGATCCTTCAGTTCCACAACTTCCACCAGGCCAAGATCGGGATTCATACCCACCGCTTTCATACCGGCTGCTTCCATCTGATCAAGATATTTGTTGTTAAATTCATACCGATGGCGATGGCGCTCGTGAATGGTCGGTTCACCATAGGCGGCATACACCTTCGAGCCCTTCTTCAATTTACAGGCGTAAGCCCCCAGACGCATGGTTCCACCTTTGTCGGTTATCTTTTTTTGCTCCTCCATTAAGTCTATAACGGGGTGCTTCGTTTTTGGATCTAACTCTGTTGTACTTGCGTTAAGCTTTAACACATTTCGGGCAAATTCAACCACCGCACATTGCATGCCCAGACAAATTCCCAAAAAGGGTATCTTGTTTTCGCGCACATACCTGATGGCTTCAATTTTTCCCTCCAGGCCACGCTCACCAAAACCCGGAGCCACCAGTATACCATCCAGGTTGGCCAATATTTCCGTAACTGTCTCTGAAGAAATATCTTCCGATGAAATCCATTTTAGGTTCACCTTGCAGTCATTGTAAGCTCCGGCATGGATAAAAGACTCTGCAATGGATTTATAGGCATCGGGAAGTGAAACATATTTTCCTACCAACCCAATGTTAACTTCGTCAACCGGATTTTTGAGTTTGCCCAGAAAAGTTTTCCATTGTTCCAGGTCGGGATCGTTTTTATGCGGAACTTTCAATTTTGTCAATACACGCTCGTCCAGCTTCTCTTTTTTCATGAGAATGGGTACATCGTAAATGGTTTCCGCATCAATGGCTTCAATGACCGAGTTGAGATGCACGTTACAGAAAAGGGCAATCTTTTTTCTGATCTCTAGAGGCAACGCCATCTCGGTTCGACATACCAAAATATCGGGTTGAATCCCAGCCTCAAGCAATTGCTTTACAGAGTGTTGAGTGGGTTTTGTTTTTAATTCTTTGGCAGCTTTAAGGTAGGGGACGAGAGTGAGGTGAATAACAATAGCATTATTGGATCCGATATCCCATTTTACCTGACGCACAGCCTCTACAAAGGGCAATGATTCAATATCTCCTATTGAACCACCTATTTCAGTAATAACGAAATCATATTTTCCGCTTTCGCCCAGCAAATAGATGTTCCTCTTGATTTCGTCAGTAATGTGAGGAACCACCTGAACCGTTTTACCCAGGTACTCCCCCTTTCTTTCTTTGGTGATTACATTATTATAGATGCGGCCAGTGGTAATATTATTGGCCTGGGAGGTGGGTATGTTCAAAAAGCGCTCATAGTGACCCAGGTCGAGGTCAGTTTCTGCACCATCATCAGTAACATAGCACTCCCCGTGTTCATAGGGGTTAAGGGTGCCCGGGTCTATATTAATATAGGGATCGAACTTCTGAATGGTGACGGAAAAGCCCCTGGCTTGCAGGAGTTTGCCCAACGAGGCAGAAATGATCCCTTTTCCAAGGGAAGAGGTTACACCACCGGTTACAAAAATGTATTTCGCAGACGACATGAAATTATTAAAATAGTAAAAGCAAAGGCTTTTATCCCGCCAACGCAAATACTATGGCAGTAGAACTTGTCAGCCGGAGCTATGGCATAGGCTGGAAATTCCGCGGGCAAAGGTAGGGGATTTGAAGGGTTTACAAACCAGCAATGGCGATTTTCGAGTAAATTTTGGCCTGGATGCTGATACTAGATGCTGGGGTAACCGGCAACTGGTAACCGGTAACCGGTAACTGGCAACCGATTCACATTTCATTTTTGAGGATTTTGGTGCTAAGTTTGGATTTAAACGTGTTTTCCCTGAGTTGGTTACACTGCTTTTACTTACTGTATATAAGAGTTGATAATTAAGCATCCTACTCCTTCTATGAACCAACGCATGTGGCGCACTGTCTTCAGGCCTATTGTCCTTACCGTATTTGCTTTGGGTTTTGTGGTAGGGGAGGTGATGGGGCAGGCGGTCTTTGTTTCTGCAAGACATGAAACAGTTTCTCAGCGGGAAATTCTGGTAACTTTTGACCGTGCAGTTGCTTCTGGAGCTCCATCAGTAGCCGGATGGACAATTCAAGTGAATGGAGTTGGAGTGCCCTTTACCAATCAGGGAAATTTTGGTCCAAATGCTATCTTATTTCGGTTTGACGCAAGTGCTATAGCAGGCCATGGAGGTGTTCAGCCTTTTGTAAAGCCTGGAGAAGTATTAAGAATTTCATTTACTGGAGGTGGAGGGATAAACGCTTTTGCTTTTCAGAACTCGCAAAATAACTTTGTTTTCAATTGTGCTGAACTAATTTTTTTTCAACAAGGTGCTTATGGGCCCGTTGATGTGTGTTCTCCGGTGTTAGTGGATTTTTATCAGTGGCAGTTTAAACTCAGTTTACGCTATCGGAACAGTACTGCTTTTGTTTTAGGGGATTTTAGGTATTTGCAATCTTGGGGTGATGCCACGAGTAATGCTTCTATCCCATTCCTATCTGATGCAGCAGGTACTCCGAATGCATCATTTATTGACAACATTGGCTTTACTGGCTCCAACCCGGCTGTGATTCTGAATTCACGCCCTACACATTCCTATCCGCCCGCAAATCCCATAGACTGTAGTTTTAATGTAACGGTCTCCCCATTTCTTCTTGGTTTTGGCTCCTGCGCAAGCCTAGCTCAGACAACCCTATTTGCCACTTATGATACTGACAATGCCAACTCTGGGTCATTGGCGTTGGAACCTTCCCCTTTGCCTACCTCCAACCAGGTTTGCCTGGGCACCAATGTCAACATGCAGTTTAGTGACGCCACTTTATTGAACTGCAGGGCAGCCATTGAGCCTATAGTTCCTAATGAGGGGCAAAGGCACATTAGGATAGTGTATGGCAGTACAAACTTCGGTGGCTCCGGTAACATCCCAGATATACGTGTTACACTTCCAGCGGTATTAGGGAGTGGTACCACACTGGTCACTAATAACAATGCAACTGGTACTTTAGTAGCAGGAGCATTTACTCCTACTAGCGTAGGTGTTGCAGACTTCAACGGTGTAATACAGGTAGCGTCACCTGTAACGGCTGCAACAGCGCTCGCTTACATGGGACAGATCACCACCACACTGACCAACAACCAGGCGGTGGGCCAACGGTTTTATGTGCGTATGGATTACTGGGACATTTGTAATCCTTATAATCCGGGAAATCCGGCTAGCCCCGCTCCGGTTTCAATTGAAAACTATGTAGAAATTGTCCCCGCACCCCCGGTACCTACAGTTGCCTACACCGCCAACCATTGCGACACCGATGGGGATGCAACCTTTACTATAACTGCCACACGTACTCAGGCTGGCAGTAGGTTGCGATGGTACAGAGATGCAGCTTTGACTGATTTGGAAAAGTCCAGCACTACTTCCGCAACATTTAATCCGATAACGGAAGGAAGCCCTGCACTGAATAAGGCAACAACAAGTGCGGAAAGAGTGATCAACTACTACGTAACAGAACAATGGGGAACAGGTCTGAATTGTACCAGTCCTGTCCGCACAATTACATTTAAAATTACAGATACAAATGATGGAGGAGTCATAGACCACCCTAATGAAATTGGAACAACTCAAGTAGTGGCAATTTGTACAGGGGATGATCCCCCTGCTTTTACGAACACTACAAGTGCAACGGGAGGTGATGGAGCCATCTATAATTATCAATGGGAGCAATCCACTACAAGTGCGGTAGCAGGGTTCTCTGACATTGTTGGAGCCATTGGTCTTACTTATAACCCACCTGCATTGGTGCAAACAACTTGGTTTAGAAGAAGAGTTGCTTCAGGTTATTGTGGTGATGCATATTCTAATGTTTTTCAAATAAGGGTGGATACCCCTGTTAACGGAGGAACTATCGGAAATCCACAGACAGTTTGTAATGGAATAACAAATCCTGGGGTTATTACAAATGTAACTGCAGGATCTGGAGGGAATGGGACTCCATCTTATTCATGGCAGTATAGCACTGATAATTTCGGTGCTGACATTAATACTATAGGAGGCGCAACAGCATCAACTTATGATCCTCCGTCACCTTTAACGGTAACTACCTACTTTAGAAGGATCAACACTTCAGGGGTTTGTACGCCAACTTTTGCAACCTCGAATACTATTGTAATCACGGTAGATAATGCAGTTGTTCCTGGTACTATAGGCAACCCGCAGACAATTTGCAGTGGGGACAATCCAGCTGTTATTACATCTACAGCCTTGGCGACCGGTGGAAATGGATCTACTTATGGTTACCAGTGGGAGCAATCGATTACAAGCGCTGTGGCTGGCTTTGGTAACATAGGAGGTGCTACAGCAGCTACGTATGATCCTCCTGCTCTTACCCAGACAACATGGTTCAGAAGAACTGCAACCTCCGGAGTTTGTTCTCCTCAAAGTACTACTGCAGTTGAGGTAACAGTAAATCCCCTCCCCACAGCTCCCAACCCAACTGGCGGAGGAGCCGTATGTTCGGGAAATCCTGCACCGGATATTGTTTGGACAGGCTTGACAGGATCGACCAATTTCAGTATTACTTATGATATTACTAAAAATGGTTTACCCTTCTCTACTGTTGGCCCGTTGGTCGAGACTACAACAACATTTACAATATCCAGCCCAAATCCTGTAGGAGTTTTGGGTGATGTATTTCGTTACAAAATAACTGCACTGCAAGATGCCAATGGATGTAATGCGACAGGAGCCTCATTAACAGCCTTGAGTCCTGGGGTGGTAACGATCGGAGGTTCAGCGCCTGTTTTTGATAGGGTGCCAAATTTGATTCCGACTATAACTTGTGATAACGGTGCATCAACAACTGACCCCCAACTGGATCTTAGCTTAGATCCAGCCTCGACTGCAGCAGGCACTTATATTCTTACGTATAAAATAAATGGTGGCGGAAACCTCACAAAAAATTTCACACTCAACTTGGCGAATGGGGACCCATCTCCCTCAATTACATTTTCTGAAGCTGCACTTAATGCAGTGGCAGCGCATACAATAACGGTAGTTTCTATTCAAAGCCCAGCCGGGTGTCTTTTAGTTGTGGGCACACCACTGAGTTTCACAGTAAGGGCTTTGCCAACTATTTCAACTCAGCCAGCTGCTGCTGCCATTTGCGACCTGGGAAACACCTCCTTCTCCGTGGTGGCTGCCGGTACGGATGTGAGCTATCAATGGGAAGAAAAAGTCGGTGCCGGTGCTTTTGCTCCTTTGGCTAATGGTGGGGTTTACTCTGGTGTTACCACATCAACGTTAACGCTTACAGCAGCTCCTTTAGCTATGAATTCAAATCAGTACCGTGTTATTGTAACAGGGTACAACCCACCTAGTCTTCCACCATTATGTCCCGTTACCAGTTCTGCTGTTTCCCTAACAGTAAATGCCTATGCATCAATCACAACCCAACCGGCTGATGCCGCGCAATGTGTAGGACTCAATCGGTCCTTTTCTGTAACGGCTGCCGGCCCGGGCCTTGTCTACCGTTGGCAACAGGATCCTGATGGTCCGGGGGCTTTGCCTTTCGCAGATTTGGCAGATGGTACAGTCGCTGGGGTTACGTACTCTGGAACAGGGACAACAACACTCACGTTGAGTTCAGTAACGCTTGCTTTAGATGCAAGCCAGTACCGTGTGCGGCTGACAACAACAGGTTCTTGTCCTATCAATAGCAATGCAGCAACGCTTACTGTTAATCCACTCCCCGTGGCAGCGGATCCTGCTCCGGTGTTGTGCGACATGGGCTTTGGAACGGTCACAGGTGTAATGCTCCCCACATACCATGATGCCATTACAGGTATTGTGGGCTCCGTAGACAGATCATTCCAATGGTTTACCAATCCCGCCCGTACGATTGCAGTTCCAGACATCAATAACGTAACAGTGAGCAATGGAACCAAGTTTTACAACATTGTAACGGTTGTAAGCACAGGTTGTGTTAACAACGGGGAAATTACTTTTACAGTCAGGCCCCTTCCTGCTAAGGCAAACCAAACCGTGCAGATATGTGAGGATGCCCCTCCGGGTTCATTAGTGGCATCTGGAATAAACCTACAAAATTTTGAATTGGTTGCAGCGGGTGGTTCAATGGTCAACCGCGATATAGAATGGTATGAGGATATTGCGTTGACCATATTAATTCCTCCAGGTGCAGCGGCAGGCGCGGAACAGAATTATAGTTTCAATGCAGACAAAACAATTCACGCTAAAATCATTGATACAGCTAGCCCAACGGTTCCTAAGTGCTTCTCTCAAGCAACATTAACCCTTGATTACCAGGCTCGCCCGAACGATAATCAAATTACAGATGGTATCGGTCAGGTACTGGGTGCAACTTATACCGTCTGTGCCAGCTCTAATCTGGTGCTCTTGCAAATCAACCCTGGACTCAATCCAGGGTCTACCTACACGTGGACAGTACCGCCTGTTTCGTATCCTGGAGAATTTGAACTATTAACGGGCACGACTGGATTCTTCATTATCTTAAGATTTCCAAATCCGATTCCATCTGGAGGATCAATTTACCCCACTGGCTTGCCCATTTCTGTAAAAGAGACATTGGGCACAGCTCTTTGTGATGGCAACACCATCAACACACGCATCATTGTGGAGGGCTCTCCTCCCAAACCCATTATTGCAGGACCTACTTCGGTCTGTTCTGGAGCGAATGGATTAGTCTATAGCGTGACCAATCCGGTTGCGGGATCCTACTCATGGACACTGCCACCCGGAGCAACCATCACATCCTTGCCGGTAACAGCGAGTTCTATCACGGTGCAAATGAGTACGTTCAGTGGAAACGTTAACGTGACACATGCCAGTGGTACGGGTTGTACTTCTCCTGCCGCAGATCCATACCCGGTGACTGTCGTGGCCAGACCATCTATTGGATCCGCCAACACAAACACGTTGTGCAGTGGGGCCAATGTGGGAGCGGTTCATACATTAACATCGACTATTGCGGGCACAACGTACAACTGGCAGGTAATTAATGTTACCGGTTTTGTTAGTGGTGCACTGCTTGGCGATTTTGCCAATGGTGTCTTGTCAATCAATCAAACGCTAATCAACACATCAGGGGTTACGGCAAGCGTAACCTATCAGGTGACTCCGGTTGGTCCTGGTCCGGATAACTGCCTCGGAAATCCTCAGAATCTGACTATTACTGTGAATCCTGAACCGGTAATTGTGGCCGGTCAGAGTAAGACCATCTGTAGCGGATCACCGGCAAACTTTAAAATCTTATTGACGCCAGCAGCTTTACCGGCAACAACTACATTCAGCTGGCCCGTGCCGATGATGTCGGACTTATCCGCTCAGGGGACATCAGGAGCAGGAGTTCCACAAGGAGATGCCATCCATATTTTTGATTCGTTTATAAATACTTCCGCTGCACCCATTACAGCCACATATACCATTAGCCCTGTTTCCGGAAGTGCTTGCCCGGGAGTGGATGAAACAGTCGTTATTACCATCAATCCTCAACCCGTAGGGGCCGACATCACCAGGGCAGCACAATGTTCAAACGTGGCGTTTAGCGTAAGTGCTGATAATATCACCAATGGCGTTGCAGGATCAACATTTACCTGGGTGAGAAATGCCTTGCCTGCAGGACTGACACAAGTCACTGGCGGAAGTGGAACTGGCCCGATTGCGGAAACATTAAGAAATCTTACAGGAGGTCAATTAAACGCTACCTATGTAGTAACACCTACTTCCGGGGCTGGGTGTCCCGGGGCAACATATGTGGTAACTGTTCCGGTTAATCCTGAACCTGTCGGTGCTGCCATTACACGTGCCGCACAATGCTCTGATGTTGCCTTTAGTGTCAGCACTGATAACATTACAAATGGAGTGGCTGGCACCACTTTTACCTGGACAAGAAATTCCCTACCAGCAGGATTAACTCAGGTGGTAGCGGGTACTGGCGTGGGTCTCATAGCAGAAACACTTCGTAACCAAACCAGTGGACAACTGAGTGCCACTTATGTGGTAACACCGACTTCAGGAGCAGGATGCCTGGGTGCCACATATGTCATTACAGTCCCTATCAATCCAGAGCCGTTGGGTGCAGCGATTACGCGAGCACAACAATGTTCCAATGTGGCATTTAATGTGAGTGCGGATAATATTACCAATGGGGTTGCTGGCGTCACGTTCACTTGGGTGAGAAACCCATTACCTGCTGGCTTAACGCAGGTAGTTGCAGGAACCGGAGTGGGGGCAATTGCAGAAACGTTGGAAAACTTAACAGGTGGTCAACTCAATGCCACTTACGTGGTAACACCAACATCTGGGGCAGGCTGTATTGGAGCAACTTATGTCGTTACCGTACCCGTGAATCCAGAACCTGTGGGGGCAGCCATTACAAGAGCCGCTCAATGTTCGAATGTGGCCTTTAGCGTCAGCACTGATAATATCACCAATGGTGTAGCTGGCAGCACATTTACATGGGTAAGAAATGCTCTGCCCGCGGGCCTGACCCAGGTTGCGGCAGGAACCGGAACTGGGGCGATCGCGGAAACGCTGAGCAACCTTACCGGGGGGCAACTGAATGCCACTTACGTGGTCACACCAACTTCAGCTTCAGGTTGTATCGGAGCTTCTT
>CAYPDF010000006.1:97574-99150 GCA_964409415.1 uncultured Ohtaekwangia sp. | reverse complement strand
AATGCCACTTACGTGGTCACACCAACTTCAGCTTCAGGTTGTATCGGAGCTTCTTATGTGGTCACCGTACCCGTGAATCCAGAACCTGTGGGTGCCGCCATTACAAGAGCTGCTCAATGTTCGAATGTCGCCTTTAGAGTAAGAGCAGATAATATAACCAATGGTGTGGCGGGTGTCACTTTCACCTGGGTAAGGAATCCCCTACCCGTAGGACTTACGCCAGTTTCAGCGGGTACAGGCGTTGGACCCATAGCAGAAACGTTGCGCAACATTACAGGTGGTCAATTGAGTGCTACCTATGTAGTGACGCCAACTTCTGGTGCGGGTTGTGTCGGTGCAACCTATGTGGTCACTGTTCCGGTTGATCCAGAACCGGTAGGTGCTGCCGTTACACGTGCAGTGCAATGTTCCAATGTCGCATTCAGCGTTAGCGCTGATAATATTACCAACGGGGTAGCTGGATCTACCTTCACCTGGGTACGAAACGCGTTGCCTCCTGGACTCACAGTAATCACAGCAGGTACCGGGGTGGGTGCTATTGCAGAAACTTTGGGCAATGTTACAGCAGGACAATTGAGTGCTACCTATACCGTTACGCCTACGTCTGGTTCTGGTTGTTTGGGAGCTGACTATGTAGTCACAGTTCCCGTCAACCCCGAGCCAGTGGGTGCAGACATTACACGATCTGCCCAATGCTCTAACGTTGCCTTTAGCGTGAGCGCAGATAATATTACGAACGGTGTTTCTGGCGTCACTTTCACCTGGGTGAGGAATGCCTTGCCTGCTGGATTGACACAAGTGGTGGCGGGCACTGGATCAGGTGCGATAGCTGAAACCTTAAGAAACCTGACCGGAGGACAATTGAGTGCTTCTTATGTGGTAACACCTACTTCTGGCGCTACATGTGTTGGTGCTTCTTATGTAGTGACGGTTCCAATCAATCCGGAACCAGTAGGGGCAGCAATTACGCGCGCACCTCAATGTTCAAATGTGGCGTTTAGTTTGAGCGCTGACAATATTACCAATGGTGTAGCAGGGGTCACTTTTACATGGGTACGAAACCCTCTTCCTGCTGGATTAACTCCGGTTACGGCAGGTTCCGGAATTGGACCCATTGCGGAGACGCTGAGAAACCTTACGGGAGGCCAGCTTAGTGCCACTTACGTGGTGACGCCTACCTCAGGAGCAGGATGTGTGGGAGCAACGTATGTAGTGACGGTTCCGGTTGATCCTGAACCTGTTGGCGCAGCAATCACACGAGCGGCACAATGTTCGGAGGTTGCTTTTAGCGTCAGTGCCGATAACATCACCAATGGGGTTGTGGGTTCTACCTTCACCTGGGTGCGAAATGCATTGCCTGCCGGATTGACACAAGTGGTAGCTGGTACCGGTGTTGGCCCTATTGCAGAAACATTGCGAAACTTAACAGGAGGTCAACTAAGTGCAACGTATATTGTAACTCCAACTTCAGGAGCTGGATGTTTAGGTGCAACTTATGTGGTAACAGTTCCGGTTAATCCTCAGCCCGTTGGTGCGGATGTAACGCGAGCCGCTCAATGTTCAAATGTTGCCTTTA
>CAYPDF010000006.1:0-97474 GCA_964409415.1 uncultured Ohtaekwangia sp. | reverse complement strand
CAGCCCGTTGGTGCGGATGTAACGCGAGCCGCTCAATGTTCAAATGTTGCCTTTAACGTAAGTGCAGATAATGTCACCAATGGGGTTGCGGGCGTTACATTCACCTGGGCAAGAGATCCCTTACCTGTAGGTTTAACCCAGGTTACGGCCGGATCAGGGGTTGGGGCAATAGCCGAAACGCTGAGGAATTTGACCAGCAGTCAGTTGAGTGCTACCTATACGGTTACGCCTACTTCTGGTGCCGGATGTTTGGGTGCTACTTACGTTGTAACGGTACCTATCAACCCAGAACCTGTTGGGGCGGATATTACTCGTGCTGTACAATGTTCAAATGTTGCCTTTAGCGTAAGTGCGGATAACGTAACCAACGGAGTGGGGGGTTCAACATTTACATGGGTGAGAAATGCTTTACCTATTGGGTTAACACAGGTGGTGGCAGGCACAGGTGTTGGACCAATTGCTGAGACACTTAGAAATCTAACTGCAGGCCAGTTAAGTGCAACTTATACGGTAACACCAACCTCAGGAGTGGGGTGCGTTGGAGCTACCTATGTAGTCACAGTTCCTGTTGATCCTGAGCCTGTGGGAGCAGCAATTACTCGTGCTGCCCAATGCTCAAATATAGGATTTAGCGTGAGTGCAGATAACATTACTAACGGAGTGGCCGGTGTAACTTTTACATGGACTAGAAATGCTCTACCAGCAGGCTTGACACAGGTTGTTGCCGGTACTGGGGTTGGAGCAATCGCAGAGACATTAAGAAACGTAACAGCAGGTCAGTTAAGTGCTACTTACACGGTAACACCAACTTCAGGAACGGGATGTGTGGGGGCGACTTATGTAATCACGGTACCAGTTAACCCTGAGCCCGTAGGGGCAGACGTCACAAGGGCAGCACAGTGTTCTAACGTAGCCTTTAGCCTAAGTGCCGACAATATTACCAATGGAGTAGCGGGCGTTACATTCACTTGGGTTAGAAATGCGCTACCAGCAGGATTAACTCAGGTAGTTGCTGGTACGGGTGTTGGGGCAATTGCAGAAACATTACAAAACCTAACAGGGGGCCAGTTAAGTGCAACTTATACGGTAACACCAACTTCAGGCGCAGGGTGCTTGGGAGCTACGTATGTAGTTACCGTCCCGGTTAATCCTGAGCCAATAGGAGCAGCGATCACGCGTGCAGCGCAATGTTCTAATGCGGCCTTTAGTGTAAGTGCGGATAATATAACCAATGGTGTGGTTGGAAGTACCTTCACTTGGGTAAGGAATGCCTTACCGGTTGGATTGACACTTGTTACAGCTGGCACCGGATCAGGCGCCATTGCAGAAACTTTGAGAAACCAAACAGGCGGTCAGTTAAGCGCTACTTATGTGGTCACACCTACTTCTGGTGCGGGTTGTGCTGGGGCTAATTATGTAGTAACAGTACCCGTGAATCCAGAACCAGTGGCACAAGCTTTGTCCACAATAGAAAGGTGTAGTGGAGATCCAATTGCATTTGATATGCAGGATATTATTGATAATGTGGCGCCATTTGCTGGAGGTAATTCAGTTACAAGCAAATTCAAATATACCGTTGTTGCGGATTTCCCTCTTGAAGTTTCACCTGCTGTCTTCCCTGGAGTTTTTGATAGGGTAGTGGCTACTAATGCACCCATTAGTGAGACTTTCTCTAACTTATCTTACCGTGATGTGAAGCTTACCTACACGATCACTCCGTTAAGTGATCCGGAGAATTGTGCAGGGACTCCTTTTACATTGGAAGTAATAATCCATCCTGAACCTGTTGGTTCCAACGTGGTAGACCCTGTTTGTAGCACGTCACTTAACCACGATATTCAAACACAGATCACAAACCCGGTACCAGGATTACCTAGTGTGTTTACCTATACATTCACACCAGATCCAGGGAATCCTACCGTAGTTCCACTTGCACCTGCAGTGCCACCATACGATAGGTCAGTAGCAAGCAATGCTAATATTACTGACCAGTTTTCTAATACAACAGGGTCACCAGCAACAGTCACTTATACCATTACTCCCTACAATGCGGCTAATCCTTCTTGCGCTGGCACACCATTCACTTATCAGGTTATTATCAGCCCTAACCCAACAGGCGTGAGCGATACTAAAGCAGCCAAATGCTCTGATGTTGCGTTCGTTGAAGACCCTCAAAATAATATTGTTCCTGCAGTTGCCAGTACCTTTACGTGGACAGCGACCTATGATTTTGGTCTTACTGGAGGAGTAAACAACGGCACAGGTGTGATTGCTGAAAATCTTCACAACGAAACAGCCGGACAGTTATTTGCACACTATACAGTGACCCCTAAAGCTGGATCTTGTACCGGGGCACCTTTCTTTATTGATATACCTATTGATCCGGAACCAGTCATGTTGCCTGCCCTATCCGCTCCTGCTCCGCCAACATGCAGCACCAATGCAGTAAGTAACAATCCAATCGGTGTGATTCTTCAAACAAATGGAGTATCAGTTGCAGCAGATACCTATACCATCACTAGTGTAACGGTCAATCCGATGTTAACCCCAGTAGTAGGGCCCGCTGCCACTGGCGTACCATTCCCAGCAAATTCTCCATCACCAGGTGAATCTGATGCCATTGCGCTGGATTCCTATAGGAACACTACATCAGCACAATTAACTGTGGTATATAGGGTGATGCCCACTTCTGCAGATGGTTGTCAGGGTGACCCATTCGACATAACGGTGTCGATAAACCCTGAGCCTGTCCTTGCTACACCTGCCTGGCCAGATGTATGTAGTTCAAATACTGGAGTTAGTAATCCCGTTAATGTTGTGCTGGGAACCAACGGAACTTCTGCGGCAGCAAGCAGCTACCAATTGATAGATAGAACGTACAGTGACGGTGGCCCTTTCAGCACGGTTCTTCCAACTGGTTTTACTGCCCCAGGGGTGGTGGTTGTGGGTTCCTCAGGTAGCATCAATTTGGTGAAGAATGATAAGTACACCAACGTTTCAACAGTACCTGTTACTGTCAGGTATACGATTCAAGCAACAAGCTCACAGGGCTGCTTGAGTGAATTATTGAATTATGATGTGGTTATTAATCCGGAACCGGTTCTTCTGGTTCCAGTTCCAGCACCGGTGTGTAGCGATGTCATTACTAATATTACACTGGTAGAAGAAGCAGGTTCTGCCACGGCAACAACCTTTAACATCAACAACATAATTAGGCAACCTGGGTTAGTGGCTGGAGGTTCCAACGCATCAATTGGATTGGGCCAAAATAACATGGCCATATTCAATGACACATTTACAAACACAACTGCAGGAAACCTCACGGTTACCTATAAGATTGCTCCGGTAACGGCATTAGGGTGCGTTGGTGCACAAAGAGATTTGGTTCTCACCATTCAACCGGCACCCGCGGTCGCTGCTCTGAGCAAGACGGTTTGTACCAATGAACCTTCTGGAATTACATTGTCTGCCGAGGTGACCAGTGCGCCAGTTGCCGTACCTTTTGGCTTTAACATACTTGGGGTAACAATACAGGCTGGTCTTAATCAAACTGCTGGTGGCACAGGTGTGCGCATGGGTGTTACTGCCAGTGAAATTGCCAATGATCAATTTGAAAACCTCCTTCCTTCAAATGTACCTTTGAAGGTAACGTATTCAATACAAGGTATTACAAGCGCTGGATGTACTGGACCGGCCAAAGACATTGTCTTAACGGTGGAACCAACTATTCTTGCTGTTCCGGTAAACAACAACACAAATATTTGTAGTGCAACACAAACTGATATTGATCTCACCTCTCCAACGTTGCCAACTTCAGGTACTATTACCTTTAACTACACAGCTGTTTCTTCTATTGGCGGCCAGATGACTGGCTTTGTTCCGGCCATCAGCAATCTGCCATTAAATTATAAGATCACAGACAACCTTGTTAATAACTCTGATAATGTAGCAACCTTAACTTATAACATTATTCCGGTTGCCAATGGGGCAAAAAATGGATCAGGTTGTACAGGGACACCTGTTCCAGTGGTGGTCAATGTAGAGCCTAAACCAAAATTGTTGGCCAGCCCGCTTGTACAAACAATATGTGAATCGGATGGTGTGAATGTATCTCCTACAAATATTTTACTTACTTCTACAACTGTTCCTTCAGTGGGAACACTTGAGTTTAATCAAATCAGCGCGGTAGCTACCGGTGGCCTTACGTTGATTTCTCCGCTTAAGACTACATACCTCAATGGTGAGAGTATAACCGATCAGTGGAATAACCCTACATTAACCGATCAGACAGTTACTTACACACTTCGCCCGGTTGTCAATGGTGGACTAGGCTGCCCGGGAGACGATGTAATAGTTACCGTAACCATTAAGCCTCGTCCGATCATCTCGCCTGTTGCTGCCCAGTCGGTATGCAGCGGTGAATTCAGAAGTATACCATTGGTGACAGATATCCCGGGAACCTTTGCTACCTGGACAGTTACGCCTAATGCCAACGTTACCGGTGAATTGAATGGAGGTGGTGGAAGTTTGGATATCACTTTATTCAACACTGGATTTAATGTGGAAACAGTCACTTATACGGTAACACCTAAATTCAACAACTGCGATGGAACGCCAATCGATATTGTTGTCACCATTAATCCTACTCCAAATATTGTTGGATTACCACCTACCATAACGGTGTGTGATGGAGCAACACTTAATGTTCCGCTCAGTAGTGCGGTGCCTGGTACTACTTTCGACTGGGTGGTTACGGACGTATTCAATTTGGAGGCACCTGGTTTCTTTGACGGAAATGGTACAACCATTAATCAGGTCGTCAATAATCCAAATGGATTTCAGGCAGTACTTATTTACCAGATTACGCCCACTTCGCCTGATGGCTGCGTTGGATTGCCAAGGATAATGAATGTGAATGTAGGCTCCATTGTAGCCAACGTTACACCTGACCAGACTGACATTTGCAGTGGCCAGAGAATTCAAATGACCAACTCTAGTTTAGGAGCAACTTCTCATCGCTGGTTCTACAGAGTGCAAGGCACAACTACTGAAATTGATGTCCGGACGACTCCTTTTGTAAACTATCAACTGGATAACACCACCACAACAAATCCATTGGTTTATGAAATAGTTTACCAACCCTCCAATGGGTTGTGTACCATCCCTGACGTGGTTACACCAATTACTGTTTACAGAAATGTAGTTGCCGGATTTGATGAAGGCACAGTTCCTCCAATAATGGGTGGTACCTCTACTGTCAATTTTACCAATACCTCTAATCCGGTTGATGGAGCCCAGTTTAGGTACGAATGGGATTTTGGATCGGGTACGTTCGCTTCCCCTGCTACATTTGTGGGTGCCACGCCTCCTCCCGTGGTGTATAGCCAACAGGGCCCTTATCAGATTACTGTGAAGGCTATTAATATTGCGGCCGAGACAGCAGGATTACAATGTGAGAATACATTCTTTAAAAACATCGTAGTGCCTGTGTTGCCGTTGGTGGCCAACTTTACCCTGGATCCTCCTGCAGGATGTTTCCCTACAACGGTAAAAGTTATAGAAAATTTATCTACCGGGGACATCATGGAGTGGAAGGTGGTGGATTCAAATGGAAAGGTAGTAGCAATATCTGGTGAAGATTTACCTGAATTCTTTATTTCAACTCCGGGATTGTTCAACGTCCAATTAACTACCCGGGATTCATTTACAGATCAGGTTGAGTTCGCCAATCAGGATTTTGAAATTTATGATCTTCCTATCGCTTCCTTCCAGGCACGACCCACAACCGTGTTTGTTCCTGATACGGAGTTAACGACTTTCAACTTCAGTACGGGTGCAGACTTCTACCAGTGGGATTTTGGTGATGGAGGAACATCAGATGAGCGTGAACCAAAATATACCTATAAGATTGAAGGCGTTTATGATATTGTATTGGTGGCTGGCTTTGATCACGGTGGCGGAGTGGTGTGTACAGACTCCTTAACCCAGCAGGTGGTGGCCAAACAGGGTGGCCAGACGAAAGTGCCCAATGCCTTTACTCCTAACCCTGCCGGGCCTTCTGGTGGTGTGGCCAGCGGAGGCAGCTTCAACGATGTGTTCCTGCCTATTGTAAAAGGAGTAGAAGAATTTAATATGCAGATTTTTGATCGATGGGGTAATTTGATTTTTGAAAGCAACAGCTCGAATACAGGGTGGGATGGCTATGATAGAAATGGAAACATCCTGCCTGCGGGAGTATATATTTACAAGTTAACGTTGCGATTGTCTGATGGACAGCGAACCACTCAGATAGGTGATATTACCATGATTAGATAAAAATTGTAAATTAGACAAATGAAGAGGAGAATTGTAATTTGGATTTTTGCGCTGCTGACAGGGGCTTCTGCTGTTGCTCAGGATCCTCAGTTCTCTCAATTCTACCAGGCTCCGCTTTATCTCAATCCTGGATTTACAGGAATTACCCCACAACAGCGATTCGTGCTAAACCATCGCATTCAATGGCCCAACCTGCCTCAGGCTTTCTCCACGTATGCGGCCAGCTACGATATTTTTGTAGATGAATTGCGAAGTGGTTTCGGAATTATGATGACCACAGATAAAATGGGCTCTGCCGGGTGGAGAACATCCACCTTCGGGCTGATGTACAGTTACAAGGTGAGACTGAATGATAATCTTGTTTTCTCACCCGGGCTTTATTTTGGTTATGGTATCAATGGATTGGATCGGTCTAAACTACAGTTGGGTGATGGCCTGGAATTTAATGGTCAATCGCTGGACCCTGATCTGAACCGGCTGGGAAATCAGCAATATTTTGATTTTGGGTCCGGTTTTCTATTGTATACAAAATCACTATGGCTTGGAGGTGCATTTCACCACATGAACACCCCTAATCTTTCTATTCTCAATAGCACAAGTAGATTGCCCATGAAAACCACTATCCATGGAGGTGGACGAATTTCACTCTACAGTGGATTCAGAACCAATTCCAAGGTTTCCTATATCACGCCATCTTTTATCTATAGAAAACAAGGGCCCATATCGCAATTGGATTTCGGATTGAACTACCACATCGACCCGGTGTCAATAGGGGTGTGGTACAGAGGAAAACCGTTTGAAACAAATGTTATTGGTACTGTAAATCAGGATGCACTCATATTTGTAATGGGTATTTACCTGGCCAATTTTAATGTGGGGTACAGCTATGACTTTTCTGTTTCTGAATTGTCTACCTCCTCGGGAGGAGCGCACGAACTATCCATTGTTTACGAATTTGTGGCCAAGCCGATATCCAGAAGTGTGAAGAAGAGGAACAGGCTCATCCCGTGCCCCACTTTCAATCGCAAACCTAACTTCTGGAATTGATCTGGCCTGAGAATCAGTTTAGCTTCACATTCATCCATTAGTCGAGTAAATCAGATTAAACCTGTTTTTTAGGGGTTCCTTTTCCAATTTTAAATTCATTAATAAGGTCTGAAGGTGGGCTTTGGTCGGTTTGTAATCGATTGAAGAGATGCGTTGTGTTTACAAGACGGTCCTGCTGACCTTGACATTTAGCTTTTTCCTGACTTCAGCATGGTCTCAATGTGGTGGGATTATGGAGCCGGGTTTCGCGTTCCTTACCAGCAGCCGGGGATGTGCTCCTTTTACGGTTAATATTCAAACTTTGTATTTGTCCTCAGTTCCGGGAACTCAATATTTTGTGGATTGGGGAGATGGCACTGCAGAAGAGACATATATACAAGTTGGTCCTACAGGAGTCAATATTTCACACCCCTATCCCAACTCTCCTGTTGATTGTGGATATGATGTGGTCATTGATGCTTCCAATGCCTGCAACCCGCGTGGAAGTGTGGTGCCTATAATGACGCAGGTGGTTGTGTGGACCAATGATGTCATCTCCATCAACCCTGCCGTCTTCCGCGTTTGTCAGGGTTTTGCCACCGATGTACTTTTTACTGACAACAGTGATTGGAATTGCTTTCCACGGCTTACAAGAGAAAACAATGAGCCCAGGTGGATACAATGGATTTATGGTACGGGTGCTCCCGGTATTCGCATTCCAGGCGTTGGCGTGAATGCAATTGTTCCCGGAGGATTTCCATACCTGGATCCAGCGCCAGGACGCAACCCTATTTATCCTGTCTTGGCTCCCGGGCAAGTAAGTTTGCCAATTAATGTACCGATAACGGCTCCGCCAGATATCGGCAAAGAGTTTGAGATCACATTGAAGAACTGGAATCAATGCAATGCTTATGATAATAATATTTTGGATGGCGATCCATTCAATCCGGTGGGTGGTGATTTGATCAATGGCGACAATCCACCTGAAGTTACCACCGCCCGTATTGTTATCGTTGCAGCACCGCAACCCGATTTTTTAACCCGTTTAGGTGGAGCAGGGGGCCCCATTCAAAATGTATTTTGTGTGGGTGATGATATTTATTTTGATGATGAAACTCCTCCTGTTGGTGGTGCTGTGTTTCAATATACCTGGGAGTTTTTTGACAATAGCACAGGCGTGGGTCCTCCGTTAGGTACTTCCGGCAATCAGAACCCAACGTTTGCTTACTCCACCTCCGGTCTGAAATTGATCAGACTGTCAATTCGCGATACAAATGCAGCGGGTAATTGTGTTGCTATCTTTGAACAGATCATTACGATTTCTCCATCTCTGATTGCACAAATCGGTGTGACCGATTTGCTTAACAATCCGATAACACCTGATTTTTGCCAGTTGGCCTCAGCTCCATTTTCAAACTTTGACGTCCGTTTTTCCGACACTTCTACAGGTGTTATAACCCCGACTACACAGTGGCGTTGGGAATTCTATGATGAAACCAATACGTTGGTAAGACAAGAACCCTTTGGTGGAGGCTTTTCGCTTGTTCCACTGGGACCGTTTGACGAGGTATTTACGAACAGAGGAATCTATAGAGTTCGCCTTATCATTAGAGATAACGTTACTTCATGTGAATCAATTGACGAAGTCCAGATTCGTGTGTATGAAAATCCTGTTCCACAATTTACAGCCACAAGAGTATGCGAGGGAGATGATACAAACTTTAGCGAATTTTCCACCTTGAATGCCATTAATGGCGAAACGATTATTTTGCGCGAATGGGATTTTGATTACGATGGGGTCACGTTTACCAAAGATCCTGCCTTTGACAATCAAACCTCTTTTACCAGAAATTTGGGCCTGGCCAATACATATCAGGTGGCGCTCCGGGTTACAACGGACCAAAACAATTGTAGTGATATTTTGGTAGTTCCTGTTACCGTGGACCCTATTCCCAATGCCTCCATTACGCCTGATGTGCTTTCAGGATGTAGTGTACTCACGGTTACGTTTACCAATAATTCAGTAGGGGGTCAACCTGATGCCATTGACCGTTTTGAGTGGGAAGTAGATGAAAAATTGGGTTCGGGGTTTCAACTGGTAGCCACACAAGATCCGGCAGATCCGGGGTTTACACCCTTCTATGTTCACAATTTTGTCAACATCACCATGGCCAACCGACAGTTTGATATGAGAATGCGTGCCGTTACAATAAATGGTTGCGATCGTGTTTCAGCCATCTCTACAGTAACTGTTTTTCCGGGAACGGAATCAGGATTTATATCCACCAACTACTCACCATTCAATGACAATTGTTCACCGCAATCAGTGGATTTTGTTGTGGATGCACAAACCCAATCATTAGGGCCAACAGATTACCGATGGCGCATTAGTGATATCAGTGGAATTATTTCAGAGACCAGTACGGGTGTTACTCCTGCTTTCAGTTTTAATTTTACAAACAACACGCAATCCATTAAAGATTACTTTGTTACCTTGATCACTACTTTGCCGTCAGGATGTTTTGGTGATTCTACAAGAATCATTCGCATAAGCCCAAATCCAACTTCTAATTTTGATATTGACACAGTGCTTTTTGATTGCCAGCTCATGCGCCTTCATCTGGAGGCCAATCAAAAAGGTTTGGCCAACTACCATTGGACGGTGCGAGAAAACGGCATTGTGGTCTCTGATGTGAATAGTATTAACGATGAATTGAATTATGAACTCAATAGACCTGCTTTTGGCTCGGCTGATGTGACGGTTCAGTTCAACTTGGAAACAAGAAATTTTGCCAATTGTAACAGCCCTGTTAGCTCAGATGTGGTAGTGATACCTGCGCGTGATGATTTCAACACGTCATTCACTGCCTCACCAGCGAGTCAATCCTTACCTAATTCTACTATTACCATAGTAAATACAACCAATCCGGGCCCCTGGACATACCAATGGGATTTCGGAGATGGAGGTTCTTCTACTGATCCACTGGTGTCCTCACATACCTATGCGACATACGGCACCTATAATATTAAGCTTACGGTAACCAATGGTGTCTGTGTAGAGGTTGCTGTGGAGACAGTTACTATTCTTGCGATTCCCCCGATTGTAGATTTCTCCTATGACCCGGCATCCGGGTGCGCACCTCTCACCGTAAACTTCACCAACCTTTCACAATTTGCAGAACCTGATAAATACCAATGGGAGTTTGGCCAGGGGCAAGCGACTTCAAAAGCGATCCATCCCACTTATACCTATTTTGAACCTGGGAAATATACGGTATCACTATCTGCTTCCAATGCCACCGGTACGGTAGTGAATGAAACCAAAGAAATGATTATTGAGGTATTCCCGAGACCAAGTGCTCAATTTGATGTAAAACCGAGACTTGTTTTTATACCCGGTGGAATCCTTTATACCAAAAACCAAAGTCTGCAAGCTACTAACTACGAGTGGAATTTTGGTGATGGCACAATCTCGCTTTCACCTGAACCTCAACACATTTATAAGGAGGTAGGGAAATATGATATCCAATTAATAGCGTATAACCAATTTGGGTGTGCCGACACCACGAAGTTGGAAAGCATCGTTAATGTGGAAATTGGGGGACAGGTATTAATACCCAATGCGTTTTCACCCAACCTCTCCGGGGCTAATGGGGGGAGTGATCAGAGCAATGGAAAAAATGATGTGTTTTTACCGATTACCCGAGGTGTTGTTGAGTTTGAAATGATGGTGTTTAACCGCTGGGGTGAGTTGATGTTTCAAAGCACAGACCCCAACATCGGGTGGGATGGATATTACAATGGAAAACTTTGTCAGCAGGATGTGTACATGTACAAAATATCTGCTTTGTATGAAAATGGTGAACGAATAGTGAGGGTAGGGGACGTCAACCTGATACGATGAAAATGAAAGGATACTTATTGATTGGGTTTTTGATGTTGATCAGTGTTGCGAATGCGCAGGATCCGGAATTTTCCCAATACTATGCTGCACCGTTATACCTGAATCCTGCTTTTACCGGCACCACGATTGATCACCGATTTATGGCCAACTATAGAAACCAATGGCCGAATGTCGCCCGTGGTTACGAGTCCTACGCATTTTCTTACGACTACAATATGGATTATTATAACAGCGGTGTGGGGTTTATGGCGGTAGTAGATAAAGCCGGAACCGCAGGAATGAAATCCAGTCAGTTTAATTTTTTGTATTCCTACAAATGGAACGTGAGTGACAAATGGGTGATTTCATCCGGTCTTAATTTTGGATATGCGTTTAGAAGCATTGACTTCAATAAACTTTTGTTTGGCGATCAGCTTCAATTTGATGCCGATGGATCAACACCCAGTGATGACCCGGCTCTTTTTAACCTGGGAAACACCAGCTATTTTGATTTCAATGCCGGCATGTTGGCCTATAACAAAACGTTTTGGGTAGGATTTGCTTCCAGTCATATTAACCGTCCCAACCGATCTTTGATCAATGAGGAAGCCAACATTCCAATCAAAACTACTTTTCATGGCGGCATTCGTATACCGCTCTACTGGGGCCCATTTAAAAGAGATCATATTTCCGTATTGTCTCCCTCATTTGTTTATAAAAAACAAGGCAACTTTAGTCAGTTGGATGTAGGCGCTTATTTTTTATACGATCCCATCGCTCTGGGCTTATGGTATCGTGGGATTCCCATTAAACAAAATGTAAAAGACAATATCAGCCAGGATGCCGTGGTGGTGATTCTTGGATTTCAATTTGAAAAAGTGGAAATCGCCTATGGCTATGATTTTACTGTATCTGAATTGGGCCCGATTTCAGGAGGCACCCATGAGGTTTCATTACAATACAAACTGGACATTTATTCAGGCTCAAAAACCAAAAAGAAGCAGAAGTACATCCCTTGCCCGACCTTTAATAAAAAGTAGCGTCCTATCTGCTGCAGTGCAAATCCTTCTTCAGGTTTGTGCAAAAGTCCTCTATAATTGCCCTAAAACCTTAACTTTGCAGCTTGTTTGCTTTTGGTTAAGGTATGAATTTTTCTTCCGAACTAGATAATAATCAGGTGTTTACCACCATAGGAAAGGCAGCCGACAGGTTGGGTGTGCCATGCTATGTGGTGGGTGGATACGTTCGTGACCTTGTTCTTAAAAGGCCTGGCAAAGACATTGATTTTGTTTGTGTGGGGAGCGGGATAGCGCTTGCTCAGGAAGTGGCCAGGTCATTGGGAGGATTGCGGGTTACTATTTTTAAAAATTTCGGAACCGCAAGAATAGATTGGGAGGGATATGAACTGGAGTTTGTAGGAGCCAGGAAGGAGTCGTATAGGGAAGATTCCAGAAAGCCGCTGGTGGAGGATGGTACTTTGGAAGATGATCAAAACAGGAGGGATTTTACCATCAATGCGATGGCCATAGGATTGAATGCTGGCAATTGGGGAATGCTGATTGATCCTTTTGATGGCATGGCGGATATCAAAAAAAAAATAGTACGAACGCCACTCGCACCCTCCATCACATTTTCTGATGACCCACTGCGCATGATGCGCGCTATACGATTTGCCGCCCAATTGAATTTTGACATTGAAGCTGCAACTTTTGAAGCAATAGGCAGTAATACATCAAGGTTGAAAATTGTCTCGATGGAGCGGATAATCGATGAGCTAAATAAAGTTATTCTCACACCAACTCCTTCCTACGGATTTAAACTTCTTTTTCACAGTGGCTTATTAAAAGAATTCTTCCCTGAAATGGTGGAGTTGCAGGGTGTGGAGAACATTGATAACAAAGGACATAAAGACAACTTTTATCATACGCTTCAGGTGCTTGACAACACCGCTAAAATGTCAGATGACCTGTGGCTGCGATGGGCGGCTATCCTGCATGATATCGCCAAGCCGGCCACCAAAAGATTTGATAAGGTGCATGGCTGGACTTTTCATGGACATGAGGACAAAGGAGCGCGAATGGTTCCTAAAATATTTCGCAGATTAAAATTACCCATGGATGAAAGGATGCACTTTGTTCAGAAATTGGTTCGTCTACACCTTCGGCCCATTGCCATGGCCAAAGCAGTGACAGACTCCGCGGTGAGAAGATTGCTTTTTGAGGCAGGTGAGGATACTGAGGCGCTTATGCTTTTATGCCGTGCGGACATTACTTCAAAGAATAATGAAAAAGTAGCCAAGTACCTCAAGAACTTTGACGTGGTGGAAGAAAGGATGAGTATTGTAGAAGAGAAAGACAAGGTGCGTAACTTTCAACCCCCCATTAAAGGGGATGAGATAATAGAATTATTCAATATTCCGCCCGGTCCGGTAGTGGGGGAAATAAAAGAACAAATAAAAGATGCGATATTGGATGGCGAAATTGAAAATGACAGAGAACAAGCCTATTCGTTGATGCTGAAAATTGCCCAACAAAAGGGATTGGAAAAAATAGATAAATAAATTAGAGAGATTATACTATGAGACTAATAAAACTTACGGTGCTGCTGATCATGCTTTTTGGATGGATGCAGGCAAATGCACAAAAGAAAAAGGATAAAAAGGAAAATGACACCAAGCCGGTGGAAGTGACTCCTCCGGCAGAGACCCAACCTGCAGTAACCGGAACGATGGATCCTATGCTTCAGCATTTCTACAAGAAGTATACGCTGGCCTCTCGTTGGAATGATGGACAGGTGGCCAAAGATGCCCTTTATGATATGATTGCCATAAGGCCTGAGGTCGACTCTATTATTTATAATCTTGGGTATTTCTATTATGAAAACAGGCAATACGCATCGGCTACATTGGTGAGTCAGGAATTACTGGCCAGGGATCCCAAAAATCCAGATTATTTGGAACTTTCAGCAGCTTCTTTTGAGGCTTTGGGAATTTTAGATCGGTCGCTACAGAATTATGAATCATTGTATTTATTGTCCAACAAAACTCTTACCCTCTACAAGATTGCCTTCATGCAATTCGATCTCAAACGCTATGAAGAATCTTTAACCAATGTGGGAATTCTTCTGGGCAAACCAGATGTAGATGCCTATACCATAGGATTCAATGATAGCAACAAGAAGCAAAAGGATTTTCCAATGAAATTGGCTATTTTAAACCTTAAAGGACTTATTCTCAAAGAAAAGGGAGACAAGGCAGCGGCCAAAAAGATATTTGAAGATATCATTAAAGAGGCTCCGGATTTTCAGCCTGCGATCTCGAATCTTTCTGAATTGGATAAAGACTAAGTGCAACCCTTTCAATTGGGGTTGGTCATTAGGTACAAGTTATAGCTTTGTTTGGGGGCCCATACTGAACATATTCAATACGATATTATAGAAAAGTGCCTCCACGGAGACAGAGAGGCGTATTATGACCTTTATAAACGTTATAGCCGAAGCATGTATAACGTAGCTTACAGGATAGTACATGACGAAGATGAGGCACAGGATGTACTTCAGGAGGGGTTTATTAGTGCTTTTGGAAACTTAAAACACTACAGGGGAGATGCTACTTTTGGTGCCTGGTTGAAACGGATAGTAGTGAACAAGGCCATTAATTCTGTGAAGAAGAAGAAGATGGATCGATTTCCTGAAGAAGGACAGTTAGAAATACCCGAAGAGAGCGAGGATGAATTTCGTGACTTCCCATTTACAGTGGAGACAGTGCGGAAGGCCATAGACAGATTGCCGGATGGATATAGAATGGTGCTCTCCCTTTACTTGTTGGAAGGCTATGATCATGGAGAAATTGCCGAAATATTGGGTATTTCGGAATCCACATCAAAGTCGCAATTTAACAGATCAAAAAAGAAACTAAGAGAACTATTGGAAAACGGTTGAATTTGGCATTAAAAATTATTGAAGGTTGGGATAATAATGTAATTGAATATGAAAGACTCACTCAAAGAATTTGTTGATAAAAACAGAGAGGCTTTTGATGACAAGAGTCCAAAGGAAAGTGCATGGAAATTTATTTCAGCAAAACTTCCTCAAATGAAGAGCGTATCGCTTTGGAATTCGGTGAGGATATGGCGGGCGGCTGCTGTTTTGTTGATGGGCTTGTCCACATTTCTTTTATTAAATAATGTAAGGGCCAGGATGGAAAGGCCGTCAGATAGAATAAGCAATCAACAACTTCAGGGAGAGTTTAAGGATGTTGAATCTTTTTATAGCAACGAGATAGCCAAAAAGGTAGCGCTAATAGACGATTTTGGAGGGCCGTTTGAGAGTGGTCGGTTTACCCAGGATTTTGAAAAACTGGACGCTATGTACCAGGTACTGCGCGAACAAATGAAAACAAGCCCGAGCGAAAAAGTACGGGATGCCCTTATCCTGAATATTTTAGTGCGGATTGATTTACTCAATCAACAAATAAAAAGATTGGAAGACCTAAAGAAGGGGAACAAAGAAGCCCCTTCAGCCTAAAAATCATCATCACTTTTCAATTCAAATTGCTCTACAGCAGAATCAAAAATTTTAGTGTTCTCGCATTTGATGACACGGGCGGGAAATTTTTTAATAAGTCCGTAACTGTGTGTAGCCATGAGCACAGCTGTGCCACTTTTATTAATCTGTTGAAATAATTTAAGGATTCCGCTGGAAACAGAGGGATCAAGATTTCCTGTTGGCTCATCAGCAATTAGAATCAAAGGTTCATTGATCAGTGCGCGCGCAATTACCACCCTTTGTTGTTCACCCCCGGAGAGTTGATGAGGCATTTTCTTCTCTACCGATCCGAGTCCTACCTGCATGAGCACTTCTGCCAATCTACTCTTCATTTTGGCCCCTTCCTTCCAGCCGGTGGCTTTCATTACAAAATTGAGGTTTTCTCCCACTGTGCGGTCAGGAAAAAGTTGAAAGTCCTGAAATATGATCCCTATTTTTCTTCTAAGCAGTGGAACCTCTTTAGGCTTAATCTCCCTGATGTTAAACCCTGCAACCTGTGTATCTCCAAGTCGAAGGGGGAGGTCACCATATAATGTTTTCAGCAATGATGATTTTCCGGATCCAGTTCGCCCTACAAGAAAAACGAACTCACCTTTCGCTATCTCAAAAGAGATATTGTTCAGCACAGAATTGTGGTCCTGAAAAATGGTGGCGTCTTCTACTCGTACTACAGGATCTGACGAAAACATATTTTATTTATCCTAACCCCAAAATCTCAAATCTCAAATCTAAAATCTAAAATCCTCACAACCGGCAACCTATAACTTTAAACCTGAAACTTTAAACTTAAAACCTCTAAATCTAAACCTCCAACCTGAAACTTTAAACCTGAAACTTTAAACTTAAAACCTCTAAATCCTAAATCTAAACCTCCAACCTGGCAACTGGCAACCGGCAACTGGTAACCAGCAACTGGTAACCAGCAACCGGCAACTAATAACCTAAACCCATCACCCATTGGCCTTTTTATGATCAGCCAAAAACTTCTCCAATCCACTATCTGTAAGGGGATGCTTCAATAAATCCATGATCACTTTTAACGGACATGTCACTACATCAGCTCCTATTTCCGCGCACTTAATCAGGTGCATGGTATGCCGGATACTGGCAGCAAGTATTTCCGTCTCATAGCCATAGTTGTCATAGATATGACGAACCTGCGCAATCAAATCCAAACCATCTTGTGAAATATCATCTAATCTGCCTATAAAGGGAGAAAGATAACTGGCTCCGGCTTTGGCTGCCAGGATCGCCTGACCGGGTGAAAAAACCAGCGTACAGTTAGTCCTGATCCCTTCGCTGTGAAATTTTTTGATGGCCTTAATGCCTTCTTTGATCATGGGTACCTTCACCACGATTTTGTCATCGATCCTGGCCAAATCCTTGCCCTCTTTAATGATGGCATCAAATTCAGTTGCTATCACTTCAGCGCTTACATTATTATCCACTATGCCACATATTGCCTTATAGTGTCCTTTTATATTATCTGCTCCTGAGATGCCTTCTTTCGCCATTAGCGATGGATTGGTAGTTACACCGTCCAGTACTCCTAAATCGTAAGCTTCTTTAATTTCCTGGAGGTTGGCCGTGTCGATAAAAAATTTCATAGGGGTATAAAGTTGAAATGATATTTCCAGTTACAAAACTAACAGAAAATGCAGGATATCAGGAATCTGATAGAGAGATAAAAAGGGCAAACCGAACATCGCACCGCTACAACTACCTACCCTTGCTACCTTCCGGTCCTGGGGGAGTTCAGCAGGAGCTGGTCGTGCCGATTTGCCGGCCGCAAAGATAGGGGATAGGCGCCAAAGCACAAACCCTATCAGCCATGCTATTTTGCTAAGCCAGAAAGATAGAGGTTGTACTCCATTCCGGAAACTTCATTGAATCCATCGGCTTTCAAATCCTCAAAAATGGCTTCGTCAAAATCCCTCTCCGTGGTCTCTAATTCGCCATTGGCGTAGATGATCAACTCAAGCCCATTGAGATGAACAGGGTTAATTTTTACGAAAACTTTTGACCCCTCAATTTCTTTTTTGAAGTATTGGTGTACGATATTTGATTGGACACTCATAGAAAATGCAGCATTTAGCAGAAAGCCTTGAGACAGAAAGGCTTATCATTCAGCGACTAAGATACGAAGATGCGGAAGAAGTATTTTATGCTTATGCCTCTAAGTTGGAGGCAACACGATTTGTTTCATGGCCGGTTCATCAATCCGTAGCCGACACCAACAAATTTCTTAAAGAGGCAATCTCGGACTGGTGCGCAGGATTGGCTTATAATTATTCTATAAGAACAAAAGGAGATACGAAGTTAATCGGTTCTGTGGGGGTGGTCAACAATCATGGAAATATACAGTTGGGATACATCACGAGTCCATCTGTTTGGAATAAAGGGTATGCCACAGAAGCTGTATCGGGCTTGCTTAAGCAACTGGTCATATGGAATGAAGTATACAGAATATGGACATTTGTAGACGTGGAGAATGTGGCCTCACAAAAAGTGTTGCAAAAAGTTGGGATGGTGGAAGAAGCCCGGTTGACCAAATGGTTCAGGTTTGTTAATCAAAATAACCAACCCAAAGACTGTATTCTTTATAATTGGCCAAATTTGAAGTATGATTCTATTTGAAAAGTATTTTGTTAATGAAGGCCCAATTTAATTTGCCTGAAAGTTAAAGCGCAAACATTAGTTGTACTTAAAATTTATAGAGTTATAAACCATTTTTTATGTATAAATATTCAATTCTATTCATACTTCTGATTTTTTTTAGTGCCTGTAGCACGGAAAAGCAGAGCGAGCCTTTACAGGATGGCTTAAACCTGTCGGACATGGACACCACAGTGCGTCCTCAGGACGATCTGTTTCATTTTGCAAACGGAGGCTGGATTGCACGCACCCAAATTCCCCCTGATAGGGGAAGTTGGAATAGCTTTAGTGAACTAAATGAACACAACAACGCAATTTTATTGGAGGTACTCAAGGAAGCAGCCAATAACCCGAATTACATTGAAGGGACGGATCAACGAAAGGCATCAGATTTTTATACCATCGGAATGGATTCACTATTGGCAGAAAAGGTGGGGGTTTCAGTCCTCCATCCGGTGTTTGATCAAATAGAAAAAATTACCAATCAAAGTGCATTGCAACAATACCTTGCACAACAGGAGTTGGAAGGAGGAGGCGCTTTTTTTGGTTTTTTTGTACTCTCAGATTTGATGGATTCCAAAACCAATGCCGCCTATTTGGGTTCTGGTGGATTGGGGTTACCGGAGCGGGATTATTACCTGAAGTCCGATGATAAATCGAAAGAAACCAGACTGAAATACGTGGATCACGTAAGGAAGATGTTGCAATTGGCGGGGGAGCCTCCGGAGCAGGCAAAAAAATCCGCTGATAGGATAATGGCCATTGAGACTCAATTGGCCAGGGCCACCCTCACAAAAGAAGAAAGCCGTGATCCATCCAGGATGTATAATAAAAAGTCGATTGAACAATTGCAGTCCCTGGCTGCCGACATCAATTGGGATTCCTATTTCGAACAGTTAGGAGTAAATGTTGACAGCGTGATTGTGACAGAACCCGAATTTATAAAAGCGTGTCAGAAAATTTTTGAAGCAGACAGGTGGAATGATATTCAGGCATATCTCAAATGGACAGCCATACAGGGGGCGGCTCCTTATTTGAGCAATGCCTTTGTGGCGGAGGCATTTGAATTTAATAGTAAGTATTTGCGAGGAATTGAAAAATTGCGGCCGCGATGGAAACGCGTACTTGGTGTTACTGACAATTTACTAGGCGATGCTATAGGGCAGCTTTATGTGGACAAAGCTTTTCCACCCGAAGCGAAGAGAAAGGCGATGCAAATGGTGGAGAATATTAAATTGGCTTTTGCTGACCGAATCAAGCAGTTGAACTGGATGACAGATTCAACCAAAAGGATGGCGTTGAATAAGCTGAGTACATTTACGGTTAAAATTGGCTATCCGGATGAATGGAAAAGCTATGCGGGACTTCTGATAGATAAATCTCCTGAATCCTCTTCCTACTATCAAAATGTGGTGAATGCTTCGCGTTGGAAAGTGGGCCAAAATATTAAAAAATTAGGAAAACCTGTAGATAAGAAGGAGTGGCAAATGACACCGCAAACAGTGAATGCTTATTACAATCCGCTCTTCAATGAGATTGTATTTCCTGCAGGCATCTTACAGCCTCCATTTTATAACTATAAAGCCGATGAAGCGGTTAATTATGGCGGCATCGGGGCAGTAATAGGCCATGAGATATCCCATGGATTTGATGATTCTGGAAGTAAGTTCGATGCAGATGGAAATCTGAAAAACTGGTGGAAGAAGGAAGACTTAAAAATGTTCCGGCAGAAGGGAGATTCGCTTGCCAGGCAGTTCGACAAGGATGAAGTGCTTCCAGGAGTATTTGTTCAGGGTGAGTTTACACTGGGAGAAAATATTGGTGACCTTGGAGGAATCAACATTGCTTATGAAGGATTGCAGCGATTCCTTAGAGAAAACGGCAGGCTTGGACTTATTGATGGCTATACACCCGAGCAGCGTTTTTTTATTTCCTGGGCAACTATATGGCGGTCAAAGGATAAGGAAGAAAGCTTAAGAACGCAGGTCAATACCGATCCGCATGCTCCAAATCTATTTAGGGCTAATGGGCCGGTAAGTAATATGGATTACTTTTATAAGGCATTTGATGTAAAACCCGGAGACAAGATGTATAGAGCGGAGAAGGATAGGATAAAGATATGGTAGATAATGAGGGTGAGCCTCTAAAATTTTACGAGAAGGTTTGTAATCAATGTTCCCTTTAGTATTATTGCCCCACGAAACATCCAAATATGGGAAGAGGAGATAAAAAAACGAAGAAAGGTAAAATCTGGAAAGGCTCTTATGGCAACTCCAGAAAAAGGGCCGTAAACAAGGTGAAGTATACACCTGCAGCAACTGCTGTGGAGGATGTGGAGGTTAAGCCCAAACCCAAGGCAAAAAAGGCAGTGAAGAAGGCAGCAAAAAAGAAGGCGAAGCCTGCTGAAAAATAATGATATCAAATATAAACATAGCATGGTGGTGGCATTTCCGAAAATCGGGGATCGGCTGCATGTGCTATAGTTAGAAACTAATATAGTATTTATTATAGAAGCCCGCCCCGATGATTCGGGGCGGGCTTCTTGCTTTTATAGACTTTAAGAAAATGGATTTTAAAATTTTTACTCGATCAAAAAAATTGCTGGCGGATACCCTTACACCGGTGAACATTTATTTGAAACTAAGAGATGTTTATGCGGGTAGTTTCTTGTTGGAGAGTTCTGATTATCATGGACAGGAGAACAGCCTTTCGTTGATATGTTGTGATCCTATTGCCTCCTTCCAGGTGGATAATGATAAGGTTGCTGTAAAATATCCTGATGGAAGCTCGACAGTTGATGTGTTGGAAAATAAGAGCGAAGCGCTAGAACGATTGGATCAATTCAGAAATTCTTTTGACGTTCAAAATGGGGACGCAAAATACATTTCCGGTGGACTTTTTGGATATATGGCTTATGATGCCGTTCGTTATTTTGAAAACATAGATATAACTATTACCAACAACCAGATTCCGGATGTACTCTACAAAGTGTTTAAGTATGTAATTGTGATCAATCATTTTTCCAATGAACTCGTCTTATTTGAAAACGTACTTTCACCCGAAACACCGTCAGGATTGGAAGATTTACAAAAAATCATCTATAGCAACCGATTTAGTACTTTCTCCTTTTCGTCCAACTCAAATGAAATTTCCAATATTACGGACAAGGAGTATTTGGAGATGGTTGCTTCAGGAATATCGCATTGTAAGCGGGGTGACGTATTTCAGATTGTGTTATCGAGAAGGTTTACCTCACAATTTCAGGGAGATGAATTCAATGTGTATCGGGCGTTGAGATCCATCAATCCATCTCCTTACTTATTTTATTTCGATTTTGGAAGTTTTAAAATATTTGGCTCCTCACCGGAGGCACAAATTCAAATCAAAGGAAAAGAAGCGGCTATCTTTCCCATTGCCGGGACTTTTAAAAGAACGGGAGATGATAAAGAGGATGCGAAATTAGCAACCGCCCTGACCAATGATGAAAAGGAAAATGCAGAGCATGTGATGTTGGTAGACCTTGCGCGAAACGATATGAGCAAGGATGCGGAGGAAGTGAAAGTGGAGGTGTTTAAAGAAATTCAATATTACAGCCATGTTATTCACCTGGTGTCTAAAGTGACGGGGAAAATCAAAAACAACTCAGCACTTAAAGTGGCTGCCAATACCTTCCCAGCCGGCACTTTATCCGGAGCGCCTAAGCACAAGGCCATGACCCTCATTAATAAGTATGAAAATATCAATAGAAGTTTCTACGGGGGAGCAATTGGATTTCTTGGTTTTAATGGTGATTTCAATCATGCCATTATGATCCGGACTTTTTTGAGCAAGTCTAATAAATTAATTACTCAGGCAGGGGCGGGTATCGTGGCCAGGTCGGTTCCTGAAAATGAACTACAAGAAGTGAATAACAAATTGGCTGCATTAAGAAAAGCCATTAAAATGGCAGAAGAAATATGAAAAAGAAATTGAAAATTTTGGTACTTGACAACTACGATTCATTTACCTACAATCTGGTGTACCTGCTCAGGGAATTGGAACTTGATCCAACAGTGGCGCGCAATGATCAAATTGAAATGGAGGAAGTAAATGCGTTTGATAAAATTTTACTTTCTCCCGGACCGGGCATCCCGGATGAAGCGGGGATCATGAAACCACTAATAAGAGAATATGGACCTTCCAAGAGTATTTTAGGAGTGTGCCTGGGCCACCAGGCAATCGCGGAAGTGTACAATGCCACTTTGTTTAATATGAAAGAAGTGCTGCACGGTGTTACCAGCAGAACTTCTTTTTCCGATCATAATGAAGTTCTTTTTAAAGGTATACCGCATGAGATAGACGTATGTCACTATCATTCTTGGTCGGTCGATCCTGACAGTATCAATGGTGTATTGAAAGTAACTGCGGTTAATGAAAAAGGATTGATAATGGGAATTGCTCATACAAAATTTGACGTGAAGGGGGTACAGTTTCACCCCGAATCCATTTTGACCGTACATGGAAAAAAGATGATTGCCAATTGGATCAATAATTAACGATTAATAAGAAGGAGTAAAATGAAAGAAATATTAAATGAATTGATTGGTTATCGATCCCTGGATAAATCCACAGCCCGCCAGGTGCTGATTGATTTGGCATCAGGTAAATACAACTCAAGTCAGATGAGCGCTTTTATCACTGTGTATATGATGCGGGCCATTACCATTGACGAATTGGAAGGCTTTAGGGATGCGATGTTGGAGTTATGTATTCCCGTGGAAATGGATATGCCCGTGATTGATGTCTGCGGTACAGGGGGTGACGGAAAAAATACTTTTAATATCTCCACACTTTCTTCATTTGTGGTGGCCGCTGCAGGTCAACCGGTAGCCAAACATGGCAATTATGGCGTGTCTTCGGTGAGTGGGTCTTCCAACGTTATGGAACATTTTGGATATCAATTTTCAAATGATCGTTCAAAACTAAAGGTTGAATTAGAAAGAGCGAACATTTTTTTTATGCATGCCCCGTTGTTCCATCCGGCTATGAAGAACATTGCACCCATCAGAAAGGAGCTGGGTGTAAAAACATTTTTTAATATGCTGGGGCCGATTGTCAATCCGGCAAAGCCACAAAAACAATTGGTGGGGGTTTTCAGTTTGGAACTGGCGCGCCAGTATGGATACCTCTATCAACAGAGTAAAAAAGATTATGTGATCTTGCACGACCTGAATGGTTATGACGAGATCTCGCTCACAGGTCCTTTTAAGATGTTTACCAATTTGGGCGAAGATCAATTGGAGCCCACTGATTTGGGCTTGCCTCGTATAAATGAAACCGACATTGGGGGAGGGGATACCGTAGAAGAGGCTGCTGAAATATTTATGAAAATTTTAGAAGGCAACGGTACCGAAGCACAAAATGCAGTGGTAATGGCAAATGCGGGTATGGCTTTGTATTGCGGAAATAAGGAGGCGGGTATCACCCATGCAATAAGGAAAGCGAAAGAAACGCTTAAGTCAGGTGCCGCATTGCAAACATTTAAAAAATTATTGAACTGATCATGGATATTTTAAGCAGGATTGTAAAACACAAAGAAAATGAAGTGGCAGAAAGAAAAGGGCTGTATCCCCTAAAGCTGCTGGAACAGAGTATCTATTTTGAAACTCCATCTATTTCACTTCGGCAATACCTAAAGCGGCCTGACAAGTCTGGTGTAATTGCAGAGATCAAAAGAAAATCTCCTTCTAAAGGGGATATCAATCCTTATGTTTCTATAGAGCGAACTTCAATTGGATATATGCAAGCGGGCGCCTCGGCCCTTTCGGTGCTAACGGATACAACTTTTTTTGGTGGAAGCAGCGATGACCTGACCACTGCGAGGAAATTTAATTTTTGCCCCATACTGAGAAAAGATTTTGTGATTGATGAGTATCAGTTGATAGAGGCCAAGTCAATGGGTGCCGATGCGGTATTATTAATTGCTGCTGTACTGGATGCCGCAAAGCTGAAAAGCCTTTGTGATTTTGCGCATACATTACAAATGGAAGTGTTGTTAGAAGTTCATGATGAAGATGAATTGAAAGGCAATCTGGAAGCATTGCCGGACGTGATTGGTGTAAATAACAGAAACCTGAAGACATTTGAAGTCAGTACTGATTTGAGTAAACGTTTGGTTCAATATATCCCTAATGATTTTATCAAAGTATCGGAAAGTGGAATTGACACTCCAGCCACAGCTGCTGACTTACGTGATTGCGGTTTTGATGGGTTTCTTATTGGCGAATTGTTTATGCGAGCGGGCAGGCCGGAGCATGCGGCCATGGAGTTTATCAGAGAGTTGAATCGATTGGAAAAGAAAATTAAAACAGATGCGATCCATTAAACTAAAAGTCTGTGGAATGAGGGACAGTAGTAACATCCTCGAGGTGGCATCAACTCATCCTGATTTTATGGGTTTTATATTTTATGAGAAGTCGCCACGATATGTAGGGCAGAATTTTAGAATTCCGGATGATCTTGATGTCCATATTCAAAAAGTAGGCGTGTTTGTGAATGGGAAGGTGAAAAAAATTGTGAAATTGGTTTCAAAACATCACCTAAATTTTGTTCAACTCCATGGAGACGAGTCTCCGGAGGAATGCATTGAATTAAAAAACAATGGAATAAAAGTGATCAAGGCCTTTTCAATAGATAAAAATTTTGATTTTGGAGAAGTAGATGCGTACCAATCCTGCGTGGACTATTTTCTGTTCGATACAAAAGGCAAAGCAAGAGGAGGCAATGGTATTACATTCAATTGGAATCTCCTTAAAAGTTATAATGGTGATGTACCCTTCTTTTTGAGTGGTGGGATCGATCCTGAGAATGTAGATTTGATTCAAAAATTGAACCACAAGCAATTACTTGCCATTGATGTGAATAGTAGAATTGAAAGCGCTCCTGGTTGTAAAGACGTATCGAAACTTAACTTGTTAATTAAAAATTGTAAAATATAGATTATGTGGGTAGATGAAAGAGGATATTATGGTCAGTTTGGAGGAGCATTTATTCCTGAAATGTTATATCCCAATGTAGAGGAGCTGAGAACCAGTTACCTCTCTATAATGGAGCGCCAATCTTTTAAAAAGGAATTTGACCTGTTGCTTAGGACTTTTGTGGGAAGGCCCACGCCACTTTACCTGGCTTCCAGACTTTCAGAGAAATATAATGCAAAGGTGTATTTAAAAAGAGAAGATCTTTGCCATACAGGTGCGCATAAGGTAAATAATACCGTGGGTCAAATTATTTTAGCAAAGCATCTGGGTAAAAGCAAAATCATTGCGGAAACGGGAGCTGGCCAGCACGGAGTAGCTACGGCAACGGTCTGTGCGCTCATGGGAATGGAGTGCATCGTGTACATGGGCAAACTGGACATGGAAAGGCAGAGACCCAATGTAGAGCGAATGAAAATCCTGGGAGCGACCGTAGTACCGGTAGTGAGTGGGAGCATGACACTGAAAGATGCTACCAACGAAGCGATGCGTCATTGGATCAGCCATCCTGAAGACACACATTATATTATCGGATCGGTGGTGGGTCCTCATCCTTATCCGGACATGGTAGCACGATTTCAATCTGTCATTAGCAATGAGATAAGAAGCCAATTGATCGAAGAGCAGGGCAACCCTTATCCTGATTATGTGATTGCATGCGTGGGAGGTGGTAGTAATGCAGCGGGCGCCTTTTATCATTTTATAGAGGAACAGCATGTGAACCTGATTGGTGTGGAAGCCGCAGGTAAAGGCATTGACACGGGTGAGTCCGCGGCCACCACTGTTCTTGGAAAACCGGGTGTGCTTCACGGAAGTAAAACATTGTTGATGCAAACGGAGGACGGACAAGTGATTGAGCCCTACTCTATTTCAGCCGGACTGGATTATCCGGGCATTGGGCCGATGCATGCACATTTGTTTGATATAGGGCGCGTACGCTTTTTGAATGCTACCGATGAGGAGGCAATGAGTGCCGGTATAGAATTAAGCAGGCTGGAAGGCATTATTCCTGCTATTGAATCTGCCCATGCCATCGCTGCCCTGAATAAATTGACATTCGATAAAGATGATGTAGTAGTAATTAACCTCAGTGGAAGAGGAGATAAAGATTTGGAGACGTATATTCGCTGGGGAAAATATTAAATCCTAAATCTAAAATCCTAAATCTAAAATCTAAAATCTAAAATCTAAAATCCTAAATCTAAAATCCTAAATCATAGATCCAACATGAAATATATCCCCCTATCCATCTTTATACTGATAATAAGTTGTTCTCCGAAAAAAGAAAACACGATTGACTTAGTCTCTTATGAAAATGAAATCAATGCGTGGCATGCCAATCGCGTAGCTACACAATTGGTGGGCGACAACGGCTGGCTTAACCTGGCCGGGTTGTATTGGTTGAATGAAGGCTTCAATACTTTTGGTAGTGACCCCTCCAACGATGTGGTATTCCCTAAAGGAAAAATGGTAGCCAATGCCGGCACATTTGTGGTGCAGCAAGGTAAAGTGACCATGGAAGTGAACGAAGGAGTGAAAATATTGAAAGATTCAGTGCCGGTTACTCAGGAAGTGATTCATATTCCCGATTCGTCCTTTTACCCGGTATTAAGTTATGGAACACTGCAATGGCTGATTATTGATCGGTCTGGAAAGTTGGGGGTGAGACTTCGTGATCTGGACAGTGAGGCGGTGAAAAATTTTAAAGGAGTAGAGCGATATCCTATTGATCCGAAATGGAGAGTAGAGGCTACGTTTGAAAAGTATGAGCCCATCAAGCATGTCGCTATCACTAATATCCTGGGACAAACATATCAGTCGCCTTGCCCCGGAGCGCTGGTGTTTACAATAGATGGCGTGGAATACAGACTGGATGCCATTGATGATGGCACTGAAGGGGAGTATTACATACTTTTTGGAGACAAAACCAACGAGCATGAAACCTATCCTTCCGGACGTTACATGTATGTAAAGTACCCCGATGAAGAAGGTAAGGTGATTGTGGATTTTAACAAGGGCTATAACCCACCTTGCGCATTCACTGAATTTGCCACTTGTCCGCTGCCGCCTAAACAAAATGGATTAGACCTGGCCATCACGGCCGGAGAAAAAAATTATGGTCATCATTAAATGCAAATAATGAGCAATAATCATGGAAGTAATAGAACAAGAAGAAAATAGAATCAATACACTTTTTAAAAAGAGCAAGAAAGGATTGTTGTCAGTCTACTACACGGCAGGCTTTCCAATGATAGATGACACAGTGAGAATAGGAAAATTGTTGGAAGAGAGTGGCGCAGATATATTGGAAATAGGAGTTCCCTTCTCCGATCCGGTAGCCGATGGACCTGTTATTCAGGCAAGCAATAAAACAGCATTGGACAATGGGATGACGTTGCGTTTGTTGTTGAATGAGGTGAGCAAACTACGAACTCAGGTGAAAACGCCTATCATTCTGATGGGGTATTTCAATCCCATCTTTCAGTTTGGTGTGAAGGCATTTTGTGATTCGGCCACAAAGGCAGGAGTGGATGGATTAATTATTCCTGATCTGCCATTGTTGGAGTACCAGGAAATGTACAAAGGCACATTTGAAGCCAACGGACTGCAAAACATATTCCTGATCTCACCTACTACCTCTGAAGAACGCATCAGAACAATTGATGAAGTGTCTCATGGATTTATTTATGCGGTATCTTCTTCATCCACTACTGGCGCAAAAACGGATTTTAGCAAAGAACAACGCAGCTACTTTGAAAGATTACAAAAGATGAAATTGAAAAACCCGTTGTTAATTGGCTTTGGGGTTTCAAATCGGGAAACTTTCACTGCGGTGTGCAAGTACAGTGCTGGAGCGATTGTTGGAAGCGCCTTTATTGCTATGCTGAAAGAGAGCAAGGATTTGGAAAAGGATATTCCAAAATTTGTGAAGAAATTAAAAGAGAATCAATGATTATTCAACTCCATCCATTTGTATCACAAAAGGAAAAGAAAATAATTGATAATGCCATCACTGCATTGGGTTACAAAACTACATCCGTAAAAACGCAGATGGGAGAATACCTAATTGGAATAGGGAAGACTGATTTTGATATTCGTCAGATTGGCAGGCTTCCTGGCATTGCCGATATCCATCGGGTGTCTGATGACTATAAATTGGTTTCCAGGAAATGGAAAGTGAAACGTACAGTCATTGATTTGGGGGATGGCGTGGAGATCGGTAATGGGTCTTTGTCTATTTTGGCGGGACCTTGTTCTATTGAATCGGAAGAGCAAATAGCAGCCACGATTGCACACCTGCGTAAAAATGATGTATCGATCATGCGGGGTGGGGTATTCAAGCCACGCAGCTCACCATACGCTTTCCGTGGATTGGGGGCTGAAGGGTTGAAACTGTGGGCAACCTTGGCGCGTGCAGCGGGGATTAAAATAATCAGCGAGGTGATGCAGGTAAGCCAGATTGAAGAGATGTATGACTATGTGGATGTCTTTCAGGTGGGAGCGCGCAATACCCAGAATTTTAATTTGTTGGATGAACTTGGGCACATCGATAAACCGGTGATGATCAAGCGCGGCATCTCAGGCACGCTGGAAGAGTTACTGTCTTCAGCAGAGTATGTGTTTAGTGGAGGCAACGAAAAACTGATACTTTGTGAGCGTGGCATTCGCACCTATGAAAAGGCCAGTCGCAATACCATGGATGTCAATGCTATTCCCATATTGAAAGAAAAGTCCCATTTACCGGTTATTGCTGATCCTTCACATGGCATAGGTTTGCGCCAATATGTGGAACCTATTGCGCTGGCAAGTATTATGGCTGGTGCAGATGGAATTATTTATGAAACCCATGAGAAACCAGAACAGGCTTTCAGTGATGCCCAGCAAACGCTCGACTTCAGCGAGTCTCAACGCCTGGTAGAAAGAGCCCGAAAGGTATTTGAATTGAGAGAATCCTTTTGATTGCCACTAAGGCGCAACGGCACAAAGAAGGGAGTTTGGTATTGAGAGTTTTTGTGCCTTAGTGTCTTTGTGGCTATTATTAAATTGTAAATTATTAAAAATGACCGTATACGGAATAAAGAATTGCAACACAGTAAAATCAGCCCTCGACTGGTTGAAGAAAAAGAAAGTGGATTATGAATTCCACGACTACAAAAGTAAAGGCATAACAGCTGCCAAACTGAAGGACTGGAGCAAGCAGGTAGGATGGGAGACGCTGGTGAATAAAAAAGGAATGACCTGGCGCAAACTAGACGATACCGCCAAAGCCAAAGTAACCAACCAAACGGCTGCTATTGATTTGATGACCACCCAGACCAGCTTGATTAAAAGACCGTTAATTGAGGTAAAGGGCAAAGTGGTGGCTGTTGGATTTGACGAGAAGGAGTACGAAAAGGTGGTGAAGTAGGCACAAATATTTGTAATATTGAAGAGGACCAGTAGGGGATTTTTCTTGCATGGAGACAGATTTTAGAAAGAAAATATCAAACGCAATTATCAAAAAAGCCAAAAAAAGTATATGAAAAGACGGAGGCAACTGGCGCGCGTGTTGCGCGGATGCATGTGTGGTGGCTCATGCGTGACTTGCGGTCTTAGTGGATGTTTCTTTGAAGGTGATACCTGAATTCAATCCTTAGACAGAAAACATCAAACGCAATTACTATAAAACCAAAAGAAAGTATATGAAAAGGCGAAAACTTGTGGTCTTAATAATGCTTTTATTCTTTTCGATTTGGAATTTCTACAGAATAAAGGGAGATGAGAACATTAGACCGATTCAATTCCTAACAATTTTTGTAATCGGAGCATTATCTGGGCTGCTTATCAACTCGATTGTAAACATGCTTAAAGAACGTAACCAGCAGAGCCAATAGGTGATTACAAACAAATATTAACTAAGCCGCAACTGGCGCGCACGTAGTGCGGATGCAATTGTGTGGTAGCGCATGTGTGACTTGCGGGGGTGAGTATAAGATGATAGTAAAGTAGGAACCCTGGAAGTTCATTTTCATGAGCCTGGTTTTGGCAAGCCTATGAAAAGAAAGGAAAAACAAAATTTATTGTTTAAAGGACAATTCATTGGAATGTTTGATATGAATGGCAATCCAATTCATGAGGGTGATTCAGTCCAATTTTACTATAAGGGTCAATTCGTGATTTGTAAAATAATTTACGCTCCGGAATGGGCGATGTTCTGCCTTCAATGGCCGGATGGATATAAAAATAAGTATCCATTGAATCCTGAAAAATATCAAGTATTAGAGTAAACGATTGTTTGTTCATTTCCCCTACCCATGGTTCGTGCCCTCACGAACCACTCCTCGGGAGCCAAACACAAAATCTACTTACAACTGGTGCACATGTTGTGCGGAGGTACATGCGGTGGCTCATGCGTGACTTGCTAGAAAAGAAAATATAATTTTTGCCATGCAACTATGTAATGGCTGTAAGCGTCAAATGATTATATGCGTTCAACACTCGTTTTGAACAACTGGCGCGCATGTTGTGTGGATGTACGAGCGGTGGCTCATGCGTGACTTGCTAGGTGCAGATGCATGTGGGGTGGCTCACTCATGACTTGCTGGACAATGGACGATGAATAATGGATAATTGACGACAAGAATAAATCATTTGTATTTGAAAAGAGCAACTTTTGGCTGACATTAGAATTACCTACTTATCAAAACCTGCAGTATGCTTACCAATCACCTAAAAATAGCCATCCGTACCCTGCTTAAGTTCAAAGAATATGCCATCATCAATCTGATTGGCCTTGGCTTCGGCATTACTACAGGAATTTTTATTCTCCTCTATGTTTCGGATGAATTGTCTTACGACAAGTTTCATCAAAAGGGAGATCGGGTTTACAGGGTAGGCACCGATATGGTTGATATTAAAACGGGCGCTATCAATGGTTCGATAGAAACAAACGGCTGGCCAATTGGCGTTCTTCTCCAATCAGATTATCATGAAGTAGAGTCAGTAATCTATACACGCAATGCATCAAATATTCCAATAATACATGAAGGTAAAAGAAACGAAGAACAAATCTTTTTTGCTTCCGCAGACTTCTTCAATCTTTTCAGCTTCCCCCTTAAGGAAGGGAACCTAACTACTGCACTTACACAACCTTATAGCATAGTGATCACAGAAACCCTTGAAAAGAAATATTTCAATGACCAATCTGCCCTGGGTAAAACGATGGTATTGGCTGATACCCTTTCGTTCCTGGTAACGGGTGTATTAAAAGACTTACCCTCTCAATCGCACATGCAATTCGGTGCGCTCCTTTCTTTTGATACTTATCCTTTGTTGAATAGGAATTTTAGTTACGATGATGGATGGGGAAATCTCAATGTCAGAAACTATGTATTGCTCAAAGAGGGTGTAAACAGAGAAGTCTTTTTCTCAAAGGCAAAAAACCTATACATGGATCACGTGAAGGAGGACCTGGAGAAATATGGTATGTACCTGTACCTGGGCTTTGAGCCGCTAACTGATATTTATCTCAAATCAAAAAGAGGCAATGGCATGGGACCTTCCGGAAGTATAGAGCGGGTTTATCTTGTGTCCGGAATTGCACTATTCGTTATTTTATTGGCATGTATCAATTTTGTAAACCTTACTACTGCACGTTCTACCTATAGGGCCAAAGAGGTGGGGTTGCGTAAAGTGTCAGGATCTTCACGAGCAGCCCTCATCCGTCAGTTCTTAAGTGAATCGTTTATTATGATTGTGGGGGCATTGATCTTTGCCCTTGTTCTGGTAGGTATATTCACTCCCATGTTCAACGACCTCATGGGGAAAAATTATGATTTATTAAGCTTGCTACAGCCTCAATTTATCCTTGGTTTAATTATTTTGTTAATAGTCATCACTATTTTATCAGGGTACTATCCGGCTGTGGTGCTGTCGGGCTTAAGGCCTGTTGAAGTGCTAAAAGGAAAACTGCACTCAAGCGCAAGGGGGGTTCAACTGCGTAGGGCGTTGGTGATTTTTCAGTTTATGATTTCAGCCGCATTAATCATTTTTACTTTGGTTGTCAACCGTCAGTTGACTTTCATGAAAAATCAGAACCTTGGTTTTCAGGGCGATCAAATATTAGTGGTGGATGTTTCAAAACTGCCATCAAAAAAATTTATAAAACCAGCCAGCTTTAAAAATGATTTGAAAAGTTTATCCGGAGTGAATCATGTTACTTTTTCCAATGCCTTACCGGGAAAACCGGGTTGGGTAGGGCAATGGGCCAGGGCCGAAGAAAAGTCAGCCGATGAGACAATCGGAGTGGAGTACATGTCAATTGATGAGGACTACCTTGCAACACTGGAGTTACAACTAATTTCAGGCAGAAATTTTGATTTATCTCGCCCTGCAGAACTGGATGAAGGGCTGATCATTAATGAGACCACCGTGAATTCCATGGGATGGGAAAACCCTGAGGATGCTATTGGCAAGAAAATTACTTCACCCTCGCAGTACCCGGAGGGCACAGTGATTGGCGTGGTAAAGGATTACAATGAGTTTGGACTACAAAAGAAAGTATATCCAATGACTATGGATTATGCTCCAGAAAACTCAAGATACTTTGCCATAAAGTACAATGCTTCTAATACGGAGGGTGTTTTAAAAAGTGTTTCTGGTTTATGGAAACAATACTACGAAGGATATGATTTTGAGTACTTTTTTCTTAATGAAAATTTTGAAAGGCAATACTATGCTGAACAACGCCTGGCTAAGGTGTTTAACATATTTTCAATTGGATCGGTTATTATTGCTGTGATTGGCTTATTCGGATTGGTCTCATTCATGGTGGTAACCAGAACCAAAGAAATTGGAATTAGAAAGGTATTGGGGGCAAACACCTTTAGTATACTGAGACTTTTAGCCGGGGAATTCGTTGGACTGGTATTAATTGCCAATTTGATAGCCTTTCCCATTGTTTGGTATTTTGCCAATGAATGGCTCGAGGGGTTCGCCTATCGCACCACGCTGAGTTTACTTATATTTATTTTACCATTGATAGGTGCTTTGGTAATCACGCTGATCACAGTGGGTGTACAAACCTTGAAGGCGGCAATGACAGAGCCGGTTAAATCACTGCGCCATGAGTAACTGTTTGAATAACCCTAAGTATAGCAGGGTGGTAGCAGTGCATCCCTCGTTTCCGATTTTTATTGAAGGATGAATTTATGAATTTAAGAATTTTTTAGAATTTTCCGTTGAATATCCTTTTCGTTCTCTGATTCAATCCACCTTTTGGCTTCCAGGGTGGTGACAAACGTATTCAGTTCTACATCGTATAAGTCATTAAATCCTTTCTGTTCTAAAGTTTTTTTGTTGATGTACTCTTCAGGTAAAATTAAGCCAACCCTGAGTAAGCCGGAACTTTTCAGTTCTGCGCGGTGGTTGACCCTCCAGGCATTAAGCTGATCCTCTTCTCTGTCCATCACCCGGGTGATATTTGATATCCAATTTACTGTTTGAAATGTTTTTATGAAATCAATGCTCTGTCGGAGTAGCTCTGTGGTCTGTGCAAAGGTGCCGGCTTGTTTCCAATTGAGACCAATACAATTTAATGGAGCATTATAGTAGACTGTTGCAACTTCATTGTCTATCAATATCTGCTCTTCGAGGTTATCATGTGTAGGAAAAGCCAACGTAAATTTAGTTCCCTTATCAAGTGTGCTTGTCACCTCAATGGTACCACCCAATGCTTCCACCTGCAGTTTTACTAGAAAAAGTCCAAGTCCTTTTCCTTCTGTGTGAGTATGAAATCGCTTGTATAGGCCAAATAGCTTGCTTCCATAGGCCTCTAGATCAATACCTAACCCGTTGTCTTCTATAATAATTTTAATCACATCATTATGGGTCTGTGATGAAATATTTATGGTGGGTTTTCTTTCCGATGACCTGTACTTTATACCATTACTTATCAAATTGTAAAGAATACTGTGGAACATCGGTCGAACGGAGTAGATATATGGATGTGCTTTAAAATCAAGCTGGAGGGTAATATGGTTTTCACCAATGTCCTTCTTTAAAAGCTTAACAATACTATCGACTTCGTTTTGCAACAACAATTTTTGTCTGATTCGAGTGATGTCGTTTCGTATGTCAATGATATTGCCAAGGTCTTTAATAGTTTCATCCAGAGTGCTTACCGATTCTGTCAGGTGATTGTATATCTCCTTGTTACCATTGTCTAAATTAGATTGATCAAAGAGGTGCAGCAAACCTGTGAGGCTGGCAACTGGACCGCGAAGGTTATGTGAAATGGTATATGAAAATTGTTGAAGTTCGTTGTTGTGCCGAATTAGCTCTACGTTGGTTTCAGTAAGTAGGTTGTTTTTGTTAATAAGTTCTTCATTCAAACTTCGATTTTCGATGGTTAGCCTTTCTCTTTGTTCTTCAATTAGTTGCGAAGCTTTCAATATCTCACTTTGTCTTTCAGAGAGTTGTTGGATTAATGACTCATTTTCATTTTCTGATTTCTCAAAACCATATTTAAGAAAATAGGTACTCCCGGCAAGCACAAAATAATTATAAATAAAAATAAAATTCATGAAGTAGTAATTGGGAGCGGTGAATCCCAATTGATAATATCCTGCTTCAAAGAAAATATGAAGGGGATCATAAAAAATCAGAGTAAGAAAGGATAAAAGAAGGCCGAAATAAATCTGTTTGTGTTCTTTTAATGAAAATAAAATGAAGGGTAAAATGGATGAGCAAAGTATAATAATCCTGAACTGATAATATTCAAATTCTTCAAGAGATTCAAGATGATCGAATTTGTCAATAATGGAAATTATAAGTGGAGGAATGGTGATCAGGAGAATGAGTGCCAGCCGACTCCAATTTGTTTTACCAAAGGAATTTAGAAGGGGAGGAATCAGAAATGAAAATGCAGCAATCAGTGCCAGCACTGTAGAGGCAATCCATGAGAAATAGAAAAGTGCCACAGAAAAGAGCAGTAAAACAAGAAAAAAAATGATAAAGCTAACCCTATTGCATATTTGGATATACCTTCTTTCTGTTGGATTGGCTCCGAACTGTATTCCAATATCACTTGTTGCCTGCCAGACTTTCATTACTTAAATGAGGCAATATAACACTTGCGTATTTTTAAACCTTAGCCTACCCCTCAAAAATTGGTATCTTTATGATGTCTTTATGGATTAAATTGCAGATGACGAACCCTACGCTTAAAAAAACAAAGAAAAAATTGAGTATCGATAAAAAGACTCTTGAGCACGCCTATGAACTGATGTGTACTGCGCGGCAAATGGCCGTTCTTTATGATGAGAACAAGGAGGTGTGCAGTAAATATGTTCATAGCACTTCCCGAGGCCATGAAGCCATACAACTGGCTACCGGTCTCCAACTTCAAGCTTTCGATTTTGCATCACTCTACTATAGGGATGAATCTATTTTATTGGGGATGGGCCTGGAACCTTATGAATTGATGCTTCAGCTTATGGCCAAAAGAGATGATCCTTTTTCAGGTGGCAGAACTTACTATGGTCATCCTGCACTAAAGCGTAAGGGTTTTCCCACTATTCCGCATCAAAGTTCAGCTACAGGTATGCAGGCGATTCCTGCCACCGGTATGGCGCATGGACTTTCCTACCTCGAATCTCAAGGATTGTTAAAAGGTAAAAACAAACCTATTGTTTTATGTTCACTTGGAGATGGTTCAGTCACGGAGGGAGAAGTGGCGGAAGCTTTTCAAATGGCCGTATTAAAAAAACTTCCGATTATATATTTGATTCAGGACAACGACTGGGGAATATCTGCTACCGGCAAGGAAATGCGGGCGATGGATGCGTATGAATATGCCGCAGGCTTCAAGGGAATGGAGCGCATGCGTGTGGATGGATCCAGGTTTGAAGAGAGTTTTATGGGTATAAAGAAGGCCATTAACTATGTAAGAAAAAACAGAGCACCTATTCTGGTTCACGCCAAGTGCCCACTATTAGGGCATCATACTTCAGGCGTACGGAAGGAATGGTATAGAGGAGAAGATCTTGCAAAACATGAAAAGCAAGATCCGTTGCCCAAGCTGGAAAATTATTTGAAGGGAATGAAGTTCACCAAAAAAAAATTGGATGAACTAAAGAGAAAAGCCGTTGCCAGAGTAGATATAGATTATAAAAAAGCGATTGCCTCTGCCGATCCGGTGCTTGAGGATTTTGATTCCCATGAGTTTGCCCCCACACCGGTGACAGAAGAAAGAGGCAACCGCAACCCGAAGAAGGGGGAGAAAGTAGTAATGGTGGATGCTGCCCTTCATGCTGTAGAGGAAATATTGAAGAAACATCCCGAGGCTCTGTTGTACGGTCAGGATGTGGGAGGGAGACTAGGGGGTGTATTCAGGGAAGCGGCAACACTTGCACAAAAGTATGGCGATGAGCGTGTGTTCAATACACCTATTCAGGAGGCTTATATTGTGGGGTCTACAGCCGGCATGTCTGCTGTGGGCGCCAAGCCTATTGTAGAAATTCAATTTGCGGATTATATCTGGCCCGGCATTAACCAACTGGTGGAGGAACTGTCTAAAAGTTGTTATATCACCAAAGGAAAATTTCCTATTCAGTCTCTGATAAGAGTGCCCATTGGCGCTTATGGTGGTGGAGGTCCTTATCATTCAGGCAGTGTGGAGTCTGCATTGCTTACCATTAGAGGTATTAAAGTAGTTTATCCCTCCAATGCAGCAGATATGAAGGGGCTTTTGAAAGCTTCTTTTTATGATCCTAATCCAGTGGTGCTGTTGGAGCACAAGGGACTTTATTGGAGTAAGGTACCCGGCACACTGGACGCAAAAACCATTGAACCAGACAAGGACTACATTATTCCTTTGGGCAAAGCCAATAAAGTACAAACCGCGGAGAATGAAAAAATAGCCAAAGGCGAATCTGCTGTAATTATTACCTATGGTATGGGCGTGTACTGGGCCAAGGAAGCCTCTAAATCATTTGGTGGCAGGGTGGAGATATTGGACTTGCGTACCCTCAACCCTGTAGACTGGCAAGCCATTGTAAATTCAGTGAAAATGCACGGAAGGGCTTTTGTGCTCACTGAAGAGCCGTTGATGAATTCATTTGCTGAATCCATTGCGGGAAGAATTTCAAAAGAATGTTTTACTTATCTGGATGCACCGGTCTGGACTTTTGGAGCAGCCAACCTGCCAGCAGTGCCTCTTAATGTGGATTTGGAAAAGATGATGCTACCCAATGCCGAAAAAGTAAAAGGTGAGCTTAAAAAGTTGTTCGACTTCTAATTCTATCACCCAGCATCTAGAATCCAGCATCTAACATCTAGAAAGGATACCCAATACCTATGTTATAAATAACAGGCTCTTTACCAATGCCAAAGGGCCTGACGAATTTCAATTCATCCAGTACAAAACGATCTCCTTCTTTTCTTGATGGGTCAATTACTTTAATGCCCACATCAAATCGGAGTACAAGAAATGAGAAGTCGAACCGCAAGCCAAATCCGGTGCCGACTCCAAACTCTTTGTAGAAATTATCAAAATTAAATTTGGTGCTGCCTGTCCATGATGCTTGGTTGGGTTCGCTGGAGCCAGAACTCAATTGATTTTCATCAAATGACCATACATTACCCCAGTCTACGAAGACGGCCCCGTTTACAAATCCAAATAGTTTTTTTCGAAGCTCAATGCTTCCTTCCAATAGGATTTCACCCGGCTTCTCAAAACTATAATCAAACAGGCCGTCCTGATTGGGATTGCCACTAAGAAGGGGAGGCGCTGAGCCAACACCTAGCCTTCTTGGACGCCAGGCCCGCACACTATTACTTCCACCAACAAAGAAATATTTTTCATAGGGCAATACTTGCGCCTTGGCATACGACCAACCTACTCCTGTATTAATTCTGTAGGCCAATATCGTATTGCGATCAACGATCCTATTTTTGCGGTAATCGACATTCAACCTCAGGTATTTAAAAAGTTGCAAATTATCCCTTTTAACTATACTGGGCGTATAAAAATTGAACATGGTGCCCCCACTTTCGGCCTGTACGCGCAAAAACTTTGAGTTGCTGCTGGTGTTTCCATAATTCTCGGGGTTCCAGGTCATGGAGAAAATCATACTGCTGACAAATGACGGATTAAAGGAGAGTCGAATGTTATTTCCCTGTGTTGAACTTAGGTTATCAAGAAGCGCTCGAAAGGTACTGTCTAGCTTAGATTGGATAATATTGAGGTTGGCCAGGGTAAAGGAGTATTGGGTGGTGCGTTTATTTTCCCAAGAATAAGTGTATGAGAATGTAGTTGTTTCTCGCTGATACTCAGGTCGCTTCGAGTGGGTAAATCCACCAAGTACTTTTGTTTTTGGGTTTAGTTTACCTATTCTGTACTGGGCTTCTTTGCTTAAAGGAAGCAAAAACTGTGGGAATGTAATGGTGGCGTTAAGCCCCGATTCAATGCTCTTGTAGAAATTCTCTCTATCAGTGGCAGAGGCCACACCTTCGAACCCTGCCCGTCCGTTGAGTTCAAATATCTCCATGCCACCAAAGAGATTCCTTTTTAAAAAACTCACATTGTAATAAGGACCTGGATATCCCTGCGTAACAGTGAGCCCGGCTTCATTGGTCCACGAATACCGGTTAAGCGCACTGGAATATAAGTTGGCTATGAACTGTCCGCCTGAGGTGTCATAATTGATATTAACGAACTTAAACATGCCCAAATTTGCCAGTTGGCGTTGTGTGTTGATGGTACCGGTGCGACTGTAAAGGCTATCTTGATGAAGAAAAATACGTTGGCTTAATATCCGCTTGCTGTATTCGTTGCGATAGTATTGGTAGGAAATATCACGGTAAGGAACGATTTGTCTTTTTGCTATTCCGGGTTTTGTAGCGTTGGCATCAGTAATAAAAATAATGGAATCGATTCTGAATTGTTTGTGCGCAGGTAAGCCCGTAGGGTTTAAGATATTGAGCCGTAATGCGATTTTATGGAATCCGTCATACGTAGTGTCAATATCATATTCTACATAATCACGACCAAAGGCAAAGTATCCATTGTCTTTAAGTAGATTATCAATTCTTTCACGCTCCTGATTGAGTGTATTTTGATTGAATTGACCTCCTTTTTTGATCAGGCTCGCACTTATATTTTTCTTATAAATGCTTTCAATTTTCTCATCCTCGATATTTTGCGAAATAGAATCATAGAAATAGGGTGCTTTGGGAGTGATATGGTATGTGACTGACACCTTTTTTTCCTTCTCTGATTTTTCAATGTGGGTAGTAGCCTCAAAATACCCGCGGGTAAACAAGTAATCAGTTAATTTATCAGCAGTAAGGGAGGCAGAAGCGGAATCATATACCGTGGCTTTTTCCCCCCATTGCATGAACATGTTACCATTTTCAATCTTTCCATTCAATACATCTATCTTATGCTGCTTCCTGTATTGGAATGATGATTTTTTCTTTTCGTTTTTGCTCTTAGAAATTTTGCGATTAAACCTCGTTTCTATCTTTTCTTTTTTGGCTACAAATTTGTCAGGATTGTATCTGTTCTCCCCAGTGTAGTACATCCAAACCAGTGAGTTGATGGGAAACCATAATAACCTCCTGTTGGTTTTTTGAATATAAAGGTCGCTGAGGCCTTCTTTTCTAAAACCCTTAGGGGTAACAGTTTTTTGTTTATAGAGAAGTTTTTCTCCCGACTTAAGGTAGTGGGTACCCAAACATCCAGAAAAGAGGATTGACAACAGGCTGGCCGTTAAAAAATATCTAAATTTCCGCTTCAAAAATATCATATGATCAGTAAGAGCCAGGCCAAATTCATCAAATCCTTGCAATTAAAGAAATACCGCAAAGAGCAGCAATGTTTTTTGGTTGATGGGGAGAAGGGGGTAGAGGAGGTTGTTAAATCCGATTTCAAAATGGTGATGCTTTTGGCCACCGCTCATTTTCGCGAGCGACACGAGAAGTTATTGAATAGTGCGAATACTGAAATATTCATTGTTTCTGAAAAACAGTTGGCCCAGCTAAGTTCATTTAAAACCAACGAAAGCGCTCTTGCTGTGGTGAGGCAAAAACCAAACCAGATACCCACATTGGATCAAAATGAATTTATTTTGATGCTTGACGATATCAGGGATCCCGGCAATTTGGGCACGATTATCAGAACTGCGGATTGGTTTGGTATTAGAAAAATTGTAGCCTCAGAACACACTGCCGATTGCTATAACCCCAAAGTAGTCAATGCTACGATGGGTTCTTTCACACGAGTACATTTCGCCTATGCCCACTTACCCACTTTGATTTCACAATGGGAAACTACCGTATATGGAACTTTTATGGATGGTGCTGATGTGCATACCCAATCCTTCGATAAAAGGGGTGTGATTGTAATTGGAAGTGAAGCCAAAGGAATTTCTTTGGAGATTCAATCGTTGGTAACCCACAAGATCACCATACCCGGGGTAGCAGGCGCTGAATCGCTTAATGCTGCGGTTGCCACAGGTATCGTGTTGGATAACTGGAGCCGCCTAAAAAAATGATTGACTGCCACCGCTGGCTTCATCCGACATTCGTTGTGCATGTTCTCTTCCTAAGTATTTGTCGATAACGAAATGCCCAGCATAAATTAAGGGAGTAAGCGCGATCGCCACAAAAAATTTATAGATATAATTGGTGACTCCAATAGCTATAATTTGGGATGTGCTAAATATTCCAGTAAATGCAATGAACAGCACAACAAAGCTATCCACCAATTGAGAAACAAGTGTAGATCCGGTAGCTCTCAGCCAAAGTTTTTTAGACCCTGTAATATTTCTTAGTTTTTGAAATACGAATACATCTACAAGTTGCCCCAATAAAAATGCAGAGAGCGAGCCGAGAATAATCCGTTGGCCCTGCCCAAATATTTTATTAAAAGCAAAATTAATATTGAAATAATTGCCTTCTGCATCGGTACTATTAGCGTCCAGCCACCAACTCGCTGGTGGCAGATTCATCGTTAGAAAAATAACAATAAATGAATAACCGATAAAACCTGCCGTTAGATAGCTTATTCTCTTCACGCCAGGCTTACCAAAATACTCGTTGATCAGATCGGTGGTTACAAATACAATAGGCCAAATGATAACTCCTGCCGTTAAGTTGAAGTCCATGGTAAATCCCAGAACATCAATATGGGCAGGAGAAAATCCAAGAGTTCTTTCAAATGAAAATATTTTAACCCCAATCATTTCTGCGATAAGTGCATTGGTAAGAAAAATGCCGCTTAGGATAATGAATAGATTGTTCTTCTTGTGCGTCAATTCAGGGCTCATAGCCTTTGAAGATTTATGGTTTCCCCTTCAATTGCAAGTTTTGTGTTGTTGAATTGGGTTGTTGTTTCTGCCAAAAGAGCGTCAAGGGATTTGTACCTCGCGGAATAATGGCCAATCAACAAACACTTGACTTTGGCCATATTGGCAATTTTTGCAGCTTGAAATGTGGTGCTGTGTAATGTGGCTACGGCTTTTTCTTCATGCTCCTGCATAAATGTTGCTTCATGGTATAATAGCGTTACGCCATTGATTTGTTGTACGATGGTTTCGTCATAGGCTGTGTCGGAGCAATAAGCAAATGAATGGGATGGACGTGGCGGGAGGGTATAATCTTTATTTTTATAGAGCAATTCACCCTTTTCATCAAAAACATCCTCCCCGAGTTTTAGTTGTGCGATATGGGCAAGAAGAATGTTTTTGGGGAGTACCTCTTTGTCTATCCTTTTTTGTTTTTCTTTTTCTCGAAATAAAAAACCTGTACAGGGCACTTTGTGCTTAAGGGGGATTGTGTGAACTGTAAGAATGTTGTCTTCATACAAACAAACCGATTCGCCATTTGGAATGGGATAAAAGAATATCTTATAATTCAAAGCAGACTTGGAATACTTTAACTGAAGGGTGATGATTTCATCTAAACCATGTTGGCCATAAATATGAAGGTCGTTGGTTCTCCTGTGGAGGTGCATACTAAAGAGCAAACCCATTAGTCCCAGATAGTGATCGCCATGGAGGTGGCTGATAAAAATTTTATCAATTTTTTGGGTTGGGATAGAGAAACGCTTCAATTGTGTTTGAATACCTTCTCCACAGTCTATTAGGATATGATGCTTATGGATATTAAGATATTGTGAGGAAGGGAATCTTCCATAAGCAGGTAGTGCTCCGCTTGATCCCAATATGGTAAGTTGAAAGGACATTTGTAGCTAACAATAAATCCCAACGATGGGGTTGGGATTTAAATAATATTTTGATTTAGGATTCTTTAGGAATCTCCATCTTTCATATCCTTTTCGATTTCGTGCATAAAGACAGTGTCTATTGCCTCTTCCACAGTGGGAAGGATATGAAGAACACTATCCAGTTGCGAAATTTTGATCAATTTCAAGGTGTGTTCTGATAATTTGGCAAGCACAAAAATACCGCCATCTTCTTGAAAAATTCTGTTTCCAACAAGCAATGCACTCAAACCGGATGAATCTGTGTACTTTACCTCTGTCAGATCCAGAATTATATTTTTTACCCCTTCAGCATGCAGGGTTATCATTTGGGATTTCAAATCCGGGGCGATGCTTGAATCCATTTTCTCTTCGTGGAGCCCCAGCAGGCTGTATTTCTCTTGCTTATCTATCGTATACTTCATAAGTCAAAATTCAATCTTAAAAATAGGTTAATTTATGGAATTAATGATGCTCTTCTCTATTCGATCTAAAAGCAAGTCATAATTAATTGCATTGAGCATTTTTCCGGTCATCTGTTGATACAATTCCTTGTACCTGTCAGAAATGGATTGTACAATCTCATCGGTCATTTCGGGTATTTGTTGACCTTCTTTACCCTGGAATCCATTCTCAATTAACCACTGCCTTACAAATTCTTTGGATAGCTGTTTCTGAGGTTGCCCTTCTGCCTGCCTTTTTTCATATCCTTCCTGATAAAAATAACGGGAAGAATCAGGGGTGTGTATTTCATCGATCAAATAGATGGTGCCATCGTGTTTGCCAAATTCATATTTGGTGTCTACCAATATGAGTCCCCTCTTTTCAGCAAGCGCGGTTCCCCGTTGGTATAATGCCAGTGTATATGCTTCCAGCTTTTTATACTCACTTTCAATGACCAATCCCTTTTTAAGGATTTCTTCTCTTGAAATGTCTTCATCATGGCCCACTTTTGCTTTTGTAGAAGGTGTAATGATAGGCTGTGGCAGTTTATCATTCTCTTTTAATCCATCAGGCATAGCCACACCACACAGTACTCGTTTGCCCGCGCGATATTCTCTCCAGGCATGGCCGGCCAGGTAACCCCTGATGACCATTTCAACAGGAAAAGTTTCGCACTTAAACCCGATGGTTACATTGGGATCAGGTGTTGAAAGTACCCAGTTGGGAACCAGGTCTTTTGTGGCTTCAAGATTATCGGCTGCAATCTGGTTGAGTACACGGCCTTTATCGGGAATGGCCTTTGGAAGGATTACATCAAAGGCAGAGATTCGGTCGGTAGCGACCATTGCCATTTTATCTCCAAAAAAATAAACATCCCTTACTTTGCCGCGATAAAAACCTGTCTGACCTTTGAACTTGAATTGGGTCTCCTTTATTGCCTTCATGAAGTAATCATTATTTTGCAAAATAAGGAATGGAAGGGGGAACACCCAATGCCCTTAGTTACATTATTTTTCATCAATGAGTATGCCAGCCTTGAAAGTGTAAGTCTTCGTCACATTGCCCTGCTCATCATACTCAATCCAGTCTTTGTGCTTTTTATTGGCAATGTACTCACCCTGTTCTTTGGTCATACCATTTTCATAAAAACTGGTATATAACCCGTGCTGACGGCCGGCTCTGTATTCGCATTGCCATTGTACTTTGCCATTTTCATAATAGCTTTTGACCAAGCCTGTGATGAGACCAAATTGGTAGGTTTCCTCCAATGCCTTTTTGCCCGATGGATAGTAGGTAGTCTTTACTCCATGAAGCTTCCCATTTTCATAAGTTTCCTTTAGCTTCAGACTCTTACCATCCGCTGCGTAGTATATCCAAATGCCTTCGGGTTTTTCTTTACTGAAAGTTTTTCTGGTGAGTTGAATTCCTTCTTTATTGAATTCATCCTGGATCATAGATTGACCATTCAGCGACACTTGCTCACGTGTTTTTATTTTTCCATTGGGGTGATAGGCAATATTTACACCTACCTTGTTTCCTTCTTTGAATTGAAAATTGTGACGAATACTGCCATCGGGGTAATAGGCTATATTATTTCCATGGAGTTTGCTATCCAGAAAATTGGCATCGAGCAAAAGGTGCCCCTCTTCATCATAATTTTTGAAGTTCCCTGTCTTTTCATCCGAGTTCATGGTGGAGATCGTTTCTAATTGCCCGTTAGGGTAATACGTTTTGTAAAAATCCGTTAATACCCCGTCTTTAAAATTGGCTTCTGTTTCTATTCCACCATTTTCATAATAGGTGACTGTCAGCCCATTGGGCTTTTTATTCTTGTAAGTGATTTCCTTTCTTAGTTTGCCGGTGGGGTAAAATTCTTTAACCAACCCATCGGGCTTCCCCTTCGCAAAATAAGATTCACTTTTAATTACTCCAGACTCAAAGAAAGAGTGGATACTGTCAACCAAAAGATTGTTTTGATAGAAGGCACGTTGTATGGGGATTCCATTATCATCATAAATTTCTACAGGGCCGTGTCTTTTCCCATTGAGGTAACTGATTTTTCTAACTAATACTCCCTCTTCGTTGTACTCGCGAAATAGCCCCGACCGATAACCATTGGAGAAATTTCCTTCAATTTCAATATGGCCATTGGAATAATATCTTTTGTAACTGCCATCAAGGGTCTCATTATCCTGTACAGAGACCGTATATTCTTCTTGTAGTTGCTGTTTCTGAGGATCAAAATACTTTCTTACTACTCGCTGCGCAGACGCAGAAAGACTAAAAAATAAAAATACTATAACAAGCTTCCTAAGTATCATAACGCAAACCCTATTGGTTCACCAACGGACGATCTGCAAGTATGTTGTGTGGGCAATGCTCGTAGCGCTATGCTGTTATAAGTTTTCTATCACAATAGCAGAAGCACCACCACCACCGTTGCAAATACCGGCCACTCCAATGCTTGCATTGTTTTGTTTCAACACATTGGCAAGGGTAACTGTAATGCGCGCTCCGGAGGCTCCCAGTGGATGACCCAAGGCTACCGCACCACCATTCACATTCACTTTTTCTACATCCAGGCCGAGGTTTTTATTATTGGCCAGGGCGACAGCAGAAAAGGCTTCGTTGATTTCGTAATAGGCTACATCTTTTTTATCGACTCCTGCCATTTTCATGGCTTTGGGTATTGCCAATGATGGAGCAGTGGTGAACCACATCGGATCCTGGGCGGCATCTGCAAACCCGAGAATTTTAGCAATGGGCTTTAGTCCCAGTTCAGTGGCTTTTTCTTTGCTCATCAGTATTACTGCTGCTGCTCCGTCATTAAGGGTAGAAGCGTTAGCAGCAGTGGCAGTACCATCTTTGCCAAATGCAGGTTTCAAAGATGGAATCTTTTCAAAAAACACATTCTTATACTCTTCATCTTCACCCATCATGGTCACATCTCCTTTTCTTCCTCTAATCTCTACAGGCACCACTTCACCTTTAAACTTTCCGGCCGACCAGGCAGCGGCTGTTCTTTTGTAGGAATTGATGGCATACTCATCCTGCGCTTCGCGCGAAATGTTCATCTCCTTAGCGGTGTTGTCTGAGCATACACCCATTGCACAATGGTTATAGATGTCGTTCAGACCATCGAAAGATAAGCCATCAACTAACTCTCCATTGCCAAATTTGTATCCAAATCGTGCTTTGGGTAAATAGAATGGAACATTGCTCATGCTCTCCATTCCTCCCGCCACCACTACATCATTATGACCAAGCATGATGGACTGTGCGCCTACCATGATGGCTTTCATTCCGGAAGCACAGACCTTGTTGATCTGTGTACAGGGAATTTCATACCCTAGTCCAGCGGCAACTGCTACCTGTGTAGCGGGGGCCTGGCCTAACCCTGCCGAGATAACATTGCCCATATACACCTCCTGAATGGCTTTGGTGTCGAGGTCAATGCGTGCGATGGCTCCCTTTACGGCTGCCGCCCCAAGTTCAATGGCAGATAAGCTTGCGAAACTTCCACCGAAACTTCCTATGGGTGTTCTTACTGCGGATACGATATATACTTCTTTCATCAAATTGGTTGTTATAGTACTTAGTCTTGAGCCCTTAGTCCTGAGTCTTTAGTCTCAGGCCATACTATGGACTCAAGACTATGGACTCAAGACTATCCATCACCAGTCCGGTTTTCCCTTGTCCTTAGGCTTTGTGGCTTTGCGCTTGTTTTGCTGCAGGTATTGGATTTCCTGATTTTTCATGGCTTCCAATATCATTTTTGCCTTTTCCTCAGTCATCTCCATGTCTTTGAGCTTATCGGCAACGGAAGGAGGGATGTCTTTTTTCTCTTTGTTCTCCTCATTTTTTTCCTGCTCTTTTTGTTGCTCACTCTTTTCTTTGTCTTTCTTCTCCTGCTCTTCTTTGTCCTTTTTCTGCTGGTCCTGATCTTTTTTCTCCTGGTCTTGCTTATCTTTTTGGTCCTGCTTTTGATCTTTATTCTCTTTGTCTTTTGAGTCTTTTTTCTGATCGTCTTTCTTATCCTGATCTTTTTTCTGATCCTTATTGTCTTTCTTCTGCTCCTCCTGTTTCTTCTGCTCTTCCAGTTTTTTCTTTACCATTTCATAGTTAAAACGCGCCTCTTCATTGGAGGGGTCAGTGCGTAGCGATTGTTTGAAGTATTCCAGCGCTTCTTCATATTTTCCGGCACGGTTGGCCAACACACCCAATTGTAAGTTGGACAATGATCGCATGTTAGATGAGTTGCTTTGCAAGAGCGATTTATATTGACTTTTGGCATTGGTTGTGTCATTCATTTGAAAGAGGGAATTTGCCAAATTCATAACCACTTCATTTTCATTTACCTGAAGGGAATCAACCAAAAACTGATACTTCTCTGCTGCTGTTTTATAATCTCCGGATTGATATGCTTTTTTTGCCTCAGATTTAAGGCTGTTGATCAATGCAATGTTATCAATACCAGATAAAAGAAGTACTAATGTCAGAAATCCGATTACTAACTTCATATTTTCACAGTCTTCACATTAATTAACACATCGATTACAAGCAAAAATAGTGCAATTAGAAGGAAATAGTAATAACGATTGGCACTTACGTCCACGAAGCGGGTGTCGCGCAATTCGCCTTCAATTCCACTTATCGTATTTATTAATCGCGATACATCATTTTTAGTTTCATTGATTTCGAAATACTCTCCCCCGGTACGATTAGCAAGTGCTTGCAGCGACCTGGAATCCAGTCGTGTGACTACGGTATTGCCCTGCCTGTCTGTTTTGAAACCACTGCCCGCATACAATCGGCTTCCCTTGGCGGTTCCAACGCCTAACGTAAATAGTTTGATGTCGTTATCCTGGATTTTTTTAATACTTTCATCCGTATCTTCTCCAAAATCTTCTCCGTCACTGATCAGTATGATTACTTTGGATTTTTGCTGGGAACTGGGGCCCTCCTGATCACTTAGTTTGGTAAGGGCCATTCGCAAAGGAGGTCCAAAATCCGTTCCGGAAGAAGGTACCAGCCCTGTATTCATAGTTTCGATGAAAAGATTGAGTGCATTTTGATCGTAGGTGAGCGGACTTTGCATAAAAGCTTCTGAGGAGAAAATGATAATTCCGATCCGGTCGGAACTAAAAGCATCTACAATCCGCTTCATTTCAAATTTGACCTTTTCAAGGCGGCTGGGTTGAATGTCAAATGCGTCCATCGACTTGGACAAGTCCACACAAATCATGATGTCTTTGCCTACTGATTTTACTTCCTTTCGTGAGTCTCCAAATGAGGGACCGAGAAAGGCAATCAACAAAAGTGCGAACAACAGCGAACGAAGTACCAGCTTGTAAAATACATTGCCGTAGGGGGTATTAAGTTTTTTTGCGATGCGCACTACCTTTACGATGTAGGCGATATAGAACCCCAGGAAAAGGAAAGTGAGTACTGCCTCAAATAGTCCAAAATCACGAAACCAGGTCATTTATTCCTTTTGACGCAATTATAGGAAAATAGGTTGTGAATTTAAATACGAAGTTGTGCAGCAGGCGCAGACCGATGGGTTTAGCCCGAAGTATTATTTTGTTGCTTTTCTAATTCCATATTGTCTTCCTGCTCTGAAAGCAGCAGCAAGCGCCATTGGAATTTTAGCTTCCTCAATAATTACGTTGGCTTTTGCCTCCTGCACCCGGGCAATCATCTCTTGTTCGGTGGCTACCGCCATGGCTCTTCTTTCCTCGGCTTTAGCTTTGGCTACATTAAGATCAGCATTGGCCTGATCCATTTGGAGAATAGCACCAATGTTGCGCCCAATATTAATATCTGCAATGTCAATGGATAAAATAGTGAAAGCAGTACCCGCGTCAAGCCCATTGTCAAGTACAGTCTTAGATATACGGTCTGGGTTTTCAAGTACCTGCATATAACTGGATTGACCAATGGTAGAGATAATACCTTGCCCCACCCTGGCTTTAATGGTTTCTTCTCCGGCACCACCCACCAGTTGCTGAATATTTGCCCGAACAGTAACCCTGGCTTCTGTGATCAACTGGATACCTTCAATGGATACACCTGTAATGGCAGGCACAATAATCATATAGGGCGATACCGATAATTGGACGGCCCTCAATACATCTCTTCCGGCCAGATCAATGGCTGTCGCTTGTTGGTAGTCCATCTTTAAATTGGCTTTATCAGCTACCACCAATGCCTTGATCACATTGGTGAGATTACCCTTGGCGAGATAATGGGTTTCCAGTTGACTGGCAGTAATTCCTTTTATACCCGCTTTTGTGGCCAAAATGAGAGACCGGACAATTAGGGAGGGAGGTACCTTGCGCACACGCATAAACACAAGGTTCAACAAGTTCACATGAACCCCCGAAAAAAGGGCAGTAATCCAGAGGTTGAGTGGCAACACATATAGAAATAGCCATAAGCCAATTACTATACCGCCAATCCATACGAGAATCATATATTCTGCCATAATATGCAAATTAAAAGAATGCCCAAGGTAGCACATGGAGGAGTGGAATTCAGGCTTTCCCTTAGAATTACTTTTGTTTACCGGTTCTTTATAGGCTGAGGAGGAGATGAGGATTAGGCAATTGTAAGATTTTGTGTTATCTTTGCGCAAGTTTTTAGCAGAAATCATTCTGTTTAGTCAAATTATTCCATTGAGGAAAGTTATTTCTACTCCCAATTTTTGTTTGCTGAAGATCAAATGTGCCAGGATAGTATTTATCCAACTCATTACTGATTAACACTTTATCGTATTTGTCAGCGGAGGCACAATATATTTTTTAACAAACAAAATGAATAGTTTAAGACAAAAAAGAAGACCAAGGACCCACTCAAGCCCAAATCACAGAAATCAATCCAATAAGCGTAAAGGACCCTCGGCAAGTACCATTGATCCCCGCTTATTTGTAAAGAAAGCAACTCCCCTGACGGAAGCAACCTTTCAACCATCCTTTAAGATTCAGGATCTGACGGTTGACTCTCGCATCAAAACCAACTTGCTGAATAAGGGATATAACTTCCTTACCGAAATACAGGAACATGCCATTCAACCTGTGCTGGAAGGCAAGGATGTAATGGGCATTGCCCAAACAGGAACCGGTAAGACCGCTGCATTTCTTGTTCCAATAATTAATAATCTATTAGGTAAGCCAGCCTCATTTCAAGTGCTGGTGGTATTGCCTACCAGGGAACTGGCTGTGCAGGTAGAAGAAGAATTGAAAAGTATTGCCAAAGGGCTGAACATTTCAAGTGCCTGCTTTATAGGAGGAACAAGTGTTGGACGGGATATTTCAAGACTGAAAAGACCCACTCATTTTGTGATTGGCACACCGGGAAGGTTGATCGATTTGTCGCGCCAAAATGCACTTCATTTCAGGGATTTTAAGACCCTGATTTTAGATGAGTTTGACCGCCTTTTGGATATGGGCTTTCTTCGCGACATCAAAACGATGCTGGCGGGAATGACCAACAGAAAGCAAACCGTGTTATTCTCAGCAACAGAGGAGACTAGCCAGAAGAATTTGATCCAATCATTGCTTCATAACCCTGTGGAAGTTCGTGTTTCAATGGGCAATGTTACCGGTGATCACATTGATCAGGAAATTATTACAGTGAAGTCAGGAGAGAAGAAGTTGGACATCCTGGTAAATATGTTTCGTGATGAGACTTTTCATAAAGTAATCGTCTTTGCAGAAACCAAAAGAGGGGTGAGCCAGGTGAGAAAGAATTTGCAACATGCCGGCATAAGGGTAGACGAAATTCATGGAAATAAATCTCAGAATTATAGACTCAAAGCACTAAATGATTTCAAATCAGGCAGAATTCAGGCGTTGATTGCTACAGACGTAGCAGCAAGGGGTCTTGATATTTCGGAGGTAACACATGTGATCAACTTTCAACCACCCCGCGATTTTGACAGCTATATCCATAGGATAGGCAGAACCGGAAGGGCTGGCAAAGGAGGAAAAGCATATACTTTTATTAACTAACAAGGAACAAAAACAATAACCAATAAATAACAATTACAATGCAAGAAGGAACAGTAAAATTTTTCAACAACACAAAAGGATTTGGATTCATTAAACCAACGGATTCAAGCGAAGACATTTTCGTACATGAGTCAGGTCTGATAGACGAGATCAGAGAAAATGATAAAGTGAAATTTGACGTAGAGCGTGGAAAAAAAGGAATGAATGCAGTTAACGTAGAATTAGTTAGCTAAGAAGTTCGTTACATTTTCGCAAAAGGCTTTTTTAGGGCTTCAGCATTTTAGGATGTTGGGTTTCTGAAAAAGCCTTTTTTTATTCCTGCCTGTAGTGGTGACCCAGGTGATTGCTTTTGATTGGTGGAGTGACAAAACTCTCAACTCCCTAAAAGATGTTCTGTGTTTTGTCCTGATTATCATCTGTTGCATCAGCGCATTAAACACGGAATTGTCATTATGAATGGCATTTGCTCTAGCCAATTGACGAAAGCATTTGAAAATAAATGCCTTGACAGGGTGATGATGAAGCGTAGCTTGTCACACTCTGACTGAAGTGTCATGAGTTTAACCCCGACTATTGAAAATGAATTAAACACTCACTTTAAAATGACCATGTACCTTATTCATTTTCAATAGTCGGCACGGAGTGCAAAAAAGGCTAATGACTTTTTTGGGTTACAGCGTGTGTCGGAGGGTAGTTAAAGTTTTTTTGCTGGCAAAAGAGAATTACTTTTCTTAGCGGAATTCATAATCACAATACCAAGTACAATTAGATAAACGTGGTAATGTAAAATGAAAATTCTTTGCCATAATCCTCGGTAAGGAATGATGCCAATACGTGATAATAGATAAGTGAGAATCAATACTATGCCAATTATAAAAACAAATTTTGAGTACTTGTTTAGTTTATGATGTTTCTTCTTTGCGAACATCTCGGAGCCTGCCAGGGGGATAAAAGCTAGCGCAAACCCGCCAATAGCCCCAAATACATTATGCGTGTTTGGTACAATAGAGTAATCATTTTCAATATGGTTGTTGGGGAACAAACCAGAACCAAAGCCTTCACCAATGCCATATAGAATAATTAACCATAAGAGTATAACTCCCCATCTTTCCTTCTTAAATTCTGTCATTCTTATACCCAAGCCAAAAACAATTAGCAAAAGGCCAAACAGGACACCCCAAAGGTTCATATAATTTGCAACAGGGCTATTTGAAGTGCCGAGAGAACTTTCCGTTTGAGAGATGAAGTTATATCCTGGATAGAAAAAACCCAATAGAAAAGTAACAACAAAATCACCTACACAAGCAGAAAGACATGAAATGAATGAAAGGGTGACTATCGATTTGTGAGAAATACTCATTCTTTAATGAAATCAAATAATATGCGCATATTATTTGTGCAGTAGATTCCTAAAATAATGCAATCCGTTTGATGTTATATTATCCATAATGTCACAAGTGGGTTCGTTTTTTCGAAATACGGGAAACAAATATAACCACAGGTATTCTTTGTAAAAATGAAAGTAATGTGACTTTCTGTACTAGCAGCATCTAAATGTTGAATATTGAAATTTAACTGATGTATAAATAATGAAAACTTTTAAAGTAGATAACAAAACAGGGATTAATCACGAAGGAGCACACCCAAATCAACCTTTAAGGTATTTAACGGCCTCCTCTATTATAGGAGATCATGTACATAATTCGTCTGGGGAGCACCTCGGGTATATTAAGGATATCATGATCGATCTGTCTACTGGTAAAATTGAGTATGTTGTTATTGAAATAGGTGGTTTCCTCGGTATTGGAGAAAAACTTTTTGCTATTCCTTATCCTCTACTTAAAGTTGATTCAAAGAAGGAAGTTTTTGTTCTCAACCAATCAAAGGATGTGCTGAGGGAAGCTCCAGGGTTCAATAAGAACCATTGGCCAGAAACTAATACACATGAATTTGATAGAGCAGCCTCTTATTGGGGAGATTTTATGGGTGATAACACAGGGGCCGTACCATATTGATAGTATTTGATCTATAATAATCAAGGCGGCATCTAAAGTCTTGATAATCCAGTGGATTAATCGCCAAGTGAAAAGTCCCCTCGAAAGGATGAACGAAAAGGATCGTAATGAAGTTAAGATTGTAACAATTATGATCGTCTTTACATGGCTAAATCTTTACATGGGTAAATACCGGACAGTAAGTTGGCAGGTGCAAAGTCTTATCAATTAGGTAAAACCTATTTACGAAGCCTTGTACATCATCATTAGGATAACAATTTTAATGTAAGTAGACATGGATGTAGCAACTGAATCTATTCAGCAATTGGGCATTGACACGGTGAGGATCTTAGCCATAGATGCCGTTCAAAAGGCAAACTCAGGCCATCCGGGTACTCCAATGGGGTTGGCTCCCATAGGCCACGTGTTGTGGTCGGAAAGTATGAACTACAACCCGAAAAATCCAGAATGGATAAACCGGGATCGATTTATCTTATCAGCCGGCCACGCCTGCATGTTGCAGTATAGTTTCTTATACCTGACAGGCTATCCCATCACATTGGATGACATCAAAAATTTCAGACAATTGCACAGTAAAACAGCCGGACATCCGGAGTATGGATTGTTACCCGGCATTGAGGTAACAACCGGACCATTGGGTCAAGGATTTGCCAACGGTGTTGGATTTGCTATCGCACAAAAGTACATGGCCGACCGGTACAATAAGCCTGGCTTTGATATTTTTAACTATAAAATTTATGTCGTCTGTAGCGATGGTGATCTTATGGAAGGCATCACTTCGGAGGCAGCTTCAATAGCCGGCCATCTTCAATTGGGGAATATGATTTATCTCTATGATGATAATCATATTACCATTGAGGGGAACACGGAACTTGCTTTTGATGAAGATGTAGCACAACGATTTGAAGCGTATGGCTGGCACGTTCAAGTGCTGGCCGATGGCAATGATACGAATGCTTTATCAGCAGCCATAAAAAATGCACAAGCAGAGACGAAACGCCCCTCACTGATTAAGGTTCGAACCCATATCGGTTATGGTAGTCCTAACAAAGCAGACACGGCCAGCGCACATGGCTCACCGCTGGGTGAAGCGGAAGTGAAATTGGTAAAGAAAAATTTTGGCTTTGATCCCGATCGCAATTTTGAAGTACCGGATGAAGTTTTGAGCTACTATCGCGAAGCAGGAAAGAAAGGAATAGAGAAAGAACGAGATTGGAACACACTGTACAAAACCTATAAAGAAAAATATTCAGCATTGGCCGAAGAATATGAAGGGCTAAGCAGTGTAAAATTGCCTGAAGGCTGGAAAGAAAAACTACCCGTTTTCAAGGGTGAAGAAAAGCCAATGGCTACTCGCAAAGCCTCAGGCAAAGTACTCAACGCCATTGCCGACTCTATTCCAAATTTAATAGGTGGTGCTGCCGATCTCGCCCCCTCCACAGATACTAATCTGGAGCGTTATAAATCATTTTCAGCTACTAATCATAATGGTCGCAATTTTCATTTCGGCATCAGAGAACATGCTATGGGTGCTATTATCAATGGAATGGCGTTGAGCAAATATGTCATTCCTTATGGGGCTACATTCTTCATATTTTCTGATTACATGAGACCGCCTATTCGTCTTGCGGCCATCATGAAAATACATTCCATTTTTATTTTTACCCACGACAGTATAGGATTGGGAGAAGACGGAACCACGCATCAGCCAGTAGAACAGCTTATTGGTTTGCGATCTGTTCCAAACCTGACAGTGATTCGCCCTGCCGATGCGAATGAAACAGTTCAGGCCTGGCGTGTAGCCCTTGAACATAAGGGAGGACCCATAGCACTTGTATTGACCCGTCAGGGAATCCCCATCATTGATCAGAAAAAATATACAAAGGCAAGTGAGTTGGAGAAGGGAGCTTATATACTATCTGAATCAGAAAAAGCAGCGCAGATTATTTTGATTGCCACAGGCTCGGAAGTTCAATTGCTTTTGGAAGCACAACAAAAATTAAAAGAGCAAAGTATTGCAGCCCGCGTGGTGAGTATGCCTTCATGGGAATTGTTTGAAAAGCAAAACGCAGACTACAAAGAAGGAATATTCCCCAAAGTAATTCGGAAGCGTTTGGCCGTAGAGGCCGGATCACCACTGGGCTGGCATAAATATGTAACCGATGAAGGTGATGTGATTGGCATTGACCGATTTGGTGAATCAGCGCCCGGGGAAGAAGTGATGAGGGAATATGGGTTTACAGTCGAAAATGTTACCGAAAAAGCAAAAGCCTTGCTTCATGAAAAACCGCAAAACGGAAAACCTGTTGTCAAAAATGAATGATCATGATAACGTCCACGGCTAAAAAATTGGATTCATCAAAACGAGTAGGAGTGGCTTCAGACCATGCAGGCTTCGAATTGAAAGAATACATGCTGAAATTGTTGCTTGAGTCCGGATGGGAGGTTATTGATTTTGGAAATACTGAATTTAATCCCACCGATGATTATCCAGATTATGTTATTCCACTCGCTCAGGCTGTGGCCCAAGGTACTATCACGCGGGGCATAGCTTTTTGTGGTAGTGGTGTAGGCGCATCGGTTGCTGCCAACAAAGTGGCTGGTGTAAGGGCAGCGTTGATACACGAACACTTTTCTGCCCATCAAGGGGTAGAAGATGATAATATGAACCTGCTATGTATGGGCGGCCAGGTAACAGGCAAAGCAATTGCCAGAGAACTGGTTATGATATTTTTGAAATCACACTTTTCTGGTGCTGAGAGACACAAGAGAAGATTAAAAAAGGTTGAACAACTTGAAAAAACAAATTGATCATGGAAAAAAATAAAGTAAAACACATACATGATTTTGGCCAAAGCATCTGGCTCGATTTACTGAGCCGCAAAATCATGGATAGCGGTCAATTAAAAAAATTGATTGACGAGGATGGGATCAGGGGCCTTACTTCTAACCCTTCCATATTTGAAAAAGCAATTCTCCACAGCGATGATTATAATGATGACATTGCAAAACTGGCTTCGAAAGAAAAATCCAACGATGAAATCTTTTATGAAATGGCCATTAAAGATATTCAACGTGCTGCCGATCTTTTTAAGCCTGTTTATGATGAAAGCAAAGGTACAGACGGTTTTGTAAGTCTTGAAGTTTCCCCTTACCTGGCGCGGGACACAGCGGGAAGTATCAAGCAAGCAAGGAAATTATGGAAAGCCGTTAATCGGAAAAATGTTATGATAAAAATCCCTGGAACGAAAGAGGGCTTGCCCGCGATTCGACAGTGCATCAGCGAAGGTATCAATATCAATATTACCCTACTTTTTGGGTTGCCTCGTTACAAAGAAGTGACAGAAGCTTACATTTCCGGACTGGAAGATCGTGTGAAGGCGCACCAATCATTGGCCGGCATTGCCTCAGTAGCCAGTTTCTTTTTAAGTAGGATTGATGTGATGATTGATCCATTGTTAAAAGAAAAGAAACAGATGAACCTGATTGGAGAAGTGGCTATTTCATCAGCAAAAATAGCTTATGAGATATACAAAGATGTTTTTTATAGCAAACGTTTCAACGCGCTTGTAGAAAAAGGAGCACAACGCCAGTGGGTACTGTGGGCAAGCACCAGTACCAAAGACCCTTCATTCAGCGATACGAAATATGTGGAAGCGTTGATTGGTTCGGAAACGGTGAATACGCTTCCGCCAGGAACAATAGCAGCTTTCAGGGATCATGGTAAAGCTGAAAACAGTTTGGGGCATGACTTAGTTAAGGCAAAAAAAGTACTCGAACACTTAAAAGAACAAAGTATTGATATAGACTTGATCACCCAAAAGTTGGAAGATCAGGGCATTGAAAAATTCAATCAATCTTATGAGAAACTGTTGAATGCAATTGAGAAACAAAAAAAACACGTTCACGCATAGTCATGGACAGGGCCGTGCCACCACTCAAAATTGTTTTTTTCGACATTGGCGGAGTATTGCTCTCAGATGGATGGGGGCACGTGTCCCGACAGGCGGCTGCGGAGAAATTTGACCTCGATTACCACGAGATGGATATCCTGCACGATTTCATTTTTAATACTTATGAAATCGGAAAGATCACCCTCGATGATTACTTGGATACCGTAGTCTTTAATCATCCAAGAGATTTTACTAAGGAGGACTTTAAGATATTCATGTTTGCTCAATCTCGAGAGTTGCCTGATATGTTGCAGTGGCTTAAGCACTGGAGGAAGGACAATCCTGACACTCGAATCATTTCTATCAATAACGAACCCAAGGAGCTAAACGATTACCGCATCAAAAAATTTGAATTGCATGAATGTTTTGATGCATTCATTTCTTCTTGCGAAGTAGGAATGCGAAAGCCTGATCCAGGAATATACAACTTGGCCATGGGCATTGCTCACGCTACTCCTGAGCAGTGCATATATTTTGACGATAGACTAATGCTTATTGAGGCAGCACAAAAGCTGGGTATCAAAAGTTATCACCACAAAGGGTTTTCTGCAACAAAGAAAATTCTTGAAACATTTTAAAAGGAAATAGAAAAGATGAAATATCCATTTAAAGTAGGCGACCATGTAAAATGGAATTCGGAGGCAGGGCATGTTTCAGGAAAAATTGTAAAAATACATTCTGCCGATTTTGATTATAAAGGGTATACACATCACGCTAGTAAAGAAGATCCTCAATATGCCATACAAAGCGACAAGACAGACCATGTGGCAGTACATAAAGGGAAAGCGCTTACCAAAGCGAATAAATAAATACGCAAATTAAAATACTAAAATAAATATCACCTAAAACATATAAAAATGAAAAAAGCCAACATTGGAATTTCTGATAAAAACAAACAAGCAATTGCTGACCAGTTATCAAAAATACTGGCAGATGAATTTATGCTTTATTCTAAAACACTCAATGCTCATTGGAATATCGAGGGACCTGATTTTCATGCGGTACATGTGTATTTGGAATCCCTCTATAATCAACAGCAGGAAATTGTTGATACCGTGGCCGAAAGGATACGGGCTTTTGGGCATTACGTGCCGGCACAACTCAAGAAGTATCTTGAGCTAACTCATCTTTCCGAAAAAAGTCTTAAGAAGAATGATAGCCAAACTCTTTTTGCGGAATTACTGGAAGACCATGAAAGTATTATTCAGTTTTTGAGAGAAAACATAAAACCAGTGGCAGATAAATTGAAAGCGGAAGGTGTCAGCGACTACATTACAGGTTTGATGGAATACCATCAAAAAACTGCCTGGATGTTGAGGGCTCATTTAAATTAAGAAAGGATTTTGTCATAGGTGTAGAGCAATGGTTTTTATTGGATTAATTCTTGAAAAATTTATACATGGATAAGAAGCAATATGTATTAGGCATGATCGGTCTGGGTACCATGGGCCGTAACCTGCTCCTCAATATGGTGGATCATGGTTTTGCGGTGGCGGGATATGATAAGGACACTGATAAAGTTTCTACCCTTAATCAATTGGGACACGACCATTTGAAAGGATTCAATGAGGTCGATGTTTTTATACAAAGCCTGAAAAGCCCTCGAGCAGTAATGATGCTGGTACCTGCCGGCAAAATTGTAGATAGCGTGATAGCCGAACTGATTCCTTTGTTGGAAAAGGGAGATATTATTATTGATGGTGGTAACTCACACTTCATTGATACTGAAAGAAGAGCAAGTGCGCTGAAAGAAAAGGGAATTCATTTTTTTGGAATGGGAATTTCCGGAGGTGAAGAAGGCGCCCGCAACGGGCCAAGCATGATGCCTGGTGGAGATCAGGTAGCTTACCGTAGAGTCCAACCGATTTTCGAAACGATAGCAGCGAATGTCAAAGGAGATCCATGTGTTACATATATAGGCCCAGGTGCTTCCGGACACTTTGTAAAAATGGTTCACAACGGAATCGAGTATGCCTTAATGCAACTGATCGCGGAGACGTATGAAGTTTTAAAGAAAGGCCTCCATATGAATAACAAATCCATTCGTGAAGTTTTCAATCAATGGAACAAAGGAAGGCTACAGTCCTTTCTACTTGAAATAACCGCTGATATTTTTGCTTTTAAAAATGCAGAAGGCACTCATCTTTTGCTTGACGATATTAAAGATGAAGCCAAATCGAAGGGCACGGGAAAGTGGACTTCACAGGGGGCCATGGATTTAAACCTGCCCATTCCCACTATTGATACTGCTGTTTCAATGCGCGACCTTTCTAAATATAAATCATTAAGAACACAGGCAGCAAAGGTATATGCAAAGAACGAAGAGGAGCCGCTGACCCATGAACCTGATCGATACCTGGCCCAACTGGAGCAGGCATTCTATTTTGCCATGGTCTCCAGCTATGCACAGGGGATGCACCTGCTTTTTAGGGCATCCGAAACTTACAACTACAAGCTTGAGTTGGATCAGATAGCAAAAATATGGCGCGGTGGATGCATTATAAGGTCTGCATTTTTAGAAGACATTTATCATTCGTTCTATGCCAATGAAAAGCTCGAACACCTGTTGTTGGATGAGGCCATTCAGGCAAAACTTAAAAAGAGTTTACCGGGTATTCGCACCGTTGTTTCGGATGCTGTGAAGTTGGGGTTGGCCTTACCGGCCTATGCCGCATCGTTAAGTTATTTTGATGCATTTCGCAGTGAAACAATGCCTTCCAATCTCATCCAGGCGCAACGCGACTTCTTTGGAGCGCACACCTATGAATTGATAGGTAAAGAGGGGGTTTTTCATACTGAATGGAATAACACGGTAAAGGCCTGACACTTGAGCGAAAGTACGCCACAAAGACGTAGGACAGTTTATTAAATTTTGAAAATTAAATTGTATGCCATCTAATACAAAAGACCAACCCATATTATTCTTCATCTTTGGAGGAACTGGTGACTTAAACTGGCGCAAAATAACTCCGGCTCTGTATAATTTATTTTTGGATGATTGGTTACCCGATCGATTTGCCATTATAGGAACAGCCCGGACTCCCTTAGCTGAGGATGCCTTTCGCAGTAAATTACGAAAAGGGATCAATCAGTTTTCAAGAAAGGGAAAGACAAAAGACAATGAATGGACTGATTTTTCATCTCATATTTCTTATCAAGTCTCCGACCTGAATGATGAAAATGAATACGCCAAATTTGGAAAGACGATTCTCGATTACACTAAAGAATGGAAGCAGGAACCATGTGTAATTTATTACCTGGCCGTGGCGCCTAATTTCTTTCCCATTATTGCTAAAAATATTGCTAAGAATAAATTAACTGGCAATCCTGATACCACTCGGATTGTTATCGAAAAACCTTTTGGTCGTGACCTCGAATCGGCCAAAGCGCTGAATGAACTTTTGTGCAGCATTTTTGAGGAGAAGCAAATCTATCGGATAGATCACTACCTGGGCAAAGAAACCGTTCAGAATATAATGGCATTTCGTTTTGCCAATTCTATTCTGGAACCAATATGGAGTCGCAATTTTATAGAATACGTGCAAATATCCGTCTCCGAACAAATAGGGGTGGGGGATCGGGGAAATTACTACGAAGGAGCCGGGGCTTTGCGCGACATGATGCAGAACCATGTCCTGCAATTGCTTTGCCTTATTACTATGGAAACCCCTATTTCTTTTGATGCTGACGAAGTGCGCAACCGCAAGGTAGATGTCTTGCGATCCATACGAAAGTTCGAATCGGAAGACATTCGAAAACAAGCCGTCAGAGGTCAATATGAAAAGGGATGGATAGAAGGCAAACAAGTGCCTGGTTACAGAGAAGAAGCGAACGTTGATTCACAATCCAACACAGAAACATTTGTTGCTATAAAATTTTTCATTGACAACTGGCGTTGGCAAGGTGTACCATTTTATGTACGGACAGGCAAACGTCTTTTTCAATCGTCATCCATTATCACAATTCAATTTCGTGATGTTCCCCATGTAGTGTTCCCGTCCTCAGCTACTGACAACTGGCAGCAGAACAGATTAATCATTAGCATTCAACCTGAGATGAGTATTCGGTTACAGTTGCAAATGAAAAAGCCGGGATTGGATATGATCTTGAATACGGTGGATCTGCTATTTGATTATGCTGGCACCTATACTGTGGAAACCCCCGAAGCATACGAAACGCTGCTGTTGGATACCATGATGGGTGACCAGACACTTTTTATGCGTGCCGATCAGGTCGAAGCAGCGTGGAAAATCCTGATGCCTTTACTCAATTCATGGCAATCGAAAAAGAGTGTCAATTTTCCTAACTATAGAGCGGGCTCCTGGGGACCAGAAATAGCAGAAGCATTAATTGCTCAGGATGGCTTCCATTGGATTACACCTCCGGTCGAAAATGAAAAGAAGTGACATGATTCGCGTGTTTAAATCGATACCTGAATTGATTACAGCAATGGCTAATGATGTTGTTGCAAACGCACGTCAGGCTATTGCTGCGTATGGAGAATTCAACATGGTCTTGTCGGGAGGGAGTTCTCCTAAAAAATTGTATGAAACACTTGCTTCATCTGACTACAAACATAAAATAGAATGGGGTAAGGTAAATTTTTTCTTTGGTGACGAGCGTTATGTACCTGTTGATGACCCTGAGAACAACAGTCACATGGCAAGAATATCTTTGCTCAATGCGTTGTCTATACCCAAATCCAACATCTTTTCGATCAATACTTCGCTTTTGCCTGATGAAGCGGCAAGGGATTATTCCTCTCAGATTGTTTCACATTTTAAGGGAAAAGAATCAATTTTTGACTTGATTCTTTTGGGGCTGGGGGGTAATTCTCATACGGCCTCTCTGTTCCCTCATACAACCGTGTTGCACGAAACCTCGCCTTCTGTCCGGGCCGTCTTCCTGAAAGAGAAAAGCATCTATCGAATTACAATGACCGCCCCATTGATCAATCAGGCGCGAAATATTGCATTTCTGGTTTATGGTAAATCAAAAGCCGAAGCAGTACAACATGTGCTGGAAGATGAAGACAACCCGGAGCAATATCCCGCTCAACTCATACAACCAAAACACGGCAGCCTGCAATGGTATTTGGATGAAGAGGCTGCCTCACTATTAAAAGATGAAAGACAAACCTGAAATAGAGTTCTGTTTTGTTTACTGTAAAAATGAAAAACTACTATGCTTCCTAAAGTAAATCCAACAACAACTCCTGCGTGGAGCAAACTCCTGACTCATTACTCAGAAATAAAAAACAGACGCATGAAAACGTTTTTTGATAAAGACGTCAACAGGTTTGAAAAAATGAGTATTTCATTCAATGAAATTATTTTTGATTACTCCAAAAACATTGTTACGGAGGAGACTAAAAAATACCTTCTTGATCTGGCAGACGACTGTAATTTGGGAGAGGCCATTAGAGCAATGTTTGAGGGTGAAAAAATAAACGAAACTGAGAATCGTGCTGTGCTCCACACCGCATTGAGAAATTTTTCTGACAGCCCAGTTGTATTGGATGGATCGGATATAATGCCTGAAATAAGAAAGGTACTACAGCAAATGAAAACATTCTGTGAGAAGGTTCACAGTGGTAAGTGGAAGGGATATACAGGTAAAAAAATAAAACACATTGTAAATATTGGTATTGGGGGCAGTGACCTGGGGCCGGTCATGGTTACGGAAGCGTTGCGTTCTTATTGGGTGGAGGACATTCAGGCTCACTTTGTTTCAAATGTTGATGGAACGCAGATGGTTGAAGTATTGAAAAACCTAAATGCGGAAGAAACACTTTTTCTAATCGCCTCAAAAACATTTACCACCCTGGAAACCATGACCAACGCGCATTCTGCTCGGAAATGGTTTTTAAAATCTGCAAAGGATGAAAAATACATCGCGCTTCATTTTATAGCCTTATCTACCAACGAGGAGAAAGTGGCTGAATTTGGTATAGCCCCTGAAAATAGATTCGTTTTTTGGGATTGGGTGGGCGGACGTTATAGTTTGTGGAGCAGCATCGGCCTTTCCATTTCGCTTACCATTGGCTACGATAACTTTGAACGGTTGCTGAAAGGCGCGCACGAGAGTGATTTGCATTTTAGGCATACCGCTTTTGAAAATAACATCCCTGTGATCATGGCGCTGATAGGGATATGGTACACCAATTTTTTTGGCGCAGAAACAGAAGCGATCTTTCCGTATGATCAGTACATGCACCGCTTTGCCGCTTATTTTCAACAAGGGAATATGGAGAGCAATGGTAAACACACCGACAGAACCGGAATAGATGTTGACTACAAAACTGGCCCTGTGGTGTGGGGCGAACCTGGCACCAATGGGCAACATGCTTTTTATCAGCTTATCCATCAGGGTACCCATTTAATTCCATGTGATTTTATTGCCCCAGCGATCTCTCATAACCCATTAGGAGACCATCATCCTATTTTGCTGGCCAATTTCTTTGCTCAAACGGAAGCATTGATGAATGGGAAAAGCAGGGAGGAGGTAGCCCATGAGTTGATGGGTGTTGAAAAATCCCGAAGGGAGAAACTAGTACCATTTAAAGTTTTTAAAGGTAACTACCCCACCAATTCCTTTTTACTGAAAGAGATCACTCCATTTTCCCTTGGTTCATTGATTGCGCTGTATGAACATAAAATATTTGTTCAGGGAATCATCTGGAATATTTTCAGTTTCGATCAGTGGGGCGTAGAACTCGGGAAACAATTGGCAATTAATATTTTGAACGAATTAAAAGATGACACGCAAGTTTCGACACATGACGCTTCCACAAACGGATTGATCAATGCATATAAAAAATGGCGCACTTAATTACTTAAAGAATTGAATATGACATACCAGGAAATTATTGACTTGATAGGCAAAGAAGAAGAATCCCTTTTTTCACATCAATGTAAAACCATACCCAATCAGAAATTACATCTTCCCGGACCTGATTTTATTGATCGTATAGTGGTAGGCTCGAACAGGAGCGTCCAGACACTTTGCAGTCTGAATTCTATTTTTAAATCGGGGAGGCTCTCCGGTACGGGCTATCTCTCCATTTTGCCGGTCGATCAGGGGGTTGAGCACAGTGCAGGCGCATCATTCAGTGCCAATCCAATGTACTTCGATCCTGAGAATATTGTAAAATTGGCTATAGAGGGTGGTTGTAATGCAGTGGCCAGCACCATAGGCGGTTTGGGAATTGTAGCGAGAAAATATGCGCATAAAATTCCTTTCATCGTAAAAGTCAATCACAATGAATTGCTCACGTATCCCAATCAGTTTGACCAGATTATGTTTGGTTCTGTGCGTGAGGCATGGAACCTTGGAGCTGCAGCTGTTGGTGCCACCATCTATTTTGGATCAAAGGAGTCAGATCGACAAATAACAGAAGTCTCGAAAGCATTTGAGGAGGCTCATTCATTAGGAATGGCAACTGTTTTATGGTGCTATCTGCGCAACAGTGCATTTAAAAAAGATAAAGTAGATTATCATGCCTCCGCTGATCTGACGGGTCAGGCAAACCATCTCGGAGTAACAATTCAGGCAGACATTATTAAACAAAAACTTCCTGAAAATAATGGAGGGTATAAAGCACTGAATGTGGATGGCATTCACTACGGAAAAATAGATGAGCGTATGTACACAAAACTTACCACCGACCATCCCATTGACCTGTGCCGCTATCAGGTGGCGAATTGTTTTATGGGCAGAGCTGGACTCATCAACTCAGGAGGACCATCGCAAGGAAAAAAGGACTTGAAAGAAGCTGTTCGCACCGCCATTATTAATAAGCGGGCCGGAGGCATGGGTATGATCTCTGGCAGAAAATCTTTTCAAAAGCCTTTGAAAGAAGGTGTTGAGCTGCTGCATGCCATACAGGATGTTTATTTGGAAAAGAAAATTGATGTGGCGTAGTTTTTATAAATAATTTTTGAAAAGAAAATGACACGATGAATATATCGACCCTGGCAGGCAAACCTGCAGAGCAGGAAATACTGGTGAACGTCCCACGGCTTATTACAGCCTATTATACCGGGGAACCCGATCCTCTCATAAGAGAACAACGAGTTTCTTTTGGCACCTCCGGTCATCGTGGCTCCTCGTTGACAAATTCCTTTAACGAAAAACATATTCTGGCAATCACACAAGCCATTTGTTTTTATCGCAAGAAACACAAAACAGATGGTCCTTTATTTCTTGGATTTGATACGCACGCCCTTTCAGCACCTGCTTTTGCCACTACCATGGAGGTGTTGGTGGCCAATGAAGTAGACGTTATGATTGCCATCAAAGATGAGTACACACCTACTCCCGTTATTTCACACGCTATATTGAAGTACAATAAGGGACGCCAGGCGGGTTTGGCAGATGGCATTGTGATTACCCCTTCACACAATCCACCCGATGATGGAGGTTTTAAATACAATCCTCCACATGGGGGACCTGCCGGAACGAGCGTTACACAATGGATAGAGGAAAAAGCAAATGATCTGCTGAAAGCTGACCTTTCTGATGTTAAAAGAATTCCCCTGAACAAGGCGCTGAGTTCTTCCCATGTACATCGACATGACTATCTGAATACCTACGTCAATGATCTAGGAAGCATTATCGACATGGAGGTGATCCGCAATTCAAAAATCAGGATTGGGGTCGACCCGCTGGGTGGAGCCGGTATTCACTATTGGGAACCAATTGCAGATCGTTACCAACTTGACTTAACACTGGTCAATAAAATTGTTGATCCAACGTTTAGTTTTATGTCAGTAGATTGGGATGGACAAATTCGCATGGATCCCTCATCTCCCTACGCCATGCAGCGTTTGATTGCGATAAAGAATAAGTTTGATATATCGTTTGCCTGTGATACCGATTATGACCGGCACGGAATCGTTGCAAAAAGTTCAGGTCTGTTAAATCCGAACCAGTATTTGTCGGTTGCCATACGTTATTTGTTGCAGCACCGGCCTGGGTGGAAAAATACAACAGCGATAGGAAAGACTGTCGTTACCACACAACATATAGACCGAATAGCAGCAAAAATGGGGAGGCAACTTTACGAGGTTCCTGTCGGATTCAAATGGTTTGTTGATGGTTTGTTGGAGGGTTCTCTTTGTTTTTGTGGAGAGGAAAGCGCGGGCGCCACATTTACAAGGATGAATGGAGAGGTGTGGACAACTGATAAAGATGGTTTTATTCCCGCATTGCTCTCAGCGGAGATTACTGCAAAAAGCGGACGTGACCCCGGTGAATTATACAACGAAATCACACAGGAATTGGGTGAGTCATTTTATGAACGAGTGGAAGCAAAGGCCACACCAGAACAAAAGGAAAAATTGAAAAATGTTTCTAAATTGCAGATAAAGCAAAAAGACCTGGCCGGAGAAAAAATAGAACAGGTCATTTCACATGCGCCTGCCAATGATGCACCTATTGGAGGCCTGAAAGTAACTACAAAGAACGGGTGGTTTGCAGCACGGCCGTCAGGCACTGAGGCTATTTATAAAATCTATGCTGAAAGTTTTTTGAGCAGAGAACACGTGAATCGTATGGTAGAAGAAGCGCAAAGTATCGTCAACGCTGCGTTGGAAGTAAAAGAAAGGAAGCTATGAAACTTAGACCTGCAGCGCACGAACTCATATCTGAAGTGAAGAATTTTTTTCAGAGCAATGATTCGAATCAAAATTATTCAAATGAGGAGCCATTAAGGGCAGAGCTATTCAACGTTGATCAATTAAAACTTTTTGGGAAAACGCTTGCTGAAACGCATACACTAAGTGAGAAGCCCGCAAGAGAGTATTTACTCAAAAGACTGGAGAGCAATGAGTCCATTTTGCACAATGTACGCAAACTTCTTACCGATTCAGTAAAGAGCAATCATATCATCACACCGGCAGGCGAATGGTTACTCGACAATTTCTATCTCCTGGAGGAGCATATTCGAAATGCGAAGATCCATTTTCCGAAAGGGTATAGTGAAGACCTTCCGCAACTTTCCGATTCATCATCAGAAGGAGGCACACGCATTTATGACATTGCGTTACAAAAAATAGCACACAGCGATGGAAGAATAGACATTGAGCGCCTGGGCGACTTTATTGAAGCGTATCAATCTGTTACTTATTTAAAGTTAGGGGAATTATGGGCCATCCCGATTATGCTTCGGCTTGGACTTATTGAAAATATAAGGCGGGTTTCAGCACGTGTTGCTGTTGACAGGGTGGACAGAAATCTGGCGGACTACTGGGCAAAGAGGATGTTTGAAATTATAGAGGAAGAATCCACAGACCTTATCCTTGTTATTGCAGAAATGGCCCGTTCCAATCCACCGATGAGTGCTGCATTTGTATCCGAATTAATCAGGCAGCTCCGGGGGAAAGGACCGGATTTGGCAATGGTGCTTAACTGGATTGAGCAACAATTATCAAAAAGTGGGTTGACAAGTGGGGAGTTGGTAAATGCGGAAAATCAAACTCAGGCAGCAGATCAGGTTTCCATCAGTAACAGTATCAATAGCCTTCGGGAGTTGGGCTTACTGGATTGGACCCATTTTGTCGAAGAGCACAGTGTTGTAGAACAAACGCTTCGCCAAGACCATGCAGGAATTTATGGCTTAATGGATTTTTCAACGCGCGATAGATACAGGCATGTGGTGGAGCATATTGCAAAAAAGAGCAATCGCTCAGAAGTTGAAGTAGCCCGGATCGCGATAGCGTTGGCGCGAAAAGATGTTCTCAAAAAGGGGGAAGCCCGAACATCACATGTGGGTTATTACCTGATAGGACAGGGGGTTATTCAAACAAAAAAGCAGGCAAAAACCCGGGAATCGGGCCTTCAAAGGCTCAGATACGTATTACAACGGTTCTCTTTTCCCGTATACATGTCCTTTATTTTTTTTATCACACTTTTTGTTAGTGCGCCTATTTTAATAAGGGCAGAGGCAGACACCAATAACAATTGGTTTCTTGGATTGATTGCACTTCTTACCATTTTAAGTGCGAGCCAGCTGGCTATTTCTGTTGTTAACTTTTTGTCTTCGTTATTTGTCAAGCCGCATTTGCTGCCGAGAATGGATTTTTCCGAGAGTATTCCTGCGGAATTCAGAACACTGGTAGTGGTTCCTGTTATACTCAGTAGTGAAACAGAAATTGAAAATTTAGTGGAAGCATTAGAAGTTCGGTTTCTGGCAAATAGAAACGACAATTTGCATTTTGGATTGTTGACCGATTTTGCGGATGCAACACAAGAATCACTTCCGGAAGACAAGCCACTGATTGATTTGGCCCAAGAAAGAATTGAGGAGCTGAACAAAAAGTACAATAGGAAAAACAATGACCTGTTTTATCTCTTTCATCGCCCAAGACTTTGGAATCCCAAAGAAAACAGGTGGATGGGGTATGAGCGAAAACGAGGGAAACTATCGGAGTTAAATGCTTTGCTGCGCGGAGGTGCAAAAGACCGTTTCTCGGTTATTGTAGGTACTCCATCCATTTTCCCTCAGGTAAAATATGTCATTACGTTGGATGCTGATACCCGACTGCCATTGGGATCAGCATGGAAATTAGTTGGTGCAATGGCTCATCCATTAAATCATGCATGGTATGATGAAAGCAAGAAGCGCATAACGAAAGGGTATGGCATTCTTCAGCCCAGGGTGTCAGTAAGCTTGTCGGATGACCCTGGTTCGATATACAGACACATGCATGCAGATGACCCTGGCATTGATCCTTACACCCGTGCATCATCAGATGTGTATCAGGACCTATTTGCGAGAGGTTCTTTTATTGGCAAAGGAATTTATGATGTTGATAGTTTTAGAAAGGTACTGGAGAAAAGATTTCCTGAAAACAGAATCTTAAGTCATGATCTTCTGGAGGGTTGTTATGTGCGATCAGGATTATTGAGTGATGTCCAATTGTATGAGGAATATCCAAGTAGTTATCGGGATGACATGAAAAGGGTATCACGCTGGATTCGCGGAGATTGGCAGATTCTCCCGTGGATTTCTCCAATTGTTCCTGATGCCAACGGACGCTGGCGTATAAATGTAATTTCTGCATTATCGCGATGGAAAATATTTGATAATATAAGGCGTAGCCTTGTTCCGATAGCGCTTACCACCCTGATCATATTAGGATGGACTGCGTTGCCTTCTTCCTTGTTCTGGACCATTACTGTATCTGCGATTATTGTGGTGCCGATTATCATTACTTCCATTTGGGAGACTATTCGAAAACCAAAAGACGTTGTCTTAATTCATCACATCAAAAATTCTATTCAGAATATTACAGATGTCTTTAGTAAGACCTCTTTCACACTGATTAGTTTGCCCTTTGAGGCCTGCGCAAATTTAATTGCCATAACGCGTACACTTTGGAGACTGCTCATCAGCAGGAAAAACCTGCTCCAGTGGAATGTGTCAACCATGCAATCAAAGGCCAGCCAAATTAGTTTAATTGGCACTTATTCTTTTATGTGGATGGAATTGCTTCTTACTGCTTTAGTACTTTTTTACATCATTTTTTTGTTTCCGATAAAGTTATTAATAGCAGGCCCTATCCTTCTGCTTTGGCTTAGTGCGCCCATTATCATCTGGTGGACGAGCCAGCCGCTGAAGAGGCATGAATTCGAGCTCACACCTGAAAAAAAGATGTTTCTGGGGAAAATGGCCAGAAAAACCTGGAGATTTTTTGAAGAACTTGTCACAGAGGATAGCAACTGGTTGCCCCTCGATAATATACAGGAGCAACCCGTCTCCCTGGTGGCTCATCGCACTTCACCCACCAATATTGGCCTTTCTTTGCTTGCTAATATAACTGCCCGCGACTTTGGTTATATCACCACCGGTCAGCTTATTGATCGGACAGCCAAAACCATGAGTACGCTACAACGCATGGAGCGATTTAATGGACATTTTTACAACTGGTACGATACGCAATCACTTGATCCATTAATGCCAAAATATATTTCCACAGTGGACAGTGGAAACCTGGTGGGACATTTGCTCATTCTGAGGCAAGAACTATTGGCGATTCCTCATTATCCAATACTCAGTCCAAAATTATTCCATGGCTTGCGCGATACATTGAGAGTGCTGAGCGACACCTTCGAAGGAAAAGACAGTGCTGCACTGAAACAGTATACAATTGACCTCGATGCTATTTGCGATGCTGATTTCATTACCTATGAAGACGTCATCACGCATTTGGAAGTTTTGGAAAAGGATTTTGAAGCAGCTTTTAAAGCTGTGGACACTGACCCTCAAAACGAAACTCACCAGTGGAAAAATATGCTGGAAGGCCAGATGGCTTCATTAAGGGATGAACTGGAGGTATTCATGCCCTGGTCGTTAATGCAAACAATACCCTCAGAATTTGCAGCGCTGGGCGCAATGAACAAGAATTCAACATTGAGCCAATTGGGAGCAACAGCAAAAGAATTGCAAGCCGAGGTGAGAAAATATCAAGCTAAAACCAATGGATCCGTTGAAGATGATTGGCTTAAAAAGTTTGAGGCTTCTACCACAAGGTCAATTGAACGGGTGGATGAGTTGATTACCCTGACAGAGACCCTGGCACAGCAGTGTGGTGAGTTGGCGGATATGAAATGGGATTTTCTGTACAATAAATCCAACAATTTGTTTGCAATTGGTTTCAATGTAAAAGAGCATAAATTGGATGCAGGTTATTACGACCTACTCGCTTCCGAGGCCCGGTTAGGAAGTTTCGCTTGTATTGCTCAGGGCAAAGTGCCCGTTGAAAATTGGTTTGCGCTGGGTCGCTTGCTCACCAATGTGGAGGGTGATCCTATTCTTCTATCCTGGAGCGGTTCCATGTTTGAATATCTTATGCCGCTTTTGGTCATGCCAACTTTTGAAAATACCTTACTCGATCAGACCTGCAAAGCAGCAGTGGCATGGCAGATCCATTATGGAAAGCAAACGGGTAAGCCATGGGGTATTTCAGAATCAGGCTATAATTTGATAAATGCCAGCTCCCATTATCAATATCGCGCCTTTGGTGCGCCAGGTCTTGGGCTGAAGCGCGGGCTGGAAGAAGATTCAGTAATTGCTCCTTATGCTTCGGCACTTGCCTTAATGATAGCTCCCAAAGAAGCGTATGAAAACCTGAAACATCTTCGCAAAGAAGGATTGGAAGGTCGTTATGGATTCTATGAGGCGATAGATTATACTCCTTCACGGATGCAGCGAGGCCAAACCGGTGCTATTGTTTATTCCTACATGTCGCATCACCAGGGCATGAGTTTGTTATCAATCGCTTATTTGCTACATGACAAGCCAATGCAAAAGCTGTTCGAAGCGGAACCCCAATTTAGAGCAGCCTTATTGCTACTTCAAGAGCGTATTCCTCGTGCAACGGTCTTTTATGCACACACGACAGACATTGCAGATGTTGGTTATGTGGCAAAAGGTACCGAATCAAGGGTAATCGATACACCCGACACTCCTATACCGGAAGTGCAGCTATTGTCAAATGGGCGATATCATGTAATGGTAACCAACGCAGGAGGCGGTTACAGCCGTTGGAATAACCTGGCAGTTACACGTTGGCGAGAAGATGGCACACGCGATAACTGGGGAGCATTTTGTTACATAAGAGATTTGGAGGACGGTACCTACTGGTCCAATACGCATCAGCCAACACTTAACAAAGGAGATAAGTACGAAGTGATATTTTCAGTTGGACGGGCAGACTTTCACTCCACCCACAATGAAATAGAAACACATACTGAAATAGTAGTGTCGCCTGAAGACGATATTGAAATGCGAAGAATTTTGGTGTCAAACAATTCCAATATTCACAAAACAATTGAGGTGACCAGCTACTCGGAAGTAGTGCTGGTACCGGCTGCATCCGATATAATGCAACCTTTGTTTAATAATCTTTTTGTGCAAACCGAGATACTCCCTCAACAACATGCCATTCTTTGTAAACGGAGACCACGGTCTGAAGACGAGCTAACGCCAACCATGTTTCATATGATGACCCTGCAAGGGAAAATTGCGGAAGAGGTTTCTTACGAAACGGATCGGATGGAATTTATCGGTCGGGGCAATACAACTGTAAATCCACAGGTGATGAACAGAGTGGGGCCACTCGCTGGAAACCAGGGTTCTGTATTAGACCCGATAGTAGCCATCCGATATGTAATAAAACTCGAGCCGGGAGAAACCGCAACTTTTGACATGGTTACCGGAATTGGGGATATGGATAATATTTGTCAGAACCTGATTGATAAATACCAGGATAAACATCACACAGATCGTGTCTTTGAATTGGCATGGACACACAGTCAAGTGGTGCTCCGGCAGATTAATGCTACGGAAGCAGAAGCACAATTGTTTGGACGACTGGCCAGTTCAATACTTTTTAACAATACCTCTTTTCGCGCAGACCCATCCATTCTCATCAACAACCACCGGCAACAATCCGAATTGTGGGCTTATTCTGTCTCTGGAGATCTCCCAATCGTTTTGCTGAGAATTGAAAAACAGAGCAATATGCAATTGGCTAAACAATTGGTAAAGGCACATTCCTACTGGCGATTGAAAGGGCTTGTTGTTGATCTTGTGATCTGGCATGAAGGACATTATAGTTATCGGCAGGTTTTTCAAAATGAAATTCAGGCCATCATTCCTGATGAACTAAGGGATCGCCCCGGAGGGATTTTTGTAAGAGCATCGGAACAAATATCCTATGACGACCAGATTTTATTTCAAACAACAGCGCGTATTGGTATTTCGGATAATGGTGGCACATTGACCGATCAGGTTAATCGGATACTGGTCACTAAAACTGAAATCCCCTATTTATCTTCTGGTAAAAAAGTTGAAATCTCTGCAACCCCTATTCGGGCGCCTAAAGACTTGATTTTCTTTAATGGGGTAGGGGGCTTTAGTAATGATGGCAGTGAATATGTGATGGTAGTTGATCATAAAACCAAAACGCCTGTCCCCTGGGTAAATGTGATAGCAAATCCTGATTTCGGATCGGTTATTTCAGAAAATGGATCAGCCTACACATGGACTGAAAATGCACATGAGTTTCGGCTTACCCCCTGGAAGAACGATCCTGTAAGCGATATTTGTGGAGAAGCATTTTATCTTCGGGATGAGGAGAGTGGTCATTTTTGGTCAGCATCACTTCTTCCAGCCGGTGGAAAGACACCTTATATCACGCGACATGGTTTGGGTTATAGTGTCTTTGAACACCTGGAAGATGGTATTTATTCAGAGATGGTAGTATATGTTGATCTTGAAGCAACAGTTAAATTCACGGTAATAAAAATCCGCAACCAATCCGGACGATCACGTAAAATATCAGCTACCGGGTATGCAGAATGGGTACTTGATAATAATCGTTCAAAATCGATGATGCATATTCGTACTGAAGTAGACCCTGATAGCGGAGCGCTCTTTGCGAAAAATCCGTACAATATTGAATTCAATAAACAGGTTGCATTTTTTGATGTTGATTATCTAAAAAAATCGATTACTTCAGATCGCACTGAATTCCTGGGTCGGAACGGCACCTTACAGCATCCGGATGCTCTGTTACGAAAAAAACTTTCAGGAAAAACAGGCCTGGCCTTAGATCCCTGCGCTGCCATTCAGATTCCGATTGTGCTGATTGATGGTGAGGAACAAAGAATTATTTTCAGACTTGGTGCGGGAAAGGATTCAAACGATGCAAGCCGAATCGTCCATCAATTTCGCGGAAGCGAGGCAGCTGATGAATCATTGGAAAAAGTGAAGAAATACTGGACACACACAGTGGGAACATTGAAAGTAGAAACTCCCGATCTGGCCATTAATACCTTGACCAACGGGTGGCTTACTTACCAAACACTGTCATCAAGACTTTGGGGACGCAGCGGATTCTATCAATCAGGAGGTGCTTTTGGCTTCAGAGATCAGTTGCAGGATGTGTTGTCTCTTCTCTACGCTGCGCCTCAGCTTGCCCGCAAACAAATTCTATTGAGTGCATCGCGCCAATTTAAAGAAGGGGATGTACAACACTGGTGGCATACACCTGTTGGAAGGGGTGTGCGTACACGGATATCAGATGATTTTTTATGGCTGCCTCTGGTAACTTCTCGCTATGTGCTGCACACGGGAGATACAGCGGTGCTCAATGAAACAGTACCATTTCTTGAAGGTCGCCTGCTCAACCCGGACGAAGAATCTTATTTTGATCTTCCATTTGTTTCGGGAACATCCGCATCGCTTTATGAACACTGTGTTAGGGCAATCAAACTCGGGTTCAGGTTTGGAAAACACGGATTGCCTCTTATAGGAACCGGTGACTGGAACGATGGCTATGATAAGGTAGGGAATCAGGGCAAAGGTGAAAGCGTATGGATGGGATTTTTCCTTTACGAGATACTCATTCAATTTGCGGAGACAGCTCGTCTAAATGATGATTCCGCATTTGCCGATGAATGTAACCATCAAGCCCAGCAACTAAAGGAAAATATAAGCAAGAATGCATGGGATGGACAATGGTATATACGTGCGTGGTTTGACAACGGCACTCCATTGGGCTCTTCAGTAAATGAGGAATGCAAAATTGATTCCATCGCACAAAGCTGGTCTGTGCTATCCGGAGCTGCTGATTCAAGTCGTGAGCGTGAGGCAATGGAATCGGCCTATCAATATCTTGTACAAAAGGACGTGGGAATCATTAAACTATTAGCGCCTCCATTTGATAAGTCTCCTTTAAACCCTGGTTACATTAAAGGATATGTTCCTGGAGTAAGAGAAAACGGTGGACAATACACCCATGCTGCAGTGTGGCTGATCATGGCCTTTGCCAAATTGGGTAATAACCAACGGGTGTGGGAACTATTGAATATGATCAACCCGATCAACCATGGTGACACACCGGAGGCGGTAGCAACTTATAAAGTAGAACCCTACGTACTGGCAGCCGATGTATATGCAGGCACACAACATGCAGGGCGGGGTGGATGGACCTGGTATACCGGATCAGCAGGGTGGTTGTATCGCCTTGTCATAGAATCATTTCTTGGGTTTGAACAGCAGGGAAACAAATTGAAAGTGAACCCCTGTATTCCTGAAGAATGGAAATCATTTAAAGTACACTATCGTTATAAAGAAACAGTTTATAACATCGAAGTCATTCAAAAGAGTAATTCGGACGAAATGAGTATAACTGTTGATGATGTGAAACAGGAAGATAATTGGATTACACTCATGGATGATGCAATTGAGCACAATGTTCGAATCATTGTAACTAATAATTCCGTAGTACAGAAAGCCGACTCCCCACAGACATAAAATGCTGGTTAACGGCTCACTTAAACGCGGGCTGCTCTGAAGTTTTCAAATCAGGACACGGGATTAAAAAATCATTTTATAAATTGGTCTACTAATTGATTAAGATATCAGAGTTTAAATTACCGAGAAGTGAATAATAGTAGAGTCAAATAATATGAATATTAGGAGCATAATAGCCCATTTCGTTCTTATCCTTTGTTCTCACCTATCCTTCGCCCAAACGATTGATGATTATGTTGAAGAAATTGGCTGGGGAGAATTTTCTACACAGTATAATTACGATAGGCCTGCTCCGGAGGTAAAAGGGGAGTATTATCTGTTCCACGATTGGGTTGTTGCTGATATCAACTTATATGATGGTAATAAATTTAGGGGGAAGCAATTGAATCTAAACCTTTTATCAGGGGACATTGAAGTGCCTAATGGAGACCGTACTCGTGTTCTTGATAAATTTAAGATCAAATCAATTGTGATAGGCGATAAGAAATTTGTTAATGGTTTGCATCTGGAGGGATCAAGCCATCGAAATACATTTTATGAAGTGCTGGAAGAGGGTAAAATTAGCGTGTATTGTTTGTACTATTCTGTAATGACCCAACCCAGGTATGGGGTGCCTGGAGCTGGTAATGACAGGAACTATAATTCCATAATTCGGCAAACCTATTTTGTACAGTCGGGACCTTCAATGGAGGTGTTTACCAATAGCAAAAAAAATAATATGAAATATTTTAAGTCCACCCGCCAGGCCATGGAGTATATAGATAAGGGAAAAATTAGGATAAACAGGATCAAGGGTTTTGTTAAGGCTGCCAAATTTTACAATGAACAACTGAAATAAACAATGCCTTAGAGGTTCGCACCATTTCTTTACATCATTTTGAAAAGGAAAAATATATTCATAAAAATGGGATTCCCTCTATCCATCATTAAAGTTTATAGTGAAGGAGTGGGGTTATATTTGCTTTTGGAGAACCTTACAAATGATGAAGGTGACTGGAGGATAGTGCCAGGGTCATCACTTGTTTTAGTTAAAGAGGAGCTAGATGTACATTTTGGGCAATAAAGTTCTAAATGAAGTTTCTGTGGTAACAAATCAAATCACTCGTTCATAGGATGACTTTCTTTGTTTTTGTAGCGCAACAAAATAAGCGTAGGGAGGACAATAAGGAGTAGGGGTAGGGCAGCCCCAAATCCGCCAATTACCGCAATAGCCAGTGGCTGATGAAGTTGTGCGCCCGTGCCAATTCCTAATGCAATGGGCATTAGTGCTACTATTGCTCCTAATGCAGTCATTAATTTTGGCCTTAGTCTGGTGGATATGGAGTAAATGATGGCCTGTTGTGCACTTTGAGTTTTAAAAGATTCCCTGAATTGAAGCAGTGTAAATATTGAATTCTCTCCTATAATTCCTACAATCATAATCAATCCCGTGTAGCTTCCCACATTCAAGGGAGTACTCGTTATGTACAGGGCGAGGTAACTCCCTGCTATACCAAATACGGAGACAAGTAAGATGATCAAGGCAATCATAAATTCTCGATATAAAAAAAGTATTACGCCAAAAACCAACAGACTGGCAGTGATTAAAATTATAAGTAATTCCTTAAAGGATTGTTGCTGATCTGCGAAAGATCCCCCAAATACAATTCCAAAGCCTGTAGGTAATTTAATCTCTGCACTAATTTTATCTTGTATTTCCTTAATGACGCTACCTAAATCACGTTGATCAAGCCTTGCAGTTACTACACCCATAGATTGCAGATTCTCCCTATTTATTTCAGCTTCACCTTCAAGAACTGAGATTTGAGCCAATCGATCAATAGGCTTTAATGTTCCGTTGGGAAGAAAAATTTGAATGTTCTTCAACTCTGCAACACTTAATGTTTTATTCCCAGGATAGACAATCCTTATCGCACTCAATTGTTCTTTGCCATAAAATTGACTTACAACATTTCCCTCCAGGGATGCTTGCAATTGATACTGTAGATTGGCAGGGGTTATACCAAAGAATGCCAAAGCATTCATATCAGGTTCGACATTGATTGTTGGGCCTGCTATAACTACACCATCAAACACGTCTGCAGTGCCATTTACTTCGCGCACAACAGTTGCTACCTTGCGCGATATCTCTCGCAATTGTTTCGGATCAGACCCAAATATCTTTATTTCTATGGGTTGTACGGATGACATTAAATCTCCTAACATGTCACCAATAACCTGACCAAAGTCAATACGCAAAGCTGGTTGACTGGCTTCAATGCGTTGACGTATTTCGGCAATCACTTGATCGGATGTACGCTTTCTTTTCTTTTTTAATTGAATAAGGTAGTCTCCGCGATTCGGTTCAGTGATAAAAAAACCCATTTGAGTACCAGTGCGCCTTGAATATGCCTGAACTTCTGGGATGGTGACAATAATTTTTTCTACTTCCCTGAGGATACGATCCGTTTCTTCAAGTGAAGTGCCAGGAGGAGAACTGTAGTCCAGGACTATGCTCCCTTCGTCCATCTCAGGCAAAAAACCTGTTTGAAGTTTTGGGAAAACCCAGTAAATGGAAGCAGCAAGCGTGATTAAAAAGAGAACACTGATATAGGGTCGGTTGATGAAGAAACCAACCCAGGCTTGATTTTTAACAGTGTGATGAACTGTATTGACATCCTCTTTCACCTTTTCATTTCGGTTCATAAAAAGATAGATGACTGGCAGAATAATCCATGTCACAAAAAAAGAAGAAATAAGGGCTATAATCATTGTGTCCGTCATCACCTTGAAGTAAGCACCCGCGACCCCTGTCATCAAAACGAACGGAATAAATATGACAATGGTACTTAAGGACGAGCCTATCATTGCAGGGAAAAGGTATTTGATAGATTGTGTAACCAACTCCACAGTTGATTTTTCTGGACTTTCCTCATGTGCCCGGTGAATTTGCTCCACTACTACGATGGAGTCGTCAATGATAAGGCCTATCGCTGCTGCTATTGCTCCCAATGTCATGATGTTGAGTGTTTGCCCGATAGCATACAACACAATAATGGTCAGTAGAAGGGTTATGGGTATTGTAATAAGTATGGTAGCACTTGCTTTCCACGATCTCAAAAATATTATTGCCACAATAATAGCCAGGGCCAAGCCGATCCAAAGGCTGTCCGTAACACTTTTAATGGAATCCCTGACAAAGTTTGCCTGAACATAGAATGGCTCGATGGTTAAGTCTTGAGAGAGAATTTTTTTAAGGTCAACAACCTTCGCTGACATCTGGTCAGTTAAGTCAAGCAGATTAGCGTTGGGTTGTTTAACAATCGCAAGTAATATTCCTTCACGCCCGTTGGCGTTGATTTTAATGTACTCTTTGGCTTCCTGAAGTTCAACAGAGGCAATGTCACTAAGTGTAATAATACGCTTTCCATCGTTACTGATTACCAGTTTTTCAAGTTCTCCTTTTGTATCAACCAGGGCATCGGTAAGCGTAAGATACATGTAGCGATAGTCTGAAATATACCCGTTGGAAAAAACAAAATTTGTCTGGCTCAGCGTTGTGCTGATTTGATCGGGTGTTATTCCTAATGCACTCATTTTCCTCGTATCGAGAACCAGCCAATACTCTTTTGTTTTACCTCCTATTACCCTTACCTCTGATACCCCAACCACTTGTGATAAAAAAGGTTTTATGGTATAGATTGCCAATTTCTTGAGGTCGACCGGTGAAAGACTTTTGCTTTCTATTGTGTAACCAATCACAGGTAGAATAGAAGGATTCATTTTTTCTACCGTAGTTTGAACGCCAGGAGGCAAGCTCGCCTTAATCTGATTTATTTTTGATTCAATTCGCTGCTGACTCAGATCAATATCTGATTTCCAATCCATGAATGCAGAGATTTCACAACTTCCTCTACTGGTAATACTTCTGATGAGCTTAAGATCAGGTACCTGTTTAATGACATTTTCCAGAGGTCTGGTTACAGTCAACATCATTTTGTCAACTGGCTGTTGACCCGCATCTGCGATGATTTTGATCTTAGGAAAGGTAATCTCAGGAAAAAGAGATGTTTTGAATTTACCAAATGCAAAAAAGCCCCCCATCAAAATGATAAAGGTCATTACACCAACAGGGTTTTTGTACTTAAATAGAAAATTCTGCATGTGGATTACTTGTTTTGAATGACAACCTTTGCTGTATCGGGCAAACCAAAATTCCCTGTCATTAATATTCTGTCTGATTCGGTAAATGATGGCGAAACGATTTCAACCCTATCAGCGGTCTCAATTCCTTTCTTCACTAGAATTTTAACTGCAGTCTCCGAGTCAACCATTTTCATTACCCAAAAGGATCTTTGTAGTTCATCGGTCAGTACCGCTTGCTTAGGAAGAGAAACTACGTTGGGCTTTGATTTTTTAATCAACCGTACTTTGGCAATAAGTCCTTCAGGCAACGATTTTGTAGAAACCTTAATAACGTAAGATTGTGTCTGTGCCACCGGATCAACTGTGGGCATGGCATCTTGTAAGATGCCATCGATTTCAGTACCGTCAGGTAAAGTAAGATTAATTTTTGTATTCAGCGAAGTTAACTTCCCTAACTCATACGGTAGACTGAGTAGGAAGACAAAACTGTTTAGATCACTAACGACTGCAAGTTCCTCTCCATCCTGTACGTAGTCTCCTGGCTGGTGATTGAGTTTGGTGATATAACCGGATCCGTTCGAGAATATTTTTACTATGCCTGAAAACTGAAAACTGGAATCTAGTGCATTGACAGTATTGCCAAGACTGTGAGCCTCTTTGGTTTTGATAACAAATAATAATTTGCCTTTTGGCACATATTGACCAATGTCAGTATTGACCTTCTCCAGGTATCCCGTGGCATTGGCCTTGACATAATTTTTTTGCAAGAATGCAGACGTAGCATTTACTTCTGTGAATTCCTCGAGGGTACTTTTTGTAATAGTTGTGTCAGTAGCAGGTGTTCTATTGTCGATTGGTGAAGAAGCCTGCTTGGAGTCAGTACCGCACGAGCTGAACATTATGCCTGAAAATGAAATTAGTAATGCGTATGGTATAACATTCATCTGTTCCAATAATTAAGTTGATTCAATATTTGATAACGATTGATAGTATTCTGAGTGATTAAGTATTTGGCATTTAGATAGTTGTTGATGGCGATAATGTAATCAGCGATTCTTACATCTCCCGTAATCAATAATTTTCGATTCGCGTCCATAAGCCCCTCAGAATATTTTATCTGGGATTCAATTTGATCTATTAATTGTTCTACTCCCGATAGTTGTTGATACCATTGAGACAACTGTTGATGCGTTTGATCTAGAAAAAAACGTTCGTAGGCACTTCGTGTATCTTGTTGCAATTGAATTTGACTATTTTGAATCTTTCTCTGCCTACCATCATGGATGATCATTGAAAAATTCACACCCAGGCTAGCTCCAAAATTTTTGTATGGAGTTGTTGCGAACGTAGAATTAAATCCACCATCAGCAAACAGGTTTACTTTTGGTCTATAGTTGAAGTTAAGTTGTTCTCTGCTATTTTCAATCCTTAAACTGTCTAATTGAAATTTTCTAAAGAAAACTGTTTGCTTGATAGGTGACACAGGCTTTAATTCGAATGAAGGCTCGAGTAATTGAGTATATGCTGTATCCTGCAACCCGCATAGATTATTTAATAGCGCATAATCATTCTGAAATTGAACTTTAAGCTGATCTATTTGTATTTTTTGCTGTTGAATGGTCACATACAGTGTGAGATAATCTGTTTGCCGGTAGGTCCCATTATCAGTTAACGTTTTTAATATGCTCGACTCAGTGGTTAATAAATTCAAAACTTCATTATTAAATAATATTTGCTGTTGGACACCGTATGCAACAATGTACTGCATTGTAATGGCCAGTTTCAAGTCCTGCTCAGATATTTTTTCGGCATTGAGATTGCTCATTTGATTGAGTTGAGTGGCCGCAATTTGATTTTCGACATTTTTTCTCCCACTGATAAGTTGTGAAAATGTAACTAGGTTTGTGTATTGCGCTCCATTGCTAATGGCCTTGTCATACCCCCATCCTTTGATCACTGGTGCATAAAAGTTATTGCCATTTGCATTGATTTGAATTTTGTAATAAGCCCGAACCCTCATACTATCCAATGTGGCAGATGCTGCCTGATTTTTGATGTCAATAAGTAACGGATTCTTAATCAGCCCTTGTTCCAAAAAGTATTCGAGATGCTTCTCTTGTTGAGAATGGGCTTGAATAGTAAAACATAGTGCTATGATGAACAATACAAGAGATTTCATTACTGATTGATTGATTGAGAAAAAGTAATTGGCTATTGGATTGGCAATTTACCCTCTATTTTTTTATTAGCTCAATTTGTTTTTGTTGTGTACTGCAAATATGTTTCTATCGTGGAGTAAGGTCTTCCGACCGGACAAATCGGATGGGGAACGCATAGGCTATTTTTGACCGTATTCTAAAATCATAAAAGTGCCTGGAACAATTGTAGGCCTTGGATTGGGATTATCAGAAGTAGCTGCGGGTGCAGGTCCATATTCTGCCGTTGACAAGAATACATGATGTGTCTTAGGGTCTATTGTAATGGTGCGAGCACCTCGTACTGTTTCTATGGTTTGCACCAACCGATATTCATTCTCTGAAATTTCCTCAACCACCGAAATAGAACCCTCTCCATTGGAGCTAAATATCCGCTTTGAAGCAGGATCAAAAACAGCACCATCCACGCGTTTGCCGATGGGTACTTTAGCAATTATCTCACCCGTATTGGAATCAACCACCATCATCAGTTCATTATGGCATACGCTAAACAGTCGATTGGTTTTGGGATTATAAGCCAAGCCGGTGGGCTCTTCACCCGGAGCTATGGACCAGCGATGTTTAATCACTAAAGCTTTTGCGTCAAAGGCAACTATTTCATGAGTGTCTTCCAGATTAACATATATGGTTCCTTTCCCATCAGACACACCCGCTTCTACACCCTCTCCTCCAAGCTCAATAGTACCTGTCACCTTAGCAGAAGTAACATCGATTGCGGTAGCACTCCCTCCACTGTGATTAAAAATGAAAACTTTATCGGAGAAGGTATCATATAACAGCGCATCAGGATTTTTACCGGTAGGCAGCTCAGCAATTTTATCCAACGTCTTTAGATCAAATAGTGTGGCCGTATTTGCCCTTCCATTGGTGGTGACTCCTCTTCCTGCTTTGGACACTATAGCTATGCCATGTATACCGGGTGTGCCTGTAATTGTACCTAACTTTTTGTGCGTTTTAATGTCCAATACCTCCACCTGATTTCCATGTGAAACAAATAGTCGCCTGCCTTCCACATCCACGGTTAAGTAATCCCAGCCTCCCTCTCCACCGATAATTGTTTTTCTAACTAAAGAATAATTGGCCTGCCCTCGTACTTGACAAGAGGTGGCTAACAGAATAGTGGAAATCAATAAACATAGTTTAAGTACGTTTTTCATAAAATATTCATTTTGATTTGAGGTGGAGAAGGCCATGGTTCGCCTTTGCAAAAGACCTGTACCAGTTCCTTTATTTCCGAAAATTCTAAAACAATTCTGGAGGAATTCTGAATGCTATAGATTGGTGAGTACACATCAACATAAATAGTGAGTTATTGAGCGCAAATAATCGTTTTGGTACGGAATCAGGCCTTTGGGACAAAATTATGTACATAAACCTGATTCAGAATTCCTCCAGAATCTATTGAGTTCTTTGCGTCAATGATGCGAAATTTCCAAAGGATGACCCAATCGAGGGTGGGACTTATATTTTTATTGGTTGCGATTCTAATCGCTATATCTACCCTTACCCGTATTGCTTTTCTGGTAAAGTCCGGCCCACAAATAGAGTTCTCTGTAATGAATCTCTTAGGTATCTTTTTAGTGGGGTGGTTCTTTGACCTGGTTAATGCACTTTATTTCATTATCCCACTGTCCATTTACTTATGGCTTGTGCCGAGTAAATTATTTGGAATGCCATGGCATAGATACATCCTATATAGCCTCTTTTTCATTTTCGTATCATTATTATTGTTCAACGCCACCTCTGAATGGTTTTTTTGGGATGAGTTTAATACACGCTTCAATTTTATTGCGGTCGATTACCTGGTTTATACCACTGAGGTTATCGGCAACGTCCAACAATCTTATCCCATAGTGTGGATTGTTGCTATTATTATACTGATCTCTATTCTTGCAATTGCTTTTTTAAGTAAACGAATAAAAGACACGAGCTTGATGATGATGTCGTTCAGGCAGAGATCGAAGTATATGCTTATTTATACTGTGTTATTGGTACTCGTTTTTTATTCGGTCTCAATAGACCTTCACCATTTCAGTAGGAATACTTATGTAAATGAATTGGCAGGGAATGGGCTCTATGAATTATTTGCAGCGTACAGAAATAATGAATTAAACTACGATCAATTTTACAAGAAGCTCCCTAATGAAGAAGCACTCGAATTAATTACGAAGCAAATTGCTACGCCAGAGTCAACCTTTATCGATGCATCCAAGCCTGGAGTGGTACGAAAAATAGTGAATGAGGGACCTGAGAAAAAACTGAACGTTGTTTTGATAAGTATAGAAAGTTTCAGTGCCGAATTCATGGGTATTTTCGGCAATAAAAAAAATCTAACGCCCCAACTTGATTCTCTGGCCAGCCACAGCCTTGTATTCAGCAACTTATACGCAACTGGAACAAGGACAGTGAGGGGGTTAGAAGCGTTATCATTGTGCGTACCGCCCACTCCCGGCCAATCCATTGTAAGAAGACCCAATAATGAAAACCTTTTTTCCCTGGGAGAGGTGTTTGAGGCAAAGGGGTACCAAAGCAAGTTCATCTATGGCGGATATGGATACTTTGATAATATGAATTATTTCTTTGCCAACAATGGATATAAGGTTGTGGACAGAACTGCACTCACGGACGAAGAAATTGATTATGAAAATATATGGGGAGTTGCTGATGAAAACTTGTTTACACTTGCCATGAAGGAAATAGATAAAACGACTGATCAGAATAAACCCGTTTTTGCTCAGATTATGACTACCAGTAATCATCGCCCGTATACTTATCCTGAAGGGAGAATAGACATACCATCTCATACAGGGAGGGATGGAGCTGTAAAATATACTGATTATGCTATTGGAAAATTTATTCGTGAAGTAAGATTAAAACCGTGGTTTTCCAATACAATATTTGTGATAGTAGCGGATCATTGTGCTTCCAGCGCTGGTAAAACTGAATTACCAATCGACAAATACCATATTCCACTGCTCATTTATTCTCCAGCACACGTAGTGCCTGGTGAAATGAAACGACTTATGAGTCAAATTGATATTGGTCCAACCTTATTGGGCATGCTGAATTTTTCATATACAAGTAAATTTTTCGGTTATGATATTTTCAAATTGGAAAAAGGACGAGAAAGAGCTTTTGTCAGTACATATCAAAAATTGGGATATATTAAAGATGGAATGATGGTCATTTTGTCACCACAGAAGAAATCCGAAGTGGTGGCTTTGGAGGAATCGGCAATGAAGAATAATAACATTTACTCAAGTGAGGTGCTTTTAAATGAGGCAATCGCATGGTATCAATATGCTAGTTTCATGTTTAATAACGGGATGATGAAATATTCTCAATAACTTGGTAATGCTAAAGGAAAACATACAGAATCACGTCATTCACTTTAGATGATCAATATTCGAATCAATAGGAATCTCTTATTGGTATGTTGTTTTTTCTTTCTTTTTTGTAAAGAAGGAAGTGCGCAAGCCAAGTATGATTCTATCATAACTAAACAGGGAGGATCACAGATTCAAAAAGTGATGGTATATCCTCATGGAGATCAATTATACATTTATGGAAAGCCGAAACCATTCGAATTTGTCACCAAAATACCAAGAACATTTAAAACGGCTGCAAAATATTCATTCCGTAAAGAAAGCATTCCAGCCATTTCACTAATCATTGGTTCCAGCTTGGTTCTTATAGCGCTTGATCAGCAAGTTTTAGATGGCGTACGGAATATTTCTGACGCCATCAATCTTAACCCTGCACGAGATTACAGGACTTTAATAGGTTTTAACTTGGGTTCCACTTCTATTAAAGTATATGAAGCACCCCAAAACCTGAATAGTGTGCTTTACTCTATCGGTGAAGGATCGACAAGTATTTTGATCTCCGGAGGCTTATTTGCTTTTGGAAAAATAAAAAATGATTACCGAGCTTTGCAAGTGGCCAGCCAAATTATGCAAGCACAGTTGGTACTGGGACTAACAACGCAAATCATTAAACGCGTTTCGGGGAGGGAAAGCCCATTTCGAAGAACGGCTCCTGGGGGAGTATGGAGCCCATTGACAAGCCCATCGTTTTATCAGAAAAATGTTTCGAGATTTGATGCATTTCCATCTGGCCATTTGGGAACGATGATGGCAACTACAATTGTTTTGACAGAGAACTACCCTGAAAAGAAATGGATCAAACCTGTTGCGTATGGACTTATGGGTGTAGTGTGCTTTGCAATGATTAACAATGAAGTACACTGGGCGGGTGATTACCCATTGGCATTGGGATTGGGCTATGTAACAGGCAAAGCCACCGTAAGGCTAAACAGATTGATTCGCCCAAGGATTCATTAATTTTGAAAGTATATAAAAGTAATATATATGAAAATACTTATTGTCGAAGATGAAAAAGAACTGGTAAAAAGCATGGCTCAATTTCTTCGGCAGGAAAGTTATGTCTGTGAAGTAGCGTATACGGAACGTGAAGCCAATGAAAAAATCTTAATCTTCGATTACGACTGTATTTTACTGGATATTTCCTTACCCGATGGAAATGGGCTAAAGATTTTGCAGAAACTTAAGGAAAATAATAAAACAGATGGCGTAATTATTATTACTGCGAAAGACTCATTGGATGATAAAATTAAAGGACTGAACCTTGGCGCTGATGATTATTTGCCAAAGCCATTTTATCTGCCGGAGCTTAGCGCACGGATATCAGCAGTAGTCCGGAGGAAAAGATTTGACGGAAATAATAAATTAGTATTTAAGGAAATTGTCGTTGATTTGTTAGGGAAAACTGTTTCTGTTCTGAATAAGCCGGTAGATTTAACCAGAAAGGAATACGATTTGTTGATTTTTCTAATGGCCAATAAAAATCGAGTTGTTTCTAAAAATGCTATAGCCGAACATTTATCAGGAGATGATGCTGAACTCCTTGATAAATTTGATTTTATTTATTCTCATATCAAAAACTTGAAAAAGAAAATGACGGAAGCGGGATGTGAAGATTATATTAAGACAGTGTATGGCTTAGGTTATAAATTCACAGCATGAGATTACTCCAGGTAAGTATACGCAGTTTACTGTTATATGCATTTGCCTTGGTACTAATAAGTATCCCAGTTTCCTTTTATTCTGTGAGGACTATTTTAAAGGAGGAGATAGATGAAACGCTGTTACTTCATAAAAATCAGTTTTTGCAGCATATTAAGAAATTTGAATCCTTAGATGACCTTGAAACAGACTTGACAGTTTTAGATCAACTGTCCTATAATATTAAAATTAAGCCCATTGATTCAACTGTAAATACTAAAGAGTTTCAGACCATTTATTTATATGATAGCCTGGAACAAGAGCAGCGACCTTTTCGCCAGCTATCGTCCAGTGTCGAAATAAAGGGCCAATCCTATTTGCTTACTGTTCGCATGTCTCTTATTGACAATGACGAGTTGGCTTTTGCAATCGGATCTGTTCAGGCGCTCCTTATTGTGTTATTGGCTGCTGGCTTATTACTGATTAATAGGTCATTAAATAAAAAATTATGGAAACCCTTCTATAGGATACTCGAACGCTTAAAAGCCTATCAACTGGATAAAAGTGAGTCATTTCAAACAGAAGTAACCAATATTATAGAATTTGATGATCTGAACGGAACGGTACTTCATCTGATGGAAAGAAATAGAAAAATATTTCTTGAGCAGAAGGAATTTATCGAGAATGCTTCTCATGAACTGCAAACCCCTCTGGCAATATTTCAGTCTAAATTAGACAACTTAATGCAAAATCCTTCTATGTCAGAATCAGACGCAATGACGATTGCAGAACTGGAAGAAACCGCACAGAGAATGTCGCGATTGAATAAAAATCTATTGTTGCTCAGTAAAATAGACAATGAACAATTTGGAGAATTGCATGATATTGAACTTTCTCAACTTACCAATTCATTAATTGCCAATGTAAAGTCCATTGCTGAGGGAGAGGAAATTGACTGGAAGGTCAACTTGAATCCTCTTCACATCAAAGCCAACCAAACCCTGACTGAGATATTATTAACAAACTTATTACACAATGCAATCAGACATAATAGGAATGGGGGTAGGGTCTCGGTTTTACTTGAAAATAAAACATTAACAATTTCAAACACAGGAAAGGCGCTTCAAATGAATCAAGATAAGGTGTTTGAAAGATTTAGTAAAGAAGGAGCCGCAGAGAACAGCACTGGATTAGGATTGGCGATTGTAAAAAAAATCTGCGAAAGCAGTCATTATTTATTGAATTACCAATTCTCAAAAGGAAACCACATCTTTTCAATATCTTTTTAGCGCAAAAAAGGCTGGCCCAGTCACACCCGAAATTATTTGGGATTCCCTGATAATCTGAGTGAGGTTACTCCTGTGATTTTTAAAATAATATTTTCTGATAGCGTGTTAAAATTCAGAGTCCCTCCAGAATCACTCCGTTAATTGTATCAAAATAAAGATGATAATTATGAAAACTTTAATGGTAATAATGAGCATTGCATTATCAAGTTGTCAAATCAATGCACAGAAAATGAATGAGGGTGATGTACCAAAGGTTTTGAAAAATGCTTTGCATCAAAAATTCAAGGCCAAAGATGTGGACTGGAACAAAGAGGGTGAAAATTATGAAGCCAGTTTTGATCAGAAGGGCAAAGATATTTCTGTATTGTTCAGCGAAGATGGATCAATACTTGAAGTGGAGAGAGAAATTAGGAAGAAAGAGTTACCTGCCGCTGTACAAGTAGCGTTGGCACGGGATTTCAATGGTTTTGATTTGAAAGAAGCAGCGGTGATTGAAGCAAATGGACAAATATCCTATGAGGCTGAGGTTAAGAAGTGGAAGGAATCATTTGATCTCATTTTTGATGCACAAGGGAATCTCAAAAAAAAAGTGACACCAGATAGTGAAATGAGAGATTAACCAAAAAGGATGATTGAATTTTATGCCTCCAGAATTTCTCCAGAATCCCGAAGTAAAATTAATGTATTGAATTGAGAACGAGTGTTGAAGATGGGTTGGTGGGGTCAGCATTCGGTCTCGTACCGGCAGGACCAAAATTCTGCCGGTTGTTCTTATTTGTAAAGCCAACCCATTTAAAATGAAATATTTATTCTTAGCCCCGTTTTTGACTACACTTTTTATAATCAATATAACTGTTGCCCAAATTAATCCGCAAAATGGAGCGGATACCTTAAAAATTTCGATTCCGAATTTTGCTACGGCTGGTAATCAATCATTTAAGGGTACATTAAGAAGCACGTATAAGGTGCCTTTAATTTTTGTTGCCGGAGGGATCTTTTCACTTACCGACAACGAAATTCTAAGCAGGGAGGAGGTTTACGAGGAGCGAAATGAGTGGATTCCAAAATTCCACCACCATGCTGATAATTACTTGCAACATGCACCCATCCTTGCAGTATATGGGCTGAATATGATCGGAGTAAAAGGCAAGAATGATTTCGGTAACCGTACTGCGCTGCTCATCAAGTCAGAATTGATCATGACAGTGTTGACCTGTTCATTAAAAAAAATAACCGCGGTACCGCGACCAGATGATCCTGGGGCTAAAACATCCTTTCCCTCAGGCCACACAGCACAAGCTTTTGCAACGGCAACTTTCTTATCCAAAGAGTACGGTCATAAGAGTATCTGGTACAGCATTGCCGCATATTCCATGGCAACAACCGTTGGTGCGATGCGGGTAATGAACAATCGTCACTGGGTATCAGATGTCCTGGTTGGCGCAGGAATAGGTATTTTTTCAACCAATTTAGCCTATCTAACGCATCAATATAAGTGGGGAAAAAATGGAAAATCAGGCCAAACCCTGGTCATGCCATCGTATGATGGACAAACAGGCATGCTAAGTCTTGTACATCGGTTCAATTGATAAAGAGAAAGATTTGCATGTAATACATTAGAAAAGAAGCCTCTTCAAAAAACCAAAGAAGCTTTTGATTGTCGGGCAAGCCGGACGAAAGTCCTGACCTACAGGACGAAGTACGGGCGGCAGCCAGCCTTCTGCAGACAGAAATTACCTTCGGTGATCCTGATTGGGGTAGGATTCAATCAAAAGCTCTCCGCTCATTTCATTCACTTCGTTTTGTATTTCCTATCCTTGCTCAAGCTCTACTTAGCTCGGCTATAAAACACAAAACCCGCTATGCCTGAGGCCTTTTGATTGTCGGGCCTGCCGGACGTAGTCCTGACCTACAGGACAAAGTACGGGCGACAGCCTGCCTCCTGCAGACAGGGATTACCTTCGGTGATCCTGATTGGGGGGGATTCAACAAAGCCTTCTGCTCGCTTCACTCGCATTGGGCTTTTTACTTTTTCACAAATTCAAGTGATGCTTGATTTGCTTCAAAGTAAAAAGCCCTCGCAATTTTTATTGCGAAGGCTTTGTGTTGTCGGGGCGGCAGGATTCGAACCTGCGGCCCCCTGGTCCCAAACCAGGTACGCTACCGGACTGCGCTACGCCCCGAAACTTTTTTGTCTTTATTTTGACTGGAGACTCACACCCAGTTGATTTTGTGATCCGGCAGGGACTCGAACCCCGAACCGTCAGCTTAGAAGGCTGATGCTCTATCCAGTTGAGCTACCGGACCAAACTACGCCTATCGGCTTCGTTTGGCAAGCCATAACCACACCTAACGAATCCGTTTGGTAAGCCATGATTCGCTTTCCCCCCGCATTCTGACGCTATAGCTTCGTCAGGCTCAGCCTAATTATATCTATAACAACAATACAGTCAATTTCACTTTTTCCCCAAAATGTGTCTTTATTAAAAAGGCTTTTCCTGAACCACCCTTGAAATATAACTCCATCTCCTTTGCCTTCTTTTCCGTCTTTACGGCCAGATAACATTCCAATGTAAAAGGAGCATAATGCTTTGTTGATTTATTCATCATTGCATTATGGGACTCAAATTTTCTCTACGTTTTCAGTCATCCTACATAAATGAAAGGATGATTCACACTTTTAAGAACATACACAAACCACATTTTCAAGAACGTTTCAATCGATTTATCTAAAATCAATCTAACTGTCTGCCCTGTCATTTTCAATCCACACTTCTGCCAAACGAAGCTATAGCGCAAGCAGGTGCGCAGAGGAGCGAAGTTTGGCGGAGAGGGGGGGATTCGAACCCCCGGTACAGTTTAACCCGTACGACAGTTTAGCAAACTGTTGGTTTCAGCCACTCACCCACCTCTCCAAATGATTTAAGGTAGACTTCTGCTAAGCTTCTCTCCAGAATCAGCCCGTTTGGCCTTTTTCTTGAAAGAATTGCAAATATAAACCGTCATTCTGTTGAAAGAGCGGATTACTTCTTTTTTTTTAAACTTTTTAATCGCAATAAAAACCTGGCGCGTGTTTACAACGCGTGCCCTACTACTATAACCTACCCCGTCCCACTGGCGCGCATGTTGTGCGGATGCATGTGTGGTGGGCTCACGCGTGACTTGCGGTAGTGCCCAACCCCTAACCAACGCTCAACTACCTGTCTATAAACTTGCTTACTACGTGGGTAAACTTCTTAGGCTCCTCAATAAAGATGAAATGACCACTTTTTTTAAACACTTTGAGTGTTGCTTCGGGTAAGTCTTCAATTATTTGCTCACTGGCCCGTAAAGGAACAGCATCTGCTTCTCCATGTAAAATCATCACCGGAAAGGAAAATTTTTTGATGTCATTGTAATAATCGTACGTACTCAATTCATTGCCAAGACCAGCGTACAGCGCCTGACTAGCCTCTTTGTAGTTGTCGGGCATCTCAAAGTTGAGTTTAGAAAAATTGGCTTTCTTGTAAAAAGAATTGCGAAAGGAGAGGAGGAGTAATTTCTTGTAGGCAGAAGGCTTGCCGGCTTTAAAGTTAGGAGAGCCCTTGATGATGGAACGGTCTGTGCTGTCAGCACCCACTAACCTGCTCTGCTGCGTGGCAGCCATTTCTGTATCATATGCTTTGTTGAAGGGAATGGGGTTACAAAAAATGATTCCCTTCACATGGTCAGGATATTGGAGGCCGTAGTTTATGGCGGGAATGGCGCCCCAAGAATGCGCCAGCAAATAAATTTTATCTTGCCCCAGATGTTTTCTTATTGCTTCAATGTCGTCAGTAAATGATTGAAGGGAGACTTCACCGGGGGTGGGAATAGCGGATCGGCCGCTGGCGCGCTGGTCATAATAGGTGACCTGGAATTTTTTAGAAAGTTTATCGAGATGTGGGATAAAGTAGGTATGGTTCAATCCCGGTCCACCATGAATGACTACAATCGGCTCTCCTTCTCCTACTGTTTTTACAAAGAGCATTGTTCCATTCAGTTCCTGTAGACCTTCCTTTGTTTGCGCAAGAATAATACTTGCATTTAACAAAATGAGGAGTAAAGGAATTGATCGTTGCACAGTTTAAGGCTTTAGCAAAGCACCTGTCATGGAGGCAAAGCCTCCCACTAAGCCACCGACCAGGCTTGTCAATACAAATAGATTAATAGGAAATAGCTGGCTGATCTTTTCGGTGAGAATCGACTGCGTGGCATTGTCTACATAAAGGGCGAGCCCCAGCCATAACAGACTGATGGAGATGAATCCTGCCAGGAACGATTTAGACACTGTGTTGCTGAATACGAACCCTACAAGGAATGCGCCAATGGCCATTGTCCACCAGGGAAATAGCTTTTGAAACATAAAGCATACAATAGCAGTAATAATTATCTGTATAAAGGATCTCACTTGGATGTTGAATTAAATGTGGTTGTATAATATCGATAGGGGGCAGTCTCTTTTTCAGAATACGGAAATTTCAATCGAAAGTATTTGCCATGTGCCCAGGAGTCTAACAGATTGTTATAAAATCGACTACCCGGGTTACCGCTCTGTCCTCCGGGATAGACGCCCCATGCCTTGATGCCTGTCTTCTCCATACTGGCTACCAAACGCCAGCTGGGTCCGTGATTGCCCGTGGTAGCATTGATGGCACTTGCGTGACCTCCATTTTTCACATGATAGCCAAAGGGTTCAAGTTTAAGTAAGTGCCCCACATTCGTATTTTTAAATAATGCCCACGCAGGCTCATTTTTGTTTTCCGTTTTCCATACTTCAATGATATCAATGGCTTTTGCGAGATTTTGGCGAATAAGCATGTTGAGGGTCTCCTTTTCTGGTGTGGATTTCACATCGTAAAATGATAATGCAGAATCGGTCTTCATCAACTTAATGGTGGTGAAGTCGCTTGGCAGGCTCAGTGAGACAGTACTGCCGGTCATTTCATCCCAGATGTTGCGATAAAGGCTATTGTACCATACTTCATAATAGGTAGCCGCAATGGATTCAGGAGCATTGACAAAATCCCAGGATTTGAGCAGCTCAAATATTTTTTGCTCAGCAGTAGTGAGCGAAGCTGAGTCAAGGGAGGCCAGCATGAATGGCAAACTCTCAGCCGCCTGCAAGTTGTAATTATCGTTTTGCAGTTGCATCATATCAGCAGGGGTAATGTCATTCATCTCACTCAGTCGCTGATTGATTCTTCTGTTGCGATAAGCTTCGTATGAATTGCTGTGAACATAATAAGGGTAGGTAAGGTCTACCGGATATTGGTTGGCCGAGCTGACAAAACCGCGCTGTGGATTTTTGGTCATAATGTTCTGCTCATTGGGAATGTAAGCCTGCCATTCATTGGAGGTTTTGGTGCCGTCCAGCGCAAATTTGCCCTCATCTTTTCTGCGCACAGGGTATTTGCCCTGAATCCGCATGGCGATATCTCCGTCTGTTGAAGCAAATGCGAAATTTTGTGCCGGGCCGGAGAAATACTCCAGCGCTGCCATATAATCGTTATAGTTCTTCGCCCGGTTCAGTAGGTAGAATGTTTTCAACTCCAGTGATTCATCATGCGCGATCCATCGGAATGCATAGTTGTTTTTTTCTGATTCGCCATGGAACGATTTGTCATAGACAACAGGACCCTGATGGGTATAGACAACTGTATCGTAAAAGGGATCCTTTCCTTTAATCACAAATTTCTCTATCACCTTTTTGGTAGGAAGCCAATTTCCATCGCTTAGGTATTCATTTTTAGAATCGTCTTTGAATTTTATTTTATACCAGTCTACTACATCGCGTTGTGCGTTGGTGGCTCCCCAACTGATAGAATCGTTAAAGCCAAGAATGATTACCGGGGCCCCGGGGAAGGTGACACCCATCACATTCACGTTAGGACTCTTCATGTGGGCGGCAAACCAGATGGAAGGCATGCTTAAAGAAAGATGAGGATCGTTGGACAATATAGGTGAACCAGTGGCAGTTTTTATACCACTTACGGCCCAGTTGTTGCTTCCTACACCCTTTACCACTTTGGTGGTGGGTTCAATATTTATAAGTTCATCGGGTAAGGCCAGGGGAACAGAGTCTAATGTAATAGGATTAAACTTCCATCCTCCGGGATTATCTACAATAGGATCACCCACACCTTCCCAGTCAGGATAAAGAACATCCAACATTTCTTTGCCAAAAAGATGGAGGGCATTGGTCAATTCAAAATCGTCCTCGCCAATATTTAAAGTTTTAGACATGTTTTTGAGGAGCAGCCCCATTTTCAATTCAGTCCATAATTCAGGTTTGTAATCGAGCAGTTTATACTCAATGGGATAGTCGGCATAGGAAAGCGATTCGATAAAGGCATTGACACCTTCTGTGTAGTGCTTATCCATTTTGTTAATCACAGAGTCACGGGCATGAGCGCGCGCTGAGTTCTCAGCGCCAAAAACCATCCCTATTCTTCTTTGATGGCGATCAAAATCCAAAGCTTTATCACCAATAATTTCAGAAATCCTGCCTGCAGCCGCAAGGGTTTGAAACTCCATTTGCCAGAGGCGATGTTGCGCGGTGACATAACCCATCACACGATACAAGTCGTCATCATTGGCGGCAAAAATGTGGGGTATGAGCAGGCTGTCATATGTGACGGATACTTTGTCTTTGAGGCCTGGGATGCTGATCTCATGGTCATAAACGGCTGGGGGCTCGGCATTGGCCCAGAAGCCATGGAAGGGATCAAGAAACTTTCCCAGTGGGGGAATAGGATTACCAAAATCCCAACTTCTGTTAAGTGCCCAAATCAGGGATACCGTTATTATTAATGAGATAAAAAACTTGACTCCTTTCACTTGTTCTTAATTTTTGTAATTAGCCTGAAGTTATATTCCATCCTTTCTGCAAAATATACACCCCAGGTGCGTATTTTGGGTTAAAGTAAAAAGCTTTTCCTAATTTTCGAGCTTATTCCACCAAATTATTGAGATGGCAGCCCAGGAAGTATTGAATAAATATACAAAAACACTGATTCGCAAGGCAGCCGATATCAAAGCCATCTTTTTTGATGTAGATGGTGTGCTTACCGATGGAAAGATTATTTACGACAGCGAAGGGAGGGAATTGAAGCATTTTAATGTGAAGGATGGCCAGATTATCGGTTATTTAAAAAAGGCAGGGATTGTTGTGGGTGCTATTTCGGGGAGAGATTCTGCGGCTGTGGCCAAAAGGTGTGCTGAGTTGAAGTTTGACTTTTGCCATCAGGGAATACTGGACAAGGCGGATGTTTTCAAAAAGCTAATTGCCTATCATAAGCTGAAGAAAAAAGAGGTGATCTATATTGGTGACGATATTAACGATCTCGGCCCACTCCAACTAAGTGGATTAGCAATTTGTCCGGCAGACGCTCCAATTTATTTAAAGAAAATGGTGGACATGAGTACGAAAGCCAAAGGAGGGGAAGGTGTATTGAGAGAAGTCGCGGATTTGGTGCTGGCGGCAAAAGGTATTTTATCAAAAATTTTGAAGAACAAATAATGGACCACAGAGAAAAAGTGGATATGGTGAAGCGACTGTTTTGGGACCATAAAGTGGACCCTGAGAAAGCCATACTGATTTTGGAAGGCAAAGTGGAGCGTATTGACAAAATAAATCGGAATGAATTGTTCATTAAGTTATTGAATTATTATCCGTGGCATAAAGTCCGTAAGTTGGTATCATCAGACCTTTATAAAGAATTACTGTCAGAGGAGGTAGTGAAGGGATTATTCCCTCCCCTGTTAAGAGACCGTTATAGGTATGTCAGAGAGTTATTATAGAGACCGCCTTTATCCCTTGCAAGACAAAGTGCTTTATTGCATTGATAAAATCAATACTCCTTTTTACCTCACAGGAGGAACGGCATTAAGTCGTTGTTATTTGGATCACAGATACTCAGATGATCTTGATTTTTTTCAAAATAGTTCGAATTCATTTACGGATGACACAATACGGATAATTGAAGAGCTTGAAAAACAATTCCTGGTACAACCCGGAATCAAAGATGATTCCTTTTATAGAATTTTCGTTAAGGAATTTAAAGGAGATACGGAATTGAAAATTGAGTTTATAAATGATGTGTATTTTCATAAAGGTGCTTTAACGGCTCATCCTTTATTTTCAAAAATTGATTCATGGGAGAATATTTTATCAAATAAAATTACTGCATTAAGTCGCAATGCGCCTAAAGACATTGTTGATATTGTTTTTTTAAGTTTAAAATTCCCATTTAGCTGGGAAGAAATAGTAGCAGATGCAAGAAGAAAGGATGCATGGGTAAATGAAATTGTAGTTTCAAAAATAATTTATGACTTCAATGTGAGTCAATTGAGTGAAGTGCAATGGATAAAAAAAGAGTTTCTGGATTTCGACTTTTCTGATACCTTAAAGATCATTGCCAGGGAATTGCTTCACGGGTTTGATAATTCGCTAAAGGGAAAAATTAAAGTATAATGGACATATTCAAAAATAAAGTAAGAATAACAGATAAAATCACGTTAGGAGGCGATCGCATGGTGTTGCTTGCAGGACCCTGTGCTGCTGAGAGTTATGATATCTGCATGGAAACGGGTACGGAGGTGAAGAGGATTTGTGAGGAGCTGGGCATCGACTATGTATTCAAGGCTTCCTTTGACAAAGCCAACCGCACTTCCGCGTCATCTTATCGGGGGCCTTCGATGGAGGGCGGTCTTGAAATTTTGTCCAGAGTAAAAAAAGATTTAGGTGTCCCCACAGTCACCGATGTGCACGAATCGTATCAGTGCGCAGAGGTAGCGGAGGTGGTAGATGTACTGCAGATACCGGCCTTTCTTTGTCGGCAAACTGATTTACTAATAGCTGCTGCCAAAACAGGGAAAGCAGTAAAAGTAAAGAAGGGACAGTTCATGGCGCCTGAAGATATGAAGTACGCAGTAGACAAAGTGCGTGAAGCCGGCAATGACAATGTGTTCTTCACCGAGCGCGGTGCCAGTTTTGGTTACCACAATTTAGTAGTGGATTTCAGATCCCTTCCGATAATGCGACAATATGCGCCAGTGATTTTTGATGTTACCCATAGCATCCAGCAACCCGGTGGGTTGGGAGGAAAATCAGGAGGACAACGTGAGTTCGCGCCTTACCTCACACGCGCGGCAGCGTCAGTAGGTGTCGATGGCTTTTTTATCGAAACCCACCCCAATCCATCCAAAGCCCTCAGCGATGGCCCCAACATGGTTCCGCTCAATGAGATGGAAGGATTTTTGAAAATGATCATGAAGTACTGGGATTTGAGTAAGTAGTTTTTACCGCAAAGTTGCAGAGACGCAAAGTTTGGTTTGTCTGAATTGTAGAGGATAGTTCTATACTTTGG
>CAYPDF010000005.1:0-236045 GCA_964409415.1 uncultured Ohtaekwangia sp. | reverse complement strand
ATTTATCTGCCTTTGGTGGATCAAAGCCTCATAGGAATCCTATGAGGCTTTTTTTTGCTCTTTGATGAAATGATTATTGAAACTTTATAAAGTATACATTTTTAGGAATTGCTTTTAGTACGTGGATTTAAGAGTAGAACTATCCTACGGAAACTTCAAGAAAGCTATCTGTTTTGAAATTGATCCGGGCAAGTTGAAATAGGTCTTGAGGGGAAACCTTCTCAATCTTATCGATTAAATCCTGATAGTAAGTGATGGGTAGTTGATGTAGTTCTAAGTTTTTTACCTTACCAAGGATTGAAAATGGACTGGCAATCTCACCTTGGAGGCTTCCGATAAAATGTCGTTTGGTAAGTTCTAGCTCTGCACTATCAATAGATGTGTGAAGAAGATCAATCTCTTTCATAATTTCACTTATAGCAAGCGCTCGATTTTCTTTGTTGACATCTGTACCTATAAGCAATATGCTGTCATTTTTGAGGGAATTGACAGATGATGAAATGCCATACGTTACTCCTTTTTCTTCCCTTAAATTTTTCATTAATCTAGAACCAAAGTAACCTCCTAAATAGTGATTGAGAATTAAAATACCGGCAAAATCAGGGTGGTCTCTATGAAGTGTTTGTTTTCCTAATCGGATGGATGATTGCACACTGCCCTTTTTATCAATATGACTTTCTATACCCATTTCTTCTGATAAGGAAAAATCAGGTACTGGTGGATGTCTAGTGTCAATTGAACCCAAGGTGTATTTTAGTGTTTCGATATCACATGTATTTATTCTTCCAAGAATAAATACATGTGATGGCTTCATTCTTTCATTGAAGAATAATTTAAGATCTTGTATTTGCAGCTTATTAATATCCTCTTCATCGGCAGACTGCCCATAGGGGTGGGAAGAGCCGAATATCTTTTTACGTATCAGTTTAGATGCCAGGTAGCTGGTTTTTTCATTTTTTACCCTGAGCCCCTGTATAAATTGATCTTTAAGTATGTTTAACTCTATCTCATTGAAGGAAGGCGTGGTAAATAGTTCAAGAAAAATTGGATAAAGTTTCGAAATATGCTTTGAAAGTGCGTAAAGGGAAACTGATGCAAAATCAAAATTGCTAGACAGCTCTAAATGTGCTCCACACTGGTCAAACAATTCAGCGATTTGCTTTGCAGACATTGAATGCGTGCCTTTGTCGAGCATCTGAACGGTAAAGTGTGAGGTTTCGGGTTTATGCTCATGCCATTTGCCAGCATCAAATACAACTTCAATTTTAGCCAGATCTTGCTGAATTGTATTCAAATGAAGTAGAGGAACATCATTTGAGAGCCGTGACTTTGAGACCGGAGGTAATTGAAAAGATGTAGATTTTACAAAAGGGGGAGGAAGGGTTCTATCCAACATTACTTTTGGTCAGTCACAGATTCTTCACCTGATACTTTATTGTCAAAGTACATCATGATGGTGAAACGAAGCGTTTCAGCCAAAGCATTTTCATTCTTGTTGGTAGGTACCAAGTATGCGACATCAATTGCAAACTTTTGAATTTTCGCACCCACTCCTGCGGTTAGATATTTGCGATTCCCTTTATCCTTAGCTTCAAGGAAATATCCTAGGCGACCGGCAAATGTTTCGTTGTACCAGTATTCAATACCAGATGACACGGAAAACTCCCTTATCTCCTCACTAAATCCTCCGGAAGCATCAGTAAAGGAACCAAAAATTCCGCTTAACAAAGCTTTATTCTGACTGTCTGGCGTTGGGCTTGGCACCAGCAATTTATTTACATCCAAGGCGAATGTTAGACTATTGAAAGCATCCAATTCAGTTTTGTAAGAACCTCCTAATCTTAAATTAGTTGGTATAAAGTCTTTATTGTTGGCATCGGAATAAGAAATCTTTGCTCCGATATTTGTAATTGTAGCGCCTAATGAAAGTGCTGAGTTTCTCGAGACCAAAGGTTTTGTATAGTAAATACCGGCATCTACCGCCATAGAATTACCTGGTCTGGCATCTACACCTCCAGATGAAAATGCGCCTGTAAGATTAGAGTGTATATATCGTAATGCACCGCCTATACTTAACTGCTCTGTGAGTAGCCTTGAATAGGTTACGTCAAAAGCAAACTCCCTTGGATTAAACCGACCCAAAATATTATTTACACCTGGGCCATTATTAAATTGAATCTCCCCCAGGTCAAAATATTTCATAGAGGCAGCCACGGTTTGTTCTCTTGTAATCTTATAAAAACCCGTAAGGTAAAAGATAGACATGTCGTTGATGATCTTTCCTAACCAGGGGGTGTAGGAACCAGAAACTCCATAGCTCTTATCTATAAATGCCAATTTAGCCGAATTCCAGTGCGCGGAGTTTGCATCTGGAGAAGTGGCTACGCCCGCATCCCCCATCGCTGCAGCCCTGGAATCTGGGGTGATGGTAAGGAAGGGAACAGCAGTAGTTATTACTTTTCGTGTACTATCTTGACCAATTAGGTTCTGAGAAAAGCCAAAAAATGTAATACCAAATGATAAAAAGAGGATGATTGCAATCCTTAACTTATTCATAGTCAAGTTATAAGGCTTAAAGATAATCAATTCAAAATAATTAGTTTGGAAATTTGCTCATTTTTCGAGCCGTCCATTAGTGAACGAACGGCAAGCCTTAATAGGTATATTCCATTGCCTAATTTTGTTCCGGCTGTATTAGTACCATTCCATTCGGGTAAAGTAACCAGATATTGACTTGAAGGCACTTCATAATTCATAATCTGCATTGTCTGTCCAGAAACGTCTACAATGGTGGCAAAAACTTCTAAATCGTCTCCTGCCCTATTGTGTTCAAACTGAATGGTGGTACTACCCGAGAATGGGTTAGGGTAATTGTAAAGCTTTTGTATAGCTATTTGGGTTCCATCCGTTACCACAAAATTAACTTTTGCTGAGGAGGGATTGTTATACACATCCCAAGCTTTCAATTCAATCGTATGCTTCCCTGGGTTAAGATTTTCTATGGGGAAAGTTATAGTTCCTTTCGTAAAATCATCCAAATCTGTTAAATAGTATTCCCCTACTTCAAAAGTCTGATCATTATCCAAAATGACAGTTAGACTGTTTCCTATTCCGTAATTGGCAATATTGATTCCACTTGCATCGGAAAGGCGAGCCAACAATTGTGTAGATGAAGAGGTGATGCCGCCATTAACAAAAGTAGTGTCTCCCATGTAAAGTGCAATTCTGGGGGAGGTATTGTCGCTACCGTTATCTAACTCGCTTTCCCCTATTTTAAAATCAATTGACCCTCCAATGGCATCTTTAGTATTTGTGTCATTCTTTGCATACATGCTTAATTTTCCGTAGCCTACCTGATAAGCAATGTTCTTTGGCAAGATAAAATCCAATTGAAAGGATCCATTTGATACGGTGGCCTGCCCCCTGAACAATGAGTTGCTTCTGTCTTTGTAGGTAAAAATCGGATTTTCATCCCCAAGTGTGTTGAAATTGAATTCTTTGTCCTTTAGCGTTATGGTTGTTACACCATTAAAATTCTCATTTTTAATTCCTTGTGATCTGACTTCTCCTTTAATGATAATTTGAGACAATGCTTTAAGCGTATCTGATCCTGTAGCTGTTGAAACTTGTGTTGCTATAATTTCATCACTAGGAATAGCAAGGTGCATTGAGGGATCGCCCAATAGTGAGAAATTTCTATTAGAAATCCCATTTATACTTTTGTTTTTTGTTTCTTTAAACACAGCACCGAGGTCTCTGTATTTTCCATCTACCTTAGTGAATAATGCTTCATAAAAGGCTTTGTTAAGAAAGGCATTGGTGGATGCATTTACCGGTCGAGTGGCAGTTACTAAACCAATAGCACCGCCCTCTTTTTTTGTCAGTATTAATTCGCTGCTGGAGATTTGTGATGGATCATCATTTCTTCCAAATTCACATGTTGCCGTGACCAATAAAGGAAAAGCAGTTTTGTTACTCCATTCCTCAATGAGTTGTTCGTCAAGTATTTTTTCCTGCAACCAAACGCGCTCTGAGCCATGTCCTGTAAAGTTGACAATCAGCATTCCCTTTTTTAATGCTTTAAGTAAAGCATCTCGGGCATCCGGAGAAACTTGCCCGCTGGGTTTTGAAATTTGTTTAAAGGCATCCAGGTAAATTTTTTTAGTGTCAAACTGCAAATGATTGGCCTCGATATCGCTTGCCAGTTTGTCGGCATCACTTTGGTGAAGATTGAAATCTCCATCATCCGCAACGAAAAGTATATCCTTTCTCCAAGTCCCAAAGGATTTAGGATTTGTGTCGTACGAAATGAGTTTATCCACCACCACAGCAGCTTCTTCTACTGTTTTAACGGGCAGCCTGCCAACGCCAATGTCTAATGTATGTGCAACAGCCGGACTTTCCTGCCATTCCCCCTCATCCACTTCCAGAAAAGCAAAGTAATCGTCAGATGAATAGGTTTCGAGAGGAAAAAGAGAGTTTCTTGACTCATAGGTGGGAACGAAATTTGTGTTTTTGGTTACCCGATCTTTATAGTCGTAGGAAGACCTTCCAAAAAGCAGAATATTCTCCAGGCCTGTGCTATAAAGTTTTCTGGCAAAATTTCGAATGGCAGTTGGATCCTGTTTACCTCCCGAGAAATCGTTATAAATTTCTTCGGTGGTTACAACCAGTGTAGAAATGCCGTTTGTGTTTTGTCGGTGATTGGCTAAACGTATGGCTTCACCTTTAAAGTCGGGATGAGTGACAATAAGTAGTTGTATGTTCGACTTATTGATGAGGTCTTGATTCAGCACCTGTTTCTCATAGGTGGGAATTAAAAAATCATTTCCCCTAAAAGCAATGAATGTCTTTAATTCGATGGTTGCAGTGCTAAAGATGGCTTTGTTATTGCTGATTTGAAACAGCTGATTTTTTGAGTCGAGGGGATTGGTAACGTCCCAGATAAATCCGCCAGATGAAAAGGAAGCAACCTCAAAAGCGCTGATAGGATTTGCAAGACTTGCAACAGATGTAAATTGAGTTTGGTTGCCATAGAGTGATAAATTCCTTTCAAAATTGGCAAGTAGGAAATCGAGGTAACCCACTGATTTTCCGGTAGATCCTTTGGTATATTGATAGGTGAAATTTTGAGTTGAATTAGTAGTGGCATTCACACTCACGGTGTCTACCACAACTCGCCCTTTAACTCCATATTGTGTGTTTGCAATTGGCGCAATAGATTGTTCTATTACTGGAACTCCGTTTAATGAAAGACTGAATGATGCCGGGTTAAAATTTTGGCCCATTACACTTGATACAATTTTTACCTGACTATTTGCGGCTATGCCTTCTACATTGAAGGGTAAAGACAGACTCTTTGAAATATCGAATTGCTCTCCAAACCATTTTCTACCTGATTTTAAATCATTGTACTTTTCGTCTTCGTGAAAAACGAAATCATTGAATGTATTAATGATTGGAAAAGTACCTACCAGGGTTTCATTGTTAACTATTCGCTTACCGTTATGATCAGAGACAGTAAGGAAATAATAACTCTTATCGGTGAATAGATTATTCTCATAATGAAATATTTTTTTATCGATATCATACGGATGCTTGTCGGGATTCTGCCCATAAAAAAGAATGTAATCCCCGGGATTGAATTTGCCGTCTGACTCACCGACTACTGCGATTGCTGTTTCTTGCAAATGGTTTAATACTGATACATTATTTGCTTGCGGTAACATGCCACTTCCATTTCCAAAAAGACTAATATTTCTTGGGTCGATTTTATCCGGATCAAACCCCGCAGACTTTAAAAGATTATAATCAATCTTGTAAACCCCATCTTCCAAAACTGAAAATTTGGCCCATTGACCAACATTTAAGGGTGATTCCAACGCTTGAGCACCGGCATTCATAAAAAGAGCCAAAATGACTAAACCAATCAGTATTGTTAATTTCTTGACCTTCACGAAATGGTTTTGGTAAATAGTCTATTTCTTCCTGGTAAATACTCCTGTAGCAAACGAAAGAATGATGTATAGTAGTATAATTAAAGGCACAGCCTCAGCTTTTTTCCAGCCAAGTAATAATACTGATAACCCGATAAAGGTAAACTTCAGTTTGTTGTCGGCCCAACTAAAATTTTTGAATTTGAGGGCAAATAAATTAAGCGGTGCAACCAATAGCAATGAGAATATGATGCTCACCGCTACAAGCCCGGCTGTTGATGACGTGATAAAGTTGAAAGGAGCACTTAGAAACACCAATCCGGTAATAAAAAGAGCATTGGCAGGAGTGGGTAGTCCAATAAAGGAATCTGTTTGATTTTCGTCAACATTAAATTTTGCCAAACGCAATGCCGAGAATAACGCAATCAAAAATGCGATGTATGGAATATAACTTTCCGGTGCAGAATTTTCCAACCATGTAAACATCACAACGGAAGGCAGGACACCAAAGCTTACCATGTCAGCAAGTGAATCAAGTTCCTTTCCAATTACTGAGTGAACCTTAAGTGATCTTGCAGCAAAGCCATCAAAAAAATCAAAGACACAAGCCAGCCAAACAAAATAGGCGGGTGTATACAGAGGAAATTCACGAGCCATCAGTATCCCAATGCATCCACACAATAGATTGCTTAGAGTCAGTAAATTAGGAAAGTGCCGCGTTAATGCCATTATGAACTTAAGCCGCAAAATGGGTTACTTATTTTTTCTTTGCCTATGGTAGTTGAATTGCCATGACCACTATAAACGATTACATCGTCTGGTAAGATGAAAAGCTTTTGCTGGATGCTTTCAATTAGTGTATCCATGTCGCCACCGGGTAAATCAGTCCTGCCTATGCTACCCTCAAACAATACATCACCACTGATAAGGATTTTTTGTTCTGGACAGTAAAGGCCAATATGCCCGGGTGAATGACCGGGCAGAAATATTACCTTTAATTCGCTTTTTCCCCATGTTATTTCATCTTTCTCATCAATAAATTTATCGGGAATGGCCTCTTTGTAAGCACTGAACCCATAATTGGGGGCATATACGGTAACAGCACGCAATACACTTTCTTCTTTTTTATGAATTAAGAAAGGGACATTATAGGTCTCCTTAACAAAATCATTACCCAGTACATGGTCGATGTGGCAATGGGTATTGATGAGTAGTGAAACTGTTAAATAGTTTGATTTTATGAACTCATCCAGTTCTTTTCTTTCCTGGGGCTCATAGCAGCCGGGATCAATGATGATTGCTTCTTTGGTTTCATCATAGACCACATAGGTATTTTCGCTGAAGGGATTAAATACAAATGACTCAACTGTAATCATATCTCTTAATTAAATGTAAAGTTATCACGTTCATTACAATTATCTTTGTATACAAGTCATAAGTTAAAGTTATAAAATTGATTTATGACTCGATGAGGGCATTTGTTGGGTATTATGACTAAAAATAAAATTGATTATATCATAGTGGGGCTAGGTCTGGCAGGCGCTTGTTTGGCCGTGCAGTTATTGAGGCGAGGCAAGCGAATAATGGTTTATAATAGACCAGATCAGAACAGAGCATCATTGGTGGCGGCAGGCCTTTTCAATCCAATTACGGGCAAACGCATCGTAAAAACATGGAAGGCTGATGAGACATTTCCCTACCTTTTCAAATTTTACCGTGATGTAGAAAACGAATTGCAGATTAAGTTTTTTTATAATCTCCCTCTTTACACACCCTTTCAAACCATAAAGGAGCAAAATGACTGGATGAGTAAAAGTGTTAATGATTCGATTAAGAATTATATTTCACAGGTTACTACCCAATCCACTTTTGGGGATGAAGTGAATGATCCCATGGGTGGCATTTTACTTTCTCAATGTGGATATATTAATACGGGTGTTTTTTTGGGTGGCGTTCAAAAATTATTGCAGCAAAAAGAAAGTTATTCAGAGGAGTGGTGGGTAGAAGAGAATATGAAAATATCGAATGATGAAGGTGTAGAATATGAGAACATATCTGCTGAAAAAATTATTTACTGTACAGGTATTTATGCGCTGAAAAGCAGGTATTTTGGCACACTTCCATTAAAGGCACTGAAGGGAGAGGTGATCACCATAAACACCCAAAAGCCATTAAACCGCATCTATAACCGCGGGGTGTATGTAGTAGAGTCGGGGGAAATGGAGTACAAGGCAGGAGCCACTTATGATCTTTCTAATTTGAAGGAGGGTGTTACCGCGGATGGCAGAAAAGAATTGGAGCAAAATGTCAGCGATCTGTTGAACATACCATTTGAAGTGGCTCACCAAGATTGGGGTATTAGGCCTTCAACCCTGGACAGGCGCCCAATTATTGGAGCGCATCCCGCTCAAAATAATATTGTAATTTTTAATGGCTTAGGCACAAAAGGTGTGAGTCTGGCACCGTATTTTTCGGAGCAACTTGCGGATTATATAACGGGTAGAGGGAGTTTGGACAAAGAGGCAAATATTACTCGTGTGAAATCGTTATATTCGAAGTTCCACTAATACACAATATCTTTGGATAAAAGCCGTAAGCTACTGATTGGCGATTGGGATGATAATTAGGCAAGAAGTTTTCCGAACATTTTTGATGAAAAGTATCTGCAAGAAGTGGACTTATATTCTGTTTTCTATATTGATGTTTTCAGTTTTCAGTTTTGAGTCCAGAGCGCAGCAGGCTCGTGAAAATTTTGGGAAGAATAGGATTCAGTACAAGCAATTTGATTGGCAATACCTCTCTTCCGAAAATTTTGATGTCTATTATTATGACAACCGTAGAAAAGTAGCGACTGAGGCTATTCAATATCTTGAAGGGGAATTTGATCGCATTACAGATCTGATAGGATATCCACCTTATTTAAAGACAAAAGTTTTTCTTTACAACTCTATTACCGATTTGCAGCAAAGCAATATCGGACTTAATCATACTGAGTTTAATGTTGGGGGTGAAACGGAATTTGTGAAGCCCTATGTGGAAATTGCACATCCCGGCACCGTGGACCAATTTAAAGAGCAACTTATTTATAAAATGACCGAGCTAATGGTCAATGAGATGATGTTTGGGGGAAGCCTGAAAGACATGTTTCAAAATGCGGTATTACTTAACCTGCCGGAGTGGTTTATCAAAGGCGCTTCCGGTTATGTATCCAAAGGCTGGAATGCTGAAATGGACGACTATATCCGGCAGTTGATAAGAACAAAAAAAATTAACAAAGCCCTGAAGCTTACCGGTGATGAGGCCGAATTGGTAGGCCAGTCTATTTGGAACTACATCGCGGAAAAATATGGGAAAAGCAGTATATCAAATATTTTAAATTATGCACGTGTTATCCGCAATGAGCAGAAGAGTGTATTAATTACACTTGGAATTAGTTTTAAGCAGTTGATCAGCGATTGGAAGCAATATTATTCTGAAATGGAGGAGAAGGTAAATCAGAGCTACACCAGTCCGTTGGATTCAACAAGGGTGAGTAGAGGGCATCGAAAGGAAATTATTTTTACCACAGTGAAACTTAGCCCCGATGGAAAAAATATTGCGTACGCAGAAAATGACAGAGGGCGCTTTGTGGTAAAAATCAAATCGTTGGATAATGGGAAAGAAATAACAATTCTTACCAGTGGCAATAAGGTATTTGGTCAGGATGTGGATTATAATGTTCCGCGTATCAGTTGGGCCGACAATAATACGCTTGGTGTTATAGGCGTAAAATACGGAGAATACGTTTTTTGGCTTTATGACTTAACAACCAAAAGTAAGCTACCCAGAGAGCTGGATCGTTTTAGTAATATTCGAAGCTTTGACTTTTCTGGAAATGGAAGACTTGCCATTCTTAGTGCTGATTTTGAAGGGCAAAATGATTTATTCCTCATCAGCAGCCGAAGGGATCGTACACGAAGGCTTACTAATGACCTTTATGATGATTTTGATCCTTCCTTTATTCCCAATTCGAATACTATCGTTTTTAGTTCCAATAGAACCAATGATACAATCAATACCATAGTGAAAGGAATAAAGACAATCCCAACGAACTATGATTTGTATGTGTACGATCTGGATACCACTACCAATGTGGTGAGTCGATTAACAAATACATTGAGTAAAGATTATTATCCTTTAGCAAAGGATGTAAATAGTATCTATTACCTCAGTGATCAACGGGGCATTGTCAATGTTTTTAAATACGACCAAAGCACGGGAATTTACTCTCAGGTGACCAATTACAACTCGAGTATTAAGGAATACGACATTGACTTTGAGAACAATGCATTGGCCATGGTGATGAATAAAGGGATGAAGGAAGATATATTCTTAACAAAACCATTTAATTTCAATCGTCAGGTTTTTACGCCAGCCACCAGACGGAAAGAAGTACAGCAGGCCAAAGCTATAGTGGAAAGGAGGAAACAGGAGACGACACCTCAAAAGGGACTTTCAATTAAGGAATTGATCAATTCCAGATTGCGCGGCAAGGATTCAATAAATCAACAAACTCCAATACCGGTTGACACCATCAAACAAAAGCGAATGCCGGCTGATTCCATTGATACTGACAACTACATATTTGAAGATGAGGTTGGGCAACCAAAAGATACTTTAGTAGCTCAAAGTGATAGGGTGGAGATTAACGTAAATATCGATGAAACTGTAGATACTAAAGATTATGTTTTTGAGGATGAAGCCACAAGAAATCAACCCTCAGAGACATTTCTGAATCGTTACATAAAAGCAAGAGAAGTTGCTCGCATACGAGGGCCTTTTCCTTATGAACCAAAATTTACCTACGAAAACCTTATTACTAATTTTGTTATAGATCCTTTGCGCGGATTTAGCGTACGTTTAGAAACTCAAATGAATGATATGCTGGAGAACTACCGCTTTTTTGGTGGAATACAAACCGCATTTGATTGGAAAAGTGGTGATGTCTACGGAGAGATTCAATATCTGCCTCATCGTGTTGACTATAGCGCAAGAATTGACAGGAAGGTAATTTTCTGGGATGGAGCAATAGACCAACAAAAGTATACCTGGCAAAAAGTGGAGGTGGGAGCCTCTTTGCCACTAACTGTTCGTACGCGCATTACCATAAAGCCTTTCCTTGGCTATACTCGTTTTGTTGACAGAGGGAGTGATAGGTCTCCCTCCGTTCCGCCTGTTTTCCTTCCACCTGTTGAGCAATTTTACGCTGGCTCTAAGATGGAGTTGGTGTATGACAATAGTTTGACTACGGGACTTAATATAATTGAAGGCACCAGAGGAAAAATAAACTTTACTCATTATGAAGGTATGGGTAACAAGCAGGCAAGCTTCTCCCAGGCAACCATTGACATCAGACACTATCAGCCACTGTATAAAGAGATTGTGATTGCAGTGCGAGGCTACACAGGAACTTTCTTTGGAAATGCGCCAAAGTCGTATGTGTTGGGTGGAATGGATAATTGGTTTGGGAACAGGATTAATGAAAAGGGTGCGGGCAATCCATTGGCGAATATTGAAGGGTATAACCCTAACCTGATCTTTACAGAATTTGCTACTAGTTTGCGTGGGTTTAACTATGCAACCCAATATGGACGAAGTGTGGCAATAGCCAATGCGGAATTAAGAATACCTCTAATTCGTGCGCTTTCGGGTGGGCCAATTACATCCAATTTCTTTCGCAATATGCAGCTTACAGGTTTTTATGATATTGGCACCAGTTGGACAGGAAAGCCACCCATTAACTCGAACACAAGCACGCAAACCAGGATAGAGGAGGGAGGTCCATTTAGAGCGGAGATTAAAGACTTTATCAATCCATGGTTATACAGCTATGGAGTTGGATTTCGTAGTATGATGTTGGGATATTATATGAAGTTCGATCTGGCCTGGCCAGTAGAAAATTACAGAGTACAAGACCCGCGCATATTTGTTACTTTAGGCTTTGATTTTTAACTACTCAGAAACAACTTACTGTTATGATTAAATCAATGACCGGCTTTGGTCAGTCCTCCTCTTCTTCTGGGGAGCTGACAATCAATGTTGAAGTAAAGAGCTTGAATTCAAAATTTCTTGATTTGAACACCAGACTGCCACGTATGTATGCGGAAAAGGAATTAATGTTGAGGAATACTATTACTGATCATCTGGAGAGAGGTAAAATATCAATTAATGTGGATTGCGAGAGGACAGGGAAGCGTGAAGTTTTACAGCATTACAACGAGGAGTTGTTCACTGCCTACTATGCACAGTTAAAGCGTTTGGCAGATCGTGTAATGGCCCCTTATGAAAACATTTTTCAAATCGCACTGAATTCCCCTGAAGTGACTCAAAACACAGGAAAGGAGGAAACAGATCCTGCTGAATGGGATGCAATTAATGCTTGCGTGATTGAGGCCATAAAAAAATGTGATGACTTTAGAAAGGCTGAAGGGAGTGTGCTTCAAAAGAAGCTGGAGTCGTATTGTGAATCAATAGAGGCAGCTCTTGCTGTAATTGAAACTTTGGACCCAAAGCGTATAGAGAAAGTGAGGAGCAGAATAAAAGGAAGAGTAGAAGACTTCTTTGGTGAGGAAGGATTTAACGAGAACAGACTGGAGCAGGAAATTATTTTTTATATCGAAAAGCTGGATATTCATGAGGAGCGTGTACGCCTGAAAACACACCTTGATTACTTCCAGCAAGTGCTGAAAAGCAATGTTAGTAATGGCAAGAAATTAGCTTTTATCTCTCAGGAGATTGGAAGAGAGGTCAACACCATAGGAAGCAAAGCCAACGATGCTGAAATTCAAAAACACGTGGTGATGATGAAGGAGGAACTGGAGAAGATCAAAGAGCAGTTGGGAAATGTGCTCTAGGAGATTCTAATTTTGATTGATTAATGTACAACCACATTTTCTGTATTAATTCTACTTAACTCTACCAATTCTCCTTGTTTAAACAATTCTTCAGACTGATCAACTCTAAATGAATTGTTTTCGGGTTTGTAATTAATATAATCTTGAAACCTTATTCCGTTTACTACTCTCGGATTATAGGCCACTCTAAATCTGAAACTGGTCTCGTCTGACTCAGCAAATGAGTAGGCGAGGTAATCCATGCTAAAAGTATTCTGATTAATCCAGTAGAGATATTTATCCTCGTAATCTTCTCCTCCTCCATCTGCACTAAATGTGACCTGAATCTTATAGTAGGCTGTATCGTTAATAGTAGTCTCTCCGAGAAATTTTTTGGTGACCGCTGCATCATTGAGTCCATAGGGAAGCAGCGCAAAATAATTAACAGAGTTGGTAGAGGAGGTATATTTTGCCGCCATAGTATCAGGCACCACTACCACTTCACCATTGATTTCCCTTTTAAATCCAGTATTGGTAACAAAGTCGTGAATGGTTCCAAGTGAGTCTTTAAAAACACGTTCGTAAGAAAATTCACCTCCGTTTCGTTTCGCTATGTAGTGCTTATCTCTAAAATCGAACTCAGCGTTTAGATTGTTATACTTTTCTCCACCCGCTGCGTCAATGGCCTTGTCTACAATTTTTTGAGGATCACTTAATTTAGAGTCGCAACTGGATAGGGAAACACTAAGAAAGGTAATAAATAGTAAAGAGGAATATTTCATGTTAGTCAATTAACTGATTAGAGCTATGAAAAGTTTGTCTATTTAACGACAAGTTCTAAATCAATTTGGATAAAGTGGCGATGTATCGTTCAGGAAGTTCACCATTGGTTGCTGTTTGGTAGTCGTTGTAGCTACAGGGTACAATGCTAGCCCTGGAGTACCGATCGTTGGCGCGGTGATGATTTACCTCCATCCACCATTTTTCTGTAAACTTGCTTTTATAAAACGACAGTATCTCCGGCTCCACAGGCATAGACACGGTGTATTTGAGAAAGTCATTGTTTTTAAAGTCCTGTTCATTTTTTCGGTGATAAAACCCTTCAATGAAATACCATATCATAGTAGCAATAACAGAAGCCGTTTTTTTAGGCTCATCATCTTTCTCTGGATTGTATTCGTAGAATCCAATAGAGCTCAGTTTTTCATTCGTGCCGGCATACCAGCATATTTGGCAGGCTTCTTCACCGGTGAGCCCGAAGGGTTGGGCGTTGGCATTGCCCGGTGCATCCGCTGATTTGATAGCGGTGATATCGAAGGATACCATATCGGCATTTCGGATGGCGGGCTCCATATCTACCATATTACTTCTCAGGTGGCCGATCCGATAAGCTTCAAAATATAACTTCTCCAAAATGGCAATGGCCATCGGGTCAATCAAATAGGTTTGATGGGCCAAATGGGTATATCCAAATAGATAGTTGGGTTCGTGTAAAAGTATCATGTTAATATGTCGTGTAGATTCTGCGCTTTCTTTGGCATCATCCAAATCCAGGTAAGCATCTACATTGAGCAAATTCACCAACTTCTCCATATCTTCATACCCTTTGTACTGGCCATAGTCAAGGTCGTGCGATCCGCCCAATACGATGGGCAATACATTATTTTCTAAAAGAATTCTACAGACCTCACTTACCCTTACATAAGTTTCTTCCAAATCAATTCCTGGATTAAGATTCCCCAGGTCTACGATATTGTTTTTGCCTGTACCACGTTTCAGCCGATAAAGCTTCTTGCGAATTTCATCCGGCCCCTCTTTGCAGCCCTGATTGGTGGAGGTGCCACGCTCTTCCTTAATACCAAAGAGGGCGATATGCGCATTTTTGTAGTCTGGCATTTTATCGCCAAACAACCTTATGCTTTTGTAAAGAGAACCTGAGTCGTGAATGTGCTCATAAATGGATTCATCAAGTGGTGAGAACAGAATGGTTAAATCCATTGGATTGCGGTTTAAACAAAGCTATTTGATTAAAAAGGAACGAACAACCCCTAATTTGAATTTTTGGATCGGTATGAAATGCAGTTGCTCTGGGGCAACGGCATTTCGCAAAAGGTCTTTTTAACTACCCTCCAAAGTCATCAAACCGAACATTCTCTTTTGGAACACCCAAGTCATCGAGCATTTTTAGAACAGCCGCATTCATAAGCGGAGGACCACAGAGATAGAACTCAACATCCTCAGGGGCTGGGTGATCTTTCAGGTAATTATCATAAAGACAAGAGTGAATGAACCCTACATATCCATCACCTTCTCCGTTAAGAGATTTTTTCACTTTCCAATTATCTTCCGGCAGTGGTTCAGACAGCCCAATGTTGAACTTAAAGTTGGGGAAGTCTTTCTCAATATTTCGGAAATGGTCAGTATAGAATAGTTCTTTTTTAGAACGACCCCCATACCAGTAGGAAACTTTCCGATTAGTTTTTTCAGTATGAAACAGATGAAATATCTGTGCGCGAAGCGGAGCCATACCAGCGCCACCACCTACATAGATCATTTCACGATCAGTTTTGTTTATATGAAACTCTCCGTAAGGCCCTGAAATTGTTACTTTATCACCAGGCTTTCTGCTAAAGATATAAGAAGAGCAAATCCCCGGATTTACATCCATCCAGCCATTCTTAGCCCTGTCAAACGGAGGGGTAGCCACACGGATGTTAAGCATAACAATATTTCCTTCAGCAGGGTGATTGGCCATAGAATAAGCGCGGAAGATTGGCTCCTCATTTTTCATTTTCAAATCCCACAGCTTGAACTTATCCCAATCTCCCTGAAAAACGTCAGGCTTATGGCCTAATTCCGGGTGGGGTGTGATATCAATGGTTTTGTAATCAACGTTTACTACAGGAACATCTATTTGTATGTAACCTCCCGCTTCAAATTTCAGCGTTTCTCCCGGAGGCAACTTCATTACAAACTCTTTTATAAATGTGGAGACGTTATAGTTGGATACCACTTCGCATTCCCACTTCTTGATTCCGAAAATCTCATCAGGAATTCTGATAACCAAATCCTGCTTTACCTTTACCTGGCACGCTAACCGAACGTTATCTTTTCTCTCTTGGCGGTTTAAGTGGCCGATTTCTGTAGGTAAAACATCCCCAGCCCCGGACTCGACCACACATTTACACATGGCACATGTTCCACCTCCACCACAGGCGGACGGCAGAAATATCTTTTCATTGGCCAAGGTAGTAAGCAGCGTGCTGCCTGCACTTATTGTGATGGTTTTCTCATCATTTATGACAATTTTAACAGGCCCGGATTGAACAAGTCGCTTTTGAGCAACTAATAGCACAAAAACCAATAAGAGAATAACAATGGTAAAGGCTGCAATAGAAGTAATTATTAACATGAAAATATGCTTTTAATCAGAAACACAAATATATCGACAGAACCCAAAAAAAGGGTGCTGCTGGTATAAAAATTACGTCACTTATATAAACAACTTCGATTGCTTCTGGTTCCTTACGCTAAACTGAATTCACGTACTTTTTTGGGTTCGTAAATCCTAAAATGAGTGCCCCCATTAACCATAATTGAGAGATCTTCACGGTCAACCCATTCTGTGAGTTTATTAATGCGAATCCAACCCGTCATAAAGTGGGCGTCTTCTCCCTGATAGCCACCTGTGAACTCCTCAAAATCGGTTAGTTGGATGGCTCTAGGTGTAGCGAAACTGACATGAACGTTAATCAAGGCATCTTTTTCAAAGGCAACAGGATTGCCATCTGTAACTTTAGGATAGGAATATTTGAATTCTGCCTTTAAGGATGCCACATCCGACAATACAACAAGTCCGGTGGGCAGGCTTCCTGCTCCCTTGCCGGTAAGCATTTGCAGGCCTGTAGATGCCCCCACGAGGTTTATGGCATTAAATTCATTCTTTACATTGGCGAGTGGGTTTTCAAGGGGCACCAAAGTAGGAGCCACAATACCAAAAACCCTGTTCCCAATTTTTTCAGCTTTGGCGATTAGTTTAATGGCGCACCCCTGCCGCTTTGCATATCGGATATCGTGAGCTGATAATTTATCAATCCCGATGTTGAGAATATGATCGGGTTTCACAAAACATCCAAAAGAATGAGCAATTGTAATAGCTAGTTTGTACTTGGCATCGTAGCCCTTTACATCTAAAGTTGGATCTGATTCAGCGAAACCTAATTTTTGTGCCTGATCCAATGCTCCATCATAATTAATTTTCTCATCAATCATTTTGGTAAGAATGTAATTGGTAGATCCGTTGAAAATACCTTCAAAGCTCTCCAATCTATCATAAGCATAATGCATTTCCAGGTTCCTGATAATAGGAATGCTTCCACACACTGCCCCTTCATAAAGAACAGGCGTTTCGTATTTCTTCTGGAGCCAGAAGATTTCTTCCAGATTTTCTGCCAGCATTTTCTTGTTAGCGGTTACCACTGGTTTGCGTCTCTGCAATGATTGTTTTAAAATTTCAAGTGCTATAGTGGCATCATCAATCAGTTCAACAACAATGTCAATCTCAGGATCGTCTAAAATGTCCGTAGGGGTTGTGCTAAAAATAGAGGACTCGATCGTACGTGTCTTTGTTGGGTTTTTGATTACTATTTTTTTGATCTCAAGGTTTGGGTTTTTGGATTGATCCAATAACTCGTAGAATCCTTGCCCTACGCTACCCAAGCCAAATACCCCTAGTTTTAGCTTCTTACTCATTGTAAACGAATTTTGATTTAATAAATAATTGAATAATTGATTTTAGTTTATGGATTTCAATCAAGAAAGCATCATGACCATACTTTGATCGAATAATTTCGAATTGGGCATTTTCAATATTTTTAAAAATGAATTCCTGCTCGACAATAGGAAATAGAAGATCGCTGTTGATACCTATTACCAATGCCTTAGCCCGAATGCTATTGAGTGCCTCATTGATATTTATAAAACCTCTTCCCACATTGTGATTGTCCATCACTTCTGTAAGAGTCCAATAACTAAAAGCATTGAAGCGACTGGCAAGTTTCTCGCCCTGGTATTGTTGATAAGAGGCGGCATTAAACCCCATTAGCTTTTGATCTTCCTCATCACTTTGGTTTTCAAAAGCTTCAAAACTTCTGAAGGTGGGTATACTCATCGCGCGTGCTGCCTTTAATCCATTAAGTCCGGCATTTGATTTTTTTGAATTCCAGGTTGGGTCGGCAGCAATGGCCATGCGTTGCGCTTCGTTAATAGCAATTCCCCAGGGAGAATGTTTTGCATTGCAGGCAATTGGTATGATGTGTTCAAATAGGCCTGGGTGTTGAATAGCCCAGGTCAGGACTTGTTGGCCGCCAAGGGATGCTCCAATAAGCGTATGAATATGTTCAAGACCCAGGTGAACCCTAAGGAAATCAAAAGCCCTGACTATATCATGGTTGGTGATAATTGGAAAATCATGAAAGTAAGATGCTGATGTGTCAGGATTTATAGACAAAGGACCAGTTGATCCATAACATCCACCCAGCACATTGGCGCACACGATAAAATATTCCTGAGGGTCAAAGGGGCCATCCACAACAAAAAGATCTCCCCACCAATCATTGAACGATGAGTTGCCAGTAAGGGCATGACACACCCACACCACATTGGATTGCTCAGCATTTAATTTTCCAGCCGTTGTGTATTTCAATTGAAAGCCAGGCAGTGCACTACCTGACTCCAATTTGAAATGTTTATTGTGGTGATATAAGTACTCCTTGGCAATCATATGTTCGATCTTATTGACGTACCAATTCCTGGTTGAATACCTTCTCAAAGGCCTGTTGAAAATCTGCTTTGATATCATCAAGATGCTCAATGCCAACTGATACCCGCAGTAGATTAGGAAGTACACCAGAAGCCAATTGCTCTTCAGCTGATAATTGTTGATGTGTTGTTGCTGCCGGCTGAATGATGAGCGTTTTAGCATCACCTACATTGGCTACATGACTTACCAATTGAAGGCTGTCAACGAAATGGGCTGCATTCTCTTTGGAGCCTTTTAATGTAAATGATAGCACTGCTCCGTACCCATTGCGCAGGTATTTTTTTGCAAGTTTATTGTAGGTGCTGCTTTGAAGTCCAGGGTAATTCACGCTTTCTACACTTTCGCTTTGTTCTAACCATTGTGCAAGTGCAAGCGCATTGTCAACAGAGCGTTGTACTCGAAGGGAGAGTGTTTCAAGTCCTTGTAGGAAAAGAAATGAATTGAATGGACTTAATGCTGGCCCATAATCGCGTAGGCCTTCTACCCGTGCCCGGATGGCAAAGGCAACGTTTGGTAATCCCAATGGGTTGTTATCGCCAAAAGTTTCCCAAAACTTCAATCCATGATATCCTTCAGACGGTTCTGAAAATTGAGGGAATTTCCCATTGCCCCAATTGTAATTTCCACCATCTACGATCACACCTCCGATTGAAGTTCCGTGGCCACCGATCCATTTTGTTGCTGATGCAACCACCACGTTGGCTCCATGATCAAGCGGCTTGAACAGGTATCCGGCTGCGCCAAAAGTATTGTCAACGAATAGCGGAAGGTCATGTTTTTTTGCAAGTGCCGCGATGGCCTCGAAATCAGGAATGTTAAAACCGGGGTTGCCGATCGCCTCCAGGTAGATTGCTTTTGTTTTTTCGTCAATTAATTTTTCAAATGACTCTGTTTTGTCACCTTCTGCAAAGCGAACATCAATACCCAGGCGCTTGAACGCCACTTTAAACTGATTGTAAGTTCCCCCGTACAAAAATGAAGTAGAGACAAAGTTGTCGCCTGCCTGAAGAATGTTATTCAATGCGATGAATTGGGCGGCCTGCCCTGAGCCAACGGCAACAGCGGCTACACCACCTTCGAGAGCAGCAATCCGCTTCTCAAATACATCCGTAGTAGGATTCATAATCCTCGTATAAATGTTTCCAAATTCCTTTAGTCCAAAAAGATTGGCGCCATGCTCGGAATTTTTGAAGGTGTAAGAACTCGTTTGATACAACGGTACAGCCGTAGATCGGGTAGTGGGGTCAACCTCTTGCCCGGCATGAAGTTGAAGCGTTTCGAATCGATAATTTGACATAGTAAATAATTGTTTATAGTTATTAAAAAAATGAAAACGGAATAGTGGGAATACAACAGTGACAGGACTTGTCAGAGTCGATTTGTTACTGAGGAGTATTCTTGTGTGGAATTAGCAGCAACAGTTCGTGCACGTACACATCGTTGTGCAACGCATAATCGAGGGGGTGCAAATAATAGAATGGATGGATCGAGCTAATGAACCGGATAAAACTTCCTGTTGGTTTGCGAATGAATTTGAGTTTTTCATTTTACTAATCGTTTTATATTCTCCCAACACTTGTCGGGATCAGGAATTAGCACCTTATTTCAACTGAATAGGTTGCTAGCGCTTCATAGAGCCTGTCTCTCAGCGCTTCTTTATAAATCGATTAAGCAGACACTGCTTGCTCGACTTGATGACACAAACGTATACCAGTTTAGTAGAGTTTCCAAAATATTGATAAAATTTTTAATCCCCGTAAGATACAATAGGGAAAAAGCAGCGACCTACTAACTGTTAGGAAATGGTTAGAACTGTTTGATAATCATTGTAATCTGACCCAGATGATAGAGGTCATGGTGGGTGATGCCGTGCAATAATTTATTAAAAGAATATTTTCGATGAGGAACCATATCTTGTAATTTTTGCTTCTCGAAAGAGGCAATGGATTTTAATAATTGCTGCTGGCTTTCCTCTAATTCTTCAAGTGCCTGATGCCAGTTTTTTCCTTTGGGAAAGTTGGTTTCATCATTAATATCGAAATCTTTATCCCCCTGCAATTTGTGTACAACGAAACTTCGCCAGGCCACCATGTGAAGGACAAGTTCTATGATGGAATGACCATCACTAATTTGTGAGTCTGCCCTTTCTGGAGGAATTCCGGAGAGTACCTTCTTGATGGAGGGTCCGTGCCAGGGATCTCCATTATAGGTATCTTGTATGGATTTTATAATGCCCTGTAGGGGATCCATAAATTACGTGAGCATGCCACCATCTACCTGTAATACCTGACCTGAGATATAGGCAGACATTTCAGATCCAAGGAAAACACAGGCATCAGCCACATCATCGGGGCGCCCGCCTCTTTTAAGTGGAATTGCATCTCGCCAGCCCTGCACTGTTTTTTCATCTAACTTTTCTGTCATCTCTGTTTCTATAAAACCGGGCGCAATCGCATTAGATCGAATACCACGTGAGCCCAGTTCGAGCGCGATTGATTTGGTAAAACCAATGATTCCGGCTTTTGAAGCAGCGTAGTTGGCCTGACCTGCATTTCCTTTTAGTCCGACCACAGAAGTCATATTGATGATGGACCCCCCCTTTTGTTTCATCATTGGCTTTGCTACCGCCTTAACGGTATTGAAGCAAGATTTGAGGTTTACCTGCATGATTTTATCCCACATTTCTTCGGTCATTCGCAAAAGCAGATTATCCATGGTAATACCTGCATTGTTTACGAGAATATCGATTGAACCAAAATCGGCAACCACATCATTAATCAATTTATCAGCCTGCGCAAAGTCCGATGCATCTGACCGATAACCTTTTGCTTTTATACCTTTGGCTTGCAGTTCACTTTCTAACGCCTGGCCTTGTTCTACGCTGGAGAGGTAGGTGAAAGCCACATTGGCTCCATGTTCTGCATATTTGATGGCAATTGCCCTTCCTATCCCTTTCGAGGCTCCTGTGATAAGTGCATTTTTTCCTTCTAATAGTTTCATAATGAGTGTGGTTCGGTGTATTCTTTACCTGATTTGATCAAAAATAGAGATTTCTGGCAAAAAATGATTTAAACCGTCAGTCCTTTGGGCAGAATATGCGCTTCTCTAAATATTACTTAATGCATAATCTGTGTTAAATACTGCGAATTGAAAGAATGACTGACTATTATGTATTTAGTTTTACTATTGCCCTATCAGCCTTTATCTTTGGGCCGAATTCTAAAAAATCTTTCTTATGTCTAAATATGATCTGATCGTCATTGGCAGTGGCCCTGGCGGATATGTGGCTGCAATCCGAGCCTCACAATTGGGAATGAAAGTAGGTGTGGTGGAGAAAGCTGAATTGGGTGGTGTATGTCTTAACTGGGGGTGTATTCCAACCAAAGCTTTATTGAAAAGTGCCAATGTGTTTGAGTATATGCAACATGCGGAAGATTACGGCATCACCATAAAGGACGCTAAGGCTGATTTAAAAGCTATGGTGAAGAGAAGCAGAAATGTAGCGGATAGCAATAGTAAGGGAATTCAATTTTTGTTTAAGAAAAATAAGATTGACCATATCCCCGGATTTGCGAAACTGAAAAAAGGGGGAAAGGTTGAAGTAACAGATGATAAAGGCAAGAAAACTGATTACGAAGCGAAGCATACTATTGTTGCAACAGGTGGGCGCTCTCGCGAACTACCCAACTTAAAAATTGATGGTAAGAAAATTATTGGATACCGAGAGGCGATGGTTCTGCAAGATAGACCAAAGCGCCTTTTGGTAGTAGGTTCAGGGGCCATCGGGGTGGAATTTGCTTATTTCTATAATGCTATCGGATCAGAAGTTACACTGGTAGAATTTTTGCCTCGTATAGTGCCGGTAGAGGACGAAGAAGTTTCCAAAGCACTTGAAAAATCCTTTAAGAAATCGGGAATAAAGATTCATACCAACTCGGAAGTGACTAAAGTAGACACTAAGGGTAAAGGCTGTGTAGCTACAGTGAAAACACCTGGCGGTGAAATTAAAGTGGAGTGTGATGTGGTGTTGTCGGCTGTGGGTATCACCACCAATTTGGAGGGCATTGGCTTAGAAGAAGTAGGTATAAAAACTGAAAAGGGTCATGTGATTGTGGATGATTTTTATAAGACCAATGTACCAGGGGTTTACGCCATAGGTGATATTGTAAAAGGCCAGGCACTTGCACATGTGGCCTCAGCAGAAGGCATTACCTGTGTAGAAAAAATTGCTGGAAAAAACCCTGAGCCCATCGATTACAATAACATTCCGGGGTGTACCTATTGCTCACCGGAAATCGCATCAGTGGGTTATACCGAAGAGGCAGCCAAGAAAGCGGGCTATCAAATCAAAGTGGGTAAGTTTCCGTTCAGTGCGTCAGGAAAAGCTAAGGCCGCAGGTGCAACGGATGGGTTTGTCAAAGTGATCTATGATGCAAAATACGGTGAATGGCTTGGCGCTCATTTTATAGGAGCCAATGTGACCGAAATGATAGCAGAGGCAGTAGCAGCACGCAAATTGGAAACAACTGGACACGAAATCATCAAAACGATCCACCCTCACCCTACCATGAGTGAGGCCATAATGGAAGCAACTGCAGCAGCTTATGGTGAAGTCATTCACATGTAAATAGTTGTGGTTTTCAATCTCCTTGTAAGTTTTTTAACCACATATGCACATAGAAAGCATGGGGTTAGTTGGATTCATAAACCTGATGTTGCCTAAATAACTTTAGGAATTCATGTTCTGATGAGTCCATACCCTAGTAAGTCTTTTATCCACATAGGCAAAGGGCAAACATAGTTTAGGTAAACCTTCGTGGGTTGGAATTAATCTTGAATTCCAGAGGTTTTAATGTCATTGGACATCATTTTTGGTCGTTTTATCTGAATTTAGGTTCGTTTTCAACTTTTTCTTCGTATTTTGGGGCTAAATATATACTAATCACATAGTTATGAAAATGTTCCCGATGAAGTTTTATATGCAACGAGCCAGGGTTCTGGGCATTATGCTCGGGTTTTGCATGGTAATTTATTTTGTGGTTCGTTTTTTTATTGAGGCAACTTAATGACATCAAGAGATCGAAACAGAGGAGTATCAACCAAAGGCTACTACAAAAGGGCAAAAATCTTTGGTTATTTGATGGTAGCTGTAGCTGTTGCCTATATAATTTATTACCTGATTTCAGTTTTTACTGAATAGACCCATTCTTATTTCGCCAACTTCAGATTTCGCCAACAGTTTTATCTTTCTATAGTATTGTTATTTTATGGTGAAAGTGACTTTACATTCTTTATTAACCGTTTTTCTTTTTCTGACCTTTCAAATCACCTATTCGCAAACCGCCAATTCAAGTCAAATCGATTATGAATCGGCCATAGCTATATTGAACAAGGGTGCCTACACTGAAGCGCTGGAAAAATTTAACAAACTGATCAATTCTGGCTTCAACGATAATGAGATTTATAAGTATCGTGGTATTGCCAAATTCAGATTAAATGATTTTAAAGGAGCAGCCGAAGATTTGGATAAGGTAAAAGAGAATAGTGACGAACTGGTATATGGTCTTATAGGTATATGTAAATATCAATTTAGAGAATGGGAGGCTTCAAAGTATTTTTTGATTAAGGCAACATCTTTAGGCTTCAAAGATGGTATTGCACATCTTTATTTAGGATACCTCTATTTTGATGAACATCAATATAAGAATGCAGTTATTCAATTGAATGAAGCAGAAAAAGCGGGCGAGAAAGAAAGTGAACTTTATAAGTCAAGAGGGATTGCTGCATACTTCTCTGGAGATTCAGATCTTGCTATTCAGGATCTAACTAAAGCTTTAAAATTTGAAAAGTCATCACTGGAAGTTTACGAAGCACTCGGATTAGCTTATGCAGACAAAACTGAATTCAAGAAAAGTCTTCCATACCTGCAAAAAGCAGATTCATTAGACAGTAAGAATAGCAAAGTATATTTTAATCTTGGCAAGGCACAACAAGAAAAGAAAAATTATAGCCAGGCTATTGATGCTTATAGCAAAGCTATTGAACTCAATTACACCGATCCGCTGGTTTATATCAATCGTGGTAACTCTAAAGTAGCTTCCGGCTTGATTAAAGAATCAATTGTGGATTTTGATTTTGCGATTAAACTCAATCCTGAAAACACGTTGGCCTATAGAGGAAGAGTGGCCGCGAATTTATTGCTTAAAGATTGGGCCCGCATTATTACTGACCTGGCTATAGTGAATGCGTTAGGAAGTTTTGAGACTCCCGATTGGGGAGTACTTAGTGAAGCAAAATACGCATTGAAGAATTATCAGGGGGCCTTGGATGAGGTAAATACTGCACTTGCCAAAGGCAGCGCTCATTATACAATAGGTGGAGAAAAGCATTCTTTTTATTTTCAAAAAGGAAGGTGCCTAGCTGCCATGAAAAAATTTGAACCCGCGATACAAGCCTTCAATCAGGCACAAGATGAAGGTGAAAGTTCAGTAATATTTTATTTGGAATGGGCGCGTGCTTATGTCGAGCTTGGTCAATTGGAAAAGGCAATTGGTGATTTAGAAAATGCACAATTATTATACCCAGGCAACTCGAACTTGTTTTACAACAGTGCCGTAATAAAAGAGGAAGTGGGTGACTTTGGTGCGGCTGTACTGGACTACTCCAAAGCGATCAAACTCAATCCAGAAGATGCAGTTGCCTACTATGGAAGGGCAAATAGTAAAGCACGCAAGGGGGACCTCGCTGCAGGAATTGCTGATCTGGATAAAGCAATAGACCTTGACCGCAGTAATGCCACCTACTATAAGGTAAGGGCAAATTTTTATTATCAAATGAAAAACAAGGACAAGGCTTGTTTTGATTGGCGAAAGGCAGTTGAATTTGGTGATGAAAAGGCCAGGTTCTCTATTGATAAATATTGCAACAAGAAATAGGCGCATCACATCTGGTTCAACCAAAATCGAGTAAAAAGAAAATAAATTTTATTTTCTAGCGTTAGAAGGCTTAGTATGAAAAGACTAAGACCATTTTTCATTGTCTTGTTGGCACTGGTGAGTTCATTTGCATTGGCTCAAACAAGTTTGGATCCTTCGCCAAAGCGTTCAGAGCGCTATAGTAAGTTTTATTCTCCTAAGCGAGCGAAAGCAGCAAAATCAAAAAAAACGAAGGTGACTCGCACTGCCCAATATGAATTTTATAAGAGGGTAGAGATGGCTGCCAGGGATAAGCAGAGAACTTTACGAAAGTTATCAAAGCCACAATATTCAAATCCGGCTTATTTTGGACATAAAAGAAAGCCAAAAAAAAGGCCACCACATAAAATGCGCTATTGTAATGAATGCCATATCAGGCATTAGGGAGTACTAACTCAGCATAAGTGCCAACAGATGCTTACCTTTATGAAATGAATAGAAAGGTCTTCATCATTTTTATTTTGTTCTTTTCAGTAGGTACCGTTATGGCGCAGAAGAAAAAGCCTATTGAGAAACAGCCTAATTCCATCGGTCCTAATTACTCAGAAGATCATTTTGTGCCGAAGTCCGCAAAGCGGAAAAAAAAGTTTGAGGCAACTTATGAAGCCCGCAATGAGTACAAGGATAGAATGGAGAAGAATTGGAAGCAAAGAGAAAAAGATGAGAAAAATTTTAATGGTGATCGAAAGGCAGATAAATCTTTGCCTCCTTATTTTGGCCATAAACGCCCTCCCAAAATCCGCCCTCAGGGAAAGCAGAAATTTTGTAAAGTGTGTGGGATTAAACATTAAGGACAGTCTGGTAGTATGAATATTGCTTCAGTAATTGAGCACACTAACCTTAGCCCTACATTAACGGTAAACGATATTGACCAGTTGGTTGCTGAAGCTGCTGCATTTAATTTGTTTGGTATTTGTGTTCCTCCGTTTTGGATAAAGCGTGCAAAACGCGAATTGGGAACATCCAAGACTTCTCTCATTTCTGTTATAGGCTTCCCTATGGGGTATCAGATGACAGAAACGAAATTAGATGAAGCAAAGCGGGCAGTGGATAATGGTGCGGACGAAATTGATTGGGTTTGGAATATTAGCGCTTTTAAATCAGGTTTGCCCTGGACAAAGATTGAATTGGCGAAAGCAAGCAAGTTGGTTCATGATCAACAAAAAATAATAAAAATTATTATTGAAACAGCATATCTGTCAGATGCGGAGATTGTGGAGGCATGTGAAATGTGCCTTGACGCAGGAGCTGATTTTGTTAAAACTTCAACCGGCTTTGCCAAAGGAGGAGCGACCGTGGATCATATACGATTGATGAGAAAAAGCCTTCCAGATACTATAGGAATCAAAGCATCAGGAGGTATAAAGAATTATGTGCAAGCAAAACAAATGTTGGATGCTGGGGCAGACCGAATAGGAACTTCCTCAGGAGCATCAATTGTTAAGGAACAGGAGAATGATTAAGTCATATCAGTTAAAAATAACCGGAATTGTGCAAGGTGTTTTCTACAGGGCTTCTATGCGGGCCAAAGCGAAAGAACTTGGGGTTGTTGGTTTTGCACAAAACAAAGAGGATGGCTCGGTATATGCTGAAATCGAAGGAGAGGAAGAAATTCTCAATAAAATGATTGAATGGAGTAAGCACGGACCAGCTAAAGCAAAGGTAGAGGAATTGAAGGTGATCGGACAATCCAATAAAACATATAAGGATTTTAAAATTAAGAGAGATTAATCATTTCAATGATGAATAAGATTTTACTTGTTTTAGAATTAGCGTTGTTGATGGTTGTGATGCAAAAGAAAAAATCATATTCCATCTTGTATTTCATTCAATGACAAGTTAGCCATGTAGGCAATTATGCCTTCTTCAATGTGAACCCAAAAGTGGAGCCCACACCTACTGTGCTTCTTACATTGATTGTTTGGTTATGTGCTTCAATGATATGTTTGACAATGGATAATCCCAACCCAGTACCCCCTTGTTCTCTGGAACGATTAGTGCCTACCCGGTAAAACCGTTCAAACAATCTTGGTAAGTGTTTCTTCTCTATTCCTATTCCGTTATCAGACACCTCTATAAGTATATGTTCATCCATATCATAGCAACCTATCAAGGTTTCGCCACCTTCCTTACCATATTTAATAGAATTAATAATTAGATTTATCAGAACCTGCCTAATTCTTTCTTTATCAGAATTAACTATAAATCTGTCACTGCAACCCTCTTTAAAGCCAAGGTAAATATTAGCTGCATTTGCCTGTTTTTCTAATGAATCTAATATCTCACCTGCCAACTCGCAAATATTGAAATCTTCTAATGTAAGGTCTAACGCACCACTTTCAATCATTGAGATCAACTCTAAATCTTCTACAATAGCATTTAATCGTTCAATATTATTTGCGGCTTTCTGGAGGTAATCCATATTAACGGCTTCATCATTTATGCCCCCATCAATAAGTGTTTCAATAAATCCCTGTATATTGAAAATAGGTGTTTTTAGTTCGTGGGACACATTGCCGAGAAATTCCTTCCTGTATTGTTCCATCTTTTTTAATTGATCGGTTTCTTGTTTTTTTGCCTCTGCCCATTGCAGCACCTCAAGTTCTGCGTCTTGTATCACATTACCGTTCATTTGCGTGGCGCCAGCCTTCATTTTATTTGGAGACTTCAAGTCATAGATGATTTTGTATATCAATTTAATCCTTCTGTAAATAAATTTTTGTAGTAAGGTGAAAAAAACAAAATAGCAGCTTATAAAAACAAGTATAGGAATAAGAAGGACTAAATAATCCTTAAATTCATCACGCACATACCATTTGATTCCAAGACAGGCAAAGAAAATCAGAACGGAAATTATGACAGAAGCAATAATTGAAACTTGTCTTGGGGTTGCATTTTTCATGAATCATCTTGCTATGAATTACTAAAAGTCTATTCCGTAACCGGTTCCTTTACTGGTTTTAATATATTTTTCCCCGATTTTTTCACGTAGCTTACGAATATGTACATCCAGGGTTCGATCGCCCACCTGCAAAGTACTACCCCAAATATTTAAATATATCTCATCCCTTGTGAAAATTCTTCCAGGTTTGGATGCCAATAAGCAAAGCAATTCAAATTCCTTCTTTGGTAAGTGTATGGTCTTCCCTTTTAAACCAACAGTCCGCTTCTCCATGTCAATGGAAAGATCGCCAAGAGTAAGCACCTGCTCATGCACTTCTTCCCTATGTTTTCTTTTTAATAAAGCATTAATTCTGGCAATAAGAACACGTGGCCTGATGGGTTTTGCAATATAATCATCTGCCCCTACGTCAAATCCAGCTATTTCGGAATAATCCTCACTTCTTGCAGTAAGAAATATAATCAAGGTATTCTTGAAGAGGGGCAAGTCTCTAAGTTTCCGGCAGACCTCAACCCCGTCCAACCCCGGCATCATAATATCCAAAATGATTAAATCAGGAGGATCTGTTTGAGCAACTTGAATTGCTTTCATGCCATCCTTAGCGGTGCTCACCCGATACCCCTCTTTTTTTAAATTATAGCTGATGAATTCAAGGATATCGGGTTCATCATCGACTACAAGAATTTTAATTACGTTTTCTTCCATAAATCACTACAAAGATAATGTCTCCGTGTAAACTACAAGTTATCTATACTTTAAGTTATCGTTAATATTTACTGCCTCTTTTTACCAACAACTCATAGTACTTGAATCATATAATCGTTACAGCTTAAAAGCTCTATTGAACTTTATGATAATTCCATTTAAAAAAAATAAGAAAAACTTAAGTTGATGTTCAGATTAACTTAATATAGGAACGCTTGTTTTGCAGCATGAATAATTTATTAAATCAAGCTGTTAATGAATAAGCCAAAAAAGATTAAAAATGAAAACACTGATTACCAAAATGAACCTAAATACAGAAGTAGTATTTGCTTCTTCGAGCATCTTAAAAATGCTGGTAAAATTTACTTATTTACCATAGCGACTTTTATTTTCATTAACGCTAAAAGCCAAGACATTACAAATAATAAATTCGGAAAGGGCATCCAAGTCTTAGCAAAAGACTCCTCCTTTTACATGAAGTTCAGTATCCGTATGCAAAACAGATTTGAGGGGAAGTATATAAAAACAGCCGACCCTTCATTTACTGATAAGTTTTATTTAAGAAGGGCGCGGCTCAAATTTGATGGTTTTGCCTTTTCTCCAAAGCTAGTCTATAAAATGGAGTTTGACGTAGTGAGCGGTCAGGTGTTGGATGCAGTTGTGAAGTGGAATTTTGCCGGTAACTTTTACTTATGGTTTGGGCAAACCAAGCTTCCTGGAAACCGAGAGCGGGTGATTTCATCACAACAACTTCAATTTGTTGACCGGTCGTTGTTAAATTCCAAATTCACCATCGATCGAGATAAGGGGGTTCAACTCAGACATCATTTTAACCTTGGTAATATGGTGATACGAGAGATTGGATCTGTTTCCATTGGTGAGGGAAAGAACTTTACGGGTTCAAGTGTTGGGAACGATTATACCGGAAGGTTAGAAATACTTCCCTTTGGTAGTTTCACAAGTAAGGGGGATTATTTCAGTAGTGATTTGAAAAGAGAAGAAAAGCCTAAGCTGGCTTTAGGAATTACGTACGATTATAACGATAAAGCGGTAAAGTCAGGAGGACAATTAGGGAATGTGTTATCTCAAACCAGAAACCTGTCAACGGTTTTCGCGGATATGATGTTTAAGTATAAAGGTTTCTCTTTAATGTCTGAATATGCAAACAAGACTGTTTCAAATGGTTCTCCCACTATTGTAGATACAAGCGGAGCTTTTGTAGAATCATTTTATACAGGAACAGCCGTTAATACACAGTTGGGGTATTTGTTTAAGAATACTTGGGAGATTGCCGGAAGATATACGCTTGTTACTCCTGAGAGAATAACAACTAATAATGGAATATCACAGTACACTGCTGGTATTTCAAAATACATCGTAGGTCATAATTTGAAAGTGCAAAGTGATTTCTCCCTCATTCGGGAAGAGCGCAAAGATGATGAATTGTTATTTCGGTTCCAGGTAGAAATGGCCTTTTAATTAAGAAGAATAACTAAAACTTAAACTTCACTTAAGGTAGGCTTAACATGCTCGCCCTAAGTTTACAACCAGATAAATTTTGAAAAAATGAAAATAAAAACAATATCAGTGATAGCAATAGGTACAGGGCTACTCCTTGCCGCTTGCCATAACGGACAACATGACAATGCTGAAGCAAACGATAAACAACTATCTGGAACTATTCAGGTGGATGGTTCCAGCACCGTTTATCCGGTTACGGAAGCCGTAGCGGAAGAATTCAGAACGATTCACCCCAAAGTCAAGGTAACAATTGGATCATCGGGTTCAGGCGCTGGCTTTAAAAAATTTGCAAGGGGAGAAACAGACATCTCGGATGCTTCACGGGCGATCAAAGAAAGGGAAGTAAATGCTTGCAAGGAAAATGATATAGAATACCTCGAAATAAGAATAGCGCTTGATGGTATTGCCATTGTGGTTAATAAAGAGAATACATGGTTGGAGACCATCACTGCGAAAGAATTAAAGCAACTATGGGAACCTAATAGTAGCGTGCAAAAATGGAGCGATCTCCGTGCTGAATGGCCGGAAGAAAAAATCCAGCTATTTGGTCCAAGCACCGCTCATGGAACTTACGATTTCTTTACAGAGGAAATAGTGGGGGAATCGGGGGCAAGTCGCTCAGATTACAATGCGGTTTCAGATTATAATGTAGCAGTTCAGGGTATCAGTACCAATAAAAACGCACTTGGTTATTTTGGGTTAGCATATTACACTGAGAATAAAGACAAGCTAAAGCTAATAAGTGTTGACAACGGAAAGGGTGCCGTTCTTCCTTCATTGGAGACGGTCAGTGATGGTACTTACTCACCCCTTGCCCGACCACTATATATTTACGTAAATACAAAATCAGCCGAACGAAAAGAAATATTGGAATTTGTGAAATTCTATATTAATAACGCTCTGACACTATCAAAAGATGTAGGATACATTCCATTATCAGATGCGGAGTATAGTAACGCATTAAAGCAACTCGATGCACTTTCGATTAAGTAATTCTTTTAATTTAACGGGACAAGGTTTTCTGAAAAGGGACCGGTTCCTGCATTTTAGAGTATGTTAAAAGCAAAGGAATACATAATAGAAAGTGGACTGCTATTGTGTGCTCTGGTCACGGTTTTAACGACTGGAGGCATAATTCTGGTCTTAACTATAGAAGCAATTTCTTTTTTTAAGAAAATATCTTTGGTTGACTTTTTGACAGACACTCAGTGGACACCGCTATATTCTGAAAAACACTTTGGCATTTTACCTTTATTGGCAGGAACGTTACTCACTACTGTCATAGCTATTTCGGTTGCACTTCCAATAGGAATGGGTATCGCTATTTACTTGAGTGAATATGCGCCAAAATCGTTTCGAAAAATGATAAAACCATTGCTTGAACTCCTGGCAGCTGTACCAACAGTTGTTTATGGGTTCTTTGCACTAATGGTAGTGACCCCTTTTCTGCAAAAGATTATTCCTGGGGTGTCTGGATTTAACGCTCTGTCGGCAGGCATAGTAATGGGGATAATGATTATTCCCTTTATATCATCCATGAGTGAAGATGCATTACACGCTGTCCCAAAATCTTTGCGCGAAGCAGCCTATGGTATGGGATCCACCCGCCTTCAAACGGTGTTTAAAGTAACAATTCCATCTGCATCATCTGGGATTTCTGCGTCAATAATACTTGCTATTTCTAGAGCCATAGGCGAAACAATGATAGTCGCTATTGCAGCGGGGCAAATGCCAAGCTTAACCTTTAATCCGCTTGATTCTGTTCAAACCATTACGGCATACATTGTTCAGGTGAGTTCGGGCGATGTGCCATTTGGCTCATTGGAGCACAGCACCATTTTTGCAGCAGGCATAGCGCTGTTTGTCCTTACTTTTATTTTAAATAGCATCAGTTTTTGGATAAACAAAAAATTTAAACTCCAATATGAATAATGCTACCAGGAATAGAATACAAGACAAACTGTTAAAGTACTTTGGCATTGTTTGTACCTTATCGGGATTAGTTGTTCTGGCAATTTTTATCATCGATATTTTAATAGATGGAGTTCAAAGATTAGACTGGAAATTTATTAACAGTTTACCCTCACGATTTCCCGCGAAGGCAGGTATTTTGACTGCATGGACGGGAACAGTTTGGATTTTTTGCCTAACAGCCATCATAGCTATTCCTATCGGTGTAGCGGCAGGAATTTACCTGGAAGAATATAGCAAAAAAGGCAGGTTAGCCAACCTATTAGAAATAAACATAGCCAATCTTGCAGGTGTTCCATCTATTATTTATGGCATTTTAGGACTGGAAATATTTGTAAGAATATTAAACTTTGGTGGGAGTTTATTAGCTGGCAGTTTTACACTTGCTCTTTTAATTCTGCCAATCATTATTGTTGCAACGAGAGAAGCTATTAGAGCAGTGCCCAAAACAATTAAAGAAGCATCCTTTGCGCTTGGGGCAACCAAATGGCAAACAATAAATCGTCAGGTATTGCCTGCTTCGGCAAGTAGCATAATCACTGGTATTATCTTGGCATTGTCAAGGGCAGTTGGAGAAACTGCCCCGCTAATTGTTATAGGAGCATTGGCTTACGTACCATTTGTTGCTAAAACACCGATGGAGGAATTTACCGTGTTGCCAATACAGATATTTAATTGGGTGTCTCGACCTCAACAAGGATTTATTACTGATGCAGCAGCAGCTATTATTATTTTGCTTGGCTTTGTGTTTATAATGAATGGTGTTGCTGTTTATATAAGGAACAAAGCACAAAGAAAAAATCAATGATTATTGAGGTGACCAACTGATGATAACGACAGAGATAAAAGAGAAATCGAAAGGAATGCAAGACGAAATCAAACAGAATTTTTATAAACTCGAATCTGAAAATGTAGGCGTGTTTTACGGACACAAAAAAGTATTGCAGAATGTAAACATGCGGATTCAAGCAAATACTGTTACTGCACTGATCGGCCCCTCGGGATGTGGCAAATCAACGTACTTGCGCCTATTTAACAGAATGAATGATTATATCGACAATTTCCGAAAAGAGGGTGATGTTATTATTGATGGGAGAGAGATTTATAAAAAAGGTATTGAAATTGAAGAACTGAGAAAAACGGTAGGTATGGTTTTTCAAAAACCAAATCCGTTCCCAAAATCCATTTACGAGAATGTGGCTTATGGATTGAGAATACAAGGAATTAATAAAAAATCTATGCTGGATGAAATGGTTGAAAAATCGATAAGACAGGCAGCGCTTTGGGATGAAGTTAAAGACGATCTGAAAAAGAATGCATTAGCTCTGTCAGGCGGCCAGCAACAACGTCTTTGTATTGCCCGCACATTAGCCGTTCAACCGTCCATAATATTGATGGATGAACCAGCCTCTGCGTTAGACCCGATTTCAACAGCAAAGATTGAGGACTTGATTTATGAATTGAAACAAAACATTACAATCCTCATTGTAACCCACAATATGCAACAGGCTGGAAGAGTAAGTGACCATACCGGCTTCTTCTACCTTGGCGAATTGGTAGAGTTTGGAGATACCAAACAAATTTTTACAAATCCTAAAAATGAAAAAACTGAAAGCTACATCAGTGGCAGGTTTGGTTAATAGCAAACATTCAAATACATGACACAGTTAGAAGAAGAATTAAAACAATTGACCAAGGCTGTTATTGAAATGACTGCTTTGGCCATGGGTCAGCTTCAAAAGGCGAAGGAAGCATATATGAAAATGGATATGGAAATCGCTCAAGAAGTAATTCACAATGAATCCAGAATGGATGCGATGGAGTTAAGTATTGATAGGGATTGTGAAAATATATTTGCGCTTTTTAATCCTGTAGCTTCTGATTTGCGCTTCGTTATAGCCGTATTAAAAATAAATTCGGACCTGGAAAGAATTGGTGATCATGCAGATGGAATTGCAGATTATGTTGTTGAATATAATAAAGTGGTAAAAAGTGAGCTAATAGTATCTACCAACCTCAACAGTATGTTTGATATTGCAATTTCCATGCTCCGGGATATAAAAATAGCGTTTGAAAAGAAGGATGCGACTTTGGCCAGAAAAGTATATCAAAAGGATGCTGAATTGAACCAGATAAACAGAAATGCTTCTAAACTAATTAGCGAATTTGTTCAGAAGGAACCTCATATGATAAGACAGGCGCTGTTCCTCTTTTCAACAATTAGAAAAGTAGAGCGCGTTGGAGACCACATTAAAAATATTGCTGAAGATTTGATATTCTATTTGGAAGCAGTGGTTTTGAAACATAGTAAACGGAACTGATCCAACTCAATCATTGAAAGAAATGATCAAGCGATCAAATAATTATATGCAACAGCCTGATACAATTCCATAACTGGAAGCTGATGTTTCGTTGCTTTCTCAATTGAGTAAAAATTTATTTTTTTTGATACTGTTCTATTCCTGAATCCTCTAAAAAGGATATCATGCCCAAGGGAAGAAATACCCTGCCCTAAATGAGACTTTTGCACTCTAATTCAGAGACCGAGACTTTTATAAATCTAAAAACATATCGGTTAGACCTTTAAATATGCTTCTAACTGAATTATAATTCAGCTGTACGCAAATATTTCAATAATTTTTCGTTGTCACGGTGTTCATAGAAAGTATCAAACTCCATGTAATACCCTCCAGGATCAAAACCGACAAATGCACGGTATTTTTTTTCAGGGCCAATACTGATTTCATTGGAACGGAGTTCAAAGGAATTATTTTCGCTTGCGTACTTAAACCAACCATCAAGATCTTTTAGTATAAAAGATACATTCACCGCCTTCTTTTCCGTGAAGTTATGCATACCTCTTCTTTCATCTACGAGACCAATGTATCCGCTATTGGAGGATTGATAAATTTTAGCCCAACCCTGATCGGCAATAAGTGAAAGGCCTAAAGTTTGTTTATAAAATGTCTCCATGGAAGGGAGGTCCTTATAATACAACCAGGTAATGGTAGCATTGAAACCCAAACCATCGGGCACCGTGTTCTTCTGTGTTGTAGAGGATGTTATTGTCTCTGCCTTGTTGAGTTGGGGAATGAATAGTTCATTTTCCGGGTGTTGTTTGAAGGTTTCAAACTCCAGGAGATATCCTTCGGGATCAATGGCAACAAATCCATCATGTGCACCACCTTCTTTTGGTTTGTAATCATACTTAATTTTCACTCCCTCTTTTTTTAAGTAATCGTACCATTCCCCAAGTTGGTTAGTGAGTAATGCAAGCGCAACTGTTTTGGGTTCGTCAGCGGTGTGCATTCCTTTGGTGGCATCTACCAGGATTATATATGAGTCGCTGGTTATCCTCAGAATTTTGGCCATAGTATAGTCCGATAATAATTCTAAGCCCAAAGTCTCTGTATAGAATTGAGTGGCCTTATCCAGGTCTTTATAATAGAGGAATAAATTGGTAGCCTGAATGCCAAAGTCACTCATTGTTCTGAAGGATGTGTTTTCTGCAAGCAACTGATTTATTTTGTGGGGAGAATAACTCAGCATTCTCCCAAACCTTCTGGCTATTTTTTCTCGTTCTTTGCCTGTATAATGTCCGGTCTCTACAAGTGCTGCCTTATCCGCTTTGAGTTGAAGGTACTGATCTTTTGTGGTGCCTTGATAAATAAGTAAGACCTCCTTTCCTCTGGCAATATCTTCAGGAAATAAGTCCGTGACAAGTAAATCAGCTTCTCTGTAAAGCAACACATTATTCTTTTCCGCAACTTTCTCCGCTTCTCGAATAAATCCATCCATTTCTTCAGGAGTAAGGGTGGCGCTTAAGGCCAGTTGTTTTACTCCAGCGTTTACGGCCTCTCCAAAGGCTCCAATGGCCCCTAGTCGATAAGATTTCTCATTTATTTCTTCTTTGCTTCCAGAACAACCCATTACCGAAATAAGAACGATTACAGAGATTGATCTAAATATCATGTGCCTTTTATTTTAATAGATTAATAATATGAGTGTATTTGATCGTGAAACTTCTATTTAATACACTGCCGCCATCCCATATTTCATTGTACACCACAAAGAGTCCTGTATTGGCTTGCTCCAACAGGTTGAATCTTATATTGGCGGAAACAATGTCTGCGGCACTGTTGTATTGAAAAAAGCTTTGTAGTGTCATGCGAGGGGTAAATGAATAAGCAACTCTTGCACCAAATACATCCGTGGCAAAATTTCTCTCCAACAGATAAATGTCATTGTGTGCAAATGTAACGTCAGAATTAAATCGATCTCCGATCCTAAATCCAAGGGTACCACTGTGGGCAGATCTTGAACCGGAAAAATATCCCCCCATTACATGACGCGTATTGATATAGAATTTTTTACTGGGGTTTGTCATCACCACAATTTGAGCTTCCTTGTTGGGGAATGAACCGGCAGGGAGGGTGATGCCGAGTCCAGGTATATCAAAATTGGTTTCAGAGCCTTCCTCGGTAAAGTTCAATCCGGTGTGAATTTCCAATCCGCTTTTCCATACCCAGTGATTGTCAAAGTGTAGAAAAGTAGTTTCCTTAAATCCGTTAAAATTCCAAAAACCTCGCCCTGATACGTGAGGACGTATTTCCAGCATGCCGCCTAATTTACCATTCATACGGATAGTTTTTAAAACCAAAAATTCTGGTTTTCTAAAAGCCTTTCTGAAAAGAAAACCTGCCTGAGGGTCAAACCCCTCATCTACCTGGGTGTAGGCAAGATTCATATCCAGTCCACCCCATTGGTACTGACTTTGGATTTTGAATGAATTACCATCGCTAACACTGTCAGGAGAATTTGATCGGGCAAAGAAACCCGATAGCTGAGCCTTATTTCCAATTCCCAGCTTTCCATCTAATGCAAAAACCCTGTTGTAGTCATCTTCTATTCCACCTCTGCCTTCCCTGCTTACAAATGTGCCACCAATGGTAGAACGTTGGCCCACCTGCTGATTGACCCTTGCTACATTGAAATTATTTTTTTTAACACTTACCGAATCATTGATGGCAACATCATCGGTGAACATACTAAGCACACCGATATTTGTTTTATTCACCCGACCCGACACCCTGGCTCCACCAAGAATAGGTACTATTTGTCCTGTTTCTGCAATTCCAATTTTCCTGCTAAAGAAAAGGTCAACTTCACCAGGGCTGCCCACGGTAAAGAATCCAGCGTTCTCTAAAAAGAAGGGGCGCTTTTCCGGGAAGAATAAATTAAATCGATCCAGGTTAATCTGTTGCTGATCTACTTCTACCTGTGCAAAGTCAGTGTTGTAGGTAAGGTCCAGGGTGAGTGACGGGGTAATGCTGTATTTTATGTCAGCACCCACATCTGGTTTATTTTTGGTTTTACTGGGGTCTGTTGAAAAATCTTTTGAAATGTTATCCAAAACATAGGGAATGAATTTTAGGTTACCAGGACTTTTTAGGTTTAAGCCTGTCAGCTCACCGGCTAGCGAAAGTCTTTTCAGGTCGAACTGAATGGGTAAAGGTGCCCAGTAATCGACCTCGTTTGTTTTACGAATGTTGCGTTGAATATTAAGCCCCCAGACTTTGTCGTTACCAGATGCGAATCGAATAGTGCGCAAAGGAATGGCAAACTCAGCACTCCATCCATAATCTCCTACTTGTGATTTTACTTCCCAGGAAGCATCCCAGTTTAGATTAAAGCCCCCCACCGTACCACCTTGCTGTCTGTTGTTGTTATTGTTCCCCTGGCCTTCATTATCAACTTGTCCATCATATTCCACACCCAGAGAGTTAGTGCCAAATACAAAGCCATTTTGTTTATCATGATAGGTATCAATAATGAAAAGAAAGCTATCGGTGCCATCCAGAGAAGCATCCCTTCTGGCATCTGACACCACCAGTTTTTCAGGTTCAGAGTCATAACACACCACAGAGACATAAAGAGTAGTCTCCGTATAGCCAATTCGGATATCTGTTTTTTCTGATGCAGGCTGGCCTGCATTGGGTTTCACTTGTTTTAGACCATCAAAAGCCGGGTACTGTTGCCAGACTTCGTCATCGATCACATCGCCATCAATTACTGGATCGCTGCTCAATTGTATAGCTTGTGCCTGAGGCCGTTCATTTACATTCGGATTGGTGCCGCTTATCTGGCTATAAGATGATGAAAAGGCCAAAGCAGCCATTGTGATCAAAGCGAGTCTTCTTAAGAAATTCATAAAAAAAATAGGTATAGATTAAATAGGTGGCCGAATATACTATATAGAGTATGTGGTGAATAATATTTTTATACACGTGGTAATAGGCCCTGACTTATGAGGTTGATCAAGGCATTTTTAGCCTAATCAATACGGCATTGGCTTCCTTAGCCCCAGTATTGCGAATAAAAGTGTGAGATTTGGCATCCAGCCATACCCAGTCAACAAGTGGTTTGGGTTTATCGTTTATCCTTGTTAACAAAGGGTTTTGGTCTGGATTTACTATTACGGTACCAAGTGGAGAGTGAAAATCTATTTGTCTTGAAGGGGATAAAGGGATTTTAGTAATTAAAAAGTACGAATTATTAATGATCACCTCCTCATTGGCCATAAGTTGATATATTGAATCCTTATTGTTACCAGCAGTAAGATTCTCAATAGCAATTAAGCGGATAAGATCATCTGAACGATTGGCAAACCGATGTACAAGGGGTTGTTTGGGATTATCAAAATAGCCACCTACAAATCCGGTTGGTAGCTCAAGCGTTCGCCCTTCCTCACCTTCGTTTTCAACCCAGATTTTCCCGCCATTCATGGTTACATAGCAGTAATTATTGCTATGCTGGTGAATGAGGGAAGTATCATTTGGATGTGTAACAACATCAAGAATCCGAACACTTGACTTTAAAAATACAGGATGATGAAAGGGTTCCTCATGCACCTGAATCTGGGCATAGCCATGAAAGTAAAAGACCCACAATAACAGAATACAATATTTCATTTTTAAGATTCTAATCAAGTAAGGGCAGACTTAATAAATTTTCTCCGGCTTTTCATATTGATTTTGGATGAAATCCTACTTGATTATTGGCAACAATTTATGGTAATATCCCGATATTGTTACCTGAAAAGGGTGTCTTGACCAGCGATAATAAAAAAATATTTGAAAGTATTTTTAAAGACTTATTTAAGCCTTTATGTGGGTTTGCCATGAAGTACGTTGGAGATTTGGATGAATCAAAAAATGTTGTTCACGAGGCTTTTATTGCGGTGTGGCAAAAATTTGAAACGCTTCCGGAGGATACCAATTTTAAAAGCTACTTATATACAGCCGTACGAAATCGTAGCCTCAATTACCTGCGGGACCAGAAAAAGCATGTAACACTGGAAGGGGAGCAGGTAGAAAGTATTGCAGCGAATGATCCTGGTATGGAAGTGAAGGAACTGGAAAGAGAAATAGAGTTGGCTATTAATACGTTGCCGGAAAAATGCAGAATGGTTTTCGAAATGAGTAGGTTTGAAGGCTTAAAATATGCCGAAATTGCTGAAAAAATGGGGATTTCTGTAAAGACAGTGGAGGCACAAATGACTAAAGCCCTGGCGGTGATGAAAAAGCATCTGGCGAATTTTCTTTCTATTCTGTTTTTTATTTTTAATCTGTAAGGGTAGGATGGATAATAGGTGTTTAAATATATAGAGAAGAAAAAATTGAGTGATCAGAACCATATCGCAGAAGAACTATTGATTGCTAAGCACCTGAGTGGTGAGACAACTGCAGCTGAGGAAGATGCCTTGCAGAAGTGGATTGCTTTGGCGCCAGGAAATGAGCAAATCTATCTTAAGTTCAAGCGGGTTTATGAGTTGAGCGGAAAAATTCATGACCCTTCTGCTGGTGATTCCTTAGGCATAGATGTAGAAAAGGAGTGGAGTCATTTTTTGAAAAAAGTAGAAGAAAATGAAAAAACGATTCAGTTTGAGCCTCAAGCAAAAAGTAATGCATGGTTGAGAATAGCCGCTGCCGTACTTTTGGTAGTTGCATCCGGAATAGTTGTCAATTATTTTGTTTCTAAAGGACGCGATCAGGTTTATCAAACTGCTGAAAATACAGAAGTGATTAACCTATCCGATGGGAGCACCGTATTTTTGAATAGAAACTCCATGCTTACCGTCCGTAGTTCATTTGCGAAAAAAAATCGTGAGGTAGAATTGCGTGGTGAGGCTTTTTTTGAAGTAAAGCCTGATAAACAAAAACCATTTATAATTGGTACAAGTGGAGCAGATATAACTGTACTGGGTACTTCGTTTAACGTTCAAAGCTATGAACAACGAAATGAGGTGGAGGTAGTGGTTGAAACTGGACTTGTTAAATTGGCGCCAAGAGAAATGGATCAGTCGGTGGAGTTGAAGGCAGGTGAAAAAGGTGTACTAAGAAAGAGAGAAATGGAGTTGGTGAGCAGTCCAAACACTGATGTCAACTTCCTCTCCTGGAAGACAAAGCGTTTGATTTTTAACAAGGCCAATTTAAAATCTGTGCTTGAAACACTCCAGGCTACTTATGGAGTAGAGTTTATTATTTCAGGTGATGTATCAAAGGAGTGTCAGGTTACTGTTACGTTTGAGAACCAATCACTGGAGGCTGTACTCAAGGTGTTGCAGTCTACATTGGACCTTACCTATAATCAAGAAGGAAATAAAATAGAAATCACTGGAGCTGGATGCTAAAACCAGACAAGAATGTTAACCAAATCTGCCGGTTTTTCAGCAGCCTGATGCTGTTGTTATTATTTTTTAATTCCGCCAATGCCCAGGATGTTCTTACCACTCAAATTAGTGTGGACTTTAAGGCTATACCACTTGAAGATGCTCTGAATAATATTTCTAAACAAAGTGGCGTCTCCTTTTCCTACAACCCCAAAAGAATTTCATCAGACCAAAAAATAACCTATACCGCCATCAAAAAAACGATTTCTGAAATCTTGGATGAGTTGTCTGTTATTGCTGCTTTTGACTATGAAACGATTGAAGGAAAGATTGTTTTAAGACCCAAAGCAAAGAGTGCTGAAATCGCAAAACTAAAATCCACACTCAGAGGATTTGTCAAAGACAACAGCAATGGAGAAGCACTGATTGGCGCATCGGTTTGGATTAATGATTTGAAAGTAGGCACTACCAGCAATGTTTTTGGATTTTACTCACTCACAGTGCCATCCGGGGTATATGATGTTTCTTTCTCTTATATCGGGTTTAATAGATTGGTCAGAACAATTGATCTAACGGTTTCTCAATCTCTTGATATTACCATGGAAGCAGTCCCTGCTTTGTTAGATGAAATTATTGTTACAAGCGCAGAGCCTCAATTAGTAGCGGAGGTACAAGTGAGTAAATCCAATATGCGGCCAGCTACTATTTCGGAGAAGCCATCCTTTTTTGGAGAGCCGGATGTAGTGAAGTCCCTTGAAATGGTACCAGGTGTGAAAATTCATTCTGATGGTTCTACTTTTTATTACGTGCGGGGAGGAGACCGCGATCAAAACCTGATATTAATTGATGATGCTCCCATTTTTAATCCCAGTCATTTGTTGGGTTTATTTTCTACCATCATCCCCGATGCAGTCAACGATATCACTTTGTATAAAGGAAGTATGCCTGCCTCCCTGGGTGGGCGCTTATCTTCCATTATGGATGTAAGAACAAGAAAGGGGAACGACCAGCACTTTGCCCTTTCCGGTGATATTGCGCTATTAAGCTCCCGGCTTAGTCTCGAAGGTCCAATAAAAAAAGGCAAGAGTTCCTTTCTGCTCTCCAGCAGGGTATCAAGGGTAAAATGGATTTTTGAATCGATTGATGATGATATACAAAAATTTCAATTTCATGACCTTACCGGCAAAATTAATTTTGATTTAAACCAACAGAATAAATTATATTTTTCTTTCTATAACGGGGGTGACAAGTTTTTGACTTCCAATAGTGGCATTGAATGGTCTAACCGAGCTACTACCATTAGATGGAACCACGTTTTCTCCAAACGATTGTTTTTGAACACTACCGTGGCTGCTGGAGTGTATGATTATTTTTTACACACGGATAGAAGTAATCAAACCAAGTGGAACTCTCATGTATCCAATGTCAATTTGAAAAGTGATTTTAGTTATTTTAAAAACCCTAATGAAGAATTTACTTTTGGCATTTCAATTGGAGGTTACAATTTTAACCCTGGAAATGTAAGCAGAAAGGGAGTACCTATTCCACCCATTGTGTCGGTGAAAAATTCCAATGAATTCGTAATGTATGGGAATCACGAAATCAGATGGGGTGATCATTGGGGTTTGAACTATGGTTTGCGCATTTCCACATGGACCAATGAGGGTGAAGCTTTTGAGTTTGTTTTTGATGGTAACCGCAATCCCATTGATACGATATTTTATAATAAAGGAGATAGGTATAAGAGTTATCAAAACATAGCGCCTCGGCTGTCGATAAGATATGGTATCAACGACAATAATTCTTTTAAAGCAAGTTTTTCACACAATGTTCAGAATATTCATTTGATCACAAACTCCATCAGTCCGTTCTCCTCATTTGAAGTCTGGCTACCCAGCAGCATAAATATAAAACCGCAAACGGCCAATCAGCTGGTGTTGGGATACTACCGTTATCTGCCTGCGACAGGAATCTCCTTTGAGGTAGAGTCGTATTATAAAAAAATGAATAATCAAATAGATTATGAGGCTCATGCGGAAACTTTGCTTAACCCGCTGCTGGAGCGGGAGCTGCGATTTGGGACGGCCAAGAGTTATGGTGTTGAATTTCAAATGAAGAAAGAAGAAGGCCGGATGCGTGCATGGTTGGGCTATTCTTATTCAAGAGCAAAAAGAAAGTTTTCAGAGGTGAACAATGGAAGGGAGTTCAATGCATTTTATGACCGGCCACATCAGGTGAATATTACAATGAGCTATGATGTGAATTTACACTGGAATATTGGCATGAATTGGAGTTACTATACCGGAGCCCCCTTTTCTTCGCCCGTTAGTTTTTATAATTTCAATGGATTGGAGGTTCCAGTCTACGGCCAAAAAAATAATGATCGATTACCAGACTATCACCGTCTTGATCTTTCGGCTACCTTAAACCTGAATAAAAATCCAGAGAGCAGGTTTAAACATAGCCTGGCATTTTCTGTCTATAATCTCTATGGTAGAAAGAATGCACTTTTTGTTAATTATAGTAAAACAGAGCTAGAGGACGGAAGCTTTAAAGTTCCTTCTAACTTATTGGATAAGAATCTGGTTAGCACTCAATTTTATTTGCTGCGATTTGTTCCTGCAATTGCTTATAACTTCAAATGGAGATGAGTCGTTTTATTTTTTGTTTGTTGGTGATGACCTTGTTTTCCTGCAAAGAAGAAAGGTTTGATAAACCATTAAAAACCATTGATTCCGACTTGTTGGTTGTAGAGGGTGTGTTGACTAATGAAAAAATGAGTCATGTAATAAAGCTTTCACATCCCTATCAAAATCTGAATGGAGAAGCAAAACCAGCATCAGGTGCTATTGTTTCTATTTTTGAAGGAAACGAAAAAGTATATTCTGTTTTAGAAACTCCAATGGGATCAGGGAATTATCTTACTGAAGGAATGACTGCTGTTTTTGGGAAAAAGTACACACTATTAATTCAATATCAGGGAAAGAATTTTTTTGCTGTGGCATCATCTGTTCCCGTAGAACCTATGAACAAACTTCAATATAACAAGGCGCGTGAAGAGTTGTATCAATTGCAATTGAATGATTCTGGGTCGGACCCCAATTACATTGATTATCATATTTCATGGAAAAATACGCCTGAATGTCAATCAGGAATTTTGTGTGAAGGAAGAATAATTTATTATGATTTAAAAACGGTAGATATCAATTCGCTTTTTAAACCAGACAAGGAAAATTTTTTGTTTCCGGTAAATACTATAGTGATTAGAAAAAAATATTCAGTAAGCCCGGAGTACAAAGCATTTTTACGATCTGCACTTTCTGAAACAGAGTGGCGGGGAGGTGCGTTTGACGTGCAACGTGAGAATGTTCCAACCAACCTCAGTGAAGGGGCTATAGGCTTTTTTGCGGTTTCTACCGTTCTTTCAGACACCACTGTTATTACCGAAAAGCCTTAAAACAGGTCGTATTGAAGATTTTTAAAAAATATGAGGGGTGCCACTAAGGGTGAACTCCAGTTGTTGGGTTTTAATAGTGAAAGGGGCCTAAATCCCCGATAAAAGAGATTATGAAACAAAACACTAAAAAAATGAAACGGTTAAAATTTATTTCATTCGCATTATTTATGGGAATGGCCATGATGTTTCTGGTTACTTCCTGTGATGAAAACCCTGAAGTCACCACGCAACAGGATTTGCTTCCGGAAAATTTAAGGGTAAAAATACCTTCATCAATTACCCATGCAACCAATGCCGAAGGGGGTAGATTGTCAGGCCGGACCAATGATGATACGTTGCAGGGAAATGACATTTACGAACATCTCGGAAATTTTATAGCTATCGGAGATGCAGCCGCTGAAATTGCGGAAGAAATTGTCATAGGATTGCACAAGTATAAAATCGACCGAATACTAAGCCTTTCATATACAAGTGATGACGACAATAGGGTAAAAAATCTCCTGGTAGAATCAAATGTGGAATTTGAAGGGAAATTATGGGAGTATCAACTCACGGTAACTGATGCCGAATCTGAAGGTAATCCTGATGGTGGAAAGGCGATGCAGGTATTTTGGAACAAAGAACGGCCAATAATGGGGATTTCGATTCTTAAGCCCTACAACATTGATAGAGATAATAATTCTGAAATGGGTGATGGGATTATAAGAATCGACTATACTGAGGTGAGCACAAAAGGATACGATGCTGAAATGGAAGTATTTATTTCTAACCTTTCCGTACCAAGTCCATTGGAAAATCCCTATGCGATGAGCACCCTCCACATGTTTGCCGGAAAGAAGGGGGATGTGGTGGATGTATATGGTAACTCGAACCATCCTAACGCGATATTGTTTGCCGGTAATACAGGATTTAATTGGGCGTTTGTTGCGTCCGGATCCGATCCAAAAGAAATTGGTGTGGCTGAAGTAGGGTTGCCACCCAGTAGCTTAGATGAGTCTGATCGAAATGTGCTATTGAAAGATTACTCCATCAAAAATGTATTTACCAATGAAATCAATACGGTGTGGCCTGGCCTTGATCCTGCGCTTTTGGCCATGTATTTACAAAATACTGCTGCACCAGGATATTTTAACAACAAAGCAGGATTCCTTTCTGGAGGAGTATCTCCTGGCTCAGAGTGGGATGTGTTTGCCTCACGTTTGGAAAACCTTAGCCCTTACAACCCATTGGAAACGAGCAACCTGGTCGTGACGTTTAAATAAGTTGGTTTAATTGGAAGCGGGTTGTGGAACCCCGGTTAATCCCGGGGTTTTCTTTTATAAGAAAGCTTGTGCAAGGATGATAAGAATCAATATAGGAGAGACGTAGCGAATAAAGAGTGGCCATATTTTCATAAACAATGAATTGGCTACTTCAGGATTACCCTGTTTGATTTCCTCAATTAGTGAATTTCTGTTCATTACCCATCCTACAAAAATGCAGATAAACAAACCGAGTAACGGCTGGATAAACTGTGTGGTTGCACTTACTACAAAATTGAATAATAAATCAAAATTGAGAGCAATGATCATACTCACGCCCCAGAAGACCACGCCAATAATAATGCTTGCTTTTGCACGATTCATTCCACGGTTGTCTACGGCATAGGCAACAGGAACCTCTAACATGGAAATGGTGGAAGTAAGTGCAGCAATAATCATTAGAAAAAAGAAAATTATGGATAGACCAATACCGATTGGCCCCATTGTATCGAACAGGGCAGGGAGCACCTGAAAAACTAAGTTGGGTCCGGATATTAGGCTCCCTGTTTCGTCAAAAATTTGAGTGCCAGATGCCGCAGCGGCATACATAGCTGGAATGATCAATAGACCCGCTAAGAAGGCGATACTTACATCACTCAGGGTTACTAGCCATCCAAGGCGAACAATATTTTCCTTTTTACTTGTGTACGAGGCTAGAACCAACATGCTCCCAACACCCAAAGAGAGAGAAAAGAATGCCTGACCAAGTGCACTCGTAAACAACTGGGTATGCATTACTTTAGTGAAATCGGGGAGAAGATAAACTTTCAGTCCCTCCATAGCCCCATCGAGAGTAAGTACATAAATCACCAGAACCACCAGAATCACCAGAAGGGTGGGCATTAATCGAGTAGACCATTTTTCAATTCCATTTTTTACCCCCGCAGCAACTATTAATACAGTAAAAAAAAAGAAAAGTGAAGCAAATACGATATTACTTGACACACCCTGAGAAGTTACCCAGGTTGCAGCTTGATGTAACCCAACTAATTTTAATATAGGACTAACAAAGTATGCTACCATGGTACCCGCAATGATGGAGTAAAAGCTTAGAATAAATCCTACGGTAGTGATTCCCAAGAAACCAATAGGGACAAAACGTTTTCCGCCTTTAATCTTTTGATAAGCTCCCACAGGGTTCGATTGGGTATGCCTACCGATAGTGAATTCAGCTAGAAGTATGGGATAACCCACAACAAAGGCAAGTATGAGATATAACAATACAAAGGCTGCCCCTCCGTTTTGTGCAGTTTGTGTAGGGAAGCCCCATATGTTACCCAAACCAATGGCCGAACCGGCAGCAGCCATTATAAAACCAAATGAAGATGAGAATTCACCGCGCGAAGAGCTATCCATAAGTTGAATTGGTTAATTGTTTTAGTTGTTGTAAGTTTTGCTGTTTATTAATAAAGCAATCCTAAAACTATTAAAATAATTGACCAATAACGAGGAAGGGTATAAGTTGAATACCATTATATTGGGCAAATAAACTCCTTAGGATGATCAAATTTATAATAAAGCTCTTTAAGCGATTTGCCTGGTTCAAACGATTAAATGCAAAAGTGACTTATGAGCTTCTTGCTAAAAAAATTCCTGCTGAAGAATGGCAATTTATGAACTATGGTTATGTGCCCAACGCAAACGAGGATCCGTTTGATATACCCCTTCCACCAGAGGTACAGCGTTATTCATTGCAGATGTATCATTACCTGGCATTAAAATCTGATGTTGAAGGAAAACTCGTGTTGGAAGTGGGCAGTGGAAGAGGGGGAGGAGCAAAACATGTAGCGGGTACTTTACATCCAAAATCATATGTGGGTTTGGATCTTGCTCAAAGTGCGGTAGACCTCGCCAACAAAATTCACAATTTACCCAATCTGCAATTTATTCAGGGGAGTGCCGAATCCATTCCACTGAATGATGATACCATAGATGTTTTGCTTAATGTAGAGTCTTGCCATGCATATGGATCTGTAGATAAATTTCTAAGCGAAGTGAAGCGTGTTTTGAAGCCTGGTGGATATCTTTTGCTTGTAGATTTCCGAAGTGTGGAGAATATGGATTTGCTTAAAAGGCAATTGGTTAATTCAGGATTAGAATTGTTAGAAGAAGAAGACATAAGTCAAAACGTGGTGAATGCAATGGAAGCAGAGGATGACGTGAAGAAAGCGCGTATTAAGAGGCTGGTGCCTGAGCGATGGCAAAAACTTTTTGCGGAGTTTGCAGGCGTTGTAGGTTCAAGGTTGCATACCAATTTGATAAATGGAGACCGACTCTATTATCGCTTTGTGTTAAAGAAAACAACATGAGGATATTATCCCTGATCTATTATTGTAATGCCTTCAGGTGAGATTAATATTCTTCGTTGCTTGTATAAGCTGCCTATGGCCTTCTTAAACGCCTTTTTGCTAATACCCAAAGTGCTATAAATTTCTTCTGGTGAGCTGTTATCAGCGATTGAAAGAAAGCCTTTGTTGTGCTGTAGCTTAGTTAAAATTAATTCGCAGTTGGGATCGTTGAATTTATCGTATCCGAGAGGCTGAAGGGCGAGGTCAATCTTATTGTCTTCTCTGATCTTTTTAACAAAGCCTTTTAGCTTATCTCCAACTTTAATCGTCTTGAAGGTTTCATTGTTAAAGATCAGTCCCTTGTGTTTTTTGTTTACGATTACAGAATAGCCAAGGTCTGTTTTTTGCATTATCACCAAATCGACCTCATCTCCTTCCGCTACGGTCAAAGATTCATTTTGAAGATATTTGTCCAGCTTATTGCTGGCATAAAGCCGGTCGGTTTTCTTATCTACATTCATGTAGACCAAATACCATTTGCCCTCTTCCATTTTTTGCCGTTGCTCATTGAAGGGAACCATCAGATCTTTTTCAAGTCCCCAATCTAAAAAAGCACCAACATTAGATATGGCAGTCACCTTTAATAAAGCGAAGTCATTCAATATTATTTTTGGCGTAAGATTAGTGGCTACCTTTCTTTCTTCATGATCGCGATAGACAAACACGCTGAGTTTATCTCCCTGTTCTATGTATTCAGGGCAATATTTATTGGGGAGTAACACCTCCTCACCCGAATCGTCTCCCAGAAACAGGCCTACACTGGTGTGACGTAAAATCTCTAATTCATTGTATTTTCCAATTTCTATCACAGTGGCAAAGGTAATTGAGTTGAGGGATGTTTTCTGTATTTCAGGTTGCATTCATTCAAGAATCTAAGTGATTAAATCTTCAACAACAATTTTTAACCACTAAACTCAAAAATATTTTTTATTTTAAATAAATGAGGTACTTTCAAGTTGTTAACCCAATGGCTTTTCAGAAAACTTAAGAAGATATATTTTTTTGTTTCATATAATAGTTTGTCGGAGGCAAACATATTTTGGAGGGAACGAATGGTAATATTGAACAGTTATGGCCAACATTAGTTTACGGGGCCATCGTATTAAGCTTGGTTGGCGTTATGCTTGGCTTATCTTATTTGTTGGGTCAGCGCCATAAAGAAAGGGCCAGGGGAGAACCATATGAATCCGGTATTCTGAACACGGGCACTGCAAGTCTTCGTTTCTCCTCTCAATTTTATCTCATCGCTATGTTGTTTGTAATTTTTGATGTGGAAACCATGTTCATTATCTCATGGGCCATAGCCTTCAATGAATTGGGTTGGTATGGTTACGTGGGCGTAATGGTTTTTATTATTCTTTTAGTTGTCGTGCTGATTTATGAATGGAGGAATGGGGCTTTGGATTTCGGACCGGATGGCAAAAAGATTATAGATGCCTACAAGAAGTTGCCACAAAAAATAATTCGCGTATGAAGTGGTGGTTAAATGAACCCGGTCAAACAGAAACAGTAAAAGGAATTGGGTCTTTTGAAGAAGCAGTCAGTAAGAATATTGTACTCACTACTGTACAAGACCTCCTGGCATGGGGTAGAAAAAACTCAATGTGGCCTTTTCATTTTGGTTTGTCGTGCTGTTTTGTTGAAATGGCTACCAGCATGACACCAAAATATGATCTCGCTCGATTTGGCGCTGAAGTAATTCGTGGAACACCGCGGCAGGCAGATGTAATGATCATTGCTGGAACGGTTTTTATAAAAATGGCTCCAATTATTAAACGGTTGCACGAACAGATGATGGAACCCCGTTGGGTAATATCCATGGGGTCATGTGCCAATTCCGGAGGTATGTATGATATCTATAGTGTTGTTCAGGGAGTTGATAAATTTCTTCCCGTAGATGTTTATGTTCCCGGCTGCCCACCAAGGCCAGATGCTTTCATGGAAGGCCTTTTGTTATTGGTAGAGTCCGTTGGAAAAGAAAAACGTCCATTGAGTTGGGTAATTGGTGATCAAGGCGTGATTAAACCCGAAGAAATTTCTATGAAAGAAAGAAAATATGAGCAACGAAAGACAATGACTTCTTTTCGTTCTCCGGATGAAATTTAGTAGTTATTTAGAGTTGAGAAAAAGTATGCAAATTAAATATAGAACGATGTGTGATTAATAGCAGGAAAGAGTAAATAATCCATTACACATGGAATCAAATATTGGTCCAACAGAACAGCTTAGATTACGGTTCGGTGGGGATACCTTCACCGAGCAAGAGACTAAAGACAATATAGTCTCACTATGGCTGCCGTTGGACAAACTAAAAGCGGTGCTACTCTTTGTTAAAACTGAATTACCAAAGCCATTTCAATTTTTTTATGACCTCACCGCGATAGATGAACGCAGCCGCAAAAAAGATCCTCTTTATCCATCCACTTATTTTACCCTTGTTTATCACCTCTTCTCATTCGAGCGAAATGATTTTCTTCGTCTTAAGGTAGCTCTCGCGGGAGAGTACCCTGTTGCTCCAACTGCCACCCATCTGTGGGCCAATGCTAACTGGTATGAACGCGAGGTGTATGACATGTTTGGTATTAAATTCGAAGGTCATCCACACTTAAAAAGAATTTTAATGCCACTCACATGGGAGGGGCATCCGCTACGAAAGGAACATCCAGCGAGGGCAACAGAAATGGGGCCGTTTCAGCTGTTGGATGATAAGATGGATCGTGAACAAGCCGCATTACAATTCAAACCAGAGGAGTGGGGTCTGGCGCGACATAGTGAAGATTCGGATTTTATGTTTCTCAACATCGGCCCTCAACATCCCGGAACACATGGAGTATTAAGAATTGTATTGCAATTAGATGGTGAGGATATTGTAGATGCAGTGCCGGACATAGGCTTTCACCATCGGGGTGCCGAAAAAATGGCCGAGCGTCAGTCGTGGCACACCTACATTCCTTACACAGACCGGATCGATTATTTAGGTGGTGTTATTAACAACCTGACTTATCTGCTTTCCGTAGAAAATCTGGCCGGAATAAAAGTTCCTCAACGCGCCCAAATGATCCGGGTAATGATGTGCGAATTCTTTCGCATCTCGAGTCACCTCGTTTGGTTTGGAACCTTCGCGCAGGATGTTGGTCAGTTATCCCCCGTGTTTTATATGTTCACCGATCGAGAACGTGTATTTGATGTGGTGGAAGCCATTTGTGGTGATCGCATGCACCCAAACTGGTTTAGAATTGGAGGTGTTGCCCAGGATCTTCCAATTGGCTGGGAAACTTTGGTGAAAAAATTCATTGATTATTTCCCTACCAAACTGAAAGAGTATGACAAACTGGTTCTTCGAAACACTTTGTTCAAAGCCAGGACTGTGGGCATTGGAATTTATACGCAAGATGAAGCCATTGAATGGGGGGTAACGGGTGCCGGATTAAGAGCCTGTGGCCTCGAGTGGGATTTCCGGAAAAAGCGTCCCTACTCTGGATATGAAATGTTTGATTTCGATATTCCAACTGGAAACAATGGTGACTGTTATGATAGAGCTACAGTACGAGTAGAGGAAATGCGACAGAGCCTGCGCATCATTGAGCAGTGTATGAAAAACATGCCGGAAGGTCCTTATAAATCTGACCATCATTTAGCAACTCCACCCATTAAAAAGAATACGCTTAAAGATATTGAAACACTTATCACCCATTTTCTGGGTGTGACCTGGGGGCCTGTGATACCTCCCGGTGAATCAATGATTTGTACTGAAGCAGCCAAGGGGGCAAACAGTTATTATGCTATTAGTGATGGCAACACATCACCCTACCGGATGCGGATTCGAACGCCATCATTTGCTCACATTCAGATGCTCCCGTACATCAGTCGTGGCTATACCGTGGCGGACTTACTTAGCATTTTAGGAGCCATGGATTATGTGCTGGCAGATATTGACCGGTAAGAGAAAAATTATTTGTAACGAACCAAACATGAGTATTTATAAATGGTCTGAAAATTAGGAATGCTTACAACAGAAGAAAAATATGAAATAGATAAGGCCATTCATCATGTGCCTGAAAAGAAAGCCGCCTGCATTGAAGCGCTGAAAGTGGTGCAGTCCCATCGCAGGTGGATTTCCAATGAGACCCTGAGTGAGGTGGCTGAATATATGGAAATGTCTCCTGATGCACTGGAAGCTGTTTCCACGTTTTACAACATGCTCTTTCGTAAGCCTGTGGGAAGACACGTGATTTTACTTTGTGATAGCATTAGTTGCTGGGTAATGGGGTACAAAGAACTGCAACAGCAAATTACCAAACGCTTGGGGATAACGCTTGGAGAAACAACTACTGACGACCGATTTACTTTACTTCCCAATTGCTGTCTGGGTACCTGCGATTGCGCACCTGCATTTATGATTGACAATGATTTATACAGAAATGTAACAACTGACCAACTGGATGAAATTTTAAAAAAATATGAGTAGGGTAGACTTGAAGATATAGCCAATGAAATCGCTAAAAATTAATAACGTAACACAGGTTAAGGGTTAATTATGGAAAAACCTTTAACACAACATATTCGCAAAGACGGAAGGCCGCTTACCCTGAAGGAGTATGAGGCAGTTGGTGGCTACCAGGCGTTGCGAAAAATATTGAAAATGACTCCAAAAGAAGTTCAGACCCTGGTGAAGGAATCCAATTTGAGAGGAAGAGGAGGGGCGGGATTTAATACTGGTTTGAAGTGGAGTTTTGTTCCGTTGAATGCACCGAAACCAAAGTACCTCATTGCGAATGCAGATGAAATGGAGCCGGGTACTTTTAAGGATCGAATACTTTTGGAAAACACTCCGCATCAATTAATTGAAGGCATGATACTTTCGGCCTACGCTATTCAGGCCAATGAATCTTTTGTGTTCCTGCGGTGGGCATATAAAACGGCTGCAACCGTAATAACAAATGCAATTCAGGAAGCTTATCAGGCAGGATATCTCGGCAGCAATATACTTGGCTCCGGCTTCGATCTCAATATGCACTTACACATTGGTGTGGGCCGTTATATGTGTGGAGAAGAAACCGCTTTGTTAAATTCGCTAGAAGGTAAAAGGGCAATACCTAGGTCTAAGCCACCTTTCCCTCAAGTGAGCGGCTTGTTTGGGAGACCTACCATCGTAAATAATGTAGAGACCTTGAGCAACATTCCGCATATTATAAACAATGGAGCAGAATGGTTTCAAAAACTGAGTCACACTGGCGATGCAGGCACTAAGCTATACGGTGTAAGTGGAAAAGTAAAAAAACCAGGTGCCTGGGAGTTGCCAATGGGTACAACCATGCGAGAACTTATTGAGGAACATGCCGGGGGTATGCAGGATGGGCTTAAGTTTCGGGGAGCACTTCCTGGAGGGGCTTCAACGGATTTTTTAGTGAGCGAACACATGGATGTGCCTATGGATTATACTTCTGTAGCTGCAGCCGGAAGCCGCTTGGGAACAGGCACACTGATCGTACTGGATGACAAAACCTGCCCTGTTGGTTTTGTTGAGAACCTTGAACATTTCTTTGCACAGGAATCATGTGGCTTTTGCACACCCTGTAGAGAAGGACTTCCCTGGGTAGAGAAAATTTTGGAATCCATTGATTCCGGTCAGGGAAGACACGAGGATTTGGAGTTACTAGAGTATCACACCAAAGCCCTGGGCCCTGGGCACACCTTTTGTGCTTTGGCACCCGGAGCCATGGAGCCATTGCAAAGTGCTTTGAAATACTTCCGTGAAGATTTTGAAACACATATTAATGAACACCGATGCCCTTACTAAATAAATATGGCAACGCTATACATCGATAATAAACCACACGAAATCAAATCAGGCAACAGCCTGCTTGAAACTTGCCTCAGCCTGGGTTTTGACTTGCCATACTTCTGTTGGCACCCGGCACTTGGTTCTGTAGGCGCTTGCCGCCAATGTGCCGTTAAGGTTTTCAAAGACGCTGATGATAAAAAAGGAAGGCTCGTGATGTCGTGCATGGAGCCCGCTACCGACAACCAGAGAATTTCCATCCTTGACAAGGATGCAGTTGAATTCCGGGCTGGTGTAATTGAATGGCTCATGACCAATCATCCTCATGATTGCCCTGTATGCGATGAAGGCGGTTCGTGTCACCTACAAGATATGACCGTAATGACGGGGCACGCCTACAGGAGATTCCAATATAAGAAAAGAACTCATCTTAATCAGAATCTGGGACCATTCATTAACCATGAAATGAACCGATGCATACAGTGCTACCGGTGTGTCAGGTTTTACAATGATTATGCTGGGGGTACTGACTTTGGTGTCTTCGCTTCGAAAGCCAATGTTTATTTTGGGAGATACGAAGAGGGAACACTAGAAAGTGAGTTTAGTGGTAATTTAGCTGAGGTATGCCCAACTGGGGTTTTCACAGATAAAACTTTAAAACAACATTATACCAGAAAGTGGGACCTCACCATGTCGCCCTCCATCTGCCAGCACTGTAGCCTGGGGTGCAATATAATTGCCGGAGAGCGGTACGGAGATTTGCGCATGATTACCAATCGATATCATGGAGAAATTAATGGATATTTTATTTGTGACCGGGGAAGGTATGGTTATGAGTTTGTCAATAGTGAGGGCCGTATTCGCCAACCCATTCTTCATCAGCAGGTGGTTGATCGAGAGAAAATCCTTACGGAAGTATCAGCACTGTTGAAAAATTCAAATGTCATTGGTATAGGATCACCACGAGCATCACTACAATCCAATTTTGTATTAAAAGAATTGGTGGGTAAGGCGCATTTTTACCAGGGTGTATCTACCCAGGAGCAAAATCTGGATGAGCTAGCCCTGGCCATTTTAAAAGATGGACCGGTAAGAACACCCTCAATGAAAGAAGTTGAAAAGGCTGATGCTGTTTTGATTCTGGGCGAAGACCTCACCAATACAGCCCCCATGCTTGCACTTGCCATCCGGCAATCCATAAAGCAAGAGCCAATGAAAGAGGCGGCAAAAATATCGGTTCCCCCCTGGAACGATGCGGCAGTGCGGGAAGTCATCCAGGATAAAAAAGGACCATTGTTCGTTGCCACTGTTGCGGAAACAAAGCTGGATGACGTGGCCACAAGTACCTATCGGGCAGCTCCTGAAGAAATAGCAAGACTGGGATTTGCTGTTGCTCATTTATTGGATCTGACTGCACCAGAGGTAACTGATCTCAATGAAGCAGAACGGGTTTTAGCCAATCAAATAGTTCACGCCTTGCTTAGCGCGGAACGTCCGGTGATCATCTCTGGTAGTTCTTGCCAAAGCGAATCGGTTATGAAGGCAGCGGCCAATGTATCATGGGCGCTCCATAAGAAAAATAAAAATGTTGGGATTGTCTTGACTGTGCCTGAGTGTAATTCGCTTGGACTGGCCATGATGGGCGGCAACGCATTGGATGCAGCATTTCAGGCGGTAGAGAATGGAGAGGCTGATACCGTTATTATTATGGAAAATGATCTTTATCGGCACAGTAGCAAGACAGTAGTTGACAAGTTTATTTTCCGTTGCAAAAACGTAATCGTGTTGGATCATTCTCACCATGCCACTTCTGCCAATGCACATGTACTAATTCCAGCAGGAACTTTCGCTGAGGCTGATGGAACTCTGGTTAATAATGAAGGTCGTGCCCAGCGTTTCTTCCAGGTTCAGGAATCTGCCAATACCATTAAAGAAAGTTGGCGGTGGCTGTTAGATATAGGTGCTGCATCTGATAATGCCAGGATTAAACAATGGAAAAACTTTGATGATATAACTGTAACTATTTCGAATGAAGAAAAACTTTTCAATGGTATTGATAAAGTATCACCACCTGCTGATCAACGAATGGCAGATGGACAACGTGTTCCCCGTGAACCACATCGCTACAGTGGACGGACTTCCATGCTCGCAAACATCAACGTAAGTGAACCCAAACCACCTGAAGATCCAGACTCAGGAATGTCTTACACAATGGAGGGATCGCGAGCACTTCCACCATCAACAATGATACCTTTCTTTTGGTCGCCCGGATGGAATTCAGTTCAGTCGGTCAATAAATATCAGAAAGAGGTTGGGGCAGCCTTGCGGGGCGGTGACCCCGGGGTGCGCTTATTGATGGTAACTTCGGATAATCCAGCGAACTATTTCAAGGAAATTCCTGAAAAATTCGGGTCGATTGAAAATCAACTTTGGATTGTACCCGTCCATCATATTTTTGGTTCGGAAGAATTAAGTGCGAAGTCGGCTTCTGTCGCTCAGCGAGTGCCGGATCCCTATCTATTGATTCATCGCAATGATAGTGAAGCATTAAAACTAACTGAAGGAGAGATCATTGAATTTGAAATTAAAGGACAGCAATACCGTTTGCCGATAAAGAGGAGTAATACAATAGCGCGGGGAATAGCTGGATTACCAATTGGATTGAATAGGGTGCCCTATTCGGAACTACCGGCCTGGGGCACATTAAAAAAATAATTTATGGATGACGCCATCATACATCGATTATGGATCATTGCCGGAGTGCTGGCGGGGCTTTTGATTGTTGCTCCAGGGCTCATCTGGCTGGAACGAAGGATGCTAGCCTTATGGCAAGACCGATATGGACCAAATCGGGCCGGACCTTTTGGTGTGCTTATTGTTTTAGCGGATACACTTAAACTTTTTTTCAAAGAGGACTGGATTCCTCCATTTGCAGACAAGTTTGTTTTTGTGATTGCCCCGGCTATCGTAGTTGTTACTGTGCTGCTGAGTTTCATTGTGGTGCCATTTGCACCGGGGGTGATGGTAAGTGATCTGAATATTGGAATATTGTATTTTCTGGCCATGTCATCACTAGGTGCTTATAGCATCATTCTTGGTGGATGGGCGTCTAACAATAAGTATTCCCTGCTTGGCGCTATGAGAGGTGCTGCTCAAATGATTTCTTATGAAGTATTCATGGGACTTTCTATGATGGGGGTGGTATTGCTTTCAGGATCATTTAGCTTGAATACCATTGTAGAGGCTCAAAAAGACATGTGGTTTATCATTCCTCAATTCGCTGGGTTTGTCACATTTCTAATTGCGGGAATTGCCGAAACCCACCGGTTGCCGTTTGACATTCCGGAGTCTGAAAGTGAACTGGTTGCCGGGTTTCATTCAGAATATTCCAGCATGAAATTCGGACTTTTTTTCGTGGGTGAATACTTAGGCATTATCCTCATTTCTTCTTTAACAGTATCCCTTTATTTTGGAGGTTGGCTCGGCCCTGATTTTCTTCCTCCGTTACTTTGGTTCTGCTTGAAGACTTTTGCTTTTATCTGCTTCTTCATTTTGTTGCGGGCATCCTTGCCCAGACCAAGATATGACCAATTGATGGAATATGGATGGAAGATTATGTTACCAATTGCTTTACTCAACCTGGTAGTGACAGCTGGGGTAATTTTGATTTATAAATGATGATGAAGAAATGTAAACAAAGCCTCTATGTTTAGCATTGTTCAAAGCCTGTGGATTACTTTTTTGCATATGTTTCATAAACGTGAAACGGTTCAGTATCCGGAGCAAAAAAACAAACTAACCACACGGTGGAGAGGGAGGATTGTATTAACTCGTGACCCCGACATGGGCGAACGCTGCGTGGGTTGTTACCTGTGTGCAGCGGCTTGCCCGGTGGATTGTATATCGCTTCAGGCTACTGAAGATGAAAGCGGAAGACGTTACCCTGAATTTTTTAGGATAAATTTTTCACGATGTATTTTCTGCGGTTTTTGTGAAGAGGCTTGCCCAACTTATGCCATTCAACTTATACCCGATTTTGAGATGAGCGAATATAACCGGCAAAATTTGGTATATGAAAAGGATGAACTACTGATTGATGGACCCGGTAAGTATCCGGGATATAATTTTTATAACATCGCTGGGGTTGCCATAAGTGGAAAAGGTAAAGGCGAAAACGATAATGAAATGCCTCCGGTAGACACTAAAAGCTTATTACCCTGATATGGCAATTATTTTTTATATGGCCTCCGTTATCGCTGTGATTGCCACAGTACTGGTTATTACACGGCACAACCTGGTGCATGCCTTACTCTATCTTGTTGTTTCTTTTCTGGCGGTTGCTATAGTATTCTATGTTTTAGGCGCTCCTTTCATTGCAGTACTTGAGATAATTATTTATGCAGGAGCTATTGTGGTGCTGTTAATTTTTGTAATTATGATGCTTAACCTTAGACAAGAATCTGTGACGCAGGAGAAGCAATGGTTTAGCGGGAAAATAATAATCGGCCCGCTTATCTTAGCTTCGATACTCCTAGTAGAAATGCTTTATGTTTTAACTTCAGGCGAACTTGCTGGACTCTCTGAAAATATGATTGAGGCCAAAGCAGTTGGAATGTCTTTGTATGGACCTTATGTCCTTGGAGTTGAACTTAGTGGCATTTTGCTTATGTCTGGCATTGTAGGGGCCTACCATTTGGGTCGGCAAAAGAAAAAAGTTACGCATCGGTTTCTAGAAAAGAAAGAAGAATGAATGTGATACCTGCAGAATATGGTTTAATACTTGCCTCGGTGCTGTTCATTCTGGGACTTGTTAGTTTGTTAATAAGGCGGAACATAATTTTTATGTTGATCTCTGTAGAGATTATGCTGAACGCAGCAGGAATTGCTTTTATTGTTGCAGGTTCCAGGTGGGCGCAACCCGATGGACAAGTTATGTTTATATTTATTTTAACGATGGCAGCAGCCGAAGTTTCAGTTGGCTTGGCGCTGATTCTGCAGATACACCATCAGTTAAAAACACTCGATAGTGATGCGGCCAATAAAATGAAAGGATAAACGATGAGCGATTTAGTTTGGTTAATTCCCGGATTGCCTTTTGTAGGAGCAGTAATACTGATCTTTGGGGGAACCAGTCTGCCCCGTAGGTTAGTGCCCGTAGTAGGTGCGGGAAGTGTAGGGTTATCTGCTTTGATGACCCTGTTCATCGGATTTGAATTCCTGACCGCAACTCCAGCTGTGCAGTCTTATCAACAAGTAGTATGGAATTGGATTGAGGCTTCAGGTTTCAGTGTAGCCTTTGCTTTTCACCTCGATGCCCTATCCTTAGTTTTCATTTTTGTAATCACCTTCGTTGGTTTTCTTATCCATTTGTATTCATCCGAATTTATGGTCAGCGATGAAGGGTACGCGCGCTTCTTTGCCTACCTCAATTTGTTTGTGGGCTTCATGCTCATATTGGTGATGGCCGATAATTTATTGTTGATGTATTTGGGATGGGAGGGTGTAGGTTTGTGTAGCTATCTGCTGATTGGCTTTTGGTATCTTGATGAAAAAAACGGATATGCTGCACGTAAAGCATTCATCATTACGAGGGTGGGGGACACTGCTATGGTCATTGGTTTATTCATCCTTTTCAAAACTTTCGGCACACTCAATATCGCGGGCATTCAAGAACAAGCGCCACAGCTTTGGGCCGTTGGCTCTTCTCAGGCTACTCTGATTGCGCTGCTGCTATTGGGAGGTGCTGTTGGTAAATCCGCACAACTTCCGTTGCAAACCTGGTTACCCGATGCGATGGCAGGTCCTTCTCCGGTTAGCGCCCTCATTCACGCAGCGACTATGGTTACTGCCGGAGTTTATATAATCGCTCGCACTCATGTTATTTTTGAATTGGCACCTATAGCCTTATTCACTGTTGGGGTTATTGGCGCTTTGACTTTGTTAATTGCCGGATTTAGCGCACTTACTCAATATGATCTTAAGCGTGTGTTGGCTTATTCAACCATCAGTCAAATCGGCTATATGTTTTTGGCTCTGGGTGTTGGCGCCTGGTCATCTGCCATTTTTCACTTCATGATACACGCTTTTTTCAAAGCGCTTCTTTTCCTGGGAGCAGGTGCTGTCATAGCGGCTGTTCATCACGAACACGATATGTTTAAAATGGGAGGACTGAGAAATAAACTTCCATTGGTTTATTGGACTTTCCTGATTGGTGCTGCCTCTCTGGCGGCTTTACCGTTTGTGACAGCGGGGTTCTTTAGCAAAGACCAGATTCTTTGGCTGTCGTGGGCGGGTGAAAAAGGAAACAATTGGCTTTTCCTGGCTGCCCTGGTTGGAGCATTTATTACTGCCGTATATACATTCAGGATGGTCTTCTTAACTTTTTTTGGTGAAGTAAAATCACAGGTAACACAGATTCCCGGATTAGCCATCAACATCTCCCTGGTGGTGCTTGCCATTCTTTCCACTATTGGTGGCTTCATTGAAATACCTCACTCAATGGGTCACGTACAGATGGTTACTGATTTTCTTAGTCCGATCTTGCCGGTGACTTCAATTCGCCCCGGAATAGAAAGTTCGGAGTGGGTTATTCAATTGGCTGCTGCAGTGCTTTCAATTGGTGGTTTGTTGCTGGCTTATTTTCTTTATGTAAAAAGGCCTTCACTTCATATTAAAATCAAAAATTCTGCTCCACAATTGCATAGTTTTTGGTTGAATGGATGGCGATTCGATAGTTTGTACGATTGGCTTGTTGTACGACCGTTTGTTTATGTTGCAAACATCAACAAAAATGATCCTTTCAATGGACCTTATAATGGGGTGGTGAGAGTGGCAAACTTTTTTCATCGTATCTTATCCTTTACTCAAAGTGGTATTCTGAGGTGGTACTTGATTGGTGTTGTGATTGGTGCAATCTTAATTTTAACACTAGGGATATGGCTATAATACTTCCCGGCTTTATAGTTACTCTTATGCTAGGTGGGATCCTCTCTTGGATAGTTGCTAAGCAAAACCACCTATATGCCAGATGGATTTCGCTGCTTACCTTGCTTGCTAATTTTATTGTTATAGTTATTATCTGGGTACAGAATAACATGAACCCATCTTCTGGCTCACCCTGGATACTGGACTTTTCGGTTGCCTGGATTCCAAGTTTTGGAATAAGCTTTCACCTAGCCCTGGATGGGTTAAGCCTGTTGCTGCTCTCATTGACGTTCTTTCTAGGCACTTTGTCCGTTCTTATTTCGTGGAAAGAAATTCAAAGCCGGGTTGGCCTATTCCACTTTTGTCTTTTGTGGGTGCTGGCCGGAATTGCAGGTGTATTCCTAACTATGGATTTATTTCTATTTTATTTCTTCTGGGAAGTTATGCTCATTCCTATGTTTTTTCTTATCCTTATTTGGGGTCATGAAAACAGAAGATATGCGGCATTTAAATTTTTTATATTTACACAAGCCAGTGGTTTATTGATGTTGCTTTCTATTCTTGGATTATATTTTGTTCATGGAGATCAAACTGGCATTTATTCTTTTGATTATTTTCAGTTGCTAGGCACAGCGCTCACTCCCAATATCGGCATGTGGCTGATGCTTGGATTTCTTGTGGCCTTTATAGTAAAACTTCCTGCGGTGCCCTTTCATGCCTGGCTCCCCGATGCACACTCAGAAGCGCCAACAGCAGGAAGCCTGGTACTCGCAGCACTAATGTTGAAAACCGGAGCGTATGGATTGTTGCGGTTTATCGTTCCTTTATTTCGGGATGCAGCAATGGAAATTGCACCCTGGGCTATGGCAATAGGGGTATTGGGTGTCTTGTATGGTGCCCTATTGGCTTTTTCACAGACCAATCTGAAACGACTGGTTGCCTATACCAGCGTAAGCCACATGGGCTTCATTATGTTGGGTGTGTTTTCCTTTAATGAAGTTGCGGCTCAGGGAGTGGTAATGCAAATAATGGCACACGGCATAAGCACCGGGGCATTGTTTATTTTGGCGGGCATGATTTATGAGCGTATTCACACACGCGATATCAGGGAGATGGGTGGATTTTGGAAGAAAATGCCATTGCTGGGAGCAACTGCACTTGTTTTTACCATGGCCACCTGGGGTTTACCAGGGCTTGGAAATTTTGTTGCCGAGTTTCTAACATTGGTGGGCGTATGGCAAGTCGCTCCTATGCTTACAGTATTGGCCGCCATCGGATTAGTGGCAGCAACCGCTTATTCGCTTCGTATCCTTCAAAAGGTTTTCTATGGCACCTCGGTTAATTCTAAGGAATTGACAGATCTTTCGTTTCGTGAAAAAATAATAATGGGAGTGTTGGTCATTTCTATTTTATGGCTTGGGTTATTTCCGCAACCGGTATTAAATACATCAATAGACGCTGTTAATGTGATGCTTCATCCCAATAGTAAAGTTGGAGCTAATATTCTGCCATCGGTAATGCAGAACGAAATTTTTTCATTCAAAGAGAAAGGAGGTGGTGATGAGTAGGGAAGATTTATTGAGCATCGTGCCGCTGTTTATTCTTACGAGTGCAGCCATTTTGATTTTGTTTTCCATAGCTATTAAGCGCAATCACAAAGTGATTTATGTTATTACGGCCTTGTCGTTGCTGGCCGATTTTATTTTCCTTGTGACTGTCGATACTCCCGCGAAGGGTATTATCGAACCGTTATTCATTTTTGATGGATTCGGAAAATTTAGTTTTGGGTTGATTTTAATAACTGCTCTGGCGCTAACCATGCTTTCTTATGCTTATTTCGAACAAAGGGAGGAACGAAAAGAAGAATATTATATATTATTAATTTTGGCAACGCTTGGCGCAGGCACATTGGTTATTAGTAAACATTTTGTTTCACTTTTTCTAGGTCTGGAAATTCTAAGCGTTTCTCTTTACTCCATGGTTGCCTATTTGCGCAAGCGTGAACGCTCCGATGAGGCTGGAATTAAATATCTGATCATGGCTGCATTTTCATCAGCCTTTATGTTATTCGGCATGGCGCTAATTTACTATACAACCGGTTCCATGGAGTTTGGAGCCATCGCCAGTTATCTTGCTCCATTTTCCGAACTGCCCCTGATGATGATAGCGGGCCTTGGTTTTTTCCTAATTGGTATTGGCTTCAAATTAGGAGTGGTTCCCTTTCACATGTGGACTGCAGATGTATATGAGGGGGCTCCCTTACCGGTAACCTCATTTATAGCCACAGTTTCAAAAGGAGGAATCGTTGTTTTACTTGTAAGGTTTTTTTTGCAAATAAATGGGCATCAATACAATAGCATAGTGGTTATCTTTTCTGTGGTGGCCGTTGCCTCCATGTTTATTGGAAATTTGCTAGCGCTCCAACAACAAAACATAAAACGGATATTAGCCTACTCCTCTATATCACATATGGGATATATTTTGGTTGCTTTTTTGGCCGGAGGCTCATTGGGTGTTGAGGCTGTTGCATTTTACCTGGTAGCCTATTTCATAACCACCGTTGGTGCATTTGGAATCCTCACTACACTGTCCGATAGCCACAGGGATGCTGAGTTGTTTGATGACGTCAAGGGATTGTTTTGGAGACGTCCCTGGACTGCCGCCATCTTCAGTGCCATGCTGCTTTCACTGGCTGGAGTTCCCCTAACTGCTGGGTTTGTTGGCGAATTCTACATTGTTGCTGCTGGCGTTCAAGGTAATGCATGGCTTCTTGTATTTATACTGGTTATCAATAGTGCAATTGGCCTGTTTTATTATATTCGAATTATTTCAATAATGAGTGAGAAGCAAGAGGCCATTGAACGATCGGTGGTAACCTTAAAACCTTCTGTTTACCTGATAAGTGGGGTTACCATGGCTGCGCTTATTATTGCCCTGTTTTGGGTTGGAATCTTTCCTGACCGACTAATGACTTTGATCCGATTCCTAATATTTAATTGAGGAATAAACATCTAGCTGCCTCGGTAATACCCCCTTAATTTTTAACCCGAATGCATTATTTTGAAGCAAATGGGCTAGGATAGACAATCGCAGAGATACGCAGGACAAAATATTTCAGTTTGATTATAATACAGGAAATTAGTAGATTTATTTACACTAAACATTAGTACCATCACGCAATCCTAAAGCTATGAACTTTACGCCTGAATTTGAAAAGGAGAACCCCCACGAGATGAAGTATGAAACTATAGAGAAATACATGGGGATATTGGATAATATGATTACGTTCAAACCAGATCAGAGCATCCATGAGGCCATAGATATTATCATTAGCAAACAAATTTCGGGAGCACCAGTATTAGATGAACAACATCACCTGGTTGGCAATCTTTCGGAAAAGGATTGCCTTCGCATAATTGTTGATCAGGCCTATCACAACTTGCCGGTAGCATTGAGTAAAGTTTCTGATTATATGAATGTTAACGTATTATCATTTCCACCTACCACTACAGTGGTTGATGCAGCCGTTGAATTTTTGAAATCACCCATTCGTAGATATGCGGTAGTAGAGAATGGAGTGTTGATTGGACAGATAAGCCGCAGAGATATTCTTCGTGCGTCACAAAACATTAAGCCCACCAGTTGGTAAAAGCTTCAGGTTGCTAACCAAAATAGGCGCAGTGAGATCAGTGCAATCTTCCAGATCAGCACTTTAGCACATGGCGCATGCATAATTGTTGGCTTTGACAAAAAACTTCTAAATCATTGGAAGAGAAAATCGGAGAGACATGGAAGGGAAAACTTTGCCTATCAGTTAATCAAGGAATTATTTATTGAAGCCTTTGCTGGCTGCCGTCATCCTTTTTTTATCCAATTTTCAATGTCTTTCAATAATTTATCAGAAACTCGTTTATACGAATGTCCTGATTGATAGACCTTGCATTCAACATTTAGTGATTTATTTCTCTTTAATGCTCTATACAGGGGAAGAATATAGTCTTCCATATTCACTACATTGTCATCAAGCCCGCCTGTCAAAAAAATGTTAACGTTTGAAAGGCTATCTACTTGCTTGAGGATATAAAAGTATTTTTGATTGTCAATCAATTCTTGAATAGGGTCATCATACTCAAAATCTACCGGTCCGTTTGGTTTCTTAATAGATTGAAAAAAATCTGAATAGTCTTTTCTTAGATTTGAATTCGATTTAACCAAATCTCCAAAGATTCCAAGGTCGCCTCCTGATACACTTATAACTTTTTTTATTTTCGGATGATTAATTGCAAATAACATAGACATATGCCCACCATAACTGTATCCGCCTACAATGATATTGGCGGTGTCTATAGCGTATTTTTTTGTTATTTCTGTCGATGTAAGAAATACCAGTGCAGCCTCAATATCTTCCTGCGAATTCATCAGCCCTTGTTTTCCTTCACTTTTATGGCAGCCCCTAAAATCAAATTGGAAGACATTTATTCCTTTCTTAGAAAGTGTTACTCCAATATCCCAAATGTCGCCTGTGTCCATAAATCCTTGTGTAAAGATTAACGTGGGGGCATCAACCTGATTTGATGAATAGAAATAGCCTTTCAATTTTGAGTCGTTACTTCTGAAAATGAGGGTATCACATTGGCGTTTCCATTTGTCAAAAAGGGTAAGCCATTCTAAAGCGGTTTTTGATGAATATACAAACTGACCATCACTTAGTAATCTGGATATTGTCGAATCATTATTTTTTTTGGACCATGCTATCAATTCCTGAATTTTAATACTGACCTGTTCGGCTATTTGACTTGAAGGGTGGGCAACAATTTTGTATATTTTTTCATCTCTAAAAACAAAAAGGGTTGACTCAAGTATCATGTTATGAATTCCAATAGCAGAAAACCAATCATTGTTTTCAACCATTTTACAAATAAGGCTATCATTCCTTCTTTCAATTATTTCAAACTTTAAATTGCTATTGAGCGTGGAATCCCATTTGGCAAGTTCTTGCATTTTTTTTATACCCTGCTTTTTCCATGTGTTCTCAATTTCAAAGACAATTTCAGGGTCGTAGTATGACAATTCCTTTTTTACATCATGAGAATTGTGGGCTTCTAAGTATTTGTAGATAACCTCCTGGCCCGAGGTGGCAATGGGCCTAATGAGAATAATACTAGTGAAAGACAAAAAAAGTAACTTTTTCATAGTCCACCATTTTTAATGGCAGCCAACGACAATGAATGCGCTGTGTGCCATATTTCACAAGTCACTACCAAAATAGCACTTTTTGTGTTTCCGTTCAAGTTCCAAAAAAAATTGAGCGGAAGAACTTATGGACAATTAATAATGCGGAACCTGCCTACGCGTTGAGAGGCAAAAAGCAAATATGGCCACTTTTTATTCTGGCTACACCACCTCAAATACTTCTGACGAAGACCGCTTTAAGAATTCGTCAAAATCAAATGGCACATCACCACCATCCAGCAGGCAGCCTTCAGGAATAGGAGGATATATTTCCTCATAGGTTTTTACCAAATTCATAAATACCCTCCTGTAGACATGGGTGCGGTTAAGTTTTGAGGGGTCATCCAGTCCGGAGGCGCCCATCAATTCAACAAAACTTTCTACGGTATTTTTATGAAAATTGGCAGCGCGTTGATACTTATTTTCAACTACCAATCCTTTAATGAGCACAGGATCTTGAGTAGCAACCCCTGTAGGACAATCATTGGTATTGCAGCGTAAGGCCTGAATGCAACCTACAGACATCATCATGGCGCGCGCGCTATTACATAAGTCGGCACCCAAAGCCATTGCCCTTACCATATGAAATCCGGTAAAAATTTTGCCAGCTACAATTAACTTCATCTTTTGGCGAATGCCAAAGCCACGCAATGAGTTGTCCACGAAGTCAAGCGCATCCAGTAATGGCATACCTACAAAATTAGTAAACTCCGGTGGTGCTGCACCGGTTCCTCCCTCTCCTCCATCTACTGTAATAAAATCAGGATACCTGTCAAGTTTTACCATCGCCTTGCAAATGGATAGGAATTCACTCTTTCTGCCAATACACAACTTAAATCCCACGGGTTTGCCTCCTGACAGTTCGCGCAATTTTTCTACAAAATGAATGAGTTCCAGCGGAGTTGAAAATGCAGTGTGGTAAGGGGGTGAGAATACAGTTGTGCCGGCTTCTACCCCTCGAATGGCAGCAATCTCAGGAGTGTTTTTCTTGCCTGGTAAAATACCTCCGTGACCCGGTTTGGCTCCCTGCGAAAGTTTTACTTCAATCATTTTCACATTGGGATGAGTGGCATTTTTGACGAAAGCATCTGGACTGAACCTGCCCTCCAAGTCGCGGGCTCCAAAATAGCCGGTACCAATTTGCCAGATGATATCCCCACCGTATTTAAGGTGATGAGGGCTGATGCCTCCTTCACCTGTGTTGTGGGCAAATCCTCCCACCTTGGCTCCCCAGTTCAAAGCCTCTACGGCATTGCCGCTCAATGAGCCGAAGCTCATGGCTGAGATGTTGAGCACACTGGCATTATAGGGTTGTTGACACCGTCCTTCTCCAACCAAAATTCTGGGGCTGTGATTCAGGGTATGGAAATCCTTTGGCGCGATAGAGTGTGTAATCCACTCGTATCCTTCAGCATAAGTATTGAGTTGTGTACCGAAAGGTTTGGTGTCGATTTGTTTTTTGGCACGCTGATAAATTACAGAACGGTCGTTGCGGTTAATGGGCGCTCCATCGGTATCCGATTCAATAAAATACTGCTGAATTTCAGGTCGGATCATTTCAAAGAAATAGCGCAATCTTCCCACAACCGGAAAGTTTCTCTTCACAGATTGCTTCTTCTGAAAGATGTCCTTTATGCCCATCGCAATTAACGGACCTACGATGACAAAAAGGAAAAGTGCATCGATCCAATAATAGGACCAAAAAATAATGGAGGCAGATACCAGCAGGGAACTGATCCAGAAAACTCTTCTTACATTCATAACTTAAGGACTTAGACAGGTGTAGACAAATATTATAACAATTCTGGTATTTGTCAAACGGGTATTATTTGGCCTTATAGTTACGCCACCTTCATCCCTTCAATACCTCTATTCTTATGAATCTTAAGGTCAAAAAACCGGGTGATGAACGAATTCATTCTGTTTTCTGCCAGGTGTGCTTTTCGGTTTAATGGAAGGAATACGGTAAGATCCATAACAGCCATCAAAAATTGGTGATGTTCGCAGAAATTGGAAGTCCATTTTTCAAAATTGGAAGTCCATTCATCTTTATAACTTTCGATGTGATCTGCTCCATCCCATAGAATCTCCAGTTGATTGTTTCCATGCTTGTAGCGATATACGGCAGCCATGTTTTGATAAAATGGATAAAGGAGCTTAAGATTTTTGGGCTTGTACTCCACAATCTTTTTAGAGAGCAAATCCATGATGTGAAGTGGGTTGTGGCGTTGCATGTAAACTTCTTTTACTCTTTCTATCAGTGAGAGGAGTAGATGGTCTTGCAATGAAAGCTGGGCTTCTTCGAGGAGATAATTCTTGTCCAGAGGAAAAAATTTTCGGATCACGCTGGAACGATGGTTTCACAAAAATAAGAAAATCTTTGAAACCAATACGTTATCTAGTTGAAAATAGTGTCCGGGGGCCGAACCAGTTCAGTTGGATACTTGATACGCAGGTTTGCCGAAACATTGATTCTAAAGTGTCCTATGTTTTCTACTGTGGAAGGGAAGATGTAACCTCTTATTTCAACAGTATTAAATATAAGGTTTTCATTTCTTGTTCTAAGTCCCAGGGAGTATCCCTGAAAAAATTTTCCGTTGAATATGTTTTCGTTTCTTTGTGCGAGCACCGCAAAGCCGAATTGCGGGACTACCGCGAAATTGAACCCTATTAACTTCCAATTGGTGAAAACAAGGGCTTGAAAACGCGCCTGCAATCGGGAGTCGCCAGTCAGGCTGTCAGCGCGAAATCCCTGAATACCATTTTCATTATTGATATCCAGCGGATTCTTTATGGACCTTCTAAAGAATTTACCCAATCCCACCTCTACACTATGCCTGACTTTGTATGTACGGAAGTCATATAGCTTGCTGAAATAGTTGGCGGTAAATTTTAAACTCATGTCTTCTACATCCTTATTTCTAAAATACCCACCAAGCTGGCCTTCAAAAGAAATTATATTTCCGTTGTTAGTAAATGTTTTTCTGATTTCTGCTCCACTGTACGGGCGCATTAGTCCAAACTGCTTTTCCCAGCCGGCCGTAAACGAAACGGAATATCCGTAGGGAACATCTTCTGTTCTACCAAAGCCAAAGATGTATTTTGTTTTGTAAAAATCCTGTCGAAACAAAGTAAACTGGGCTAAAGCCAACATTCTGTTGGAGTACAAAAGGTTGTCACTTGGGCTTAATGCAATATTTGGGCTTTTGATAAAATGCTGCTCCAAAACCCTAGCTGATAAAAATTTGCGATTTCTGTTTTCCTTCTTTGTTTTAGAAAACTCTCCTTCACCAAAAGTAAGACCACCCCAGTAATCCTGAATATTATAAGCATATCTGGCAAACAGTGAATCTGGTTTTACAAATACGTTGTTCGACCAGTTGGTGCTCCACTCGGCACCACCTGCCCATTTGGCATAGGGCATGAATAGAGGACGGTCTAAGCGAACGTACACAGCAGCTTCATTTTCATTACCAAGACTTCTTGCGTTATTGATGTTTGTATAGCCTATGGTTCCATCAATAAAACTTCCCCGAATGGAGTTTTGATGAATTGAATATGCTGAGCCAAATTCCGACCTCCTGTCAGAGTCGTACAGTCCGGTATAGGCAAATCGTAGTCCTGTTCCAAGAAAATTTCCTTCTTGAAGAAGCCAATTAGCAGCTGTAGTGCTGCTTGGGTCTAAGGAAGCACCCAAACTAAATACATCGCGCGTCATCACCAGTAAGTCCACGGAATCCGAGTTATCATCCAGTGGCACCACAAAAATCCTTGAGTCTTTAATGAAGTTGAGATCACGCAAATACCGCTCATTGTCGGCCACCCGAAATGGATTGAGGGGTTTGCCTTCTTTTATGAATAGATTGTTTTTGATGGTCTGTTCACGTGTGTCGGTATGCAACGATTCACCAAGTTGAATGAACTTGCTTCTGATAACCTTATTGGTGTCTAGAACGGTTTTGTAAAAAGGTAACGGTTGCAGGATAATCTGTCTGATAATTTTTCCTTCATAAGGAAGAAAAGCCTCCTCACTTTTAAAATTGAATACCGTATCTGCTTCGGGCTTTCTTACAATGGACTTGAAAGCCTTTTCTGTTAAATCAGGACTCATGACCTTTTTTATGCCATTACTTGTGGAATCCTTTTTTTGTGCCAGCACAGTTATTGATATGACTTGAAAACAAACACAAAGTATAAAAACTAACCTCATCTCCAGCTTAAATTAAAAACCCCCTGTCGAAACGAACAACAAGAGGTAAAATTATTGAGCGCTTTACCTTGCCAAACTTAATAGTCCAATAAATTGGCCAATATATAAGGTTGGGATGGAAATTGGTAAAGCTTGGAACAACTTAAGTTTGACATGGGTTCAATACATGCTTGCATGTGGCTTAGTACTCTGTTTTGACCTGCAGAAGGTTGTTTTAGCCCCATTTTTCCTGACGTAGGAACAGCACTTTTCTGTTTTCAACCAAATATGTGTATTTTCAATTGATGGCTTCCGTCTTTTCTTTTAGAAATTGCCTCTGTGCCTTGTTTCTCATCATTATTTCTTGCCACCAACCTGCTATTAAGGAGGAGCAGGCGCCAGGTCCGGAAGTTTATTTGGATCTGAAAAGAATTAAGAAGAGAGGTTATCTCAATGCCCTGGTTGACAATAACTCAATCAGCTATTTCTATTATAAGGGCGGGGCAATGGGTTACGAATATGAATTGTTGCAGCGGTTGGCCAGGCATCTTGAGCTTGAGCTAAGAATCAAAGTAATCACGAGCATTGAGGATGCAATTGATATGCTTAACAAAGGGCAGGGGGATATAATTGCTTTTCCATTAACGGTGACAACTGAGAGAAAGAAGGTTGTTGAGTTTACCAATACCCATTTTAATACAAGTCAGGTGCTGGTGCAACGCAAACCTGATAATTGGGCCGACAACCCACACCTCGCAGAAAAAAAGATGATACGTAACCCTGCAGATCTAATTGGTAAAAAAGTGTATGTAAAATATGAGTCAGCCTTTAAGGATCGTTTGGAAAACCTCTCGCAGGAATTGGGTGGTGAAATAATAATTGTTGAAGACAGTGCAACGGCTGAAACGGAGTCTTTAATAAAAAAAGTGGCAGAAGGTGAGATCGATTTCACCGTTACAGATCAGATGATTGCAATGGTGAATGCCGCTTATTATCCAAATATCGATATCTCCACTATGGTAAGTCTGCCTCAACGGATTGCCTGGGCATTAAGAAAAAACTCACCCGAACTTCTTGAGACCACAAACAATTGGTTGGATGAGGTGAAGAGGGATGGTACTTTTAATGTAATCTATAACAGGTATTTTAATAGTCCACGTACCTCTGCGATTCGAAAAAAGAGTGACTATTCTTCGCTGGGTGGAAACAAGATTTCGATTTATGATGATCTTATTAGGAAAAAAGCTATTGAGTTGGGTTGGGATTGGAGATTATTGGCATCTATGATTTATCAGGAGTCAACTTTTTCACCGAAGGCTGAATCGTGGGCTGGAGCTCAGGGGTTGATGCAGCTTATACCGTCTACCGGAAAACATTATGGAGCTAAGGATTTGTTTGATCCTGCGCAAAATATTAGTGCAGGAGTAAATTTTTTAAAATTTTTGGATAGACAGTGGAGTAAAACAATTAATGACAAGGAGGAGCGAATAAAATTTATGCTTGCCTCTTATAATGTAGGCTTATCCCACGTTTTGGATGGAAGGAATCTGGCGAGAAAATACGGGGCCAACCCCACTCAATGGGAGGGAGAGGTGGAAGTCTTTCTGCTTAAGAAATCTGATCCGAAATTTTACAGAGATCCCGTTGTAACGTCAGGCTACTGCAGGTGTGAGGAGCCGGTTCAGTATGTGCAAGATGTGCTGGAGCGGTTTGAGGAATACAAAAAGTATATCAACTAGTACGCAACCCAGCGAGCCTGTTCACGATTGATTTAAGGTCGAGCATTTCCCAGTTGGTTTTTATGTTGGGGTCGCGCATTACCTCCGTCATCACCTTGTGTTGAAGAGCTCCCTTGGCCAAGGCCTCTGAGTACCTCATGGTTTCTTCAAAAGTTACCATTGAGTACAATGGAATCCATTCATCGGGAAAATAGTCATGCAGTTTGGCTTCTATTTTTTTTCTAAGAAGAAAATCTTCATCTGCCACCAGGTCACGCATTTCCACAAAATTGTCAAGTGCCAATTGAGCGATCGCATCATTGTCTGGTTTACGTACTTCCTGAAATTCAGCAAGTACGGTAGGCCAGTCATCCTGGTACTTGTCTAGTAATTCATTGAGCACAAAACAATCTTCAAAGCCTGCATTCATGCCTTGTCCATAAAAAGGCACAATCCCATGTGCAGCATCACCAATAAGGAAAGTATTGTTCTTTACCCAGGGGTAGCACCGAACAGTAACAAGAGAAGAAGTAGCATTGTCCCTGAAATCTTCAAGCAGCGTATTCATCAATGGAACAGTATCGGGAAAATAATTTTGAAAGAAGGCGGTGATGTTTTCTGGGCGTTTTAAATTTTTGAATGACTGCTCTCCTTCAAAGGGGAGGAATAGTGTACAGGTAAATGACTCATCTGGATTGGGCAGTGCGATGAGCATAAAGCTTTCTCGCGGCCAAATATGTAAAGCATTTTTTTGGAGTAAGGATGAGCCTGATTCAGAAGATGGAATTCGTAATTCTTTGTATCCATGCTCCAGCTTATCAATAGTTCCTTTTACAAAACCTTTTTTTTCCATCGCCTCCCTTACGGCAGAAAATGAACCATCCGCACCAATGATCATATCAAACTTTCGGGTCATGTGAGATCCGTAGGTTTGAAATCTCACTTCTGTTTTGTCAAAATCCACCTCTTCGCATTTGTATTCGTAGAAAAAGTGTACTCCCTGTTTTTCAGCCTCCTCCATTAACATTTTGTTCAACCCACTTCTTGAAACTGAATTGATGAACTGACCATTTTTTCCATAAGACTGAAAGGTGAGATCACCATTCGTGTTGTGCATCATACGTCCGTGCATGGGAATGGCCATCTTTTTCATTGGCTCAGCCAACCCAATATACTCAAGCGCCCTGATACCCCTGTTGCTAAGCGCCATATTGATGGAACGACCACCATCTAAAACATTTGCTCGCATATCGCGCCTTCGTTCAAAGACGGTAACCTTATATCCGCGCTTCACTAAATAAATGGATAGGAGCGATCCGACCAGCCCGGCACCTACAATGGCAATATGTTTAGTCTCTGTATGCATCTTTCAAGGTTTAGTCGTCAGACTGCTGGATATGGGGTTTCATTTATGTTAATTAGATCAAAGTAATAATTGTAATTTGAAAAGAAAATGACTTAAATCAGAATAACAAGAAAGTTTTGGTTTCAGATTTTACGGGTTTTAGTCGTCAGACTATCGTTTGCTTCGGAATTCATTGGTCAGATGACTTGAGAAAGTGTGTTAGCAAATTTATATACATCCTCGAAGGAATTGTACATAGGTACTGGAGCAGCCCGGATGACATCAGGTTCTCTCCAATCCGTAAATATTCCTTTTTTCATCAGTGCATTGAATACCTTCTTTCCATTTTTCTTCATAAGAATTGATAATTGACAACCCCTGTCTTTGGGGTTGGAAGGTGTGATGAGTTCAAACTTTACACTCCTGGGATCAATCTCGTTGAGAAGTGAGTGTAAATAGCCGGTTAGCAATATGCTTTTATTTCTCAGCTTAAACATGCCCGCTTCCTCAAAGAGTTTTAGAGAAGCTAAATGAGCTGCACCCGAAAGCACTGGAACATTAGAAAGTTGCCAGCCGTCAGCGCCCTCCATTGGAATGAAACCTTTCTTCATTTGAAACCTCACATTTTCCTTATGCCCCCACCATCCGGCAAATCGAGGAATATTGGAATCATCCTTGTGCTTTTCATGGATAAATATTCCAGCAATTCCACCAGGCCCGGAGTTTAAATATTTATAGCTACACCATACTGCAAAATCAACATTGTCTTTGTGTAATTGCAAAGGAACATTACCTACTGCGTGTGCCAGATCAAAACCCACAAATGCACCCGAGCGATGCCCCGCCTCTGTAATTTTTTTAATGTTGAAGAATTGACCCGTATAATATTGAACGCCAGAAAGCAAAACCAACGCGAGTTGGTTGCCATGGTTATCAATGGATTGAAGAATGTCTTCTGTACGCAACGTGTGTTCTCCCTGTCTTGGTTTTAGTTCAACAAGTGCAGCGTCCGGATTAAGCTTATGATATTTAAATTGTGACTCTACTGCATATTGATCAGATGAAAAAGCGCCAGCTTCAATGATTATTTTAAATCTCTTCTTTGTGGGTTGATAAAAGGAAACCATCATCAAATGAAGATTCACGGTGAGTTGATTCATGGCAACCACTTCGATGGGCTTGGCACCCACAATACCTGCTAAAGCCTTTTTACTAAACTTATGATAATGCATCCATGGACGCTTTCCATGAAAATGTCCATCCACTCCCAAAGTACCCCAATCTTCCAACTCATCATTCACATATTTTTTTGTGTTCATGGGTTGCAATCCTAATGAATTGCCTACGAAATAAACTGCCGGCTTGCCATTGTGCTTTGGTATAAGAAATTTTTTACGATAGGAGGATAATGGATCGTTGCGATCCATCTTTCTGGCAAAAGCAATTGTGTTCTCAAAAGTCATTCGTCATACAAAATTTAAAAGATTACAAGGATAGCACTTGTGGCTAAACGCCAACTTGGTATTTACTATTCTGATTTAGATAAACCTTGGATCTGCTTCCATTACGGTTCCACATTTAGAGCAAGTTCGGGATTCTTTTGATCCGTAGAATTCTTTGAACCGTGGCAAAAAATCTTTTTCAATGTTGGTTAAATGAAATTTGAATTCTTTTAATGAATTGTTGCAATTTTCACAAAACCACATTAAGCCATCGTTTTCTTTTTCTGTTCTCTTACATTCAATCACCAATCCGACAGAGTTAGCCGGTCTGAATGGTTGATGAGGCACCCTTGCGGGTAAAAGAAACATTTCCCCTTCTTTTATTGGCACCTCTACAGCTTTGCCCTCCTCTTGAATGGTCACTTTGATGTCACCTTCCAACTGGTAAAACAATTCTTCAGTTTCATTGTAGTGATAGTCTTTCCTGGCGTTGGGCCCTCCTACAATCATTACAATGTAATCACCTGCATCGGCATAAAGATTTTTATTTCCTACCGGAGGTTTTAACAAGTCTCGGTTGTCACTGATCCATTTCTTGAGATTAAAAGGTCTTCGAATAGCCATGGCTTCAATTAATTATTGCTTAGTAAAACTAACAACTTTTTGAGTCTTATATTTACAAAAACTAGACAATCGACAAGAATGGATTTGAATTTAGGAGGGAAAAGAGCGGTGGTGTGTGGAGCAACTCAAGGTATTGGGAAAGCAGCAGCTGTGGAATTGGCCAAATTAGGGGCAAACATTACCCTGGTAGCCAGAGATCAGGAGAAATTGAGAGCAACTGTTGGAGAATTATATCAATCGGGAAATCAAAAACATGATTACCTGGTGGTGGATTTTAACATGCCCGAGGATTTGAAATTGAGCGCTGATATTTATTCGCAAAATAACCCTGTGCATATACTGGTCAACAATACGGGAGGACCTCCTGCTGGGCCTGCCATTGATGCCAGAGCCTTTGAGTTTATCAATGCATTTCAGGCACACCTGATATGCAATCAATATCTCGTGCAAGCATTCGTTCCTGCTATGAAGAAGGCAAAATATGGACGTATTATAAATGTTATTTCTACTTCTGTGAAGGCGCCCATAAAAGGTCTTGGTGTATCCAACACCATCCGTGGTGCTGTGGCCAATTGGGCAAAAACACTATCGTTTGAATTGGCACAATTTGGTATTACCGTGAATAATGTATTACCTGGCGCAACAATGACTGGAAGGTTGGAATCTATCATCAAAGGAAAAGCAAAGGCTACTGGTAAGTCAGTGGAAGAGATAACGAAAGAAATGATGGTTGAGATTCCGGCAGGAAGGATTGGTGAGCCTCATGAAGTAGGCGCAGCCATTGCGTTTCTTGCCACACCAGCGGCAGCTTATATCAATGGAATTAACGTCCCAGTGGATGGCGGTAGGACAGGGAATTTGTAATTTGATAAATAGGTTATAGATCAATGGAAAAAATTCTGAATTATATTAATGGGCAACTCGTTCCACCTATTTCTGGAAAATGGCTGGATAATTACAACCCTGCTGAAGGGAACGTGTACAGCCAGATTCCTGATTCTGATGAAAAGGATATCGAAGAAGCTGTTGCCGCAGCCAAAGAAACTTTTCCTTTCTGGTCTGCGATGCCAATGTCAGAGCGCTCTGACATTCTCTTAAAAATTGCTGAAGGAATCGATCGTGAATTTGAGGCACTTGCTAAAGCGGAAAGTGATGACAATGGGAAGCCTTTAAAATTGGCAAAGGTCGTTGACATTCCCAGAGCATCTGCCAATATGCGTTTTTTTGCCACCGCTATTTTACATTTTGAATCACAGTCACATCATACAGATCAACAGGCTATCAACTACACCACCCGCACACCGCTTGGGGTAGTGGGTTGTATATCACCGTGGAACTTGCCGCTCTATCTTTTTACGTGGAAAATTGCCCCTGCATTGGCAGCTGGATGTACAGTGGTAGCCAAGCCATCTGAGCTTACTCCTATGACAGCTTATTTATTTTCCAAAATTTGTAAAGAAGCTGGGCTACCGGCAGGTGTATTAAACGTTGTTCATGGCTTAGGCGGTAAGGTGGGTCAGGCCATCGTTGAACATCCCGATGTTGTGGGAATTTCTTTTACCGGAGGGACAGCCACCGGAAAAAAAATTGCAGCCACAGCCGCGCCTATGTTTAAAAAACTTTCTCTTGAATTGGGGGGCAAGAACCCCAACATCATTTTTGCAGATTGTGACTTTGAGCAGACTGTCAGTACTTCTATTCATTCCTCCTTTTCCAATCAGGGTGAAATTTGTTTGTGTGGATCCAGGATATTAGTTGAGCGGCCGATTTATGATCGCTTTGTTGAGGAGTTTATAAAGCGTACTAAAAAACTCGTGGTGGGCGATCCTGCCAAAGAAGAAACGAGGGTTGGTGCGCTGGTGTCCGAAGGACACATGAATAAAGTCCTTTCTTATATTGAACTGGCAAAAGAAGAAGGAGGGAAGATAATGACAGGAGGAGAGAGGGTGGTTGTGCAGGGCCGATGCAAAAACGGATACTTTGTGGCGCCAACAGTCATCCTGGGGTTGGATCAACATTGCAGAACCAATCAGGAAGAAATATTTGGCCCGGTAGTTACCATAATGCCATTTGATGCAGAAGAGGAAGCCATTGAATTTGCAAATAATACGGCTTACGGTTTGTCTGCTACCATCTGGACTGAAAACTTGAATAGAGCACATCGGGTGGCACATCAGTTAAAAAGCGGGATCATTTGGGTGAACTGCTGGCTCCTGCGTGATTTGCGTACACCCTTTGGAGGAATGAAGCAATCGGGTATAGGCAGAGAAGGGGGATGGGATGCCTTACGTTTTTTTACTGAGCAGAAAAACATCTGCATAAAGCTTTAGGCCAGTGGCCATGGATTTTTTCAGCATCGAATCTATATTTTTTGAGATATGGGGCTATCCCATGAGCTATCTGGAATTTTTCGGAACCGTGGCAGGTGGGATAGCGGTGTGGTTATCTGCTCGTGCTATTATCTGGAGTTGGCCCATCGGCCTCATCAATGTTACCCTGTTCTTTTTCCTCTTCTTTCAAGTACAGTTGTACCCTGATATGTTCTTACAAGCGTTTTTCTTTGTCACCAATCTCATGGGCTGGTGGAGATGGGCACATCCCAAGCCTGAGGAAGAAGACAAGAAAAAAGAGTTGCGAATCAGTTTTATGCCTGCCAAGCAGTTAATTATTTTTTCTTCCATTGGCGTTTTGGGAACTATAGTTATGGGTGGGTTTTCCAGCAACCTTCACGAATGGTTTCCCATTGTTTTTAATCAACCTAGCGCATTTCCTTACCTCGATTCATTCGTCACCGTAATGAGTATTGTGGCTACTTATTTAATGATTCAAAAAAAAGTGGAGTGTTGGATAATTTGGATAGTAGTGGATGTGGTAGCCACCGGATTGTATTTTGCCAAAGGAATAAAGTTTGTGGGGATAGAATACCTTGCATTTTGTTTTATTGCTGCTTTTGGTTTGTGGAAGTGGATGAAAGAGTATAAATCCTATTCATAATCAGGCTTATTTTTACCAGCCAGAAGAGATAGGTAAAAGCAGGTGTGCAAAAAATAAATAGCTAAATGCAACCCTGCCGAGCTGGTGCCTGACGAGAAATAATAACGTCTAATGACTTGCTGTAGAAGTCTAATAGAATTTCAACTTACCCCAATTTTTTATTAAAATGACAGTCCCGGTAAGTGCAATTAGACCGGAGACAAGAGCAGGAATAAGGTTGCCATAAAGCCAGAAACCGATACAGAAAAGAGCACCATATACCGTAAAAGATCCTGTAACCATTAAAAAAATCTCGAATGGGAGTTGCCCCTTCTCTTCTGAAAGAGTAGGGTTTCTATTAATTACCGGTCTCCACCCAATACTTGAAGGCTTCACTTTTTCATAAAACCGTACTAAGACTTCATTGCTTTCAGGTTGAGTTAGCAGTGTAACCAGAAGCCAACTAGCAGTTGTAATCGCCACACCAATCAGTAATTTCCAATGACCTTCAATGGGAGTAAAAAGTTGATTATGGAATACTTCAAAATATATAGCGACAAAGAAGGAAACGGTCATACCTGTAATTTCTGTATAGGTGTTGATACGCCACCAAAACCATCTTAAAATAAATATCAATCCTGTGCCAGCACCGATTTGTAACAGGATGTTAAAGGCTTGCAATGCATTGCTGAGCATTAATGCAAGCATTGCTGAAAAAATTGCAAGGACGACCGTAGAAAGCCTACCCACGTTCACTAACTCTTTCTCTGATGCCTCAGGTTTCACAAATCGCCTATAAAAATCATTGACTACATAAGAAGACCCCCAGTTGAGATGAGTGGAAATCGTTGACATATAAGCCGCCACCAAGGACGCAATGAGCATGCCCATCAAGCCTGCAGGTAAAAATGTGAGCATAGCAGGGTAGGCAAGGTCATCATTAATTTTGTCCACTGGTATATGTGGGAAAGCTTTTTGTAAAGAAGCAAGATCAGGAAATACCATTAGGGAGGCTAATGCAATTAAAATCCATGGCCAGGGACGAAGTGCGTAATGAGTGATATTAAAAACCAGGGATGCGGTCAAAGCATTTTTTTCGTCTTTTGCAGATAACATTCTTTGAGCAATATATCCACCACCTCCTGGTTCCGAACCCGGATACCACACACTCCACCATTGAATGGCCAGGGGTAAAATAAGCAATGGAATTAATGTGGATGAATCTGAAAAGTCGGGTAAAAAAGAAAGTCTCGAGACTACCTCTGCCTGACTAAATAAATTATTCAACCCCCCAATCATGGGTTGGTTGATTAAATAGATAGTGGCTGCAACGGAGCCAATCATTGCGATAACAAACTGAAAGAAATCGGTAATCAGCACACTGCGAAGCCCACCCAACGAACTATAAACCACGGTAATGATAGTGGCAATGGATAATGTTTCTATTGGTGAGAGGCCCATCATTACCCCTCCTATTTTTATTGCCGCAAGGGATACAGAGGCCATGATTACAATATTGAAAAAGACACCTAAGTACAGGGCGCGAAAGCCTCTTAAAAAAGCCGCTGATTTTCCACCATATCGCAATTCATAGAATTCCAGATCTGTCACTACCCCCGACCTTCTCCAGAGCTTTGCATAGGTAAATACGGTGAGCATACCGGTTAATAAGAAGGCCCACCATACCCAATTGCCAGATACTCCGTGCTTCCTTACAATATCAGTGACCAGATTGGGTGTGTCGGCAGAGAAGGTGGTAGCTACCATAGAAATTCCTAGCAGCCACCACGGCATACTTCTGCTGGATAGGAAAAATTCGTTTGCACTTTGACCTGCTCTTTTGAGGTTGAGCAATCCGATAATCAGAGATAATAAAAGAAATGCAATAACGATGATCCAATCAATTGTACTTAAAACCATGAGGGCGTAATTAGAGGGTAAATTCTTTAGGTAATCAGATTCTTTTTTCGATTTTCGCAGTCGATTTTAAAGCAAATAATCCACAGTACAATGAATCAGGGAAAAAAACTCAGTCTTTTAGTGATGGCAGCAGGAATGGGCAGTCGATATGGGGGGATAAAACAGATGGATGGGTTTGGGCCTAATGGCGAAACCATCATGGATTATTCACTCTTTGATGCGATAAGATCTGGTTTTAGCAAAATTGTTTTCGTGGTGCGGGAGGAAATACTAGATGCTGTTAAGGAAATGTTCTTGCCTAAATTGGAGGGAAAGGCTGAAGTTCATTTTGTGATACAATCGCTCGATAAATTTGTTCCAAACCAATTTCAGCCCATAGAACGTACTAAGCCATGGGGGACTACGCACGCGATGCTATGTGGTAAAGAAGTGATCAATGAACCATTTGCGGTGATTAATGCAGATGATTTTTATGGTCGGGAGTCGTTTGAATCATTATCTAAATTTTTGTCTGTCGCTCCTGACCATCATCATGCCATGGTGGGTTATACATTGAAGAACGTACTCTCGGATTACGGGAGTGTTTCGCGTGGTGTGGCCAATCAAGGAGAAGATGGAATGCTTATTTCGCTTTCAGAATTAACAAAAATTGTAAAAGAAGGTGGCAAGATCATTTCAAAAGAAGAATCAGGGGATAGAGAACTGAACCAAAATCTAAAAGTGTCGATGAATTCGTGGGGTTTTTTGCCTGAGGTGTTCGATCTGTCTGAAAAAATGTTTGCCGAGTTTGTAGAGAAGAATAGAAACAATCCCAAAGCAGAATTTTACATCGCACTCATGGTAACCGAGTTAATAAAACTGGGATTAGGTAGTGTGCACGTTATACCGGGTGGCACTACTTGGTTTGGGGTTACATACAAAGAGGATAAGGAATTAGTATCAAACAGAATCAGCAATTTGATAAACGAAGGTATCTATCCTGAAAAACTGTGGAACTAGATAATACGATTGGTGCTGTATTGCATGTTTACGGTTTAGATTCCTCTGAGTTTTTTATTCAAAGAATAGATTCGGGCCATATCAACTACACTTATAAGCTAGCGCCTGGTTATATTTTACAACGTATTAATAAGCACGTTTTCCGTAATCCACAGGCGTTGTCAAACAATCTTCAGGTAGCTTCGGATTTTCTAAAACTTAACGCACCTGATTATTTATTCCTTCATGCAATAAAAGCTTCCTCTGGAGAAGATTTGGTGTTTGATGACGATGGATACCCCTGGAGACTATTTCCTTATTTTGAAAATACCGCAACAATTAATGAAGTAGCCACTGTACATCAAGCATTTGCGGCTGCCAGTGCTTTTGGACTTTTATCAAAAAATCTATCGGGTTGTGATATCACGAAATTTGAAGAGACTATTCCTTGGTTTCATGATTTATCACTGAGGTATAAACAGTTTGAGGAGGCCATGAAAAAGTCCACAGTGGAGAGGAAACACTTGGCCGCTCAATGGATTGACAGGTATGTGCATTATAATTATCTCGTAAGAAAGTACAACAATTTAATTCAGTCCAATCAATTGACCCTAAGGGTTACGCATAATGACACAAAGATTAATAATGTGTTATTTGAACGAGATACCGATAAAGTGATTTGTGTTATTGATTTGGATACCCTTATGCCCGGGTACTTCATTTACGACTTAGGTGACATGATTCGTACATTTGTGAGTCCTGCATCAGAAGAAGAAACGGATTTTACAAAAATTAAAATACGGAAAGATATCTATCAGGCTATTTTAGATGGGTATTTGTCCGAAATGGAATTTATACTTACAAATGAGGAGAAACTGGCCATTCCGTTGGCAGGATCAATTATGACCTATATGATAGGGCTTCGTTTTCTTACTGACTTCTTGCAAGGAGATATTTATTATCAAACTTCATATCCACATCAAAATTTAAACCGTGCCATTAACCAGATTTATTTATTGGAGCAGCTCGAATCGCAGACATAGAATTTGGTTTTAAATCAGCACTGGAAAAACTATATTTGGTTGAATTACAGTTGTTAAAAATCAGAAATGCTATGAAAACTTTAAAATTGATCACCATTGTTTCAATCAGCCTTACGGCCCTGGCTTTTACTATTGAACCAGTAAATGAACAAAAACCATCACAGCTGATTGGTGCATGGGAGACTAATTCTGATGGGAATCTTGGCTTGTGGATTATTACGGAAAAGTATTTTTCCATCACATTTTATAAACCAGATGAATTTCTTTACACAAAGGGAGGTGAGTGGAAGGAGTCTTCTGATGGAATAGAATTGATTTGGGAGTACAATACGCAAAAAGAAGCACTGGTTGGTGAAAAGGAAATTTATCCGATAACCGTAAAGGGAAACAAATTGACCATGAATAAAACGGTGTGGAACAGGGTAGACGATGGTGGTCCGGGTAAGCTTGCGGGTGCATGGCTGATAACGGGGCGATACAAAGATGGAGAACTATTGGAAAGAACTCCGGGTGTGAGAAGAACAATGAAAATTTTATCTGGGACAAAGTTTCAATGGATTGCTTACAATGTGGAGACCAAAGAATTTTTTGGAACCGGTGGCGGTTCCTATACAACTAAAGAGGGAAAATACACTGAGAATATTGAGTTTTTCTCCAGGGATAACTCAAGGGTGGGTGCAAGCCTTCAATTTGATTATAAAATCGATAATGGTAGATGGAGACACAGTGGAAAAAGCAGTAAGGGCGATCCGCTTGATGAGGTATGGACCAGACGTGAAGAGCTTGGAATATAATTTACTTAAATGGATTAATTTATTGATATGCCATTTTATAGAAATAGTGTAGTAAGGATCATTTTGTGTCTTTTCCTTTTCATTGGCAACACCGCTCTGTTTGCACAAAAGGATCCGGTTGCAGTACAATATGGTGATCAGGTGTTGCCATCTGATTTGAAAGAGAACTTGACCATTATCGCATCGGATGCACTGGAAGGTAGAAAGACCGGCTCAAGAGGTCAAAAAATGGCGGCAGCATTTATACGTGCACATTTTGAAGAGATAGGCTTGCAAGGACCTGTTGATGGTGGATACTATCAAAATGTTCCTTTGTATACGGTTGTAGCGAGTAAATCGACAATTGAAACCACATCTTCATCTCTTAAAAATTTTAAAGATTTTGTTTTTATGGGATTGCATGAATTGAAAGGGAGTGTTCCGGTTGTTTTTGTGGGTGATGGAGAAGAGGATAGCCTTGAAAAAATTGAGATTGCTGGGAAAGCTGTTCTTGTAATTAGTGAAAAGAATATAAACGACATGCCTATATTGGCCTTATTGGATAAGGGAGCAAAAGTAGTGCTGGTATGTAATTCGATGAATGAATCTACTTTTAGCGCTTTTGCAACCAGGGCCAGGCAAAGTTTTGCTTCCAGTAGGATGACATTGACGCGGCCTGCAGATGCCGGTGATCTGGAGTCTGTAGTATTTTTATCGCCTTCTTCTGTGGGAAAAATAATGGGACAGGAGTTTTCCAGCTTAAAATCATACACTGCTGATTCTAAAAAAATAAAAAAGCTCAGGAAGGTAAAGGAGGGAGAGGTCAACTATTCTTTAAGAAATGAGGTAAAGCAAGTTAATTCAGAAAATGTGCTGGGTTACCTGGAGGGCTCCGATAAAAAAGAGGAGGTAATTGTGGTGACAGCACACTATGACCATATAGGGAAAAAGTCAGAAGGAACTGGTGACCTCATTAATAACGGAGCGGATGATGATGGTTCTGGAACGGTTGCTGTTTTGGAACTGGCCAAGGTATTTGCAAAGGCAAAGGAAGAAGGAGACGGGCCGCGAAGAAGTATGCTTTTTATGACTGTAACAGGGGAGGAGATGGGCTTGCTGGGATCTCAATATTATTCTGAAAATCCGGTTTTTCCATTAAGTAAAACTGTTGTAGATCTTAATATCGATATGATCGGCAGGTGGGACCCTGAACATAAAGGTAAGCACGACTATGTATACGTGATTGGTTCAGACAAACTATCTCAGGAACTGCACCAACTGAGTGAAAGAGTGAACAGTACTTACACCCAACTTGATTTTGATTACACCTATAATGATGTCAATCATCCCAGCAACCTATATAAACGCTCGGATCACTGGAATTTTGCGAAAAATAATATTCCCATCATATTTTATTTCGATGGTATTCATGAAGACTATCATTTGCCCAGTGATGAGGTAGACAAAATTGATTTTGATTTGCTCACCAAAAGGACAAAACTGGTATTCTATACCGCCTGGGAGTTGGCCAATAGAAACGAACGGATCAAAAATGATTAGGTGATAAGACTGGGCTAGTCGAAAGGCACATTGACGTGCCGTTCCGCATGGTAGGATGATCTTACGAGTGGTCCGGACTCTACATATTTAAGTCCTCGTTTTAATCCTTCTTCCCGATACATTTCAAATTTTTCGGGGTGAACATACTCAGCCACCTCCAGGTGCATTTTGGTAGGTTGTAGATATTGACCCAGGGTTAAAATCATGAGCTTATTCTCAACCAAATCATCCATTGCTTTGAAGACTTCCTCTTTGGTTTCACCTACACCCAACATGATACCCGACTTGGTTCTCTTTCCTGCTTCGCGAATTCTTTTGATTTGTTCCAGACTACGCTCATATTTCGCTTGTGGGCGCACGATCCGATACATTCTACCCACCGTCTCTATATTATGAGATACCACCTCTTGTCCACCATCAATCATCCGATACAGCGCATCCCAATTTCCCTTCACATCCGGAATTAAAGTTTCAATAGTCGTCTGTGGGCTTTCTTTCTTGGTTTCCACAATGGTTTGGTACCATACCTCTGCGCCACGGTCTTTGAGTTCGTCACGATTAACGGAAGTGATTACTGCGTGTTTTACACCCATCAATTTGATCGCTTCAGCCACGCGCTTGGGTTCATCTAAATCATACTCTGTGGGCCTACCTGTAGCCACAGCGCAAAACGTGCAGCTACGTGTACAGATGTTCCCCAAAATCATAAAAGTAGCTGTACCTGCCCCCCAGCATTCGCCCATATTGGGACAATTGCCACTTTCGCATATCGTATGAAGCTTATAGTTATCTACCAGCTTTCTTACTTTCGCATATTCCGGTCCAATGGGCAATTTTACGCGTAGCCAATTGGGCTTGCGTTTGCGTGTTTCTTCAGTTGTGGCAGAAATAATAGGAAGATCGATCAAAACAATAAAAATAAAATCCTGTTAAAATAACAGATCACTGGCCAATTAGTTCCTTATAAGCCTCAGCAGACAAAAGTCCATCAATTTGAGAAGCATCACTTACTTTCATTTTGATAAGCCATCCGGCATAAGGGTCTTCGTTTACCTTTTCAGGATTTGCATCAAGGTCAGCGTTTACTTCCAGTACTTTACCTGATACAGGCATAAACAAATCGGAGACTGTTTTCACGGCTTCGATGGTGCCAAACACTTCATGTTGACCGATTTCCTGACCCACGGTAGAGATGTCAACGTATACGATGTCTCCCAGTTCACTTTGGGCAAAATCAGTGATTCCGATTGTGGCAGTGCTGCCATCAATTTTTATCCATTCATGGTCTTTGGTGTACTTAAGGTCTGCAGGAATATTCATGATGAAAATTTTAAATTAGAATGTCCAAAAATAAGAGGATTTTTGGTAAAGTCCATCATTAGGTAATAAGGGGAGAATACCTTATTGGGCAAGATTAAATAAAACCTTGAAGCCCACCCGGGTAGTTGATCTGCGGTAGGAATTGGTGACAAGAGGCTCATTCACATTTCTGTCTACATAGAACTGAATATTCAATTTCTGATTGACTACGTAATTGATATTTGGTCTCAATTGAAAATTGATGTTGCCATTGGTAATGGTGTTTACTTCCTCAATCTTACGCTGAATGGTTCGATTGTTAGTAATACTCATATTGAGGCGGAAAGTGATATCATTTTTAATAGTAAGCACCCTTCCCTGGCTTTTCCACGGAAGCTTAAAGTTGTTTTTGGTATAACCCAATTCTACCGACCAATCCTTGCTATTAAGCTCTGTGATCTGTGCATTGGAAATATTGAGCGCAAGGTCGCGCTTGGTCTTATATTCAAAACGCATAGTCATTTTTTTCTTAGTGCGTATATTTATTCCGATAAGAGGCGCAAAGGTTTCTGATATCAACACCTGGCTTATTAAATAAATGGGGATAAGTTCTCCATTTTCATTTGTAACTGTTCCAAAGTTGCTACCGCTATTGTAATCTTCAATAGGTACGTTAATGCCAACATCTGTATAAGCTCCGGGTGTGTTATAATTTAGTACCGAATAATTAGAAGAATAAGCATGATTGAGTGTTACCGATTGAAAAATATCTTTTAAGCCATCCAGCTTGCCCAACCCCGAGTAGTCGATACGCCATCCGGGTATCGGAATATTAGGAAAGGGGGAAAGGCTGACTCGGTCTGTACTTTTACCGGTGTAAGCGGCAATAAATGCAGGGATAAGAACATCCTGAGATTTTGATTCGTATCCCGGGCCTCCCGTGATTGTTGTAAATCGGTCTTTGATCTCTTTTATATTTTTTTCAAACTCATGAAAGACACTCGATTCCTTACTAGTGTTGTTTTTAAAGGCAGTGTTGATGGATAGAATAGACACCTTGTAGGATCCAATTCGATTGGGAGTTCTTGAAACGAATCCGTTTAAATCGTTTGGATCATTTGGATCGATGGGAATGGTGGGATCAAAAACAAAGGTTTCAGTAAATGTGGAACTGGTTGTTTTTTTTGCGTCTAGTTGAATTTTGAAATCTGTTGAAGGCTCGATGCTTGCACGCAGTCCTATATCTTTGCTTTGTACCTGACTATACAATGCCGATTGCTCTTCACTTGTACTCAACCAACCTTCCCTCGCTGACTTAAACCTTAGCTCGGGATCTTGTTGTCCAAGAATGAATCCCCATCCTGGAGCATTCCATGCTTTATCCATCCCAAATAAGTTCGGTGCTGGAAGGAATCCAGGCAGGATAGTACCCTGTGTAATATTGTAAGTACCACTAATGTTTCGCACAGACATCAACATTCGCAACAATCCTCTTACTGCTGCCAGATCTGGTGCTTGTTTTACCGTGTCTGGTTGTTGTTGAGGTCTTTGAGTGGCGCTCGTAGGTCTTTTAGGCGTATTAACTTTATTTAAATACCCCACCTTATTATAAAGTTTAGTGAGATCAATTCTTCCGGTAAGGCCTTGGTCTTGCGTATTCTGTATGGTGTTTCCGAGTTGAAGGGATTCTTTCTTTTCAAGCGGGCCCGCTCGCCATGAATAGCCAACATTATATCTATACTCAGCACCAAGCCAATCCGTAATAGGTAGTTTGTCTAGCGGAAGTGTATAGTTGGCGGTCATCGATTGCTCAAAGTTTTTCATCCGGCCTAGCTTCTTTAGATTGCTCAATACACTGTCCTTTTTTTCTTTCGTATCAATATCACCATCGGGCTCATCGATGATGGCATTTACCCTGGAGTTGTAGTCAAAACTTAAAGCCTTCGTGAAATTCCACCTTACATTATAAAAGCGATTGAAAACGAAAAACTTTTGAAAGTTGGGCATTGCACCCCCCTGATCTTGAATTGCATTTCTGTATACAGTTTTGCTAAATGATCTGTCCAGCTCACCTCTTACAGAAATGCTGGTGGGTAGAGGATTAAAATTAAAGTCCTTGATGAGCTTTAAATAATTAGAGGAGAATGCCTTTGTTTCCTTAAAAGGTTCAAAGCCCTGAAACTTCGGACTGTACTGCCAGGCAACAGCACCTTTGATGTTTCTTCTGGTATCCTCAATTAAATTGAAATTCGTTCTGGTAGCCTCGGTGAACGCATAAGTAAAGGCAAAATTTTCTATGTCATAGAGATGTTGTTTGGCATCCTGCCTTACTTTTACCTTCCTTACGTTGGTAAAATTCAAACTTCGCCTAATAGATTCATCCCGTATGAGTTTTTTGTACTTCTGTCGTTCTGCTTCCGAGTTGAATGAGCGGAGGGCGGCATCCAACCGGAGATCGGGATTAGCAGGATCGAAGTTTGGGTTCATGGTGGTATTTTCATAGCTAATGAACATTGGAATTTTCAAACCTGTTTTTTGTGGTAGAAGTTTATCAACGTTGAGATTGGCTGAGACATCAAAAGTGGTTGTTTCCCCCCTGGCACGTTCAGAAATCTTTGACTGGACACCGCCATATCCAAATGAAATGTGCTTGACTGATCCCGTTATAGTTCCCAAATCGGCAAGCTTTGTACTAAGTACCACATTAGCTGCCCAGCCGGCAGTTCGATCGAAATCTGTAAGCCTTAATTCATTGGCCCACAAGCAAACATCCCGTGCTTGCGCATCTGTACTTCTCGGATTTTTTACACCAATCATTAATATTTGTACCTGGCTTAAATCCGGTCTTCCGAGTATTCTAATAAGGTGTTTGCCGGCTTGCTTTGGACCTGCTCTAGGAAATGATTCCGCTAATGGAAAGCTTTCGCGATCGCGTTGTGCCTTAAGGGCATAAAGTTCGTTAAGATCTAAATCAATTTGATTTGCTTCTGGCCATACTGATTCGATGGTGGATGCCCCAGGGGTGGTGATTTTAAGAGGAATTTCTATCTCATAATAATTTTGGTCAAAGTCAGTTCCCATTCTAATGAAGCCATGTAACTGGTCGTCCTGCAAATTTGGACCATAAGCAGAGAGAAACATTTTTATGCGACCGTAATTAAAAAAGTCCATCGTTACATTCTTATAAATGGCACGCGCATCTCCATCTTGCAAATCTGTGGCGCACAATTGAACAGCCTGTTCGTTCAAGCGCCTTTGCACAGTGGAGGTCACATCCCTATCGCGTTGCAAAGGAGGGATGTAGGCGGGTTTCTCGGAGTTCCCGCTACCGTTCTCTTCCACGTTTACTACAGACACAGAAAAGTTATCGAGGTTGGGTTCAAGTGATTCACCAAATCTTGATTCCTCCAGGTTTCCTTCATAGCGTCTCCACTTGTTGCCAACCGCTCTGAACTTCGCCATGCGCAATACAACCGGTTGAGAGAAACCGGTCATATACATTCTGGCATATCGGATGGATTTAAACCCATTGATATCACCCACTTTATCATCATATTGACGAACTGGAATTCTGAACAAATACCAGGTTACCTGATCTCCATTTACTTCGTTAGAAATCTGATCTACGATATACTTTTTACCAACCTGTAATGTGCTGGGTCTCAAATCAATATTATAAGTGTAATATTCGTCCAAATCGCTAAGGGTATTGTCTTGATTCAGATCTTCGTTATCTGGTATGGTGGTACCCGATTTGGAATACTGATCATTACTTCCGGAAATGGGGGAGTTGTTTTCTAATCCATTGTAGTTCTTATAGCGTTCCAGGATTTTGGCATTTCGAGCATCAAGGTCTTCCCCGAAAAAATGATGAAAATCGTCTGCTGAGGGATCTTCTAACACTATTTGTTTTGCGGCAGGATTGACTGCATTTACAAATGCGCTGAAAGTATCTGCTTCCCGCTGGTTGTTTACCCCGTCCAGCCCGACATCCTGATTTGCCCTTGAAGTAGCTGAATTATCAAAGGCGTTGTTTAGGTATGATTGTGTAGTGACATATCCCCAGTTGTTTTCGGTTGCTCCACCACCTACAAGATTTCCATCAGCTGGAAGTCCGTTTTCAAACGCATGTTTTCCGTCACGCATCAGGTCTTCTGAGATACTTCCCAGGTTGAATGTTAATTGCCCTCCGGAGGTGTTGGGTTCATCATTTCCACGGCCATCATTAATCCTCCCGTTCTTAGAATTAATGAAAGGGTCCATAAGCCAAAATTCAAGATACTCGATGTTGGCCTTATCAAAATCTACCTCAGTTCGAATAGCCGTTGTAATACCCCCCCAGTTTGATGTTGGATTTTGTAGGGTGCCATCGGGGTTAAGATTGGGGTTATAATTGTAGGGACCACGTTCTGAAGGATAAAACGCCAGATCAAAAATCTGTTCATTAAAATTACCTATGAACGGATCAAAATTTGGAAATATTTCCTGTGGTGACACGGACCTTACATAGTGATTTTGCAGATCGTCTTCTGTAATGTTTGAGGGCTTAAAACGACTTTTGCTTCCTGTATAAAACTGATTGTCGATTTGATACCAGGCAATTTTCGCTCGCTTGTATCCTGCGGTCACATCATTTAGTGCTCCACCTGATGGATCGAAGCGATTGTCAGGTGTCACGGGAACGGTAGAAAGCTTCCATCCGATAGGACTTAAAAGGCTGTATGGCGTTGCGCTGTTTTCAAAATCATCAATAAAGGAAGTGCCATCACCATCTATGATATTAGAAGTGCCTGGTAGCAGTTGAGCAAACTCAGCGTTTAAATTAATAGTCGAGACCTCCTTAGTTTGTAAAAATGGCAACGCATCCACCATTTTGGTTAAGATGCGTGAATCTTTTCTTAAGTTAAGGTCTACTCCATATTGCAAATTTCTCGCTGGTTCTGTTCCAATTAAGTTTCTGGAAATAAGAGGACGCTCGTTATAATATAAAAATGTAGAACCTATGTTTATATCATCGTTGAGCTTATAGTCGAATCGGGTGCCTAAAAGAGATCGCGTTTGGAACGCAAATGGATCCTGTTGTTCATAGTTGATGGTAATATTTTTTCCGGAACTGAGTATACCCTCATTGAGGATGGTCACTTTGCCAAATGTATAATCTACGGTATAATCGGTTCCTTCCTGCAATGGCGTACCCCCGGCATATACTTTTACCGATCCCTGGGCGATATTAAAGCCTTGTATAATAATGTCTTTTCCGGAGCCTGCTTTAAATGAACCTACGATCCAGAATTTATTTTTGGCAGCAATAAGCTCCGCTTCTGCCTTGGTGGTATTGTATAATTCTTTATAAGCATATTTATGAATGAGATTATCCCTTACAGTAGGGTTCGTTTCTTTGGTAAACAATTCACGCAATGCTGAATCGAAGGGGTGGAGGTATGGAAAAATAATGAGTCCTGTTTCTCGGTTCACCGTGAGTTTATCCACAAAGTCAAAGTTGCCATCGGGTTGTGGATCGTTGTACGGATTGAGACGGTCGAGGCCAAGCACTTCTATGAGTTGCTTTGTTCTGGAAATATCCCCGTCTTGCAGTTGTGGGTTGTCAATACCGGTGCGGTCATCTCTATAAATTACCCGAAGTTGAAATCCTTCCTGCTCCAGCTGAGTGACATTAAGGTTGTAAATATTTTTCATCATCAGGTTCCACGTGGGAATCAGCCTTCCTTGTTGATCTTCAATGCTGATTTTACGAGGCCTCAATAATTTTAAATACACCACATCTCCTTCCGGCTTATTGGAATAATCCTCCGTGAGTTCGCCTACTTTATATTGTTGACCATTATAAGTAAATTCAAATGCGACAGCAAGGGCTTCGTCATTTTGTAATTTTCTTTGGAGGGAGATATAGCCAAGCTGATTATTGAATGAAAATTCTGTAGGTGACAGTTTACGAGCGCTTGTTATTTTTTCGAAATCGGTTCCATTTTCTAACTTCAAACCTTTCAGCGCATCGTTGATTTGATCAGAGTTGGCAGAAATCCCGCTAAGCTTTGCAAATAAATCATTGGCCTTATTATCTGTTGGTGAGTTGGGACCAACAAGGGAGGTGATGAAGTTACTGTAGATTTTATCAGACTCACCCATGTCCATGAACCCAACTACATTTCTAAGGGTCTGTGTATCATTGGATCGGTTGAGAAGATAAACCTCCACACGGGTAATATTGACTCGTGATGTTACGTTGGGCAAGGTGCTCAACCATTTTTCAAAATTGTCACGAAAAAATTGCCCAAGAAAGAAGTGACGATTTTCGTCATAACTGGATGCTACAATTTCAAAAGGTCTTCCTTGCGCTGCACCACTTGTGCCACCCTGTATTTCTATAGTCGATTGCTTTCCTCTTTGCGTAGTGGCCAGGGAGGTTACAAAAAGCTTTCCAAACTGGAGCTGTGCTTTTACACCAAAAAGATTTTGCGAACCTGTTATTAAACTGTTGTTGAGTGGTAAGCTTACGTTTCCTATTTCCAGTTTTTTCAGTACATCTTCTTTAAATCCGGTGTACTCCACTTTCATATTGTTCTGAAAGTCGAATGAATTATTGTTGTCGAAGTTAGTAGTGATAGCAAGTTTTTCTCCAACTTTTCCTACTACACTTAAATTTATCTGCTGATCAAATTCAAAACCTCCATTGCGCTGCTGACGGATAGGAATTGACGGATTTTCTATTTTTTGCCATGACCCTCCAAAGTCTAAAGTGACAAAACCACGTGGAATAAGCTCGACATAGCTTCCACCAAAAATTCTATCGAGTACAGGACTCACATAAATCTTTGGGATGAGGTTTCTGCTACTTACCGCACTTTCTCCATCCAATGCGCGGCTACGACTTTGCCAATAGTCTTTTTTTATCAGTTGGGTTTGTTGTGTGTTGAATTCATCAAAACTCATTGAAGAGGGTGGCCTGAAATTGACGTTACCCATTTTTTCATAGATGGTGTAGTTCATGCTCGTATCAATCTCCAAATCAAGATTGAAGCTCTTAGGATCGCTTAAAAATAAGGGTGAATTGGTGGTACGATTTGAAAATGGGTCCCCATATCTATCGGATGGTCTAAAAGATGGCCGATAGGGGTTAATGGGGCGCCTGGGGATGGTATCCACTTCAACGGTGCCTGTGGTGTCAGCTATCTGGGCGTGTACATAGGAGGCTTGTAGGCAGACTATTAGCATGCCCACCGTTCGTAAGAGTTGAATTGTTGGTCTGGTTAAGGTCAATCGTATCTCAGGCGTTTTTCAATGCCAGCTTCACTAGCTCTTCTAAACTAACTGTATTTCCTGATTTTTTCAGGACTGTATCGATGCTCTTTTCGGCAGCCGCTTTCCCAATCCCCAGCGTCATCAACGCTGTTAACGCCTCATTTCGCATCGTATTGTGTCTTATTCCAGCTATTCCGCCAGTCTGCCCAATGGGATCCTTTCTGAATTTATCTTTTAGTTCCAGTATGATCCGTTGAGCAGTTTTTCCGCCTATGCCCTTTACAGTCTGCAGGGCACCTACATCTTCTGTTACAATGGCTTGGTACAACTCATTGGGGGGAAGATAGGATAAAATCACCATGGCTGTATTGGGGCCTACTCCGTTTACCCCTATCAGGTTTTGAAACATGGATTTTTCCGCCTTATCACTAAAACCATAAAGTATGTGGGCATCTTCCCGCACTTGCAAATAGGTGGACAATTGGATATTCTCTTTGTCCTTAATCTCAGAAAAAGTATTCAGTGATATAGATACCTGATATCCGATACCGTTTACTTCAATGATGACGAAGGTTGGTTCTTTATGAACTAGCTTTCCTTTTAAGAAGGCAATCATATTTTGAAAAAGTATAACCCGCTAAGCTAAAAAAAATTGACGATTTTGTTGTGTGTTAAGTGTGTTCGTATTGTTCTCTTAATACCGCATCCACTACAGCAATTGAAGCCATATTTACGATATCACGTATTGTGCTTCCCAATTGAAGAATATGAACCGGTTTATTCATTCCCAGCAAAATGGGCCCTATTGCTTCAGCACCCCCTAACTCAATCAATAACTTGTAGCCGATATTTGCCGATGCCAGATTGGGAAAGATAAAAGTGTTTGCACCTTCATCAGCCAGACGGCTAAAGGGGTACATTTCCTTTTGCAGTTCGGTGTTCAAAGCAATGTTGGCCTGAATGTCGCCATCGATTACAAGACCAGGATATCTCCTTTTTGCAATTTGTGTGGCCTCGCGCATTTTATCAGGAATTATTCCCTTGCTGCTTCCAAAATTGGAGTAGGACAACATCGCCATCTGTGGTTTAATATCAAAAAATTGAACACCCATGCGGGTCAATCCTATGATCTCAACCAGTTCCTCTGTAGTGGGGTCAACGTTTACTGTACAGTCGGAGAAAAAGAAAGTCCCCTTTTTGTTCATAATGATATACATGCCGGCTACACGCTTTACGTGTGGAGCAGTGCCTATCACTTGCAATGCCGGTAAAATTGTTTTCGGGTAGTCTTTTGTGAGACCAGATACAACCGCATCAGCATCCCCATGTTCCACCATCATGGCAGCATAGTAATTGCGATCAAGTAGGGATTTTTTACAGTCTTTTAATGTCATGCCTTTTCGCTGTCTCTTCAAATAAAGTTCTTCCGCGTATTTATTGATGTTGGCGGTTTCTTCATAAGGAGAGATAATTGGGCATCCATTTAGTTCCAGCTTGTATTCCTTTATTAGATTTTGTATTTCTTTGATATTACCCAGTAATATTGGAGTAGCAATACCTTCATCTTTAAGGATTTGTGCAGCCTTAAGTATTTTATGATGATTGGCTTCTGTAAACACAACACGTTTCGGATTTTTCTTGGCACGCGTAATCACCCTTGACATCAATTTCTGGTCAATACCGATTCTTTTTAAGAGGTCTTCATTGTATTTATCCCAGTCTTTTATGTGGTGTTTGGCAATGCCAGAGTCCATGGCCGCTTTCGCTACAGCAGGAGAAATGGAAGTAATGAGTCTGGTATCGAGCGGCTTAGGAATAAGATATTCGCGTCCAAATTCAATTACCGAATTGCCATAAGCTCGAGTAACCATATCCGGTACGGTTTCCCTGGCAAGATCTGCAATAGCGTGAACGGCAGCCAACTTCATGGCTTCATTGATTTCTGTTGCCCGAACATCCAGTGCTCCCCTGAAAATATAAGGAAAACCTAATACATTATTAATCTGATTAGGATGGTCAGACCTTCCTGTACCCATGATCAAATCCGGTCTTACCTTTTTAGCTGTTTCATAGGCTATTTCAGGATTGGGATTAGCCAGGGCAAAGACAATTGGGTCTTTGGCCATTGTTAGGATATCCTCACCCGTGAGAATATCAGCGATTGACAAACCAACGAATGCATCGGCCCCCTTTAACGCTTCATGCAATGTGGATAATTTTTTGGAGGTGGCGAACTCTGCCTTTATAGGGTCGAGATTTTTTCGGTCTTTAGTAATTACCCCTTTGCTATCGCACATGATCAGGTTCTCTCTCTTAAGCCCTAGTGAAAGGTACAAGCGAGAACAAGAAACCGCAGCGGCACCGGCTCCATTAACAATAAGCACAATATCGCCAATTTTTTTATTTACAATGTCTAATGCATTAAGCAAGGCAGCGGAAGAGATAATGGCTGTGCCATGTTGATCATCGTGCATGATCGGAATATTCATCTTTTCACGCAACTGCTCTTCTATTTTAAAACATTCCGGTGATTTGATGTCCTCCAGGTTGATGCCTCCAAATGTAGGCTCCAATGATTTTACGATTTTAATAAACTCATCGGGGTCTTCTTCTGCGATTTCTATATCAAATACATCTATACCCGCAAATTTTTTAAACAGTACCCCCTTGCCTTCCATTACGGGTTTAGATGCCTCCGGGCCGATGTTGCCCAGACCCAATACTGCCGTTCCATTAGTTATTACAGCTACAAGGTTTCCTTTAGCGGTATACTTATAGACGTTTTCTTTGTTCTCAGCAATCTCCTTACATGGCTCAGCAACTCCCGGAGAATAAGCCAGAGCCAGGTCTAACTGTGAACTCAAAACTTTAGTTGGTACTACTTCAATTTTACCAGGCTGGCCTTGCGTGTGGTAGTTCAACGCGTCCTGCTTTCTAATGTTAATCGACATAATTGTTCTTTTCAGAAGAATCTGAAATTTACGATTTTAACCCAGAAAATGTATTAGAAATAAAAATTTAGCCCGATGGGATTACGAAAACATTGAAAAATAATACATTGTCAGGTTATGACCCGAGCATTATGACCTGATAATGAAAATCACCAGTTGGGTTTGGTACCTTTGTAAATAAATGATTGGGTTCATATTTGCCTGTCATGCAGACTTGTCTATTGTATAACTCTTGTTTAGTATGAAAACACGGGTATATATCGAGAAAATTAACCGATGTCTGGTTCTTTTGAAATGGCAGATAAAACATTTGAATCTCCCGGATCGCTATTGAAGTGTCTATTTTGGATTTACAATGGATTCACTGGTTCGGAAAGTTCCAAGGATAGTTTCCAGTTCCCGCATAATTTCACGCTGGTCTTTACTGGGGCTAAAAGTAAACCCTTCTATATAGTAAAGCCTTCCCTTGAGCTCATCTACAAGGGCATATCCGACAAATGGACCGCCCATTGAAAAATTGTTTGCACGCCACAACCCTCGCATTTCAACGGCATAGCTACCGCTTAAGCTTACCTCCCTGGTTGTTACTGGAATGTAGGGAACTGTCGTTTCAGTAATGAGATAGGAATCGGCCACCTCAGGATCTTCGAATAAATATTTTTTACAAAATTCATCCCGTAAGGAGATAAGATTTTCCTTTTGAAATTGATCTTGTGAATGGTAAGGTGTAGAGGCAATGAATATGTCCTTATCATCTGCGATATTTATTTGTCGCATCCACAAGAACTCATCGTTGTTAATAACAAGCTTATATCCAAAAGGAATTTTAATATCACAGCTTCTGTTTTTTAGAAGCCAATCGCTTACTCCGGTTATTTGCCCCGATTTGTACAATGAAACACTGAGGCGATCTTTTTCCTTTCGATTGAAAAAATCAATTAAGTGATGTCCTTTGGTTTTAATATCGTGAATTAATTCTTTTTCCGTATTCCCGAATAAATACATTACCTCTTGTCCCTTTGCATACACATCAGGCATGGTAAGCACATAAGCATTGGTATCTGTTTTTATTTTTTGTAAGGATTCTGGAGTAAAGTAGCTCTTGAGAATATTTGCACCTGCAGATCGTCTATCAAGTGTAACGGCAAAAATAAGGTTACGCCTTTGCTTGAGAACGAAATTCAACTTGCGGGGATCAATCCATCTCATGTGAAATATCGGCTCGGGCCTGGGGAGTCCTTCCATTTCTATTTGAAACAGAGAATCCAGCACAGCACCCAACGGGCCATTCCATTGTGTAGAGTCCATTACCAGATACATGTCACCACTAATGCCTGAGGCAGGTGGAAGGCTTGATTTATTATTTCCGCAAGACCATATTATAGCAATAATGAATCCGCTCAACAGTACCCTCTTCATGAACATATTTTTGTATACAGTACTAATTCAAAACCTTTAAAAAGTCACAATTTCTCAGATGGGAATATACCATTTTCGAGTCCCAAAGAAAGATGACATACACAGATGATGTATTTTGACCTGAATAATTCCAAATACCTTAGCCAATAATTAGTTTCTGGCCAGGCTGCAATTGAGTTGATTTGAGATTATTTAATGTTTTGATCTTTTCTATTGTCAGGCCCTCAAATTTTCTGGAGATATCCCATAAAGTGTCACCGGGTTGAACTGTGTAAATTTTTGCATCTGAAGGAAAGATAACCTCATTGGCTTTTGGTGCCTGCTGATGGCGTGCTACAGAAGTAGGAGGTGTGTAATCACGATTTGAAGGCAACACCCAAATATTTAACCGCTGCCCGATCCTGATTGTATTGCTTCCGAGGTTGTTCCAATTTTTTATATCGGCTACGCGTACGCGATAACGTTCAGCAATTATCCCTAAAACATCTCCCGATCGAACCCGATAAGTGACCAACTCTCTGCCGTAAGTGCTACCTAAAGTATTTTTAGCAAGTGCCTCCAGTTCTTCCTTCCCCACTCGAGATGCAGAGTCAAGAATTGAAGCCCTGTGTAGCATGAGATTTTCTTTTGCTGCTAGGGGAACCCGTATAACATACTGTCTTCCGGTTTCAGGAATGGCTTTCCTCAATACGGAAGGATTGAGTTTAACCATGTCTTCTATGTTGGTGCCTGTAAGTTTTGCAAATGTCTCAAAATGAAGGAAATGATTTACTGATAGTGTGTCATACGCTACAAGTGGTTGCTCGGGTGTTTCAAAAAGATGGTGCTCATCAGCATAATTGAGGGTGTACATGATGGCGATAAACTGCGGCAGGTAAGAGCGCGTTTCTCTTGGCAAGTAATGGTATATTTCCCAAAAATCTTTTTTGTATCCTGACCTGCGGATGGCTTTTCTTACGTTACCCGGCCCTGAATTATAGGCTGCAAGCGCAAGCTCCCAATCGTTAAACATATTATAAAGTTCACCCAGATATTTGCAGGCCGCTTCGGTTGACTTTTCAGGATCCATTCTATCATCGACATACCAGTCGTTGTGTAAGCCAAAATGCCTGCCAGTGGCCGACATAAATTGCCACAAGCCAACGGCCCGAGCACGTGATACAGCACGTGGATTGAGCCCAGATTCTACAATGGCCAGGTATTTCAATTCATCAGGAAGGCCATATTTAGCGAGATATTTTTCAAAGAGGGGAAAATATAAATTTTTTCTACTCAACACCATGCGGGTATACTCCCGATCTTTAATGGTAAAGTAGTTGATGAAGGCATGAATGCGATCGTTGTATGTCAATCTGATGTCTCCCTGAATACAGCTCAAACGATCGGCAATTAGTTCAGAAGATTCGCTGGAAGGAGTAAATTCAGAATCAACAGGCTCTATCAAATTGATATCAATGTCTATGGAATCAATGGAAAGTGCGGTTTCCAACTCTGCGGAAATTAGCGAGTCCAGGTTGACATCCTGAGCGAAAATGTGCTGAGAAAGAATGATGGTCAACGCAAAAGAAAAAAAAGTTTTCACAGATTCACTATTTATAATCTAATCTTTAGCTCGAATAATAGTCGAAGTTCATCAAAACTTTCGAGAATTGAAAAAGTCTTACCTCATCAAAGTCATTGGCTACTATCTGAAGCCCAATGGGGAGACCCTCCTCATCTATACCACAAGGCACAGATAATGCCGGAACGCCTGCTACATTGGCATGTACGGAAAATAAGTCAGCAAGATACATGGCGATGGGATCTTCTGCATTTTCTCCGAGCTTGAATGCTGTGGTTGGTGTTGTAGGCATGATGATGAAATCATATTGCTCAAAAATTTCAATAGTTTTTTTTCTTATCAGATTGCGCACTTTTTGTGCCTTGGTATAGTATGCATCATAATAGCTGGCACTTAGAACAAAAGTTCCTAGTAGTATTCTTCGTTGTACTTCTTTTCCAAACCCTTCCGCTCTGGTTTTTTTATATAGTGACTCCAGGTTTTTTGTATTGCTGCTTCGGTATCCATATCGCACGCCATCGTACCTGGATAAATTTGAACTGGCTTCAGCAGTTGCTAAAATATAGTAGGTAGGTAACGCGTATTCCAGCAATGGAAAGTTGATGCCTTCCACAATATGTCCAGCCGAACCCAATTGATCAATTTTGTTTTGTAGCGCATTTTTAATAGCGGGTTGTAATGCCTCAGATTGCAGCGCCTCATTTAGAAAGACAACTCTGTATTTCTTTGGTTCAGATTTAGATAGACATGTTGCGTAGGAGGGAACGGCCTGTTGGGATACTGTGCTGTCCATTTCGTCTTTTCCTGCAATTACTTCCAGTACCAAGGCAATGTCCTCGATATTTTTTGAAAAAATACCGACACAATCGAAAGAAGATCCGTATGCGATCAACCCGTACCTTGATATCCTGGAATAAGTTGGCTTTAGCCCTATTACCCCACAAAATGCTGCTGGTTGTCTCACGGATCCTCCCGTATCCGACCCAATGGAGACCTGACACATATCGGCTGCAACGGCTACAGCCGATGCTCCAGAGGAGCCCCCAGGAACACGCGATTCATTTACACTATTTAATGTTGCTCCAAACGCTGAGTTTTCATTGGAAGAACCCATTGCGAATTCATCACAATTTTGCCTTCCGATGATGATAGCGTCTTCATTCAGCAATCGTTCGACAATAGTGGCATTGTATTGGGCAATGAAACCATCCAGAATTTTGCTACCCGCCTGAAGAGGATGATCCTTATGTGAAAATACATCTTTAAGTCCGACAACCAAGCCAGCCAACTTTCCGGCCTTACCATCTTTAATTTTTTGGTCGATTTCTGCGGCCTTTTTGAGCGCTTCATTCTCATACACACTCAAAAAAACATTGAGGTGAGATTTCTCTTCAATTACAGATAGGTGATGCAGAACCCTTTCTACGCAGGAAGTTTTATTTTGATGAAGTGCTTGTTGAAATTCTGAGAAACGAGAATCCGTTTTCAACACTACTTACTTCCTTCATCTATTTTTGCTTCATTACCTGCTTCATCTACTTCTTTCTTCACATCTTTCACCGCATCCTTAAATTCGCGAATACCTTTTCCAAGGCCTTTTGCGAAATCAGGAATTTTCTTTGCGCCAAAAAACACTAAAACAAAAAGTCCGATGATCACCCACTCGCCCATACCGGGCATACCAATCAAAAGAATAGCACTCATATTCGTTATTTTAGGACTGTAAAGATAGTCATTTATTGATTTAACGTAAAAATACCCTTTGAATGTTAGTCTTTTTACCTTTTTCGCGATTTCTCCATAACTGGCCTAAATGATCAGTTTTTGAGCCACAGTTCGGGGTCGACCGGAGCTGTGTTCTTTCGAATTTGAAATCGAAGTTCTGAGATTCCATCTGCATTGGTCAAAACCTGACCTATTTCTTGATTGGTGCTCACTTTTTGCCCTTTGCTCACCGATACATCTTTTAACCCTGAATAAACGGTGAAATAATCTCCATGAGAGATAATTACTGAATTGCCGATAGAAGGAATAAATGCAACCGCTCTTACTTCACCTTCAAAAATGGCTTTTACTTTCTCATTTTGCTTTGTTTGGATATTAATCCCATCATTTTGTAAAATAATTCTCTTTAATACAGGATGGTTCTGCCTCCCAAATTTTTGGGAAACGAAGCCGGATGCAGGCCAATTGAACTTGGTTTTGTTGCCTTCAAATGTGGCAGACATCGCAACCGCTGTTTCTGCAGTTTTTGTGGTTTTAGCCTTCTCCGCTTCTCGTGCTGCACGCGCCACCTCTTCTTTAATAATGTCATTGATAAGCTTGTCAAGCAATGCCACTGCTTTTCGACTTTCTTCCAGTTCAATTTTGAGTTTCTTCTCTTGTTTTTCGAGATTCTTTACCAAAGCATTCTGTTTTTGCTTCAAGCCGTCCAATTGATAATTTTCTTTTAATTGGTCAGCTAGCAGGCTACTCTTCTCATTTTTAATATTTTGTGTTTCTTTTACCTGTGCAGATAAGATGGATTGAATGCGTGTAATTACTTGTGCCTGATCTTTTCGTGCAGCACTGTATTGTTCCATATACTTCAGCCTCATTAATAATTGATCGAAGGAGGAGGATGAAAATAGGAACATCAATTTATTAAGCTTACCGCTTGCCTTTTGTGTGGCAAATAGCATGGTAGCATATTCTTCTTTTAGATTTGTCAGATCATCTTCCAGCGTGGAGATGATTTCTGATTTTTGATTAATGTTTGAATTTAATAGTGCAATTTCGTTTTGAATGGATCGGATCAACGACTCTTGTTGTCGCACACGCTGGTTTAAGGCTGCGAGTTCGCCAAGGGAGTTCTTTTTTTGCTTTCCCGTTTCTGTAAGGATTCGCTCTGTCTCTTCTATCTTCTTTAAATTCTCCTGTTTTTCTTTTTGCAGTTGCGACTTAGTTTTCTGGGCAATTGCCCCAAAAGAGACCAGGAAAAGTAGAGAGACAATTAATATTGTTCGTTTATCTCCTGTCATATTTCCGTGGAATATTGAACGGGAACCTGAGTTCCCTGTCGCCCACCTCGGCTTTGTTATACTCAAAAGTAATGACATTGTTCAAAACGCCAGAGGGTGTTTTGTATAAAAGATTAATCACTCCGTTGTAGGGAAAGATTTTGTTTTCAACTGCCTGGAAATTGGTATAATTAAGGGTAATGGCATTTTTGGAATCCTCTTCAGTTAATTCAACCTTTTCAATTTTCGACAAAGATGCGTTGATATAATTCTTTATAGACACTGAACCTTTTTTTTGAGTGAGGAGGTCGTAGGTAGGCAATCTCTCAACCTCATCTTCAGCACTACGTGGCAGAATGAGATTGCCCAAAAAAGCGGATTGGATGACATGGTAATCGATTTTGAAATTGAAACGCCTGGATAATTCAGCATAATCAAAAACGAAATATTCTTTATCGACTGTACTTACAATGGTAATCGAATCGTGATTGATAAGCGCTTTTCCGCCCTGAACGCCAATTATTGAAAATGTCATCCATATCACACTATCTTTTCTTACCCTTATATTGGCCTTTACCTCTCTTTCTTTTTTTCCGTCATTATAATTAAGTCTTGCTTTACCATGGAAATATTCGAAGTCGATTTCTTGAATAGCAAGCGTTTTTGACAATTCATCTGTGGCCAATGGAACAACTTTTTTGCTGCACGCCTGAAAGAGGAGGGGTAGTACCAATAATAGGATGAGGGCCCTTTTCTGCATGGGAAGGTCTGGGTAGCTAAAAAATATTAAAAATTGAGCCTAAAATAATCAATACAGTCTTTTATTGGCGATTTTTTTGTCTATAAGTTCGTTGGTGGTATCCAATGATTTGGCTTTCTCCCATTGCTTTACGGCCTCATCTACATTTCCAAGCTTGAATAATATATCTCCATAATGTTCATAGAAGGTTGAATTGTCAGGATTTGATTCAATCACTTTTTCAATCACCTTTTTGGCATCCTTATATTTTGCCCTTGTAAAAAGCACCCAGGCATAGGTATCTAAATAGGAGTTGTTGGTAGGATTATTTTTGACTACCAATGCTGCCATTCGCTCAGCCTTTTCTAAAAATTCATTGCGGAGAGCAAGATAATAACTATAATTATTAAGAATAAGATAGTTGTTTGGATTAAACGCTAACGCTGCTTCATACGATTCATCTGATTTCTTGTAATCCTTCATTGAATTGTAAATGTCCCCAAGCAAACCATTGATTTCGCTCACCATACCTTCGTTAGAAGAGGATAGTCTTTTGGCTTGTTCGAGTGCGTATGCTGCTTCCTTATTTTGGTTTATACGAGAGTGTGCATATCCATTGAAATAGTAAAGCATAGCTTGATTTGGGAAAATTTCTAATCCCAGTTCACTATGTGCTATAATGCTATCGTATTCATTGTTCTTAGATTCCAGATAAAGCAAATTTTGCCATGCATCGAAACTTGTTGAACCTTTGTGGATCGCAGTCAGGTACTCTTTCTTGGCTTCATCATTTTTTTCGAGCCCAAGGTATAAATCGCCCCCAACAATGTGTACATTGGGTTCGTCTGGATATTTTTCTTTTAATTGATTATAGAGGTCGAATGTAAAAGACCTCAATGCAGGGTCAGGGTTGCCCGCGCTTTTTTGCTGATTTAAAGTAGCTGCATAAGTACTCACTACCACTATTTTACTGCTAACATCAACATTGGGATCACTAAATACTTCTTTAAGATACTTCTTTGCCTTTTCTTCTTCATTATTGTCTCGATAGAAACCGGCCAATAACATTTTGGTATTTCCTGTGTCTGGATGGGTGGCAATAAAATTTTCAGCTACTTCAATGGCTTTTGCAAGTTGCTTTTGTCTGGAAAGTATTTCTGCAAAATTCATTGCATAGCTTTCTTCATCAGGAAAAGCTTCAAGCAACTTTTCTCCTTCCTGGATTGCTTCTTTAATTTTTCCCTGATCAAAATAAATCCGTTGCTTGTTTAATGAAGATATTTCATTTACACCCATCAGAGACTCCGCCCTGTTATAGACTTTTATAGCTTCATCGTTTTTATTGTCGTATTGGTAGATGGCTGCAAGTTGGTAGAGGTACTCCTCTGTTCCACTTATTTCTTTCATCATGGTCTCCAGGAGCTGAGCTGCTTTGGCAAAATTTGTAAGGTTAGAATAGATGGAGGAGGCAAGTAAATAGAAATATTTGTTTTTGTTATCCAGCTTTAAAGCCACATCAATACTGGCGGAGGCTTTTAGTAAATCTTCCTCCTTATTGCTCTTGGAAAGGATTTCAGCAATTTTGTAATGAACGGTTCCATTTTTAGGATTGAGTTCGCTTACCCGCTGAAAGTAAAGCAATGCCTTGGCGTAATCTTCAAGAATGAAGTATTTTTCGGCTTCAATAAAATAAAATTCAGCCTCGCGGAGCTGTGCTTCAGAGGGTGCGCTGCTGGATCCTTTTTTTCTTTTATCCTTTTGCGCATATGAAATGGTGGAAGTACCCACCAAAATGGCCAATAAGACAAGGATAAATACCGAATAATGCTTGTTTGCCAATGTATGATGCTTAATTCGTACTGTAGTCCCCCAGGCTGAGATCTTCTGCCTTTCCTTCAAAATTAACGAAATTACCCAACATGCTATTGTTTAATACGGTATTGCGGATCGAACAATTCTTCTGAATGATCGAATTTTTTATTCGCGAGTCACCTATACTGGTGTAGTCCCCAATAGATACGTGCGGACCTATTACAGAATTTTCAATAACGACTCCCTCACCTATAAAACAAGGAGGGATGATTGTGGAGTTGGATTGCTTCAAAGTTGGAGAGACGAGCGGCTGGTCTTTTATAAATTCAAGATACCTTTTATTGGTATCTACCATAGCATCTTTGTTTCCGCAATCCAGCCATTCCTCCACCTGACCGGGAATAAATTTGGCCCCACCTTTCTTCATGCGTTCGAGTGCGGTAGTAAATTGATATTCTCCTTTTTCTTTGATTTCATTGTCAATCAGGTATTGCATTTCTTTTTGAAGGAGTTCGCCATTTTTGAAATAGTAGATGCCAATGATGGCCAGGTTGGAAATAAACTCAGTTGGTTTTTCAACAAGATCTGTAATTTCATTGTTGTCATTGAGTTTGACTACACCAAACTGAGAAGGGTCTTCTACCTGCTGCACCCAAATGATTCCGTCACGGGAGGTGTCCAAAACGAAATTGGTTCTGAATAGAGTATCAGCGAATGCTATGATCACTTTCCCGGTGATTATTTCTTTAGCAAATAACAGCGCATGTGATATTCCCAACGCTTCTTCCTGATAGAATATTCTTCCTTTGGCACCAACTGCCTTGGTCACTTCAATCAAATCTTCTTCTACTTGCTTGCCAAAACTTGAATGAAGAATAAAGCCAATTACATCAATTTTTTCCGGGCACACTTTAGCAATATCCTCCACCAGTCTGTGTACGATGGGTTTTCCAGCAATAGGAAGTAAAGGTTTGGCTGTTGTGAGTGTGTGTGGCCGAAGCCTTTTGCCGATGCCGGCCATCGGAATAATAATATTCATTAAACTGAAGGGTTTAGAGAATTGTTAATTTTCTTTCTTTCTAAAAAGTAGGCAACGATCACGTAGATCAACATGATCACCATATGAAATCCAGTAGACATACTTTGGCTGTCGATCGAAATGATGCTTGAGATGTAAATCAAAGCAACCGCAAACAAAATATATCCAAAGCCTGCAAACACATTGTAGGGGATAGGGTAATACTTTTGACCTATCAGATAACATGCAATTGCCATACTGAAATAACACGCCAGTGAGGCCCAACTGCTGCCCACATATCCCCAAACAGGAATGAGTGCAAAATTGAGAACGATAGTGAGTATGGCGCCTCCTACTGTGATTAAAGTTCCATAATACGTTTTGTCCGTCAATTTAAACCAAATTGAAAAGTTATAGTAAACGCCAAGAAACAGGTAGCCTGCTAGGAGGATGGGAACAGTCACGAGTCCTTCGTAGTAAGCTTCCCCACCTACCAAAAACTTGAGCACATCAATGTTGATGGTGACGGAAAGTAATATAAAGCTGGTTACGATTACAAAGAAGTGATTGACTTTGGCGAATAGCGCTGGTGAGTTTTTTTCTTTCGCATTTGAAAAGAAGAAGGGCTCAGCAGCGAAACGGAACGCCTGAATGGCAAGATTCATAATCACAGCATATTTATAGGCTGCAGAAAAAACGCCAATGGCATACATGGAACTTTTTCCGGCATAAAAATTATCAGGAAGCCACCATTCCAGGGTCCATCTGCTAAACATTTCATTCGTCATTCCAGCCAGGCCTGTCAGCATTACAGGATAGGCATATCTAAACATAGAAGCGAAAATCTCCTTGTCGATTTTAGGGCGCCATGCTGCCAGTATTTTGATAAAAAAGAGAATGTAGAAACCATTAGCGATCAGGTTGGCAAGAAAAACATACTCTATGCCATATCTGTTTTCTGTGGCGGCAGCGTCAGTCAGTCTTTTGATATCAAAAGAGATTCCGCCCTGAACGAGCCAATCGGCAACAACGAAAAAGTAAATATTGAGACTAATCAGAATCAATACGTTCACAATTCTTGCGAAGGCAAACTTTAATGGCTTTTTTTCTAACCTCAGTCTTGCAAACGGCAATGCCACCACTCCATCAATAAACATGATGAGGGCTAGCCAGACAATATAGTGCTCCTTGCCAGGAATTGATAAACTACTTGCTATTGGGCTTGCGAATAAAATGAAGATGCCGGACAGGGCGAGGCTTAGTATTACAACCGTTGTTTGGGCGATATTAAAAATCTTTTTAGGGTCATTTCCCTCCTTTGTGGCATAACGGAAATAGGCTGTTTCCATTCCGAATGTGTATACAATATTGAGAAAGGCGACAAAGACATATAAATAACTGACCACACCGTAATCTTCCGGATTGAAGACCCGGGTGTGGAGCGGGAACAATAGAAAGTTCAGAAACCTGGGGACAATACTCCCGAGTCCATACAATGCTGTTTCTCCTGCAAGCTTTGATATTTTGCTCAAGGTGTAAATATCGATTTAAAAGGAAGGTCAAAAATGATGATTTAGTATATTTAACCCTAATCGCAACCTTTCTTATCTCAAATAAAAGCTAAAAAACGACAATCCCAATTATTTAAGGACGCGACAAGTACTCATGTTTTTCGGAAATTCGAAATCCTGTTCCTGGTTACATCAGGTTATCCAATATATCCTTTGTCATTTCTTCCAACCCAAAGTTGTGCTGCCAGCCCCAATCTGTTCGAGCTCTTGAGTCATCAATTGACCTCGGCCACGAATCGGCAATAGCTTGTCTGAAATCTGGTTTATAAATGATGTTAAATTCAGGAATATATTTTTTAATGGTTGATGCAATTTGAGTGGGACAAAAACTCATGGAGGAAATATTGTAACTGGACCTTATTTTTATTTTTTCGGCTGGAGCCTCCATCAGATCTATGGTAGCCTTTACGGCATCGTTCATATACATCATGGGCAGATAAGTATCTGCCGATAAAAAACATTCGTATTTTTTCTCAGCAATGGATTTAAAATAAATATCCACAGCATAATCTGTTGTGCCACCACCGGGTTGAGTTTTATATCCAATTAATCCAGGGTAGCGCAAACTGCGTACATCTACCCCGTACCTCCTAAAAAAATATTCGCACCAGCGCTCTCCTGCCAATTTTGTAATACCATACACCGTTGTTGGATCCATGATGGTATCCTGTGGTGTATTGTCCCTTGGAGTTGTTGGGCCAAATGCTGCGATTGAACTGGGCCAGTATACTTTGTCGAGTTTTAATTCATTAGCCGCCTCCAATACATACAGCAGACTCTCCATATTGAGCTTCCATGCCCAGCGTGGATCCTGTTCGCCAGTAGCCGAAAGTAAAGCGGCAAGGTGGTATACCTGGGTAATTCCATTGGTTTTAATTAATTCAAAAAGTCTATCCTTTTGCATGACGTCCAGCTTTTCAAAGCGCCCTTCTTTTAGAATTCCCTGAGGATCTTTGATATCTGATGAAATAACATTGTCAATACCATGAAGGGACCACAAGCCTTGCGTCAGTTCTGAGCCCAGTTGCCCTCCGGCACCAATAAGAAGAATTTTAGTCTTTTTCATCAATTTTATTTAGGGATGCGAGAAAATAGCGAAATCTTCTGCGTTGAGGCAAATTACTAGAATTTAAGTACCATACAAAAACAAAACCTTTGGATGGAAATTGTCAATACTTGACGGCAAATTGTAGTTTTGTGCAGGTCAAAATCATTTACCAGTCTAAATCTATAACTATGTATAAAACACTTCAGCCCGTATTGCAAAAGGAACTTGAATCGATCAAAGAAGCTGGGTTATATAAGAAAGAGAGAATTATTGTTACTCCACAAGGAGCAGAAATTAAAACGAGTGATGGGAGGGAAGTAATTAATTTTTGTGCCAATAATTATCTGGGGTTGTCATCACATCCACGTGTAGTTGCTGCGGCCAAGAAGGCCATCGATACCCATGGCTACGGAATGTCTTCAGTGCGGTTTATCTGTGGCACTCAGGATATTCATAAAGAACTGGAAAAAAAGATTTCAGAGTTTTTAGGAATGGAGGACACCATCCTATACGCTGCAGCATTTGATGCCAACGGAGGTGTATTTGAGCCGTTGTTTGGCGCTGAGGATGCCATCATTTCTGATGAATTGAACCATGCCTCAATTATCGATGGTGTTCGTCTTTGCAAGGCCATGCGTTATCGATACAAGCACAATGATATGGCTGATCTGGACCAACAATTAAAAGATGCCAGAGCCGCAGGGGCTAAACAAATTATTGTAGTAACGGATGGAGCTTTTTCAATGGATGGCACCATCGCACAACTGGACAAGATTTGTGACTTGGCTGATCAATATGAAGCATTGGTAATGTCGGACGAATGTCATTCTTCAGGATTCATCGGCAAAACTGGCCGTGGTGTGCATGAGTACAGAGGAGTAATGGGTCGTGTGGATATTATTACGGGCACGTTGGGTAAGGCACTTGGAGGAGCCTCAGGTGGATTTACTTCTGCCAAGAAAGAAATAATTGAAATGTTGCGCCAGCGCTCTCGCCCTTATTTATTCTCCAATACACTTGCTCCATCCATCACAGGGGCATCCATTGAGGTTTTTAATATGCTGATGGAAACAACGGATTTGCACGATAAGCTGGAAAAGAATACAAAATACTTCCGTGAAGAAATGACGAAGGCAGGATTTGATATCAAACCGGGAGAACATCCTATTGTTCCTATTATGTTGTATGAAGCGCCACTTGCGCAAAAGTTTGCAGAACTGCTTTTAGAAAAAGGAATTTATGTGATAGGATTCTTTTATCCTGTTGTGGCAAAAGGATTGGCACGTATTCGTGTGCAAATATCGGCAGGCCACGAAATGCATCATCTGGATAAAGCCATCAAGGCATTTACTGAGGTGGGAAAAGAGCTGGGAGTTTTGAAATGAGGTCAAATGTAGGCCAGAATGGAGAAAGTGCGCGCAAGCAGCACACACTTTTCAGATGTGCAATGTACTACATGACATCATGATGTTGGTGGTCGTTGGCTTCTCACTATCGGTCCAGTGTGTGAACGTCATTTCAATATCACTGCTTTGGTTTTATAAAATACAGTGATATCCCATCTAAATCCTTAAAGTGTAGAAATTGCCCACCCTCCTCTTGTCTGCTGGTTACTTCAATATTCTTGTCCCTTAAAAAAGTTTTGGCTTCTTCAAAATTATCAACTGTAAATCCAATTGAAACATTACCTGAATTACCAGGCAGATTGGATTCAATTGAAGGGTGTAGTCCGATTGTAATACCAGGTGCGGTCATTTGTGCATAAAAATCCCCCCATCGTTGTTTGACCGTCAATCCGATAGACTCGTAAAATAAAATCGATTTACTCAGGCCTTTCACGTTAACCGTGATATTGGATTCTTTGATTGTCATGGAAAGTATGTTTTAGTCACATGCATAGTAAATATAAGTCAATATCAAAATAGTGCTTTTTTGTTTTTCAATGGATTAATCATAGCACCTATTTGTTGCTGGATACTCCTTCTTTAAATCGCTAGCAATAATCTTTATCGTGGTATTTTTCAATGGCTACTCTTTATAAGTGATTTAATTGACAACATTTGTGGTCTGTCACTTATTGACGAATGTGCATTATCAAGTAGTTGCTCATAATATTTTTTAGCCTTTTTTATGTTCCCTGCTCTTTCTTGTGCAAGTCCCGCACCATACAATCCATTAAATCTGTTAGGATGCCGATTTAAATCAGCTCCATAGGCATTTATTGCATTGGAAAAATCACCTGTTTCCAGATACATGTCTGCGAGTAATTCTCGAGCTGGAATAATTTCACCAGGCGTAACGGGATGTTTGGCAGTGGCGTCTTCCATATCCGCGGCCTCAGTCATAAGTTGAATAGCTTTGGATTTATTTCCTTCTTCCAATTTGATCCAGGCCTCACCGGCCTTCATTTGAATATGAATGAGATTTGCTTTATAGTTTTCATTTGCTTGTATCAGTTTCTCATGAATGGATTGAATTTGTTCAAGTTCCTTTCTTGCATCTTCAAGTTGGTGGGTATGAACTGCACCCAGCAAGCGACTAAAGTTTATGTTAGCCTTTTCCCATATAAATCTATCCCATGGGAAGTCAACAGGCTCCAACTCAAGTTTAGCAGCTGCTTTCCAGTCCCTGCGTTCCAACGCATAACGAGCGGGCATGGCTGCAAAACAGTAAGCAACCTTGAAGTCCTGGGGGAATACTTCTTTAATGGTTTTGAGATACATAATCTGTTCCAATGCCTTTTCATCATTTGCTTTTTGCAAGTAAGCGTAGATTAAATAGTCTAATCCATGCAGTTCTTCATCCCAATGCCCTGTTGCTCCTAAGTTTTGAGCATAGCATTGAGCAGATGCGATAGAATTAATATTGGATTGGATGGATTCATCCCAAAGGCCCAGTCGGGTAAAAATATGCGAAGGCATGTGCTGCGCATGCGCTGAGGCTACTGCAATTGAAGCATATTTTCTTGCCGCAGGTAAAGCCAATTCTGCAAGTTCAGGACAGTCATAATTGTGAATGATATAATGGGCAATGCCTGGATGATTCGGTTCGCTAATAAAAATTGCATTTAAAATATCCCCAGCTTTCTTTTGGTTGCGGAAGGTTTTGTCTGAAGGGTCTGCTGAAGCGCCAAGTGATAGGGCATAAAAAATAGCCCCCTCCTTATCATTCGGATACTTCTCAAATATTTTCTCTGAGGCTTTTTCAAATTTTAGTAGTCTCGTGCGGTAGTCCAGAGTGTTCCATTCATCATAGATAGTCGCAATTGCTTCCAGGTAATCAGATTCACGAGATGACTTATCCTTATTAATCAAGCGGGCTAATGCTATTATTTTTGAACCCTTTTGCAATTCGTCCGGATTGGGCGGGGCCCATAAGGGATGAAAGTTGCACATTGCTGCCCCCCAGTAGGCCATGATACATGTTGGATCTTCGTCAATGATCTTTGCAAATACTTTCTCAGCCTCCGTATATTCAAAAGAATGCAACAGGGCAGTTGCGAGGTTAAAATCTGACCTCACTTTCTCAGAGCACGACAGACTAAACGAAACGGCTCCAAATTGATCTGTCCCCGAACCACACAAAGTAATTTCTCCCCTCTGAAGATTTAGACTTTCTAATTCACTTTCAAAATTAGCTTGATCCTTTTTTCCTGAACAGGAGAGAATCAATGCAACTAAAGCTGGTAGACTTAAATTCAATATTGTCTTGAAGTTCATATTTCGAATTATTTCCTTTTAGTACTTTATTCAAAATCTTAGCTCCCTTTGGTAGTGGTTCAACTGTCCCCCTACATGGTCAGCAACGCCTTGTGTATGGCGTGCCTGCCTGGCTGCAGACAGGCCTGCGTAATACAGATGCCACCCCAAATAGGTCACTACTAATTTATCGCTTTTTTTTATTTCCGTTCAAGTTTCAAAAAAACTTAGTGAAGAACTTATTGCAATCTCAGATGCCGAGCCTGCCTGCCCCAGGCAGGCCTGTACTAGTCAGATGAAATGACCTCTGGCAAGAACTACCGATATATCTTAGAATCTCAAAAAAACGCGGTGAGTGACACGCACGTTCAGATATGTAGTGAAACACCTGACATCAATATATGATGTTAGGCGGATGGACTCTTTCTTTGTTTTTATTATTGATTTCCATTACGAAAGAACTCATTTTTTATTTATTGGTTTAAAGTCTTGATTACTGAAAGGTGAACTATCGGGTATCTTCACTACATTAAATTCAAAATCCGCTGCTCGATGGCAATTGTTGCAAGTATTTGTCAGCAAGATGTAACTACTTTTGAATAAAACTGAATTTTTCTGTTGAATAGCATTGCTGACACTGTCTAACGCAGGATTTATCATTTCGATCATTTGGCTTTCCTTTCGTTCAGTTTGAAATTTCTGAATGTCTTCAATAATTTCCATTATTTCGTGTACTTCAAAGTCGGCAAGTTTCCAGTTTTTGTTTTGCCCTGCAAACCATAGTTTAGAGTGATGTGCTTGTATGCCACTCATAAATTCTCCGAAGCCGGGTTTGTAAGTGTCTGCAAGTTTGCTTTCTAAACTGTCAATACGGTTTTGCATAATTTTCATGGTGCCTGTTTGTTGGTTACAGGCAAATAACCCGAAAGTCAGTGTGATTAAAAGTATCTTTCTCATTTTGGTGTCTGTTTAAAATTGGCACGGTCGTCATAGCATTACGCCTAACGACTATATATGTAGTGTGCCTGCCTGGCGGCAGACAGGCCTGCCTGTGATAGGCAGATGTCGCCCCTCATAAGTCATCACCAAGATAGCACTTTTTGTATTTGCGTTCAAGTTCCGGAAAAAACTTAGCGAAGAACTTATTGCGACCTCAGATACCGAGTCTGCCTGCATGAGTCAGATGAAATATTTTTCAGCAAGGGCCCCCATCTACCTACGAATTGCAAAACACAAAAGTGGTTAGTAGCACACTCTTTCAGATGTGCAGTGAAGCGCATGACTTTATGTTAGCAACTGGTACTCCGCTAAGCGCTTATCCCTTTAATTTAACAGGATGACTAAATAGTATTACTACATACAGAAGTGCCAAAGCAATGTAGATAATTCCAGCGAACCACATTACCAATGGTAGACTTGAACTAGAAATAAACAGCTTAATCATCGCAAGTCCAACAATAAAAAAATGTGTAAGATTTGCGACAGCGATAGGGCGATTATAAATTCCTCCAATCAGACTTTCCTTGGTCATCCAATTTAACATGGCGTATCCAAAATAAAGTCCACCGATTATTTGTACTAAAAGAAGAGATATTCGATTTGGTTCTACTCCTAAATTACTGAGTATAACATCAGGAGCGAAAGTTAGAATGATTCCAGAGACTCCTAATATAAGTGAACTAATAGTCATTACGATTTTAGTATTCATTCGAATGTTGATATGAAGGGAAAATACATGGGTTTAATATGTGGTTTAATTTGCTTGCGCTTGCTGCAACATAGAAATAAGCAACTCATATGATCTATTCATAAGTAATTTACTTAAAAACGAAAATGATTTACGCTTCCTGTGATTCACGGGGCTGTTCATCTGTTTGGCTAACAGAGGTCCAGTCTTTAGGTTCTTCATCGTGGAGGTACTCCAGGATCTTTTGCTCCACTTGTTTTAACTTAAGACCTTTGATATACATCCCATTTCTGGCTAGGATTAGCCTTCCTGTTTCTTCTGAAATAGCCAGTAGCAATGTGTCGGTACTTTCAGACATGCCGATTGCGGATCGATGCCTTAAGCCAAACTGAGGAGGGAGGTGATCATTTTCACTTACAGGTAATACACAACGGGCAGCCCTTATCTTTCCTTTGTGGATGATAATAGCGCCATCGTGAAGCGGACTATTTTTATTGAAAATGGCCAGTAGTATTCTGCGTGAAACAACAGAGTTTACAGGGTCACCAGTCTCTACATAAAATTTCAACTCAGAATCGCGAGAGAAAACAATTAATGCACCTGTCCGTGTTGCTTTTAATGTCTTAGCCGCTTCAATTATTTCCTGTATATCAAACTCATCTTCGTGATGAGGCCGCCAGTTTGTAAATGATTTTATGAGGGACTCCCGATTAAATTCAGTACTTCGTCCAATCACCAACAAAAACTTTCTGATCTCCTGTTGAAAAAGAATAATGGTGGCCAGCACACCCACACCCATAAATTGGCCAAGTATTGTAGTAAGCAGCTCCATTTGTGCTGCGCGTACGATAAGATAAATAAGGTAGAGGGCGAGAATGCCAAGAAAAATATTAACGGCAATACTTCCTTTTATGAGTTTATAAACCTGATACAATAGGACAGCTACAAGGCCGATATCAATAAAGTCGACCCATGAGACTTCCAAAAACCCAATTTTAAAGGCTAAAATCACCTCACAAAGTTAGTTAATTTCACCACCTCCACCGCTTCTTTCACATCATGAATACGCAGAATGCTCGCTCCTTTTAACAACGCAATAGTATTCAGCACCGTTGTGCCGTTCAATGCATTTTCGGGATCAGTCGCTAAAGTTTTCCAAATCATTGATTTTCGGGATAACCCCACCACTATTGGCTTTTCAAATATTTTGAAATGGTCAAGATGCTTCAATAGCTCAAAATTCTGAGTTATCGTTTTTGCAAACCCAAACCCGGGATCAATCAGGATGTCGGCAACACTCCGTTGATGGAGTTGGTCAATTTTAGGATGAAAATAGTCTATCATCTCCTTGATCAGATTTTCATACTGTGCCATGGAATTCATCGTTTGCGGAGTCCCCTTCATGTGCATGAGTATATAAGGTACATGATGTTTGGCTACCAGGTCATACATTTTATCGTCAAATGTCCCGCCAGAAATATCATTGATCATTAGGGCTCCGGCTTCAATGGCTTGCCTTGCCACTTCAGAACGAAAAGTGTCAATTGATAGAATATTTTCAGGAAATCTCTTCGCAATCTCCTTTATCGCAGGAATGACCCGCTTGAGTTCTTCTTCCTGGCTGATCTCTTCAGCCCCGGGACGTGAGGAATACCCGCCCACATCGATAAGATCTGCTCCATCATGAATCATTTTTTCAATATGGAAAAGAATGGCTTTTTCGCCTATATGCTTCCCTCCATCAAAAAAACTGTCGGGCGTGATATTGAGAATACCCATAATTTTGGGCGTATCAAAATGAATGAGCCGCCCACCCACGTTAAGTGTTTTGTTACTTGAAAATACTTTATTTTGCATCTACTTTATGATCGATAAAACTGCCTCCGAATATAAACAGGTAATATCCACCTGCAAAGCTTTGTTCTTCAAGAAGACGAGGGATTATGGAACAGCCTGGCGCATCCTTCGGCTGCCTTCCATTACTGATCAGGTATTTATTAAAGCACAACGTATTCGAAGTATTCAGGAGAAAGGATCACAAAAGGTGGAAGACCCGATCGCAGACGAGTTTATTGGCATTATTAATTACTGCCTTATCGCCATGATTCAAATTAATTTGGGAGATTCGGAGGAGTTGGAAATGACTTATGAGCAGCTTGAGCCATTATATGATCAAGCAGCGGACGAGACCTTTGATTTGCTTCAAAATAAAAATCATGATTATGGAGAAGCATGGAGGGATATGCGCATTAGTTCCATCACAGATATTATCTTAATGAAATTATTGAGGGTGAAACAAATTGAAGACAATGCCGGTAAAACACTTGTGAGTGAAGGGGTAAAGGCAAACTATCAGGATATGATCAACTATGCAGTTTTTGCATTGATTAAGTTAAACGAAAATAATAATTGAAGGAATGAGGAAGTACATTGATTTGTTTTCAAGACTTTTTGTGGGAGGCCTTTTTATTTTTTCAGGCCTTATTAAGTTGAATGATCCGGTAGGAACACAAATAAAACTGGAAGAGTACTTTGAAGTATTTGCAGTTGATTTCGGATCCTTTTTTCATGTGTTTATTCCATGGGCTCTTGAAATAGGGATGGTGTTGATTGTACTGGAGCTTGCATTGGGCTTTGCTGTTTTACTTTATTACAAAATGAACAAAACCATGTGGGTCATGTTAAGCCTGATGGTATTTTTTACTTTCCTTACATTTTATTCAGCGTATTTCAATAAAGTAACAGATTGCGGATGCTTTGGAGATGCGATCAAGTTGACCCCATGGGAATCTTTTTACAAGGATGTGATCCTTATGGTATTCGTACTTCATTTATTCTGGTATAGAAAAAAGTATGATGCGTTGCTTCGGACCATGGAAGGACATGCTGTGATTGGCGCAGTTGTGTTGATTAGTTTTTTCCTTGGCATCTATGCGGTGCGACACTTGCCATTCATCGATTTTCGTGCCTATAAAGTTGGGAATGTAATCCCAGAGCAGATGATTCCGGAGGAGCAACCGATCATTGAGTATTTATTTGAAAAGGATGGTGAACAGGTGGCTTCACAACAATTTCTTCCTGAAAATGAGGGTTATAAATATGTTTCTTCCAGAGTGATTAATGAAGATAAAATTACTCCCAAGATTACGGATTACAGGGTTACGGATCCCGATGGGGAAGACAAAACGCAATATACATTTGAAGGCAACAAACTATTAATCATCATGTTTGATGTGGGGAAAGCCTCAACTGATGATATTGGAGTAATTCGAACGCTGACTAAGAAACTGGAAGGTAAAGTTGATTGCTTCATTCTTACTTCGTCCGGTTCAGAACAAATGGAGGCGTTTCGCCATGAACACCAACTTGCGGTTCCTTATTACTTTGCTGATGCTACCGTTTTAAAAACGATAGTTCGTTCTAATCCTGGAATAGCTTTGTGGAAGAATGGAAAAGTATTGGGCAACTGGCATCATAACGATACGCCTACAGCAGCTGAAATTCTTGTAGCGTTGCAATGAAAGTTTTTTTGATTGGACTTCCGGGTTGTGGAAAATCTACACTAGGTAGGGAAGTAGCCAAAATGCTGAAAAGGCCTTTCGTAGATCTCGATGACGAAATCGTAAAAGGTGAAGGGCAGTCAATAGAACATATTTTTGAAACGCTGGGCGAGGCGCAATTCAGAAACATTGAGACGCGCTATCTGAAAACGGGGTGTGATCAGTCGGGCGATTTTATAATGGCTACGGGTGGTGGAACTCCTTGCTTTTTGGACAATATGAAATTGATTAACCTGTCTGGGATCAGTATTTTTTTGGATACAATTGTTAGCGAGATTGCTGCGCGCATGATGAATACAGAATTAGCCAAGCGTCCTTTGTTCACTGGTAAGGATATTTCTACCATTGCGGGTACAATACAAGAGATGCGAATGGCAAGAATCAATTTTTATACACAAGCCCAAGTTACCCTTTCAGGAGATCACTTAAATGCGGAAAGTATTGCTGAAGAAATATTGGCGCTAGAAAGTTAAACCCACTGTCAATATAACATTGGTTGTCTTTTGAGAAGAAGTAACCAATGGAGTACTGATGGAGTTTACAGTATAAGGTCGGTAGGAGTTATCTCTGAGACTGTAGACAACAGCCATGTCCGCATAAAAATTTTTCTGCCGATAGCCAACACCACCGGTTATCCTTTGAATGGATGCAGAGACACCATTCTGAGTGCTTTTGAAAGGTTCAGGCATCAAGGCATATCCTGTTCTAAGCCTAAAAGCATTCAACCTGTATTCTGCACCCGCCCTTATGTTATAAACAGATTGGTAAAGGGATTGGATTTCCTGGTTGTCGGAATCGAAGGAAACACCCTGAGTAACGGCATTGTATTTCGCTTTTGCATAGTTCGCCCGCTCAATATCAACAGTAAGGAAGCCTTGTTTTTCTAGAAAAAAAGTAGCACCAGCAGACACTTTACCCGGAGTTTGTAAAGTGTAGTCAGAGGTGATCAGTTTACTTTCGTATTGCTCATTGGAAAGAATTAAACTATTATCTCCAAAGTAATTAAAGTCATTCCAATGAGTGCGCATCAATCCGCTGTAATTATCAGATAGTTCGTAATAGGTAGGAGAGGTTGCGGAAATTCCAAGCTGAACAAAATCAACTGGGCGGAAAATTATACCCATGCTGGCGTTGATGCCTGAGCCTCTTATCTCCAGATTTTCTTCAAGGAACAGGTCATTCAGTGGTTCATTCTCAAAAGCTTCCGCGTACCTCTTTCGAGATTTATACCTGATGGTAGTGACACCAACACCTGCACCAATAAAGAGCCGGTCATTATAATTGGCGCCATAGGAGAAACTCATTTGATTTTGAGCGCCACGCGTTTGTATTTCTTCGGTGGTATTGGGCTTTCCCAGAACATCCGTAAAATAGGCATTGGGATTTGCATTCGGATCCAATACGGTGCTATCCCCAATTAAGTAATTCTCGTAACCGAGGTGTGTTGGCGTGTTTTCTAAATTACCATTAGATCCAAACTGGCTCACAGGAAACCCATTGGCCTGTTCAAGAAAATAGTCAATAATGGAGGTGTCCAGGTTGTTGGCACCATAACTGAAGTTTCTATTGAAATCGTTCGTTCTTGTGTATCCAATAGCAAAAGTACCACCCAAAAATCCGGTGAGTTTATCATAGTCGTTGTGAAAGGCAAGGCTAAAACCAGGGATATGAAAAGTGGTTTTAGAATCATTAGTTTTTTGGTTGAATAATGAGGCAGAGGTATTGGCAAAGTTGAGCGCAGGACTTATTGTGAATTCTGATCGGTTGTACATTCCCAGGCCTGCGGGATTTGATAGTGCAGAACTGAAATCTCCACCCACTCCCACCTGTGCTCCCCCCATTGACTGAATTCTGGCACTACCTCCTGGTTGGGTTCTGCTAAACATCAATGCAGTTTCCGCAAAACTCTGCGCTTGCACGTAGTATCCAATACATAAAAATAAAGCCAGAAGCCCGCCTCTCTTTCTCATCATCACTTTAGATTAGAAATCTCTCCTAATTATTTCTGGTTCGTGTCTTAGATCCACTGGAACTCCCGGATGAACCACTTCTTGATCCTCCTGAATTTACGCCTCCGTTCCCAAATGAACTGCGTGTAGGTGTAGAAAAACCTGAAGAACCCTGGCGGCCCCCTGAATTTGAGTTAAAGTTACTCCTGTCAAATGCTGAACGCGTAGAAGAATTGGTTTCGAAATTGGAATTGTTCCAGTATCCTCTTGTGGCATTATTTTCACTTTGGGTGCGCTTCCAGCCTCTGTCATAATATTCCGGTGTGGCAGTTCTGCTTCTGCCATTGCTGATGGCAGAGCGGCTGGTGGTGTTATTTATGTTGGCTACAGAACTGGGTCTTGGGTTGTCAACAGTATGGTTGATATTGGAGCTTCTTGAACTTCTTTTGGAATAAGAGACCCGTGTTTCACCAGTATCTCCGTTGTTGATGATAATAACTTGTCCGGGATAATAGGATCCATAATACCCGCCATAACCATTTCTCCATGGATTACTGTAGGGGTTCCAAAAATTCGAGTAGCTACCATAGCCATATCCCATGCCACTATAAAACCCGGGGCTAAAACCTCCCCAGCCATAGCCCATGGACATACTTAAGCCAGAATTGAAGCCTCCATACGAAGGATAGCCCCAGGACGAACCGTAATAACTACTGAAAGGGCTGCCAAATCCACCCATGTTTCCATAGTAAGGATTGTTCCATGTATTATTACCATAATAAGGATTATAATAGGAGCCAGGGCCACAATTACAATTAGAAATATTTTGATTCACTCCTTTGGGTTGAAAATCCTGAATAAAGTAATTGTCTTCAATGACAGGCTCTGATCCTGATTTGAGCTGAGAAGAATATTCCGGATTAATATTTCGAGCGGAATAGCTATCTGTTGGGTTGATAGAAGAATTGACCTCCCTTATTTCTCCATTTTTTTTGGTCAATCCCAAATCTGCAGAAATCTTCCCTTCATTCAGCTTGGCCCTGTCCTTTGAGTTAAAGTACATGTCGTCAAACTCCTGACTAAAGGCAGTAAAGGCTACAAAGCAGCCGAAAACTACCGTCAAAACTTGTTTTAAATTCTTCATATCTACATCTTTTAGCTCCTCTACATTATAATAACGTAGAAAAGGCATTTTGGGATATATACTTATAACAAAATTCAAGAGGAAACCATTCGCAGGAATTTGCCTTATTAAGGCAATGTTTACTGCTATTCCTCAAAACCTCATTTATATTTGCGGTCTTTATCAAAGATACAAAAAATTAAGCGCGAAGAATGGGCAAAGGAATAACCTCCAGGGACGAAGATTACTCCCAATGGTACATCGATTTAGTAAAAAAGGCAGATTTGGCTGAAAATTCGGATGTCAGGGGTTGTATGGTGATAAAACCCTATGGATACAGCATTTGGGAATCTATACAGCAGGGTCTGGATAAAATGTTTAAGGATACAGGTCATGTTAATGCCTATTTTCCGCTTTTTATTCCCAAGTCATTTTTGGCCAAAGAAGCCAGTCATGTTGAGGGATTTGCCAAAGAATGTGCCATTGTAACTCATTACCGACTTAAAAACGCAGAAGATGGATCGGGTATTATTGTTGATCCGGATGCTAAGCTGGAAGAAGAGTTAATTGTACGCCCAACTTCTGAGACTGTAATATGGAATAGTTATAAAAGATGGATCCAATCCTATCGCGATCTGCCATTACTTATTAACCAGTGGGCGAATGTGGTCAGGTGGGAGATGCGCACCCGCCTTTTTCTTAGAACTACAGAATTTCTGTGGCAGGAGGGACATACAGCGCATGCAACCGCTCAAGAAGCGGAAAAGGAAACCCTCTTGATTCTAGATGTCTATGCTGATTTTGTAGAGAACTTTATGGGCATACCTGTGGTAAAAGGAAAGAAATCGGAAGGTGAAAAATTTCCTGGAGCGGTAGATACTTATTGCATTGAAGCTTTGATGCAGGACGGTAAAGCCTTGCAAGCAGGTACATCCCATTTTTTGGGTCAGAATTTTGCGAAAGCCTTTGATGTACAATTCGCAGGCAAAGATGGTAAGTTGGATTATGTGTGGGGCACTTCATGGGGCGTAAGCACACGATTGATTGGTGGGTTGATCATGGCGCATTCGGATGATGATGGATTAATTATACCTCCAAAATTGGCGCCTATTCATGTGGTAATTGTCCCGATCTTTAAAAGCGAGGAGGAATTGGAAAAAATTACAGAAAAAGTGGATGTTATTTCTGCAGAACTGAGAGGAAAAGGATATTCAGTAAAATTTGATAACAGGGACACCCACAAGCCGGGATTTAAGTTTGCGGAATATGAATTAAAAGGGGTTCCTATAAGATTAGCTATTGGCGCCCGTGATCTTGAAAATGGTACTATTGAAATGGCCCGCAGAGATACCAAAGAGAAAAAAGTGGTCCCTTTTGATGAAGTGACTGAACTCATCCCTCCATTATTAGATGAGATACAGGCAAACATCTATCAAAAGGCTTTAAAATTCAGAGAGGAGAAAACCACTAAGGTTGATTCTTACGAGGATTTCAAAAAAATACTTGAAGAAAAGGGTGGTTTCGTTTTGGCCCATTGGGACGGAACAAAGGAGACGGAGGCAGCAATTAAAGAAGAAACAAAAGCTACTATTCGTTGTATTCCACTGGATTCACCAGATGAAGATGGGAAGTGTATTTATTCAGGAAACCCATCGAAAAGACGGGTGTTATTTGCCCATGCCTACTAAGGGCTCGAGTTTTTCTTACTACATTTACTACGATGGATTGGATGATAGTAGCTTCTTTGATCTTTTTTGGAATTCTGCTGGTAATAGCTGAGATCATTTTTATTCCCGGCACCACCATAGTGGGGATAGTTGGTATTGGTTTTATGATTGCCGGAGTAGTTTCCAGTTTCAGCTATTTTGGACAACAAGGCGGTTGGATTACAGTTGGAGGCACAGTACTGGCTTCAGCTATTATTACCTACTATGCCTTCAAAGCCAATGTGTGGGGTAAATTTTCCCTGAAGATGGCCAGCTCGGGAAAGGTAAATGAGGGGGAGTTGGAAGGGATAACGGTGGGTTTGGAAGGGGTTGCTATTTCTGCGCTAAGGCCTTCTGGTAAAGCAGAGATAAATGAAAAGACTTATGAAGTAAAAACCTTAGGTGCATTTGTAGACTCAGGGTCTAAAATCAGGATTATAAAAATTAACTCGAATCAAATAATTGTAGAACCTTTTCAATAGAGAATTATGGAAAATCTGGCGTTTATTTTTATTGTATTTATCAGCATCATCGGTTTCTTCATGTTCATGTATTTTGTTCCGGTGGGGCTGTGGATTACAGCGGTATTTGCCGGAGTAAAAGTTACCATTGGAGAACTGATTGGAATGCGAATCAGAAAAGTGCCACCAGGGGTAATTGTCAATTCACTTATTACAGCTACAAAAGCAGGCTTGCAGGTAACCACCAGGGAATTAGAAACCCACTTTCTTGCAGGTGGTAATGTACCTAACGTAATACGTGCATTAATTTCTGCAGATAAAGCCAATATCAGTTTGAGCTTTAAACAAGCTACTGCCATTGACCTTGCTGGTCGTGATGTGTTTGAGGCGGTTCAGATTTCAGTAAATCCAAAAGTTATTACAACACCCAAGGTAGCTGCGGTGGCAGCGGATGGTATTCAATTGATAGCCATTGCCAGGGTAACAGTAAGGGCAAGTATTGCTCAGTTGGTAGGAGGTGCAGGTGAAGATACAATTTTGGCTCGTGTAGGTGAGGGTATAGTAACTTCAATTGGTTCTGCGAAATCGCACAAAGAGGTACTGGAAAATCCGGATAAGATTTCGAAAGTAGTGCTATCCAGGGGATTGGATGCCGGAACTGCGTTTGAGATTCTTTCTATAGATATTGCAGATGTAGATGTGGGAGCAAACATTGGTGCAAAGCTTCAAACCGATCAGGCGAGCGCAGACTTGAAAGTGGCAGAGGCCAAAGCGGAGGAAAGAAGAGCAATGGCTGTGGCACTGGAACAAGAAATGAAGGCGAAAGCACAGGAAGCGAGGGCAAATGTAATTCAGGCTGAAGCAGAAATCCCAAAGTCAATTGCGCAAGCCTTTGTTAGTGGAAACCTGGGTGTGATGGACTATTACAGGATGCAAAACATCCAATCCGATACGGATATGCGCAACACCATTTCAGGCACAGGTGAAACCGGATCAACAAAAGATTGAGTTTATCTAAAGAATAAAAAGAGAAGGACTCAGCAATGAGTTCTTTTTTTATATCTGTGCTCTCCGTGAGAAATCAAAAAAACCTTATTTTCCTTTCTATATCCATTTCACGCAAAGGCCACAAAAATTTTCTGTGAGTATCTGTGTAATCCTTGAGAAATATTTCCCCTTTCTTATTTGCTGAGATTGATCCAGGGTGACTCCTGCTTTGCCAGAAACTGATTTTTTTCTGGCAAGAAATAAAGTTGATCATAGATCATCGGAATGGTGCTGAACCCGGATTTAGTAAGAAGCCCATATTTATTGGCGCTGGAGACAATCACAAACCCATTATCTAAATCATTCAAAGTCTCAAATCTAGGGTCAATTAATACGACACCGTTTTCATCGGCCAGGCCTAAAAGCTGATTGTGATAAATCAAAAAATTATGGGTAGCAAGGGGTTGAATAGAATCATACCTGGGTTCAAGCACCAACTTCCCCGATCTGTCAATAAACCCATACTTTCCTTTTTTTATAATGGCCACTTCGTTTCTAAACTCTGATACCGATTCATAGCTGGGATTGATTGCAATTTTGTCTTCCGTGTTGATGAAACCCCACTTACCCAAAATCTTTACTGCGGCCAGACCGTTATTAAAATTACCGATACCTTCGTAACGATTAGCAATCCTTAACCTACCTCGATTGTCTATGAAGCCATACTTTCCATTTCTTAATATTCCCCGAAACCCTTCATGCTCAGTAGTAACAATTTTAGTACCATCGACTATGGCGGGAGTCGTTCGGCTAACGGTTATTCCATCAAAATTAATTTCTTTCTCTGTTCCATCAGGAAGAATTTCCTTCAACATTTTTCCTTGAACGGATAAGGGGTTATCAGTAAAGTAAATCAGATCATGGTCAAAATTTTTAAACATTTGAATGCCATGTTCAAATTGCATATAATGACTTTCGTCAACCAACTGAACAGGGAATGGTTGAGGTGGCAACAGCCAGTTCTCTCTAAAATCGATAATGCCATAATGACCGTGAAACCTTACTGCCAACTGATTGTCGTTATATTCGATAATGGAGTCATAAAGACAAGTAACTGTCTCTTTTCCATATCGATCTACTATACCCGTTAATCCATAGTTTTTTACCTGAAAAAATTTTCCATTGAAATTACTGATGGATTCATAATTGCGCTCTGATTTGCGGATTCCATAAATATCGTAGAGGGACCAGGTTGGCTTTCCTAATATTGTCTCCCTTACCCGCACAAATTTTTCATTTAATAAAATGGAGTCAAATTGAAAGGGAATGACGATTGAATTGTCAGCTTGAATAAGGCCGTATTTATTGTCTTTCTTCACCACGGCCAAGTTGCCCTCCACTTGCTGGATATGTTGGTAGGTGGTGGGGAGTAGGGGATTAAAGTCGACCTCCCATGTTCCAAAATAATTCCCATTGTTCACGATAAACCCCGATGAAGTAGGAATGAGGTTATCGCACATGGCGGTATCGAGGGTATTATGTTGATGATCCATAAGAAACCATTTACTCATGGCTCTTGCATTAATGGTACCCTGCTCATCGATGGTTATTTCACGATATTGAGGGGGTACTTCCATTATCCCGTCACGATTTATAATGCCTTGCATTAATCCCTGGTAGACGATGGCTCTATTTTTATTGAATGAGGAGATACTGTCTATTACAAAGCCGGTAAGTTGCCGTCCGGTTTCTGAAAACAGAGCAGCTTTGTTTTCGTCATTTTGAACCGCGTAACGAAGGGTACCGATGGTAAAAATATTTCTGTAATTCAAGGGAATGATTTCATTTCCACTCAGATCAATAACTCCGTATTTGTAATGCGTGCTATTTTTAGTAAAAACGATGGCGCTCAGTCCGTCAATTTTTATTCCATCGTATTTAAATGGAACCGTTATGTGTCCTTTCAAATCAATACATCCCATTTTAGAAGTAACAGCATCAATTTGTTTTTTGACAACAATGCGGTCGCCCCCTGATGGATATAAATTAAGGTATTCGGCCTCGGTAAGACGCTGGGCTTTTAGATTGATTAATCCCCATTTTTTGCTTGTCTTATAGCCTGTGACCTGTCCTACAATGGAGAAGCTTCCATCACTCCAACCCAACGCTTCAAAGGCAGGTGTGATAATGACCTTGCCTTTCTCGTCTTTTACTCCATATTTTCCATTCTCCTCAAAGAGTTGGTAATCTGCCCCTATGGATGTCAGAAAGCAGCAAAAGGAAAAAAGGAAAAGAAAGCCGATTCGCATAAACGCAAAGTTAGGTCAAACTATCAAAACGAAAAAAGCCGATCTTTGACAGGTTGTTTTATTAGGGTAATGGTACGTGTTCCCGCTGGAACTGCTAGTGGCCGAACGTCTCTTCCAGGTCAAATATAAAGTTGAACTTTACTTTTAATGTGCTGCTACTCAATTCAATTATTTCCTGATTTAAAGTTAATCCTCCGTAAGTTAGCTTAATAATCGTTTCGTTTTCTGCAAATTCCCATGTGCCATTAGTGGTTTGTGGGTCGGAGGCATCCTCTTTGGTGGGGCCCTCATCAAATAAATAACTCCCGTCCTTATTGAATGTGTGAATGTCATCTGCTGAATAACTTTCAGGTGGAGAGGAACCAATTCCTATGATGTTGGTTGATTTCAATTTCCATGGCTTTTGTGTCAATAATTCCAGGCGACTTAATACAGGATCATCATCTTTGCTACAAGATGATAATAGGGCGATGCCAATTACAACAGAAAAAATTAATATCAGTTTTGCAGGTTTCATTTTAGGGGAGATTGATGGTTATTCCTTTATTTAAAATAGCAAGCTTATCTCTTTCGGCCTTTGATAAAAACATCGATCTCGTCAGGATCGTAATTCATGTAGTACAGGCTGATCTTGCCATCTGGTGTGGTGTCGATTGTGGCAGGAATGGCGTTGGCTGTCAAAAACCATCCTCCAGGCAACACAACGGTATTGTGCGGCCGGCCAAATGACCTGTCCCAAACAAACTCGTCACTATTCATCAGGTAGCGGTTGGGATCGGTATATGTCTCTTCAATACGCAAACGGGTGGACTGCCCTTTTTGAACAGCATCGTACCAGATGACGATTACTTCTGTTTCAGGAGTGATTTCCTCGTCTAACTTAATTCCTTTTTCTACCAATTGATTACCTTTTAAAGTTTCCACTTTTAGTGGTTGCCCCGTATCTAAATTAATGGCGGAAGGATTGGATGCTTTGCTTCCGGCCCTTACTACATTCAGATAATTATTTTTCCCTTCTCTGGTTTCGGTGTAATCGTGATAGAGCCTGAATGAATGAGTTTCTGGTTGTTGCAAAAAGTAAACGATCTCTCTGGTCTGATGGGCGCGCTCAGGCACTTCATAATTTAATCTTGCTTTTGTTTTATCCCTTCCCTCACCGGACTTATAGGTATATTCTCTTTTAACCACTTTGAGATTTACGGTAGCAGGAAGCTTCCGGCCTTCAATCCTCAGGGGTACTGCTACCGGTCCATTATTAATATAGCTTGCTTTGATTCGCCCGTCACTTTCCAGGCTCACCTGAACAGGATAATTACATTTTATGATTTCGTATCCGAATGGGAGAACGACCGAATTTCTTTTGATACCCAGTGACCTTTCGAAAACGATGTGATCATTTTCCACAAAATAACTCTTAACATCCTGATAAGTTTTGTCAATTAAAAGCCTGTATTCCGAATTGTTGGCAATGGCATGTGCCAGGTGCACCTGCAAATATTCACCTGTTTCATCTGCTTCAAGATATCCGGATTTTTTTGCTTCCACTCCGCTTACAATTGACCATTCAAGTTTTTTCCCAGTTCTCAGATCCTTTACAGAATCTATTTTATGCTCGCTACCTTTTCTTAAGGCATTGTAATAATTCAATGTTCCGGGTTTGGTGGCTGTCACTTCATATAAAATTCGAAAACTTTGAGTACCCGGATCTAACAATTCGTACCTTGTGTAGTCATCATCTGTAGTTTGTGATTGGGCAAATAAAATTTGCGCTAAGCCAAACAGAGTGGCAATTAAGAATAGTTTTTTCATGACTGAGTTTATTGATTGAATGTATCATAATCCTCTTTGGTATCCAAATCGATTGCGCCTAAGGGGAATGGCACTGAGGCAACATCGGTTAGGTTCTGCTGAAGTATTTTTTTTGCGCCTTCTTGGTCATGAATTTTGGCCAGGGATTCAAAGTGTGATTTATCGAAAAGAATGGGAACTCCGAGGGTTTCCTTATAGGCGGATGCGACAATTGATTTTTTATTTTTTAAATAAGCGTGGGCAATCTCTACAATATGAGCACGGGTGAGATGAGGTTGATCGCAGACTGAAATAATCACCGCTTCTGATTTTGGAATTTGATCCTGGATAAGCCTCAGACCAATTTTAATAGATGACCCCATTCCATTTTGCCAATGGTCGTTCCGGACTATCCGTACGGGATAGCCAGTAATTATCTTTTTATGAGATTCGGCATTTGCGCCCAGTACTACAATTACTTCTCCTGTATTTGCTGCAATTAATTCCTCAACTGCTTTTTGAAGTAATGGTTTGCCATGAATAAGCAACAGTTGCTTTGACTGGTCCATTCTTGAAGATGATCCTGCGGCCAAAAGAAGAATAGGAATTTTTCCTGGTTGTTTGTTCAAGACGATTGGATGATATGGTGGAATAGCGATTCCCTATGGTTTTGAAATCTTTCACAGAGGCTTAAAGTTAGTCAACTAACCTCAAATTAAGTTGTTGTATCAAAGGGTTAGTTTCAGGTGTCAAGGTAAAAAATACACCTACGTTCTTTTTTTCTCCCTCAATGGTGAAATACCCCCTCAGTTGATTGAGAGGAGTGAGTGGTCCAACCGACTTTATCGTTCCAGCTTCTTTGAAAATTTCTTCGATTTCTTTTTTACGAAGATCTAAGGATTTGTCCATATAAAAGTTTTCCGCAAACAGTTCAGGAGATTCGCTCCAGTTGGGCAGAATATTCATTAAATCACTTTTTCTCTTTTCCAGGATTTTCGAAACAGGAAGTGTCCTCGGCTTCAGGTTGGCCAATGAAATAAGGGTATCCAGTATTTGCTCATTGGCCACTCCGGGAGAGCCATACCTTCTGTTGCTAAACGAAACGATACCTATACCATATTCAGGTAATATTTTCCACTCACTCCCATAGCCGGGCAACCCACCACTGTGTGAGATGGCAACAATGCCTCTTGCGTCTCTCCGCCAACCCAGTCCATAGGCATAACCAAAATCAAAAGGGCCATATTGATTCTTGCCGGGAGAGTTGTCGTTGATGCGCCACACCTGGTGCATCTCACGTACGGTGCTTCTTTTTACAGGGCCATTGTCCGGATCGTTACGGGGTGGCCAGGCGGACAGATGAAAGGCTACGTACTTGCTAAAATCTTCAATTGAGCAAAACAACCCACCCATTGCACCAAAGGCACCGTCATGCAAAATGGGTTCTTCCTCCCATTGTTCATTCACCCAATGATAACCCAGGGCCAACTGCTCTTCAGGGATTTTTGTGTATTCCCATTGGCTATCGTTCATTCCCAACGGCTTAAGAATGTTATCGGTAATATATTGTTGATAAGTAATGCCCGATACCTTATTAATAATATTGCCCAATAGGGCAAATCCAAGGTTACTGTATTCATACGAAAGTCCCGGAGCATTTGAAAATGAAATGCCCTCTTTTACCCGTGCAATTAGTTCTTCGTTGGTGTCGTCCAGTTGCCTGTCTCCCCATGGATTGTCTTCTGGAAATCCTGCAGACATGGTAAGCAAATGTTGAAGAGTAACAGGAGGTGAGTCGGCAGTGGCGTACGTGATATTTTTTAATTCCGGAATATATTGGTAGACCGGATCTTGTAAATCAAGTTTACCTTCGTCTCTCAGTTTTAAAATAGCCATAGCCGTAAAACTTTTGGTCATGGAAGCAATTCTGTAAAGTGTTTTGGTAGTGGGCGCTTGCTTTGTTTCTAAGTTGGCTTCACCGGTTGTGCCAGAATGGATTAATTTTCCATCAGCGATAATGCCATAGGCAATGGAGGGGTAATGATTTCTTTCCGCAAAGTCTTTAAATAATTTGTCGGCCACTGTGGAGGCTTGCAATATTCTCTCAAGTCTTCCTTCATCTGCGAAGGTTAGAGGTAAGTAATCCGGAGATCCCTTGACTTTGACTGGTTCTGCGTTTTGATTGGTGGGGGCCTGGCAGCCTGCAATGCCTATTAGGCAGATAATCGCGAAATTTGCTATTAGTTTCATGTTCCTAATTTAAGTTGTTCAGACAAATTTGATGCAGCATCATTTAGACAATTGATCATAAATTTTTTTGACTTGCGTGTCTCCAAATCCGTATATACCTTCCTGTTCCGAAAATTCTTCAAAAACCTTTTTGAATGAAGTGTTACCCTTATTAATTATTTCTTGTAATACTCTTTCAGGGCGATCGGGTCTGTCAACCTGTGCTTTGCATACTTCTTTTAAGTAGGGGAATACTTTTGAGGTGCTGAGTGAAAGTTTGACCAATGTATCATGATTGTTAGAAGCATACGCTTGCCATAACGCGTTTCCAAGTTGTAAATCTTCTTTAGAAAAGGGTTTTCTGCCTTCATAGCATTTTAATAGTTCTTCTGGTGACATGGGCCCAAACCCATACCATAACTCTGCAGGGTCATCAATTACCGGATATACCCTATAAATTGAAACCTTTTTGTTTCGTAAAAGGGTAAGCGTAAACCAGAGATTTATCTGACAAAACAAATCATGTTCAAACCAGAGATTTATTTCATCTCCTTCTGTAACATCATTGAGCTTTTCAAACTCGAAAGCCACATCGTCCTGATAATTGATATTACTTTCAGGATAGCTTTCTGATAAAAAGGATTCTCGCAAGTTCCAGAATTCTTTCAATGAATCTACTTTTACCGGTCCTTCGATAAGGCATTCTCTATTGATAACAATACTCCCCTCTAGCTTTCCTTCCGGAAAATTGTTGAGTAAGGCATCACCTGTTAAAACATGAATCGTCATCTTACTGATTTAACTTCTTCCGGTGTAACGATTTCCCCATTATTATCCCACGAGTTCCTGATGTAATTCAAAACATCACTTACTTCTTTGTCACTAAGATCAAAGCCTTCCATAAAGCCATTGTATTCAACTCCATTAACAACCATAGGTCCACTGGCTCCCTCCAGTATTTGTTTTATACCACGTATTTTATTTCCCATTAAATAATCTGACTTTGCCAACGGAGGATATACCCCCTCAATACCCTCACCATTTTGCCTATGGCAGGTAACACAATTTGAAATGAAAATTTCCTTTCCACGAGCCATGCTTTCTTTCAAGTCTGAATTTTGCCGAAACGAAAATAGGGTGAATGCCAATACAAGGGAGAATAGTATCGCCTGAAGATGTTTCATAAAAAAGTAGATCTCAAGTTTAATGCTGATTTGGTGCCTTTGCTTACAAAATCAAACTTAGACGAAGTTATTGTTTTTTTAGCACCATAAAAGTGGAAATGAGACAAGAAAATGAGGGCTTTTTGACCACCTCCTTTTGATAAATCGAAGTTAGTCGGGAAAGGTGGGGTAGAGCAGGTGTAGGTCCTTGCGTTACTTTGGAAGCCTTAAATGCTGATGCCGGACTTACGTCCGGCATCAGTTGCACCAACCAACTTCACAACTCAACCACAATGTCCAATTCCATGCAGTGTATTTATTATTTGTAAATCAATCTCTTGTGCATTAATCCCAAAATTGTCATTAGGAATGACAATTTTGCCCTCCGGGTGACGATTCCTGACGATTTTCGTCAGGAATATCAGGATTAACCCTGATATTGAAAATGAAACCAAAGCTTACTTTAATAAAATATCTCTATGTGTTTCATTTTCAATCATCAGCACGTAGTGCAAAAAAGTCTAATGACTTTTTTGGGTTAATTGAACATTAACATTCACAATATTGTTCTCTGGTTCTAAAATATTTGTCTTCCTTTAGGATAATCTTTTAGTGACAAGGCGTCCGTAATAAAAAATTTAAGGAATTGCATAAAATATGTTACTTTCCTTTGTCTTTAATGAGACAGTTTATTCTTTGATTCACCAATAACTTGCGGATCGCAATATGAAGAATATAGTAATTATTGGAAATGGTATTGCAGGCATCACAGCTGCCCGACATATCAGAAAAAGAAGTGAAAACAAAATTACTGTTATCTCATCTGAGACAGAACACTTTTTCTCAAGGACGGCCCTTATGTACGTCTACATGGGGCACATGAAGTATGAAAACATAAAACCTTATGAGGATTGGTTTTGGAAAAAGAATCGTATCGACCTGTTAAATGATCATGTTGAGCAAATAATTACTGCGAAGAAATCACTTCAACTTTCAAGTGGAAAAGAGATAATTTATGATATCCTTATCATAGCTACTGGGTCAATATCGAACAAATTTGGGTGGCCCGGACAGGACTTAAAGGGAGTACAGGGGCTGTATAGTTATCAGGACCTGGAAGAGATGGAGGTGAATACAAAAAATGTTCAGCGTGCGGTAATTGTGGGTGGAGGTTTAATTGGTGTGGAAATGGCAGAAATGCTTTTGTCAAGAAAAAAGGAAGTAACTTTTTTAATACGGGAGAATTGTTTCTGGAACAATATATTGCCGAGTCAGGAAGCGAGAATGATATCGAGGCATTTGCGCCAACACCATGTGGATTTAAGGGAGGGGACTGAATTGGAAAAGATTATACCTGATGACAATGGTCGCGTAAAGGCTGTGATAACAAAAAGCGGAGAGCAAATCGATTGTCAGTTTGTTGGCTTGGCTGTAGGCGTTTCACCCAATATAGATTTTTTGAAAGGTTCTGGCATTGAAATAAATCGCGGTGTTTTGGTGAATGAATATTTGGAAACCAATATACCCGATGTATTTGCCATTGGTGATTGCGTAGAAAGAACGTATGAATTGCCGGGAAGAAAAAACATTGAACAAGTATGGTATACCGGCCGGATGATGGGAGAGGTGGTGGCTCAAACAATTTGTAGCTCAAAAACGAAGTATGAACCAGGGCCGTGGTTCAATTCCGCCAAATTTATTGACATTGAGTATCAGACATATGGAAATGTGTGGAACGAATTAAAACCCAATGAAGAAGATTTTTATTGGGAACACGCGGGAGGGAAAAAGGCCATACACTTTGTGTGGGACAGGGACTCTGAAATATTTTTAGGATTAAATGTGTTTGGTATCAGATTGCGTCACGAGAAATTAGATCAGTGGCTTAGGGAAAAGAGATCTATTCATTTTGTTCTTCAAAATTTGGAGAGCGCCAATTTTGATCCAGAATTTTTTGAGCATTATGAAAAGGAAATTAAAGCTGATTTTGAAAAAAATAGGTTTGGGGTTAAGACAACATTAGTATGAAAGCGTTACGGAGTATAGGCTTGATTTTGTTTCTTTTTTCGTTTGGTCTATTTCTTGGCTTATTCTTTATGTCGGATTATACCTTGACGGAGGAAATTTTTGAATCAAAAATTAAAACTGAGCATCAGGAATCATTGCGACCTGCAATGAAGGATATTTTTAATAAAAAGTACAACACCACCTTTTCTTTTGCTAATGCGATTAGTGGTGCGATAGGCCTGGTCAACGAGAAATTCAGACAAGCACAACAATGGGATAAGGTAATCTACGATGACTATGCGGCCAGCCTTACCAAAGCATCTACTTCCGGAGTTATTACAGAACATACCACCCTGCTGTTTTTTTTAGTGTTTGGTGTGGGTGTGTTTGGCGCTTTGCTTTTTATCCTCCCCAAGGCTATCCTTGAACTTCCCGGAATTAAAAACAACGGTATTTTTTTCAATGTTTTGAATAATCGTGGATGGATTGGCATACTGATAGGAACACTGTTGATTGTGTTCTATATCATGATCTATTTTTATGATGCGTATATCATGAACTGGATTATTCTGGTGGAGCCCTTAAAACATTGGATATACCCGCAAGGTGAATCAAGCCAATGGTTTCTCTATGGATTTCTCTACACATTTGCCGTACTGGTGATGGGGAGCAGAATGTTAATAAAATACAGACACAGTAAGTATCATATTATTCGCACTATTTCTGTAATGTTTTTTCAATTGGCTTTCGCTTTTCTGATTCCGGAAATTCTTGTGCGCCTGAACCAACCCTATTTTGATTTTAAAAATATGTGGCCTCTCGATTACGATTTTTTTGATGCCTGGCATATTAACATGTTAACATCTGCAGGAGGACTAGGTGTTTTTATGTTTGCATGGGGTATTACACTATTCGTTGTGGGTGTACCTGTATTTGTCTACATTTTTGGAAAGCGCTGGTACTGCAGTTGGGTTTGTGGTTGTGGTGCGCTGGCTGAAACTGCAGGTGACCCCTTTAGGCATTTGTCAGATAAATCATTAAAGGCATGGAAGATTGAACGCTGGTTGGTGCATGGGGTTTTGGTATTTGCCATTATTATGACTGCAGGGGTGCTGTATAATTTTATATCAGGAACGTCTACCGTTTTTGGATTCGATACTTATACTTATTTAAGAAAGCCGTATGGCTTTATGATTGGAGCTATTTTCTCCGGTGTAGTGGGAACAGGTTTCTACCCTTTCATGGGCAATAGAGTATGGTGCCGGTTTGGTTGCCCGTTGGCCGCCTATCTGGGATTTGTTCAGCGGTTTAAATCAAGATTTAGAATCACAACTAATGGTGGGCAGTGTATTTCATGTGGCAATTGCTCCACTTACTGTGAAATGGGCATTGATGTGAGGTGGTACGCACAACGAGGCCAAAATATAATTCGATCTTCATGTGTAGGTTGCGGGGTGTGTTCATCCGTTTGTCCAAGAGGTGTGCTAAACCTTGAAGTGAAAGATGAAAAGGGAAGGTTTGGTCAGCCGGTGCTTTTGGGTAATAACCATGTTTCCTTTCCTGAAATAACGGCTGTGAATTAATTTTGTTGATTTGCAGACTTTAACCCCTAATTCAAAAATTTATGTAATCATTCCTGCCTTCAATGAGGAGAACGGAGTAGGACAGGTATTGTCAGAGATTCCGAATGAACTTGTGACGGAAGTAGTGGTGGTAAACAATGCCTCAACCGATGATACGGAGCGCATTGCCAAAGAAGGTGGAGCAACCGTACTTCGGGAGCCCATTTCAGGCTATGGCCGTGCTTGTCTTAAGGGCATAGACTATTTAAAGAATACTTCCATGTCACCCGATGTGGTTGTTTTTTTAGATGCGGATCATTCCGATTATCCGGAGGAAATGAAAAAACTGGTAGCACCTATTCTTCAAAACGAAGCTGATTTGGTTATTGGATCGCGTGCATTGGGTCAAAAAGAGGCAGGTGCAATGACTCCTCAGCAGATATTTGGCAATTGGTTGGCCACCCGACTGTTGAAGTTATTTTATGGAGTTAAATTTACGGACTTAGGGCCCTTTCGTGCTGTCAGATTTTCTTCTTTGCTCAAAATGGATATGCAGGATAAGACGTATGGCTGGACAGTAGAGATGCAGTTGAAAGCAGCGAAGATGAAAATGCGTTGTTTAGAAGTTCCTGTACGATATCGAAAGCGCATTGGATTTTCCAAAATCTCGGGTACCTTAAAGGGAACGGTGTTGGCAGGATATAAAATTTTACATACTATTTTTAAATACTTGTGATGGAGTGGTTAGTGGTAGGTGCTTATTCTTTATCGTTACTGTATATTTTTTTATTCAGCCTCGGTCAATTACACCTCACGGGGGTGTATATTAAATCAAAAAGGAAGAAGAAGGCAGAGGTTTTATTTGATAATAGTTTTGTTCCTCATGTTACCGTTCAGCTTCCTGTATTTAATGAGAAGTACGTGGTGGAGCGCCTGATTGATGCGGTGAGTAAATTTGATTATCCAAAGAACAAATTGGAGATCCAGGTGCTGGATGACTCAACAGATGAGACGACTCAAATTATCTTAAAAAAAATAGAGTCACTAAGGCCACTGGGGCTTGATATAAAATTGATTCACAGAGAGGATCGAGATGGATTTAAAGCCGGGGCCTTAGATGAGGGGTGCAAGCTAGCCAAAGGTGAATATATTGCTATTTTCGATGCGGATTTTTTGCCACATCCTGATTTTATAAAAAAAACCATACCTCATTTTAAAGAAAAAAATATAGGTGTAGTGCAAACACGTTGGGGGCATATCAATAAAGACTATTCTTTGCTTACACAACTTCAGGCTTTCGGTTTGGATGCACATTTTTCTATTGAACAGTCTGCAAGGAGCGCATCGAATAGCTTTATTAATTTTAATGGCACATGTGGCGTGTGGAGAAAAGAATGTATTGAAAATGCCGGAGGTTGGAATTTCGATACGCTAACAGAAGATCTTGACCTTAGCTACCGCGCACAATTGAATGGCTGGAAATTCAAATACTTAGAGGAAGTAGAAACTCCCGGTGAGTTACCTATTTTAATGAATGCAATAAAATCGCAACAATACCGATGGAACAAAGGGGGAGCAGAGACTGCCCGCAAGAATTTTAAAAAAGTACTCTATTCCAAATTATCCTTGCTAAACAAAACGCATGCATTTTTTCATCTCTTCAACAGTTCCGTATTTGTGTGCTTGCTAATTGCTGCCATTCTGAGCGTGCCTATGCTGTATATAAAAAGCCATCATCCTCAGATAGAGTGGGTTTTTGATTTAGGTATAGTTTTTATTATTGGGTTCCTTTCTATCACATTCTTCTATTGGATATCGACAAAAAGATTTTACAACCTAAAACCTGTTAAGACATTCTTTTCACTTTATCCACGCTTTCTAATCGTTTCTATGGGTATGTCATTGCACAATGGGATAGCGGTAGTGGAAGGGTTAGTGGGGTATAAGACACCATTTATAAGAACCCCAAAATTTAATGTCACGTTAAGGGGAGACTCATGGAAAGGCAATGACTATGTGAAAATAAAATTGAATGCAGTTACCATCATGGAGGGTATTCTTTGTTTATATTTTTTATTCGGTATGGCTATGGGTTTTTACCTAAATGACCTGGGGCTTTTGTTCTTTCATCTTATGCTTATGTTGGGTTTCGGGGGGGTCTTTTATTATTCGGTGAAACCGGCTGCCCATGCCTAGGCAAAAGCCTTTATCCTATTTTTTGTTTTTTGCTTCTCTGATTGCATATTTCATAATGGCGTATCAGGTGCCTCGCCATGAAACAACACAACTTTTTGTCTCATATTTTTTATTGTTTGGAGTCTATGTGTGGATTTTAAAAAGCGCATCTGATGATGAAATTAAATTCTGGATCATTGGATCTGTGATTTTCAGACTTTCACTAGTTGCAGCAATTCCCTCTTTATCTGACGATTTCTATAGATTTATTTGGGATGGTCGGCTATTGTCCAACGGATATCATCCGTTTGCTGAGCTGCCAGGGTTTTATCTACAAAATGGTATTGATATTCCTGGTATAAACGAATCATTGTATAGCCAATTAAATAGCGCTGATTACTTTACCATTTACCCGCCTTTTGCTCAATTCATATTTTTGATTTCAGTGATAGTTTCGCCTCAGTCGATCCTTGGAAGCGTTGTTATAATTAGGATTTTTATTATTGCCGCAGAGATAGGGAGTATATTCCTATTGAGCAAATTACTAGCGCGATTTGAAATTGACCGAAAAAATATATTGATCTATGGGCTTAACCCATTGGTAATATTGGAATTGACAGGGAACCTTCATTTCGAAGCCTTTATTATATTTTTTGTACTGCTCTCTTTTTATTTACTGTTGAAGTCGCGAATGGGACTGGCAGGTATTGCCTTTGCGTTTTCAATTGCTGCTAAGCTACTGCCCATTATTTTCCTGCCTTCATTTTTGATACGGTTGAGATTTAAAAGATCTATCCTGTTTTACACGGTAGTTGGACTGGTGTCCGCTATTTTATTTTGGCCTCTTTTGAGTTCTGGATTGCATGGATTTGGAGAAAGTTTTGAATTGTACTTTAAAAGCTTCGAATTCAATGCCAGCATATATTATCTGGTGCGGGAATTTGGTTATTGGATGTATGGCTATAATATCATTCAAACTGTGGGGTGGAAGTTGGGTCTGATTTCAACAATCGTCATATTGCTTATTTCACTTTGGCCATTCAAGTCTGTTTACAACAATGGAAAATTTAACTTCGAAATTCGCATTTATAAATTTCCGGGGGATGTAAAGGAAATCCCCCGGGTGATGATGTGGATCATGCTTGTTTATTTTTTGTTTACCACCACTTTACACCCCTGGTATATTACTACTTTATTGGCGTTGTCTGTTTTTACTTCTTATCGATTTGTAGTGATTTGGACTGCACTTATTTTTCTAACCTACGCTGGTTATACTCCGAAGGGATTCTCTGAAAACCTTTACCTCACATCGCTGGAGTATGTTGTTGTTATTGGTTATCTTGTATATGAATGGTTATGGAGAAGAAGATATTTATCCTACTAGCATATTTTTTTGTTGCAATCTCTGCCTTACAGGCACAGACTGCTTTTGATAAAAAACTTAATGTCCTTTACAAAAATACAGTGCCTCAAATCAAAACTTTTGATGTGAAACTGAAAATGGAGGCCGGAAGGCAAATCGTACTGCTGGACACGCGCTCTCCTGAAGAATATGCTGTTAGTCACATACCGGGTGCCAGGTTTGTTAATTACAAAGGATTTAAATCTACAGATGTAGTGCATATTGATAAGAATGCCGAGGTGATTGTTTATTGTACGGTGGGCTATCGAAGTGAACGTATTGGCGAAAAGTTATTGGAAATGGGATTTACCAATGTTAAAAATCTTTATGGCGGCATTTTTCAATGGGCCAACGAAGAAAGATTATTATTAAATAGCCAAAGCCAGCCAACCGATACCGTTCACACCTATTCGCGTAGCTGGTCGTCATGGTTGCAGCATGGAATAAAAGTTCATTAATACCATGCAGAAAAACCTGTTGCTTATTTTTTATCGCAATCCTGAATTAGGGAAAGTAAAGACCAGACTGGCGGCTACCCTGGGAGAGGATAAAGCTTTGGCGGTGTATTTGTGGCTAGTGAACCATACTCAATCCATCACTGAAAAACTTAATATGGATAAAATAGTTTGTTATTCAAATTATGTGGATAAGGAGGACAATTGGTCCAATGAACGATACCAAAAGCAAATTCAAAAAGGGGCAACCTTAGGTGATAAACTTGAGAATGCTGTGAAGCAAGCTTTTGAAAAGGGTTATCAATCAGTTTGCGTGATTGGGTCTGATTGTTTTGAATTGACAACAGACATCCTCAACAAGAGCTTTGGAATGCTGAAGGCAAACGATTGTGTTATTGGTACGGCAAAGGATGGAGGATATTATTTGTTGGGGATGCGAAAATTTATTTCCGACTTTTTTAAAAATAAAGAATGGAGTACTCCCACAGTAGCCAGAAGCACTATTGATGATTTTAATAGAATGGGGTTAACGTATTTTGTGTTACCAACACTTAGGGATGTGGATAGAGAGGAAGATTTGCCTAAAGAGATTTTGTCAAAACTACTTTAGTATTTGTCCTTGACCCGATTGGAAAAATTCATGTAAGCTTACTATTTTAATTGGTCAAGATCCCGGATGAGTATTTTTCTTCTATCAAAATTAATTAAATTCTGATCTTTCAACTCATTTAAGATAGTGGTCACCGTTTGCCTTGAAGTTCCGGTAAGAGAGGCAATATCCTTGTGGGTAAGTTTAGTGGGGATCATGGTTTCAAATCCAACTTTTTTTCCTTTCCAGGAGGCAGAATCTTTAAGAAATTCGATAATTCTCGTTCGGGCATCTTTGAAGACCAGTAATTCCAACTTGCGTTCTAATTTCATTAGCCTAAGCCCAACCAATTTTAGAATTTTAAAGCTTAATTCTTTATCCTCTTTCATTAATTCTTTAAGATCATCAATGCTCAGGGGGCATATCGATACATTGTCCATTGCCTGCGCAAAATCTTTTCGCTGGTCCTCACCGGCCAGTGCCAGTTCTCCGAAAATTTCACCCGTACCCAATATAGCTGTAACTACTTCTTTACCGTCATCCAGGTAATGACCAATTTTAACGCGGCCACTAGCGAGCATGTAGATATGGGTGGCCTTCTCATCAGGGAAATAAATGAACTCGTCTTTTTTATATTCGGAAAAGGTATGATTCTCCGCCATGGACTTTGTTTTGTGAGGACAAAGCACATTATAGAGATTCACACTTTCAAAATACCACAAGGCGGTTTCCTTACCCATAATGTTAAATATAACAGGTGAACATTAAAGTATGTTCAAAAATTCAATTGAGGATGGAGAAGCGGCACGCAATCACTAAGTTTGCGGCATGATTTTGAGGAATCAGAGATAATGAAGCTGACAGAAATCTGGATTTACCCAGTTAAATCACTCGGAGGAATAAGGTTGCAAAAAGCCAGGGTACTGCCCAAAGGATTAGAAAACGATCGCAGGTATATGCTAGTGGATGAAAACTACCGTTTTATCACACAGCGCGTATTTCCTCAATTGGCATTGTTCAAATTATCATTAGGAGAGAAGGTATTTAGGGTGAAATATGGGAATGATATCATTGATATTCCTATTCACCCGGAGGAGAACCGTACGTTAACCACAGTTACTATTTGGGATGATGTGGTGGAGGCTACAGAATTGGGTGAGACTTATAACCAGTGGTTTACAGAAAGAGCTGGAGTAAATTGCAAACTTATTTTTTTTCCTGAGGAGAATGTGAGATGGGTAGATAAGGACTTTGCGGACAATAATGAACAAGTTGGATTTGCAGACGGGTTTCCTTTTTTGATTATCGGTCAAAGTTCTCTTGACGAATTGAATTCAAAATTGGAGGCACCACTTCCAATGAATCGTTTTCGGCCCAACTTTGTTTTTGATGGTGGTAAACCGTTTGAAGAGGACCTTTGGAAAGATTTTAGGATAGGTTCCAACGGCTTTACAGGAGTAAAACTATGCGCACGGTGTGCAGTCCCAACTATAAATCAGGACACGGGAGAAAAGGGAATGGAACCTTCGGCTACGTTGGCTACGTTTAGAAAAGTTGGTAATAAGATTAATTTTGGCCAGAATTTGGTAGCCAGGCATCACCTTGAGGTGAAAGAAGGTGATAACATTGAAGTAGAATCGTTTCAGTAGAAAAGATATTTGGGGAATTTATAATCAGATAAAAATGAGAAGACTAGTTTTATTTATCGCAATAGTGGGGTTGATTTCAAGTTGTAGTAAAACAGAAAAACCGCTTCCAATTTTTGGTCAGCGGGAAGTAGTGAATGGAGACACCGTTTACCACAAAATTGCAAAGTTTCAGTTTGTGGATCAGGACAGCGCCATTATAACCAACGATACATTCAAAAACCAAATCTATGTGTCCGATTTTTTCTTTACCACGTGCAGAACGATTTGTCCTATCATGAAAACACAAATGTTGCGCGTATATGAGGCCACAGCTGATATGCCAGATGTAAAATTGCTTTCGCATACCATTGATCCGGAGTATGATACGGTGGCATTGCTCCATGACTTTGCTAACAAACTGGGAGTGTCCAGCGATCGATGGCATTTTGTGACGGGAGTCCAAGATTCTATTTATAAAATTGCACAAACCAGTTATTTTGCCACGGCCATGGAAGATAAATCCGAACCGGATGGGTTTATCCACAGTGGTGCATTTTTATTGATCGACAAAAATCAGCGTATTCGCGGAAAGTATGACGGAACTAAAGAAGATGATGTAAATCGTTTGCTGGCGGATATCAAGAGGTTGGAAAAGGAATATGAATAAACTTCCTTTCCTGTTTATAATAGCATTAGGCTTTATCAGTTGCAATCCCAAAAGCAAATCCGGCCAATCGGTTAAGTTTCAACAATATTTTGTTGAAGGAGAACAATTGTATGCTATCCATTGTAGCAACTGTCATCAAAAAACAGGAAAGGGGCTGGGCTTGCTTTATCCTCCACTGGATCGATCGGATTATATGGATCAGCACCTACCTGAAGTAATTTGTCTGATTAAAAATGGCAAAAGAGGGGAGCTGATGGTGAATGGCGAAAAGTACAATCAACCCATGCCAGGTATTCCCACGCTTACCGATCTTGAGATTGCAGAGATTGCTACTTTTATTTACAACTCATGGACGCATGAGCAGGGAATCATTGAAGTGAAGCAGGTAGCAAAAATTTTGGAAGAATGTGGGGAAAACAACCAGCATTAAACCTGACAGGTATCAGGTTTGTTTTAATTTCTTTTGCTATTTACCTCAGTCCAAGCCTGTCTGATTTATTCCATTAGTTGCTCTTGTAATAGCCGTGATCCCCATTGAAATATTTCTTAGAAAGGTCCTCGTATTTTTTAATGTCCTTATCTTTTATCTTAATTCCATTCACGGATAGCTTTCCGTCCCCCCAGTTCATAGACTCTACTTTCTCTCCTTTCTTCAGGTATCCATCTTTTATGAGTTGATCCTGTAGGGCCTTTTCAAATTCTTTCATTCGCCCTTCAGCTTTTTTTAATTCAGACTCGTGTTCTTTTAGTTTTTCTTTCGCTTTGTCCAGGTGTTCTTCCATGTCTTTAAAGTTATCAGGGAATTTGAACTCGAAATCGTGATTGAAGTCCATGCCTTTTAATTTGTCAGACGGTGCCTCCAATTGATCTGCAAAATCTTCATTGAAGTGAAATTGAAAGTTATTGCCAAACCTTTCGCCCCACTCTTCCATCATACGACCAAATTCTTCATTATCAGCACCAAAGTTTTCAAATCGCTTTTCCATTTCACGGCCAAATTCCTCCCACTTCTCGGAATCTTCTGGTGAGAAGAAATGGTTCGGTAGGGTGTCGCCATCAAAACGATAGACGTGTCCCATGTGAAACGGAACATCCGGAATGGCAGGGATAGCAGGTAGAGCCGGCACCGCAGGTATCGCAGGTAATGATGGGATGCCGGGCATAGCGGGTACTCTAAGACTGAGATGACCGGAATCAGACAGAAGTGGCCTTAATTCTTCATCCCCTTCAAAATCTTCTATTACTTCTTCATGCGGCCTTCCATCCTTGTCGTAGGTAGTGATCACTTTGCGTGAGTAGGTAGCTGATTTGCCTTTCTTTATTTTGTCCTTGTCTTTACTCTTGTCTTTTTGAATAATGGTATCTGCCACCAAAGAGGAAGGGTCTGATGCTTTACCGAAAACAGCATCTTCGTTTGAACCGATGGTTAGCCATGAAGCACTCAATAGTCCTATTGCAATTAATGCGACCATGATGATTGGTTTTGCCTTACTTTGATTTTGTGATGTTTTCATAATTCTTTTTATCCTGTTAAGTACATGAAATTTATTTTTATTTAAGGCAAGGGCGAATGCAGGTGTACCATGTTGGTTTACTTCCTCAAGCTGCGCTAATGCCTTTGCGTATTCAATTCGACTGGAACCTCGACTTACTACCAGATCGTCACAGCAATGCTCTCTCTCTTTACGAATCATTTCAGAAATCATCCAAACAAATGGATTGAAGAAAAGAATAACTTCTATAGTGGACTGAATAAGGTTGACAAGAAAATCATGTCGTTTGATATGAGAAAGTTCATGTAACAAGATCGTTTCAATCTGAGCGGTTGGCAATCCGGTTAAGAGTCCAAGCGGTAGAAGTATAACCGGTTTTGTATATCCCAGTATTACTGGTTTGCTAATGTGAATGGATTCTGCAAGACGAACCACACGGACGATACCCATTTGGCTGGCTATTTTTTTCATTTTTTGTTCCCATTCAGCACTCACGGCTATCACCTTTCTTTTTAATTGTTGAATGTAAAGCAGTCCAATAAAGAAGCGGGCAGAGAATAGAATCACTCCGGCAATCCAGGCGGTAATTACCCAAATCATTTTATCATTGATTGCATTGCTTACAATTTCCAGGAAGCCCCCAGCATCTTTAACGGTAATCTGGGCTGGGGATGCAAAGCCAGTAAATTCTATTTTGAAGGAGGGAGCAATGGGTAGGGACGAGGAGTATAAATATGAAAATGTAAAAACGCTGGCTGATATAATTAAAAACAATGAGATACAATTTACAGCATACCTAAGGGATGCCTTTCGGTCGGAAATAAACGACAACACTATTTTTGTCAAACCAAAAATAATGGCGCCTTGCCATAAGGTATGGAGCAAGGTCCAGCCCAAAGTGTATTTTGCGATATTGGTTAAGAAGTAGTTCATTGCTCTTCTTCTAATTCATCAAGGTATTTTCTGATGGCTTTTAATTCCTCTTTTGATGATTTGTTGTTTCCCAATGCACTTATCACCAATTGTGAAGCCGATCCTTCAAAAACGGTATCGATTATTTTGTCAACCATCTGTTGTTTTGTATTCTCTTTGGTAGCAATGGCTTTGTACAAATGAAGTTTGCCGCTTTTCTGTCTGGAGACGATATTCTTTTCAAACATGATCTGCAAAAACTTGAGAATGGTGGTATACCCGTTATTATGGTCTCCGCCCATTTGCTCATGGACGTCTTTTACACTACAGGGACCTTTTTCCCACAATACGTGCAATATTTCAAGTTCTTTTTCTGTGGGTTTGGCAGTTGTCATTTTCTAAATATTTATTACGAATATTTTCGTACTTCAATTTTACTACGTCTTATTCTTCGTTCCAAACTATTTGTACGAAATATTTCGTATGTGGTTTAGAAATGCAGCAAATTTTTATTTGAGTTTTCTTTTATCGTACTTAAGCCCAAATTTTTTCCATGAAACAAAAGGTTTACAGGAAGACAATTTTTACCATTGCTGCATTATTTTTAGTGTACGCATTTCTCGTTTTTTTGATGCTTGAGCTTGAATCAGGAGCGCCAAATGCAAGGATTATTTCAGTACAGGATGGGGTTTGGTATGCTATTGCTACGCTAACCACAGTGGGTTATGGAGATCTTGTTCCGGTAACCTATGGGGGTCGCATGCTGGGGTTTGTGTTCCTGTTATCGAGTTTGGGAATTTATGGATTTGTTATTGGTCAGATTACGAATGTAATGAGGACAATTAAAGAAAATAAGGCTATGGGATTAAACGGCACAAATTTCGAAGGGCACGTGGTCATTATCGGATGGAATGATTTTAGCCAATCAGTGATCGGTCACCTGATCGCTGCAGGAAAGAAAGTGGCTATTATCACAAAAGATAAGCGTGATATTGAGATCATTCGGGAGTTCTATTCTACCGATGAGGCCTTTATACTTTATTCGGATTACAATAATTTTGATTTGATGGAGAAATCAAATATTGGCAAGGCTTCTATTGTATTCATCAATCTCCATGACGATACAGAAAAGCTGGTCTATGTTATTGATATGAAAAAACATTTTAGCAACCTCAATTATGTAGTAACACTTGATAATGGAAACTTAAAAAGTACCTTTCATCAGGCCGGGGTTACTTATGCTATTTCTAAAAACGAAATCTCAGCTAAGTTACTTGCCAGTTATATCTATGAACCGGATGTGGCACTTTTTAGTGAGGAAATCATTGCTTATGCTCATTCTGATGATGATTACGATATGAAGCAACTTCAGGTGAAGGAGGGCAACCCAATGGCCGGTATGTATTATGACAAAGCCTTTTTTGATTTAAAGAAAGAAAGCAATGTAGTACTAGTGGGTTTGGTAAAGATGGTGGACGGAAAACGGAAAATGTTAAAAAACCCGGAGGGATCTGTAACTATAGAAAAGGGAGATTATTTGGTGTTGCTGATGGATCGTAAAGGACACCAAAAGCTAAAGCGTCTTTTTCATATTGAAGAGGGGTTGTAAATAAAGCCCCAGGCTGTTACTCCTGAGGCTTTATTTTAAAACTAACCTATTTATACTTCCTTCACTGTTTCCAGGTTTTGGAATTCGAATTCAACATCATTTTTCATGTCTATATAGATCACTGAATCTTTATGAATTGTTCCGGCCAGTATTTGTTTGGACAACTCATTGAGAATCTCTCTTTGCATTACACGCTTTAGTGGTCTTGCGCCATACTGTGGGTCGAACCCAATTTTAGCAAGCCTGTCCAACGCAGCATCAGAAATATCAATCTTGATTCCGGACTCCTCCAATCGTCTGCGAATAATGCCAAACTGAATGCTTACAATTTTGCGAATATCCCCTTTGCTCAAAGGACGGAACATGATGATATCATCTATCCGGTTGATGAACTCTGGCCTTACAGATTTCTTCAACAAATCCACTACCTTTTCTTTGGTGTCTTCCAGCACCTCGAAGTAATTTTCCTCAGTGATCTCACCAAATTGTTCCTGAATGATGTGTGATCCAATATTGGTAGTCATTATAATGATGGTATTTTTAAAATTGGCAACGCGTCCTTTGTTGTCAGTAAGCCTTCCTTCATCCAATACCTGAAGCAAAATATTGAATACATCAGGGTGTGCTTTCTCGATTTCATCCAGCAAGATCACTGAATATGGTTTTCTCCTTACTGCCTCTGTCAACTGACCGCCCTCATCATAACCTACATATCCGGGAGGGGCACCGATCAATCTACTCACAGAATGTCTTTCCTGATACTCGCTCATGTCGATGCGCACCATGGCATTTTCATCGTTGAATAAATATTCAGCGAGTGCTTTGGAAAGCTCGGTCTTTCCCACGCCTGTAGTTCCCATAAAGATGAATGAACCTATTGGGCGCTTAGGATCCTGTAACCCTGCGCGACTTCTTCTTACTGCATCACTCAGGGCGTGAATGGCCTCTTCTTGTCCGGCCACTCTTTTTCCTAATTCTTCCTCAAGCGACAGTAATTTTTCTCTTTCAGTTTGAAGCATTTTAGATACGGGTATGCCGGTCCATTTGGCCACCACCTCGGCAATGTCTTCGCTGTCCACCTCTTCTTTTAATAGAGAATGATCGCCTTGCAGTTCCTTCATTTTTTCCTGAAGGGTTTTCAGCCGCTGTTCTGCTTCCGTGATTTTGCCATAGCGTATTTCAGCAACGGTTCCGTAGTCACCCGCCTTCTCGGCTTTTTCGGCTTCAAATTTTAATTTGTCGATATTTTCTTTTTCGCGCTGAATGCCATGAACTACCTCTTTTTCATTTTCCCAGCGTGCCTTTAAAGCATTCCGCGATTCTGACATTTCTGCGATTACTTTATTCAGTACACCTTCCTTTTCCTTGTCCTTCTCTCTACGGATGGCCTCACGTTCAATTTCCAGTTGCATGATCTTTCTGTTCAACTCATCCAATTCTTCTGGCATGGAGTCCATTTCCAGGCGAAGTTTTGCGGCTGCTTCATCCATCAGGTCAATAGCCTTGTCGGGCAAAAATCGATCGGAGATGTAGCGGTGTGATAATTCTACGGCAGAAATTACTGCATCGTCTTTTATTCTCACTCCATGGTGTAATTCGTATTTATCTTTTATACCCCTTAGAATGGAAACTGAATCTTCCACAGAAGGCTCATCTACGATTACAGTTTGAAATCTTCTTTCAAGCGCTTTGTCTTTTTCAATGTACTTTTGATATTCTTTTAGTGTAGTGGCACCGATAGCATGAAGTTCCCCTCGGGCCAACGCTGGTTTTAATAAGTTGGCAGCATCCATGGCACCTTCGCCACCACCACCTGCACCTACCAGTGTATGAATCTCATCAATAAAAAGAATGATTTGACCATCGGAGTCAATTACCTCTTTAATAACTGCTTTCAAGCGTTCTTCAAATTCTCCTTTGTATTTGGCACCCGCTACCAACAATCCCATATCCAGCGACACCAGAATTTTCTCTTTCAAATTTTCAGGTACATCGCCATCTACAATGCGTTGTGCCATGCCTTCAACAATGGCGGTTTTTCCCACGCCAGGCTCACCCAATAAAATAGGATTATTCTTTGTACGCCTGGACAAAATCTGAAGTACCCTTCTGATCTCCTCGTCTCGTCCAATAACAGGATCGATTTTCCCTTTCTTGGCGAGGTCATTCAGATTTTTGGAATACCGCTCCAGGGATTTGTATTTCGTTTCAGCATTTTGGTCGGTCACTTTGCTTCCTCCACGCAAATCCCTGATGGCTTTGATTAAGGCAGACCTTTCAAAACCTACATCCTTCATGATGGAGGCAACCTTGTCTTTGGTACTTAGCAATGCCAGGAGTAGGTGTTCTACTGATATGTATTCGTCTTTTAACTCGCGCAACTCCTTTTCTGCATTTTGCAAAACTTGATTGGTGGCTGAAGACAAGTGTGTTTGCTGACCTGTTACTTTAGGATATGACCCAAGAACTTCCTGTAATTTGGTTTCAAGAATGTTCTGGCTAACGTTGAGCTTTTTTAGAATGTATGTAGAAACATTTTCATCAGTCTCTAATATTGCCTTCAATAAGTGAGCAGGCTCAATGGCCTGGTGTTGGTTGCTCATGGCAATCTCCGCTGACTTTTGTAGTGCTTCCTGGGACTTTATAGTGAATTTATCGAAGTTCATATTGTTTTTTTTAACAACATATCAAATAATACTCCATCGGATGAAACCGTAAAAACCAGGAAAATATGTCTGAATTATGGTAGCTTTTGCTAAATTTTCCGCCATTTTGGCATTATTCGCCACAGTATGCACCGTGATTTTTCACGGAGTTTGCAGAGCAAAGAGCCCATGTCCTCTGTGTGTATTTATCTGTCCTTCGTGGTGAAGGGACAGACCATTTTGAGAAATCAAACCTCTCATCACAAATTCATTTCAATTCCTTTTTCTAGGAAGTACCTTACTTAACCACAGTAAAGACTCAATCCGATATGCGAACCTGTAATCTGCTGTTCAGCCTGGCCATCCTTCTTTCAGTACCTTCATTTGCGCAAAGTGAAGATCCTCGAAACCCAAACTGGCAAAAATATCACAGTACGACCGATGCCTACGCGCTGTTAAATGGCTGGGTCAAAGCGTTTCCTAACCTTACCAATTTATATTCCATTGGCGAGACCTTAAAAGGAACCAAACTGATGGTGATTGAGATCACCAACAAACAGACTGGAAAGGCAGCGGACAAACCCGCCTATTACTATGATGGGAATATTCACGCAGGTGAATTGACAGGGGCAGAGGTGTCCCTGCATTTTGCATGGTACCTATTGAGCAATTACGACAAAGACCCAAGAATCAAAAACCTGGTAGATACCCGTACTTTATATATAAGACCAAAGTTTAATCCTGATGGTGCCGACATTGCGCTGACCACCGTCAACCATTTACGCAGCACACCCCGACCTTATGATGAAGACATGGATGGCCTGTTGGATGAAGATCCAGGCAATGATTTGAATGGTGATAATTTGATTACTGAAATGCGTATTAAAAATCCTACAGGAAGATGGAAGATCAGTGAAGAGGATTCTCGTCTGATGGTAAGAAGAGGTGAGATGGACATCACAGGAGACTTTTATGATGTGATGGAGGAAGGTATCGATGATGACAACGATGGGTTGTTCAATGAAGATGGGATAGGGGGCATAGACATGAATAGAAACTTTCCCCGCAACTGGGGATTAGAGAGTGAACAAGAGGGAGCAGGCCCTTATCCGCTATCAGAACCGGAGACAAGGCATACCATTGAATTTATAAACGGTCACAGGAACATTACCGGAATTTTTCATGGACATACTGCGGGTGGATATTTATTTAGACTTCCCTCCACTACTTCCTGGGACAACTTCAATATGGACGACCAGCGATTGATTATGGAGCTGTCGGGAAAGTATGAAAAAACCACGGGACAAAAGGCCATTCCCAGTTATAGCAATCCGAGGCTGCACCGGCATGGAACGCTTATCAGTTGGGGGTATTGGGATTTTGGTGTAGTAGGCTTCGTGCCGGAGTTCTGGGGTGCCTTTGATGCCGACTATGATAAAGATGGTCGTGTTTCGGATAAGGAAAGGCTGAAATGGAATGATGAAAAGTTGGAGGGGAAGGGCTTTGCGAACTGGAAAAGTTATAATCACCCTCAACTGGGGCCAGTGGAAATTGGTGGATGGGACACCAAATTTACAAGACAAAACCCACCTGTTGAGATGTTGAAAGAAGAAATAGAAAAATATGTACCCTGGATGACATGGTTAGCAGAGATCAGTCCGCGTGTAGTTATCAGGGAGTCGAAAGTAAGTGTAATTGAAAAAGGAAAAGTGGTAAAAGTATCCCTGGCGATAGAGAACGAAGGTTACCTACCTACAAATATTACCACGCGTGCCGTTGAAATGGAAATTGCAAAACCAGTGCGTGCGATGGTGGAGGTAAAAGATGCTGAGCTGGTAAGTGGAAAACCCAGAGCCGATTTGGGCAATCTCGATGGAACCAGAGATAATGATGGCATCACCACACGCTCGGTTGATTACGTTTTTAAAATTACAGGAAAAAATCCTGTGGCCATCTTTACCGTTCAATCGGAAAAAGGAGGGACCACTAAAAAGGAAATTAGCTTGAAGTAATAAGAGGGCGTACCCCTTCGGGTCGGGCTATCGCCACTCGCCACCTGCCGCACCTTCTCCTTCGGGCTCAAACAATGGCTCTATCCCTTACGCTTGAGTGTTAGCGTACCTAAGCTCTAAATGGATGACAATTATTATTATTGCCTTTTTTAACCACAAAACGCATAAAGCTTTCACAGAGCCTACAAAGAAAGTGCTTCGTTCTCCGTGAGTATTTCTATATGACATTTCGGAATGAAATCATATGCATAATATATTTACTCCTACCTTTATCTCACAAAGGATAACTCAATGACCGAACGCGAACTGATCAAACTAGAAGGCACCATCCGCAGAAAAATGGATGAGGTGAAAAAACAGCAAGTGACTTTGAAAGAATCGGGACTGGGTGGATTAATGAATTCCTTAAAAAAAGTCGATGAGGCCCTCTACGAAAAGATCATTCCGGAGTATAAAAAGATGGTGGCGGAGTTTAATATTTTTAAGTAGCTCCCCCCTTGCCAGACATTCTCAAGAACAATTAAGAGAAGCAATAAATCAAGGCTTTGAATAAGGAAGGGTGATTTTTACCATTTCCCTTGTAATTCTCATTTATTTTGCTTATTTTCTTAAAATGGATCGTATTTCACTCTTTTAGCCTTTTAATGCTGCTCGGGCAAGCCTGCTCAAGTGAGCATTTACTTTCTGGTTATGCAATTTGAGAACCTTATCTGTCCTTTTCGCAAAGGAGGGCTTGGTAATCAAAGCGCTGAATAAATCTTAAATAAAACATTTACTAAAACATACACATGCGTCAACTAAAAATCACCAAAAAGATCACCAATCGTGAAACGCAATCACTGGATAAATACCTCTCCGAAATTGCCAAAATAAGTTTAATTACTGCTGAAGAAGAAGTTAATTTAGCCCAGCGCATCAGACAGGGGGATCAAGCAGCGCTGGAAAAGTTGGTCAATGCCAATTTGCGTTTTGTCGTTTCCGTAGCAAAACAATATCATCAGGTAGGTATGACTTTGAGTGACCTGATTAACGAGGGAAACTTAGGTTTGATCAAGGCGGCTTCCCGGTTTGACGAGACCCGTGGGTTCAAATTTATTTCCTACGCGGTATGGTGGATTCGCCAATGCATACTTCAGGCCCTGGCTGAACAATCCCGCATTGTAAGATTGCCTATGAACAGAATAGGGTCGTTGAACAAAATAAACCAAAGCTTTTCTGAACTGGAACAAAAACATCAGCGCGAGCCCACCAATGAAGAGTTGGGAGAGCTGCTTGAAATAACACCAGAAAGTGTGGGAAGTATTTTATCTCATCGGGCACGTAAAGTATCTATGGATGCGCCCCTGGGAAATGATGGTGATGGAGGCAATCTGATGGATGTCATGGCAGATGGTGACGCCATTTCTCCTGATGCCAGTTTGATGCAAGACTCATTGGTGGATGAAATCAAAATTGCCCTCAGTACATTATCAGCCCGCGAGTCACAGGTGCTTTCGATGTATTATGGTTTGTCGGGAGGCCACAGCTTATCGCTTAACGACATCAGCAATGAATTTGATTTGACCACTGAGCGCGTGCGACAGATCAAGGAAAAAGCTACACGCAAATTGCGCAAAACTCCCAGTCTGGAGAAGCTGAAATCATACCTGGGCTAATAAAAAGCCAATTACGTAGTATGGTAATTACTTGTGGTATTTGCGAATTGCTAGACCGATCTGTCGAAAACCTTCATGCAACAACAAGCTAGGTGGGCGGGACGAATTATGTGATCAGCCAAGTGTGCGATTTAGTATAGCCAATGAATCCCAAAATGCTAATCCTTTAAAATTGTAACAGGATTTACGATAGAGGATTTTATTGTGTGATAGGAAACTGTGAACAAGAAAATTAGTATCAAGCCCAACCAAGCTAAGGACAAAAGCCCCAATCCAATTTCAATCCTATATGCATAATTTCTTAGCCACATATTCATCAGTAGATAAGCTAAAGGAGAACCAATAGCTACTGCCACTGAGAGTGACCCTAGATAACCCTTTAAGAAGCTAGCTAAAATATCAATAGATGTTGCTCCAAATACTTTTCTAACCCCTATTTCTCTCTGTCTTTTGGTGGAAATCAAAAGAGACAACCCAAACAAACCTAAGCACGAAATAATAATTGAAAGAACAGTAAAGTAGTTAAACAGTTTTGCGAAGTACTGATCTTCCTTATCCTGAGCAGCGAATTTCTCATCCAGGAAAAAGAAGTTGAAGGACGCATCGTTATAAGTTTGCTCCCAAATTTGTCTTATGGCACTCAGCTTTTTTTCAAGTGTGACATCATTTAATCCTTTGGTATTAATTTTCAAGGAAAAGTGACCTCTGAAACTATTGAATTTAAAAGCAATGGGCTTTATTTCATATTTTAAGGAAGTCTGGTGATAGTCCTTCACAATTCCCACAAGATCAAAGACTTCATTCGATTCATGATCCCTTATTTTAGCGTTAATCATTTTATCAAAATCAACAATGCCTAAAGCTCTTGCTGCCGATTCATTTAAAATGATGCTATTCTTGTTTTTCCACTTGGCATCAGGAATAAAATTGTGTCCGGCAATAAATTTAACATCGTACAAGTCAAAGAAATGGTCGTCCACTCCGTTTTGATGAACCATTGATTTATTATTACTGTCCTGAAGACTAAGATAAGTTTCGTTTCTATATTCTTCACTCGGCACTGAAGTAGATGATGTAACTCGAATAACAAATGGAAGTTCAGTACATTTTTCCTTAAACAGTTCCACCGTTTTTCTTTTCACATCCCAGGTAGTGTCTTTTATTATCGGAGCTTGAACGATAAGTATATTCTCCATATTAATACCCTTATCCTTATTTTTCATATAGTTCAACTGATCCGAAATTACGAAAACACTGATCATCAGCACTGTTGAAACAGAAAATTGAAAAACCACAAGCACTTGTCTTAGCCCAACACCCCCAACCTTATTACTGTACGCGTTTTGTAAAGTTGTTCCGAAATTAGGTGAGAATAGAATTACTGTTGGTATAGCTGCCGCTAAGGTTATACCAATGATGAAAATGACCACGAAAATATAATTGATAAGGGTAGGGTCTTCGATCAATGGTAGTAAATGACCATTTGTAAACGACTGCAAGGATGGCTCAAGACTTAGATAAATTACAACGATCACGATCAGTGAAGTCAAACAAATAAGACTTGACTCAACGATAAATTGAGCTTTTAAATTTACTTTGTTAGCGCCTATCACCCTTAGTATCTCAATTTCTTTCATTCTCCAATAGGACTGTGCGATAACCTGATTTATGTAGTTAACCCAAGAAATAAGGATAATAAAAATTCCTACGGCTACCAGAAGATATTCTGTTTTTGATAATTGAACATTTGCTAATGATTCAAGTGACACGATAACCTTTCTGTTTGTTGATTTCAATTCGGGTACTTCATTCAATCTGTTTGTTAATTTCTTTGATAATTCGTTTATATTAGCATTTTCTTTCAGTAATAGGTAGGTTGGATAGTCAGGGACATACCATAGCTCGCTTGGATCTATAGGAGCGGATGTTATTAAAAATTCAAAACGGAATTGTGAATGCGCGGAAACATCCTCTACAACTCCCGTCACTTCATACGTTGATTCTGAACCCCATGGAGATCTCATAGTAAGGGTATTTCCAACAGGATTTAAATTTCCAAAGTAGCGATGTGAGGCTGAGCTGGTAATGACGATTGAGTTAGGCCTGGATAAAGCTGTCCTCGGGTCTCCATAGATTAATGGAAATGTAAAGATGCTAAGGAAACTAGAGTCAACAGAAAATATTTTATTTTCAAAGAAGGATACTCTATTGTCTGTACTGTCATCCGCGATAATTAAGGATCCAATATGGTACCCGTATCGTGTGAGGTTAATTACTTCCTGGTATTGATTAATTAGTTCTCCAGTTCCCAAATAGGTTGCATTGCTATTTTTTTGAGGATTACCATTTATGGATTCTTTCTGCGTGACAGAATAGATTCTGTCCTTCTTCTGATGGAAACTATCAAATTGTAATGAACCACCGATATATTTTGCAATGATCAATGCGGATAGCATTCCAAACACGAGCCCGAATACATTAATGAATGTGTAATACTTGTTTTTAAATAGGTTCTTTTTGGCTAGTTTAAAATAATGACTGATCATTGATTAAAATATTTTTCAGCATTTTGATTAAATATTAATTATATCATGACCAGCTGCGAATTGCCCCCGACAAAAGGACATTTAAAGATAACAAGATTAGAAAACCAGTGCTGGAACTCAGCTCAAGTGTTATTCAATCGTTACTTCCCTTTTCTCAACACCTTCCCCGAACGTGCGTCAATAAACTTGCCGTCATCCACTGCCAACACACCATTTACCATCACATAATCAATTCCCACTGGATATTGGTGTGGGTTTTGGAAAGTGGATTTGTCTTTTACTGTTTCTGGGTTGAATACCACGATATCCGCAAATGTATTTTCTTTGATTCTTCCTCTGTCTTTTAAACCAAGACGATCGGCTGACATCATGGTCATTTTTTGAATTGCATTCTCCAGGGTGAGCACTCTTTTTTCACGTACATATACACCCAACACACGTGGGAAGGTGCCATACCAACGAGGATGTGGATGTCCATCTCCAGGTTCCACTAATCTTCCGTCCGAGCCAATCATCGTTTGTGGGTGTTTCATAATGCGCTCTACATCTGCATCGTCCATCGCAAAGTACACACAGTTTGCTCCACCATTGAGTTGTGCTTCGATAACCAACTCCGCACCATTCGCAACAGTCGGTTCAATCTTTCTCTCCACAAGCCAATCGCGCAAGGTTCTTCCCTCCAAATCTTTCTTCCAGTCTACCAATGCAAATTGAATGCGATTCAAATCTGCACCGCCCCGATCGTATAAAATGTTATTGATGATTCCTCTTTTAATACTGTCTCTCAATATGGGGTCGTCAAGTCTCTTTTTAAACTCAGGTGTTCCTCCGGCCATGGACCAAGAGGGAATTAAAACACCGATGCCGGTGTAGCTGGCATTGTATGGGTACTGGTCCATCATTACATCTATTCCTATTTTTCTTGCACTGTCTACCATGGCTAAGGTCTTTACGCTGGCACCCCACATTTTTGTGCCTATGGCTTTGTGATGGGTAAGTATTATGGGAATGTTCGCTTCTTTGCCTATTTGGATGGCTTCATGCACGGCCTCCAACAGACCGATACCCTCTTCCCGTAGGTGCGAAGTATAGATACCATTATATTTTGACGCCACTTTTGCCAAGGCAATTACTTCATCCACATTAGAAAAGGCTCCTGGTATATATTTTAGTCCAGTAGACAGACCGAAAGCGCCTTCTTTCATTCCTTGCTCCACTTGCGCCTCCATGGCTGCAAGTTCTTCCTCAGTAGGGGCCCTGTCTTCCAACCCCATTACATTTTTTCTAATGGTATTGTGACCTATAAGGAATGCCACATTCATGGTCATGCCAATGCTGTCTGCTTTATCGAGATACGCGCCCAGTGGCCAGGGTGAAGATCCATCCGGTCCACCTAATGAAGTGGTCACTCCCTGACGGATTGCACTTTCTGCGGAAGGCAATTTGAGCAGGGGATCCAGATGTGCATGTAAGTCAATAAAACCGGGGGCGACAGCAAGTCCGGAGGCATCAATCACTCGTTTTGCTTTGGCGCTGGAGAGATCTCCTATTTTTACAATTTTATCTTTGTTGATGGCGATGTCAGATCTGAGAGGGACAGCCCCTGATCCATCATAGACCATTCCGTTTTTAATGATGAGATCGTATTCTTGTTGGCAGCCGAAAAGAAGTGCAGCTGCAAACAAGCTTAAAAGAAAAGTTATTCTTCTCATAGGTATTAATTTTTTGGTAGATCAAATTCGTAAAAAATCAGTTAATAATCACCATTTGATAAATAATTGGTGATGTACTTACACAGATGGAAGGGGTTTGCCCACAGCCACATGCTGCCTTTGATACTATTTTTTAACAAGTAGAGATTTTGTCAATAGCTGATGAATAGAGAAGTTACTCTTTTCTAGAAAGCCAATTCCACAGACAATCTTGTCATCAGTTGATCATCGCGCGTATCTTCCTGAATAAGGGTGAAATCACCTTGAATTTTCAGATTATGACCTACGATATATTTTGAGAGGCCAAGCGTATATTGTGTATTTTCATTTCTTAGGGTGATTTTTTCCGGTGTTACCTGAGTAAATCGGCCTGCGATTTCAAAGTTGTTTTTGAACAAATAACCTGCCTGCCAATTGAATCCTGTTCCGGTATAAAACGCCTCCAAAAAATTGCCACTACCATCTACAATCACTGCACCGTCAGGAGATTTTTTGTCGGCATACTCCATTATAGAAGAAAAGCCGTTATACTTGAAGTGAGCATCTAAAAATAGGGTTTTCAGGTCACGTTGTGCAGTCAGAAAATCACCGAGTTGTCCTCTTTCGCGCATGGCCCTGTCGTTATAGTCATAAGTAATCCCGAGTAATAACTTGGGCTTTGGTTCTCTTTTTAAGTCAGCATTGAAGTAATCCCCACCATCAATAAATTCTCCAAAGGGCAGGTATTCTACCCGTAAAGTGTAATCATATCCACCGGTGTTGTTGGTAACAATATTTCTGCCTTCTCCCATAGAAATGGAAGAGACAAACCTAAACTTATCTTTTTTATAATGGAGCTGAATGCCAGCGTCTCGATCTATATTGAATCGTGAATTTAAGTTACTGCGATCGGCAAATTGAAGTGTTTGAGAACTGATTACACGTTCGAGATTACCAGGCAATTTAGTTTGACCCACCCACAGCGACCAGTTGGGTTTGAAGCCCCATTTAATAACTGCGTCCAGTATCAGGCTGGAAGTTAATCCAGTTTGAGGAATGTTTCCTCCACCATTGTCCCTATTTGAGATTCCCAACTCCAATTTGTAAACAATGTTCGGATGGTAGGCCCATCCGTCAAATTTCAAACGATACCTTCTGATTAGAAATTGATCATTGTAGTCCTGGTTTTCCAGATTGAGACGACCATCATACAATGTTTGAAACCGTAGGCCGAACTTTAATGCAAATGAAGAATCAGCTGCTATTATCCTGATGCCTTTGCCAAATTTGTTTTTGGTCGTGTCCTGACCAAAACTATTAAGAGATGTGAATAAAATAGCGAATAGGAGTGGAGTGGCGGCTCTTTTTAGGAATAGCATACACAAAAGTTTGCCTTTGGCGTTATTAAAAAATTTGTTGCAAAAGTAATGATTATGCAAAGGATTAATGCCTTTGGGCAAAAGAAATCGGGTGATAGATTTTTGAGACCCAATGTTAAGAAATAGGGGCCTTTATTGACATTTCTTAACTGGAATTATGCAGACCAGGAGCCTTCCAATAGAAATTAAATGCCAAGTTCCAGTTGAAATGATCCGGACCAGAATTTCTTTTCATCAAAGGGTATAACCAAAGCGGATAATTTCGTGTACATAAGTCCACCTTGAATTTTTAACCTATGACCCACCAGGTATTTAGTGACTACAAATTCTGTTGTTTCAGCCTTTCTTTCATTGAGTGATGGAAAACTTACGTTTTCGTAAAGTTCCTTTTCAGGTTTGATGGTAGCGTAGCGTGCTCCAACCTCTACATTATTTTTGAAAAGATAACTTAGCTGCGACATATAGCCCGAACCGACAAATACAGTACTCAGGTTTGATGGGTTGGTGGGATTAATTGTGATGGGGTTCGTGGTGCTCCTGTTCATGTATTCACTATACCATGCAATGCCATTGTATTTTATCAGCATATCTGCTGCAAGCGATTTTAAGGTACGGCTGGCGAATAAATCATTGCCCAACTGACCGGCTTGCCGTATTGCCTTTTCATTTTGACTTGCAGTAATTGCAATGGAAATTTTTGGTTTTGACTCGCGAATCAAATCACCTTCCACATAATCATTCGACTCTGTAAATTTTCCCAATGGCAATAACTCCACCCGACCTGTGTAGGCCAATCCATTATTGGGTGAAAGATTGGAGTTTCTGCCTTCACCAGAAGTTAATGCACCTTTCAGATTGAAATGGTTACCCATGTATTGACCAAAAAATCCGAAATCGCGATCAATATTAAATGTGGCGTTTACAATAGATCGGTCTATAAATTGTTGATCACCCGAGGAGATAACGCGTTGTCGGTTTCCCGGCAATTTTGTTTGGCCAAACCCCAATCTTATATTTTTGGAAAGGGCATAATAAATTACTGCATCGCGCACCATGTTCGGACTGTTATTGATGGTAGAGTTGTCATTGCTTCTAAAATCCATGTCACCCCTGGCAAACGAAAGTTGGATATAGTAAGTGAGCCTTGGGTTATATACGAAGCCTTCAAATTTCATACGCAGCCTCCTCACACGCCATTCGGCTGACTGTATGCCCAAATCGGAATCATCAATTGAATTGAAAGTGACTCTGTTTTGCATTCTAAATTGATAATTAATTGAAAAGAGTGAATCTTTAGTGACCAGCCCAAACCCACGACCTTTTTTATAAAAGAAATTGAAGGGAAGTGATTCAGAGGAGTCTTTTACCTGCGCTAAGACGGGGTTAAAAAGCAATATACCTGCAACCAGGACTGAGATAAAAATTACCTTGTTTTTTATATTCATAGTATTGCCTTTAACGCAGCAAATTAGATAATTTTTGGCTTCTTATATTTGGTAGTTGTATGGTTTCTCTTAATTCGGCCAAATAGAAAACAGGCCACTAAGTAATAATGGGGTGTTAGCTCCGAGTTTTTAAATTGGGTTAGGCGATACCTTATAAAGAATTTTTACACCTTGAGCTTTGTTTTTGCAGGACAGCTAATTACAATAGATTAAAATAGACCTTATTCTAAAATGATCCGCTTTAAATAATAACCTTTTGGATCAATTTGAGGCCATCCTTTGCTTTCTACGGTAATTGCATTTTTACTTAACACGGTTCGTTGCTGGCTTTCGTCTGTCTGGATGTCAAGCGGAAGCGATCCGTCATAGTTGAGTAGCTTAACCTCAAACTTATTTTCTTCTACTTGTTTCACGCTCACTTCGAGCTTTTTGGTGGTGCGTAAATATAAGTCAAACAAAGGTTTTAGATTTTGTTTTGATTCACTACTAAACAATTGCTCTACATCATCGGTAGTTACAAAATTGTCGTACGTGTATTTTTTATCTGTAGCCAGTTTTTTCAAGGTGGGAAAGAATATTTCATCACCCAACACATACCTAAGTGTATGCATAAAAAATGCACCTTTGCCATAAATGTCACCATGGTAGGCATCATCAGAGTCTACCTCTTCACCTTGCACGACTGGTTTTATATTTTGAGTATTGCGCGCGGTGTTGCGCATACGTTTTAAGTAGGCTTCTTCTCCTTCTAATTCACGGATATACAATGCATCACCAAAACTGCAGATGCCTTCCTGGATCCACATGTGTGCCCAGTCTTTGTTGGTTACTTTATTGGCCCACCACTCGTGACCAAATTCATGGTTGAGGAGCCAGTCAAAATCTTCCCCACCCACCTTGGTGTAGCGGAATTGATTACCATATGCAATATTCGTTTGATGTTCCATGCCCAGGTGTGGCGTCTCCGTAACACCAATTCTTTCTTTTGCCCAGGGGTATTCACCAAAGTATTTCTCTAACACCTTTGTGGTTCGCTCCAGCATCTCTAATAGATGGGGGCCCTGGTCGGCATGAGTTTCCAATACATAAAATTCCATTGGTACTTTGTTGCCATCTACAGTAGTGTAGGGGCGAGTTACTTTTGTGTATTTACCAATGTTGAACACGATACAATAATTGCTGATGGTATAATTTGTTTTCCAATACCAGGTGGAAGTATTCTTCGTGTGTGTTACTTTTTGCAACATACCAGGGCCTGTGGCGGTTAATCCGCGCGGTACAGTAATGATCATTTCAGCTCCTTCATTCGGTTCATCACTGGGATGATCTTTGCAAGGAAAATAGATTTTGGCGCCTTCAGATTGACAGGTCACGGCTACCCATGGATTGCCATTCTCATCTTTGCTCCATTGAAATCCCCCTGTCCAGGGTGGTTTTTCTGCAATGGCTGGTTTGCCACCATATATTATTTTGGCTTTTATTTTTCCCGCTGCGAATGGTTTTGTATCCATGATGCGAATGAGATCATCTTCTCCATGCTGGAAATTTTTTTTCTTCCCGTTCACCCAAACTTGTGCTATCGTTAGACCATGCCAGAAATCAAAAAGAAGGAGGGGAGTATCTTTGGATAGAATGAGATCAATTTCCGTATATCCATCAATAGATTGTTGAACAGGATCAACATTTAAAGCCACAGTATAATGGCGAATGTCCATGATCGCCTGTTCTGGCTTGAGTTTTCCTCCCGAACGCAGGTTTTGAGCAAGGAGGGGATAGACGACAAATAATAATAAGAGTGCAAATACTGTGCGCAGCATAGGGTATAGTTTTGCGAAAAGTACCACCTATTGAACGAATGAACAAATGAATTTATTTATGGAGCTGGGACTTTGTTCAGTCATTATGGGTCTTAATGTAGTCAGTGGGAGAGTTGACAGTTGCAAAACTTTGTCAACCTATTTATTGTCAACTGTCAACTCTGTCTGGCCATTTCCCAACCGATCATACTTTTCTTTCTTGTCGAGCTCCATCGATAGTCTCCTAAGATTCCGTCTTTACGAATAACACGATGACAAGGAATTAGATAGGCGATGTGATTAGATCCCACTGCCGATCCTACTGCCTGCATGGCACGTGGCGAATCGATCTTTTTAGCAATATCCTGATAAGTAACCACACCACCAGTAGGAATTTTGAGCAGTGCGTTCCACACTTTGATTTGAAAATTAGTACCCTTCACAAACAAGTGAAGTTTCGTTTGGGAAGGAGTACGTTGGAAAATTTGCTGAACGAAATTGGAAGTTAGGTTTTGATTTAGATGAAGGACAGAGTGATACCAGTGAGCTTTCATTTCTTCGATACTTTCTTTTGAATCTTCGGCCGAAGTCAAAAAAGAGAGCCAGCATATACCTCTTTCGGTGGTGCCAATGAGGCATGCACCAAAAGGCGTTTCGTGTATGCCATACGCAATGTGAATGCCTTCTCCTTGCTTTTTATACTCTTGAGGTGTCACGGCTTCCAACGTGGTGAATAAATCATAGACCCGAGACTGACTGGAAAGTCCAACAGATTCAGCGGCTTCAGAAATATTTTTTGTTTCGTGTAGTTTTTGTTTTAAGTAGTTCACGGTGAGAAATTGCAGAAAACGCTTTGGGCTAATGCCTGCCCATTCTGTAAATAACCGCTGAAAATGAAAGGGGCTTAGGTGTACTTTCTCGGCTACCTCATCCAATTCGGGCTGACGCTGGAAATTCTCTTCCAGAAATTGGATGGCCTGTTCTATGCGCTGATAATTGATATTGAACTCGTTGGCTGACACAATCATAAATTTATTGTTTTTTTAGCATCCAAAATTCTTCTTGTTAAGATTGTTTTTCAACCTGATTCTTGCGTTGTTAATGTGATGATTGGGCGATGTTGTGATGTGATGATAGGCTAATGACGAATAAATTCCTATATTTTGATAACTTACTACCCAGTTAAAACAATACTATTATGCGATTAATATCAATTGTTCTACTAGCGTTATGTTTTGTATCTCACGCACAAGACAATTACAATACGGTTGAGATAAAGCCAATAAAGATCACCGACAATATCTATATGATGATGGGTGCTGGGGGTAATATCGGATTCATAAAAGGAGAAGAGGGTGCCTTGATTATCGACAGTCAGTTTGGGCCGCTGTCCGGAAAAATTGCACAGGCAGTATTCAATGAAGGTGGTGGTGCAATCAAGATGCTGGTAAATACGCACGTTCACGGAGATCACACAGGAAGTAATGATAATTTTAAAAAGTGGGGTGTCACTATTGTTGCGCACGACAATGTGAGGAGTAGAATGGTGAAAGGAGATGCATCACGGGATGTAGCTCCAAGAGACAAAGCTGCCTGGCCCCTTGTTACTTTTCCGGATCGTATGAACATTCATTGGGGGGATGAGGACCTGGAATTGTATCACTTCTTTACCGGCCATACGGATGGTGATGTGATTGTGAAATTTAAGAATGCCAACGTGTTCCACATGGGCGATATGTATGTGCAGTATGGATATCCTTTTGTGGATGTGAATAATGGTGGAGGTATCAATGGTTTCATTTCATCGTTGGATAAGATGCTTCCTTTAATGGATGACAATTCAAAAATTATTCCAGGTCATGGTAACCTGGCTACTAAAAAGGAGGTACAGGCTTTTCGTGATCGTCTGGTAGAGATACATGATGTCGTGGCAGCTGCACTGAAGAAGGGTACCAAGGTAGAGGACGTGGCCAACCTGCCTATCGCCACTAAATACGATGCGGAGTGGGGAAAGGGTTTTGTGAAGGGAAAGGATTTTGTAATGATGGTGGCAGAGAATTTGAGTAAGAAATAATTTAATTATCAACATTGCCAATAGCCACTTTTCGGTAATTCCTCATGGAAGACTCTTTGCGCAATAGAATCATATGGCTCGTTATCTTCAGCATCGCCATGGGATTTCTTGAGACGGCAGTAGTCATTTACCTGCGCGACTTATATTATCCTGACGGATTTGCATTTCCGCTCACCTTCATGTCGGGGAGAAATGCTGTAGTAGAATTATTGCGCGAGGCAGCGACCATCATTATGCTGGCAGGAGTAGGTATTCTTTCAGGGCGTACTGCCAACGAACGCTTTGCGTTCTTTCTTTCTTCCTTTGCCATCTGGGATATTTTTTATTATGTGTTCCTCAAACTTTTTCTCGATTGGCCGGCTTCATTGTTCACTTGGGATATTCTGTTTCTTATTCCAGTTCCCTGGATAGGACCAGTCATTGATCCAATCATCATTTCGCTCACCATGATTCTTCTTTCAGCCTGCCTTGTGTATCGGGATGATCAATCGAGCACCAACAGATTGTTATTTAAAGAATGGACACTATTGATTATGGGAAGTTTGGTCGTGATTGGTTCATGGACTTGGGAATATTTACAGTATAATTTTTCAGCTGCCGACCCAACAATTGCTTTAAACACTTTTGTTCCGAAGGCTTATCCCTGGATTGTGTTCTGGATAGGAGAAGGATTGTTGCTGGTGGCCATTGGTCTTTATTGGAGGAGGACGAAATCATAATTGCATATTTTCACCTATTGTGGGGAATTCTCTGGAGGATAGCAGGAGATATTTAAACCTCAACACTTTCAAACTCCGGACAATCCAATCTTATGTCGGGTTGCTTCAATTCCATGTTCAGCAGATTGCAATAGTCTTTCCTTTTGGTGTGACTATAAAACTTGCAACCATAGCAGGTACGTTGTACGCTGAGTATACCGCTTTGATTCAATTGATAGATTAGTTGGCTTACGGTGGTAAATAAATTTTCTAAATCATTTTGTTCGATGTGTCCAAGTTGTGTTTTTAATGGATTGGCAAAGTCTTCTGTTTCTGCAACTATTTTTTTCCCGGTCGTTGATAAGCCAATGGTATAGCTACGGCTGTCAGTGGGAGAAAAATCTTTAATAATCAGTTTCTTTTGTTCCAGTATACGTACTGCGTCACTCACGGTGGGCTTGGTGATGTTGAATTCTTTGGCCAGGTGGCTCACATTGCACAACTCGGGCTTGTGGTACGCAACAAAGATCAGCAGTTGAATTTGAATAGGGCTCAGCCCCAGGGCTTTGGCTTTGTCCCACAACAAAACTTTAAAAGCTTCAGATACCCGCTCCAGCCCCGCTACGATTTTGCTGGAAACGTCCTTTTGCTGGTTCTTAGGATTGAAGATGCTTTTGCTCACGGGATAAAGTTAGTTATCCTAATTGATGAACGAAGTCGTTAAGCATCTTTTTCATCTCCAACGGGGTGGTATGGCCAAAAGAATGATGTAAAATTTCCAGCTTGTCGTTGATCACCAGAAAAGTAGGCGTGCCCCGCAATTGATTTAAAGTAAAAGTGAGGGATATGGATTCCTGTCCTTTTAAGTAGTTCAATGCATTTTTGGTAATGGCATCCTGCTCGGGTTGTGTACGGCTGGAAAAATTAGGAAAAGTGCTGCAAAGTCTGGCTGCTGCCAGCTGATAGTCGAACGTAGCATCTGCTATTTTGTCCATTGCTATTGGGAAAGGGATAGGCAACGGAAAAGAAGTTAACCCCTGCTGTCGTAGTGCCTTTTTGGTTTCTCCTACCACCTCCTGACGCTCCAATAGCAAACGTGTATTTTCGTCATTGTTCCATTCAAAATCCTCAAAGGCCGTGGAAATACCCAGAAAGGAAATGGTTGAGTGGAACTCCTCGTACAATTGGTTTACCATAGGGAAGCCAAAAAGGAAACATCCCGGGCAGTTGACCTGAAACAGGAAAAGGAAGTTCAGCTTTGTTAAGCTGAACTTCCCGTTGAGTACTGTGTCGTAGTGTAACTCTAGTTTTTGCATATCAGTCACAGTTTTCCATCTCCACAATGGCGTAGCCTACCTTTTCAATCTGTGCCACTACATCGGGTGTGGCCTGCTCGATGTGACAAAACTGGCACTCCCGGGAAGTGAGATCACCGGTTTTGAACGGCTTGTCGTTGAGAAATGCCTTACCATAATTATAGATGGTGTCCTCATCGGTCATGCTGTCGGGCACAAGGATATCAAAATGCATGCGCTGGCCATTGTCGCGCGTAACGTATGTATCCCAAACTGCTACTTTCATTATTATTTTTATTTTACTTTGTAAGGTAAAGATAAATCGCCACTGGCTACGCTGTATACATGATATACGCCCAGCATCGGCAATTCCATGTTGCTGGTGTTTACTTTCATCAAAGCCGCTACGCCATCGTAACTGAAGTTAGTCTGATTGTTAATTCTGTAATCAGGCACCATTACTTTGATGATGTTGTTTTTGGTTTTTACGTGATAACCTGGTGAATCCATGTACATGGGCATGCCCGGATTGGTGGGAGGCAGTACTACTGTTTTGTCGTCTTTTTTGAATTGTTTCACAGCCAGACCACCGGCTACTCTTTTGTCTTCCGTCAACACCACCCAGTGCGGATGCCAGATGATGCCATCGTTGTCAAAGGTGTTGTCATTGTTTTCATCCCACAATGGAGTGTCATCAAAGTCGGGGTGAGAGGTGAGGGCCAGTGCTACAATGCCTTCCGTTGCACTGAAGCCTACATCAGTAGGTTTTAAACTGGTAGGGAAAACATAGCCCAACACAGGCGCGCCATCCATTTGCCCGGCTGGTGTAGGTGTGGTGTTGCCCGCCAAACCTTTTACATTGATTTCCCAAACGGTCAGGTCCAGGTCGGTGTTGTGTGTTACGTTCACTTGTTTGATTTGAAAGTCATCGTTGTCGTACGGGTTTTTTTGTGCACACGACAGGAAGGTGACGCTCAGGAATAACAAAAGTGTACTTAGGGTTATGGTTGATTTCATATTTTGTATTTAAAATTAGGAATCCTAATTATTAGTGAGAAAAAATTTTACGCTTTTACATCTACCATGGAAGCACCAAAGTTGATGTGCAACACGTTACCGTTGGGGGTTACCATGGCGGGCACAGATTGTACGCCTGCTTTTTCTGCTTCTGCGATGCGTGATTTGTCTTCACCAAAGTGGACGATTTCTACGTTTTGAGTACCTACCAGCTCAATGATGTCGTGCTCGGCACTGAGGCATACGGGGCATCCTGCGTGGTAAAAGATTGATTTTTTCATGAGTAATTGTGTTTTGTTTAAAAGTAAATCACAAATATAGTAAGGAATCCTAACTATACAAGAAATGAAAAAGAATTTTTAATGGGTTGGTATTTTTTACTGTACAATGGTTAACTGCAAAGGCGCGGAGAGGCAAAGTTTAAATTATTGATTTTGGTAACTAGAATCAGTTTTATGGTTTGACGTGCTATCTCCCTTATGTCGTCCGAAAATGTTTGGATGGCTTGCTCAAATTCTTTGCTGGTTTCCATCTTTCAATTTATCTCCAACCTAAATGTGGCGTCAGGTGTTAACACCTGACGCCACTAGAGCACCCAATCTGGCTTAAGTTTGCAACTTAAGCCCTTCAATGAATGGCAGTTTTTAACTGCCGCTCACAGTCAGACAAGTGTAACTGCCTCATTCTAAAAACGCTACATCCAACAAACCCTTTCCTCTTGCATAGTTTATCGCGCTGCTATAAACATAATGCTCAGCTTCATTAACTATTCGCTCAACCACAGGATTGTTGTGAGGGTATTCTAGTCTTTGATCCATCATTCATTTATGAATGACGGGCGGCACACGGTAGGTTGTTGAATACTTTAAAAGTTTAATCAAATCTGGATTAGATAAATCCTTAAGGGATTTTACTTTGTAATGCCTGAATAATTTTCCGTCCCTTTAAGCAGTTTTTTAGGATCGGGAAGTTCCGCCCCGTAGTTAAATCCTAAATTCACGTGGTTCGTTGCTGGCATTATCCAACAGAAGTGTTCGGTTTTTTTCTTAGGCCCCGTTCCGAATCCCGTGTTTTTTTGTCTTACCCAAACAACCTCAACAACATCGGGGAGCACTGTATAAATCAGTTTTCTGGTTTGACGTGCTATCTCCCTTATGTCGTCCGAAAAGGTTTGGATGGCTTGCTCAAATTCTTTGCTGGTTTCCATCTTTCAATTTATCTCCAACCCGTCCGGAAGGGAGGCACTACAGGGTTGGCCTGTTGTACCTGGCTCCAGATGCGTTGGCCCACTTTGTCGGCTTCGGCAATAAGACTTGCTTCATCTACGCTTAGGATCTTGTGGTCGCGCATGATAAATTCTCCGTCCACCATGGTGGATTCAATATCAGAGGGCTGGCCATTATGTAGCCAGGCAGAGAGAATGCGTCCGGAAGGAACGAGGTGTGCCTGTTTCGTATTTAACACAATCAGGTCGGCCTTCCTGCCCACTTCAAGCAGCCCTAAGGTTTTGCCCATACCTATTGCCTGTGCGCCACCTAAAGCGGCATCCTGTAAAATATCTTCAGGTTGTGGCAAAAGTCCTGGATGTTCGTCATTGCGGAGGATGCGTTCTGTGAGCATCGCCACCTTCATCACGGCAAATAAATCATTATTGTTATTGTCCGTGCCAAGGCAGATGGTACACCCTGCTTCGCGCAATGCGGGGATGGGTGGGCTCACTCCCCGATTGGCCGCCATGGCGGCTTGGTGTGAGATGATGGTTTTGGTTTTTCCCAGCAAAGCAATTTCATTTTCGTCAACATACCGGGCGTGTGCAGCTACCAGCCTTGGACCCAGGAAGTCATGTTGGTATAAATATTCTGCCGGTCGTGCTTTATGATATTTCATCATGTAGTTGATCTCAGCATGCGTCTGGTTCAGATGAATGGTATAACTCAGGTCGTGCTTTTCAGCAAACCCTCTGACGGAGTGCAACAATTCGGGAGAAGCATTTTCCGTGTGGATCACGGCAGGGTTTACCATGATGCGTCTCTTGTTCTTGCCGTGCCATGCACTATAGAGGTCTTCCACTCTTTGCATGCCTTCTTCGCGTAATTTTGCCGAGAACTCCGGTGTGCTACTGGCAGCAAAACTTTCGGGTGACATTACGGTAGCACCCACCCTGTCGTTTACACCTTCAGCGAATACCCAACGCAAACTGGTTTTCGCCAACTCAGTCGCCTCCGACTGGATGCGGGAGGTGTACTCCACTACCGTGGTGGTACCGGTTCTGATGCTGTGCAATGCAGCCATCATCGACATGAGCGCACGCTCTTCTGTGGACATGAGGCTTTCCGGCCCAACTTTTAATCCTGCGCGGTTGGGAAAACCAAAGTCCTCATTGAAGCCCCGGGCAATGGCTGCAGAAAGATGCGCGTGGCAATTGATGATACCGGGCAGCAACGCCTTATTTCTCCCGTCAATCACTTCTGCATCAGGAAATTCCTGGAGCAACTCATCCGTGGGACCGATGGCTGCGATGATGCCGTCTTTGACAGCCAGCGCTACATCTTTCAGGGCCGCACGGTTGGCATCGCCTGTCACCACAGTAGTGTGTGTGAATACAAAAGTAGTATTGGTTGGCTGACGGCCATTTTCGGTTTGCTCGTCATTGCTGCATGCCACTCCGGGAAGTAACAGACTGGCCCCGAGGGTGGCTCCGGCACGAACGAGGAGCTGGCGCCTGGTCATAGGAGAGAAGTTTTTCATTGTGTCAGGTGTTAGTTTTTATCCGATTTAACTATTGGTTCATTAGCGAATATTTTTTTTCACATCCACGGTTAGTCAGTTTGGAAGACCTGGTAAGTTCTTGAAGGTATTATTCTACTTCTTCGATCCCACCTTTATCGGTTGGGTCAGCTCCTTTGTCAATTGATACAAAAACTCCTGTCCCTCGTAATAGGCTTTTACATTAATGCGCTCGTCCTTGCCGTGGGCACGCTTGTCGTCAATGTCGCTGAACAGGCCAGAAACACCGTAGGTGGGAATGCCTGCATTGCGGGTGTAGGCGCCATCGGTAGCTCCGGTAGACATTACCGGGATGAGAGGAACACCGGGCCACATTTTGTCCGTCACTTTTTCAATTGGGCCCACTACCTGTGGGTCAAGGGGTGAAGGAGGACTCGGTTTGGCCGGGGCTATGGGCGTAACGGAGATTTTATTGTCGTCAAAAACGCTGACCAATTGCTGTTTGATTTTTGCCGGGTCTTCTCCTGGTAATATCCTGCAATTCACTATGGCAGTAGCAGTCTGAGGCAATGCATTTTCTGCATGTCCTGCCTCCAACATGGTGGCTACACAGGTGGTGCGCAACAGTGCATTATAATAAGGTGTAGCAGAGAATCTTTCTACTGCTCCTGCATCAGGAGGATTTTTAATAATTCCTTTCATGTCTGCCGCCAATTGACCCGTTTCTATTTTTGCTGAACGTTCAAAGAAAGCACGTGTGCCATCATTGAGGTTGATAGGAAAATCGTAAGCTGAGAGGTTGGTCAAGGCTTTGGCCAAATGATAAATCGGGTTGTCCTTGCGAGGCAATGAGCTGTGCCCTCCCGGGTCTTTGATTTCAAGCTGAAAACTTTGAAATACTTTTTCACTCAATTGTACACCATTCAATACTTTCTTTCCGTCCTTGGACTGACCGCCACCACCTTCGTTGATAGCAAACTCTGCTGTTTTAAAGGGAGGATAATTTTCCAACAGCCATGCGATTCCGTTGTTGTCACCCCCTTCTTCATCGGCAGTTAACGCCACCATGATGTCACGTTCAGGTTTGTAGTTTTCTTTTTTCAGCCGGATGAGGTTGGCAATAAAAATGGAGGCCATGGCTTTGTCATCGCTGCTGCCACGTGCATAGTAGTAGCCGTCAATTTCCTGAAACTTAAATGGGTCAAACGACCAGTCTTCTTTTTTGGCTTCTACTACATCGATGTGGGCCATGAGAATAATGGGTTTCTTTTTTCCGATACCACTCATAGTAGCTACCAGGTTTCCTCTTTTGGGAGTAGGGCCACCTATAAAGATGTCTTTGTCCTCAAAGCCTGCTGCTTTGAGTCGTGCAGCCATGGCTTCGGCAGCCTCCGTGGTGTTGCCGGTAGAATGGGTGGTGTTGATTTCAATAAGCTCTTTGAAAATTTCTCGTGTAAGCGCCTGATCATTTTGGGCGTACGTCAGTAGACTACTGCTCAGGAACATTAAAATGAGCATGGATTTGATGGACTTCATAAGGAATGGGTTTTTAAGAAGGCATAATTTACTCAAATGGAGTTTAGGAGCAAATAAAGTGTGTTCTACCTGATGTGCCACGAAGACACAAAGACACTAATTTTTTTGTGGCTCCGTGCCTTACTGGCAAATAATTTGACTTCCGGATGGTTTCAAAATTTTGGGCAGTAGGGCATAGCCTTAGTTATTGAGTGTGCTGGCGATATTGCTCCGGTTTTGTGTTGTTAATGTATCCATGGTACAAATGTGATGAATTTGCCTTTTAGATTTAACCCGATTTTTGCGGATTATGTACACGAGTTATTTGAAATTCATCAACTTCCAGTAGACTTGTGAAAAGAATGGAAATTTCCTTACCGTCAGAATTTTGTTTTAAAGAGTGCCTTCACTTTTTGGAAAGGTCCCCCAGAGAACTGCTTCATAAAGTAGAGGGCGAGGCGGTGTACAAACTGGTGAATTATGAAGGTGAAAAGATTTTATTTAAAGTCGCATCATTAGATTCAAAGTTGATCGTTGATTTTCCTATTGCAGAACCCCAAGATGAAATCAAAAAGAGGATTGAACATTATATAATAGAGTGGTTTGATATTGATAAGGATTTGAAGCCGTTTTATGAGATGGCGGCCAACGATACTTTTTTATCTCATTTGGCTAAAAAACATTATGGTTATCGCATTGTAGGGCAGCCTGATTTGTACGAATCTTTGGTATGGGCAGTTCTCGGGCAACAAATCAATCTGAGTTTTGCTTATACACTGAAGCAACAGTTTGTTCGGGAGTATGGTAAGAAGCTGGTGTTTAAGGACAATGAATATTTTTTATTTCCTGAACCAGGTATTGTGGCGCACCTCACGATGGAGGATCTGTTAAAGATTCAGTTCAGCAGGCAAAAAGCACGATACACGATTGGTATTTCAGAAGCATTTTTGGAGGGCACGATATCAAAAGAAAAATTGAAGGGCTTATCGTTGGTGGGGGCCAAAGAAAAGCTGATGAAAATAAAAGGTATTGGCAACTGGACGGCCAACTATGCGCTGATGAAAACTTTTCGTTATCCTAATGCATTTCCGCTGGAGGATGCCGGACTAAGCAACGCGCTGCGTACCCTTTTACATTTAGACAGAAAGCCTACATTGGATGAGATACGTGAGGTATTTGTGCGATATAAAGGTTGGGAGGCCTATGCTACGCTCTATCTGTGGCGCAGTCTTTAGGTTTCGATTAATAGCAATGAGGAACAAAGGACAGGCTATTTACTTATACGATTGCGCCACCTCAACCAATCCATCTTTGTAGAAGGTGGGCTGAACATTGAACGCCTTTTCAAACTTAGAGCTGTCAAATAAATAATCATGCTCACTTTGATACAGCATTTCCACAGATTCTTTAATATCGCCATTAAATAGTCCGGCCATTTGCACCATCCATTTTTTGAGCACCATATAATTGGGTTGTACACCAAAAGCAGTTGCCGCCAATTCAAGAAATTCCTTTCCTGTAGGCACGTTCTTGTCAGTAGGAATATGCCAAACTTGATTGTAGGCATGATCTGTGTTCCCTAACAAAGCAGTTGCCTTTCCTGCATCTGGTGTGTAAGTAAAGGAATGTTTTATTTGATCGGATATGAACCACTGTGCTTTTTTACCTTTGGCGAAATTATCAAACACCATTGGTTTCAAAAAACTCAATGGCGTATGCGGCCCATAAAAGTCTGCTGCTCTCACAATTTGTGCGTTGATGTTTCCTCTTTTTACTTCATCCAGTAATTTAAGTTCAATGTTGGCTCGCACTTCTCCCTTTTTGCTGCAGGGATTGAAGGGGGTGTCTTCTTTCATCCAACCATCTACCAGCCCATAGGGATAAACGTTACTAAAGAAAATGAGCTTTGTACCGTGTTTCTTACAACCCTCGATCACATTCTGCATGATGATTGGCCAATATTTTCTCCATAATTCTATCCGATAGGGTATGCCAACGGTGAGATATGCAATTTTAGAACCTTCAATGGCATTAGCAGTTTCATTGGCATTGAGTAAATCGGCTTTGAGTAGCTCATTGTCATCGTTTACTTTCTTTGGATTCCTACTTACCAGTCTGACCTTATCAGTATAATTAGGAAGATGTTTTGCCAAGTTGACAGCAATTACACCGTTGGCACCAAGTATTGTTTGCATTTTTAGAGGTTTTGAAAGAAGGATAAAGATATTCTATTTGAAGGAAGAATGTATCTTGCAGGTGCCTTTTTGCAAATTCATATTTCATATTATGGGAAGAGTTCAACTGGAGTTGCCAGATCAATTCATTTTTAGTACGGTGCTGGAAGTGCGTGGTGCTGATTTAAATTATGGAGGGCATGTTGGTAATGACAGAATTCTTGGACTGATGCAGGAGGCGCGAATTCGATTTTACCGAAGCGTAGGCTTTAAGGATGAATTACACTTTGACGGATCAGTTGGGCATGTAATTGCGGATGCAGTTGTGATCTATAAGTCTGAATCTTTCCTGGGGGATCAACTAGAGATTCAAATTGGGATTTCAGGTATTACCAGGTATGCATTCGATATGTATTATTTAATTATCAATCAAAATTCGAAAAAGGAGATTGCCCGTGGCAAGACTGGTATGGTGTGCTTTGATTATGACAAAAGAAAAGTGGCGCCCATTCCGGAAGTTTTGCTGAAAAATCTCAAAGGTGATTGAGCCGATCAATTTCAAACTTTTCCCTACCTTTTGAATCAAAATTCTACCGATCATTTCAGAGTTGAGCATTTGATTGTCCTAATCATCGGATGAGTACCTCGTAATCATTAAATTGTTAGTTAGAACGTATGATCTAAAACTAAACCTATAACAATGAAAATGCGATTATTACTGTTTTGTATAATGGCTTCCGGATTTGCCTTTGCGCAAGGACCGAAGTTATCTGCAAAGAAAATCAATGCCTTAAAAAACGAAGCATCAGAGAAAGTACAGGCAGATGCTAAAAGAATTCAGGTGATGGTGGATAAGATTTTCAGTTTTGCTGAACTGGGATTTCAGGAGTATGAGTCCAGTAAATACCTGACAGGGATTCTCAAAGAAAACGGATTTAAAATTGAAATGGGCATTGCAGGCATACCCACTGCATGGACAGCCACCTGGGGGAGTGGAAAACCATTGATTGCCTTGGGTAGCGATGTGGATTGTATTCCTAAGGCTTCGCAAAAACCTGGCGTTGCTTATCATGATCCCATTATAGAGGGGGCACCTGGACATGGAGAAGGACATAACTCTGGTATTCCATTAAATATTGCTGCGGCCCTTGCCGTAAAAGATATAATGGAACGCGAAAAACTACCAGGCACGCTAATGATTTGGCCGGGTATTGCAGAAGAGCTGGTAGGGACAAAAGCCTACTACACGAGGGATGGTTATTTTGATAATGTGGACATTTGCCTTTTCACGCATGTGGGTTCAAATCTGGGTGTATCTTATGGCGCAGCATCCGGCACCGGATTAATTTCGGTAGAGTACACCTTTTCGGGAGAGTCTGCTCACTCTGCGGGGGCACCATGGAGAGGTCGGAGTGCAGCGGATGCTGTTGAATTAATGAACATTGGCTGGCAATATCAGCGTGAGCATTTAGAACCGTTGCAGCGCTCGCACTCTATAATTACAAATGGAGGAGATCAACCCAACGTGGTTCCCTCAAAAGCATCTATCTGGTATTATTTTAGGGAGATGACATACCCGGCAATTATGGATTTGTATACTAATGGAAATCGGATTGCAGATGGTGCGGCCATGATGACTCGAACTACCGTAACACGGAGAACGCTCGGATCTGCATGGCCACGTCACTTTAACAAACCAGTAGCGGAGGCTATGAATGAAAATATCAAAGTGATAGGATTGCCTACCTGGTCTGCTGAAGATCAACTATTTGCCAAGGCAGTTCAAAAGGAGGTCCAGGCAAAAGAAGACATCGATGGAATGCCAACCAAACTGGATGAGTTTAAGCCTCCTGCAAAAGAACTTAAGAGCGGTGGCTCTGATGACATTGGTGACATCTCATGGAAGGTGCCTACGGTAACCCTGCGCTACCCTGCCAATATTCCTGGCCTTCCTGGACATAACTGGGCCAATGCCATTGCTATGGCCACCCCAATTGCACATAAAGGAGTGACAGCAGGAGCAAGGGTACAGGCCATGACCATCATTGATCTTTTGACAAATCCTGAACTGGTGGCCAATGCAAAAAATTATTTTCAGAACGAGCAGTTATCCAAGCAACAGTATATGCCTATGATTACCAAAGAGGATAAGCCCGCTATTTATTTGAATACGGAAATAATGAAAGAGTTCCGGCCACAGTTAGAAAAATACTATTATGATGAAACCAAGTATGATACTTACTTGGAGCAGTTAGGGATTACTTATCCAACTCTGAAGAAATAAAAATCATCGTCATTGCCATGTATTAGTCGTCTGATCAGTGTTTACTTAGTAATCGCTGGTCTGACGACTTTTTATTTTACCTCTCTGTGGATATGTTAAAGATAACCTGATGCTTATTTTTTCGTTATTTTATGGTGATAAAAAATCCCCGAACATTCCCATTTTCGGATTATTTTGTCCGCTATCGGACTAGCGGCCTAACTAAAGCTCAAGATTAAAGTCATGTCGGGCTTGGCATACATTTTGACATTTGAACTTAATCAAGGAACATAGCTATGATCAAAAATTATTTTATCTCGTCATTGCGAAGTTTGACTAGAGATAGGCTTTACGCCTTTATTAATACTTTTGGGTTGGCCATTGGGCTTGCAACAGGGTTCTTGATATTCTCTTGGGTAAGACAGGAGTTGAACTATGACCGGTATTTTAATGGGTATGAAAACTTATACCGGGTGACTTCAGGTTGGGATTCCGACCCTGAACAAGGTATTGCCTCTACCTATCCTATGATGAAAGAAAAGGTTTTGGTGCACTTCCCCGAAATCGAAGGAAGTGCCCGACTATACAATACCGGACTTTTTGGTGGTAAATCTAGAATTGCTATTGGTGATAAAATATTTACTGACAATAAGGTGTTCTATGGTGATACTTCTTTCTTTCGGCTGTTTCCTTTTGCATTAGTTAAAGGGACTCAGTCACATTTATTTGATTTTCCCAATGCTGCAATACTTACCGAACGCACCGCTAAAATTTATTTTGGCGAAGGAGATCCAATAGGCAAAACCATATTGCTAGATAATTCCAAAGAGCTGGTGGTGACAGGGGTTATGGAAAATATTCCTTCTAACACCCATTTCGATTTTGATATACTCGTTTCCATGGAAAGTCATGATTGGGTAAAAGAGGCGGAGGAGAACTTATGGAGTGGAATCGTATTTCACACCTATATCAAAGTAAGACCGGGGACTAATCTCAAAGAACTTAGTTCTAAAATGAATTATTACTTAGATCACTTTCCGGAAGATCCCAACGGAGAAGGCGTGAATATGAAGATTAATTTACAACCTGTAGCGGATATTCACTTGAAGTCGCACCTGAAATGGGAATTAAAGCCGAATGGCAACATCACCTACATCATCCTCTTTATTACTATTGCTATTTTGGTGGTTGTTGTGGCCAGCATCAATTACATTAATCTGGCAACAGCCCGTTACACGCAACGGGTTAAAGAAGTGGGCGTTCGGAAAGTATTTGGAGCCATGAGGAAGCAATTGATTTTTCAATTCATGTCAGAATCTTTGATTGTTGCACTGGCCGCATTTCTGATTGCTACAGTTCTGGTTCAGCTAGGGCATCCTTGGCTGGAGCAAACAACAGGGCAGGAAATACCAATTGACGAATTTTATTCAGGGCAGGGGATGATCTTATTTATTGGTATATCCATGCTTGTAGGTTTGGTCTCCGGTTTTTTCCCCGCCATTGTCCTTTCCGGTTTTAAGCCTGTTCAATTGTTTAAACCAGGATTGATCTCATCACCGGGCAGTGGCACTATGAGAAGGGGGTTAGTTATTTTTCAATTTGTAATTTCAATTATTCTTACCGTTTTCACGGTGGTCACCTATCGACAGTTACAATTTGTTCGACAAATCAACCTCGGTTACGACAAGGAGCAGATGCTAATTCTTCCTATTCGTTATGATGAAATATTGCCACGCTACAGAGAATTTAAGTCTGCCCTCCTCACCAATAGTAATATCATTAGTGCTACAGCCACGTCTCAACTCCCCACTAACATCACAGAAGGGGAGAATATTGATATCTCAAAATCAGAGTCACGAGAAGTGTACTATGTATCTGTGGATGAGGATTTCTTCCAAACCCTGAGCATTGATGTTCAAGAGGGTATGGACAAGATCAAAAATATTGAACCCATTAATGGGGTGAACCAGTTTGTGCTCAATGAAAGCGCATTGGCGAAAATCGGATGGGACAGGCAAAATGCCCTTGGAAAGACAATGAGTATCCGACATGGCAACATGAAGCCCGGTCAGGTAGTGGGTGTGGTTGGAGATTTTCATTTCCAGTCTTTGCATGAAACGATCGGCCCGTTGGTTATGGAGTTTGACCCCGACAACTACGAATACCTATTGGTGAAAATCGCTCCTGGGGAAACCACAGAAGCGGTTGAATTTATTAATAGTCAATGGAAAACCTTTGCCGGCAACATACCTTTCGATTTCAGCTTTCTTGACCAGGCGTATGATCAACTTTATAAAAATGAAAAAAGAATTGGCTCGTTATTTCTTGTCTTCGCTTCTATCGCTTCTTTGATTGCATTGTTGGGATTGTTTGGACTGGCTTCATTTGCTGTAAACAAACGCACTAAGGAAATGGGTATCCGAAAAGTGCTTGGAGCCAGCGTGCCAAATATTATTGGACTACTCATGAAAGACTTTTCCTTGCTTTTGATAATTGCCATGGTCATTGCATTACCTGTATCTTTTTTTTATACAAAAGAGTGGCTTCAGACTTTTGCCTACCGTACCGCGCTTACACCTTTTGTTTTTGTGATTGCTGGTTTGGCCAACATTGCCCTGGCCACTGTTACTCTTTTGTACCATGGGCTAAAGGCTTCTGCAAAAAACCCGGTGGATACACTGAAGAATGAATAGAGATATTTTTTTGGCCTTGAATTTTTTACCCTTTAACCAGCACCGGCATCATACCCACCAGCATCATCAGGTCTTCATCCCCAATCATTTTCTTTTCATCTGCCATGGAAAGAAAATTCTCATACAAGTGATTTAAGTCTTCTCCTTCAAAATGATAGCCTAATAATTCAATTCTGTGCTTGAGTGCTGCTCTTCCACTGCGTGCGGTTAATACAATAGAGGAGGAGGGTACTCCTACTTTATCCGGACTGATGATTTCGTAATTTTCTGAGTGTTTTAGAAATCCATCCTGATGGATGCCTGAGCTGTGCGCGAAGGCATTGCTGCCTACTATGGCTTTGTTGGGCTGAACAGGCATGCGCATCATACCAGACACTAATTTGCTTAACGCATAGATTTTTTCAGCTTTAATATTGGTATGAAAATTTAAATCCTGGTGGGTGTTGATGATCATGGCAACCTCTTCCAAAGAAGTGTTGCCTGCCCGCTCTCCAATTCCGTTGATCGTTACCTCTGCTTGCTGTGCACCGTTGCAAAGGCCTGCTATGGTGTTGGCTGTGGCCATTCCTAAATCATTATGACAATGAACCGAAATGATCGCCTTGTCTATATTGCGCACATGTTCAGTCAGGTATTTTATTCGTTTGCCAAACAGATCAGGCAAGCAGTAACCAGTAGTATCTGGAATATTGACCACATCGGCACCTGCAGCAATCACGCCTTCAATCAATTGCCCAAGAAACTTAAGATCAGCTCTTCCGGCATCTTCGGCATAGAACTCTACCTCGTGTCCTTTTTCTTTGGCGTAAGCCACAGCCCACATCCCTTGCTCCAACACATGCTCTCTGGTGCTATAAAATTTGTTTTTAATATGCACATCAGAAGATCCTATACCGGTATGGATTCTACCACGTTTGGCGTAACGCAAAGCATCAGCTGCCACATCGATGTCTTCTTTTTTGGCACGAGTGAGCGCACATACAATTGGTTCTTTAAGCGCTTTTGTTAATGCCATTACAGATTTAAAATCACCCGGGCTAGAAATTGGAAATCCGGCTTCTATGACATCAACCCCAAGTGCTTCCAGTTCGCGAGCGATAATTACTTTTTCTTCTGGTTTTAATTGACAACCGGGTACTTGCTCGCCATCGCGAAGGGTAGTGTCAAATATTTGAATTTTTTTACTCATAACTTTAGTTAGTTGGCAGGTACGGTTTCGTTTGCACGAATACACTGGGTGACTTGGGCTCCCATTTGCTCTGTGCTTAAGATTTTATTTTTATCGGTTTTCGAATCAGCGATATCGATTGTTCGGAACCCGGCTTTTAATGTTTGAGATACAGCGTTAATGATGTGTTGTGACTCTTCTTTTAGTCCGAATGAAATATCAAGCATCAAAGCGGTGGAAAGAATTGAAGCCAATGGATTGGCAATGCCTTTGCCCGTAATGTCATGTGCGCTGCCATGGATTGGTTCATACAACCCAACACTATCGCCAATGGAAGCGGAAGCCAGCATGCCCATCGAGCCAGCAATTTGTGATGCTTCATCCGTAAGAATATCCCCGAAAAGATTTCCTGTAAGGACCACATCAAAACTAGTGGGAGCCTGAATCAATTTCATAGCCGCAGCATCCACAAACATGTGTGAGAGTTCCACATCAGGGTATGCTTTGCCTACTTCCTGAACAACGGATCGCCACAATCGTGAACTTTCGAGTACGTTGGCTTTGTCTACAGACACTAATTTTTTCTTTCTGGTTAGCGCGGCTGCAAAAGCTTTGTGCGCTATCCGCTCTATCTCGTACTTGGAATAGATCATCACATCGTAGGCTGTGGTGTCATTGTCTTTCCGTCCCTTTTCCCCGAAGTACACATCACCCGTAAGTTCTCTAAAGAACAAGATGTCGGAACCTCTTAAGATTTCTGGTTTGATGCTGGATGCATCGAGCAGTTCATCAAATAATTTGATAGGCCGCAGGTTGGCATACAGTCCGAGCGCTTTTCTCATTTTTAGTAATCCTTGTTCCGGCCTTACTTTCAGAGAAGGATTGTTGTCGTAATGCGGGTGGCCAACCGCACCAAATAATATGGCATCGGCTTTTCTTAGGATCGCCAGGGTTTCATCGGGCAACGCGCTGCCGGTAGCTTCAATAGCATCATGGCCAATGATGGCTTCGTTGAATTCGAATTGATGATCAAACTCATGAGCAATTTTTTCTAATACTCTTTTTCCTTCTGCCGTGACCTCTTTGCCAATACCGTCACCGGGGAGCAGGGTTATTAATTTTTTCACGATTGTTGTAAGTCAAATTGTTGAATGTCTTCTTTCAGGCTCAACAGATAGTCGATGTCATCATAGCCATTGATCATGCAGGATTTTTTATAGGGATTGATTTCAAACATTTCTTCTATTTCCTCGAAAGAGATAGTTTGGTTTTCAAGATCTACAATTATTGGAGTGGATGGATTGGTGCTAATTCTTTTCAGTAGAGTTTGTAGAAATTCGTCAGATACGACTACTGGGAGTAATCCGTTGTTGAGTGCGTTGTTTTTAAAAATGTCTGCGAAAAAACTGGAGACCACAACACGGAAACCATAATCACACAACGCCCATGCAGCGTGTTCGCGACTACTACCGCATCCGAAATTCTTACCTGCTATTAAAACTTTTCCATCATAAGTTGTATTGTTTAATACAAAGTCGACTATGGGTTGATCATTGCTATCATATCGCCAATCCCTGAATAAATTTTCGCCAAACCCTTCGCGTGTTGTTGCTTTAAGAAACCGCGCTGGAATAATTTGATCCGTGTCCACGTTCTCGTTAGGGAGGGGGACTGCTGTGGTTTTTATTTTGTTAAACTTCTCTTTCATCTTCATTTAATAAGTTGACAGTTGACAATGGCCAGTTGACAAGAGGTACTTTGTCAATTGCTTATTGTCAACTGTTCCTTGGTTATCAGTTCACGCACATCAGTTACTCTTCCCGTAATAGCAGCAGCCGCTGCGCTCAGTGGGCTGGCTAAAAATGTTCTTGACTTGGGTCCTTGTCTTCCTTCAAAGTTTCTGTTGGAAGTAGAAATACAATACTTCCCTGCCGGAATTTTGTCTTCATTCATACCAAGGCATGCCGAACATCCCGGGCTTCTCAATTCAAATCCAGCAGCTTCAAAAATTTTATCTAGTCCTTCCTTTCTCGCCTGGTCTTCCACCTGTTTTGATCCTGGCACGACCCATACCTCTACACCTTTAGCTTTTTTCTTTCCTTTTACAATGGAGGCTACCAGTCGCAAATCTTCAATACGTGCATTGGTACAACTTCCTATAAAAACATAGTCGATGTGTTTGCCCAACAATTGCGAGCCGGGCTCAAGCCCCATATAATTTAACGACTTGATAAAGGAAGGTTGTTCGCTTATGTCTTTTAGTTCTTCTGGAGTAGGAATGCGATCTGTTATTTTAATTCCCATGCCGGGGTTAGTGCCATACGTAATCATGGGGCCGATGTCAGTGGCATCGAAGGTCAATACCTTATCAAACATTGCATCCTTGTCGGATTTCAACGTTTTCCACTGTTCTATTTTATTCTCCAGAGCTACACCCTGTGGAGCAAATTTTTTTCCTTTGATGTAATCAAATGTGATTTGATCAGGTGCAATGAGTCCACCCCGTGCACCCATTTCAATACTCATGTTACAAATGGTCATGCGTGCCTCCATGGACAAATTTTCAATGGTATCCCCAGCATACTCAACAAAATATCCGGTGGCTCCACTGGAAGAAATTTTTGAAATGATGTAGAGAATGATGTCTTTGGCTAAAACTCCTTTGCTCAACCGACCATTGATTTCGATCTTCATCCGCTTCGGCTTGTATTGGAGAATACATTGTGTGGCCAATACTTGTTCTACCTCACTGGTGCCAATACCAAAAGCGATGGTACCAAAGGCTCCATGGGTGGAGGTGTGGCTATCTCCACAAACAATGGTCATGCCTGGCAGCGTTAATCCTAACTCCGGGCCAATAATGTGAACGATTCCCTGAAACGGATGACCGAGATCGTAAAGAGTCACTCCAAAATCTTTGCAGTTTTTTCTTAATGTTTCTACCTGATGCCGCGACAATGCTTCTTTGATGGGAAGGTGTTGGTCCCTGGTAGGAATGTTATGGTCGGCTGTAGCGGTAGTGCGTGAGGCGTTTAAGACGCCTATTCCCCTTTTCTTTAATCCTTCAAAAGCTTGTGGGCTCGTGACCTCATGAATAAAATGACGGTCTATAAAAAGCGGATCAGGGTGGCCTTCCTTGTGTTTTACAATGTGCTTGTCCCAGATTTTATCGAAAAGTGTTTTTGACATAAAAAATTTAACAATCGTTAGTTCGGAGTACCCTTAAAAAACGAAAACCGCCCCGACCCTCGATAATTATCGGGGTCGGGGCGGAACAGTTTAGGTATAGGTTGTATTTTTTAGTTTATCTACATCTTAATTATCAATGTGACGACAAGGTGTGAAAAGTTGTTGAACGGTTCAATGAATTCGATGAAAAGATTTTCAAAAGCTGACGAGTGTTTGGTAGGATATTAATTTAAAACTCCTACCACCAATACTTTATTGGCTACTACACCAAATACTCAAACAAATTTTCATTCTCGTTGATGAGTGTATAGTTGATTTTTTCTGAATCCATACGGCTTACCAGTAAATGGAAATCACCTACATCCTTCACCTCAATGCCGATCAAAGCGGGACCCGTCTCTTTGTTGTGTTTTTGAATAAACTCAAAACGGACAATGTCATCATCAGGGCCAAGGATGTGATTGACAAATTCCTTTAACGCTCCTGGCCGTTGTGCAAAACGAACAATGAAATAATGTTTTAATCCTTCATGTAGCAGCGATCTTTCTTTAATCTCCTGCATGCGATCGATGTCGTTGTTGCCCCCGCTGATCACACAAACTACGGTTTTACCTTTTAGGTGATCGGCATACTGCTCCAGGGCTGCAATGCTGAGTGCTCCTGCAGGTTCGGCTACAATGGCATCTTCCGTATAAAGCTGAAGAATTGTAGTGCTTACTTTTCCTTCTGGTACTAAAAGCATTTTGCTGATGGCATCTTTACAAAACTCAAAAGTGATGTCACCTACTTTTTTAACGGATGCGCCATCTACAAAATTTTCAATTTTGTCTAATACTACCGGATGACCCGCTTTCAATGCTTCGGTCATCGAAGGAGCACCCTGTGGTTCTACTCCAATGATTTTCGTTTGAGGAGAAAATGTTTTTAAATAACTGGACACTCCTGCACAAAGACCACCACCCCCAACAGGAACAAAAATCAAATCAATATCAGGTTGGTCGGCCAGAATTTCTTTGGCCACCGTTCCCTGCCCTTCAATTATTTTTAAATGATCGAAGGGAGGGATAAACTCCATCTTATGATTCTTAGCATGTAGCAGCGCATGGTATTGGCATTCATCGAAAGTATCTCCAATCAAAATGATTTCAACATTCTCTCCACCAAACATCCTGACCTGATTGATTTTTTGTTTGGGCGTAATAGAAGGCATGTAGATCACCCCTTGAATCCCTAGTTCACGACATGAAAAGGCAACACCCTGTGCGTGGTTGCCGGCACTTGCACAGACAACACCGTTCTTTCGCTGTTCCTGAGAAAGGCTCTGAATGAGATTATACGCTCCCCGGATTTTATAGGATCGTACATTTTGTAAATCCTCACGTTTCAAATACAGGTCGCATCCGTATTTTTCAGATAGCTTGCGATGGTACTGCAAGGGAGTTTTGATCACTACCTTTTGTAGTACTTCTGCAGCTGTGTTGATGTCAAGTTGATTTAGGGTTATGTTTATCATTATTCAAGGAGTTGACAGTTGACAACAGGTCAATTGACAAATAACATAATGTCAATTGTTTATTGTCAACTGCCTATTTGATTTAGTCTATCATACTTGCCTCTACAGTTGCTTTCTCAGGTCTTAGCTGACGCACTGCAGCTCCTGCTTGCCACAACTCACTTTCACGTAATTCTTTCAATTCCTCAGCAAGCTTTTCGCGGTAGTTAGGTTGGCTGCATTTATCAATGGTGCGTTGTGCTTCTGCGCCACTCTCGACACTGTCATACAATTCTTTAAACACAGGTAGGGTTGCCGCCTTGAATTTTTTCTTCCAGTCCAAAGCTCCTCGTTGTGCCGTAGTGGAACAATTGGCATACATCCAATCCATTCCATTTTCAGCTACGAGTGGCATTAGGCTTTGCGTAAGCTCCTCTACCGTTTCGTTAAATGCTTCAGAAGGGGAATGTCCCTTAGACCGAAGTACTTCATATTGTGCTTCGAAAATTCCTGCAATAGCGCCCATGAGCGTGCCACGCTCTCCAGTCAAATCAGAATATACTTCTTTTTTGAAATCTGTTTTGAACAAATAGCCGGAGCCCACGCCTATTCCTAATGCAATGGCTCTCTCCTCAGCACGGCCAGTGGCATCTTGAAAAACAGCATAACTGGAGTTGATCCCTTTTCCTTGTTTAAATAATCTTCTTACGGAAGTACCAGAACCCTTCGGTGCAGCCAGTACCACATCGATGTCAGCAGGGGGAACGATTCCTGTTTTTTCTTTGAATGTAATTCCAAACCCATGAGAAAAGTACAAAGTCTTTCCAGCAGTTAAGTGAGGTTTTACTGTTGGCCATAAGGCAATTTGACCAGCATCCGAAAGTAAGTATTCGATGACAGTACCCTGCTTTACTGCTTCTTCAATTTCAAAAAGTGTTTCGCCCGGTACCCAGCCGTGTGAAACGGCTTTGTCCCATGTTTTAGATCCTTTTCTCTGTCCTACAATTACGTTGAATCCGTTATCACGTAGGTTCAATGCCTGTGCCGGCCCCTGAACCCCATATCCAATTATTGCAATAGTGTCATTTTTCAATACATCAAGTGCTTTTTCCATTGGAAACTCTTCTCGTGTCACTACCTCCTCCAACGTTCCTCCAAAATTAATTTGTGCCATAATTCTATCTTTAAAAGTTTGGTTTACTGTTCAATTAACTAATTACTACTTCTTTATTATTTCTGTTATTTATTTCATCGAATACATCACTACCAGAGTAGTAGTTGGCATAATCGACCTCAATCAATTTTTCTAATTGATGTTTTACTTTCTCCATGAGTTCAGGGGTGGTATAGATCAATAAGAGTGCTCCTCCTTTGTGAAAGTCTTCAGTGATTTCATGTGCAATTAATTTTTTAATGCGTACCCGTCTTCTGTTGAGCACATTAACAATCCTGTTCAGTATTGAAAAATTATTTTCTGCGGATAGCTCAAGTGTATAGTCTTGTTTCATATGGTTATTGTTCAGCTTTCTCTAATAAAACATCAGCTACTCCTGCTCCGGCAGGGATCATGGGAAACACGTTGCCTTCTTTACCAACCACTACTTCAAGGAAGTATGCAGTTTTTGATTCTAGCATTTCTTTTAATGAAGAAACAAGTTCACTGCGGTCCCTTACTTTCTTTGCTGGTATGTCGTAGGCTTGTGCCAATTTGATAAAATCAGGATTTGCCATTTCTGTACAGGAGTATCGCTTCTCATGGAATAATTCTTGCCATTGGCGAACCATTCCCAGAAAGCAATTATTGAGCACGAGCACTTTTACAGGGATTTTATACTGCATAATGGTCCCTAATTCCTGAGGGGTCATTTGAAATCCCCCATCCCCAATTACAGCTATTACCTGTTGGTTTGGTTTTGCCAGCTTGGCACCCATTGCTGCGGGTAGGGCAAATCCCATCGTTCCTGCTCCCCCTGAAGTAACATTGGTTCTGGGGTCTTTGTAAGCATAGTAGCGTGCAGCAATCATTTGATGTTGGCCAACATCCGTCACTACAATGGCTTTTCCATTTGTTAATAATGAAAGATGGTTGATTACCTCAGCCATTTTTAGTTCGCCATTGGGATCGAACTCTTTGCTAATTACCTTTTCATGTTCCTTATAATTCAAAGCTTCAAAACTTTTGATCCAAGAATTATGATTGCTGGCTTTACAAAGTTTTGTTAACTCTGTCAGTGCTTCTTTGGCATCGGCATGTATGCCCACATCGGTCTTAATGATTTTATTAATTTCCGCCCTGTCAATTTCAATGTGCACTACCTTAGCCTGAGTAGCATACTTGGCTACGTTTCCTGTAACGCGGTCATCGAAGCGCATGCCTACGGCAATCAACACATCGCATTCATTGGTATTTACATTGGGCCCATAGTTGCCATGCATACCAAGAAACCCTACATAGTTAGGGTGATCCGTTGGGAAGGCTCCCAACCCAAGTAGCGTACATGCCACGGGAATACCAGTCTTTTCTGAAAAAGCAACTAATTCCTCAGTTGCTTCAGAAAGCAGCACACCTTGGCCTACCAATAAATAGGGCTTCTTTGCTTGATTGATAAGATCGGCAGCATCTTCAATTTGTGAAAACTGCAAAACAGGTTTGGGCTTGTATGTTCTGATTTGCTCACATTTCTTATAGTCGAACTGATCAATCAACTCATTTTGAGCATTCTTGGTGATATCAATCAATACTGGGCCTGGTCTGCCGGAGCGAGCAATATAAAAGGCTTTAGCTACTGACTCTGCAATATCCTTCGCCTCGGTTATTTGCACATTCCATTTAGTCACCGGGTTAGTTGTATTCACCACATCTATTTCCTGAAAGGCATCAGTACCCAATAAGTGGGCAAACACCTGACCCGTAATACAAACGATTGGAGTCGAATCAATTAAGGCATCAGCTAAACCAGTCACAAGATTGGTTGCCCCTGGACCTGAGGTAGCAAGTGCTACCCCCACCTCACCAGAAACCCTGGCAAATCCCTGCGCTGCATGAACAGCTCCTTGTTCATGACGAACCAAAATGTGATTTAATTTATCTGAGTATCGATACAATGCATCGTACACTGGCATAATGGCACCACCCGGATATCCAAATAACGTGGTGACCCCTTCGGCAACAAGGCATTGAAGCAAAGCCTCAGAGCCTGAAATTCTTTGTTGAGTCGATGTTTTATCCTCCTTTCTAGTCTTCGTCAGTAACGCATCCATCTGCAGCAGTTTTTACTTGTTTCGCATATTTATAGAGTACACCATTGCTAACCCGTAGCTCCGGTGTTTTGAAAGTTGATTTTCTAATCGCTAATGTTTTTTCGTCCACCAATAAATTCAGTTGGTGTTTGCTTACATCGATTTCTATCCAGTCACCATCTTCAACCAAAGCGAGTAATCCCCCAACGTGTGCCTCGGGAGTGATGTGTCCCACCACAAATCCATGAGTGCCTCCGGAAAATCTTCCATCGGTAATGAGTGCTACACTTTTTCCAAGGCCAGCCCCCATTATGGCGCTTGTTGGTTTTAACATCTCAGGCATGCCAGGTGCACCTTTGGGCCCCACATAACGTATGACTACCACATCGCCTTCTTTTACTTTTCCGAAAGAAATTCCATCGATCAATTCAAACTCGCCATTGAATACACGGGCTTTACCTTTGAATTTTTCACCTTCCTTGCCAGTTATTTTAGCAACTGAACCTTTTTCAGCCAGATTGCCATACAAGATCTGAATGTGTCCGGATTCTTTAATTGGATTTTCTAGCGGTACAATGATGTCCTGTTTTTCAAAATCAATGGACTCAACATCTTTTAGATTCTCCTCAATGGTTTTGCCGGTAACGGTAAGGCAATCACCATGAAGAAGACCTTTGTCTAGTAGGTATTTCATCACCATGGGTGTGCCACCTGTTTTGTGCAGGTCTTCCATCAAATACTTTCCACTTGGTTTCAGGTCGGCAATTAGGGGAGTGCTGTCAGAAATGCGCTGAAAATCTTCCTGAGTTACTTTTAATCCTACGGATCTCGCCATGGCAATTAAATGCAACACCGCATTTGTAGAACCACCCAATGCCATTACTATCGTCATAGCATTTTCAAAAGCCTGTAAAGTCATGATGTCGCGGGGCTTGATGTCTTTCTCCAAAAGCAAATGGATGGCTTCGCTGGCAGTTTTGCATTCCACTGATTTTTCTTTGCTCAAAGCAGGGTTGGAAGAAGAGTAGGGAAGCGCCATGCCCAATGCTTCTATAGCAGAAGCCATGGTGTTGGCAGTGTACATACCACCGCATGCACCAGCCCCTGGACAAGCATTTTGGATAATGCCTTTGAAGTCATCATCAGAAAGTTTGTTGGCCATCTTCTCGCCCAGTGCTTCAAATGCTGAAACAATGTTTAATGATTTTCCTTTCCAATGCCCTCCTGCAATCGTTCCACCATACACCATGATGGCGGGCCGGTTTAACCTGCCCATGGCAATCAATGATCCTGGCATGTTTTTATCACAGCCCACCACAGCAATCAACCCGTCATAGTATTGGGCATTGCAAACGGTTTCAATCGAGTCGGCAATGACCTCACGACTCACCAAAGAGTAGCGCATACCTTCGGTGCCATTAGAAATTCCATCGCTTACTCCGATGGTATGAAAAACCAATCCCACCAATTCTTGATCCCACACGGCCTGCTTTACTTCTTGTGCCAGTGCGTTGAGATGCATGTTGCAGGTGTTGCCATCAAAGCCCGTGCTTACAATTCCTACCTGTGCTTTTCTTAGATCATGTTCAGTCAGGCCAATGCCGTATAACATGGCTTGTGCTGCAGGCAGTGTAGGGTCTTGCGTAATGGTTTTACTATATTTATTGAGTTCCATTCTCCTTTTGATTCAAGGTTTAAAGTTTATGCGACTTTCAACTTTAAACTATTACGTAACTGTAACTTTTATCTAAGACGAGGCATTGGTACGCCTCCTGAACAATGGCACCCAAAGATTTTTTCCATGGCTTATTAAATTTTTGTCCCTCGATGGATTCAATCCCAATAACTTCGGCAGCAGTACCGCAGAAGAATGCACTGTCAGCCTCAAATAAGTCTTCAGGTTTAAAAAGTTTTTCCACCACTTTTAAATCCAACTCAGCACAAATTTCCAATACGGTTTGGCGCGTAATACCGGGCAGAATACTTCCACGTGGCGGGGTGTAGAGTACACCATCCTTCTCATAAAAAAAGTTTGCTCCTGGCCCCTCTGCCACAAAACCGTCAATGTCTAAAAGAAGTCCCTCGTCAAAACCGCGTTGCTTGGCTTCTGTGGTAGCCAAAATTGAATTCACATAATGGCCACATGCTTTTGCTTCTACTTTAAATGATTTTGGATTGGGCCTTTGATAAGAAGAAATACAAATCTTAAGCAATTGATCTCCCAAATATTTGTCCCATTTCCAGGTGGCAATCATCAGTGACACTTCATGTGGACTGGTGAGCGACATGTTGGGACTACAAAATACTAACGGACGTATGTAGGCATTGCTTTGATTATTTCTTGCCAGCACTTCGTAAGTAGCTTGTGTAAGTTCTTCAGCAGTGTAATGGAGTGGTATACCCATCAGTGATGCACTGCGAAGTAATCGCTCATAATGCTCGTGTGATTTGAAAACTTTTACTCCATTCACAGTTTGGTAAGCGCGTATTCCTTCGAATACACCATAACCATAGTGAAGTGTTTGGCTGAAGAGGTCGGTCTTTGCGTCTGCCGCCTTTACGAATTTTCCATTTAGGAAAAGGGTCGTGTCGTTAGTGTAGTACATACTTTAGAACAATCGTTAGTTTGTTAGAATCCATATAAAACAAAACCGCTCCAATTTCTCGGAGCGGTTTATTATTCAGTTTAAAATAATAGTATCACCACCCCGGTTTTCGAAGAATAATGATGCTAATAATGACCAGCATACCCGTGATCGAATGGATCAGGGAATTAGTTATTTCGTATCGCTGCGTTGTGCTCATCTTCACTTTTTAACTGTACTGTGGTACAAGGATGGAAATTTTTTTCCGGGGATTCAAACAAAAAATTGAAAATAATTTAAACGGAGGGGTAACAAACGTTAGGTAAGGATGAGCAAATGTGGAGAAATTTGGATTTTTCAAAGGATTATTTTGAAGCATTTCATTCCTTAAATAATTGACGTTGGGTGTTTTTGAGGTAAAAAATAGCAATTTGAGTGTCCTTGGTTGTGAATTGAGAAAATAATACTTACATTTGTAATGTGTTATATTACACAATACAAAGCCTGCTAAGCAGGAAAAGGTTAACTCCGCTAGCCTTAAATATAGTGGACACCTCTCTTAAATAATATGCTATGAAGAAAGAAAGCGACACTTAGATTGAAATCTCAATGATTGAATCGTTTAAGCATAAAGGACTCAAGGAGCTCTTTATTGATGGAAAGACCAAAAGACTTCCACAGGAACGCCTCGGAAAGATTAAAATGATACTGGCCATTATTGATGCGGCTGTATCGCTGGAAGATTTAAATGTTCCGGCTTTTAGATTACATAAGCTTAAAGCACCGCCTTATCAAGGTTATTGGTCAATTGATGTTTCTGGTAATTACAGGATTGTCTTTGAGTTCACGGATGGTAAGGCAACAAGTATTGATTACTTAGACACTCATTAAATGAAAAAATTTATTCAACATAATCCACCACACCCAGGAGAGATTTTGTTAGAATTCTATCTTAATCCTCTCGGCTTGACTGTTACAGAAGCCAGTGATAAGTTACTTATTACTCGGCCTAATTTGTCTACCATTGTTAACAAAAGAGCAGGAATTTCCCCTCTTATGGCTATTAAACTTGCTCGTGCTTTTAAAACTACTCCTCACTATTGGATGAATTTGCAGGCAAATTATGACCTATGGCATGCCATGAATAACAATAAAAGCGTGACCGATCGGGTGGAGCAACTTGTAAAATAATTTCAGATTTAAAAGTATTAATACGTTTACAATCAGATAGTTAACTGAATTGTGAATCCTTCCCTTCATTTAGCAAATACTAAAATATTTAGTAATATTGCTTAATGGATACCCGCAATGTCATACACATGGATTTGGATGCCTTCTTTGTGGCAGTAGAATGCAAGCTGCACAAGGAGCTCAAAAACAGACCTTTAATAATAGGGGGAAGCAGTGGACGTGGGGTTGTGGCGGCCTGTAGTTATGAAGCGAGGAAATTTGGTGTGCACTCTGCTATGCCCATGTATCTGGCCCTGCAACTGTGCCCTGACGCCAAGGTAATCTCCGGAGATATGGAGGCTTATAGCAAGCACTCTCACCTGGTGACTGAAATCATTGCCAATTCTGCTCCTGCTTTTGAGAAAGCCTCCATTGATGAATTTTATATCGATGCCTCGGGTATGGATCGCTACTTCGGGGCTTTCAAGTGGGCGGTGGAATTGCGTAAAAAGGTGATAAAGGATAGCGGTCTCACTATTTCTATGGGTATGTCAGTGAATAAACTGGTGTCCAAGGTGGCTACAGGAGAGTTTAAACCCAATGCGGAGAAGCATATTCCGGCAGGAGAGGAGAGGGATTTTTTGGCGCCTTTGTCGGTGGATAAAATTCCAATGATAGGAAAACAGACTGCTTCTTTTCTTTATGATATGGGCGTGAGAAAAGTAGCCACCTTGCGGGAGATGCCTTTGAAATTTTTGGTGAGTGCTTTTGGCAAGAATGGCATTAGCCTCTGGAACAAAGCGCATGGTATCGACAACTCACCGGTTGTTTCCTACAGCGAGCAAAAATCGATTTCTACAGAAAGCACGTTTGATCAGGATTCTATTGACGTAAAAGGAATCAAATCCATTTTAATCGCCATGATTGAAAAGGTGGCGTTTACTCTTCGCGAGCAAAAAAAACTCACCTCTTGTGTGACGGTAAAAATCCGCTATTCCAATTTTGACACGGAGACCAAACAAGTACACATTCCTTATACTTCTTCTGATCATGTGTTGCTTCGGGTTGTATTGGAATTGTTTGAGCGACTTTATAACAGAAGAATGCTCATTCGATTGGTGGGAGTTCGCCTGAGTAGTTTAGTACATGGCAATCACCAGATCAGTTTGTTTGATGACACAGAAGAAAGCATCAATCTTTATGAAGCGATGGATCGGATGAAGCACAAGCACGGGGTGGATAAATTGGTTCGTGCCACCACACTGAATGTGAACAAACGGGTGCGAATGGAAATGAATGCGTTCAAAGGTTGATGTGATGATTGTTTGATGAGTTGATGTGATAATTTATTGATTAGCTGATTCGTAGTTAGAGATAACGATCAGAGGATAAAATGTATATTAGGATATGGAAAAGAAAAATGTTAAGAGAAATCTTTTAGATCATTCTGAAATAAAAGTCAGACTTTTAAGAGAATACCTTAAGAGATACCTGAACATCATCGCAAATGATGGATATACAGAAAGAATAAAAATTTATGATCTCTTTTGTGGTGAAGGAGTTTATGATAACGGAGGAGAAGGAAGTCCACTAGTCATACTTAGAGCCATAAAAGATATTCACTTTATTAATGTAGCCAAGTTAGGCAAAGTTCCATTTATCGATTGTTATTTTAACGATATTAATGGTGGAAAAGTAGATAAAGTTAAAAAGGCGATAAATGAAAAGTCATTGTATTATTCAAGATTTGGAGAATTGGAGTTTTCATCTGAAGATTATCAAGAGAAACTAAAAAAGCTAAAAGGGATTTTATCAAGCTTGAAAAAACAAAAGGCTTTTATTTTCATTGATCCCTATGAATATAAACATATTAAGGCAAGTGATATTAAAGAACTCCTTAAAACAAAAAACAGTGAAGTCCTTTTGTTCCTTCCAACCCAATTTATGTACAGGTTCCATACAAATGGAACTCCAGAAGCCCTTAAAGACTTTATTGAAGAGCTAACTGAGTATAAAAATTGGAAGGAAACGGATTCTGTATGGAGTTTTATTGATCAATTAAAAACTGCTTTTCGAAATTATTTAGGAGACAATTCATTTGTAGACACGTTTACAATCAAGAAGGATTCAAGTACTGTATATTGCCTCTTTTTCTTTTCGCCACATATAAAAGGTTTTGAAAAAATGTTGGAAGCTAAATGGGAAATTGATACAGAGCAGGGAAAGGGATGGAATTATTCTGGGAATGAACCTTCTTTATTTTTTGATCAGAAAATAAACCCGTTGGAGCAAAAGCTTAAAGATTTCCTTGGCTTAAGAAATAGATATAATGGTGAAATTTATGAATTTACTTTGCGCTTGGGTTTTTTACCGAAACACGCCAATGAAGTGTTCTATAATTGGCAGGCTAATAATCAAATTGACGTTTTAACTATTACGGACGAAAAAGTTAGGAAACGAGCATTTTATATATCATATAATTACTATAAGGGTGAGCCCAAGAAAATAAAAATTATTTTAAAATAACAAATGGCACAATCGAGCATAGAGTGGACTGAATTAACATGGAACCCTACAACTGGCTGTAACAAAATTTCAGCAGGCTGTAAATTCTGCTATGCAGAAGTTATGGCGAGAAGGTTGAAAGCGATGGGGCTTGATAAGTATAAGAGTGGTTTTAAACTGGCTATTCATGAAGATGCACTTGAGATACCTTACACATGGAAGAGTTCAAAAATTGTTTTTGTAAACTCGATGAGTGATCTATTTCATGAAAACATTCCTTTGTCGTTCATAAAAAGGGTTTTCAAAGTAATGAACGATAATCAACAGCACACTTTTCAAGTCCTAACTAAACGGTCGGATATATTATTGAAATACCACAAAGAACTCAAGTGGACTCCGAATATTTGGATGGGTGTTTCCATTGAAGATGGAAAAGTTATTCATCGAGTTGATGATTTGAGGAAAACTTTAGCTTTGGTTAAATTTCTTTCCTGTGAACCACTTATTGGTCCTTTACCAAATCTTAATTTGAAGAATATTGATTGGGTAATTGTAGGTGGTGAATCTGGGCGAAAGCCTCGTCCTATGAATACTGAATGGGTACTTGAAATAAAGACTCAATGCAGAGTTTTTAAAGTAGCATTTTTCTTTAAACAATGGGGTGGAACAAATAAAAAGAAAACAGGGAGGTTGTTGAAAGGAAGAACCTATAGTGAAATGCCCAAAAAGAAACTCCCTTTGAACTATCCAACTGTATCACGACCCAGTTATTAATGTGGTGATGAGTTGATGTGATAATCAAGGTCTTTCATCATCTCATCAATTCATCATCACATTAGCTAATTAAATATTATGTACCTCAACTGCCATACCGCTTTCAGTTTTAAATACGGCACCTTACAGGTGGAGGATCTTTTTAATGAAGCCAAGCGATGTGGTGTACACAAACTGATCCTTACGGAGATCAACAACACCGCTTCCTACATTGAGATGTTGCGACTTTGTGCAGAGAAAGCTCCTGTCAACGGGAGTAAGCTTACTGCTTTTGGAAAGGAAGCGTACGAACTGGAGATAGCGGTGGGGGTAGAATTCAGAAGCGAGGATCAATTGCTTTTCATTGCGATTGCACAGAACAATGATGGGTTTGAGGAGATCAACAGGTTCTTGTCCCATCACAACTTAAATAATAAAGCCTTACCAAATCGCGCTCCTGTATTTGAAAACGTTTTTGTAATCTATCCATTTGGGCTATTGGAACCTGACCTTCTTCGCCCGCACGAATTTCTGGGTGTTCGTATTCATCAACTCAATCATTTGAGGGTTTATACTTCTTACAAAACACGCAAGGAAAAATTTGTGATTCATCATCCCGTCACTTTTGCCAATAAAATTCATTTTAACGTTCATCGGCTGTTGAGGGCCATTGATAAGAATACACTGCTCAGTAAACTAGCAGAGGAACAACAAGCATTACCCAATGAAATCATGATGCCGGAAGAAAAACTGGCAGAGATGTTTTCCGATTACCCGGATTTGATTAAAAACACGCAACAGTTGGTAAATCGATGTTCAATCGATTTTGAACTGAAAACGGATAAGAACAAAAAAACATTAACCGGAAGTGAAGAAAGCGATTGGGATTTATTGGTCACCAAAGCGTGGGAAGGCTTCAGTAATCGATACGATGTAAGTCAACCGGATCTAAGAGAACGTTTCCAAAGAGAACTCAATATTATTAAGAGTAAGGGATTTTGTGCTTACTACCTTATCGCCTATGATCTGTTGCAGTTTGCCAGGCGACAGGGTTTTGATTATGTGGGGCGTGGCAGTGGTGCCAACAGTGTAGTGGCTTACTGCCTGGAGATTACCAATGTGGATCCGATTGAGTTGGATTTGTATTTCGAAAGGTTCTTAAACGCTGAACGTTCCACACCACCCGACTTTGATATTGATTTTTCGTGGGATAACAGGGATGCAATCTATGATTACATTTTCTCCAAGTATGGCAGCGATCATGTTTGTTTGTTGGGAACGCATGTGACTTACCAAAAACGATCGGTGTTGCGTGAGTTGGGAAAAGTTTTTGGTTTACCCAAAGAAGAGATTGACGCCATCGTGGAAGAACCAGATCGGCATAAAAACCGGGATCATATTACGGAGCTGATCTTTAAATATGCCGAATACATTAAAGACCTTCCTGCTAATATTTCTATCCATGCTGGCGGTGTATTGATTACTGAAAAACCAATTTATGCGTATACCGCTATCCAGTTTCCGCCAAAGGGTTATCCGGTATCTCATTTTGAAATGCACAATGCCGAAGACATGGGCATTTTTAAATTTGATATTTTAAGTCAGCGAGGACTGGGTCATTTAAAGGAAACGGTAAAGCATATAAAACGCAATCGGGGAATAGATGTGAACATTCACCGGTTTCATGATTTTAAGAAAGATGAAAAAATAAAAAAATTATTGCGCGACAGTAAAGCGATGGGTTGCTTTTATGTGGAGTCGCCTGCCATGCGCATGTTGTTAGGTAAGCTACGTTGTGAGGACTACCTCACACTGGTAGCGGCAAGTTCTATCATTCGCCCGGGTGTGGCACGATCGGGAATGATGCGGACCTATATCGAGCGGTTTCATTTGGTAAGTAACGGGGGTAAGTATGAGGCCATTCATGAAAAGATAAATGAACTCATGAAGGAAACGTATGGTGTGATGGTGTATCAGGAGGATGTGATTAAAGTGGCGCATCATTTTGCCAACATGACTTTGACGGAAGCGGATGTATTGCGTAGGGGAATGTCGGGTAAATTTCGCTCGAGAGAAGAGTTTCAACAGATAGAGGAAAGTTTTTTTACTAATTGTAAAAAATTGGGGTATGAGCAACATGTGATCGATCGGGTGTGGTATGAGATAGAAAGCTTTTCAGGCTATTCTTTTTCCAAAGGACACTCTGCCAGTTATGCAGTGGAGAGTTATCAGAGTTTGTTTTTGAAAGCACATTACCCACTGGAGTTTATGGTGGGTGTAATTAATAACTTCGGAGGTTTTTATCGCACCGAATTTTATTTCCATGAGGCGCGTATGAGTGGAGCGAAGATCAATGCCCCCTGTGTGAATAGAAGCGATCATCTCACTACTATATATGGTGATGAAATTTTTATTGGATTCATTCATTTGAAAAGTCTGGAAAATAAAATAGCTAAACTGATACCGGAAGAAAGGCAGCGTAATGGCGAGTACACCAGCTTCGATAATTTTTTAAGAAGAGTGCCAGCTGGTTTAGAGCAGGTGAGAATTCTTATCCGGTTGGGAGCTTTTCGGTTTACGAATAAAACCAAACAGCGGTTGCTCTGGGAGGCAATGCTTTATTTGAGCAACCAAAATGCGAACAAACGAAAAACACAGTCCACGTCTTTGTTTGATACGGCACCCAAAGAATATCCACTGCCGGTTTTACACCGTCAACCATTGGAAGATGCGTTTGACGAAATTGAGTTGTTGGGGTTTCCGCTGTGTGACCCGTTCTTATTGTTGGAGACGCCAAAGCGTGGAGATACGGTAGTGAAAGAATTGCTACAAAAAATAGGGAAGATCGTAACGATTGTTGGGTATGTGGTGACTACCAAAAATACCAGTACTTTAAAAGGAGAGCCGATGCACTTTGGTACTTTTTATGATAAAGACGGAGAAGTGTTTGATACCGTTCATTTTCCCAATGTCACAAAAATGTATCCGTTTCGCGGTCGTGGTTTTTATGGAATACGCGGAAAGGTGGTAGAGGATTTTGGGATTGCTTCCATTGAGGTAGAGTACATGAAAAAATTACCGATGGTGAGTAAAAGAATTGAGCAGACGAAAGAGTTTGTGGAATTTGGTAATCGGTATTACTGATTACCGATTAAAGTAAGGCTCACTACATTTTCCACATGCATCGTATGCGGAAACATATCCACTGGTTGAACTGCGTTGATCTCGTATTTTTCTGAAAGGATTTTAAGATCGCGGGCCTGGGTTGCTGGGTTGCAGCTGACATAAACAATGCGTTGTGGCTCAGCTTTCAAAATCATTTTGCATACATCTTCATGCATCCCTGCCCTGGGAGGATCGGTAATAATTACATCCGGTCTGCCGTGTGTATTTAAAAAAGCATCATCGAGTAAATCTTTAATATCTCCCCCAAAGAATTCTGTATTGGTAATTCCGTTAATCTCTGAATTGATCTTGGCATCCTCAATGGCATCGGCTACATACTCCAGTCCGATTACCTTTTTAGCATTATTAGCCACAAAGTTGGCAATCGTGCCCGTACCGGTGTAAAGATCATACACGAGTTCATCTCCTTTCAGATTGGCCAACTCCCAGGCAATTTTATACAATTCATGAGCCTGCTCCGAGTTCGTTTGATAAAATGACTTTGGCCCCACCCTAAACTGAAGCATTTCCTTGCCATTAGTCTTGCTCGTCTGCCGAAGCTTCACCGGAGGTAGAGGCATTTGCTCTGTTATATAGGGGTTGCCTTTCCAGGTGATCACTTCAAGGTCATTGAAAGTATCATTTCTTTTGTTGTTGATGACGTAGTTGATAGAGGTAAGTTGGGGAAACTTATCCGCCAGCATTTGAAGGAGGGGTTCTATCCACTCCATTTTGTTTTGTGTTACCTGAAGGATAACCATGGTTTCCCCTGATGTTGAGGTGCGGATAGTCACTGTTCTCAAAAAACCTTCCTGACTTCTTAAATCAAAGAAAGGAATATTCATTGAAAGTGCAGTTTCTTTTAATGCAAGGCGAATACCATTGGATGGCTCAGGCTGGAGGTGGCATTCCTTTACATCGAATACCTTGTCAAACATTTTTGGAACATGAAAACCAAGAGCCGGACCTTTTATTCTGTCGCTTTGCAAATCTTCCCAGGTAAGCCATTCACTGTGAGTGAATGTATAGTCGAGCTTATTGCGATATAGTTTTGTTTTCGCTGAACCAAGAATTGGTTTTATTGGAGGGAGATTTAGCCCACCAATTCGTTCTAAGTTGTCCTGAACCTGTTTTTGTTTATAAAAGAGTTGAGTTTGGTAGTTGATGTGTTGCCACGTACATCCACCACAGATGCCGAAATGAGAACAAAAGGGTTGAACGCGTTGATCTGATTCTTTAATTATTTTAGTTACGCGGGCTTCGATAAAGCTTTTCTTCTTGCGAGTAATGGTTGCCTCCACCACATCTCCGGGCGCGCCTCCTTTTAGAAATATGACAAGTCCATCTATTTTGGCAACGCATTTCCCTTCCGCAGCCATGGTTTCTACGTACAAATTTTCTAACAAGTCCCCTTTCTTCATATCGGGGCGAAAATACCACGAATTCATAAGTATCCCGAATAATTTAAAATACACTATTATGGGGGTTTCTTGCCCCAGGTACAATCCTTATATTTCGAATTGGTACCTGCTATGAGGAGATTTCTTGTTGTTTTACTTTGGCTTTGTTGCCTTCAGGCTGGCGCATCTCATATTGTAGGGGGCGAGTTTGAGTTACTCCATATTAGTGGGTCTACTTATAGGTTGAACCTCATTATTTACTTTGATAAGATTAATGGTGCTGCAGGAGCGAAAGATCAAACGGCCACAGTTTCTATTTTTCGCAAAAGCACAGATACATTTATTTCAAGTGTAGTCTTGCAATTGAGTAATGAAAGTAGTGTTGCCTATACACAACCGGAGTGCTCCAATGGTGAGATAGTTACTGATAAACTTATTTATACCACCACGCTCACTTTAAATCCTTCTTTGTTCAATGAGCCGGAAGGGTACTACGTGACCTGGGAAAGGTGTTGCCGGAATTATTCTATTACCAATATATATAGTGATGACCCTGGATCACAATCAGGAGGAATATCAGCAGGACAAACTTTTTTACTGGAGTTTCCTCCCGTGGTAAAAAATGGTGAACCTTTTATTAATTCTTCCCCCCGACTGTTTCCTCCACTCAATGATTACGCTTGTCCTGGCAGGCCTTATTATGTAGATTTTGCCGGAGTGGATGATGATGGAGATTCGCTGGTGTATACCCTCACCACTCCATTGAATACACACGAAGCGGTGGCATTGCCCAATATTTTACCAAAACCTTATCCGCTGGTACAGTGGAGACCGGGCTTTGATATTGACCATGTAATTGGCGGTAATCCTGACCTTAAAATAAGCAAGAAAGGGTTACTTACGGCCACACCCCTCATTCAAGGATTGTTTGTGTTTGCTGTTAAGATAGAAGAGTATAGAGACAAAGTATTGATTGGCGTATCAAGGAGGGATTTCCAAATGCTTGTGGTAGATGGTTGTGCCGATGCAGTACCACCACAGATTACCGGACCAACCCATGTAACACTGACCGCAGCAGATACGGGGCAGAATAGGTGCATTACAGTAACGGTGTCTGACGAAGATTCCGAAAAGATGACACATAATTTTACCGAGAACATCCGTATACGTGCCGTAGGTTTAAATTTTAACAATAAAAACCTGACTGAAATCCTGCCCGCGGATGTTACTGCTACACTAATCAATGGTAGCACTCAAGACTTTAGTATTTGTTTTCCTGTTTGTCCTTTTTTTATTGGTGGACCTTATGAAGTAGGCATTATTGCCATGGATGATGCTTGTAGTCTTCCATTGTTAGATACACTTAAGGTGACAGTTGATGTGACTCCGCCACCTAATACTGATCCTTATTTCACGACAGGACCAGCGAACATTGTGTTAAATGAGGGACAATCAACTGCTGCTATACCATTTATCGTGGTTGATGATGATATAAAAGCAACTGGTCCTGATGAACTTCTCGTTTCAGTTTTGACGGATGGATTTGTATTGGCAGATGCGGGATTTACCTATACCATCACCAGCCAGGTTCCAGGCAGGGTTGAGGGGCAATTACAGTGGGATGCTTTTTGTGATATTTACGATTTTACAAAACGAACCTCTTTTAAAATCACCGTTCAGGTGGATGATATGGATGAATGTAACATGAATGAGCCAATAAAACTTGATTATAACTTCACTGTTATTTTACCAGGGAACGGTCCACCGATAATAGATACTAACCTTACCCCAATTCTTAATGAACGATTGGTAACGGGTATTCAGCGAAGGATTTTTGGGAATTTAAATTTTATTGTTACGGGGAAAGATCCTGACGCCAGCGATTATCTCGTGCTGGATTTATTGGGGAGCAACCAATTGAGTGCGGATTCCCTGCGAGGGCTGGGAGTATCATTTACCAAAGTGGAGGGTTTTTCACCCATCCAATCTCAATTCAATTGGGATTTAAATTGTGACAAATTGGACCTGGATAAACTGAATAGCTTTGATCTCCAGTTTCTGGTTATAGATAGTTTAAACAAATGCAAGATTTACCAGGCAGATACCGTGGAAGTAGAGGTAAGGATTTTACCGCCTCTTAATGCAAAGCCCTCGCTGACGATTAATAATTTAAATGCTGAGTTGACACTGGTCAACAATCAAATCCAAACGATTCGAGGCAATCAGATAATACTTGGTTTGCAGGGATCGGATACTGACAATTCCCCACAGGATTTTATAAAATTAGAAATGATTTTGGCTGAGGGAACAGTAGCTCCCAATGGATACATTTTTGAGCCATCTGAAGGGAGGGTTTCGGTTTCAAGCACCTTTAGTTGGAACCCCGATTGTTCCATTTTTGAGAATGGAGTTTATGAAAACGACTACACTTTTACTTTTCGCGTTGCAGACGACAGGTGCTTTAATGCCAAGGCGGATACGGTTGCAATTGATATTAAAATAAAAGATGTCGATGGAGGTGATAATGGTTTTACTCCAATTAACTACTTTTCACCGAATGATGATGGAGTGAATGACTATTATGCTATGGAGATTAAGGATTTGGAAACCGGAAACATGGTAAATATTTTACCTCTGGACAATTGTGTTTCTGCGTTTCAAGCAATACGCATTTATAATAGGTGGGGGAAAGAAGTTTTTAAGAGTACTGACCGAAATTTCAAATGGTCAGGAAAGGGGGAAGCGGCTGGTGTTTACTTCTATTTGATTGAATACTCAAATAGAGAATACAAAGGCGCTCTTTCTATTCGATATTAGCTATAATTCAATCATCAATATTTGATCTTCCTTTACATACACATCCTGATTCATCCATTTGGTGTGAACCCATATATCTTTTTTACCCAATACGTCCAACAAATGACCTTCGTCTATAATTTCAACTACCGAGGAGCCAGCCGATGGGCCACTCATGAGATAGGTTGAATTATAGTGAATAATTCCGGAATTCGAACGCTGACTAAAGTTGACGTGATAAAAGAGTAAAGCAAGGGATGCCAAAATTGAAATGGCTACAGGCATTTGATTCAGCCCCTGTCTTCTCAAATAGATTAATAGGGCAAATAATAGGATAGTACAGCCAGCCAATAGTTTTAAAATAGTGCCGTAGTATTTCTTAAACAGCAGAGATATCTGCTTCGACTGACTGGACGAATAACCTTGTAGGTGGTGTTTCTTTGCCAATTCTTCTATTTTGGATAAAGCGAGGGCATCATCCGATGCCTGATAGTAGAGATTGAGAAAATACAAGGCTTCACTGATCTGCCCCAGCCCCTCCTGGATGAAAGCCATTTTGAGCAGCATGGATTCTGAGTATTTATGCTGCTTTAATACCTCCTTGTAGAGTTCAAGCGATTGTGTGTATTGTTTTGCAGCGAAAAGGGAATCTGCTTTTTGTACCATTTGAGTTGTTGGCTGAGCAATCAGGTGGGTGGTGAGAAGAAATAGAATAAGAACCAGAATTTTTGAAATCACATTTTGCTTATTTTTCATAACCTGCTACCTTTGTGCCCTCAAATCAGGCAAGCCTCAAATTTAGGCAAGATTGATAAGATTCCGTAGCTCAGCTGGTAGAGCATAACACTTTTAATGTTAGGGTCCTGGGTTCGAGCCCCAGCGGGATCACAATTCGTAACCAAACGAAAACAAAGCCACTCAAAATCAATGAAGAGTGGCTTTTTTCATTCTCAGGCCATCAAAAAATAACAAACAAATCCAACAGATAGGGGACCTATTCGGGGACCCATCAGCTTTTTGTTACTTGGTCCCCGAATGGATGTGACAAATCCCATCCGGTAAGCTTAAATACTGCACCATTGGAACGAGTTCTAACCTAAATAAATACGGCTATGAACTTCAATCAAAAATTCTCAATTCTCTTCTGGCTGAAGAAATCCAAAATGAATAAGCAAGGACTTGTTCCCATTTGGGCCCGGATTACTGTCGATGGACAGCGATCTGAGTTTTCGACCCAAAGGCAAATATTCCCAAAATTCTGGGATGGAAAGAACAATAAGGTCATTGACGACTACAGTGAAGCTGGAGTTATTAACGACTTCTTAACACTCGTGAAGGCTGATATTATTCGTCATTACAATATGCTTCTATCAGCCGGAGAGATTGTCACGGCCGATGATGTCAAGAGAAGTTACAAAGGGTTTAAGGAAGTTAAAAAGACCTTTTTGCAACTCTTTAACCAATTTAATCAGCAATTATTAGAGCGAAAGGAAATCAATGATCTCTCTCACGGGAGATATAAGAGGTTCCTGATACTATACGGGAAATGCGTGGATTTTATAAAGTGGAAATTTGGAAGATCCGACATTCCACTTGAGGAATTGAAATTGAATTTTATTGTGGAGTTTGGCCATTTTTTGAAAACAACTAAAAGAATAGGCCATAACACTGTAATGAAGTACACCAAGGATCTAAAGCAGGTTATGAAATACGGTGTGATGCTGGAATACATTGCGTCAAATCCATTTGAATCCTTCAAGTGCTCCATAAAAAAGCCCAAAAGAGAATTTTTGGATAAAGAGGAACTGGAACTTCTTCAAAAGAAAAAATTCAATGTAAGTCGCCTTGAGGAGGTTCGTGACTGCTACCTATTTAGTTGCTATACTGGCTATGCCTATTCGGATGCGGAGGCATTGACAATTGATGATGTTTGCATCGGCATAGATGGTGAGCTTTGGATCATTAGGAATAGGAAGAAGACAGACACTACAGAGAATGTTCCACTGCTGCCTATTCCACATCAGATTATTCAGAAATATAAGAATCATGAATACTGCAAGGCGACCAAAAAGCTATTGCCCATGAATAGCAATCAGAGGTACAATGCTTATTTAAAGGAAGTAGCAGATTTGTGCGGAATAAAAAAGAAACTAACTACCCATACTGCTCGTCATACATTTGCAACCACCGTGCTACTCATGAACGATGTGCCGATGGAAACTGCAATGGAGCTTTTGGGTCATACTGACATAAGAACAACTCAGATATACGGCAAGATCGTTCAGAAGAAAGTTAGCAACGACATGAAAAAACTTAAAGGCAAATTAGGTGACGAAGCTAATTCAAAATCAAAATTGGAGCGTACATCCCATATTTTGAAGTGATGGGTAAAAATACCCACGAGAAAAATACCGCAATCTAGGTTAGGCTTACTCTTGAAATTTATAAAAGTTTCCGAAAAACTTACATCCCTCTTTTATGATGTAAGAAAAATACTACTTATAATTTATATTTCTCTGTAAGAATACTTCCTAATCTTAGTGCGTTATGAGAAAAGGTAGTGAGTCTGACAAGAATTTAGTAGTTGATATTCTCTCCAAGTCATTTCTTGACAATAAGAGTACAAACTATGTTGTGAAGCAGGACCACAAACGAGAAGACAGAATTAGAAGATTGGTTGAGTACTCGTTTTATCAATGTATTTACTTTGGGGAAGTGTTGATTTCTGACAACAATAAGGGTTGTGCATTAATTATGATCCCCTCCCAAAAACGCTTGTCCATCAGGGCCATTTTTTGGGACATTAAATTAGCGCTGTCTGCTATTGGCCTCACAAGAGTGTTAAAGGTTATGAAGAGAGAGAAGGTCGTCAAAACGCATCATCCAAATGGTAAAGTCTGCTACCTGTGGTTTATCGGTGTCGATCCACTCTACCAAAATGAAGGAACAGGAAGCAAGTTACTTATGGAGATTTTGGATAAATATGACAAACGCGGCATGCCAATATACTTAGAGACATCGGTGGATCGAAACTTGCCTTGGTACAAAAGGTTTGGTTTCGAGATTTTCAATTCTATTGAATTCACCTATACCTTGTTTATGCTCCGAAGAACAACACTTAAAATGTGATATAGAACCTAACTGTTTAAACCAAATGCTCGATCATGTATTTCCTGGACACAAAGATGCATTTGGTTACTTTTTCGATTACGGCTTTCGAGGTTGTAATTTTATTCTTTCAGGTTATCTATTTCCTTCAGAGGACTAATGATGCGAGGCGCCTGCTCTACCTGATCCTTTTGGTTCTAATTATCCTTTACAACATCACGAGTGGTTTTTTGCCTGACGAAAACTTCCCACTTCCAATCGCCCTACAAAATGTGATGGCTTACTTGGTAGCCTTTTCAACGTCCATGTATTTCGTTTATTATTTCTACCGAGCTTTCAATCTAAGGCGGCTGAGATTTTTCGCCACTTTTGGATCACTGGTATTTCTATTTGCACCGTTTATTTTCTTGTTTGTTGTTCCATACTATTTGACAGGGGATTTAGAACTCAGCCGAAAACTAACCGTTGTCATTCCTTTTTTTTATGGAGTGGCCTTTATTGTAGCCACCACGAGAGCTTTCATGTTTAAGTTCCGTGAAAGGGAATATTCGGAGAGGTCTAAGATTGAACTTGTGCTCGCTGCATACATAGCTTTGTTGAGTTGGGTAACCTTGCCGATTATCGTTTTCTTTGGTGACTACCAGGCACTAGAGCACTCAGTAACTAATTCAGGTTTTCTAATTATGACAATAGTTTATATCAGGTCATCAATATATCAATCTAGAAAGGAGTATAAGCTTCTGTTAGCCACAAGTAAGAGGAATGGCCATGAGATTGATCTTAATTCTAAACACTATAGTTTAACACATAGAGAAATCGAAATTGTAAAGTTGATCTCAACCGGCCTCACCTACAGGCAGATTGGCGGTGAGCTAAATATCTCCCAAAAGACCGTTGCTCGACACGTTTCAAATGTTTTTGCAAAGGTCGGTGCGGCTAACAAAGTTGAGATGATTAACAGACTCGCTTCTACGGATATGCATTTTTTGTCCACATCTTAAGAATACAAGACTATTTATGGGCAGTGGGTAAAACTATGTAGGAATTTGCTCGATTTGACCTATTGATTTAGTAATTCTTGGTTGAGAACTTTACCTCTCACTTAACATACAAGTATTCGAAAGTGCAAATGTCATGGTCTGTGAATTTGAAAATATTAGGGACTCTATTCAGGAGCTTAACCAATTACCAGCGTCTGTTGAAACTGAATTATCAGTCCAACAGAGTGACTTAATAGAAACCGTTGAGAGAACGATTGAGACCATAAAACTAAAGGCCCTGACGTTTAAGAAAAACAAAGGACTTATTAATTATATTAAATACCAACAGCATACTTTAATTATTATTATTAACGAGCTTTCAGTTCAAGCCCCATTCCAGTCAAAAGAATCTGTAGCTAATTGCCCTTGCATTGACATTCTTAACAACGCTCTCAATAGCCTAGAAACTTTGTTTCCAAAAGAATATGACTACGATGCTCCAATACCGGAGTGTCAGAAGCAGGAACTATTCAATGTTTTACAGAACCATGAAGCCGTTTTAATTGGATTAATGAATTTGTCTATCAGTGACAACATTAAATATTTGTGCCGTACGACTATCTCAGATTTTGAGGCTAGGCTTAGCTCCCATATTAGTTTCAAAGCAAACCTTCAAATTAGCCAATTGATTGAAGGGTTAGCATCGATTTGTTTTGAACAAGGAGATACGATTCAGCATGAAAAGGATATCAGTGATTTGTTTATCAAGCTTGATATTAATTCCGAAGCTTCAAGAGGTTACTTCAGACACCAATTAAACTGCGGATTACACGATGCTGATACTGTGACTTCCGAGTTGGAAGTAATTCGAGAGTTTCAAAAGCGGATCAATCAAATTGAAGTAAGGAACGAGTGCGTTGGTAGCGCCATTTCACTTAAGGAAGTATTGCTCAGTTGGGCGCATGATGAATTGAAGTTCCTTGAACTAAAGAGCCAAATGAATGGTCAAAGTGATGCCAGGTTAGCAATCCCATCCAATGGTGACTTCAAGGTTAATTTTGATATGTCTGTTGCGCAGTTTGCGTGCTTCATTAAGACTTTTGTAGATAGCGGGATCATACAGAACCAGAACGTATCTGAATTGACTCGCTTTTTTGCATCCCATGCAAAGACAAAACGTTCAGACAATGTATCACACGAAAGTTTTCGGATGAAGTATTATAACATTGAAAGCGCAACCAGGGATTCAGTGAGAGATATACTACACACCGCAATTGGACAAATCAACAGCTCATGACTAAACAACATTTATATGATCAGCAAATTTATTCGTTTTATGCTAGTTGGCTCTTTTGTAATCTCATGCGGCACCAGGGATAGAATTCCCGGAACGTATGTGAGGAATTATTCATTTAAAGTTATTCATCCGGAAACTGGAGTTAGTGTTGGTACACGAACCATTGCAGACACAATCTGTATTCAAAAAGATGATGAAGGTTATTTGCTAACTAATAACAAATGGCAAATCAACGATTTTGATAACGAAGGTTGGCGCAACATGAGGCACATGGAAGATCGGCCTATGCCAACGCATTTGGTTACTTTCAATAAAAGAATCAGGGCTCTCGAAAGCGAAGAATATCCAAAGTTGATTTTCAGTATCGAATTCAATAGCCTGAGTCAGGAAGCTCATGAAAGTCAAATTTATCACAGAGCGGAGTAGCCTCAAGTTTTTTTAAAATTTTCACCAGATTTTCTTTCTGATTCTCAACAACTTACCAAGGGTCCTGTTACCCTTGTAACTGTTTTAGTAATACACTGCTGATTTTCTTTGAGCCATAATTACTTTAGTTATGGCGGCAAACATTGTAACACTCGAAGACCTGCATGATTTCAAACAGGAACTTCTAACTGAAATTCAAAAACTTCTTTCCCGAAGGCAAACTACTCCGGCTCGTAAGTGGCTTAAGTCACACGAAGTCAGAAGGCTGTTAACTGTCTCACCTGGGACGCTCCAAAACTTGCGCGTGAATGGAACCTTGCCATTTACAAAGATTGGAGGGGTCATTTTTTACGACTATGACGACATTCAAAAGATGATCGAAGAGAATAAACGCAATCCTCATTTAGTAGGTAAAAAACTCAATTCTTAAAACACGAAGACTATGAGTAATGGAGATAACTACAGATTGACCATAGGTGAGAAACCTGTTTTGTGGTTTCGGCAAGATGTACGAATGCTGGCGCATTCGTACCAGGACATTGTTAGGCACAAAGTCAAAGGCCTCGGAACTCGGCCTTTAAGATTGATTTAATTCACTAGCCATGACACGTAGAAAAGTTGACAGGAAAGCAAAACTGGTAAAGAAAGTGACTGTGAGAATGTCTGAGTCATTCTACAATAGGATGGAGGAGTGGCTAACAAATAGCAACTGCCGTAGCCTTGCTGAACTGGCCAGGGCCATTTTGTATCGTGAGCAAATTGTCTGGTATCACAAGGATGTTAAGTTAGAATCGACTGCCATCGAACTTGCCGGAATCAAGAAGGAATTAAATGCGATAGGTAGGAACATCAATCAGATTACTCATCGGTTTCACAGTACTGATCTTCCCAATCAAAAAATGTTTCATGCTTTAAAAATATCTGACGAGTACAAAAAAGTGGGCGATAAGGTTGATAAACTTCTTGTCACCACAGCAATTATTTCAAAAAAATGGTTGCGAGGATAAACAGTAGTAAACGGATGTTGACCATTCTAAACTATAACGAAAATAAAGTGAAGGAAGGAGTTGCCAAATGCATTCTTGAAAATGGATATGGGTGCCCTGTAAATAAACTGACTTTTAGCGACAAAGTAAATGGACTTGACTCATTCGTCAAGCTCAATCGCAGGGCTACCACCAAAGCGGTTCATGTATCACTGAATTTCCATCCCGATGAAAAACTAAAACAAGATACACTTCAATCAATTGCGAGTTCCTACATGGATAAAATTGGTTTTGGTAGTCAACCCTATCTGGTGTATCAACACTTTGACTCGGGTCACCCGCACCTTCACATTGTTACAACCAATATCCAGCGGAGCGGGAAGCGAATTGTGATGTATAACATTGGAAAGAATCAATCTGAGAAAGCCAGGAAACAAATCGAGAAAGAGTTTGATTTGATTAAGGCCTCTGGTAGGTCACAAAGTACCAGTCGGCAGGCAACAAACAATCTCAAAGTTGTCACCTATGGAAGGTCTGAAACCAAAAGGGCCATATCAAATGTGGTTCGGACTGTAATTGAGTCTTACAGATATACATCGCTTCCTGAATTGAATGCAGCGCTCAAGCAATACAATGTCATGGCAGATCGGGGAGGAGAAAAATCAATAATGTTTTCTAAAGGCGGCTTACACTATCGGATAATAGACGACAAGGGAAATAAAATTGGAGTTCCCATTAAGGCTAGTTCCATTTATACCAAACCGACACTTAGTTACCTGACGAAGCAGTTCAAACTTAATGAGGCACTTCGAAGCCCACACAAAACAAGACTGAGAAATTGTATTGACAACTCAGTTGACGGAAGGCAAGCCATTACACTCAAAAAATTTATTGAGGCACTCAATGCTCAAAACATTTCTGTAGTAATCCGTCAGAATAATGAAGGAAGGATTTTCGGTATGACGTTCGTGGACAACCTCACTAAGGTTGTTTTTAACGGAAGTGATCTTGGGAAAAGATATGGCGCAAAATCGATCATGGAAAGACTGACAGGTAGTTCGAAAGCAATTCCAATCGCCAAACAGTTAGAGAGACAAACGATGTCAGATGCAAAAGAGAAAGTTGATTTGGGGTTGGAGAAAATGATAGATGATTTGGTGAGCGCGCAGTCCCATGATTTTGCATCGCCAGACGTGGCCCTGAGAAAAAGAAGAAAGAAAAAGAGAAAAGGACGCTCACTTTAGAAAAATTATTAATGGCAAGCACAGGAGAAAATGAGCAAGCACTTCGGAAGATAATCGATTTTATTCGATTGACCAGTGTTGCGGTATTACTTGTGCATTATTATGTACTAGGTTATTCGTTTTTCGAACGAATGGGATTGAGTCATGACATCAGTGATAGAGTGATCCAATCAGTCGTTGAGACGGGTTTAATGGATACGGTTGTCAAACCAAAACTTGTAGCACTTGGCCTGCTTGTTTTGTCGATGCTTGGAGCCAGGGGTAAGAAAGACGAAAAGTTGAATATGAGTGTCGCTATATTTTGCGGAGTGTTTGGAGTTGTCCTATTCTTAGGAAGTCAGGTATTACTGTTACTGGGGAACTACTACGTCCTATTGACTTATGTTGCTGTTACTTCAATTGGCTATCTGCTAGTCCTTACCGGAGGAACTTTACTATCGAGGATATTAAAACGAAAACTCATTGATGATATATTCAACCGACTCAATGAATCATTTCCACAGGAGGAGAGATTGCTAGAGAATGAATTTTCTATTAACCTTCCAGCTTCCTATACTTTGAAGGGTAGAATCAGAAAGAGCTGGATCAATGTGATCAATCCATTTCGATCCTTACTGGTCATCGGAACACCGGGAGCAGGTAAGTCTTACTTTGTAGTACGGCACATCATTACGCAGCACATCAGGAAGGGATTTACCATGTTCATTTACGATTTCAAGTACGATGATCTTTCAAAGATTGCCTACAATACCCTGGTTAGGAATTCGGGGTCTTACAAAACCATCCCTAAATTTTTTGTAATCAATTTTGATAAACTCTCACATTCGCATAGATGCAATCCGCTAGACCCCGCAACCATGGAAGACATTACCGATGCCACAGAGTCTTCACGAACAATCATGCTTGGTTTAAACCGGGACTGGATCAAAAAGCAAGGAGATTTTTTTGTTGAATCACCCATCAACTTTGTCACGGCCATAATCTGGTTCTTGAAAAAACACGAGGAAGGAAGATTTTGCACCTTACCTCATGTGATTGAGCTGATGCAACTGGATTACCCCAGGCTCTTTAAATTATTGAGATCAGAACCCGAGATCGAAGTTTTGATTAACCCCTTTGAGTCTGCATTTAAAAATGAGGCTATGGAACAATTGGAAGGTCAGATTGCCAGTGCCAAGATAGGAATGGCCAGACTATCCTCTCCTCAGCTTTACTATGTATTATCGGGGAATGACTTTACGCTTGATATAAACAATTCCAATGAACCCAAGATTGTCTGCGTTGGTAACAATCCGCAGAAACAACAAATCTATGGTGCAGTTCTTTCTCTCTACATTTCCAGGGTAATCAAGTTGGTCAACAAGAAGCAACAGCAGAAATGCAGCTTGGTGTTCGATGAATTTCCAACCATCTATTTCAATGGTATAGACGGGTTGATCGCAACAGCAAGGGCTAACAAAGTTGCAACCACACTGGCTGTTCAGGACTATTCGCAATTAAAGAAGGACTACGGACGGGATCAGGCCGAAGTGATCATGAATATCGTAGGCAATGTTATCAGTGGCCAGGTAGTAGGCGAGACGGCCAAACTTCTTTCTGAGCGCTTTGGCAAGATTATTCAGGAAAGGGAGAGTATTTCCATCAATACTACTGAGACCTCCCTCAGCAGATCCACGCAATTGGATGCCGCTATACCCGCATCAAAAATAGCGGCACTTTCATCGGGAGAGTTTGTAGGCACCGTTTCTGATGACCCGGATCAAAAAATTAACCTTAAGGTTTTTCATGCCGAGATTCTTAACAACCATACCGCCATTCGAAAAGAAGAAGCAAATTACAAGGCTATTCCGGCTATCAGGGAAATAAGCCATTATGAAATTCATCAAAACTATTTCAAGATTAAAAAAGACATACAGGAGATCATTAAATTAAAGCTCAATACATGAAAGCAATTGTTATAAAAACCTACTCAGAAAAGCTATATAAAAAGCTGGAAGCTGACTTGGAGTGCATTAGGGTTGCAAATGAAGATGTAATTTCATTGGCCAACAAGTCAATAAATTTGGTCCGCCAATCGATAGATCAATTGAAGTCATTCGTTCATCAATACGAGTTTTGCGACAGCACAGAAGAAATTGCATTCTTCAAAGAGGTAAAACCAAGGTTCATGTGCTGTTATTATTACTACGAGTCACTCTATAATATAAGGGTAGGTGAACCTATTGGAGCAATCGGTGATATGAAAGTTTATTATGCAGACCATCTTGCAAGGCTACAATCGTTTATAACCGATCATAGAGCGTTTTACGACTATTACTACTCTGATTCTACCCATTGGGATGACAAATACTTCATCAGGGGAAAACAAATATTGAATCCTGAGCTTGATACTAAATTCACAACTGGCTTTGATCTTACCTTGGCGAAGTTTCTCGTCAATCAGCGGATTAAGGAGCACCTGGAAAAGCTATTGATGGAGCTTGATTCTTCTCAACAAGTGAATGGCGTTGGATTCCTTTGCTGGACAGGTACAAAGACTTCATTGATCGAAATAATTTACGGTTTACAAAGCGCTGCCGTTATCAACAACGGGAATGCCGATATTAAGCAAATCGCTACCTCTTTTGAAAGTATCTTTGGAATGAGCCTCGGTAACTACTATCGGGTTTTTCAGGATATTCGGCTACGGAAGAATGGGCAGGCCAATTTTTTAGATCAATTGAGAGAGAAGTTTGTTGAGCGAGTCAATGAATTTGATTAGGTGGTAAATACCAATCCCTCTTATATGAGGTAACATCTAAGAGAATTAGCCTCCAATTTGACCTCTGTGAAAGAAGAGGAGGTATTAACTCATTTACTCAAACGCATCGGTCGTAAGTTGACAGAACTGCGAAAGAAAAGTGGCTATACCAGCCATGAGGATTTTGCCTTTGATCATGATATTCCACGTGTGCAGTATTGGCGATTGGAAAAAGGCCAAACCAACCTCACCATGAAGAGTCTGGTAAAGCTGCTGGCCATTCATAAACTGACCGTAGAGGAGTTTTTTTCTTCCCTCCACAAGGATTCCAGGAAATAGGGGCAAAAAAATACACTTCCCAATTTTGCTTAAAGGTACTCTTTTATTACCTTTCGATATAAGATAGACCCTTAAAAATGGGGTTTATGGTATATCAATAAGTAATGGCCCAGGGCACCTATTTAACCACCAACCTCACTCCACCCCAGATCGACCTCATGTTGATGCTGGACGACCACGAATTGAATATTTTTTCCCTGGCAACGGTAAAGAAGCTGGCAGGGCAGCGGTTTGACAATGTGAGTGAACTGGTGGAAAACCTGGTGCATAAAAAAATACTGTCACGCATAGAACGCGGGAAATATTGCAGGGCAAACTTCCGGGATGAAAATGTGATCGGATGTTTTTTAGTAGATGATGGTGCAGTGGCTTACTGGTCTGCCTTGAACAAACACGGATTGACGGAGCAATTCCCCAATACTGTTTTCATTCAGACCACCAAACTAAAATCCTCTAAGACGGTATTCGGAACGCGCTACCAGTTTGTGAAAATTGCCAAAACCAAAAGGGTCGGAATCATTAAAGAAGGCTTTGGAAACAATCAATATGCTATGACGGATAAAGAAAAAACAATTGTTGATTGTTTTGATTTACCGCAGTATTCAGGGGGCTATGCTGAATTGATCAGGGCGTTTGCCCAAGCTGAGTTGAACCCGACCAAACTAATCACCTATTGCAAGGCAATTAACAACAAAGCAGCAACTAAGCGAATGGGATGGCTGGCTGAAAAGACTAATGCGAGTTCGCTACAGTCATTCATTGCTTTTGCCAAAACCGAGGTAAATCCAAAGTACAATGTATTTGACCCCGCAGGAGAGGAGGAAGGCGAATTTGTGAACGAGTGGCGTTTGCGATTGAACATCAGCAGAGCGCAAATTGAAAGTATCATCGAAAAGCAATATTGATGATCCTGCAGAAAGAAATAGCGACACAGGCTGAGAAAAAGGGAGTGGTAAAAAGTACCATTGACAAAGATTGGGTACTGGGCCATTTTCTGGCGGCTATCTATTCTGAATCGACACTGCGGGAAACGTTAATCTTTAAAGGTGGAACGTGTTTGAAGAAATGTTACTTCCCGGATTATCGTTTTTCTGAAGACCTTGATTTTACTTCACGAACCACGGCATTTGAGCTAAAGAAAAACCACATAGAATTTATTTGCTGGCATGTGAATGATAATGCGGGTATCCTCACGCAGGTTGAGTCGCTGAAGCCACTGCAATTCAAGGATGCATTGGTGGGCTATGAAGCAGTGATCAAATTCTGGGGTGCTGACCATCCAAAGAATGAAGCACCGGCTCCCCCTGAGCGATGGCACACAAAAATCAAAATTGAAGTTACACTGTTTGAGAAGCTGATCTTTTCTCAAGCGGATAAAAAAATCATTCATAACTATTCTGATCAACTTTCCATCAACCCCAATGCGGTTCCTTGTTACTCGATTGAAGAAATGCTGGCGGAAAAGTTGCGATCACTGGTGCAGCGCTCCTATACCGCTCCAAGAGATCACTATGACATCTGGTACCTGAGTACCACCATTAAAGACCTTAACTGGCCTAAGATAGTGGAGGCATTCCACGAGAAGATGAAATTCAAAGGCTACACATATACTGGAATAGACCAGCTTATTAATAGGGAAAATGACAAGAAACTAGAAGCAGCATGGAAGAATAGCCTTGGGCATCAGGTAGCAGGAAGTCAATTGCCGGAGTATGAAGTTGTGAAAGAAAGCCTAACCAAATTATTCAAAGAAATTGGTAAATGAACCTATGCCGTAATTTGACTATTTTGTTATTCAAATTTAGTAGTTAATGCACCTTACTTCACTAACCCCCAAGAAATCTCTAAACAAAGCCTATTTAAAGGAGAAGGTGACTCGAACCAATATTGAGAGATTTAAATCCAATTTGGTTGAATTCCTAAATAATGTCAATGAAAGGGAAAGCGAAGAATACTTTAAAAATCTCGTTACCAAATTTTTATACGATACCTACTATAGTGGCAAGAACCAGATCAACACCAAAGGGAGAATAGATCTCGCCATATATGAGAACAATAAACCGGTTGTAATCATTGAAGCCAAGCGGCCGGGCGCATCAGAAATGGTGAGCACCAATGACCTCAACAAAAAGGCACTACACGAGTTGATGCTCTATTACCTGCAAGAGCGGGTGGATCATAGCAATATCGATATCAAATACCTCATCATTACGGATTCCTACCAGTGGTTCATCTTTGAAGCATCGGTTTTCAATAGTCTGTTTTATCAGGACAAAGCCCTCATGAAGGAGTTTACGGACTGGAAGACGGGAAGAAAAGAAAGTACTGACAGAGATCTATTCTACAATGACATTGCTAAACCATTTTTGACAAAACTCAAGGAGGAAATAGAATTTACCTGGTTTGATCTAAAAAGGGTAGCTGAAACAACTAGCAATAAGGACACAAAAGACGATAAGAAACTGATCGACTTGTTCAAGGTACTTTCTCCGGCTCATTTGCTAAAACAACCCTTTGCCAACGATAGCAATTCTCTGGATACCAAATTTTACAGTGAACTCTTGCACATCATTGGGCTTGAAGAGACAAAAGAAAAAGGCAAGAAAATTATCCAACGAAAAGAAAAACCGGACACTGGCTCCTTGTTGGAAAATGCCATCAACATACTTGTGGCAGAGGATCGATTGTATAAGCTACCAAAAGATGGTGCTGACTTTGGAGACGCACACGAAGAACGATTATTCAATGTAGCGCTAGAGTTATGTATCACGTGGATCAACCGGATACTCTTTCTTAAACTATTGGAAGGGCAGTTGATTGATTACCATAACGGAGATAAGTCCTATGGGTTTCTCGATTTCAAAACTATACCGCATTATGACGAACTGAACAAATTGTTCTTTCAGGTGCTGGCCAGGAAAATGGACGACCGTAAGGGCGAAGCATTGGATAAGTTCAATAAAGTGCCTTATCTCAATAGTTCTCTTTTCGAACCCAATTCATTGGAGCGTGATACCATTCACATCAATAGTTTGGATGATGGACTGCAATTAAAAATTGCTTCCGGAACGGTATTGAAAAGCGAAACTGGTAAAAAAAGAACTGGCCAGCTCCCCACTTTACAATACTTGTTTGAATTCCTGGATGCGTATGACTTTGCTTCTGAAGGCAAGGAGGAAATACAAGAAGAAAATAAATCCATCATCAATGCCTCTGTGCTGGGGCTGATCTTTGAAAAGATCAATGGCTACAAGGATGGTTCTTTTTTTACGCCCGGCTTCATTACCATGTACATGTGCCGCGAAACCATACGGAGAGCAGTAGTACAGAAATTCAACGAAGCTAAAGGGTGGAAGGTTGAACAATTTGAACAACTCTATGATAAAATTGATGATACTACTGAGGCCAATCGTATAATTAATACTTTGAAAATATGCGATCCCGCTGTGGGTTCAGGTCACTTTCTTGTTTCAGCACTAAATGAGATTATTGCCATTAAAAGTGAGCTTAGGATTTTACTTGATAGAAAGGACGATAGGCTAAAGGAATATAGGGTTGTGGTGGAGAATGACGAGTTAATCATAACGGATGAAGTAGGTGATCTGTTTCCATACAAGCCCGGGCCAAATGAAACCCAGCGAGTACAAGAAGCACTTTTTCACGAGAAGGAAACCATCATCGAGAACTGCCTATTTGGCGTGGACATTAATCCCAACTCAGTAAGGATATGCCGCTTGAGATTATGGATTGAATTATTGAAGAGCGCCTACTACACAGCCACCAGCCAATTTACAGAACTGGAGACACTTCCTAATATTGATATTAACATCAAGCAAGGCAATTCACTGATTTCCCGTTTTCCGTTGGATGCCGATTTGAGTAAGGTATTGAAAAGCGTAAAGTACAGCATTGATCAATATCGGGGGTTTGTTAATGATTACAAAAACGCTACTGACAAGGAAGAAAAAAGAGGCTTTGAAAAGCTTATTGATCAGATCAAAAGCGATTTCCGGACAGAGATAGGTAAGAACGATCCGAAGGTGATACGGAAGAACAAACTGGGAGGCGAACTATACAACTTAATGAACCAAGCGCAGGTGTTTGAACCCACCGAAAAGGAAAAACAGGCTGCTGAAAAAAAGAAGGATAAGCTGGAAAAAGAGATTAACAAGCTGGGGACAGAAATAGAAGAGATAAAGAACAGTGCCATCTACAAAGATGCTTTTGAGTGGCGGTTTGAGTTTCCGGAAGTGTTGGACAGTGAAGGGAAATTTGTTGGGTTTGATGTAGTGATAGGGAATCCTCCTTATATAAGGCAGGAAGAGATTAAGGAGCAAAAACCATACTTACAAGGAAATTATAGTACCTACACAGGTACAGCTGATCTATATGTTTTCTTTGTTGAGAGGGGATTTAAGATTTTATCTCAAGGAAGTCATTTCTGTTTTATTATGCCCAATAAATGGATGCAGGCAGGATACGGTAAACCATTGCGAGCCTTCTTTTTAAAGAACAGAATATTGGGGATAGTGGATTTTGGGGATTTACAAGTGTTTGATGAGGCGACAACCTACCCATCTATAATTACCGCGTCAAAGCAAAAACCTTTTAATGATTTTAATTCGTCTTTGATAAAGAGACTTCAATTCGAAAACGGGTTTGATGAATACGTTGATTCCATATCCAACAAAATGTCAGTAGCGGAGTTGAGCGATGAGACTTGGGTAATATCATCAGGCTTGGATCAGAACCTTTTGTCAAAAATAAAGGCGAAATGTTCGACCCTCTCTGATCATGTTTGTGGAAATTCATTTAGGGGAGTATTAACTGGATTAACCGAAGCCTTTGTAATAGATGATTCTACTAATAACAATCTTGTCAAGGAAGACAAAAACTCAATTGACCTTTTAAGGCCATTCCTGTTAGGAAGAGATGTAAAGCCCTACTCACCAGCGAAAACAAAAAAATGGTTGGTACTGGTGCCCAAGGGATTTACAATAAAAAAGAATTTACCGCCAACAAACCCTAATCACATAAGCGAGCCATCACCACGGTATGGAGATATGCCTTATGAAGAGGAATGGAGTTGGTTTGCGAAATCTTATCCGGCTATTGCAAATCATCTTTTACCTTTCAAACAGAAAGCAGAATCGAGAACTGATAAGGGAGATTTCTGGTGGGAGCTAAGGGCTTGTGATTATTATGATGAATTTGAAAAGCCAAAAATAATGTATCAAAAATTTCAGGTTAAACCTTGTTTTATCTTTGATGAATCTGGATTGTTCTGTAATGACTCTATGTGGATTATTCCATCATCAGACAAAGTGCTATTATCCATTTTAAATTCAAAAATGGGATGGTGGCTGATATCTAAATATTGTACAGCTATTCAAAATGGGTATCAACTGATTTGGAAATATTTTGGTCAAATTCCAATTCCTAAATATGATGAGAAGCAAGCTAAACCAATCATCCTAATCGTTGATCAAATATTGAAATCTAAGAAATCAGATGTCAATGCAGATGTATCGACATTGGAAAAAGAAATCGATCAATTCGTTTACCAGCTTTATGGGTTGACGGAGGAGGAGATCAAGATTGTTGAGGGAAAAAAATGATGCTCGACTATTATTGTCTCGATATTTCATTTCCAGGTATTGACTTTGATGCTTGTGAGAAAGGCTATGAAAAAGTCAAACCAATTCATCATGCCCATCTCTATTCCAGGGAAAGCAAGATTGAAATAAGAATCTATTTTGAGCCGAAGACAGGTTTTGATCGAAAGTTTAGTATTTGGTCTTCCAGTATAAATTGGAGAAAGTTTGGTTCTTATTTAGTCACGACTAATGAAGCACAGAACGAACGATTGCAAAGAATCGATCTTTCAAACTCGGCTTTACTAGGAGTTAAAAATGGAACAGCTCAACACGAAGGTGGCTTACAATATGCGTTAGTTAAAATTGACTCCTTAAAATTCTATTGGGATCCTCAGCCAGAAGTAATAAACACAGGAGAGTTTTTCTTTAATAATGCCGGCTTTAAGGTTGTCAAAGGCTTTTACGCTCCGCTTTTCGGATGGGATGGCGAGTTCAATATAAGTAGAATGGATAAGATGGATGAATTTTACAGGATTGGTAAAGCATCTTTCAGACCCGAATTCAGTTTTTACATTAACGATGACCGAAACAGTCCGGAGGCAAAAATTATCAAGGAACCTAAAATTCAATTCAAATACGAGGAACCAATCACTGAAACAGAGGCTATAAAGTATGCAGATACAATTCTTCTATTGGCATCATTCTATTTCCATTTGCCGATTGACTATGGAATATCTAAGATTTATTTAGAAAAGAGTACTGTTGCCATAAAAACAATTCAGAAAAAAGCAAGTACTGTGTCCCTAGGTAATTTCTGGGCATTCAATCTGGGTTGGAATTTTCACAAGCTCATGAAGGCAGATTGGCAAGAGTCAACTTTAAAAAACTATAAAAGGTTAACGGTTGCTATCAACCTGTTCAACCAATCTCACTTAGTCGGTGGCAGTTCTGGTTTTTTAATTCGCTTTAACATAATTGAACTGTGCATGGGTGGCGGTAAGCCCGCCCAGGCTAAATTTCAATCAATATTATCAGATAAAGCAAAAGAAGAAAAATATACAGAAGCACTGACAATACTTTTAAAGACAATTGATGTAAATGATCACGAGTTGTTCAAGAAAAAATGGGAGGGTATTATTAAAAAATTGAATTACAAACCGATGAATAGTCCACTAGAGTATTTTTTGATTGAGCAAAAGCTTCCAATAGCAAAGTTTCCTATTTCTGTTAACCGACTAAAGAAAATACGTGATTACCTAACACATGGGAGCATTCAAAGTATTAAACAAGATGAACTAGAGACAGCAAACATTCTGCTATATAGAATTTCAGGCGTTTTAATACTAAATCTTATGGGTATTAAGGATTGGGAATTAAAAACGAAATTTTAGTATGCAGACGACCCATAGCACCAATTGTTCTGGCTCACCATTGCCTAGGCTGCCATGCTATAAATTTTAAATAGTGAGATTTAATAAATTTTTGTTATAAGTAATGATCTCAACATTTGGATATTTGAAATCACCATCATTAGTAACGACTGAGAAGCCATTAGAAAGGGCAATCTTATAGTAATAGTGATCATTATAATCGCTAAAGGCAGGCATTTCAGATAAAATCATGTCGGGTTGATGGAATAAATCTGTACTTAAATCTAAATAAGATTTGTAGGCTTGTAGATCAGACTTAATTGAAACCAGATTTGCATTATAATCGCTAGTTTTCCTATAATTCTTATAAGTGACTGAGGCTGAAATTTTGTTAAATGCCTCACAGTATGTCTTCATTAAGGCATTATAGACCTCAGAAAGAATAAGTCCATTAACATGAATTAATGGTTTTCTTTTACACTTGGGATTGGCTGCAAGATTTATTACCGCATCAAAAAAGTCAATGTATGCCTTTTCGTAAGAGGCCGGATTTTGGGGTGCAAGTAAAATATATTTCCAAACGTTTGCATCGAACAAGTAGGTCTTGTTCTCCTCAGGTGGTAATTGATAAATTGATTTGATGGAAAAACTCATTCAAACGCCTAAGCGTACAAGAAACCCCGAGCTGAATTATCAATTATGGTCCTTTTTTTTTCATTCCGCGCATTATCAAGCACCAATTCAATCTTAGATTGAACATCTTCTGTAGTATCTTCAAATTTCAATAATTGACTTTGAAGCTTATTGTCAATGATATATTTTCCTATTGAAGCATTCAAAAATGCTGTGGTACAATGAGTGATATTTTTAAATGAAAGTACGATTTCACTTTTCTTGATACTCTGAAGTCGCTCATAGATAATCAATCCATCAGAATGCAAGATGGCGGAAGACTTTCCAAGGATTTCGGTAATGGTTAAATCAGGCATGATTACTTACAGTCAAATATAACATTAACTATGGTACCACAAAAAGGTTTTGTGAGTGTAGGAAACAGTTGAAAATTAGTCCAAAATGCCCCTCCGGTTATTATAACGAATTCCGAGCCACTCTCGTCACAAAATCTCTGTATTTCTTTAAGTCCTAGGCCTCCAGGTACCCCTACCTTCGTGGTATTCCCTTTTAAAGCCCACATTATCGCTTCCGAGGAAGTTCGAATGTCTCCATTGGTATGCTCTTTAATTGGAGGCAAATAACCAACACCGCAATCAACAAGTGTAAAGCTTAGTCTATTCTTATCAGGGTAAAATTGACCGCATGCAAAAATCGGAAAATCAGTCTGTGCATGCTTTTGGACATTGCAATACAGTTCAAGAAAAGCATCTATCAATCGACCCTTAATGGGGCCATTTATTTTTAAGTGCTGATTGGAGAGAAGCTCATTCTCTATATAATTAATAAATTCCACATCTTCATTCTTGTTAAATCCAGTTAATTTGATTTCTGTTTTGTTCTCCCGTTGAACAAACTCAACACCAGTAAGCCAACCATTTCTTATTAGAATATGAAAACTCTTCTCAATTACGTCAGGATCAACAAAGAATAAGAGACTGTTCTCCTTGTTGAGCTTTTGAACAATCGCCATTAGGAGAGCAGCCATGTTGCCATCTATCCAAGTAATGTCTACAAAATCTATTAAAATTTCCTCATTTTGATATTGATTACAATTTTCGTAAAACTCAATTAACTTAAGATACCCATCTTCACTAGTATGAATTTCACCCGCACCCAGTTTTAAAGCTTTCATTTGACCTTCTATCAAGTATAAATTATGCCTGTACCTGCTTTTGGCTTTTTAACAATCTACCATCAAAATAATTACTACAAGTTTGGCAATTCTACAACTTTAGCCAACTCTAGATATTTACAAAGTGCGTTCGCCAACTTAATTTGATCAATTGTTCTGCATGCAGGTTCTAGCAATTGGGGGGAGGCAACTAAAAAACAAATGCATTTGGCCCGGCTGGTGGCTACATTTAATCGGTTAAGACTGTAGAGAAACTCCATCCCCCTTGGTGCATCGGCCTGTGATGAGCTGGTCATTGAGTAAATGACTACAGGAGCTTGTTGTCCTTGAAATTTGTCCACCGTACCAATTCGCATACCGGGTAGCTTTTCCAGGAGTGCGGAAACCTGTGCATTGTATGGTGCTACTATTAAAATATCTTTTTCAGTAAGCGGTTGTGTTTTTCCCTCGTCATTGGTCCACTTGCCTTTCTTTAGCAGATCAGCAACAATAGTAGCCACCGCTTCGATCTCTTCATCGGATTTGCTCTGGTTTCCTTTGTGAGCAACAGGCTTATAAAATAAACCGGAACCATCGAAAGAAGTCCCTCCACTGATCACCTGATGTTCGAGTCCAGCGAGTGATTTTAATTTTCCCTCGTAGAAAATCTCCGAGGTAAAAAGGCAAATGTCAGGATGCAGCCTTCTGGTAAACTCAAGAAACAATCCTTTGCCTTCGGGCATGGTAGAGTAACCATCCAGCAGATAGGTTAAAGCAGCCACATCGCTGCCTTCAGGGTGTGCACCTTTTTGTGGTTGCTCCAACTGTTGTGGATCACCCAACAAAATTAAATTCAAAGCAGCGCGCGAAGCCGCGAGTACGTGCGAGAGCGACATTTGCCCTGCTTCGTCCACGATGAGGTAGTCTAATGTTTCCTCTGATTTTTTATCGGCCCACAGCCATGCCGTACCTCCCACAACTTTATGTTCGTCAACGGCAGCAATTGCCTTCTTGGAATCGGTAACCTCTTCAACAGCATCAGGGGTATCATCGCTTTTGTTGCTCACCTTGTGTACAAAGCTTATAGAGACATTCTCTTTCTTGCAAAGTTCAATAACCTCGTCTATCAGGTTTTTGATTACTTTATGGCTTACTGCTGTAATGCCAATTTTTTTCCCTGTCTTGAAAAGTTCAGTGATGATTTTTGCAGCTGTGTAAGTTTTTCCAGAACCAGGGGGGCCTTGTATTGCAAGCAAACTTTTATCAAGAGATAGAGCAATACGAATGGCAGCATCCACCTTGTCTTCCTTTGCCATTAGGGTGACCCCTGAGGATCCGTCTGTAAGAAGAGGTTTTCTCTTCATTAGTAGATCTTTTGAAGCTGGGTGTGGCCAATCATGATTCAACCCATACTCATCTATTGCAAAGGCAAAGTCCATTAAAGATGTAGCTAAGGTGCCCGGATCAACCCTTTCGGAAACATGAACTGAAGTAGGATGTACATCAATACTTTTTCCGGTTTTCTTGATGTCGATAGTATATCCATCCAATGAGATGGATTTCACTGTTCCAATCTTTTCTCCTTTTACTTCAATGATCTCATCGTCTTCGTCAATGCTCAACTCTTGAGGGGGATATTTATATCTATGCGTAGGGTTTCTATCTCTGCCTGTTTTTGGCAATTCCTTCTCGAACTCTAGACCAGCGATAGCTTTTCTTTCCTCCAACAAATCTTCGTGTTCCAGTTCATGTACCCTGAAATATTCCCACCACGCACTTTTATCTTCTCTTCTGAAATAATCGATTTGATGAGCAAGTAACCACTTTGCTTTTTGCTCATCAGTCCAGATGCTCTTATCTTCAGGAAGGTCTTTGATTAGACTTTTAAATAAAGCCGTTGACCGGGTATCAAGCTGTTCAACATTTTCGCTGGCTTCACCAGTTTTTAACTCGGGTCTTTCAAGTGCATGTCCCTCCGTAACGACAGTTGTACGTATGCTTTCCAGCCATTGATGTAATGCTTCAGTAGCCAGACAATCATCCTCGTTATAGTCTTGTGTTGTTTGGACTGTTTCTTTTGCTAACGATTTAAAATCATGAAGCTCTAAAGCTACCTCAACCGCTTTCCTGGCAACACTAGCATCATGCAATTCCACCTTTCTGGTGTAGCGGGTAAACTTTTCCAATGCTTTTAAAGAATAAGTTTCTACACTAGCTATCAATGCTTCCTTAGTGACAGCATGAAGGTCAATAAACCGTTCTGCCCGCAATAGGTCATCTACTTCTGTTTCAAATACAGCATGCACACGCGCCAACCGTTTGATTGCTGACGTCTCATAAGGGGCAAAGTGATAGATGTACATTTTCGAGTTGTGCTTCCAGCGATCGGTAACGAATTGAATAAACTCCTCAAACGCTTTTTTCTCCTCAGAGCGATTGGTAGCCCAATGGTTTTTATAGATCAGTTTTCCTTTTTCATCTTTGAAAGAATATCCCAGTATATATTCGAGTCCGCCTTCGGGATAGAAATTGTCTCCTTCTATATCAAAATAGATAGCGCCCTTATCAGGTTCAGGTAATCGATTGAGTCCACGTCCTGCTTCTATGGGAAGTAATTGATGAAGTAGTTGTATTTGTTGACGACCCTTCAGCTGGACTTTCGCCTGATTTTGTTTCCTAATAAAAGTTTCTTTGTTACCTCGCTTTGGTTTATCAATTTTCTTAGCCTCTGCAAATTGTTCTAGTGTTTGGATGCTTTGAGAATTAAGTTCTTCAATATGAAGAGAGCGAATTCCCGCAACTAAGGAGAGGTGATCATCTTCATGGCGTTTCTTGTCACAGACTTGCCACCAACGACAGATGTTGCAATGTTCAACTGGGTCAGGATATGTGGAAGGCAACTTATTTATGAATGATTCAATTGATTTTTTAACCTGATTATAATACGCACGAAAGTCAGTGAAATTGTATGGCTCTATGTTAAATGGAGATCCTGGTGTCACCACAAAAAGTTGTTTTGGTGCAACTCCTTGAATATTTGTAATAAGCTCCGAGTATAAACACAATTGAAGTATAGTTCCTGCTTTGGTGTTTTGAGAAAGTTTGGTGTCTTGTACTTCATAAGACCATTCACCTAGTTTGCTTGGAGTATCACATCTAATAAGAATATCCCCCCGCCCTGTCCAGAGTCCCTGATCAAGGGTAGGCTGAACAATCACATGGATTCCTTTTTTCATGGCATCAATGGTAGCCTGTAAAGGCTGCTTCTCTATATCAATTATAGATTTACCTTGGGACTTAAGATGTTTTACATAAGCTGCTTCGTGTTCACGCCCTCTTTCAAATAATATTTGCAAGGAGGGATCGTGGTAGGAAGGTTCCTTAAGTTCATCTTTTGCGACAAGGGCGGTAAGGCCTGTAAGATGCTGACACGATAGGAAATTTGATAGATCTGTGGCGGAGAGTTGAAAATGATCTCTATTATACTGCATGACAGTTTGCTAGAATTGCGCTGAAAACGGAATGAATTCAAATATAAGAAAACCCATGACGTGTTAGGAAAGCCTCCAATAATAGTCTTCACCAAATTGGTAGTTTCTTCTGATTAAGTTTTACTTTATCTTTATGTAATGAAATCAATCGAATTCGAACATAAGCTTATTGTTGATAAATTGAACTTCTGTAGGAGCAACGTAATTGCGTTGGAGAAAAAGGCATTGAAGCATGAGGAGGAGATAGATTGCCATGTTTTCTATTTTGGCTTTAATAAGCCTTTAATCAAAGACGTTGTATTTCATTTATTGAGTCCTTACAATGCTATTTTTGAAATAACAAACTGTGACGATAAACAAGTAATAATTCAGCGACATTGGTATTATCCAACAATGAGAAACTTCTACTTTCCAATGGTAGGATAATATTTCCCTTTTTGACTTAGCTGTGACTTCGGATAGCTCCCCCAAACTGACTTAAGACGTGACTAAGCCGATGATTGAAAAGTATGCACTTCATCATGATTATGGATCAATCTTTTGTAGAGTTTGAATGATAACCAAATTGTTAAATCTATATAATTCTTCCCCATCTTCCCCCCAACTTGTGAATATCCCATTTAGGTAGTCTACACCTTGCCTCCGAATCAAACAAACGGAGGCTATGTTCGAGTCAATTCCCTGGTCAGAATTTTTTAGCGTGATTTCAATTATAGTAGTCGGGTACTATGTAATAAGTACGCTCCTACTATTTAGTAGTGAGATCGTCACCATTTTCAAACAGAAAAAATTAGTAAATGCTTTACCTGCATCCAAATCGAATCAAAGCGATTCATTTGAGAGCGATGATTTTATGGGAAGGGCAAGATATGAGCCCGAAAGCAATCTAGCAGTTCTCCGGGAGGAGAGAACAGAGACCGAGACATTGGCTATTGCACCAGATCAGGAAGAGGATGAGGTAATTGATTTTATCTCACCGGAGGAAGATAACCTAAGAAGTGCAACACAGCATCTCATCGATGAGGTTCGTGAGTTAGTTCAGGTAATATCTGGGAGCAGTAAAGAAGAAAGTGTTCATCTGTTTCAGACCTTGTTATCACGCGCACCACAATTGGTTGCGACATCTTATCAGGGGGCAGTCAATCTTGCCATCTATCATTCTTTAAAAGAGCAAGATTTATTTCTAATCGAACTGAACGAAATCAATTCATGGTGGCCAGACCCTGTCGGGCAGAGTAAATCAAAATCATCTAAATAAAATCAAACTATATGCAACCAGTAATTCAATTCAAAATGAAGAAGGGCAAGGCGCTGATGCTTGCCTTCGCAATCTGTCTGTTGACAATCACCTTATCTCATGCTCAGGATGGTAACGCGGGTATCACTGAAGCAACCTTAAGGGTTAGGAGTTATTTCACCACCGGCACAAGCCTGATGTATGCCATCGGGGCATTACTCGGTCTGGTCGGAGCAGTGAAAGTTTATCAAAAATGGAACAGCGGTGACCCTGATACTGGCAAAGTAGCTGCGGCATGGTTTGGCAGTTGCGTTTTCTTAGTGATAGTTGCCACAGTCCTAAGATCATTCTTCGGCCTTTAAAAAGGCTTCTGAATGTCTACTCGCATTTACTAAAAATTAATAATTCAAAATTAAAAACTCACGAAGTGTCAAGTGTTTACACCATCAATAAAGGAATCAATAAACCCATCGAGTTCAAAGGGCTGAAGGCGCAATACATTGCCTGGCTCGCTGCTGGATTGATCTGTTTGCTGATCCTGTTTGCTGTACTCTATATAATAGGAGTCAACATGTTTGTTTGCCTTGCGCTTACCCTCATCCTGGGCGTGATTCTGTTTATGACTGTTTATAGAATGAGCGACACCTATGGACAGCATGGCCTGCTGAAGAAGATGGCCAAGACAAGCATCCCTGATTTTATCAAATCAACGTCACGCAAAACATTTTTGAACCTTAAAAGCAAAAGTCAGGATGGCTCAGGGTATTGATTTAATTAAAGTCTTTCCCATCTACAAAGTAGAACAGGATTGTATCCTCTCTAAGCAAGGTGATGTCACACTTGCTTTCAAACTTACGCTCCCGGAGATGTTTACTTTGTCTGATCAGGAGTACGAAGAGTTTCATCAAATTCTGGTGAAGGCAATCAAGGTACTTCCCAATCAAACGGTTTTTCACAAGCAAGATTGGTTTCTATCCAGAAAATATCAGCCGGACTTTGATAGTCAAGTCAATTCATTTTTGTCAAGATCAAGTGAGCGTTTTTTTAATGAGAGGCCTTACCTGGATCACCAATGCTATGTCATGATTACCAGAAAGCCATCGAATCGAAAACCATCAAGTTCTATTTTTTCAAATTTAATCCGGAGAAGCACGGTACCTGAAGGGCCACTCAATCAACAAAGAATGCAGGAGTTCCTGGATGGTGCGGGGCAGTTTGAAAGAATTCTAAAGGATAGCGGATTTGTACAATGCGAAAGATTAAACGATGAAGATATCATCGGAGGGAAAACAAAGCCAGGACTCCTGGAACGATACTGTTTCTTATTGTCTGAGACGGATCAACCGATCATCAGGAACATTCACTTCAAAGACGGACTCACCATAGGAAATGAGCACTGCCAATTGTATTCACTTGCTGATGTGGAAGATCTCCCGTCACTTTGCGGATCAAGGATCAATTATGATCGATACTCTACGGATAAAACCAAATTTAGTGTGGGCTTTACTTCACCATTGGGCCAGTTGCTGTCATGCAACCACATCTATAATCAATTCATATTTATTGAAGATGCTCACAAAACCATTAAGCAACTTGAAAGCAAGCGACTAAGACTTCAGTCTCTCGCTACTTACTCACGAGAAAATGCGATAAGTCGTGATGCCACCAACGATTTTCTAAATGAGGCTATCTCTTCTCAGAAGCTGCCTGTTAAAGCGCACTTCAATATTCTGGTTTGGACGGACGATAAGGCAGAACTAAAGGAACTTAAGACAAGCGTATCATCATCACTTGCCCAGATGGATGCGGTAGCCAGACAGATGGAACTCCTCAAATCTATTGGGCGGGACTTCCCGGTAACGAGGCCGACTTTCCCATGAATGATACATTTGACACGTTTGCTGAACAGGCCACGTGCTTTCTCAACCTCGAGACAAGCTACCATAGCTCAATAAGTCCGGTGGGCATCAGGCTTGGGGACAGACTTACTGGCAGACCTGTTCATGTTGACATTTCTGATGAGCCTGTTAAGAAAGGTATCTGTACCAATCGCAACAAGTTTATTCTGGGGCCTTCGGGCAGCGGTAAATCATTCTTCACCAATCACATGGTCCGTTCTTATTATGAGCAGGGAACACATGTCGTGCTCGTGGATGTGGGCCATTCCTACAAAGGACTGTGTGATTTGGTGAATGGATATTACTTCACCTATGATGAGGCAAATCCTATCCGCTTTAACCCTTTCTATATTGGACAAGGTGATGTGCTTGATACGGAGAAGCGGGAGAGCATCAAGACTTTACTACTGGCACTCTGGAAAAAGGATGATGAAACTTTCAAGCGGTCGGAGTACGTGGCTTTATCCATCGCTCTTAAACTCTACTATGAGCACCTAAATTCCCCTTCTCCCGAGGGAGAAGGTGGCCGAAGGCCGGATGAGGGAATATTTCCCTGCTTCGATTCCTTTTATGAATTCCTGAAAAATGAGTTTGTAGGCATCCTGAAAGAGGATAAAGTCAAAGAGAAGGATTTTGACGTTGAAAATTTCCTTTATGTGCTAAGGCCCTATTATAAAGGAGGGGAGTTTGATTATTTATTGAATGCCAGGGAAAATCTTGATCTGCTAAAAGAGCGGTTCATTGTGTTTGAGCTGGACAACATTAAAGACCACCCAATTCTGTTCCCGGTGGTAACCATTATCATCATGGAGGTCTTTATCTCCAAGATGAGGAAACTCAAAGGTATTCGCAAAATGATACTGATCGAAGAGGCGTGGAAGGCAATTGCCAGAGAGGGGATGGCCGAATACATCAAGTACTTGTTTAAAACAGTTCGGAAGTTTTTTGGAGAGGCCATAGTGGTAACACAGGAAGTGGAAGATATTATTAGTTCTCCCATCGTCAAGCAGGCCATCATCAATAACTCAGATTGCAAGATTCTTCTGGATCAAAGCAAGTACCAAAACAAGTTTGACCAGATACAGGAATTACTTGGACTCACGGAAAAGGAGAAAGCCCTCGTGCTCTCTATTAATAAGGCAAACGATCCTAATAGGAAATATAAAGAAGTTTTTATCAGTCTGGGAGGAATGCTGTCCAAGGTTTATGCTACCGAAGTTTCTCTGGAAGAATACCTGGCTTACACCACAGAAGAATCTGAAAAAATGAAAGTACAATCCTATACCAAGAAATGGAATGGTGATATACGCAAGGGGATCGCAGAACTGGCCAATGATATGCGCCTTAATAATGCATAAGCTATGAACAGATTACGCAAATCACTTTTGATAATTTTTTTTGCAGCCTTTTGCATGGTAGCTGCACCTGTTCAACAGACCCAGGCCGCTATTCCAGCCTGGATAATAGCATTGATTAAGAAGGGTGTGGCGAAAGTATTGAGGGCTATTGACCTGATGATTCAGCGGCTGCAAAACAAAACCATCTGGCTTCAAAACCTCCAGAAGACTTTGGAGAATAAACTTTCCCAATTCAAGCTGACAGAAATCGCTCAATGGACGGAAAAGCAAAGGTTGCTCTACAAGAAGTATTATGATGAACTGTGGAAAGTGCGGAACACGATTTCCACCTATAAAAGAATTCACCTCATCGTTCAGCGGCAAAAGCAAATCATCGAGCGTTACCGCTTTATGTGGCAGATGATCAATCAGGACAAACATTTTACCAAGTCTGAGATTGACTATATGTATGTCGTTTATTCCGGTATTCTAAACGAAAGTGTTTACAACATTGATCAACTATTTCTGGTGATTAACTCCTTCCGCACCCAGATGTCTGATGCCAAACGGCTTGAAATGATTAATGAAACCGGAGAGCGAGTAGAACAGAACTATGCTGATCTACAACAATTCAACAACCAGAATATTCAGTTGAGTCTGAATCGTGCCAGGGACGAGCATGAAATTGAGTCTGTTAAAAAGTTATATGATCTTGAATAATTTGAAACCCATGAAAGCAAGCACAACTAAAAATCGATATTTCCTGATAGTCATATTCATTCTCGGTTTTTCAAGTTTGAAAGCCCAGACCTGGAACGAATGGTTTAAACAGAAGAAGACGCAGAAAAAGTACCACTACGAGCAAATAGCTGCACTCAAAATCCATCTGGATAATTTAAGGAAGGGTATTACGATAGCTTATCATGGCCTAAATACAATACATAATATCAAGAATGGTGACTTTAATCTTCATCGGGACTTTTTTAGTTCCCTTAAGAAAGTGAATCCACACATTGCAAACTCAGCAAAGGTGGCTGATATAATCGCGTTTCAGGTTTACATCATTCGGAATCTCAAAACGGTAAATAACTATTGCAAGTCCAACAAGAACTTCACGCCACAGGAAATTCGATATGTGGGCCAGGTTTACCTGAATATGCTGTACCTATCTGATGCCTCTATTTCAGAACTCCTGTCAATTATCAGGACAGACAAAACAGAAATGGAAGATGATGCCCGAATGGAGCGGATCGACAAATTGTACGAGGACAGCTTAGACAAGCATCATTTTGTCAGGGTATTTACTGACGAAGTAAGCTTGCTGAACAGGCAAAGAGAAAAGGAGAAACGTGAGGCGGAGCTACTAAAGAAATTGAACGGTCTAACCTAACCCAACATGAGGAAAATAATTATTCTAGCATGTCTGTGTCTCAGTTCCAGTCTGAGTTCTTATGGTCAGGCTGCCGAAACACAACAACTTATTCTCAACTGGGAAAAGTTGAATCAACTTCGACAGATTCTTGACAATATGTATTGGGGATATAAAATTCTGGATAGGGGATACAATACAATAAGCCGGGTGGCTCAGGGGAATTACAAGCTACATCAACTGTTTTTTGATGGTCTGATGGCTGTAAATCCTGAGGTCAGAAATTACAAACGCATACCCTTCATCATCAGTTATCAGAAACTTTTACTTCAAGAATACAAACGCGCGAACAGCCGCTTTAGACAAGATCCCGGATTCAACCTGGAGGAACTGGAATACCTGTCTCATGTTTATGCTTTTCTGTTCAATGCCAGTGTACGAAACATTGATGACCTCATCATGATCATCACGGCCACAAAACTGAGGATGACTGATGATGAACGCATGAAGGCTATTGACCGAATCTTCTATGATATGGAAAGTAAGCTGGTGTTTCTACGAGACTTTAACAACAGTACTCAGTTACTCGCCATTCAACGCGCAAGTTCACGGAATGATGTCAAGACCATGCAACATCTATATGGTATCAATTGAAGTATGATTATGAGACAAAAAACTTTACTTAAAATATTTCTCCTCATTGCTATTTGCATGCCTGGCTCAGTAAAAGCTCAGAGCTTTGTTGGGGAAATCCACAGCCTGCAAAGTGTATTGGATCAACTATATGCAGACATGTTGCCATTGTGCAATAAACTAATCGGGGTTGGCCGAGGGTTGGCGGCCTTTGCAGCGCTGTGGTATATATCGTCAAGGGTATGGAGGCAACTGGCCAACGCGGAACCGATAGATTTTTATCCCTTACTCAGACCATTTGCTTTGGGTTTCTGCATTTTGATTTTCCCCTATGTGATCGCATTGATAAATGGAATTCTTAAGCCAACCGTGACTGGCACTGCCGGAATGGTAAGAGGTTCTAACAATGCCATTGCCTACTTACTCAAAATGAAGGAGGATGCCATAAAAAAGACACCTTCATGGCAAATGTACATTGGACCTGATGGCAGTGGTGACCGGGATAAATGGTACCGATACACTCACCCGAGTGGAACAACGGAAGGCACGCTCGATGGAATGGGAAATGATATCAAGTTTGCCATGGCAAAGGCTTCCTACAATTTCAAGAATACAGTCAAACAATGGATGTCTGAAATCCTTCATATTCTATATGAAGCGGCAGCATTGTGCATTAACACGATAAGAACATTCTATTTAATTGTGCTTGCCATTTTGGGACCGCTGGTATTTGGCTTTGCCGTGTTTGATGGTTTCCAGCATACGTTGACTGTTTGGCTCGCCAGGTACATCAGCGTTTTCCTTTGGTTGCCTGTAGCAAATATTTTCGGGAGCATCATCGGAAAAATTCAGGAGAACATGCTGAAGATTGATATTCAGCAAGTCATTAAATACGGTGATACTTTTTTTAGTGCGACAGATACTGCTTACCTCATTTTTCTTGTAATCGGGATCGTTGGATATTTTACCGTACCCAGCGTTGCCAACTACATTGTTCATGCAGGAGGAGGCTATGCTTTGGCTCATAAATCGAGTAATGTATTCACAGGCGGAACAAGAGTGGCAACTACAGCTGCTATCGCTGGATCAAGTGCTGCTGCTACTTCCGTAACTCAATCTGTAAAAAGTATTTCGTCAAGCGTTGGAGGAGGGGATAGTAATCCTGGTTCCAGCGGATATATGCACAATAAACTTTCAGGAAAGTCTTAAGACTTTTTTGACAATTGACCAATTAATTATCGACTAGAAAATGTTTCAGCAACTAAAAAATATTGACTCGGCATTCAAGCACATCAGGTTATTTTCATTTCTGCTAATGGCAATCAGTGGCGTGGTTTGCTGCTATACTGTCTTCAAGAGCTACCAGCTCATTTCAGAGACACAAGCGCGGATATATATTTTATCCAACGGAAAAGCATTGGAAGCCTGGTCAGCGGAAAGGAAAGATAACATACCCGTGGAGGCTAAAGATCACGTGCGCATGTTTCATTATCATTTTTTTACTCTCGATCCGGATGACAGGGTTATTCAATCCAATATTACCAAAGCATTGTATTTGGCGGATGCCTCAGCCAAGAGACAGTACGATAACCTGAAGGAGAACCGGTACTACTCCAATGTCATTTCTGGTAACATCAGTCAGGAGATTGCTTTTGACAGCATTAGAATAAGCATCGATCAATACCCTTTCTATTTCAAATGCTACGCAAAGCAAAAACTGATTCGTACCACCTCAATAGTAACCCGTCTGCTCGTCACCGAAGGTTACCTGAGGAATGTATCTCGATCAGATAACAACCCACACGGGTTTCTGATTGAAAAGTGGAGCACCCTTCAAAATCATGACTTAAAAACGGAGAATAGGTAACTATGAAGCCAAACCAAGAGCAATTGAAAGTCAAGAATATAGTTATTGACTTCTATGTAAAAGTTAAACAAGGAATTGCATTGTCTTTAAATAAGCAAGTCAATAGACTTTCGCTCAATACGCAAAAAAAGCTGTTCGTGGCCTTGGGGATAATAGTAAGCCTGATTTGTCTACTGCTAATAACCACTTCTATAAATGGAGAGAGGAATGATTCTCTTAAGAGGAACGGTGTGATCACATTCCCTTCTATTGTACCATACGATAGCGTTCCAAATAAACCGCGGAACAGAACTAGCAAGTAATAACCAATAACAACTATATATGAAACATTCTCAAAAAATTTTACAAAGACGCAAACTTCTAATGGTGCTACCCCTGCTGGTACTACCCTTTATTACAATGATGTTCTGGGCATTGGGTGGTGGACAAGGATCACCAGTGCAGGCAAGATCATTGGAAACGGAAGGATTGAACCTTGAACTTCCTGATGCCAAATTTCACGACAAGGAAGTCTGGGACAAACTTAGCCTTTATGAAATCGCGGAACGTGATTCTGCAAAGTTTGAAGATGCCAGGGAAAGCGATCCATACTTTGATCTCGTAACTTTTCAGTCACTGCAAGAGAAACAAGCTAAGACAGAGGCTGAATTGCAAAGCAATCTGATAGACTCATTTCCGGCCAGAGATAGACTGGCGATTGACGAGAATGAAGAACGTGTCAATCGCAAACTTGAAGAACTTTATAGTGAAATTAACAAGCCTGCACCTGCGGAATCTTTTGCCAGTTCAGAAGAACCTGTAACGAATTCCGATCCTCAGTTTTCATCTGACGTGGAGAAACTGGAGCAAATGATGGAAATGATGAATGATAACAACACCTCCGATCCTGAGATGGCACAGATTGGTGCGGTGCTTGAGAAAATTCTGGATATCCAGCATCCTGAAAGAGTGATGGAGAAAATGAAAGCCAACAGCCAGAAAGAGAAGGAGAGTGTATTTGAAGTTAAGTCATACAAAAGTACAGATGATATTACGCTTCTCGCGCCTGCCGGGGCGGCTACACCCCAAACCGATGAAAAGTTTACACCTGATCACTCTACTTTAATTCCGGTTAGGCAAAATTCCTTTTATGGCTTAGGCGATGAAATGCTACAAGTAGAAAAGCAGGATGAAAACAGTTTTGAAGCGGTAATTCATGATACACAAGAGCTGGTGGCTGGCGCAACCGTTAAGATGCGATTGTTAAATGACATCTATATTAACGGTAACCATATTCCAAGAAACCAGTTTGTTTTTGGTGTTTGTTCGATCAATGGCGAGAGGCTTACCATTGAAGTAGGCTCGATCCGAACTGGAAACTCGTTACTTCCTATATCACTCACAGCTTACGACATGGATGGTTTGGAAGGCATTTATATTCCTGGTGCCATTACCCGTGATGCTGCTAAGCAAGCGTCCGATGATGCCATGCAAAATATTCAGCTTATGTCTCTTGATCCTTCCATTGGAGCGCAAGCTGCCAGTGCCGGTATCGAAGCGACTAAAGGGTTGCTCAGCAAAAAAGCCAAGCTGGTAAAAGTTACGGTTAAATCAGGCTATCGGATACTGCTAAAGGATACAAAGTTTGAATGATATACACTTAATACAATGAACACAATTACAAAAATCATGTTGGGAGTGCTGTTACTATTGATGCTGAAAAACGCGAATAGCCAGACTCCCGTTCAGGTTCACCCGTTAGAAGTTACGTACAACAAAACGTCAAGCCTTCTTTTCCCTGCTGTTATCAAATCCGTTGATAGAGGCAGTCTTGATGTATTGGCCCAAAAAGCTAAAGGCGTTGAGAACGTCCTTCAACTTAAAGCGTCCAGAGAGGACTTTCCCGAAACAAACCTTACGGTGATTACTGCCGATGGTGCAATCCATGAATTCACAATCAACTACTCAAGAGAACCGGGTAATTTGATTTTACGAATAGACGATGTTCAAGAGGAGCCGGGCAAACTTTCTTCCATGATCTTTAAAACACAAATGACAGAGACCGATTTGGAGAATTATTCCAGAGGGATCTCTAATACAAAACGATCCGTGAGATTTATAAGGGAAAGGAAGTACAAAATGGCACTTTCATTAAATGGAATTTACGTAAAGAATGATGTCATCTTCTATCACTTTAGAATAGTCAATCAATCCAACCTCAATTATGATGTGGATTTTCTAAGGTTCTATATCAAGGACCAGGTCAGAGCAAAGCGTACTGCCTCGCAAGAGGTGGATGTAACGCCTATTTATGTTTATGGTAATGACGAAACAATTAAGGGTGGCACATCTACTGATGTGGTTTATGCTTTGGAAAAGTTTACTATCCCTGACGCTAAACTTCTCACATTTGAAATGTTTGAACATAATGGAGGGAGAAACCTCAAACTTCAAGTAAAAAATAAAACCATTGTCAATGCTCGCTTGATCGAGTAAAAGAATTATGGTTTCCGAGCAAGAAGACTATTTCAAACTTTTAAAAAAATCGATTATGAATACTAACAATCTTGATTTTCTAAAAAACAGCCTGAAGTATTTGGGCTTTGGTGATAAGCTGAATAATGATCTTGAAAATAAGATCAAGGAGCAGCCAATGGAGTTTAAACTCAATCTAATAGGTGAGTTTACGAAGAACGGATTAAATGATAAGGTAGCCTACGAGATTGACTTTAAGAAGTCGGATCAATCGGATATGTATTTTCTGAACCGCTATCACGCCACACTTAAAACGGATAACCCGGAATTGGAACGAAAGCAAACCTTTTACATTACCAAGGGTTCTGGAATCACCGCGAAGGAAGCATACAATCTTTTAAATGGACGCGCAGTCAACAAAGATTTGAACAACAAGGAAGGCCAGCCTTACAATGCATGGCTTCAGCTTGACTTCCAGGAGAAGGACAAGAACGATAATTATAAGGTAAAGCAGTACCACGCAGGCTATGGATACGATCTGGAGATGACCATTGCCAAATATCCAATTAGGGAACAAGTGGAGGCTGATCAGAAAGTAACACTTTTGAAATCACTTGAAAAGGGGAATCTCACTCAAGTAACTTTCGTTAAGGAAGGGAAGGACGAAAAAATGTTTGTGGCAGCCAATCCACAATTCAAGAGTCTGGATTTGTACGATGCCAAAATGCAGAAGCAGTTTCAAGGCATTGAGAAAAGGGAAAAACCAGATCAGGGCAAGTCCCAGGATAAAAAGGAAACTCAGAAACAGGAAGTGGATGAGGAGGGGGAGACGAAGAAGGGGAAGAAAAGAACAAAGGGGAAGGGAGTGGGGGTTTAACGGGTTAAGGCTCTCTCAATTTGTAGACTCGTCTGAAGGGGCGAGTCTTTTTTTGTGTGCGCCATGCACGTCATCGTTCTTTAAGATGCAAGTTCTGAACAGG